>JAEWCZ010000042.1 GCA_023390335.1 Bacillota bacterium | reverse complement strand
TTTCCGTTGGGTCTCCGCTTAATAACTACAAAATAAACAAAATACTCAATATCGTTTCATTAGTGCTGTTTGTGCAATCGCCGATGGGGCTTATTTATGGAAACAAATGTATAGATAATTTAGGCTTATGGACAATGGCAATAATGATATGTTTGGGTATTATTATAAATCAAATAGCAGCAAATAAATATCATTATACCATAGAAAAATAGAGGGAACTCAATTATGAATACAATAGGCATCATATCAGTTATACTTTAGGGAGTACACTTACGTGGTCTATGGCTACACCCTCTAGTCAATAGCAGTTATAGTTCTCTGTGGTTAAATAGTTCAGTCTATTTAAACCACAGGGAATTAATTAGTGCTTAACACCAGGGTTTTTAGCACCTTCCAGATAACAATATTTTACGGCATAGTGCTAAATGCAAAGCATTATAAAGAAAATTTTACCAACTTTTTCATGGTCAGAAAATTTACACTTTATCTAACTCACCATTCTTAATTTTTAAAACCCTTGTACATAAATTCTTTATGTCATCGTCAACATGACTTGTTATTAAGATTGTAGTCTTCTCTTTACAATTCAAATTAAATAGAAGGTTATTTACAACTTGCTTCATCTCTTTATCCAATGCATTAAACGGCTCATCAAGTAAAAGTATCTTAGGATTTTCCATAATAGCCATTGCAATTTTTAATCTCTGTTTCATTCCTAAAGAAAACTTTTTTACCGGTTTAGAATCGTTAGGATTTAAGCCTACTAATGATATATACTCTTTGATTCTATCATCATTAATTTTATTTTCAATAACTGCTATAGTCTTTAAATTTTGGAATCCTGTATAATTAGGCAATAGCCCTGTATTATCAAACATAATACCTATATTCTCTGCAAATCTGCCTTTTTCAATCTTCTTGTTATTAACTACTATCCTTCCACTAGTAGGAACTATTAATCCGGTTATGATTTTATATAGTACTGATTTTCCACATCCATTCTGACCAATGATCCCTACAATCTCTCCTTCTTCCACTTCTAAATTAATGTCATTTAAAACCATAGTATTTCCAAATGATTTACAAACGTTATTTAAACTTATAATTGGATTCATTTCTCCTCCTTCACTATAAATAATTTTCAATATTTTTTTTAAATAGCTTAGCTAACAACAATACTGAGCAAATTATCATAAATATTTGATATATCGCTGCAAATTTATATGTATATATACCATCAAAAAAAATGAACCCCCCCTGAGTTAAAGGAAAATACCTAAACGAATAAACTTTGTTTGTAGTAAATAAGGCAAACAACTGATAGATTTGTAACATTAAAAAACCATTACTAAATGATTTCAAAACTATCCCTAATATACAAATTAAAATAATATACAAAGATGTGTTCAAGATAATATTACTAAATAGTAAAAAACAATTTACATCTGCTCCAATATTTAAATACTTACTATAGATACTTGTTGCTCTTAATGTATTATGAAATACTTTGACATATATAACGGTAAAACCAAAAATAACACAATAAAATGTAATTATAATCCATGCCATCCGTACAACCAAATAATTTATATACCTATTAACACTCTTAAGTTTTAAAATACTTATAGTCAAAGAACAATTCAATTCTTTTTTAAGTGTGTATATACAGATTCCTATTATATAAGTCTGAAGAAACAACCACGTTAATAGTACTGTATCTATTTTATTTGCTCCCATAAAATAGATAATCAATGTTTCAGTAAATCCTTCTTCAGCATATCCCATATAGTTTGAAATAATCAAATCATAAATTAATGCTGCCGGAATTGTAATATAGATAATTCGGATTATATCACTAAAAACTGCATTTATCCTGTACTTTTTCAATTTCATTAATCTTTAATCTCCATATTTAATTTATTACATGTTACAATATGAATTATTAGCAAAACCACTAATATACCTAACCAATAAAATATATTTACATTAGTATTTTGAACTTTGTCACTATACCCCAATGAAACATTTCCAACCATAGTAAACTTAGCTAGATTATCCATCCTGCATAAATATATTATATAACCTACTATATTGAGAGAAATTGATATAAACAATGGGAGTATTTTCTTTTTTATAATATTACTAAGAGTATAGTAAATGCATCCAATACAAATAAAATAAAGAACCAAGTTTATAAATAATGGTACGAAAAATTTATTCATTTGCAATTCAGGATAATTGTTATATAAATTGATTAATTGAGATTTCGAAAAATCACTCCATTTTCCACTTAAAGAATCTTTTCTTAGGCATTCTAATAATGAAACTATAACTGTCAAAACAACATAAAATATACTAGCTAAAAATATAGTTAATGTCTTGGTTATTATTATTTCCTTCCTGCTTCTATATTTAATGAGATAAAATATTGAATAATTATTATCTGTAATTAATCTGTCTATAAATATAAGAAAGAAAATTGTATGAAAAATGGATAAATGTTGACAGTTACTCATATGCCAAAAATACAATTCATAAAAAGATAATTCATCTCCCGTAGCTAAACTTCTACCTATAAAATAATTTGCAAGCATATACATAATAAACACAAGTAAATAATATTCATAGACTTTTTCAAAATTTATTTTCAATGATGTACATATCAATAACTTTAATCTATTCTTCATATATCTTAACTCCATGTGCAAAAATATACATAGGTACTATCATTATTACAATCTTATAAATACTGTTAAACACCAGACTACTCTCAGCATAACTGTTTATATCATATAAAGTTACTGGATTTAGATTGATATTAATGTTTGCCATTAGCATAGCTAAAAGGATGTATATTGCAAAGGGAATAATATGTATCAAATATTTATTATTAATATAAACAGAAACAGCTAAACCAATCAATGCAAATATAGCCCCACACAAAAAGAAATTTAGAACATAAAGCAAACAATAAAATATTGGTGATCTATCGAATAAACCAACAGCATGAGTAATATAATAATATTCCGATTGTGTGCTGGATAGTTGAGTTCCTTTACACCATATACAGGCTATTAAAAAGACTAGAGCTGGTACTCCCACTGCTAAACCTCCGCTTAATGCACAGGATAATATTTTAGTTCTAATGTATTTCTTTTTATTTACTTTTATTATCACATAGTTTAAATAGCCAGACACCTTTTCCTCAGCATAAGATGCAGCATAAGGTATGCACGCAATTATGGGAAATACTAAAGCCATAATTGATGAAGTACCATTTGTTAATGAACTAAAAAAAGCATTTACATAACTATTTTGTTTATATATTATCAACGATTCATATCCACCTATTACCAAACAAATCACAGAAGCAATCAGAGATATTAACATATCTCTATTTATAATTCCTCTTTTCAGATTGTTTTTAACAAACATAATATTCCTCCCTAATACAGTTAATAGCCTGAGTGAAAGATAATCCTCTCACTCAAGCTATTATTATTACACTTTAATAATTAAAATGGATCTGGAGCCCAGAAGCCACTAACTCCACCACCAGTAAAATTGGACAACGATGTTGAAATGTTTAGTTTTGTAGGTACCTTATTGGTATTAATAGCGTAGGCTATTGAGCTATCAGCATCAAAATTTTTAACATATGTCATATATTTGTACCCTATCGTTGTGTATTCTGTTTTTTCTGTAGCATTCAATCCCTCAGTATACACAACTCCACCGTATGTACCACTGTTGCCTATTTCCGTCCATGATTGAAATGAACCAGATGGTTTTGTAACAACATCATTTGCTGCTTGTGTTGATGTACTTGTTTTGTAAGAATTTCCTGACTCAAAATCACTATATTTCTGAACATTTCCATTGTAAAAGCTTTGTGCATATGTCGCACATTGTGGTAATAATGTTAAGCTTAGTACTGATACACCTATAATAATTTTCTTTTTTAACATTTTTCGTCTTACCTCCAATAATTTTTCAATCTAGATTGTACCTATATTTTACCATTTTATTATTTTTTGTCAATATTTATATTAAAATAGGAAATAATGGTTACTATACATCTTACTTTCAAGTAACTTTGTTTTATTTTCACAGAGGCTTTCGATTATACAATATAGGCGGTTGCGCTTGTAATATACCAAATACAGCAATATAGACTGAATCCCCCTAACTATAACGCCCGCACATATCCTTCAACAATCCATGCTTTTCATAATTGGTCTTTTGAACAATGTGGTTATGATTATCTAAAAATACAACACTCGGTCTATGTTTTTCCGCTTCTTCCGGTGTAAGCCGGGCATATGCCATAATAATAATTTTATCATTAACCTGTACACATCTTGCCGCTGCTCCATTCAAGCATATTAAACCCAAGCCGCGTACTCCGGCAATTACATAGGTTTCAAAACGTTGTCCATTATTAATATCTAAAATACATACCATTTCATATTCTAAGATACCTGCCGCATCTAGCAGCTCTTCATCCACCGTTATACTTCCAACATAATCAAGCTCTGCCTGTACTACTATTGCACGGTGAATTTTCCTTTTAACATTGTAATCGTCATCGTCATAATAGATTAATTTTCCTTTCACTTCAAGCAGCTTTATTGTCTTTTCAATAATTCGTTATTTCATTCCTCAAAATCAAATGTAAAATTATCAATTAATCTGGTCTTTCCGATATATACTGCCATCGCAACTAAAACCCTCCTGTCCAGTTTCTCAACCTGACTCATGGTCATTGCATCGACAGCCTTTAGATAGTCAATTTTTGCCAGAGGTTCTTTTTCGATATTTTCCTTTATTGCTTTTATTAAAACTGCTGCATCCCTTTCACCATCTTTGATCAGCTTCTTTCCCATTTGGATGCTGTCGTATAAAACAAGAGCTGCTTTTCTTTCTTCTGCATTCAGATATGTATTGCGTGAACTCTTTGCCAATCCATCTCTCTCACGTATGATAGGGCATCCAATTACTTCCACATTTATATTCAAATCCCTGACCATACGTTTTATAATAGCAAACTGCTGGGCATCCTTCTCACCAAAATAGGCTCTGTCCGGAGTAACGATATTGAATAGCTTTAAAACAACGGTACATACCCCTCGGAAATGTACCGGTCTGCTTAACCCGCAAAGCTCCTCCGTAAGTACAGACATATCCGCATAAGAGCAAAAGTCTGCTTCATACATTTCTTCCGGCTCCGGATGAAAAATTAAGTCCACCCCATTTTCCTCACACAACCTGCTGTCAAGCTCCAAGTCTCTTGGATAGCTTGCCAGATCTTCTTGGGGACCAAATTGCATAGGATTGACGAAAATACTTAATACTATCCTATCATTTTCAGCAGCCTGATTAATTAAGCTTTGATGTCCTTCATGCAGATATCCCATAGTTGGTACAAACCCAATGCTTAAGCCCTCTCTTCTCCATTCCATTATACATTCACGAACTTCTTCTATCGTCTTAACGATCTTCATACTTTTATCTCCCGCTCCTCATTCTTTATGCAATTTCACGATTATTTCATCTGGTATATTAAAAACATGTGCTTCTCCAGGGAAAACACCAGCCTTTGTTTCTTCGATATACTGCTTAAAAGCAATTGTCATTATTTCACCCACATTAGCAAAACATTTTACAAACTTTGGTTTAAATGTGCTATACAGGGAAAGCATATCCTGATAAACCAGAACCTGTCCGTCACACCCTGCACCCGCTCCGATTCCTATGGTAGGAATACAAATTGATTCCGTTATTAAATCAGCCAATTTATCCGGCACACATTCCAACACAACTGCAAATGCCCCTGCTTCCTCCACCGCTTTTGCATCCCGTATCAGCTCTCTTGCAGTTTCTTCATCCCTTCCCTGGACTTTATATCCGCCAAACACATTTAACGACTGTGGTGTCAGTCCTATGTGTGCAACAACCGGTATGGAAGACTCTACAATTGCTTTAATCTGAGGACACATCTTTACTCCGCCCTCTAGCTTTACTGCATGAGCGCGCCCTTCCTTCATTAGACGTCCTGCATTGCAAACGGCATCATAAACGGAGGTCTGATATGACATAAATGGCATATCTGCCACAATAAGTGCATTTTTACAGCCCCGTGCAACTGCTGCAGTATGATGAATCATATCCTCCATGGTTACAGATAAGGTATCTTCGTATCCGAGCATTACCATACCTAAGGAATCACCAACTAATATGGAATTGACTCCGGCTTCATCGATTAATTTGGCAGTAGAATAATCGTATGCTGTCAGCATCGTTATCTTATCTTTCCTGTTCTTTTGTTCAAGTATGGTAGATACAGTATTTCTCATGATTTTCCCACTCCTTTTCCAATGCCATGAAATCTCCAACGACAGAAGAATACCATAAGCCCCATGGCTCGTTGTTTACGCAAAAAAGAGCACCTGCTTACGCAACAGAAAAATCTATTGCATAGCAAACAAGCGCTCTATATCGAACTAAATGATATTTTTATCCAACTATCTACTTATATACACAGTAAAATGGAATAATTTTCAGTTCCTGCCGCGTCTGTTTACATGGTCAAGACTATATAACTTTCAAATTCCTGTTAC
This sequence comes from Bacillota bacterium, assembly GCA_023390335.1. Classification (GTDB taxonomy): domain Bacteria; phylum Bacillota; class Clostridia; order Acetivibrionales; family DSM-1351; genus Ruminiclostridium. The sequence continues at coordinate 1,004 of JAEWCZ010000042.1, read as the reverse complement.
CTATATAACTTCTTTCCGAAGTCTCATTCGATGCACTATGAGCTGTTACTTTTCCATCTTATCGTCCCATCTGTATATTCATACAGTATGGTGATATCAGATAAAGTTCAAATATTTTCCAGTGCACTTACTTACATAGTATAACTTATTTTATTTAGTTAATCAAGTGTCACTCATCAAAAGCCAATTAAGGGTAATAATGATATGTTGGTGTTAGTGTAAATCAATTAGCAGCTAATAAAAAATAGTTTTATGCAATTTTTAAGTAGTCTGATTTCCACCCTAGTCCCATACTACTTCTAGGTTGGAAAAATAGCGACATGTCCATGTCCAAATTGCGCACACAAAAACGTGACCATTTATTGTAAATAGTGACGTTTATTTTATAATTTATTTCTCCAATAATTTAACAACTTCTTTTCATAAGTCCCTGAGCTTTGTTCTGTACTTAGCCAATATTATTTAAGAAATACAGAACAAGCCGGAACAAAGCTATTTGATATAGAAATAACATTACAGTAAACTATTTTTTCTTTAGATGTAAATACTTTTTACCTTTACATCTAACGGCTAAATAACACCTTAGTTCTTACCACCATAGCCCTTATATGTACCGTAAACTACATCTGCATATTGATTTGCCAGAATAGGGCGGCCGTAAGAATCTGTAGCTCCCGGATACCAGTAATCTCCTCCGTTATAGTGCAATAAACCGTTATATATGTTGCCGAATTTATTAATCTTTTCATTTAAAATCAAGCCGCCCAGACTTACCTGATCTTGTTCACTGCTGTGATTATATGCATGGCCAAATGTTGAACTGAATTGAGATAAATAAGCACTACGTGTATTGGGTTCTACCTGCATCAATCCGTCGCCGGCTGATGGACTGCCTGGCAAGCCTGCTCCAAAGCTGCTTTCCTTTTTGATAACAGCACACAGCAATAAAGCAAAATCTCCGCCTTTACCAAATTTATTGTCTACATTCACTGTATATGTCCATA
>JAEWCZ010000030.1 GCA_023390335.1 Bacillota bacterium | reverse complement strand
AAGTGGCTCTATAAAAAATGTCAGGGTAATCATTAAAAATGGTTCCCTGACATTTTTTAAAAAGCCGTTTGTCCTCCGTGAAAGATGTGTTTATAAGTAACAGAAAGGAAACACTTTATAGGAGGTGTACGACTAGAAAATATATAGTTGTTGAGTTTGAAATAAAGGTAATGTTATTTTTTAAGAAAAATTAGAGGAAAACATATACCGTGGCTAGTCATCGCGCCAGTGATTTGGTACAATAAAAGCATCTATAAACGGAATACGTAAGTATAAGTAAATTTGTCATCGCTTCAACACACGTTGAAGCGGTGATAATATTGACGTATTGTGGTAAAGAGAAGAAATAGATGGGGTGTACCGCAATATGTAGTGGTTATTGGACGAAAAATGAGCATAAAAATTGGGCTAAAAATGCGAATTTTACCCCGCTTTTTGCCCTTCCACGGATGACATAGGATAGTTAAAGGCAAAATCTGTCCAAATTGCTTTTATAGATAGGAAAAAGGATAGCTTAGCAGAGAGAATGCTTGAATGGCATTCAAGAGGTCAGCGGTTCGAATCCCGAATCGACGAGTCCAAACGGATTCCTATATGCGGCTCTTCAGGAGTGGTGAAAATGGTAACCCGCCAATAATCCGTTATAAGTACCATGAATCCAGAGCAGAGGGCATGCAGTTGCTACGAAAAGGTTCTCGCCCTGCAAAAGCAATAAAATATATGAAGAACCGTCGAAATTTCATGATGACATATCTTGAAGATGGTCATTGTAGTTTAAGCAACAATCTATCCAAGCAAGAGATGAAGGCATTTGTTATTGGCAGAAAGAACTGGTTATTTGGTAATTCTACTAAGGAAGCTGATGCACTTGCAATCTGTTACAGCCTATGTGAAATGGCCAAAGCTAATGGCATAAACATATATAAGTATCTTGAATTTCTTCTCAAAGTAAAAACATCTGAAAACATGTCACAGGCAGAACTTGAAAACTACCTACCTTGGAGCAAATAAGTGAAGTATATATGTGCTATATAATTGTAAATTAATCCTGGACAGCCCCAAATAGCTGGTTTATATTTTTACTCTAGAAAAATATTATTATGCACTTACAATACTTTCAAAATAGATAAATTGCTGCAATACAAAGAATACACCTTTGTAGGTATGGGCACTATAGAAATGGTCTGTCAGCTGGAGGATGAACGGAAGCTAGACCGTATATTTCTGACGGAGCGACATAAATGGGAAATGAGGGAATAAAAACAATTATTGACTATTGCAATAGTTATGCTATAATAATTTACAGAGGGGGTACTCAGTCTGCTATGGCTGGGTGATAACGTACTTCCATACTTATTAATTTTCAGTGTGGCATACCGGAAATTTGCATGATGAGCAGTAGAGTAATATTGACTGAAAAATTTTCTGCCGAACAAGTTATCAATGCACCTTATGCAGATGTAATCGTAAAAAATATCGAGATTATAATGGAGTCATACAATATCGTGTTGGAATGAAACCAGAGGGTATTGGGTTGATCCATATTGGGTTAACGTCTAAAAAGAAGTCCTGCTCCTGCAGATATTCTATGTTTATAAAATATGATTATTAAGGGGGTGATGCGTATGATAACATAAAAAATCCACAAAAAAATCAAAAGGCTGGACACCTTGTCACATAAGTGACATTCTGATTTTTTGTGGATACTCCTAAGATAGCATATCAACAAGTCAAAAACAATATGCTAAGAGAAATTATAATGAAAAAGTCTGCTTTTTTCCATCTTGATGGCAATAGTTATCTATGTGTCAATTGCTACTGTGTCGTGGATTTAGGAAAACATGTACTTGCCATCTGCAATGACATCAACTGCAGGAATTGTGTGTTATTAACAATAAACGGACTAAATGTCGCAGAAAACACAAATCTCGATTGAGATAATGTTGATGACTGCTGTGAATCTAACGAAGTGAAACATACTAATCAAAAACACAAACAATAAACTCAAAATTATAAGGAGGTAATACGATGAAAAAGTTAAAAGGTCTTATGTCTTTTGTTCTGAGTCTAATACTCGTTGCATCATCAGGACTTACAGCTTTTGCCGCGGACGACGAAGCATCTAATTTGGCAGCAGAGCCCTCGACTAAGGTTGTTGTACAGTATCTGCTTGATGCTGGATACTCCATGGATTTCATTGAAGCCATTGATGATACCGTTAGGTTGAAACTATACGAAGGTCAATATACCCATGAATCCACAACCAAAACATACGGAGTCTTCACAGAAGACTATCAAGTAGAGTACACACTTAGCGATGACGGAGCTATTGTTATAGATGATGAGAACGTTCGTATATTCGAACATATACTGGGAGAGGATTCCTTGGTTGAGAAGATTCTTACGGATAAGGCCATGGATGTTGGTAGTCGTACGGAGGCCGCAGTTCCTAAAAATGAGATCCAGAAAGTGGAGGCAATGCCAGTTGAGCAAGCAATCCTAGCGCTCAGCAACTGGACCGCAAGTATCACCTGCAGTCATCGGTCTTATAGCGGTGGCGTTGCCAGAAAGTACCTTACATATACATGGAAATGGGAGTATGCTCCGTCCTGGACTCTAACTGACAAGGTGGCAATGGCGTGGAGCGGTGATTTTACTGCGGAACCCAATACAATTTATTGGACATATAAAAAGAATGTTGGCTTTACTGGTAGTGATGTATATGTAGACTACATCAACGAGAATGGATATGGCTACGACGACTATAATCCCAATGCCGGATGTGCAAAAGGCATAAATATTAGAGGTACAATTGCAGGAACTTATAACAGATATCATACAGGAACCCTATCAGCGCAAATGACGAAGGTTACCAGCACGAATAGTCGCGAATCTGCTATTGGAAGATACTATCATCAGAGAATTTCGTTGTCTGGACTTTCACTGTCTTTTTCTAAAAGTGGACCTAGCATAGGCGTTTCTGCCGGATTCAATTATGATCAATCTTCAGATAGTGCAACAGCATTTTGGGCGACAAGCAATTAGAGGTGCAAAGTGAAAAGTACACCAATTCAATAGTCGAATATAATTGAACTGTGTATTAGGGCGGTGAGAAGTACGCATATCACCGCCCTGTTCACATGTTATTGAATGACGCAATTGAAGTATTGTCAAATGCTCCTTATGGATTATAGTGTTTTAGCTCAAAAATTAGATGAAGTTCAGTGCAAAATAAGATTCGTTTATGCAAAATTCTAGGCTCCTGATTATAATAACAATCTAGATCTTGTTTCTGATATACTTTATGTTATTAATACCATTTGAATGAACGCAGTTTCCGTGAAGGAATGAGCAGTAGGAGAATGCTTGCATATTTTACGGCATATTGTTATAACACAATCGAAAACTAATTACACATTACATTATTATGTTAGGGGGGATATTTATGAAATCTGTGAAGAAAATTTTGATGGGGATAGCAATTATTTTGTTAGGAATAGCTATCAGTTTAGGGCCAGATTCGTTTCTCTTTATAGGCTGGGTAGTTTCAATAATTGGATTAATTATGTCATTCATTGGATACTACTTTACAGAAGATGAATAGAGAAGTCGGTAACGCGTAGTATATTATACAATACAACGCCGGCAAGGACTAAAGAAAACGCCTTGTAGTTTATCCAATGGTATATACAGCTAGAGGCCTTGTGTATAGGCATACACATAAAATATATGAAAAGATTATTCAGCAGTATTTTACTGGCAGTTATTCTGTTGCTTGTTTGATGCTCCGGCGATTCAGCTTCACTTATGTTGGGGGACAACTAATTAATTCTAAAATGCGATGAAGAAGGTGTTGGAACCTATGTAATTGAAATAGACGGTATCGCCTATCGCCATTCTGAGATATATTAACAAATCACTCCCCTTGCCCGATTGTTTTATGCAACCGGGTATCTTTGCGCCATTTTTCAAAAAATCTCACAAACTAATAAAAAATGTAACCAGAAACCCTTTCACCTTGGGACTTCTGTGAAATGCTGCTTTGAATAGAGTTTCAGCACGGATTGACATGGAGAAAATACGCACGATTATTGAGGAAACTCCTGCACTGATTCCGGTGCAAAAGAAATTTTACATGGTGATGATCTAAGAGAGAAAGACAAAAGTCCTTGATTACAGCATGGAACAGCTCATGAAGCTGGATCGGCAGGGGCCGGAGCAGACGGAAAATCAGAGGCAGCAGTTTACGATGTGAACATATAGATTTTGTGTAAAAACAAACTATCCAAATCGGCCTTAACTGCGAATGGAGCAAATGACAACTTACAATAGAAATGGCAATATACCATTGCCATTAACCCTTATTTTGTTATTATACACAATCATATTTGAAAAATAAATATTTTGAAATTGGATATAATTTGACAGTGCGCCTTACGATCTTTATAATTAAAGAAAATTGTAATGAATAGAACCTTCAACCAAAAGAGTATTTGAAGGTTTTATTGTGAAATTGAATTGAAAAGTTGGAATTTAGAGGGAGGCTTTGGACTTTGCAAGAGCAGAGATTTACAAAAAAGGACTGGATGCTTTTCAGAAATAAAATTGGTGATTGGCAGGAAGCCTATATGGACAGGCTCAATAAGGAATATATAGAATTACTAAGTGAAGACGCTAATCCATCAGAAAAGTTTTGGAGCCTGGACAAGAGAATAAAGGAAGATAGGAAGAAAACTGGCGTTCAATTAGAAATGAGCCGATCGAACCTTGTTTATAACATTATTTCCCTTATAAGTGATAGTGCGATTAGCTTTGAAGATCTAGAAGAGTTCAGTGATGAGTTGAAGGAAACTGTAAGAATTTTTGTTGAGAGATAGTTTAGAGTATATGAAGTATTGAAGGTTTACAGGAACGTTGAGACAGTGGTGGTGATAGGGTAATGCTGTGTAAGTATAAAAAAGGCATTTTGTCATTAGGTGTAATCGATTTAGCAAAATCATATACTTTTGGCAATAGATTAATAATTTGGTAAAACCTATACCCCGTGGTAAAAGGGATATTATTCAGCAAATTTTCTCGCAGTATATAACTTCGAAGATGTGAGCTTGTATTGCAAACATCAAATGGCTTTTCTTCGAAGTATGTACAGACGGGTGCCTATATATCGATGCCTGCACACAACTCGGCATTTGGGTGGCTAATGCTTCAGGAGTGAATGCGCAGGCAGTGGCCGAGCACGTAATGGCATTGATATTGTCTTATTATAAAAACATACCGTTTCTTGATGCTTTCATGAAAAACAGGATAGATGAAAGTTAATTAAATTATTCAGGAAGTGAATTAACAGGTAAAACGATTGGAATTATAGGCTTTGGCGCTATCGGTAAAAAAGTAGCTGAGTTTTGCAGGGTCTTTGATATGAATGTGCTGGCTTATGCTAGGAAAGCTGTTGTACAACCTGACGGTTTTGTGAAAATGACGGATATTGATTATCTTGTAAGTGCATCAGACATAGTAACTGTACATGCATCCCTGAATCCGCAAACCAAACAGCTGATTGACAAAGAGGTATTCAAGAAAATAAAGAATACCTCACTTTTTATAAATACAGCCCGTGGTGGAATTGTCAATGAAAAAGACTTAATAGGTGCTTTAAAAAATGGAAATATTGCAGGTGCATGCATGGATGTGTTTGAATCTGAACCGCTTTCAACCGACAGTGAGCTTCGGAATCTGAGTAATGTGATACTTACTCCCCATACGGCAGGTATGCCTGACGGTCTAAAATTCCATAAAAAAAGATATGATTTCTTTATGAATAATATAAAACGTGTAGAGAATGGTGAAGAGCCTGAAAGCAAACGCAATCAGCTATTATAGTTTTTTTGTCAAGAGGGTACTAGCTTTGGTAGGCACCTTTTTCGTAAGTTCAAGGCATATAGAGAGTTTGAAGGCTATGAAAAAGAAAAGAATATTTAGAATCATAATTGACGATTCTTTATATTCTTTTCTTTTATTTGTATTGATACTGTATTGTTCAAAATTCTGAATGGGAATTTTCAGGCATATTTTATGATTATGAAGGTGGACTTAGAAAAGGGAAAAGGAATGGTTTGGGAGCGATGCTTGGAATACTGGTAAAATTCTATCGTTTACGGTATTCCCGAGGCGAACTTCCTGTAATTTTTTTAAATTGCTTATTAAAATTAGACAGGTTGTTAAAGCCACAGCTGTAGGAGATAGTTGATATGTCATCTGTTGTTTCGGTCAGCG
>JAEWCZ010000078.1 GCA_023390335.1 Bacillota bacterium | reverse complement strand
GACTACCAAGGCGACAATGTCTACAGCAAGAGCATATCATCAAGTGGCAGTAGTTGATGGCAAAATCTATATTATAGGTGGACAAAATGGTAATGGCTACATCAGCACATTAGAAGTATACGACCCGATAACAAATAGTCTGACAGTCAAAGCAGCAATGTCTACAGCAAGAATTTATCATCAAGTTGAAGTATTAGATGGAAAAATATATGCCATAGGTGGATATAACAGTACTAATGGTTATCTTAATTCAATAGAAGAATACAATCCGGCAACAAATACCTGGACCAACAAGGCAGCTATGGCCAATCCAAGAAGGGAATTCCAAACGGCAGTAGTGGGTGGGAAAATATATGCCATAGGTGGAATTAATAATAATGGTTATCTTAGTTCAGTAGAAGAATACAATCCGGCAACAAATACCTGGACCACAAAATCACCGATGCCCACTGCGAGAAGTACGTATAAAATTGCTGTAATGAATAGGAAAATATATGCCATAGGTGGATATGGTGCTGGTTACATTAACTCAGTGGAAGAATATGACCCATCAACAGATAAGTGGGTTTCAAAGGCAGCAATGCCTACTGCAAGAAGAGAACATGAAGTAATCACAGTAGGTGAAAAAATATATGCCTTAGGAGGCAATGGTGGTAGCAGTAATACTGTTCTTAACTCAGTAGAAGAATATAATCCGGCAACAAATACATGGGTTAGAAGGAATGGAATGCCTACTGTAAGATATTCCCATCAATTAGCCCAAATAAACGGGAAAATATATGTGATAGGAGGAAATAATGGTAGTACTTATCTTAATTCAGTAGAAGAGTTTGCAACCGAGTATTCTGTTTTGCCGGCACCGATAAACCTGACAGCTAAAGCGACTAATTCAAAAGTTAACTTATCTTGGCCGGCTGTTGATGGTGCAACAAGCTATCGAATCAAGCGTGCAACATCAGCAGATGGACCATATACAACAATTGCATCTGTTTCAATGCTTTCTTATATAGATACCAGTGTAAGCGTTGGAGTTAAATACTTCTACGTTATATCTGCAGTAAATGCAGATGGCGAAAGTGTAAATTCCGATGAAGTTTCTGTAACTACATCAGTAAATGATGCTGCAACTATAGAGGTTTCTTCAATAGATAAAACAAGGCTTGGAACTGAAATAACCGCCAATATAATTATTCATAATGCTACGAACATATGTGCAGAAGATTTGAAAATAGCTTATGATACTTCAAAACTGCAATTTATAAGTTCGGAAAATGCTGATGGTTTGAAAATTTACAAAGAAGATGATATAGCAGCCGGAATTAAAAGGTACATAACGGCGTGTCTTGGTAAAGCAAATGCAGCAAACGGAGATAAGATCCTTTTGAAGATGAAATTTAAAGCAATAGCTGCAGGTGAAGCAAAGATTGATGTTGTATATGGACGTATTGCAGATAACGCTACAGTGGAAATGGATGTATCACAGGAAAACTGTGGCGAAAAGACTGTTTTAATTGTAGGTGGCAAAGACGTTAACCGTACAGGTGAATACACACTTCTTGACTTAGGTATTGATGCATGGTATTACGGGGATGCTGTAGAAAATACTGATACAAGTAAATATGATGCAGACCAGGTAATAAATGGAACAATTGATGATGATGACTTAACTGAAATAGTAACTCAAATACTTGGCAATACGAACTACTCTGCAAACAAATAAGCAACTAATTTAAAATAATATTATTAAGCAAAAGAGCTTACCGTTTTCTGGTAGGTTCTTTTGCGATAGTAGGAGGTTTCTAATGGACAAACCATTGCAAATCAAATTTTAAAACAGGAGGGGGATATAAATAATAAGGATAGTCCCGACTAGAGCAGAACCAGAATAACCAGAAGCTTCTTTTAGAAAGAAACAGAAATGCTATACTTTGCAAACCCACAGAAGTAAATTACCTAGCGGAACAACAGGGAGCAGACTTTTTAAAACTATATCCTGCTGCCAACATTCTGGTTGCCACTGAAAAGGATTTTGAAACGTCAAACACAAAAAGATTTCTGGAGAGGATAGCAACAGGTGATTATGATGCAATAATCATAGGCCAGAGTCAGTTTGAGAGAATACCTGTATCAGTTGAACTACAAACCCAGGTTATAAAAAACACCATAGAAGAAATAGTTAATTTTGTATATGCTTGTAAGCAACAAAACGGCGATAAATGGACAATAAAGCAGATGGAGAAAATGAAGTTTAACCTTGAAGCTAAGTTGGAACAACTAGCAGAATCCCCCAAGGATGATGTATTAACCTTTGAACAGCTGGGGGTTGACTGCCTTTTCGTAGACGAGGCCCACCATTATAAAAATGGCGGTGTATTTACCAAGATGAGAAACGTTGCTGGGATATCAGGTAACTCTGCAAAAAAGGTACTGGATATGCAAATGAAATGCGACTATATAATTTAAGAAAACAACGGACGTGATGTTATCTTAGCAACAGGGACACCGGTATGCAATTCAATGACTGAAATGTTTGTAATGCAGCAGTTCCTGCAGAAAAATGAACTTAGAGAAAAAGGGCTGGATAACTTTGATGCATGGGCTTCAAGTTTTGGTGAAGTTGTATCAGCACTTGAACTTGCACCTGAAGGCCGTGGATTCAGAATGAGAAACAGATTTAGCAAACTTAAAAATGTATATGAAAGGGACATAAGTCATAAAAACAAATTATAGGGTGGCAATAGCAAAATATTGCGACGGAAAGAAAGTTGGACATTGGAACTGAATATTGAGGTAGTGATTGAAATTAAAATAGATTCCAGATATAGTATTTAATGTAATGAGTAAGAAGTGTTTTATTTGGAGAATTAACATTAGGAGGCTAACCCAATGGATAATAACATAGAGATACAAATAGAAGGTTGTGTTGATGTAAGTAATAATCCAATAACAGCGGACGAATTTTCTGACATATTTATAGAATGGATTGAAAGTAACGGATGGTATTTCGGTGGTGGAATTAAACCCTATACAGAAGAATAAGTTCTCCATATTAATAATCCAACATATAACAATCAATCAAGATTATCTCTTAAAAATTAAATAATCCAAAAATCAGTATCGCATTATTCAGTAAATGAAAGTGCGGTACTTTTTTATTGGTTTAGTTCGCAATATAGCGGGAATGCGAGTAAGAATTTTGAACATTGACAACTGAATAGTGCGGTATAAAAGCCAAAATGTTTTGATGACTTGACATATCAGTTGCCATAATATAACATGTTTCTGAAACTTAACAATTTTTCAATAAAATTAGGAGCAAACTCATGAGAAAACTGGGAATACAAGATATTTTACTATTTGCTTTAGTTTTAATACTATTGACGGGAAGTAAGCAAGATGCCTTTATCAAGGCTCAAATTGAATTCGATAATGTATATTTTGAATTATGTGATAGAGTAATAACTGATACAAGAGAAATCAGCCGGGAGAAAGCATATGAGGTGGCCAAAAAACTGCAATCAGATGATTGTACTCAAAGATTAAAAAAATTAAAAGAGTTACTTACCGTCATGGAGAAAAATCAAAACATAAAGGATAGTTATTCATTTTCGTATGGTGTAACGAATAGAAAATACAATGACATTGTTATGATAAAAGACTCTTATAGCATGTGGGACAAATTACCAGATGATCAAAAGCGAGACATTGCTATGACATACGGAAGCATAGTTACCACGTATTGTATGGAAAAGGATGACAAATCAAAATAAGCAGATATTAATTTAATCTATACCGCACATTCAGTTAAACGGATGTGCGTTTTTTATGCACAAAAAAAGCCTATTGCGTCCTAAAAAAGTTGTTCTTTGATAACTGAAAAGGCGGTTCGTGTTGATTTAAAATGAACTTTAATTTATAGTATAAATTGTAATACAGACAAAGGTCGAAACAGGAGATGCAAAATGATAAAGGTTGTATTTAAGCAAATTGTAGTACAAGCAATAATTCTAACTGTTTATACCCTATTAGGTATCGTACTACCCAGCCAACTTGATATTGAATTCCCTGCTGTAACCTTTTTCTCGTGGCTTATTGCACCAGTAATCGCGGTAATAGCAGCTTTACAAATATTAAAATTATTTAAAAGCAAAGTTAGTATATACATAATTATTTCTTTCATATTAAACTTCATATGTATTCTAATTTATACATGGTTTGAGAGTCGAAAGCCTTATATCAAAGGTGATTTCTTGGACTTTAGAGGCTTATTTATATTATTCTTTGGTTGGGGACAGATAGTTGGTATTGCATTTACAATTGTTTGGGTAAAAGTAATAAAAAAAGTAAAAATACTTTAAGCTAACAAGGAGTCATTCAACCGCATATTTAATCACTGAATTTCGGTTTTTTCATGCCCGCGTTCGGTCGCAAAATCAATATATTGCGAACAAAGTATGTTGGTCTTTGGAAGCTAAATAGTGAGATGTAGATTAAAACTTGACTGCTTTATATTCCTGATATAGAATTAATTGTAATTGTTTTTAACTTGGAATGGATTTAAAATGCTATTATTTCAAAACAGAAAAGT
>JAEWCZ010000077.1 GCA_023390335.1 Bacillota bacterium | reverse complement strand
TAATCCACATATTACACTAAATACTCCATCTGCTCTCACTCTTTTATCTTTCATAATACCTCACTAATTATAGAAATCATTTAGAGTTTAGCAGATAGGAAAACAGATGTAAATATGGCTAAAGTAGAAAGTGTTCGCAAAATGAATATGTTCTGCCGGTGATCCGGAAGGTCAGACAATGGAAGTCTAGTGTGTACCAAAATAATCTTTTACAACTGGATAGTGCGGTAAGGATTGAAACTTGACAATAGAAACATACCAGATGTAGTATATTGTAAATGCATGATTTTGATTGGTATGATTATAAATCAGAAAAACGATTATTTACGTAATAAGCATTTAATAATACGAATTAGGAAGTGTAATTGATGGGCAATTGGTATGATGTAAATAACCAATCCGATATAGATTTTTTAATGAAGATTTATGGAGGGTTTCATGACGCATGTATAACGGAGCTTCGGTATATAAGTGGGGCTGATGTAAATGAGAATTTATCAATGAGGTTTGGAGAATCTCAGGATAGAAAATTATATGTAATAATTAAAAGGCAATGGAACCCGATGAAAATTGAATTATTGTTTGAGGGAATGCGCCAAATAAATATAGCAGGTTGGCAAAATAACTATTTTTGCGATATTTGTGATTGCTATCTTGCCATACATAACAACTTGATAACGGGAAGAGACGATAATTTAATCGTCTGGGCAGATAGTTCGGGATTTAACCCAAAGGAGCTTTACGATGGAAATATTCTTTCTGAGCCATTAATATCATACATTATTTCAGAAAAATTAAAATGGCGATTAATTGAAGATTAACTTCAGACAACTTGAAAAGTACAAAGTTTCGTTGGATCACCACCTTTATATATCAAGAATCATTCTATTACCGCACATTCAGTAAAATGAAATGCGGTTTTTTCATTTCAGCATTAAGTTCGCAATTTGAATAAAATGTTCCTTTATATTGAGGATATTAGTCTGTTGTGAACTAAATATGATTGTTGACAATTGAATAGTGCGGTGTTTAGCCAATTTTTATCTATTCATAATAAATTGAATATATGAATAATGTTAGTATAGAGCTTTTTATTAACATGGAGGAATTTGTGGGATACTATATTAATGTTGAGGCAAATGTAAAAATTTATGTAGAGGATCTTAATCCAACGGGAAAGAAGACTATTCTGTTTCTACACGGTTGGCCTGGAAGTAATAGGTTATTTGAATATCAGTTTAATCAACTTCCCAAAATGGGATATAGGTGTATTGGGATAGATACAAGAGGATTCGGTAATTCTGATAAACCATGGGGTGGATACGATTATGATAGATTGGCTGACGATGTTCGATGTGTGGTAGAGGCTATCAGATTAAATAATATCACACTTGGAGGACATTCAACAGGCGGAGCTATAGCAATACGATATATGGCTAGACATAATGGTTTTGGGGTATCAAAACTTGCTCTTTTTGATGCAGCTGCTCCAAGTCTTATAAAGCTTCCGAATTTTCCTTATGGACTAGACAAAGAAGTAGTTCTACAAATTATTCATGGAACATATAATGATCGCCCTAAAATGCTTCGAGATTTCGGGGATACATTTTTCTATCAACATATAAGTGATGCATTATCAGATTGGTTCTTCCAATTAGGATTACAGGCAGCAGGATGGTCAACAGCTGCTATTGCAAATACTTGGATGAATGAGGTGTTATTTTCTGATTTAACGAAAATATATGTCCCAACTTTAATTATTCATGGTATTTATGACCAAGTTGTTCCTTTTTCACTGGGTGAAATACAAAAACAAAATATTAAAAACTCAAAGCTAATTCCATTTAAATATAGTGGTCATGCTACTTTCTATGAGGAACGAGACCATTTTAACGAAGAACTGATAAAATTTATTGAGACATAAAGTTTTTAAAATAAATATCTTAATAGTATTTGAAAACCAATAAGTCAAAAACTGCATTATTCAGAGAGTAATGCAGTTTTTTATTATCGCAAAATGAGTATATGTTGAGGTAAAGGAAGTGAGTGATAACATGAGTTGGGAGGTTATTTATTGGAAGATTGCAAATTGGATAATGGAGCATAGATATGAAACTCCATTTATATTATATAGACTGGGGTTTGTAATATTTTGTTTACGTTATCAATATTTTATTATTTTTATATCAATCATTACGTAACACAATATTGTATGTTATAAAGAGGTAGTTTATTATATAAGAGTATTGCTGATCAGCAATTAAAGAAATGGTGCAGATTACTAGGGTAGCAGTAACGAGGATGATATTTATTACGGAATAATAAATTGTGCAGCTAAAGGGGAAATGACTATGAGAAAATACATAATTGCTTATTTAGTAATAATAGCATTGCTGACAGGCTGTTCGGTACAGAGAGTTCCAGAGCAGAATGATTCAACTAAGAAAATAACAGAAAATAGTCCGTCTATAAAAACCGCAGTTCCCAGTCAAAGTCAAACGAGTATACCAAGCAAGGCTATTCCTCAAGCGTCAAGTAAACCAACTGAATCATCTCCTCCAGAAGGAAAGTACAATGAAATTAAAGTAGCCGGGGGAGATACAAGCGGAACAAGAAAACCTATGGTTGTAGTTGATATTGGATATGGTGGCAGAGAATACTGGGCTTATACCAATCAATATGGACAATTAATAAGGGTTACTGCTAAGAAGATTAGTCTTCAAGATGCCAAAACGGAGCCGATACTGGATAATGGCAGATACTATAATGATGAAGCAAAGGTTCCCGGTACTGAGCGGGCAGACCTGGATCAGGGACATATCATTGCAGACTCCTTGGGTGGAGTTTCCAATGCCTACAATATAACACCGCAGGACAGTACATTAAACCGTTATGGCGATCAGGCATATATGGAAAAAAACATTAGGGATGCAGGTGGTTGTACAAATTTTGAAGCTATCATTACGTATCCCAATACAAAGACGCAGATTCCAAATCATTATCGTTATACCTATACATTAAAGGGAAATGTTATCACTGATGATTTTGATAATGTTAATCCTGATAAGGTAAATAAGTCTTTGAATGAGAAATCGACAGATAAGCCAAAGACTACTCCCAAGCCGTCTACTACAGATAAGGATCAAAACATTGATGCTATAGATAAAAACCACAATGGTAAGGTATCAATAGCTGAAGCAAAAGCAGCTGGATTTAAGATGCCAATCACAAAGGAACACTGGTTGTATAAATATATGGATGACCGTGATGGAGATGGGATGGTTGGGGAGTAAAAATTAGAAAATGGATAATTAAATATTTAATCAACCAAACAGCAGGCACTTATGTGTTCTGCTTTTTTTATTTTGAAAGGAGAAAACGAAAATGGGAAAAGTACAGGGTTAGTATCGAATTGTAGCTCTGTAAATAAAATTGCTGAGCATTGCACTAAATCTCCGATTATTCGGGAGATTTTAGGTGGAATTTCTCTCAGTCAATCAGCTCTTAGCAGGTTTCTATGTTTAACAGCAATACTTTGTGCTTGCAGCAACTGGTTTTTTAAATCATTATGAATAGGGAGTGGAGAGAGAAAATGACAATAGAAGAATTATATGAATTACAGGAAGATGGAAATCTCGGATATGCCTGTGTATATAAAAAAGGCGATAATGGAATGCACACTGATTATATGTTTCCGATGACTGCAGAGAACATTGCAAACTTTATCGGAAAGAATGCCTATACTGCAGACAAGATTATCATGACGGACATATGTGACCGCCTAATTTGCCACCTGCAAATTCTCCAGACAATCTTATGTATGTTCTATATACATCTGGGTCTACAGGGAAACCTAAAGGAGTTATGGTAGAACACAAGAATGTAGTAGCATATGTACATGCATTTAAGAATGAGTTTAATATTACTCCAGAAGATATTATGCTTCAACAATCAACTTGTTCCTTTGATATTTATACTGAGGAAGTATATCCTATACTAATGACTGGTGGTACATTAGTAATTGCGCAAAGACATGAAACAGCAGACAGTAATAAGATAGTTGGTGTTATGCAAAAGAATAATGTTACAATAATTAGCGGCTTTCCATATCTATTAAACGAATTAAACAAAATAGAACCAATTAAGACTTTACATACTGCTATTAGTGGCGGAGATGTATTAAGAAAAGAATTTGTAAGTAATTTAGTTAGATATATGAAAATATATAACACCTATGGCCCGTCTGAAACAACAGTTTGCGCTACATATCACCGTTATTTAGGTGAAGAATTAATTACAATTCCTTTAGGTAAACCAATATCAAATTGTAAAATATATATTTTGGATAAGGCAAACAGGATGATGCCTATAGGAATACCAGGAGAATTATGTATAGCTGGTGCAGGTGTTTCAAGGGGCTACTTAAACAATAAAGATCTTACAGATCAAAGCTTTATAACAAACCCATTTAATCCTAATGAAAGATTATATAAGTCAGGCGACCTTGCAAGATGGTTGCCAGATGGAAGCATAGAATTTTTTGGGAGAATTGATAATCAAGTGAAAATCTGTGGTAGACGAACTGAACCAGAAGAAGTTGAAAAGCATTTACTAAAACATGACTCAATAGAATATGCTGTTGTTTTGCCTCATTCTGATACAAACGGGCTAAAATACTTATGTGCTTATATTGTATCTCATAGAAAATATTCAGTAAAGGAAATAAAAAATCACCTATTAAAATATATTCCTGATTTTATGGTTCCTGAATTTTTTATCAAGTTAAAAGAATTACCTATTACTCCTAATGGTAAAGTTGATACGCATTCTTTACCCATTGTATTAAAATAAAAAAGAGGTAGACTAAATGTCAAAACAAGTAAAGGCTGATATATTATTGTTACTTATAACAGCAATATGGGGAATCTCTTTTCCTTTAATGCGAAATGTAATAGACAATATCCCAATGTCAACATATTTATTAATGAGGTTTTTAATAGCTTCAATTGTGTTAATCATAGTATTCTATAAGAAATTAAAACAAATAACATTAGAAAGTATTATTTACAGTTTAGTGTTAGGGATAATGCTTTTTGGAACATTGTTCTTTACAGTAAAAGCATTATACTATACTACAGCTTCTAATGTTGCTTTTATAACAGGGCTAAGTATCGTGATAGTACCAATAATTTCAGCAATTTATTTAAAAAAGAAACCAGATTCTTTTGCTATTGTTGGCGTAGTATTATCTTTGTCGGGTTTGTACTTTTTGTCAGGTGGAGTAAATTATCAATTTAATATAGGTGATTTATTTACATTAATAGGGGCATTTTGTGCTTCAATGCAAATTATTTTTATCGATAAATTTACTAACAAAAATGACCCAATATTACTTGGAGTGCTTCAAATATCATGGGGTAGCATATTGTATTTTTTATTATGCGTAGGTACTGGATTAGAGGTTGTTATCCTAAACCCTAGTATTATTATTACAGTCTTTGTAACGGGAATTCTGGGAACTGCTCTTGCATTTACAGCACAGACGGCAATACAAAAATTCACATCCCCTGTTCACACTGTACTAATTTTTACTTTAGAACCAGTGTTTGGTGTGTTATTTTCAATCTTAATACCAAAAACAAATGGGCAAAAGGAGTTAATAACGATGAACATTGCTATTGGTTGTATATTAATACTAGGTGGTATGCTGTTATCTGAAATGAAACGCATATTAGGCACATTAAAGTAAATTATTTATGTATCTATAATTTGGCACATTGAAACATTTTACTTCCAATTTGCTACGCTTATGTGAATATTCTTTTTAATTAAAATCATCATTCCAAAGATACCATATTCAGAGTTCCTAAATAGTTACGTAACATAGCAATACATAAAAGAAGGAGGAAAATAAATATGAACTTGAATAATAATGAGCAAGAAATAATAATCAATGATAAAGAAACAGGTGCGGTTGCCTATTTAGTGATTCACAATACAGTAAATGGTATGACAACAGGAGGACTTCGAATAGGGAATAGTGTCTCATTAGAAGAAATACGAAAATTAGCTTTTATTATGTCTCTAAAGATTAAAGCGTATAATTTACCTGTTGGTGGCGGAAAATGCGGATTAAAACTTCCTGACGGCATAAGCCAACAAGAACGTACTGAAATTTTGTTAAGGCTAGCAGAACGATTTAGGGGTGTATTAACTAATACATTTATACTAGGTGAAGATATGGGAAGCATTCCATCAGAAATTGATATGATGTATAAGCATATAGGTACTTCACAGATAATGGTGAGTATAGAACTATTAAAAAGAGCTAAAGTAAAAAACTATTTAAGGTATATTCCCAATTTTATATTGAAAAATCTAGTTTCTTCTTATAAGTCGTATGGCACAGATATAACAGCTCATACCGTTTTGTGTTCTTTAAAAGCAATAAGTCAGGCTAAAAACTATAATTTGAATTCTATGCAAATTGCTCTTCAGGGTGTGGGTAGCATAGGCAAAAAAATTATTGAATATTGTAAAAATGAAAAACTCACTATTGTTAAAGTAGCTGATTTAAATGGATGTATATATAGTCCACATGGCTTAGATTTAGATGGAGTGCTTAAAGCAATAAGTGAAAGAGGAATTATAGATAGAGCTATGCTTAAAAAAAGTTGTGATTTTGAGGAACTACATAGAGATGAGTGGTTTAAAGGAAAATCAGACATATTAATTCCGGCTGCTATACCTGATGCGTTTAATAAAGAAAACAGAAATGAAGTATCAACTAAAATTATTTTAGAGGCAGCAAATATACCAATGGATATAGAAACAGATCAGTATTTTTATTATAAAGGGATAACCGTGATCCCTGATTTTATTGCAAGTTCAGGTATTCCTTGTAGTTTTGGACTTATTGCTGCCGGAAGGGTGCAACCATACAATATTCCAGAGATATATAAGATTGTAAATAAAATGATCGGAGAAGTAGTTAATACCGGATATAGTATAAGCAATAAAGATGGAGTGTCTATACGGAAAGCATTATACAATCATCTTGGGATAATATAAGATATATGATTTATAAACAGAAAAATGAAAAGGATTAATAAATGAACGAATATTATAATTTAACTACTACACAGATGGGTATGTGGAAAACAGAACAATTTTACAGAGGAACCGCTATAGCTAATATCGGAGGTACATTTATCCTAAAGGAAGACTCCGATATTGAGTTATGGGAAAAAGCAATAAACAAATTTATTGAAAACAATGAGTCTATAAGGCTTAGAATAAATCTACAGGACGGTATTCCTTTTCAATATATATCTGAATACGAATATAAAACTATTGAAACAATTAATTTTGCAAGTTCAGCCCGAGAGGAAATGGATAAATGGTTGAGTGATAAAATGAGAATACCGTTTGATTTATATCATTCTGATCTATTTGAGTTTCTTATAATAAAAACTTTTGATGAAAAATATGGACTTTACTTCAAATGCCATCATCTGATATGTACAAAGCAAAAAAAAGTACATTTTTATTGTCTGGAGCTAGCGCAGAGGAAATATGGCAATATTGTTCAGAATATAATTTATCTCCAGCAGTAATATTTGAAGCAGCGTTATGTGTATACCTCACTGAAACATTAGATATGAAAGATTTGATATATGGTATTCGTATAGTAAACCGGAGTGGAGTGAAAGAAAAATCCACAATAGGTATGTTTATCAGTACCGCACCTATAACAGTTAAAATGGATGAAAGCGAGTCTTTTATCGAATTGTGTAGACAGATAGGTAGGGAGCATAAGGTGGTATTTAAACATCACAAGTATCCTTATGATGTCCTTCTTAACCAAGTTAGAGAAGCTCATGGAATAAATCATGATTTATTTGATATTAGTGTATCTTATCAAAATGCTAAAATTTCAAAAATAAGCAATGAATCTGATTTTAATACCAATTGGTATTTTAACGGGACACTTCAGGAATCTTTAGCTTTACATATAGATGATAGAGATGATGATGGATGTTTAGTCATAAATATAGATTATTTAGAAGAACTATTTAATGAAAGAGAGATAGGTTATATTTATAAGAGGTTAATTAATATTTTACAACAAGGAATAAAGTTTCCTGCGAAAAGGTATTGTGAGTTTCAAATGGTAGATGAAGAAGAAAAGAGGCAATTGCTTGTAAAATTTAATAACACAAAAGTAGATTATATCATATAAGTATGATGGTTTGGGAAGATTGACAAGTGAAATTCCATCAGATGAACCTACTGTCTCATACGCTTACGATGACAGCAACAATCGAAATACAATGACGATAAACGGGAAGTCTGTGACCAATTATACTTACGATAAAAGTAACAGGTTACTTGCTGAGACCACAGAGGAAAATTCTGAATTAAATACTGTAAGATATAACTATGACAATAACGGAAACACGATTTGCAAAACCACCGAAAAGGTATCACCATCTATACAGGGTCAAACCACAGAGGTTAGCTTATCAGTAAATGAAGAGCAAGAAACCACGGATTTAACATTAAATGAGTACGACGGTTTTAATCAACTGATAAAAACCAGTACGGGGGACGTAGCGGCAGAATATACATATGACGGTACCGGCCTTAGAACATCAAAAAATGTAAACGGTACAGTCACAAATCAGATTTGGGACGGTGACCAGATAGCCATGGAAACGGATGAATCAAGAAATATAAAAAACAAATACGTTCGTGGAATAAATCTAATATATGGTGAGGAAGAACTTGCTAACAAAAAGTTCTACCTATTCAATGGTCACGGTGACGTAACCCAGTTGACTGATGCATCTGGAAATGTTATAAAGAATTATGACTATGATGCATTTGGTAATGAAAAGAATCCAGACGTAAACGATACCAATGTATTCAGATATTCTGGAGAGTATTTTGATAAGGAATCAGGGACTATATACCTGAGGGCGAGGTGGGTATTATTTTTAATTATGATAAAAAGCAAGATGAAATGGGTGGAGCAGGATTTAATTGGAAATATCAACCAACATGGAAAAAATACGTTACTAAAAACAGGCTTGTCTACCCTACTAGAAAACGGCAAGGTAGAGTGACTTATGGGACTCCACACATTATTAATTAAAGAAACAATAAACTATAAGTATAAAATGAAGGATGTTTTATGAAGGTTAAAATATTAGTATCGGTAATTATATGTATTCTCATTCTATTTTCTGTCTTTTACTTTTTCTCATTTAGGGAAAAAGCAATTTATATAAAACTTGATTTAAGTAATACAAATACTATTAATATCGACGGATTTGGTAGTATAAATCTGAACACCAAAGATAAGGAGAAAATAAGTAAAGTTATTAAATATTTTAATTTAATAGAGTATTACAGAAATGAAAAACATCAAATTCATAATGAAACACCCGACACTAGTATAACTTTGCTTGGCAAAGATGAAAAGGTTATAGATAAAATTGAGTTTTATGGAGACTTGGCAGAATATAAGGGTGAGCAATACAGAGTAAAAGTACATAAGGTACATAAATTTTATGAAGGTATAGAAAATCTATGTACTAGCATTCATGGAAAATAATAGTACAATAAAGCTTGTCAGGGCTTCCTTGTCAGGCTTTTTGTATATTAACAGGGTTGAAGGTAAAATAGTAAGTTATGGGATAAACACAGTTTTATGAAAAGAAGCAAACTTTGTAATAAATGATATGAGCAGAGTTATCCAGGGTGAAGGCAGTGAAGGCGCATTAGAATTTGCCAAGAACTGCAATGTAACAATACTATGTGGTACAAGTAAACCATATGAGCTGCAGGAGATAAAGGTAAAAATAGAATTGCTTTAAAATTACGGTTGTCATAAATAAATCTTTTCCTGTCATTCACACCGGAGAATGAAAAAGCTCACTTGGCGGACTTGTTCGGGAACAAGTATGTCAGCGTATATTTTACCGAATACACTCCGGATATGTTCACAGAGAATGTAAACAGTGATGTAATCCAAAGAATACTTCAGGAATATATCACAGAGAAAACAAATGATAATATGGTATATTGAAGTTAAAAAGATGATTACCAATTACATCGTTAAACGGGTCAGTGTATTCCGAGGGTATAAGCTCGACATTGAATTGAATATGAATGTGCGTCAATTCCTAAACGGACTGGATTGTATTGCAGAAGATAAATCACCAGATGTAGCATCGTAATAATGCAAAACCAACATAAATAAACTCTCTTAGCTGAAATATTACTTCATATTATATATAAGATTTTGTGGGGGTGTACACCAGACATATTGGGAGCGCATCACACTGGCAGTGTGGGGGTCAGGGGTTCAAGTCCCCTATGCTCCACCAAAAAATAAAAAACTACAAGGCTAAAACCTTGTAGTTTTTATTTTATATAAGATCGGACAATTGATGAGAGGTACCACTCAAAAACTGTATATAGATGTAAGGTTTTTTACAACTGAATTATTTGAATTAAGTTATTAAGGCAGCTTCATAAATAGGCTGTCTTTTTTGTTGGCAGGTTATATCGCAGGATGAAGTTCTGGGAGACGAATCATCAATTGAAGACAAAGAGGCATCAGTCGTAAAAACAAATTATAGGGTGGCAACGAAAGTTGATCTTTGAGCATTGAATAGTGAGGTAATGATTGAAACTTGACACATCTAATTACCAGATATAGAATTAAGTGTAACAAACTGGAATTAGCTCATAATAATTTGAACGTTCGAACCTTATAATTTTTCATGCATATTGTAAGAGAGTATAGTTTATTTTATATCAAGGAGAATAGCTTATGAAAAGAGTTCGATTAATTGGTTTATTAGTAATATTGGCAATTAGCTTAGTATTTTTTTTGAATTCAAAGCCAAATTATGATACTGACCAGGAACATAAGAAAGTTCATATTAATCTTATAAGTAAACAGAATTTTCCTGAAGGGAAAGCTTTCGCACTTAAGCTTATTAATGGAAGTAGTTTAACTATTAAGCAGAATTCAGTATATGTGTCATTTCCAATAAGAATGCAGAATGGCTCGAGAAGCAATAAATGTAAAGTAGAAGCTGACGGTAACAGGTTAGACATCAAACCAGGAGAAGAAGTAAGTTTGAATGTTTTTATACCTAAAGAAAACTATGAAAAATCAAAAGACCTTGATATTACTCGTCCCAATTTAGAGTGGAAGGCATATTTCAACGAGGTAAAAATCGAAAATAGATTTGAGAAAATGGGGGAGATCGAACACTTCAATGAATTTTAATTTAAGTAGTTAATAATTCGTAATCTTTATAATACATAACTTAATGTAATAAAAATGGAATGATAATTATCTTTAAAAAAGTAAATAATCCAAAAGTAAGTACCGTATTATTCAGCAATGAAAGTGCGGTTTTTTTGTGCAATTTACGTCGCAATATAGCGGGAATGAGAAGTAAAAAATTTGAACATTGATAATTGTGCGGTGATGATGGGAATTGACTAATGAAAATTTATGATATAGTATATGATTTGGTAACATATTGTAAATAATCCAATAAAAGGGGAACTTTTTAATATGATTGATATCTTTAAGAACGGAGATAATTGGCAGGATGTAAAGGATTCCACCATGAATACTATTGGAAGATCAACAGGAATTTATCCATCCAGCGAATGGAAAAGGAAAATTTTAATGTCAGAGCATTCACCTATTAGAAGAATTAAATTTTATTGGAGATGGAAAGACCTTAAGTACTGGGTTTCTGTACATATTGTTCGTCACAAAGTAGGGATTGAGCATTGGGTGACAACTCAAAGATCTGATAGAACTGGTGTGGATAGAGATGAAACTCCACAAGGGAGCCGTGTTAATCATGCTTGTGAAGCAGATGCACAGGCATTAATTAATATTAGTAGAAAGCGTCTATGTTATTGTGCAAGCAAAGAGACTAGAGAGGCTTGGCAAGAGATTAAGGATAAAATAGCACTTGTAGAGCCCGAAATTGCAAGTGTTTTGGTTAAAGAGTGTATATATAGAAATGGGTTATGTCCAGAATTTAAATCTTATGGTTATAATCACACGGATGCTTTTAAAATAGAACTAGATGAGTATATAAAGGAGTTTAAGCATCAAAACTATTATTCGGATTTTAAGTAATACACATACATATTTCAACCAATGCCGCACATTCAGTTAAACGGATGTGCTTTATATTGCACAAAATAAGTCTATTGCGTCCTAAATATGATCTTTGAAAACTGAATAGCGCGGTAAGGATTGAACTTTAACATAATTCCAGATATAGTATATATTGTTACATATTAATAAGTGAATTTGGAGGGATGTAGGTGACTAAGAGCAAGAAGGTGAAACATATTAAAAAT
Organism: Bacillota bacterium; assembly: GCA_023390335.1. Classification (GTDB taxonomy): domain Bacteria; phylum Bacillota; class Clostridia; order Acetivibrionales; family DSM-1351; genus Ruminiclostridium. The sequence goes on along the minus strand of JAEWCZ010000077.1, from coordinate 532 downwards.
GATACATGTCGGATAATAAAGATTGACAAAGATGCTTTATTTGAGTTTGTATATGAAACAATGATAGATGAAATGGAGCAATTTTTTGATATATTAGATGTTACAACTGTTACATCTCATCACGACCTAAACTTTGAGACGGGTGAATATATATGTTTGATAAACAATGATAAATCTAAGCTACCTAATGATATTGATCTTCATAGGTTATTATCAAAAATAGAAAACACCACATCTACTTTATACTCACCAAACAGGTATAAAGAGATGACATATGATGAAATTAGAGCATTACTTAAATAGTTTAATAACAGTCATACCGCATATTCAGTAATTGAAAATGCGGTTTTTTCATGCCCGCGTTCGGTCGCAAAATCAATATATTGCGAACAAAGTATGTTGGTCTCTTTGGAAGCTAAATAGTGAGATGTAGATTAAAACTTGACTGCTTTATATTCCTGATATAGAATTAATTGTAATTGTTTTTAACTTGGAATGGATTTAAAATGCTATTATTTCAAAACAGAAAAGT
>JAEWCZ010000037.1 GCA_023390335.1 Bacillota bacterium | reverse complement strand
CAAAGCCTGAAAGGCAGTTCGCGGCTGAGTCGGGAGTAAAATTTCTGAAAGAGAATAAACCTGAAGCCATTGAACGTTTTGATAGCAAAGCATTCGCTGAAAAGAGCCTGCTCCGAGTCCTGACTCCGCATTTTGTAAAGGATGGAGAATTGTTTGACTTGGGCGGAAAGACTTTGGAGGTAATATTTACACCAGGGCATTCTTATGGGCATATCATGTTGCTGGATAGGGCAAAAAAGAGACTTTTTTCAGGAGATATGATTTGTGATTACGTCATCATTTACTTTTTCGAATCTGATAGAAACGCCCCGTTTTCTATGGCACTGGACAGCTGGAAAAAGATAAAACGATTAGAAAAGGATATCAAAGATATTTATAGTAGCCATGGACAGAACCCAATTACAATAGAATACGTTGACGCATACATCGAATGTTTTTCAGGAGAATTTCAGCAGAATTATTTAAAGGATAAACCGTTTTCCATACCTTTTTTAGGCCGAGGGTACCAGCATATCTATAAAACCGTCAATATCCAATACTCCGATAAGAGACTGGAGGAATTTTTAGGACACGAAGTGGACCGGATTGATCTGTAGTTAACCAGGATATCTCTAAACTGTACCAATGAGAGTGAGAATCTGTAGATTAAAGATGGGCCAAGGCATGCATTATGGATAAACCCTTCCGATGCCAGACAGCGCGATATCTGGGACGATATAAAGTGAGGGTGACCTTACTGCGGAAGAAAACCACAAGAATAAACTTATTCGCAAGCGTTTTTACGGAAGAAAAAAATAAGATTGGAAGGAAGGCTTATAGGTATGGGGTCATGGTCTGTACATAGGCACTAATTAAAGCACAAGACTGTTTTTGTCAGCTCTGTTTGGGGTGCGGTTTTCTCTGACTATCTTTGGTACATAAAATATCAAAGTGCTTTCTCTATAACGTTTGATGAAAGCGGATATATAATCAATTTCATTAAGTTATTTCCTTTCTCTTAATTTAAATAGCAAACCCCAGGAGTGCGTGTAGTTTTCAGCATTCCTGGGGTTATATTTTAAGCTGCAATGGAGACCGAGCCGCGAGGCTGGTAGTAATAAGTATGCTGTAGGGCGGGACTGAGATCCCGCCCGCAGTATTTAGTAGAGATATGTTGGATTTCCTGGTAACTTGGAAAGCGGTAACCAGTGAGAGGAATCACGCCCCGGATAACTTTTGAAACGGAAATTTTTTCTTTAAGAGTGTCCGGTAAAAAACGACATTCTTTTTTTCTATAGTTTATACTTTATAAATATTTTTGTAACATGACTGTAACAGTCACCTAATAAAATTAAGGAAAAATAATCTAGTATTTCAAGGAGGGTATATTTGATGTGGAGTAAAAAACTAGCCAGTGCTTTTCTTGTGTGTTGTTTTGTTTTGGCTTTTGGAGGAGCAGCCTTTGCTATGGGGGATCCTATGGGCAATCCTCCTGAAAGAATGGGTGAACCAAAACCATTTGCTGTTATGGCCAGTGAAAAGTTAGCTAATTTGGTTAAGAAAGGGATTATTTCTCAGGAGCAAAAAGAGGGAATCATAACCTTCTTGAAAGAGCATGATGCTGATATGAAAGATAAAAAACCGCCATGCGAAAAGCCGCAGGATAATGACATGAAAAAGCACCACCAAGAAATGCTGTCTGACATTCAGAAGGCAGGTAAGCTAACAGCTGAACAGACAAAGGCTGTAGATGAAGCGCTAAAACCGCTTGCACCGCCACAAGACCGGCCGGAAGCGTTTCACTAAGGGGTGTCCAATGGTACGATTTCTTCCAAGCAATCTGCTATATTGAAGCTTGGAGACAAATTTAAGGTCGCTACCTGACATGGTAGCGGCCTTTGTTTGTATTGGTGAATGTAGAATAAACCCTTCGGCCGGATTTTCGCAAAAAGTTGCAAAATGGGGGAAGCAAGGGGACGTTCTTTTTGCTTCGTGAGGAGTAAATTGCCAGGATATATTTTTGGACGATAAAGTCGCGATAAACAATTTGCCAAATTTATGCAGAAGGCAAATACTGATATATGAAGGCAAATACTGATATATATTGTCTGGAGTAAAGACTTATGAAGTTAACGTACTGAAAAAATTAAATCATAGTAATATTGCAGTATTTGTCGGCATAGTGCCCACAAAAATTAAGCAAGAAATGGATGCTGGTTATATGTCCTCTCTTACATACGGAAAAAACAAGGACTATTGGCAAGTTGGAGCAACGGCCGTGCAAAACGTCGGACCTAAGGCAAAGTTATACGAACGGATTGCAATGGAAGAAAATTGGACTAATTTGGAAGGGGGAGTATCTTATCCCATTGTCCAGAATGTTGAGTTTAACGTCAATTATCGTTATATAAAAGCGAGAGATTTGTCGTACGGAATGGATAATTTAGACTCTACTGCAAAAGGCATTGGCTGTGGTGTAACTTATAAATTCTAATGCGGTAAATAGGTATAAAAGGAATTTTAACAATGATCGTTGGTGCAATGATACACGATATACTTGAGTGTTTTTTTATTCCACGATAAGAAACCGTATCCTTCTTGTGTTACCTTTTTAATAACTATCTATCTAAAATTTGCCGCACCTTCTGGGATGCGGCAAATTTTGCATTTTAAGCAAAAGACCATCTCTCAGCCATTAGCCGGGGGACGGGCTTTTTTATTTTATGATAATTGAAATATTTATCAGCGATGTGTGCTATAATAATTATAGCACTAGATGTTGATATAAAAACTTAACAATAATGTGAGAGATGGACTGGCTATAGAGGTAATAATGGGAAGAGGTAAAAAAGATGATTAATCCACCATTAGAGGTTTTGTTAGGCAAAGTTGATGATAAATATACTCTTTGTGTTGTAGCAGCTAAACGAGCTCGTGAAATTTTAAGCCGTGGCGAAATCTTGATAGATGATAAGCTTCAAAAGCCAGTTAGTGTTGCCTTGGAGGAAATTGCTTCAGGGAAAATAACTTACCAGCGAACTAAAGTTGGAATTAAGTAACTAGGGTACAATTATATCGCGGGATAGAGCAGTTGGTAGATGGCCGGGCTCTTAACCCGAAGGTCGCAGGTGCAAGTCCTGCTCCCGCAACCATGAAATTGCAGCCGCCTGCCGGGTTCACTTCATTACTGGCCGGGGGACGGGCTTTTTTTATTTCTCATTCTTTTCTAAGGAAAAAATTGATGCTATAATAAACAAAAAGAATAAAAGGAAGTGATCAAATGAAATTTGTAGCAAAGAAAGTAGTCGTATACTCTATGCTCGGGTTGCTGCAAGTTGGTATGTTATCATCGACAGCTGTTGCGGCACCAAGCCTCTTAAATAATAATGACCCACAACAAATAGTACAACTTGACCGCCGAGACCATGACCGAGACCGATACGAGCGTGAGCGGCGGCGGGAGCATGATGAACGGATGCGCCGGGAAAATGAGCGGCATGAAAGAGAAATGAGGCGTCGCCATCATGAGAGTGAGCGGGAATGGCATGAGCGACAAAGACGGGAAAACGAACGCCATGACCATGAATTGCGTGAAATTGCAGCTCTTTTGATTGGAATAGCAATTGGCAGGGCCTCGAATGATTAGAAGATAATTTATATTTTGTCCGCCTGCCGGGTTGACCTGGTGGGCGGCTTTTTTTATTTTAAGAGAACAATCTAAAGAAGCAGAGGGACGTTCTTTTTGCTTCGCGAAGAGTAAATTGCCAGGATATATTTTTGGACGATGAAGTCGCGATAACCAATTTGCCGAATTTATGCAGAAAACAAATACTGATCAATTTATGGATGCTTTCAGTGGAACAATGAAAGAGTGATGAGGATTTAGCCCAAGAAGTGAAAATGCTGGAGGGGCAACCGATTGGAGTTTTGCAAAGTCTGGATATTGGACAACGTAATAAAATTATCAAACAGATCAAAGGAATTGGAGGAGTAATACAAAAGCAAATTGCTAGAGTAACCGGGATTTATCAAAGTATTATTTTTAAGGTGTAATTTTAATTCGCTGAGCAGGAGATGCAGATGATTGTGGAGAAGCTGAGCTTTAGTTAAAAAACAGGGAGGTTTAATTTATGGCTCAACTCATAAGTAAACAACAATTACATGAATTAACTATGTTTGTATTAGCAAAAGAATCAATTAGTGCAGAAGGGAAAAATATTTCAGAATTGTCGAATCAAATTGCCACTAGTTACATTGAAATCAAAGATATATTAAAAAAGAATTTTACTATTTCTGGCTAGAAGGAGCCTTCGGGGCTCTTTTCTTTTACCCCAAGCGGCAAGTGATAGCAATGTCAGCCCAATACATAGGCCAAAGGGTTTAGCGTTTTTAAGAAAATTAATCAACCTTAGACAAAGTAGTCGACAGCCTTTGTATTCCACTGTAAAATCTTGTATACGTTATTTATAGAAAACATCCCCCAAAAGCAATGTTAATCTATTAGCGCAATTTCGCATAATGCGGCCGTCCTGTCTAATATAGGGAGGGCCGTATATTCTTTTTTGTTCATAGTTTGGCAGTCACGGCATCTCTGCCAAAGCCGCCATATGGCTCCAGTTTGTCGTGCTGGCGGGGCTAATCGTCAGTTCGCTGATCACGCCGTCTTCTTTTCATCTATCTATACCTGCTATAGTAGCTATTTTATAATATCCTATTGACAACTAAACATTGAATAAGAAAGTATAAGTTTGGGGGTTACCGAAGGTAGCCCTTTTGGCATTATCAAACAATCATGCCGTTATAACGGCAATAGCAAAGAATGAAAAAATGCTATTGTTAGGATAGTCAAAGGGTTTAGACCCTTAAAAAAGGATATTCTGCTTATTGGGGTGAACTCATACTAAGTATAAGCTTTACAAGTTGTGTTTCTGTAAAAATTAATTCACCAATTAAAGAATTATGGCTTAACACGATAAATTTTTGGAGGAGAAATTCCATGGACGGCACTGCCCCGTCCCCCCTTTGATGGACAGTAGAAACGCGTAGTATACTGT
>JAEWCZ010000066.1 GCA_023390335.1 Bacillota bacterium | reverse complement strand
CCTCAAACATATTATGTATACACTTATCTCTTGGATATTCAACAGTCTCTCCACTTTGCTTTTCTATTATTTCTTCTTCCTCTTCCTCACTTAACAACTTGATTTGGTCTATTCTTTCTTCCGGTTTATTTATTACGCTTTCCAGAATTCTTTCATAATGCTTCATTATCCTTTTTATTGTGGCTTCTTCAAATATATCTGTTTTATAATTACACACTATTTGGAAATCTCCTCTATTGTCTGTTACCATGAAACTGATATCAAAAGCTGATCCACGTTGTTCATATAGAAGGGGTTCCATTTCAAAAAGATGTGTACTGTTATCTTGAAGCAATGGCATTTTTACAAAGGTAAATGAATTTTGAAAAATTGGAAAGCGACTAGGATCTCTTTCGATATTTAGCTGTTCTACTAAAAGTGGGAATGGATAATCCTTATTTTTCATTGCCTCATTTACAGTTTCATTTACACATTTCATTAGTTCTTTAAATGACATAGACTCTGATATAGTAGTTCTCAATAAGACCGGATTTACAAAATATCCAATAGTTCTAAATTTTGACAGGGTTCGCTCTGTAACAGGAGTACCAAGCAATATATCGTTCTCACCTGTATATTTATAGAGTAATAATTTAAAGGCAGTTAATAAAGTTACAAATAAAGTAACACCTTCATGTGAAGATAGTTCTTTTAAACCAGATACTAACTGAGTACAAATTTTAACTACATTTGTACTCCCATTAAAAGTCTGAAATTTTGGCCTTGGGTAATCTAAAGGAAATTCAACAACTGGTAATTTCCCAGATAATTTGTTAATCCAATATGCTTTTTGCTCAGCACCTTTAGTACTGGCGAGAAATTGTTTTTGTGAATAAATATGGTCAATATACGTATAATTAGGTTTGCTCGATTGTAATTGTTTTTTTGTAAAATTTACTTCTTCCTCATAAAAAAGCCTTAAGTCTTTTAAAAATATATTTAAGGATAAGAAATCGCTAATAATATGATGTGAAACTAATAAAAGTATTGATTTATTATCAGGAAGCCTAAATATTTTTACTACTAATAATGGTCCTTTTCTTAAATCAAAAGGAATATCTGCTTCTTTATATATTTCTTTATATAGGCTATCTTCATCATAATTTAAAATCTCTTTTTCATCTATTATTAATTCACAAGAATCTTTGATTATCTGAAAAGGTTCACCATTTTCTTCATCAAAAATAGAATAAATAATTGGTTGTTTTCTTGCTAATCTATTTAAAGCATTTTGTAATTTTAATACGTCTAAATTATAATTAACATTAACAGCACATGTTAAATTGTAGTCAATTCTATTGGGGTTAATTTGTTGAAAAAACCATAATGCTTTTTGCCCATAAGATAGAGGATATATTTTTTCAATGTCTTTCTCTTCAATATTTTTCTGATAATTTACTTCATGTAATAAAGAAATTATTGAAGCCTGATTATTATGAATAATATTTATTTCTTCATCTGTTAATATACCATCAGGAGCATGATATCTTATTTTATTATTTTCAACCCATATTTTAACATCTTTTTTTACTAAATCATTTATAAATTTATTAACCATAATTAACCTTCCTTTGTATATAAAAACCCAACTACTACCGCCTTAGGGCGAAGAATTTAACCCAATTATACAGAAATTAATTATCGATTTTTGACTGATAATAATGTGGGACATATGTAGCTGACATTCTGTTGAATTTTTTATATGTTTTAAGGAATATATATATTTCTTTAATTAATTTCGGCAAAAAGAATACTTGTAAAAGCAATGGAGATTTTTTTAATATTTTATGTTTAAATATGAATTTTGATATTTTCCTGAAATTAGGATTCTCTGTAGCCATACAATAAAGCATTGAATACCAATTATAAATATTACTTGGTAGGAATTTTGGATTCTTCTCTTTAATCATGTTTTCTAGTAGACTACCCGGAAAAACAGTTGTTCTATAAACCTGATTAGTCGCGTATGGTAACTGACAGCATAGTTCAAAGCTTTTAATCAGATCTTCTTCCTTTTCAAATGGATTATAAGTAAGAAAATGGTATACAAATTGGACGTCCAATTCTTTTAATATTTTTGCAAATCTTAAAGTTGTTTCCGAACTGAGTTTTCTGTTCAATACTTCTTTTAATAACTTATCACTGCCGGATTGTATGCCCACAGTTGAGATTGTTAGTCCATGTTTTACCAATTCTTTTATTGTTTCTTCATTGTGAAATTCAAGTCTTAAGTAAGCAAAAAATGGAAGTCCGATTTTTTGGGAATATAACTCAAAGAATTTTTCAAGCCATTCTTTATTAAATGGAAAAACTTCATCCATAAAACGAATAGAAAGTGCTCCATTCTGCTTTGCTATAGCTAGCTCTTCAATTACTACTTCTACATCTCTGATCCTAAATTTGGGACAATTATATCCATTTTCTTTATATATTACTTGATATGTACCAGACATGCAGTAACTACATGATAATGGACATCCTCTTCCAATGAAACAACTATATGTATCATTATTGTAAAATTCTTGACCATTTTGTATTCTATTATCATTTATCAAGAATTGATTATTGAGATCTTTATCAACGAATAATGAATCATTCATTTCAGATACTGATAGAGGTGGATAAAGCGGATTTTTTATGATCGTATTATCATTATTTTTATAAACAAGATTATTAATATTTTTAAAGTCTTTATTGTTAATTAGGTTATCTACAATATCTTCTATTGTTTTTTCACCTTCACCAATGGCAGCATAATCACAAAATTCAAGAAACTTTTCCGGTTCGCATGTAGGCCCCCATCCACCGCCAACAATCGGAATGCCCGGCAAATTCTCTCTTAAAACTGGAATTACTTTTCTACATAGTTTTAACGCAAAAGTCCTGGTGCTCAAACATATCAAATCCGGTTTAAGGTCAATAATTTTTTGAATGAACAAATTTATTTCATGCTTAGATGGTGGAAATGCAGATAAAATAGCATTTCTTAATACTCCACCATAAAAATAGGTATAATCATCTTTCATATCAGTTTTGAAAACGGGTTTACGTTGCATTTCATTTTTCAATATAACAATATCTGTTTGTACACCTTTTCTTTTTGCAATGGAGCTAAGCAGACGAATGCCGATACATTCTATATCATAAAAAGTAATAAAAACTATTTTTTTCATTTTAAGCCCTCCTATGTTGAGTTATTATAAAAACACTTTATTATAAAGAAAATTTCATCTCTTTCCAGTTTTCTTTTATATAATCTAAACAAACCTGTTTTTCACCTTTGCATCCTGCAATATTCCATCCAGAAGGTGGAGGTCCAAGGTGTTCAGGCCAAATGGAATATTGACCTTCAAGATTTTTGACAACATCGTAAATAAAAATATCATCCGACAGCATACTATGCCCTCCTTTAAGGTTTTTGCAATAAGTATTTAAACAGGTAAGTACCTATTAATTTTGTTAGTACTTTATTAATAATTAATATTCTTTCCAATACGATTAAGTGTTTCGTAAAGAATTTCAATATCATCAATAGTTGTTCTATGATTTGCAAAACATACACGGATACCAATTTTACCTTGCAAAACAGCAGGAGTAAGTAAAGCTTTTCCTTCTTCTTCAATTTTATCAATAATTCTTTTTTGTATCTCATCTAAAGTTTGGCTGCTCACATTAGAATCTGGCTTATAACGAAAACAAATTATTGATAAATTTACAGGATTAAGTATCTCCCAATTCTTGTCACTCTCTAATTTCTTTTTAAATTCCTGCGCAAGAAATAAATTATGTTCAATACTTTTCCCTATTCTATTAATTCCGTAAACTCTAAATGCAAACCATATTTTTAAAGATCGTGACATTCTTGCAATTTGTATTCCATAATTCAAATAATTTTTTTCATCTAATGGTCCCCTATATGCTTTACAGGATGAACCGGAAAAAGTTTTATAAAGATTATCTTTATTTTTTACTAATACTAAGCCTGACTCCACCGGCATATAAAACCATTTATGAGGATCGGTTGTAATGGAATCTGCATTTTCAATGCCTTTTAATAAGTCTTTCCCTTCTCTTGTCAATATAACTCCACCACCATAAGCAGCATCAACATGTAGCCAGAGATTAAATTCCTTGCATATTTTTGAAATTTCTAAAATAGGATCTATTGCACCACTGTTAGCCGCACCTGCTTGAGCAATTACACAGAAAGGTTGAAATCCTTCATCAATATCCTTTTTTATTTGCTTTTTAAGATAATCAATCTGAATTCTATAAGACTTATCTGTTGGAATTTTTCTAATATTATTTATTCCTATCCCAAGAATACCAACAGAACGCTCAATGGAAATATGACCTTGCTCAGACATATATAAAACAAGCGGTTCATTTAAATTTTGAATACCATTCTTCATTGAATTGTAAATTTTAGTTTCTCTAGCTACTGCTAGAGCAGTGAGATTAGCAACAGTCCCTCCGCTGACAAGAGTACCACCATAGTATTCTTTATACCCAAACATTTGCCCAAACCATTTTATTACTATATCTTCAAGCACTGTAGCTGCCGGGCCGCCTTTATATGTAAAAGGTACTTGGGATAATCCAATATTAAGTATTTCTCCCAATACCCCAGCTTCAGAAGAACTATTATTCATCCAAGCCAAAAAACGCGGATGTCCAACCTTTGATGAATTTGGTATAATAGTTTTCTTTATATCTTCCAATACTTGATCGATATTTGTTCCTTCTAAAGGAAACTTATTCTCAATAATACCATACAAATCATTATAATCAATTTGTGGTACCACCGGGTCATTTATTAATCCCTCTTGATATTCTGATATTAAATCACATATCTTATATAAGTATTGGTCAAAATCTTTGATTTTTAAATTGCTACTTTTATCCATAAGATATAATCCTTATTTATTCTAACGGATGTATATTATTTACTCTACAGTAACTTATTTTATTTTCCTATTTTACCATTTTATTCTGTTACTGTCAATAAATTCTATTTTATGAGAGTTTTTTCCAAATAGTAGCCAATTTAATACACTTTAAAAATAGTTTCGCAAGGAAACAGGCTGTTCCAGTCGTACTCTGTAAAATATATTTAAGCTATGGGAGAAAAATCAGGAGTATACAGACATGAGTATGAATAATTTTTACACGCAAAACAATGTCATCAGATCATAAAACCTGATGACATTGTATATTTAACCTTTTTTTACTTTTACTTAAGGCTTTACCCCGTTATTTAGCCAGTCAACGAACTGTGCTTCTGTTATAATACTTATGTTAAGTTCTTTTGCTTTTTTATTCTTAGATGAGTTAGACAAATTATCATTATTTATTAGGTAATTGGTTTTTGAAGTAACCGAGCCGGTTACTTTTCCGCCTTTTTCCTCAATAACATCCTTTAATTCATCTCTGTTTTTAAATCGCTCCACAGAACCTGTAATAACGAAGTTCATATTTTCAAAAATCTGTTCCGATTGGGATACCTGAATCTCTTCAAGTTCAATTTCTTTTAAAACATCATGAACTATAACCTTCTTCTTTTCATCGGCAAAAAATCTAATAAAGGATTCTGCCATAATATCGCCGATTCCACCTATCTGAATCAATTCGGTAAAGTCAGCATTCTCAATTTTATTCCAATCGTATTTAAAATACTTGCATATAAGCTTGGCATTTGACAGACCTACATTGGGAATTCCAAGGCTGTACAGAAGCCTTACAGCAGTAGTTTTTCTAGCCTTATTAATGGATGCAACCAATTTATTAAAGGATTTTTCACCCAAGCCCTCCATCTCAATTATTTCATTTTTGTATTTTTCAATATGAAATAAGTCTGCCAGCTCTTTTATTAAGCCTTTTGCAATTAATTTTTCCAAAGTAGCTTCGGATAGACCCTCTATATTCATAGCATCTCTGCTGACGAAATGGGTAAATGACTTTATCTGCTTTGCAAGACACTCATTATTAACACAGTATAATGTCTTTACTCCACTTTCCTGCTTTATTTCGGTTTTACCCTTACAAACAGGACACTCATCAGGTACCGGGGCCATACCGCTTCTGGTGTGATTCTCAGATATCTGAGGGATTATCATATTTGCCTTATATACACCTATGGTATCACCAATTCCAAGTTCCAGGCCTTCCATAATGCTTAGATTATGGATACTGGCTCTGCTTACGGTGGTACCTTCCAACTCAACGGGTTCAAAAATAGCAATAGGATTTATGAGGCCAGTTCTTGAAGCACTCCACTCAATGTGTAAAAGGGTAGTTTCTTTGATCTCGTCCCTCCATTTAAAAGCAATGGAATCTCTAGGGAATTTGGCCGTTGAGCCCAGTGATTCCCCGTAGGCGATATTATCAAATGAAAGCACCAGACCATCTGACGGCAAATCGTTTGCTTCAATATTCTGTGAAAACCATTGAACAGTTTCTTCTATATCATTATTTGTTACCTCTTTAAATTCCACTATATCAAAGCCCTGATTTTTCAACCAGTTCACTTGAGAAGCTCTGGAATTATCAAACTCAACATTATCAGCTTTCACCAATGAAAATGCAAAGAAATATACATTTCTTTCCGATGTAACCCTGTTGTTCAGCTGTCTTACAGACCCACTGCACAAATTTCGAGGATTCTTATATTTTGCATCGACGTCTGCTATTTCATTATTTATTTTAATGAAATCGGAATAGCGGATAATGGCTTCTCCACGCAAAATTAACGTATCCTTGTATGCTATGGTAACCGGCAGGTTCCTGAATACCTTTGCATTATTTGTAATAACCTCGCCCACTTCACCGGTACCTCTTGTAACCGCCTTTACCAAATGCCCGTCCTGATAAGTCAATACAATAGTAAGCCCGTCAAGTTTCCATGAAAGAATACCTTTTTGGTTACCTATCCATTCCTTTAATGCACCAACGTCCTTGGTCTTATCCAGGGACAGCATAGGTTTTTCATGACGTTCTTTTGGCAGATTGCTCAGTAGTTCATATCCTACGTGAATAGACGGGCTATTTGATAAAACAATACCTGTTTCTTTTTCAAGTTTCAATAATTCGTCATATAGCTTATCGTATTCTATATTGGGCATTATTTCAGTATTTTCCTGATAGTATGCTTTTGCTGCCCTGTTAAGTACCTCAATCTTATCTTTCATTAATTGAATCTTATCTGCCATGTTTCCCTCCGAATAGTCTTGTATAATTAATATTTAGTAACAATCTACTTCAAATAGTATATATTTAGTATTTTTTTCGTGAAGGCTTGCCTTTGCTCTTTAGAAAAACAGAATACACAGCAAAAATGGATATACCTACCCAAATCAGGCCCCAAACTATAGCCGGAATATGAGTAAGTCTGGATATAGAAACAGCATCAGTCACTGGCATACTGCCCACTCTGAACAAATCAAACTGATAATTTAGCTGCATTATAACGGTATCCACTAGTGTATCGTATATTGCATATGTAACACTTCCAATACCAATTATCTCGATTACCCACTGGTTAAGGGTGTCATTCTGAATCATATAAAGTATGAGTGCAAAAACAGCAAATATTACCGAGTAAAGCATTGTAAATGACGCAATACCGGAATATCTGAAGGTAAATGCAAGAAAAACAATAGCTATGACCCCAATTATGTATTTTCTGAAACGGGTATTTTTAAGTACCAGTATCAGAATAGCAAAAAGAACACTTCCCAAATAACCTCCATTAGCGATAAGAAAGGCTGACCACCAGTTTTTGGGAAGTGACATCACATGCCCGCTTTCATTAAAATATATTTTAAGCTCGGTTATTCCGCTGCCAGTGGCAATAGCCATAAATGCATGCCCCAACTCATGCAGAAAAACAGTAAATAATTTTATTGGTTTAATCAAAAATGTGTTCCATAAAATCATAAGTGAACCGAATATTATCAAAAATCTTCCTGTCTGCTTCAAATTATCCTCCTAAAGGGAATCGTAATGTAAACACCCAAATAAAATTATAACCTGTGGGGCAGCAAAAGGGAAGATATTCATATATATCAGTTAATGTATCTGCCTACATCATCAAGTGTGATTCCTTGGTGTAGAGCCATATTGAGTCCATTTGCCACTACCTTTGAAACACGGCTGATAATATCATCTATTTCCTTAGGAGTAACAATAAGATGCCCTACGTAGGGATTTAAGGCCTCCTTAATAAGTTCGTACTTCTGGTCACGGTCGATATCCTTTAAAGTATTATAAAAACTTGAGTCCTTGGGTGCTTCGTTCATGAGGCTGTCAATAACAAGGTCCATAGCATCATTTGTTAAAGTAGCCGCATCAACTACAGTAGGTACACCTATTGCAACTACGGGCATTCCCAAAGTCTGCTCGCTCAACTCCATTCTCTTGTTTCCAACCCCACCTCCCGGTGCAATACCCGTATCAGCAATCTGAATGGTAGTACTAACTCTCTCCATGCTTCTTGCAGCAAGGGCATCTATTGCAATCAATGCATCAGGTTTCAGTCTATCAACAACGCCCTTTACAATTTCGCCCGTCTCAATTCCAGTTATCCCTAATACTCCGGGAGAAATTGCACAAACAGGACTAACACCCTCATCTACATGTTCGGGGACATATTGGAGCAGATGCCTTGTTACCATCAGGTTTGATACAACCTTTGGTCCCAGCGCATCAGGAGTAACATTCCAGTTTCCTAACCCAATAACAAGGGTAGTAGAGCCTTCTTTAAGCTTTAGCATATCCCTTAGTTCTCTTGCCATAGCATCAATAGTTTTTTTATTTATATCCTCGTTGTTATCCTTTAGTTCAGGAACCTCAAGAGTTATATAGTTTCCCATGGGTTTTCCGATAGAAGCTTCTCCCGTACGTGAGGTAATACGCACTCTTGTAATCTTTACATCTGCATCTCCGGCATTCTCTATCACCACACCTGGAGGTGTTTTGCCTTCCTGAGCCTGCTGCTTTGCTTCACTGCTGTTCATAAATATTTCATGTGCCTCAATGGCAAGGTCTGTATACCTGTTGGACATATTAATCATAAATAATGTTCCTTTCGTTATAAAACTATTAAAATTCATTTATATTATTTCAAAATGTCACATTTTTAGTATTAAATTTTAAATATTAATCTAGTGTACTAATCAAATTTATCCAGTTTGTACTTGCAATTTGAAACCTTTCATGGTAAAATATCATCTGTTATGGGCAAGAAGCGGTTTGTAAAACCGATTAACATATTTTTGTATTTTTTGCTCACTTATTATGCTAAACCGGCTCGCAGGAGGTGAATACTGTGCCAAACATTAAATCTGCTATAAAGAGAGTTAAAGTAATTGAGACTAAGACTTTGAAGAACACTATCAGAAAGTCAGCACTCAAGACTACTGTTAAAAAATGTAAGGAAGCTATCGCTACTGGTGAAAATAAAATTGACGCTTATAAAGCAGCTACAAAGGCTTTAGATAAAGCCGCAGCAAAGAACTTAATGCATAAAAACACCGCTGCGAGAAAGAAATCCAGATTAGCAAAAGCTATAAATGCAGCAAAATAATTAAAAAACAAAAACTCAGGTTTAACCCTGAGTTTTTATTTTTGTCTTTAATATTTATACAAATTCTACAAACACCTGATTAGCTAAGTCAAAACCAAGTCTTGTTAATTTAACGCAATCACCTGATATTCCAATAAGCCCTTTATTCTCAAGCTTTTCAAGAGAAGCATTATACTTTGAAAATAAATCCTCATTAAATCGCAAGGAGAATTCCTTTCCCGTTACCCCTTTTGTTAACCGTAATCCCAGAAACATGTACTCAGACATTTTGTCTGTTAATTCAAGTTGAAATTCCTCATGTACAGGTTTTTCCTCACGTTTTAGACGGTCTGTATAACCCTCAATGGACACTTCGTTCGAAAATCTTATGTCCTTCAAACAGGAATGTGCCCCTGCACCCAATCCAAGGTAGTCCACACATTTCCAATATGTGAGGTTGTGCTTGCATTCATATCCTTCTTTTGCAAAATTGGATATTTCGTACTGTTTAAAGCCGTTTTCACTTAAGTAATCAATCGCATAATGATACATTTCCCTGTCAAGTTCGTCATCTACAGGAACAAGATTGCCTTCTTCCTCCATAGTTCCAAATTTTGTTCCCTCTTCTATTTTTAGGCTGTATGCTGAAATATGGTTGATACCCAGTGAAATTAAATAATTAAGAGTTTCTTTCCAATCATCAAGGGTCTGTCCGGGAATTCCAAAAATAACATCCGCATTAATATTATCAAAACCTGCATTTCTTGCATTCTGGACACTCTCAGTAAAATCCTTATGACTATGGCATCTTCCAAGGTATTTAAGAAGCTTATCCTGATATGCCTGTAATCCCATACTGATTCTATTAATCCCTGCATTTTTGTAAGCTCTAAGTTTTTCTATGCTTAATGTACCGGGGTTACTTTCTATACTTATTTCACAATTTGCTGATATATTATACTCTGTTTTGCATTTCTCCAATATTTCAGAAACATATATATCATTGACAACGGATGGAGTTCCCCCACCTACAAATATTGTATTAATTAGATAATCTTTCATCTCTGATTTATATAGTTCAATTTCTTTTTTCATGGATTTAAAGTAATTCTCAGCGAGATTAATCTTCCCAGCATAGGAGTTAAAATCACAGTAATTACATTTTGAACTGCAAAAGGGCACATGGATATATAAACCTGCATTATCCCTATAAAGCAAAGCCTTCATCTCCCATAAGTAAGGTTTTATTAACTTTACTTATGGTATCACATTATGATATTGTATACTAGTTATAAAATGATTTAACGGAGTATCTAAACATGGAAAACAATATCGCAATAAAGGATACTAAATCCTTCTACAAAATGGCTTTTGCTCTGGTTCTTCCTATGGCTATCCAAAACCTCATAAATGTAGGAATAACTTCAATAGATGTCCTTATGCTTGGAAAAGTAAGTGAAACTGTACTTTCTGCCGCTTCTCTGGCAGGTCAGGTTCAGTTTATAATGACGCTTATATTTTTTGGTTTGACATCAGGGGCCGCAGTACTTACAGCTCAATATTGGGGAAAAGGCGACACCAATAGCATTGAAAAAATCATGGGAATCTGCATGAGATTCTCTCTTTTAGTAGCACTATTTTTTACTGCAATCGTATTGCTATTCCCTGCACAGGTAATGACTATTTTTACAAATGAAGCACCGGTTATTGCTGAAGGCGTCAAATACCTGAAAATAATAGCATTATCATACATTTTTATGTCAATTACCATGATTTACTTAAATATTATGAGAAGTATGGAACGTGTAATTATTTCAACAGTTGTATACCTTGCTTCCCTTATTGTAAACTTAATTATTGCATCGGCATTAATTTTCGGTCTTTTTGGTTTACCTAAAATGGGAATAATGGGTGCAGCAATAGCAACCCTAGCTTCCCGCGGAGTTGAATTGTTAATTGTAATTATATATCACTTAAAGATTAATAAGCTGATTAAATTCAAGCCCTCCGATTTATTGGTACACGATAAATTATTGTTTAAGGATTTCTTGACTTACTCAATACCCGTTACATTAAATGAGCTTATGTGGGGTGCGGGTGTAGCTACCAATGCAATTGTAATAGGGCATTTAGGAAGTTCGGTAGTCTCGGCAAATTCCGTAGCTCAGATTGCCAGACAGCTTGCCACAGTAATAGCTTTTGGTCTTGCAAACGCAGCTGCTATAACCGTCGGTAAGGCGATCGGAGAAAACAACTATGAGGGTGCAAAAGTTTATGCAAACCGCTTTATTAAGCTTAGTGTGCTTGCAGGAATAGCCGGAGGTGTCCTTATATTAATTGCAAGACCTTTACTTATGTCAGTCCTTAATCTCACTGACATAACAAGAGGGCATTTATCTGTTATGATGTTTGTAATGTCCTACTTTGTAGTAGCACAAGCCTACAATACAACACTTATAGTTGGTGTATTCCGTGGAGGAGGAGATACAAAATTCGGCTTATTCCTTGATATATCAACAATGTGGGGTGGCTCGATACTTTTTGGTGCATTGGCAGCTTTTGTTTTCAAGTGGAGTGTACCAATTGTCTACATAATTTTGATGAGCGACGAGATCATTAAAATTCCTCTGGTTTTGTGGAGATACAGAAGTCTTAAATGGCTTAGAAATGTGACAAGAGATTAGCCAAACAGTATAAATTATATCAATGATTGCTTTCAAGCTTCCATTGATATAATTTATACTCTTAGTACAGGTTAAGAACCATTAAAGAATGTTCAGCTTTTCTCTATAGTCTGTAGGATTTATACCTACAATTTTTTTGAATGCCGTACTGAAATAATAGGCATCACGGTAACCAACCTTGTCTGCAATTTCATAAATTTTAAGGTCTGTACTTTTTAGCAGATTTTTTGCATTTTGAATTCTTAGGTTAGTAAGATAATCTATAAAATTTTGCCCGATATGATCATTGAACAGTACACTAAGATAACCCGAACTAATCCCAAAATTCTTCGCAATACTAGTTAAGGTTATATTTTCGCTATAATTCCTATCCACATAATCCTTTACTTTTGAAAGCAAATTTTCATTTCTGTTACTTCTTTTCTGATTAATAAATTCATTGACTTTATAAAAGAAGCTAAGCAGCCATTCTTCAAGCTGTACCAGATTATTTATCTCCTTCACATCAAAATGAAGGTTGAAATCCTCACCCATTATTTCAAAAATATCATATCCTAACTCATTTACGGTCTTGCAGGATAAAAGTACTATATTATAAATAATAGTATTTATGGCATCTAACTCAAGTTTGGAACTCTTAATCTGTGTAATAATATCTACAATATCCATTTTTATTTCTTGAAATGCACCGATTTTAAGGTCATCATATAGCTTGGTATCTCCAAGGATGTGAAGTTGTTTACTATATACCTTGTTACCAAAATTAAGGTCATTAAAAATATACACAATTTCCCTTCCGTAAACACGATCAAGCAAAACCGCAGAACAAGCTTCTCTGTAAGAAACATGAACATCTGTAAGGTTTTTGTATTTATTCCCGATACCAATAGTCATACAAAACCCCAGTTCCTGTCTTCCTGTTTTAATTAATCCTTCAAAAGCCGGTATATATTTATCTATATCATCATACACGGCTATTACCAGCTGATCTATTTTATAATTTATGACAGAATAAACAAGCTCCGAGTCACAGGTGTTGGAGGAATCTGCTCCGAAGGATGAAAGGAATTTGGTTACAAGGTTATAAAAGGACAGGTTTACAATATATTTCTGCTCCTCATCCTCTTCTCTGATAAGCTCCATAAAGTTATTAATATTTATTACTGCAATAAAAAATTCCCGATCCTTCAATTTTGAAAGCTCTAGATAATTCAAATCGTTCTCTACATCGCCGATATAGCTGTTGCTA
Source organism: Bacillota bacterium (assembly GCA_023390335.1). Classification (GTDB taxonomy): domain Bacteria; phylum Bacillota; class Clostridia; order Acetivibrionales; family DSM-1351; genus Ruminiclostridium. The sequence continues at coordinate 869,015 of JAEWCZ010000066.1, read as the reverse complement.
AGCAAATCATTGAAAAGCTTCTCCCTTAGAGCCTTTTTGTTTTCCCTTAACTGCCTTCTCAGATTTTCAACTTCTACGCGCTCATTCCTTTCCCTTAAAATTTCCTCTGAGAGTTTTTTTACAATCTCTAAAAGATCCTTTGATTTAAAAGGTTTTAAAATATAATCATTGACATTGAGCTTAACTGATTCCTTGGCATACTCAAACTCTGCATATGCCGTTATAATTATACACTTGATGCCCCGGTTGAGGCTTTTTATTTCTCTGATTAGCTCAATGCCATTCATTTCGGGCATTTGTATGTCAGTAACTACTATATCAATGTTATTCTTTCTGACAATTTCCAGGGCCTCTATACCGTTACTTGCTTCAAGAACCTCAATAAATCCGTGTTCTTTCCAGTTTGTATTGTACATTATTTTATTTCTGATCATTTCTTCATCTTCAACAACTAAAAGCCTGAACATACCCTCACCTACCTATCTGCGGAATATTTACCACTACTTTAGTACCTACAGATACCTTGCTTTGGTATTTTAATCCATAATCGTTTCCAAAGTTTAATTTTATGCGCTCATTTACATTCCTAATACCAAAATACATGTTCTTATCCTCAACCTCTTCCTCCCCTGCCATTATCCTGTTAAGCTGCTCAGTTTTTTCTTCGCCTATACCTTCTCCGTTATCTGAGATTTCAAAGATTATCTGCTCATCTTTTAAATAGCCATTTATAACTATAAGGCCTTTTTTATCCAAATTTCTTATACCATGATATATGGAATTCTCAACTAGCGGTTGTAATATTAACTTAACAGTTTTAAAATTATAAACCTCATCATCTATCTCAAACAAATAGTCAAATTTGTAGGAAAATCTGAATTGCTGTATCATGAGATAGCTTCTGATATGGTCAATTTCCTCCCTTATAAAAACAACTTCTCTTCCGTGGCTCAAACTTGTTCTAAAGAACTTACCAAGGGAATCAACAATATCTATAGCATCGTCATTCCTATTCTGTTCAAGAAGTCCAATAATAGAGTCAAGAGTGTTGTAAACAAAATGAGGTTTAATAAGTTCCTGCATTGCCTTCATTTCCATAACTCTTATTTTCTGTTGATCTTCTTTGATCTTATCCATAAGCTCTCTTATCTGATTCATCATTTTATTAAAACTGCTTGCCAGCTGCCCTATTTCATCTCTGGTTCTTATATCCGCATAAATAGACAAATCATTTTCATAAGCTTGTTTCATTGTACTCCTCAGCTTCCTCATTGGATTTGTCAGAACAGAAGTAAGATATATGGTAAGCAATAAGATTATAACGATTATTAGGGTTATAAGCCAGAAAAATACCCTTCTTAGAGTACTGACTTCTCTGGTCATCTCGGCTTCAGGAGTTACCCCTATTATTTTCCATCCGGTAATGGCAGATGTCTTATAGGTAATGATATAATTTGTGTTGTTTATACTGTCTATAAGGCTTCCGTCTCTGCTGTTCATAAGTTCAGGATTTTTAGTAATAGTATTTGAAAATCCATGCTTATCTGAGCTCTGTGGGGTAAATACCACTTTACCATCCTTTGCAAAGAAGACAAAACCTGTTTCGCCAAGCTTAATATCACTGCAGATCTTTTTTAGGAAATTAACATCTATGTCAATAGCCATAATTCCCATATCTCCCTTTACAGTTCGGTTTACTGCCTGTCCAATGGAAAAGACTTCTTTATTCAGGATATTCAGATGCGGCGGCTGAATAGCTACAACATCCTTTTTTTTGTTAACCAATTCCCGATGTAACGGTTCATTGGTTATATCTCCCCAGTATCTGCCATAACAACTTATAGCACTTCCTGAGGAAGATATATATCTTATGTCAACTAAATCTGTTTTCATTTGTTTAAGACTGTCAAAAGTTTCCCAAATCCTTACTATATATTTTCTGTTTCCCTCTATATCGCCTGCTTCATTTAATTTTGAATACTGCTGAAAATAATAATTGCTTTTTAACCTCATAATGTTTTCAATATCGCTGATGTAGGTTTCCAAATTTTTGTCAACTCTTTCTATTACCTGTTCCGAATAGTTTGCTACATTTTTATGGAGGTTTTGCAAATATAAATAATACGAAATCAATCCAAAAACTAGTAAGGGTACAAGTCCCAAAGCCAGAAAACAAATGGTCATTTTTGATCGGATGCTGTAAATACTGAACTTACTGAACATAACTATTTTATCTCCCATCTTTGTTTTCCCTGAAGAAGTTTAGCAAAATTACTTTTATCACCTAATTCAAGACCTGTATCTATAAAACTGGAAGGAATCTTTTCACCCTTAATTGCTTTATACAAATTCCTAATACTCAACTCGCCCATCTTATTAAAATTCTGGCCTACCAAAGAATCTGCCAAGCCCTTTTCAGCGGCTTCCAGTACCGGGTAATAGGTATCTACAAGAATTGAAATTCCTCCGCTTTTACACCATTCACGAAAACTCGGAAGAGATTCCGGTGGTGAAACAAACGGCCAACCTCCCGTACTAAAAAATACGTCTGCATTACCCGCTCTAATATGATTCTCAAGCATATCTCCCGCAATATTCACATCATCGTTGCAGTACAGCGTACCTGTTATATTAAGTTGAATCCCTCCGGCACGAGCCGTTTCAAGAAAACCATTTAGTCGCTTGTTTAGATTGTTGCTTTCTTTATCTGCTGTCATTATCAAAAGATCTAGTACCTGCTTGTCCTTTCCTTTTGCCTTAGCTTCTTTTATCAGAGCCTTCCCACATGCTACACCCGCAGCGTAATTATCGGTTCCGCAGTAGAAAAGCCTGTTGCTACCTGGAGAATCCGAATCAAATGTGGCTACCTTTATGCCTGCCTTCACAGCTTTGTCAATAACAGGCTTTATTTTCCCGGGATCAATGCAGCTAATAACAATTCCGTCTACTTTACGCCGTATAAGACTCTCAACAATAGCAATCTGTACATTTGTATCAGACTGCATTGGCCCTTGCCATTCAACTTTAACACCTAATTCCCTCCCAACACGCTCACCTTGCTCAAGTGCATCAAGAAAAACAGGGTTATCCAGAGATTTTGGAACCATAGCTATAATAATATCCTTATTTTGAGTAACATTTGAATTCTCTTCGTAAGATGTATGTGGCTCAGTTGGTTGACTTTTTTCAACCACTGACCCTCCACACCCTGGTAAAGCTATAAATAACGCCAATACCAAGTAAACGAGTTTGGTTTTATTGAAAAATCTGGCTTTATCCATTTTCAATCAAAACTCCTTAGTTGAATTAGTAATTGTCTCTACTTGCATTATATCATTAAAGCTACCGCAAATAAAAATAATAGGATTTCTACCACCGGAAATGAACAACACGGAAAGTACGAAATCCTATTATAATATTTGTAAACTTACGTCATTTTATTTTGATTTTGATTTAGAAAGAACATCAAATGCAACTGCTACTAATAAAACAAGACCTTTAATTGTCATCTGCAGGTCACTGCCTACTCCAAGAATTGACATACCATTATTAAGAACACCCATAACCAGGGCACCAATAACACCTCCAACAACTGTTCCTATTCCACCGTAAGCGGATGCTCCACCTATAAAGCAGGCTGCAATAGCATCAAGCTCAAAGTTAACTCCCGCTTGAGGAGATGCTGCATTAAGACGTGCTGTAAAGGTTATACCTGCAAGCGCAGCCAACACTGCCATATTTACATATGAGAGGAAAAGAACCTTGTTGGTATTTATACCTGAAAGTTTTGCGGCTTTTTCATTTCCGCCCATTGCATAAAGATAACGTCCTGGTACAGTCTTCATTGTAAATATTGAATATGCCAGTATAAGAATACCAATTAATGCAAGGATTATAGGAACTCCCTTATAAACAGCCAGCCAGTATGTGAAAACACCTATTGCAGCTACCACAAGTACTAATTGGATTATGAACATATAACCCGGTGCAACTTCAAAATCATATTTCTTTCTTTCTGCTCTTTTCTTAACTTCAAGATAAATATACATTATTGCAACAATTACTCCTATGAACAGAGTTAACATGTTGAGTTTTGTACCAAATCCGTTAAATATGTCAGGAATGTACCCTGCACTGATGTTAGTAAAGCTATCAGGGAACGGTGAAAGAGTTAATCCTTTAAGCATGGTTATTGTAAGGCCCCTAAAAATGAGCATTCCAGCCAAGGTAACTATAAAAGCGGGAATTCTTATATATGCAATCCAGAAACCTTGCCAGATTCCAATAACACCACCAATTAAGAGGCATAGTAAAATGGCAAGTCCAACATTCATCTTCATATTTATTACAAAAATACCCATGATTCCGCCAATGAAAGCACAAACGGAACCTACCGAAAGGTCTATGTTACCGCCGGTTAAAATACATAGGGTCATACCAACTGCAAGGATAAGAACATAGCTGTTTTGTAGTATTAAATTTGACACGTTCATCGGTAACAGAAGGACACCCTTTGTTGCGATCTGAAAAAATGCCATTATTACAACCAAGGCAATCAGCATTGCATACTGCCTTAGGTTCTTTTTGAAAATATTTTTAATCGTTTCCATTACACTACCTCCCTGTTACTTTGCATAATGCATTTCATAATGCTTTCCTGCGATGCTTGACTCCTGTCAAGTTCTCCTACAATCCTTCCTTCATTCATGACATACACTCTGTCGCTCATGCCAAGTATTTCAGGAAGCTCTGATGATATGATTATGACTGACTTTCCTTCGTCTACCAATTTGTTTATAATTGTATATATTTCATATTTAGCTCCAACATCAATACCTCTTGTAGGTTCATCAAGAATAAGCACATCCGGTTCAGTATATATCCATTTGCTTAATACAACCTTTTGTTGATTTCCACCTGATAAATTGCCGGTTTTTTGTAATATGCTAGGAGACTTTATATTCATTTTTTTACGGAAATCCTCTGCAACATGGATTTCCTGATTCTCATCCACAAGCATATTTTTCTTGAGTTTTTGGATACCTGAGAGCGATATATTGTTTTTTATATCCTGTATAAGGATAAGACCTGCTGACTTTCTGTCCTCAGTTACATAAGCAAGTCCATTATTAATTGCTTGTTTTATATTGTCAAGTTCGAGCTTTTTTCCGTCCTTAACTATCTCTCCGCTGATATTTTTACCGTACGATTTTCCAAATACACTCATTGCCAGTTCTGTTCTTCCTGAACCCATTAACCCGGCAATACCTACTATTTCACCTTTTCTTACATTTAGGTTTACGTTCTTTATAACCTTTTTGCCTTCAATAGTAGGATCAAAAACATTCCAATTCTTAATTTCAAAATTTATATTACCGATTTTAGGTGTACGTTTGGGGAACCTGTCAACCAGCTGACGTCCAACCATTCCCTTTATTATCCTGTCTTCAGTTAAATCCTCATCTTTTTTAATAGTTTCGATAGTTGCACCGTCACGAAGAACAGTAATAGTGTCAGCTACCTCTAAAACCTCATTAAGCTTATGTGAAATTATAATAGAAGTGATTCCTTCTGCTTTTAACTCAAGTATAAGCTTCAAGAGATTTTCTGAATCATCTTCGTTCAATGCAGCAGTAGGTTCATCCAGTATAAGTAATTTAACGTCCTTGGCAAGCGCTTTTGCAATTTCAACCAACTGCTGTTTACCTACACCAATTTCTGAAACAAGCGTATACGGATCATCTTTAAGACGTACTTTTTTCAGAAGTTCTGTTGCCTGAATATGAGTCTTGTTCCAATTTATAAAACCATACTTTGATCTTTCATTACGTAAGAATATATTTTCGCCTATAGAAAGATAAGGTTCTAATGCCAATTCCTGGTGAATTATAACAATTCCCATTTTTTCACTATCTCTGATATTACTAAAAACACATTCCTGTCCGTCAAAAATTATATCTCCTGCGTAAGTGCCATGGGGATAAATTCCACTCAGTACATTCATCAATGTGGATTTTCCCGCTCCATTCTCTCCAACAAGTGCGTGGACTTCCCCTTTTCGCACTTTGAAATTAACGTTGTCAAGGGCTCTTACTCCGGGAAAAAGCTTTGTAATATTTCTCATTTCAAGTATAAACTCTGCCATTTCCTCATCTCCCTCTACCTTGTATTCGGCTTGCATATATAAAAGCTTATCAAGCCTTGACATATGCAAACCGAACACATCCATGTCCGGTTTGCATAATGTAATTAGCTTCTTAATGAAATTATTTGCATATCCTGCTATTTACTACTTCAGATCAGCTTCCTTGTAGTAGCCACTGTCAACAAGAATTTGCTTGTAGTTGTCTTTGTCAGCGTATACAGGGTCGCAAAGGAAGGAAGGAACAACTTTCTTTTCGTTGTCATATGTCTTAGTATCGTTAACAGGAGCTTCTTTTCCTTGTAACAGAGCATCAACCATTTCAACAACCTTTGATGCCAGAGTTCTTGTATCCTTGAATATTGACATTGACTGCTGTCCGTTAATCATTGCTATAACGTTTGGCTTGTCGCAATCCTGTCCGGTAATAATTGGATATGGTTTGTCGCTGCTGCCGAAACCTGCATTTTTAAGAGATGCAACAATACCGATTGCAAGGCTGTCATTTGGTGAAAGAACTGCATCAAGTTTTTTGCCGCCTGCATAATTAGCTGTAATCAGATTATCCATTCTTGCTTGTGCTTTTGCAGAATCCCAACCCTGGATTGCGATTTTTGCGAAATCTTTCTGACCACTTGTTACAACAAGCTTACCGCTGTCTATATATGGTTTCAAAATACTATATGCACCGTCGAAGAAGTAATTTGCATTATTATCATCAGGTGATCCGCCAAAAAGTTCAATATTGAATGGTCCTTTTCCATCTTTAAGACCTAACTTTGTCTCAATGTATTGACCTTGAATTACACCAACCTTGAAATTATCAAAAGTTGCATAATAGTCTACGTTTGGAGTCTTCATTATAAGTCTGTCATAAGCTATTACTTTTACTCCACTATCTGCTGCTTTTTTCAAAACGTCAGAAAGTGCTGAACCGTCGATAGCTGCAATAACAACAACTTTACTTCCCTTAACAATCATGTTTTCAATCTGTTGAATCTGAGTGTTTACATCATTGTTGGCATACTGAAGATCAACTTTGTAGCCTTTTGCTTCAAGTTCTTTTTTCATATTGGCACCATCTTGGTTCCAACGCTGCAATGACTGTGTAGGCATAGCTACACCGATTAATTGTCCACCTGTAGCTGTATCAGTTGCTTTTGCAGAATCAGTGGATGCTGCTGATGAAGATGCAGATGCAGAAGTATCAGTTGAAGTTCCACAAGCTGCCAGCATACCTACTGAAAGAACAGCTACTAAAATCAAAGCGATTACCTTTTTCATGTCTTTATTCCTCCTGAAAATATTTTACCCTTCCGACGTATATTAGAAGTAAATTCCGGGAACAATAAGTCTGTCGGTCAAGTTTTATACTGATATATTAATCTTTTACTTAACCTTAATGAATGTGATTTTTTTTATAATCCTTTAATTTTTTTAGAAATAATTTAGTAATTATAAACAAAGACATGTAAAAAAATAATTTGTTAACTATGACTTTTGTACAAAAAGAATGTTATTTCCACACTCTCCTTAGCTTAAGGGTTTCCTGAATATATCCCCAAACAGAAATAGGACTCATTAACACCTGATAACACAAAACATACAAAACAAATCCTATAATATTTCTCCTGACCCGCAGGTTTAAAGATTTGAACACACCTTTTTGGTAGTTGTACAGTACAAAATTCTGAAGCAATGAGAGTGGTATTACAAAAAGGGTTGCAGGCCCAACTATCCAAAAGTGTCCAAAAAAGGCCAGTATCAATCCCGGCAGCCAGCAAAAAGTATATACAAAATCCATAAAAGGCATGAATAGGTTGCATCCTGTTAGATATCTTGCAGAATAAATAGGCTGTGTCCAAGGCTTAAATAACTTTAAGGCTTCCACCATTCCTCTTGCCCACCTGCTTCTTTGTCTAAAAAAGTGCTTTAATGAAGTAGGAACATCAGTAAATGCTACTGCCAGCGGCTCAAAATAAACCCTGCGATTATTCTTTAAAAAACTCCAGGTGAGAACAATATCCTCACCAATCGCATCAGGCCATCCCCCGACTTTCCTTACTAAATCGGTTTTATAAAGTGAAAAAGCCCCCTGAGCCACCAGAGTACTTTGAAATAACCCCTGCAATCTTTTTATACTGGCAATTCCTAAAAAATAATCCCATTCCTGAATTCTGGCAAGAATATTTCCTCTGCTGTTCCTTACCAAAACTGTTCCAGCCACCGCACATACATCATCCGGGGAACTTTCCATACGTGCAACTATATTCCTCAATGCAGATTTATGCAGCAATGTATCTGCATCAAGTGTCAAGACATATTCTGTTTCCACATGTTCAAGTGCAGCATTTAAAGCGAAGTTTTTACCTGGGGTACTCTCATGAATTACAGTCAGGTTGAGGTTCATTTTTTCTCCGGCTATTTTAGCAGCCTCAGCTGTTTTGTCCTTTGAATTATTATCGATAACTAATAACCTTATTTCTCCCTCATAATCCTGCGTTGCCACATATTTAACGGTATTCTCAATGCTATTTTCCTCGTTATAACATGCAATTAGTATTGTTACAGGAACTTTGGGAGTAGGATTTTTTAGTTTTGGCTGTCTGTCCAATAAAAGGCTCGATACCATGAATGCATTCAAATATCCTGGAATATAAGCTATACCAGCAATAACCAGTATTGCAATTGGCATAGTTATGTAAAGTGACAAATCATTTATCCATGGCAGTGAAAAATAGATCGATACCGCCATCCAAGCTAGTCCTACGATCATGCTTATAATAAACTTATTTCTTACAGGGATATATATTTTTTTCTTTAGCCCGGTTGTCAATGTATGCTTCATTAATATACTCCACTGAATAAATTGATTTACATAATAATACCATCAATAAATTTATTACGTCAACTTTCATGTTACTTTAGTTTTTCCTAACAAAGACATTGATTATGCTACTGGCAATTTTTAAATAATAAAAATACCTCAAACCCTTCCTTAATATCCGGTGGGATTTGAGGTATTATATTTAACTTTCTTTAAGCCTTACTGTTGAATATTTCAAGCATTTTTTTAGCAGAAGATTTTATATCCTTTTGTGCAATAATAGCCGATACTACGGCAATCCCGTTTATTCCCGTATTTTTGAGTTGTACTGCATTCTCAGAATTTATTCCGCCTATGCCTACTACAGGAATTGATACTTCTTTTATAATTTTCATAAGAGTTTCTCTGGATACTGACTTTGCATCTGTTTTAGTACTTGTAGAAAATAAGGCACCCACTCCAATATAATCAGCACCCTCCCTTTGAGCCTCAATCGCCTTCTCAACAGTCCCCGCTGATACACCGAGTATTTTATCTTTACCAATGATTTTTCTGACAACCGCCGCCGGTAGATCGCTCTGCCCCACATGGACTCCATCAGCATCTATTGCCAAAGCTATATCAACTCTGTCATTTATGATAAGCGGTATATTGTATTTGTCTGTTATGGTTTTTACATTAATAGCAGTTTCATAAAAATTGCGGGAAGAAGCTGTCTTTTCCCGTAACTGAACCAAAGTACAGCCTCCTTGTATCGCCTGTTCTACTGCCTCTTCCAGTGTTTTGGTACTCATCAGGTCACGGTCGGTTACAAGATAAAGAGTATAATCTATTTTAGATTTCATTTATTCTTGCCTTCTCTCCAAAAATATTTTCATCAATTTTACTAATGGCATCAATAATAGCAATATGGTAGCTTCCCGTACCTTTATGGCCTGCGGCTTCATAGGCAATCTCTCCCGCTATTCCCATCACTGTAACCCCTGCCACGGCAGCTTTGAAATTATCTTTTACTCCCCCGCAGAAGGAACCTACCAAGGCAGTAGTCATACACCCTGTTCCTGTGACATTTGACAGCATTTTATGTCCGTTGGAGATAGTCACAACGTTTTTACCGTCTGAAATAACATCCACGGCCCCAGTTACAGCTACTACACAACCAAGCTTTTCTGCTGCAGTTTTTGCAACGGCAATGGAATCATTTGATTTAATATCCGCCTCGGAAGCATCAACACCTTTTGTTGCTGCATTAAGCCCTGCTACGTAGGACACTTCAGACAAATTCCCACGCAAAACACTTATTTTGACTGTATCAAGAATAGCCCGTGTAGTCTCATTTCTCATAGCTGAAGCTCCCGCTCCAACAGGATCGAATATAACTGGAATACCCTTCTCATTTGCTTTTTTACCGGATAAAATCATGGATTCTATTGTTCTTTTATTTAGAGTTCCAATATTTATTACAAGTGCGGAAGAAATAGCTGTTATATCCGCAACCTCATTAATATCATCCGCCATTATAGGTGATGCACCTATTGCCAGAACAACATTTGCACAGTCATTGACAGTTACATAATTTGTAATATTGTGAATAAGCGGCTTTTTGCTCCTGACTTCAGCAATTAAGCCTGTTATTTGCTTTATATAATTATCCATATGTATACCCCTTTACTATTTCTCAGTAATAAACTCTACCTTTTCACCTGCCAGAATCTTGTTTGTTGTCCTCATAGCACACATTTTTCCGCACATTGAGCAGGTATGTTTGTCAGTGGGAGGTGTGCTTTCAAAATATGCTCTTGCCTTATCTTCGTCAATGGCATATGAGAACATTTCTTCCCAGTCAATACGACGTCTTGCATCGCTCATTTTATTATCTATTTCACGGGCATTAGGTATTCCTTTTGCAATATCGGCAGCATGAGCAGCTATTTTTGAAGCAATTATTCCTTCTTTTACATCCGAAAGATCAGGCAGTCTTAAATGCTCTGCCGGGGTTACGTAACACAAGAAATCTGCACCGTTTGCCGCAGCAATTGCTCCCCCTATTGCGGAAGTGATATGGTCATAACCCGGTGCTATGTCAGTTACCAGAGGCCCCAGCACATAGAATGGTGCTCCATGACACAATCTCTTTTGAATAGTCATATTGGCGGCTATTTCATTCATAGCCATGTGACCCGGCCCCTCTACCATTACCTGCACATCTTTTTCCCATGCACGCTTGGTCAGATTGCCCAGTTCAATAAGCTCGCTTAATTGTCCGGCGTCCGAACTGTCGTTGATACTTCCTGGCCTTAGTGCATCTCCTAAACTTATGGTTACATCATATTCCCTGAGTATCTCAAGAAATTCATCGTAATATTCATAAAATGGATTTTCATTACCTGTCATTTCCATCCATGCAAAAAGAAGGGAACCTCCCCTTGAAACGATATTGGTAAGCCTTTTTGAGCGTTTGAAACATTCAACGGCACGCTTATTTATTCCCGCATGAATTGTCATAAAATCCACACCTTCTACAGCGTGAGCTTCAACAACCTTCAAAAAATCCGAAGCCTTTATATCCATCAAGTCCTTTTCAAGGTAGCCTATGGCATCATACATGGGAACTGTTCCTATCATGGCAGGTGAACGCTTTATAAGCTCTTTGCGGAAAGTATTTGTCTTTCCGTAATTACTAAGGTCCATTATTGCCTCAACGCCAAACTTGATTGACATATCAACCTTTTCCATTTCTTTTGTGTAGTCAGGACAATCTCCCGATATTCCCAAGTTTACATTAATTTTGGTTCTCAATCCTTGTCCTATTCCCTCGGGACTTAGGGACTTGTGGTTTATATTTGCTGGAATAGCTATTTTGCCCTCACCCACAAGCTCACAAAGCTTGTTTAGATCCATTGACTCCTTCTGTGCAACAATCATCATTTCATTTGTAATAACACCTTTTTTTGCCGCTTCCATCTGTGTTTTGTAATTCATAGTAACCTCCAATTATTCAATCCGTTTTTGTAAATTCCATATAAATGATGTGTGGGGCCATGCCCCTTTCCGATTTCTAGTGAATGTTCAATTGCCATTGTGACGAATGCTTTTGCTTTTTCAACCGCTGTTGGAAAAGGAAGTCCCAAAGCAAGGTTTGAGGCTATGGCAGAAGAAAATGTACACCCTGTTCCATGGGTATTTTTTGTCTGGATTCTTTTAGTTGAATATATGTAAAATTCTCTTCCGTCAAAAAGTATGTCTTCCGCATCTCCATTCAAATGTCCACCTTTTACCAGAACACTACCTGCACCCATTTTGTGTATGCTAACCGCTGCCTCTTTCATATCCTCACGAGTATTAATCCGCATCCCGGTTATCGCTTCTGCCTCAGGAATATTGGGAGTTAGCATGCCCGCCAGAGGTATTAGTCTTTTTATAAAAAAATCCAGGGCCTCTTCTTTCATCAGAGCGTGACCGCCTTTTGCAATCATCACAGGGTCAATAACCACATTTACCGGCTTATACTGTTCCAATTTTTCAGCAACGGCCTCCATACACTCTTTTCCTGACAACATACCTATTTTTACAGCATCAGGTATTATGTCTTCAAAAACTGCATCCATCTGCTTTTTAATTATATGTGGAGTTATGTCCTGAATATCAATGACGCGGCACGTATTCTCTGCTACCACTGATACAATAACACTCATTCCATAAACGCCATGAGCAGCAAAGGTTTTCAAATCTGCCTGAATTCCTGCTCCTCCGCTACAGTCAGACCCTGCTATAGTTAATACTTTTTTCATTAAACACTACACCTCCTTAATAAAAAAAGTGCCTCCCAAAAGGAAAGCACCTTAACCTATACAATAATTAATCGTATTTGCTTCCCTACACCGGTGTTAACCGACAGGTTCCAAGGGTCAGGTTTTACCTTCTCAACCAAAAATGGTCCCCCCACAAGTCACTATAAACTTTTAAAATAAAAAACGCCCACCATTGTAAGGTGAGCGGCATTTATCAAAATCTCTTCTAAAATTTCTGATAATATTTTGCTTCCCTACACCGGTGTTAACCGACAGGTTCCAAGGGTCAGGTTTTACCTTCTCAACCAAAATGGTTCCCCCGCAACTAGTACTTTTGAATTTTATCATAACTTTTTAAACTGGTAAAGAACTAATTTTCTATTTCAAATTGTTTGAATTCCCCTGCCAGTTCCAACCCTGCATTATTACCGGAATCTGAAAAAATAATATTACCGTTTTTATCCCTTAAAATAACATCTACCTGCGATGTTATGCTTTCAGTTATATCTATATCCATCATACCGTTTTTTGGAGCCTTTAAACCCCCGCCCTTTGATACAGTAGCTTTTAGTGAAAGTGTATTCTTAGAATCTTCCACTAAAATCTGAAGTACATTATTTACATAATATAACTTTTTTATTTTAGCTCCCGTATAAGTTGCAAATCTGAAAAAACTGTCCCCCAGCTTCAAAAATGAAATCAGCCCGACAAAACTTGAACCCAGCCAGGGTATGGATGCGATTGAAAACATAAGGCAAGTGTTTTCCGATTTAAAATGATTACATTGGAGCCAAATCCATGACTTTGGAAAAGAGGTTCCCCAATCTTTTTCAAGATATCCGTAACCTCCAGTAAAATCCGTATCCCTGCCGTGAATATTTAAAACTCCTTCAATCCCGCAATGTATATTAACAATGCCGTGATAACATTCCATAAAAGGTATAAAAGAAAAAGGCCCCATAATCCCGGGATTCAATATGGTTTTGGGAAATGGAACTATTTTGGTATAACTTATCTCTCCGCTGAGATTGAAATCCCCATCCTGTATATTAATAGAAAAACCATTTCTTTCAAAATGATTGTCATTTATTGATATATCAAATTCTTTTGCAGAATATGAAAATTCGCTGATTGGGAACCTTTTATAAAGTGTTTTGCCTGAAACTGCTTCAATTACCTGAATAAAAGCATGCTTGTCATTTTTAGCTTTTGACACACCGGGAATAACCGCATAAATATTTTTAGCACATTTATCAATTATTTTGAAATACCACCCCTCAAAATAACCTCTATTCCTGTATCTTCCCTGATATATTTCCGGGTTGAAAATTCTGTTGATTAAATACATAAAGAAACACTCCGTTAGTCATATATAACGAAGTGTTCCCAATTTGTGAATTCTTAAGCAATGTTTTATTTCTTTATAAATCCGGCAATATCATTTATAACATATTGAGGAATATTTCCATTTACATAATATTCGGCAGGAGTCGATTGTCCTTCTCCCTCCATATACATATGATTCAATTTGGGATAAAGCTTGAATTCTGCATTTGATTTATCCTCAAAAGCTTTTTTCCATCCCTCATAGTCCGTTTTTGGACTGACCTGGTAATCTCTTTCACCCTGCAGTACAAGTATCGGTTTTTCAATTTGCCTGGCTGTTCCGATAACATCGTAGTTTTTCATATCATAAAAGTAATATGGAGTTCCTAGACTATAGCCTTTAGGCGGATTTGCCGGATCAAAGCTCTTGTCCTGTATCAGTGAAACCTGTGCCTTCACAGCCTCAGCCTGCTCCTCAGTTGCCATGCCCAGTCCTGCGAGATATTTATATTGCTCCGGCAGAAGTTCGTACAAAGGTCTGGAACATCCGCTCATTATGATTCCGGCTTTGAATGTACCTGTTTTGTCCCTGCCAAGTATCCTTGGCAAATCATATCCACCCTCACTGTGACCCAATACAGTAATATTTGAAGCATCTATACCATCTATTGTTTTCAGATGCTTTGCAGCCGCAAAAGCATCCTCTTCAAATTCTTCAGCCATGGTCAGTTTAGGTAATAACTGTATTCTAACGCCATACTCCAAAGTTCTTTTCTCGTATCTCAAAACTGCTACTCCCTGACTTGCAAGTCCCACTGCCAAATCCCTGAAAGGCTTTAGGGGGCCTAAAGTTTCATCCCTGTCATTAGGGCCTGAACCGTGTACCAGTATAAGTGCCGGAAACGGGCCTTTCCCCTTTGGCATTGTCAGCGTACCGGGAAGCTTCCATTCTCCCTCTCCGATTGTTACTTCTTTTTCTGTATAGTTCACAGAATTATCGTATGACGGCTTGGAATATGTAAATTGTGATGAATCAGCTGCCTGATTAAATTCATCTATTTTTCCGCTATAGTCAAATCTCAATATAAAATTGTATTTGGCCTGCTGAACTGTGAACGGTATAAAAACATTCTGGTGTACTGTGTTTTTAGATATGGTCATAGTTTTAACATCAGGCTTAACAATTGAAAATACAGGAGCCAATGTAGAATTTATAAATTCTGTTGTCACATGCTTTGAAAAACTTTTGCTAAGTAAAAATGAAGTATCTGAAGTCTTCCCTGCTTTAACCATGTCTATGAATTTTGCCGAAATGAATTTAATATAGTCATCGCATGTAAGTTTTAGTCCAAGCTGGGAATTCAAAACACTAAGCGGTAAAATTGTCCTTCCCTCTTCAACCTTAACCTTTTCTTTTAAAACCTTCGTTTTTCCGTTTAATATAATATCACAACGGTTGACAAAAAGTTTTAATTCTTTGCTGCCCAGTTTAACTGTGGTAATTTGCTTTTTAGCGTCCCAGGAAATCTGTGCACCCACCGACTCACAAGCAAACTTGACAGGGACGTATATATCCCCTGAAACTGTTTGATTGCTTCCTTGGGCAGCATAAGCAACTGTTCCGCCTAGAATCAGAATTATCAGCATTAAGCTGATTAGTCTTGTAATTTTTTTCATTATTTTTCCTCCACTTATTGTAAATTTAAACTTAATTATACACCGACTTATAATATAAACTATATTAATTTGAATAAATTTTAAGGCACAGTAGATAAATATTTTTGTATATTTTTCTACTATGCCTTCTTAAAATATAGTTATATAATTTATTCCCTGCATTTTTGACATAATCCATAAAACTGTACCCTGTGGTCTTTTACCAGAAAACCGTTCTTTTTGAGAATCTCCTCTTCAAGATTATCCAGCAAGTCTTCCTCAACCTCTGAAACACACCCACAGGAACTGCAAATAAGATGGTGATGTCTGTGATCTTCATTGGGTTTGACCAACTCATACCTGCTAAAACCGTCATCAAAATCAAGTTTATGAACAAGATTGTGCTTATCTAATAAAACCATGGTTCTGTACACTGTTGCAAGGCCAATTTCAGGATGTTTGGCTTTAACCATGTTGAACAGCTCCTCAGTACTTACGTGTTGTCCTGAACACTGAACCAATGTATCAAGGATTGCTGCTCTTTGCCCTGTAAATTTATATCCGCATTCCTTTAATTTTTCTTTTAAAAAGCCGCTGTCGCCAGTATTCAAAAGATAGTCCTCCTTCAACTATTTTTGCAGGTTTTCCACAATGAACATCCTTTACAGTTTTCACATCCCCGCTTTTCTATGAATATTTTACCACATCTTGGGCATTTTGTGTTTTCTTTTTTATCTGGATTATATTCAAACTGATACTTACACTGGCTGCATTCTACTAACATATTACCAGCCTCCCTGTCAGACTATAATGTGTGCCAGAACTCCTCCTACCAAAAACGCTATAGCAAAGCTGCCAAGCCAGATTGTAGTTGCCTCTAACTTAGACCTCTCCTTAAATATCATAATAATTGAAGCTACACACGGTACAAATAGGGTAATGGTTATAAGTGCCACTAGCATTTGAGGATTTGACAGAACCATATGACTTAGTCCCGCTGCTCCAAAGTCTCTTCTGATAATTCCCATTATAAATACTACAGATGCCTGCTCCGGCAGTTTAAGCCACTGAACCGTTAAAGGAGATATTGCATTTTCTATTTTTACCAATAGTCCTGTGTATTGCAATACGGTTATTAAGACTGCTCCAAGGGCAAATATGGGTGTTGCCTCTATTAGGAAGGCTTTTGCCTTTACAAAGGTCTTTTTCATAACATTCTTAAACTGAGGCATCCTTATTTGTGGTAAATCTATAAATAACTGAGTAGATTCTCCCGGCAGGATTTTGTTCATTAGTACTCCTGAAATACCAAATATTAAAATCAATAATGCGGTATAGGCTATTATATATTTCATTCCCAAAGGTGTCAGCAATCCAATAATTACACCAAATTGTGCAGAGCATGGAATGGTCAGTCCCAATAAAAACGTAGCAATTACACGCTCTCTTCTTGACCCTAAAAGGCGGGTTGTCATTGTAGCCATAGTTATACAGCCAAAGCCCAGTATAAGTGGTATTATCGCCCTTCCGTTAAGACCAACTTTGGATAGGGCTTTGTCTGAAAGTACAGCAATTCTAGGCAGAAACCCTGAGTCTTCCAGAATTGACATAAGCATGTAAAATCCTATAGTCAAAGGCAGCAACAACCCTAAAATATAAATTACAGTCATTGTTAGAAGACCGTAATCGCCTATCAACAAACTTCCGATAAAGGAGTTTTTAGGGATAAAACTGAGGATTGACTCTATAAAAGGTTTATAAAAACCTTCCATTACTGTTCCTTCTGTAAAATCAACAACTGTTTGTGCTACAAAAACTCCTATGAACCAGAACATACCTACCATTATTGCAAGTAGCATTGGTATGCCTGTTATAGGCTTTAGCAGCAGTCTTCCGATAGTAGTTCCAAAACTTGTTCCGTTATATGAATCTGAAAGAACACTTTCAACAATTTTGTCTACTCTTTGCCTTCTACTTTTATAAATCTCCTCCCGCTTTCCGGCATTCGGAAGGCCCTTTCTTTCTGAAAGTATTTCATCATCCTCCAATAACATCAAGGCTTCAGCTTCGGTTATTTCGTTGAGGTCATAACTATTGATAAGCTCCTGTACTCCTTCGGTTTTTATACCAACCCTTGCATTGGCTATCTTTTGCTTTATTTCATTCACACCAATGCCTTTGAGCGCAGAAGTCGCAACAACTTCCACTCCTAATTGTCTTGACAGTTCTGCGGTATCTACCTTTATACCGTTTTTAGTCGCTTCATCAATAAGGTTCACGGCAACAATTACTTTCTTGCCCATGTCTATAAGCTGTTGGGTCAGAAAAATATCCCTTTGCATATGAACCGCATCAATTACATTCAAAACCAGGTCTCCGTTAATTATTACGTCCCTGGCAACTCTTTCCTCATCATTAAACGAGGATACACCATATATTCCGGGTGTATCCTCAACTATATAATCTCCATAACGCCCGGTGCTTATATCTACCGTAGTACCGGGAAAGTTCGATACATCAACATACATTCCTGTAAGTGCGTTGAAAAATACCGATTTCCCTACATTTGGGTTTCCTACAAGAACCAGGTGCTTTAAATCTTTTTTAGTAATAGTGTTTTCCATAATATCCCCCAGGCATACCAATAATTCCGGTTATTTCAGCTCACTTTTTCAATAATTATTTGTTCTGCAAGTTTTCTGCTGATAGCAACTTCCTGAAGTCTGTTCTGCAATATTATCGGTCCAGCCGGCAGTTTTTCAGCACACTTCAGTTTAGAGCCTTCATATATACAAAGGCGTATCGCTTGGGCACGGATATCCTTATCTTCTATACTTACAATTTCAATGATATCTCCTCTGTTAACTTTGTCTAATGTCAAATTAACCGCCACCTTTTTGATAACTATTCTCAATAATATATTAACTTAAAATGATAATCATTGTCAATAAGATAACGGTAATTTGTACTAAACTTTTTACACAAAATTTACTCTATTTTTAAGGCTTATTTTGTTTGTTCTTTATATCATAGCCATGACAATCGTTCCCCGATGACTGGCGAACGGAAACAGAAGGCATCTGTCTGCCCTTAAATCCAAAAAGCTTACATCCGTAAGGCATTCTGATATCATAAGTTATAAAGTAATGCTTGCATTTCAGGCAATTGACTTTTTCCTGTTCCATTAAAACCTCCAGTTTACAATTTTTCTACTCTAGCAACCTCCTTGGTGGATATGAGCTTTGCTCCCGTTCCTAGAAGATCATTTGCAATTACCTGATGAAATGTTACAGGGGCATCAAGTCGGATTTTTCTTATTTCATCCAAAGCCGCTGATATCTTTTCTTTTGGAATGGGCTTATCAGTTCTCACACTTACCAAAGGCAAAACGCCGTTTATTACACCCACAGTTGAAGTAATACTTCTTTTTGGGCATTGTATTTCGTTTACAGCATATTCCTCACCTTTTTTACATGAAGCATTTTCTACTAGTGTAACTTTGTTATTTTCATCGTAGGCAACATTCATTCTGCAGCCGTTTGGACAAACTATACAAACTATATCACGGGTTTTATTCATCTATGTACACCTCCAGACCGCTTATATCCTTGAGTTCATGGGATTTCAGCTCAATCCTTACCATTTCGGCAGGATTTAAAGCCATAAAGAATTTTTTCTTTAATTGTTTTTCCCCGTCTTTAAAAACTATTGTCTTCCTTTTTGAAGGATTATTAACCCTCATAGAAAATGTAATATCCTTGTCTGCGGAAATGGTCTGGGGAAGTACATACCTGATACCCTTACCGGCTTTAACCTTGACCTCTGATTCTATGGACTTACTATTTCTTATATAAGAAACTGCACTTTTGGCAGCAAGTTCTCCTTCCGCAGAAACATAGTCAACCAGATCATGTACCTGTAAAACATTACCACAAGCAAAAATTCCCGGTATATTGGTTTGAAGGTTTTCATCCACAGACGCACCGCCTGTAACGTTATCCAGAATTATTCCAGCGTTTAGAGCAACCTCGTTTTCAGGTATCAATCCCACCGATAAAATTAATGTATCACAGTCAAATTTTATGGATGTCCCACGTATAGGGTCTCCCTTTTCATTGACTTTTGCTACAGTTACACTCTTAACCCGTTCATGTCCCTCTATATTGGTCACAGTATGGCTCAATAAAAGAGGTATATTAAAATCCTCAAGACACTGGGTTATATTTCTCTGTAGCCCACTGGAATAAGGAAGTTTTTCTACAACCGCCAAAACCTCAGCACCTTCCAAGGTCAACCTTCTTGCCATTATAAGTCCTATGTCACCGGAGCCAAGTATTACTACTTTTTTGCCTACCATGGTATTTCTGATATTAACCAGATTCTGAGCTACGCCTGCTGTAAAGACACCTGCCGGACGGGTTCCTGGAATGCATATTGCACCCCTTGTCCTCTCCCTGCACCCCATTGCCAGTATCACAGCACCTGCCCTGTAGATTTTTATTCCGTCGGAGCTTATGGTTGTAACTTCCCTGTTGCTGCTAATATCCTGAACCATGGTATTTGTGGCTATTTCTATTTGCAGCTTTTTAGCCTCATCTATATATTTTCTGGCATATTCCGGGCCGGTCAGGGCTTCATTGAACTTTACAATTCCAAAGCCATCATGAATACATTGGTTTAGTATCCCCCCCGGGATAGGCTCTCTTTCAATCACCAGAATATCTTCTATCCCATTCTTTTTAGCTTCTACAGCGGCTGCAAGACCTGCCGGGCCTGCACCAACTATAACTAAATCTTTATTTATTATCATACGCCTCACCTATACTTTTTTACTTTACCTGTCCGGTAAACAATTTTGAATTTTTGCCTCTTAAAGTTATTTCTTCAGGATTTAATCCTTTTTCATTTTTCAAAATGTCAACAATTCTGGTTAGGCAGTAACCACCCTGACATCTTCCCATCATTGGTCTTGCTCTATATTTTATTCCTGCAAGAGTTGTAACTCCAAGGGGATTATTTACTGCGTCCAGTATTTCCTTTTTGGTGATACTCTCGCATCTGCAGACTATCTCTCCATACTCAGGACATTCTTTGATTAATGTTTGCTTTTGTTCCGCTGGTAACTCTCTGAACTGAACAATTCCCTTTCTCTCAGCTATAAAATCCTTTTTAGCCATCAGGTCTTCTTTATTTGCAATAATATCTCTAACCATACGGCTGATTGGAGCTGATGATGTAAGTCCCGGAGATTCAATGCCTATAAGGTTTATAAGGCCAGGTACCACCTTTGATTCCTCTATAATGAAATCTCCAAAGCCGCCAGTTTTAGGCCCTACTATTTTTGATCGGATACCGGTATAACTTCGTATAATGTGCTTCATGCTAAGTGGTGGAAGAAGTTCCTTTGCTTCCTTAAAAAGCTTGTCCATTACAGTCTTTGTAGCACTGTAGTCATTTTTTGTTTTAATATACTCTGCACTTGGTCCGATAAGTATATTTCCTTCCATTGTAGGTGTCAGGTGAACACCAAGCCCCCCGATTCCGGGCCTTGGAACAGGGTAAACAGGCATATTCAAATATTGGCTTGTACGTTTGTCCAATATAAAGTATTCTCCGCGGCAGGGATAAATCTTGTAGCCTGTTTCTCCTGCCATTGAAGCTATCCTGTCTGAGTAAAGTCCTGCACTGTTAATGATGTATCTGCTGTAGTAATAAGATTCTCCAGCCTTTATACGAAAGAGATTATTTCTTTTTGAAATTCCCTTTACCTCGGTTTCCAGAAAGAATTTAACTCCATTTTGTACAGCGTTTTCTGCAAGAGCCACCGTGTACAAAAATGGGTTGGTTATTGCCGTATTGGGAGACAACATTGCTCCAATCCCACCAACATGGGGCTCAAGTTTTTTAACAACGTCTTCGCCTACAAATTCAAGGCCTTTTACGCCGTTCTTTTTACCATTTTCAATTAACTTGTCTATTCCCTCAAAGTCGCTTTCATCAAAAGCCACTATTAGCTTTCCTGTTTTTTTATATGGAACATCCAGCTCTTTACACAAGCTTTCAAAGCCTTCATTTCCTTCTACGCAAAACTTTGCCATAAGACTGCCGGGCTTGTTGTTAAAGCCTGCGTGTACTACAGCACTGTTTCTGCCGCTGGTTCCGGCTGCCACATCGCTTTCCTTTTCAAAAACCGCAATTTTCAATTGGTATCTGGAAAGCTCTCTTGCTATTGCACACCCCACAGCGCCCGCCCCAACTATTACAATATCAAATTGATTTTGAGCATTTATATCCATTTATTACCCTCCAAAATACATCAATACCTATTTTCTTACAAAAATATATTTGAATTATAGCACAATTCCATTCCTAAAAAAATGTTTACAACTTTATTGTGAGGATTATTTCCAACAATAGATGTACATTATCAAATTCATTACATATACTTATTATAAGCAAGGAATTTGAAGCTATAATACAAGCTTGCCATTTTTTCATGACCACCTCCTTGTACATGAACATAAATATGTCAGTTTCAAGGATAATTAAATTTGGCTATTTTTAAGCAATATGATATAATTTTTTTGATTATTAAAAGAAAGAGTGATGAGTTTTGTATTCCCGTAAGGAAAAATTTTATGATGGCCGGGGAATTTTAAGAAATCCCGGAGACAGTTTCTTTGATAAAGAAGGAATACTGCGCGACCCGGGTGAAGATTATTTTGATTATTTCAGTATATTAAGAAAATCCGACGAAGCCTTTTATGATAGTCAGGGTTTATTAAGAAATTGCGATGATAGTTTTTATGATGGTGCAGGAAACATGTGTGAAAGATAAATATAGGATGTCTCTTAATCGAGGCATCCTTTTTATATTTAAAATAATTTTTTCTTATAAAGTGTGTAACCCGCAACCATACACATTACAACCGCAATTATTACTATAAACCAGAAGGAATGTCCTCCTCTTAAAGGCAAATCAACATTCATACCAAAGAAGCTGGAAATCATTGTGGGTATAGCCATTACTATAGTAACTGATGTCAAAAACTTCATTACTATATTGAGGTTGTTTGAAATAACAGAAGCAAAAGCATCCATTGTTCCGGACAGAATACTGCTGTAAATATTGGCCATCTCTATAGCCTGCTTGTTTTCTATGATAACGTCCTCAAGAAGCTCTTGGTCATCAGGATAATTCTTTATATATTCATATTTCATTAATTTTT
Organism: Bacillota bacterium; assembly: GCA_023390335.1. Classification (GTDB taxonomy): domain Bacteria; phylum Bacillota; class Clostridia; order Acetivibrionales; family DSM-1351; genus Ruminiclostridium. Next base: position 846,044 of record JAEWCZ010000066.1, on the reverse strand, counting down.
CCAGAACTACTTCATTTGATTTTAATGCTGTTGAAAAGTATACAAGACTCTTTTCAAGTTTCAGCATCTGAATTACTTCCTTGTTCTTCATGGACTTATAAACTTCTTGCTCTATTCTGCTACTGGTTTTGTCTATATGCTTGAGGTATTGTAAGTACCTTGTTGCATTCCTGTATAGTATCTGCAACACAAACCTTGTCTTAAACTGAGTTAAAAAGGATTTAACTCTGTTGTTTGCAAAATCATTAAGTATTGTGTCTTCTTTCAGACATACCGTAATAATTATGTGTTTTATAAGTATAATCGCAAGAGGTATGGTCGTATAGACGTTCAATTTACCCTCTTTGTCAACGATGGGTACGTCAACGATTATGAGAGTCTGTCCATTGTCACTTTCAATACGAGCTCTTTCTTCTTCGTCAAGTGCAGCCTTGAGAAAGTCCATTTCCACACCAAGTGTACTGTGTACCTTTACAATTTCTTCTTCGGTAGGATTTATGAGATTTACCCATACTCCATCCTCAAAGGTTTCTGTACGCACTATTTCGTTATTTACTGTTTTATAAATTTCAATCATAGATATCCCTCTTCTCTATATAGTCTTACATTAAGGGATTATTTGCATACATTACTTTGTCGACAAAGTAAACGGCACAGCAAACAAGCCCACATAATTTATTGAATTACGTATGTGATAATTACTATCAGGGTCGCAATCCATACCGTTCACCTCCTAAAGAAATTAAAAGAAATAAAAAAACCGTCGCAAAACGAGTGACGGATTTATGTCATAAAAATAACCTTCACTCGTTGAGTTTTAGCACTATACAGCTTTGGACCACTTCTCTCCAGCTACATTAAGTAAAACCTTATTTCGGTAGTACCTGTTGACCCATTGGCATCTCTCGATGTTTCCGGGCAGCAGCATATATCTGTATAGGAACCTCACCTAACGAATATTTAATTAACAAAGTAATTATATACCTCTATTGTTCTTTTTTCAATATAATATGAATAATTAAATTTTTTTAGAATATTTTCTCGAATTTCTACAGTTGGTTAAGCAGATTTGCCATTTCTATTGCCGTCACGGCTGCATCATATCCTTTGTTTCCTGCCTTTGTACCCGCACGTTCTATAGCCTGCTCAATAGTATCGGTAGTAAGGACTCCGAAAATAACCGGGACCCCTGTATCAAGTGAAATCCTTGCTATTCCTTTTGACACCTCACCCGCCACATAATCAAAGTGCGGTGTAGAACCTCTAATAACCGCACCAACACAAATTACTGCTGCATACTTACTTGAATTTGCCATTTTTTGTGCAGCTATGGGTATTTCAAAAGCGCCCGGAACCCATGAAACAGTGATATCTGATTCTTCAGCACCATGCCTTACCAATCCGTCTATAGCACCTGATAAAAGCTTGCTGCTTATAAATTCATTAAATCGCCCTACAACAATTCCAAACTTTAAACCACTTGCAATAAGATTACCTTCATTTGTTTTAATCGACATTTTTATTTTCCTCCTGATGTGCTTTTGTATTTAATAAATGGCCCATTTTTTCTTTTTTTGTCCTAAGATAAAATTCATTTTTTTCATTTTCTTTTATTTGTATAGGCTCTCGTCCGACTACCTCAAGACCATAGCCATTGAGTCCTACCAATTTTTTGGGGTTATTTGTAAGTAGCTTTATTTTCTTTATACCTAAATCGTACAGGATTTGTGCACCTATGCCGTACTCTCTCAAATCTGCAGGAAAACCCAGTTTTATATTTGCTTCAACAGTATCCATTCCCTGATCCTGAAGCTCATATGCACGTATTTTATTTATTAAACCGATTCCTCTGCCCTCCTGACGCATATAAAGCAAAACTCCTTTTCCTTCATGATTAATTCTGCTCAATGCGGCTTCAAGCTGTTCTCCACAGTCGCACCTTTGGGAATGAAAAGCATCGCCTGTGAGACATTCCGAATGTACTCTGACCAAAACGGGGTCTGTTGATCCTGTTACATCTCCCTTGACAAGTGCTACATGGTGTTCTCCATTAGTAGTATTCTCATATCCTATTATTTTAAAATCCCCGTAAGCAGTGGGCATATTTGCTTCGGCAGCTCTTTTAATCAATTTTTCATTTTTTCTGCGATACTCAATGAGACCTGCCACTGTTATTATTTTTAAGCCATGCTTTTGAGAAAATTCCATTAACTGCGGAACCCTTGCCATTCTTCCATCGTCATTCATTATTTCACATATTACACCGGCGGGATACAGTCCGGCCATTCGGGCGAGATCAACTGCAGCCTCGGTATGTCCGGCGCGTTTGAGAACTCCTCCCTCCCTTGCTGTAAGCGGAAATACATGTCCCGGTTTTTTAAAATTTTCCGCTCGTGCATTTTTATTTGTAAGTTCAATTATTGTATGTGCTCTTTCAAAAGCTGAAATGCCTGTTGTGGAATCATTGTGATCTACAGTTATGGTAAATGCCGTACCGAGACGTTCCTCATTGTGACTTACCATAGGGAAAAGTTCCAGTTCTTGCGCTCTGTCTAATGTCATTGGAACACATATCATGCCTTTTCCATAGGTAGCCATGAAATTTATACTTTCCGGAGTAGCCTTTTCTGCAGCCATAAGGAGGTCACCCTCGTTTTCTCTGTCTTCATCGTCTACCACTACAATCATTTTACCTTGTCGGATATCTTCTATTGCTGCTTCTATTGAACTAAAATTCATGAAACTCACATCCTTTTTTATTTTTATATTACATAAACCCGTGTTCTCTCAGAAATTCAGCTGACAATTCTCTTTCGGCAGATTCAGATTCTACGGTTCTGCCTGTAATCATTTTTTCTACATACTTCCCTATTACATCACATTCTATATTTACCTTGTCGCCGATACTCTTAAATCCGAGTATGGTGAATCCCCGTGTTAGTGGTATGAGGGAAACCGTAAAGTTATTTGTAGTCAAATCCGCTATGGTAAGACTTGTGCCATCCAGAGCAACCGAACCTTTTTGAACAATATATTTCATAATCTGTTCAGGTGCGGTAATTGTTATGAGAACGGCATTATCCTCCTTTTTCAACCCAGTAATAGTCCCCGTTCCGTCAATATGACCGCTGACTATATGGCCCCCCAGTCTGCCGGTAAGTCTTAATGCCCTCTCCAGATTTACCTTTCCGCCGGGTTTTAGTTTTTCAAGTCCTGTTTTCCTCATGGTTTCCGGCATTACATCCGCCGTAAACCAGTTTCCTCCTAATTCAGTAACCGTTAGGCATATACCGTTTACAGCTATACTATCTCCCTTTACAGTTCCTTCAATTACAGTTGTACATTCTATGGAAAGCTTAATTGAGCTACTGCCGTATACAATGTTTTTCACACTTCCCATTTCCTCAACAATTCCCGTGAACACGCCTGTCACCTCCCAATCGCTATTTGTCTGCAATATATCCCTCTATAAGTACATCTCTGTCAAATCTTTCAACTCTCATGTCAGAGAGAGCTATTGCATCCTTCATTTTATCTATTCCACTCCCTCCTACAGGCGTTACAGCCGAACTTCCGCCTATTATTTTTGGTGAAATAAAGGTCATTACTTTATTCACTATGCCTGCCTCAAGTGCCGAAAAATTAAGGGTACCTCCTCCCTCCAAGAGAACACTGTCAATTTCAAGCTTGTACAATTGCTCCATAAGCTCCCTGAGATTCACCTTACCATTTTTCTCAGTGGTTTTTATTATCCTAACTCCTCGGGATAAAAGCTGAGTTTCCTTGTCTTTATTGATTTTATCTGTAGTGGCAAGTATAACTCCTGCCTTTGAATCACAATGAATAACCTTGCTGTCCATCGGGATCCTTCCACTACTGTCAACTACGATACGGACAGGGTCAATGCTATCTCCAGAAGACGGTCTTGCAGTCAATGAGGGATTATCATTTATTATTGTGCTTACCCCTACCATAATTGACGATACTCTGTTACGTATTTCATGGACGTACTCTCTTGAGAGTTCACAGCTTATCCATTTGGAGTCCCCTGTAACCGATGCAATTTTGCCGTCCAACGTCATTGCTGTTTTCATAATTACAAATGGAAGCCGTTTTGTTATATAGTGTATAAATATTTCATTGAGTTTTTTTGCTTCTTCCTCAAGCACTCCTACTATTACATTAATATTGGCATCTTTTAGTATTTGTATGCCCTTTCCTGCTACCTTGGGATTTGGGTCCACCATAGCTACAACTACTTCCTTGATTCCAGACTCTACAATGGCTTTTGCACACGGAGGCGTCCTTCCGTAGTGTGAGCATGGCTCAAGATTTACATAGAGAGTAGCCCCCGAAATATCCGTTGTGGCATTTTGAAAAGCACAAACCTCCGCATGGGCACACCCTAAGGCTTTGTGGAAACCTTCTGAAATTATTTCGCCATCCTTTACTATAACCGCTCCCACCAACGGATTTGGGTTTGTTTTGCCCCATCCTTCTTTTGCAATTTCCAATGCCCTTTTCATATAAAACTCATGTACGTTCATTTTGTCCTCCTTGCTTTTATTTCCTTTAAATACAAAAATCCCCAAAGGTAGATAACCCCCGGGGACAAAATAGCAAAATTAAATACACTATCTTTCATCCAGACTGTACTGTCGGCTCCGGAGTTTGACCGGATCTGCTTTCGCTCGCGGGCTTATAGCTTGTGCTATCTACCGCCGGTAAGGATTTTCACCTATCCCTGAAGTGTCATTATTTATTATTAACATATTTTATTAAAGTAAACTATAGCAGTATTGGATGTTTTAGTCAAGTTTTATTAAAAAACCCTGAAGACTGGTGGCCTTCAGGGTTTTCAACTTTATTTTGCTTATTTATTAATAAGCTCTGACTTTTGAAGGAGTTTACGCACTATAACTGCGGTTTCAGCCCTTGTAATATCAGATTTTGGTGCAACCATATTGATTGCTCTTCCTGTTACAATTCCGGATTTTACACAGGCTGCAATTCCTGTTTTAGCATAGTTGGAAGCAATTTCAGAGTCTTTGAACGCTGAAAGAATACTTGCTTGCTCATCCTGTGTTAATTCAATGTTTAAGCCTGTTATATCCATTGCTTTTGCGATTATTGTCATTGCCTGTTCACGTGATATTCTGTCCATAGGGCCGAATTTTCCATTTCCATAGCCTGAAATAATTCCGTACTCGCTTGCAATGGAAACTGCATCATAGTACCATGTACCTTTTGCCACATCCTCAAAGGTATCTTTTCCTGTTCCGGTACGCATTAAGCCAAGACCTTTTACAACTATTGTAGCAAATTCAGCTCTTGTAATATCTCTTTGAGGTGCAAATTTTCCATTGCCCACCCCGCTGATTATAAGTCTTGAGCCCATATCGTTAACAGCAGCCTTTGCCCAATGGTTTTCTACATCGTCAAATGTTTTTGGACTCCAGATTACTGAATATGTACTATTTGTAAGGCTGTTTATTTTTGCATAATATCTGTTGTCTATTTTAGTGATAACCGTTGGTACATGAGAGAATGATCCGTCAGCGTTAAGTACAATTCCGGTAGTAATCTTGTTTGGGTCTATTCCGTCCGGTATTGCAACCATTCTTTCAACATACGCATTAAACCTTGTAACATCTACAGTTTTGTTACCGTTTGAACATGTAATATCAAAGTCTACAGGCTTCACCATAACCTGATAGTTGTTAGTTTTAGCCGTAGTTTCTACAGTCTTTACTGCACTATCCTGAGATGCTGAAATTTTTATGTCTACATTGATATCCTTTAATTCAACTTGTTTGCCTATCTTTTCACTTACATTGTCTATATTGATTTGTGAAGCCTGTATTGTATAGGTTACGTTATTTGTTTTGACTTCCAAAACAGAATTCTTTGTTTCCATATATTTTACAGTCTGCCCTGTCAATTGGCTTACAACAATATCTGAACTGTTCTTTACGGGAATTGTAACAACTGCATTGTTACCTTCTTGTTCTATTTTCTCTTTTACTTTTTTATCATCAACCGTAAGTGTTAATACTGATTTACCATCCTGCTCTGTTTTTTTGGCAGTTGCAGCAGTTTCAACCTTACCATTTACCAGTATCTCAACCCCTGTGTCAACCGGTGTTGGCGTTGCAGGTGTCCCTGTTGAATCTCCACCCCCGCTGTAAGGTGCTGAAGGTGTCACCTGATTAGATGGTGCAGACTCGCTGCCCTCTCCGGCCACATTTACAGCCTTTACGGTAAAGGTGTAGGTTGTACCATTGGTAAGACCTGTAACTGTTATTGAATTTGTGCTTCCGGTAGCTGTAATACCTCCCGGAGCTGATGTTATAATATACCCTGTAACCGGACTTCCTCCATCTGACACAGGAGCATCAAAAGTAACTGTCGCCTGTGCATTGCCTGCAACTGCTTTTACAGTTTGTGGTACACCGGGTACTGTATATAGTGCCGGTACATTGTTTACAACATCCTGAAGTCCGAATGTTGCCAGTACTCCTGTATCTGCGGAAATTATATTTCCGGTTGTGTAGGATATCTTAACAACCTGTCCGTTTACAACAGGAGTTGCAAGAGTAAACTCCAATGTTGAATCAAAGTCTGCATTAGCTACAGATATAACAGGTACTGAAACGTCGTCAACAGTCACAGTAAACTGGCCTTGTCTTCCATCAGGACTTGACATCATGGTTTTATCAAAAGCAGCAATTATTTTAAAACCTGTTGTATCTGTAGAAGCACTTTGAAATACAGGTGCAGCTGCCGGAACGTTAGCTCCGATTACCTCTGTATCCATCGAAGAGTTCCCATGTTTATCTGTAAGTTTTACTGATACTACGCGGTTTCCGTTTCCTGCATTGACCGATTTGAAAAGCAAATGGTTTACCAGTTTACGAACATATTCATTTGTAGCATTGCTGTTAAATGTTACAGTAAACAATGTATTTCCGGATACTAAGTATTTTGCCATATTAGCGCCTGTAGCCGCAGGTGCAGACATTGTTCCGATAGATACCCCTTCCGCGGTAACATCAGTACCTGACAAAGCTATTATTGGAGCTAAGGTTGAATTTTCAAAAACACCTATTTCATCATTCTCAGCCGGATTTGCTTGGACTTTTACTTCCATCTTTCCGCCATCCCAGTCCTGATCACCGTCACGATCATTTACAACTGCTCCGGCTCCAAACCAGCAATCAAATCCTTTAGTTAAATCATAAACATTTATATTATTATTTAAATCAATAACAGGTGCTGAATTTGATGGAGATATTTCTCCATTTGTTCCTGCATTGTTAGTCTTTGACAGCAAAATATCTATAAGATCTACCGGATTAGAATTGAACATAATTCTGGTATCATCAGAAACACCGTCTCCATCAAAGTCACCATATGATACCGCGTCTAAAACACTTTCTGAAAGAACCTGAGAAATTAAAACTCCATCATTTTGCAGAAAAAGCTTATCTCCATATTTGAAATCCCATATTACAGTTCTTGACGCGTTATCAGCTGAATCAACTATAAATGTATTATGTCCACCCAGGCCGAACAGGTTATTATTCCCTCCACCACCGTTAATTGTGTCGTTTCCAGCACCAAAGGTTGGGTTGCTCAATAATAAGGTACGCAGTATTGATTCTGTGAAATAGCCACGTACGCTACCTGCAGTGTCATTATATGTATGTTGGTTGGTACCTCCGTTGGCTCCGGTTAGTCCATTGGCATTATTGGACCCGGCTCCTCCTGCGGCACCCCCGAATCCTGCTCCACCGCCTCCTGCATATACAGAAGGTGCACCGCCTACACCGGGAACTGCATTTTCACTAGATGCTGCACTTGCTCCACCGTTACCACCGTTTGTACCGCTTTGAACTCCTCCGGAATTACCTACTCCGGGGATAAGAGTAGGGCCGGGAATACATGCGCCGCTTCCTCCGGCTCCGCCGCCTCCGCCGCCAATTCCACCGATTCCACCTGCAGGAGGCTGTCCAAAGATACCGCCTGCTCCTCCGGCTCCACCTCCGCCGATTCCTCCGTTTCCGGGATACCATCCAAGATAATCCTGTCCGTTAAAACCATCACCGAATATGACATCATCACCTTCTCCTCCGTTGATTATGTCATCTCCGCCTCCACCAACTCCTCCTCTGGGGTTGATTGAACCGCCTACACTTCTGCACCCGGCTCCGCCGCCGCTGCCATCCCCAAATATAACGTCACTTCCTGTTGTGCCGTTAATTGTATCATTATCTCCTCCGCCGTTACCTCCGGCGCCTCCGGCAAAGTTGTTGCCGCTTGCTCCTCCGCCTCCGCCTCCGCTTCCGTCACCAATAATGTATTGACCTGTTGCAGATGCTGCATTTGCATTAAAAGGTATAACTAAGGTTGAGAGTGCCATAACCGCCGATAATGCAACGCTTAAAAATTTGGCTTTCCGATTGTGCATGTAATATTCCTCCTTTTGGTGTATAAATTTCATAGCTTGCCGATTGTCTCAATTGCCTTGTTACATGCATAGAGTACAATTAAATTCCCAAAAAGCTCTTTATTGGGAAGTTATGTAAACATATTACTTTTTACGTTATTACATCCATAAATTCCGTAAATGTTTACATAATTTACATTTACGATTGATATTATATTACAGAATATTTTAATAGTCTACATAATGTTGTAATGATTTTATACAAAAAGCAAAGCAATTTTAGATATACACAATTTTACCTCTTTACAAGAACATTTGTTCGGATTTATAATAAATATGCGAACAAATGTTCTGACTGGAGTGACTTTATGGATAGAGTAATTTTACACTGTGACCTGAATAATTTTTACGCTTCTGTTGAATGTCTGTATAATCCACAGTTCAGGGATTGTCCTTTAGCTGTGTGCGGAAGTCAGGATTTACGTCACGGAATTATCCTGGCTAAAAATTATATTGCAAAAAAGTTTGGGATAAAAACAGGCGAGGCTATTTGGCAGGCAAAACAAAAGTGTCCAAACCTCGTAGTTGTTAATCCCAATTATGCTTTATACCTAAGGTTCTCAAGGGAGGCCAGAGAAATTTATTCCAGGTATTCCAACCTTGTTGAAAGTTTTGGAATAGATGAGTGCTGGATTGACGTTTCTGAAAGCACCAAGCTGTTCGGGGATGGAGAAAAGATTGCAAATGAAATACGTGAACTTATTAAAACAGAGCTTGGTGTTACTGCTTCGGTGGGAGTAAGCTTTAATAAGATATTTGCAAAACTGGGGTCTGATTTACAAAAGCCTAATGCTACTACTGTTATTAGTGAAAATAATTTTAAGGAAATGGTTTGGGAATTAAATGTTGGCGAATTGCTTTATGTAGGAAGGTCAACCCGGAGGAAACTGAATCAGGTAGGTATTATGACTATCGGTGACCTTGCAGGAACACCTCTCTCTTTCATTAAAAGGCACCTTGGGAAGTGGGGAGAAATTCTCTGGAATTTTGCTAATGGCATGGACTATTCCGAAGTAACTGCAACAGATTACCAGGAAACTATCAAGGGAATTGGAAACAGCATGACAACCGCAAGGGATCTTGTAAACACAGAGGATGTCATGCTGACTTTTACGGTATTGGCGGAAAGTGTTGCAGAAAGGCTTAGAAAACATAATTTAAAGGGATCTACAATACAGATTTCTATTCGTGATAGTGAGCTTGCATCAATTGAACGGCAAGCAAAGCTCCCGGTTCCCAGCTATATATCCGGTGAAATTTCACGCAAAGCTATGGATATTTTTAATGCAAATTGGAGCTGGCATAAACCTATTCGTTCTCTTGGCATACGTTCAACTGATTTGGTTACGGCAGACACTCATACCCAGCTTTCCTTTTTTGAGGATTATAATAAACGTCCACAATTGGAAACTCTGGAATTTAGTATTGATGCTATTCGTAAAAGGTTTGGCCATTACTCTGTTCAAAGAGCAATCTTGCTTAAAGATAGTGCTCTTAATGCAAACCCAGTTGAAGACAATATTATTCATCCTGTTTCATTTTTTAGGTAAGGTGATATTATGAAAAAGGTTTTTGTAAAATTAAATGCAACATTTTCTCCCAGCGGTGAGCTGATACCTGTGTCCTTTGTTTGGGAAGATGGATCAAAATATACAATAGACAAGGTATACGATTATAAAAAAGCGGCAAGTTTAAAAGTAGGAGGCCAAGGTATCCGCTACCGTTGTAAGGTTATGGGAAAAGAAATATTTATTTTTTTTGAAGAAGGACGTTGGTTTATAGAGGGCAAGTAACTCTTATAGTGCCATCATGAACGGAAAATAATTAATTCCTTCATTTACTCTGTCGCCGTTCCCAATCCATTCACCTTCTGCTGAGGTATCACATGTTTCAGCATATACTATATTTCTTAACCCCGTTACCATTAGAAATATTAGTATTAAAGACAATAGTTTTTTAGGTTTCTCATTTTTTTACCCCCATTTATTTTTATAGGTTATATTTTACACTATTATCCCAATATTCCCTCTTTTCCCCAAAACTTATTCCCTTTACTAACCATGCAACATTTTCTTCTAATAAGACGATACCTGTTATTGTTTGGGAAGATGGAGTAAAATATATAGTAGACAAGATATACGAATTGACTTGGAGGAGCAATATATATGTGTGGAAGGTACGCTATTTTTACAGAGGAAGAAAATCAGGAGCTCAGAAATATAGTTAATGATATTAATGAAAAGCTTAAAGGAAAAGCTGCAACAATGAGAACAGGTGAAATTTTTCCTACTGATGCCGTTCCGGTTATAACTGCTGTTTCTTCTGATGGAACAAAATCAACTGATTTGCTCAAGTGGGGATTCCCTAATTTCAAACAGTCTAGTGGGGTTATTATAAATGCCAGAAGTGAAACTGTTCATGAAAAACCAACCTTCAGAAAGCTTCTTCAATCAGGAAGATGTATCATCCCTGCAAGCGGTTTTTATGAATGGAGAAAAGCTGACGGTAAAAAGGAAAAGTACTTTATTCGCCCTGCAACAAGTAATCTAGTATATATGGCAGGATTGTACAATAGTTTCATTGATAACATGGGAGCTGTAAATAACAGATTTGTTATCCTGACTACAGATGCAAACGAGCAGATGTCATATATACACAGCAGGATGCCTGTAATTTTAAGTCCGGAGGATTCTTTTGTCTGGCTTGATTGCAAGAGTAATTATTTAAAGATTGCAGAGCTTTTTAAACCTTATGGCGGAAGTATTTTGTTAAATAAAATAGGGTGATTATAATCCCAATTATTTTGTATTTCCGGTCAGAACATAATCAATAGATTTGTCCTGAAAAAAATTGTTGTACCATTTTTGCGTAATTTCTACATCGGGAATAGTTTTGAACTCTTCGTTACAAGTCCCATTATCAGTTAATCCCATTGTCATTGAGAGACCAAATACATAGCCACTATTAGGCAATGCACAAATTAAAGGACTTCCAACAATACCATCGCCTCCGGTTTTTTCTCCTACTATGGTCGCAAAACCGGTATTTTTACAAAATATAGCAAAGCCTTCTGCTGAAGAAAAAACGTTTTTATCAACAAGCAAATATATTTTGCCCTTAAAATTTATAGGGTTAACGGGATGAATTGTACTTACAATCTTTTTGTAATACTTGAAATTCTTTTTCAATTCAGGTGGTGTATTCGTTAAACCTTCCTTTTCAATTTCACTGACTAAATTCAGTCTTTCATAGCCATTCCCAATCATATGACTAATAAATGGCTCCTCAAAGTGTGCTCCCCTAAAAACCCAGTATATTTTGTTACTTAGTGACTTGTTAATAAGAGGCTGAACAATATTTTCCGTCCAGTATCTGTCATTACCTCCACCATTTCCTCTAATATCAATAATCAATTTGTCGTAGTCTTTAATGCTATTAAGAAATGGCTTTATTATTTTTCCATCTTTTTCAATATTATAATAATCAAATCCTTTAACAGCCAGGTATGCAACTTTCCCTTTTTTAATTATTTTTGTATCAGTATTTTTATGTGGTAAAAAACCTAAAATACCGAATTTGCCGTTGCCTACGTTGTTTCCCTGAAATATCTCTGATGTATTTGAAACTGATTGTTTACTATCTTTTTGGTTATAGCGTAATAAAACTTTATCACTATTTAATTCTTTTAACCAAGGTTCATTACTACCGCTATCCCAGTTTAAGACAAGATTTTTCCAATAAATATAATCATGTTGGTTAAACATGCGAGTATGTCCATTATGAAGTTCCTTAAGTACTTTTGACATTGTATTAAAAAATTGCTCGTCATTTTTTGTTGACTTCACCATATTTACATATGTATCTTTCTTTGCTAACCAATCTACGTCATTAACTCGTTTATTAACTTCGAAAAAAGGATAATTTTCTTTAAGTATATTGTACATGTATTCAAAATCTGCTAATTTTTCTTTTTGTGATAATTGATTTGGTAATTTAGAATCTATTTTGCATCCGGTAATAGCAATTGATATAGATGCAATCAAAATAATAATAAGTAATATCCTTTTCAATATAATTTAACCCCTATAATTTTAATTAGAAAATTCCCTGCTTGAGACTTATTATACATTTATTGGCAACTATATAGCAATAGGTATTATTTATTGCATGGGGATGTCAAGCCTGCAAAAGTTTTTTAGAAAAATAGTTTTATCTATGGCAACTCTGGCTTTCCACCAATTTTCACTTATAGCGAATTCCTTTGCAAATCTCTCATTGTTTTCAAACCAGCTCCATGTAATACTCCAAACACCATTCTGAGGCCTTGTGTCAATTAGGTAATCGAGCTCTTTTGCTATAATATCCCGATTATCTTTATAAAAGATACTTTCAAGAGAATTTATATAATCAGAAGGCCTTCTAGTATAATAATCCCATTTAGATGTATCTCTTTCTATAGAATTATATACAAGTTTTTTTACTTTTTCTGTAAGCGAATTATGGTCAAATTGTGACGCCAGCCCTGTTCTTTCCAAAGTGTCAAGTAACACACAATAACCACCTATTCCCATTTCTCCATAATTGTCTGCTGTACTGATCTTACCGATTATACGGTTAGAAATCACCAGAGCTTTATTGAATATTTCAGAGTCTTTATCAGCATTCAAAATTATGAAACTAATGATTTCCGCGGTTAGTCCAATGCCTTCAAAAGCGTTGGCTTCCATATTGTATGTCCACCAAGGTGCATGAGCATAATCATCATTAGACGGAATGTTGAAATACCATCCATTTTCAGTACAATAAGCATTACTTTCCAGGAACTTAAATATTCCTTGTACTATGGGATGATGCTTATCATTAAAACCAATTTCTTTTAAAATATTTATTGCCTTTAATGTTGTATACGGAGATGAATTTGGATTCCAACTATCTGCTTCAAGGGCATGACCAAAACCACCGTCATCATTTTGATAAAATTCTAAAGCAGAAAGCACTGTCTCCTTACTGCCGTTTTCAAAGTAATACTGCCAAATTGCCAGCTCAATAGGTCTTGCATTACGATACATCCATGATTTAATTTCTGTGTAGTCATTTAATGTAAGTTTTTTCATAATATCACCTCTCAAATATAATCAAATATCAAGTTTTTATATAATACCATTTTGAGTTTTTGTTGTATTGTAAAAATCCGACAAGGCTTCCGGGTACCCCAAAAACAGCATATGTAGGGTTTGAGTGCTTCACAAGGTTGAATTTCAGTATAGGCTTGGTCGCTTAAAAAGGGCTGGGCAGTAATTGGTCGATAAATATTATTTAATTTAAACATTTACTAATCCTTATATGTTTATTTATATATAAGTTATTAATTTGAAATTAAGTAAATTTTCCCAAGATATTAATCATATTATTACTTGTATAATACCAAAAGTCAATAAGGGCAAAAACCAAGGGCTTCAGCTATTCACTGAACCCCTTGGTTTTTTTGTCAGAAAGGTTTATAGTAGGATTTCTATTTGTACGGTAAAATTTTTACGATACCCAACAGATACTGCTTCATGATAGCAAAATCGATTGCATCTACAGTGTTATCAACATTAAGATCCAAAACTTCATTGTATGTACGTACGGGATTCATCAAATACATCTTAAAAGCTGAGAAATCCAAGGCATCAATACTTCCATCATTGTTACAATCTCCATATTTTATTGTAGGAGTACTAGTACCGAAAAAGTTAACTTTTTGCATTTCTGCCCACATAGCTTTTGCTGTTGCTACGCTTCCGGCTGTAGTAGGATGTATACCATCAGATAGTGTATACTCTGATAAATGTCCGTCCCATGTTGGTCTTATATCAAAGAAATATGTTTCTGGCTTTTCTGTTGCGTTAGCTACTGTAGATTGCATTATCGGTCTCATTGCATCCAATTTTGCCTTTAAACCATTTAAATCTCCGTTTGGATTAGGATAGAACAAATAGAATACTTTAACAACTCCATCAGCTTTCATTTGTTTCAATAGATCAGTAACTGCATCTGTTGCATTTTTAATAAAAGGTGTGCTTGCAGTATATGGTGGAGCGGAATAACCTTGTAGACAATCGTTCCCACCACCATCCATTATTACATACTTAACTTTACCGGAATTAATACCATTTCTGTACTGAGAAGGAATTCCGTTATTTGCTAGTGTGGCTCCAGATACTGGATTGTTTCTAAATCTATCATTTGCACCTAAAACACCAGCATTTCTAGCTTCATTTTCTAAGGCTCTGACAATTTCACCAGACAAAGCGAAATACGAATCGCCAATAACCATAACGTCACTGCCATTGATTTGAGTGGTGGCAGCAAAAATAGTTGCGGGTGCAAAGCTTGCCAGAATAACAGCCATGATGATAGAAAATAAGAGTAGTTTTTTCATGTTTCTTACCTCCAGAAGATTAATTTTATATATGAATTCACTTTAATTCTAAATTTTGTTATCAGGATACAGCAAAGAGATATCTATTTTATAAATTTCATTGAATGCATTCAGTGAATTTCATTTTATATTACATTATATTACATATAAGTTATTAAAGAAAGGAAATATTGTAAAATTATAAAAAAGATAGGAATTTTGGGTAATATGGAGGTTTGACGTGCTACTCGTGTCATTTTTCTTCGTCTAATGTATTCCGACAAAGGGATATCTGCAATATAGGAAAACATTCTTTGAAAATGAAACGATGAACAGCACGCAATTTCAGCTACTTTTTCCAGGTCAATTCCATCTTCCAAATGCTCTTCCATATAGTTAATTGCACTATTAAGTTGTTCTATCCATTCCATTTCAATCGACTCCTTACTTAAAAAGTATGAATGAATTAACAGTTATAGTCCTCTCATCTTCTGCACAAAAAAGAGAGGTCAACACAAGTTTCAAATTACAATCTTGTTTTAGTTATTATTATAACATTATTTTGTAATTTTTCCGTTATACAACTCCAGTTATTACACCTTCCATTCCATGAAGGATGCCGAACCTTTATAAGCTTGTAAACTAAAATATTTTTTGTACACACGAAGTAAAAAAATGCTTTTTAGTTAATTTGAGTTTTCCAACAGAATTTTTATCCTTCTTCTTGTAATTTATATTTCTAGGTATTTGCCGAAAAATATCGAAAAATATTGTTAGTGAAAGATAACCCAAAACTATTATATATTGACTCGCTTTATTATTTAGCACATAATGGTAATACAATGCCAAAAATAGGAGTTATGATTTAAAGATTTATACGGTAAAAAACATAACTATAAAGACCTTATCTGAAAATTTAATATTATTTTTTGATAATGAAGGCTTTATCCTTTCATTAAAAAATCACAGATTGTGGTTTCAAATGAAATGCAAATAGAAGATGAAGATATTCCAACACAGGTTAGCCGGGAATTGCCAGGAATACAATACTTAATAGAGTGCAATCTTGACCTTTTACGGACAATAAGAAGAGCATATCAGAATTACTGAAGCTTGCAAAGCAAATCGCACAGATTGGCTATGGGGTAATAGAAAATCCTCAAACCCATGAGCTCATACTTCCATCAGGTACAAAAACATATACGAGGTTGAGAAAACAGAGCGATTTTCAGTTGTTGCTTTGTCCTGGTGGTTTAATAATAACACATTAATCAATCAAGAGAATATAAAGCTCCTGTTGCGAGAAATCAGACTGAAGGCAGCACTAAAGTTTATGAATTCACAGGTACTTATCCAAAAATATGGCCATTTGAAGGATCAAAGGCTGATTAATTGGCGATTATTGATTCTTTTATACACTTATTTGAAGGAGTTAAAGAATGACAAAAAGTCAATTTAAAGAAACTTTCCGGCGAGGACTTGGAAGTGCATATTTAGAATTGAAAAAAGGCAATCATCTTGAGGAATATAAAGACATTGTTTTGTGGTGCTGTCTTCATAATACCTGTTATGATAAGCAATGCGAGGGCAGTAGAGGCACTTATCTATATAATGCTATTAGTCTCTACGATGATAAAAGTTTTTTTGAAAAAGCAATTATTAATTATTTTACAAAACAGAAATTGGATACATGGTTATTCGACCAATTGTGTTCCCTTTTATTTCAGTTTGCCGTAAATGGCAGTAAAGGTGCAAGAGAAGTATTGTACAAAAAGTATGATACACTTTTTATATCACTATCTAGAAAGCGTAAAATAGGTTCTATTTGTTCTGAGCGAGATAACTTTGAATGGCTCTGTGTCTGGCTAACATCACTTGACGGATTCCCAGCATTTAAAAGAATAGTCGAAGAAATAGGCAGTTTCTATGTAAAAACAAAAAATTCCAATGCAATATTTATGGATTGGTTCTATTCCAATGCTCAAAACAAGCTTGGGAAAAAGCGTATTGAGAATTATATGCATGAAAATGCGGAAAGAAGCGAAGCTGTTGCAGCTTTTCTAATTCAAATAGAAAACTTTGTTGCCGGTAAGTCACAATTTCTCACTCAGCCAACTCTTTATGAATTGGTTAATGCTTGCTATGAGCCATCTGGATATCGTGGTCGTGGAATTGCAAACCGTTTTTCCAGAACTGCTTCTATGGAGGAATTGAATGAGTTGGCTAAAATTGCAGTTAAGGAAACAAATCCTGCTATAAAATCACAATTATTATGGGCTTTTCGTAAAAGGCCATTTCCATTAGATGAGAGTTATATTTTTGAGCTTGCCGGAAGCGAGAACGACTCTATTCGTGATATTGCATTTGAGATAATGGAACATCTGCCTTCTGATAGAATTCACGATTATGCTATATCTCTCCTAAAAGATAAGAAAGAAGTTTCAAACTCTTTAAGCCTATTGTGTCACTGTTACCAGTCCCAAGATGAAACTCTACTAGTTAATGCTGTTAAGAGTCTTCCTGTTTCATACAATAGTGGAGAATGGCACGGGGTGTATATGGATGTAGAAGATTTGCTTGCTAAGAGTTCCCACAAGTTTGAACCAGACATATTTTTACATATGTATAAACAAACCTTGTGTTCCTCATGTCGCTCCAGTCTTGTTCAGACTATGTATAAACGCAAGATATTTCCTGCTCAAGTGCTGGAAGAGTGTCAATATGACAGCTATGACGATACAAGGAAGTTTGCTGCAAGAAAGTTAAGGGTAAATTAATTTTAATTAAAGAATACACAAATATATTGTTTAGTTAGTGTGGAGGAAATATA
Organism: Bacillota bacterium; assembly: GCA_023390335.1. Taxonomy (GTDB): domain Bacteria; phylum Bacillota; class Clostridia; order Acetivibrionales; family DSM-1351; genus Ruminiclostridium. Next base: position 828,302 of record JAEWCZ010000066.1, on the reverse strand, counting down.
AATGTTTTTGTTTTCAGTAACCACTTATCCAAATGAACATCAAAAAGAAAATAGCTACTCCGAGTTTAAAGAAGAGCAAGATTGGTACTTCGGAGCTTTAATTAAAAACGGTCAGATTCTGATGAATGACTGCAATACAATTTTTCAGGAAGATAAGTTTGTAACTTACTTATTGGCTCCTGAGCAGGACTCTCTTGACTTAAGGAATGCAAATAAATACGTAAATGAATTTTATACAAAACTACTTACCCTTTGTACCCAAGAGCCTACAATCCAACTATTAGGTAAATCTTCGGATTATGAAGTCACATGTAGCTGTGAAACACCTAGCTGGTATATGCTATACTCAGACTATACAACTAATGAGTCTCCGATAGTTTGTGGTGATTGCGGCAAATCAGTCCCGTTGTACAGATTACCTAAAATTCTAGGCGAAGACGAGTATTATACTGTCCTTGGATGGCAGAAAGCTTATAACGCTTGTGACCGTTTATTTCTTGAAGGAATTGCAGAGAGAGCTGCGTATCAAAGGTTATCAAAACATACATCAGATTTATCAAAAATGGGACGTGAGATTTGTGCGTCATTCGAAAAAGCTACAGAAAAGCCTTTTTATTATTATCTATTCCGATATTATTCATCGCATAAGCCGGTATGCCCAGTATGTTCAGAAAATTGGAAGCTAGAAGAAGATAAAAAATTATTTATAGACTATCAATGTGCTTCGTGCAGACTGGTAGCTGATGAGGTTAACTGTAAATAATCTTAGAGTTAAGGAGAAAATGATGAGTATAAATCAGTATGTTAGTAGGATTCAATCTGAATTGAATAAGCCGTATGAAGTGTACAGTGTGCTATTTATAGAATATATCGATTATCTCAATAAGATTATTGCACAAAACTCTGATAACACTATTGCTGTCAACCAATTGGTAATGGCATTATTAGAAACTCGAAATTATGACTCAGCCTTTCAAACCTTGAAAGAAGCTGTTCATAAGAAGCCAGAGATTCAGACCCTAAATAACTTAGCATACTTCTATCTGCATGAGGAACAAGATTTATCCGAGGCAACTAAATTTTTATTAAAGCTAATCGACTTAGACCCACAATCCCCCATTCCTTATAATATGCTTGGTGAAGCCTACATTGCTTTGGAAAGAAGTTGTGATGCTCTACCGCCTTTATCTAAAGCTATTGAATTTGAAGAAAAAATTGAATATCTCAACAATTATGCGGTTGCTCTTTTTAAAACAGGAAATATTGAAAAAGCAAATATCTATTTTAGTAAAGCAAGTAAAAACTGGAAGAGCGAATATAATTCACTTGTTGCCTATTATCACCTTGGTGTTTGTCAAGGATTATGCGGCAACTATCAAACAGCTCTTGGAATCGCTGAAGATCTCATAAATTTAATATTAAATATCGATGATTACATAGACTACAACTCTATTGCTGATATTTATTATCTGTGCAATGAATATGAGAGCGTTGTAAAAATGTATAAGTCTATAAAATTATGGTATTCAATTGATTGGGTCTCTATATACCTCTATTCTCTGTATAAACTGGGAAAGAAAGAAGAAATGGAACTACTACTGTCAAAAGCGATTACTCAATGCACTGAGATGATAGATGAATTAACTCCAAATGATTTTGAAAGTCCAGAAGAGTTATCCGAACGGAAATCCGAAATAAACATTGACATCGAGAATTATAGGAAAATGTACTTGAATATTACACAGAATAATTTTATTCCCCAGCTCAATTTTGTTCCATCAATATTGTTTTCATGTGGACTTTTTGGCTGCATAAGGCATAATATACCAAATTATTTGGATAATATTCAGTTCATATAAATCTTAAAGTAAATATCTTTTTTTGCGTCCGTTAGCAAAATGTTAGCAGAACCAAATAAAAGCAAAAAACAAGGGTTTCAGCTATTCGCTGAAACCCTTGTTTTTTTGGTGCCGAAGACCGGAATCGAACCGGTACGGTATCGCTACCGCTGGATTTTGAGTCCAGTGCGTCTGCCAGTTTCACCACTTCGGCATACATAACATCTGCTGCTTGTATATATTAACACAGAAAGTCATATAACGCAATACTAAAATTATAAAAAACTAATAATTTTTAACAAGCTATTTAATACCACATATCTTCTTTACGAGGTAGTCTAAATCCTCATTTTTCTTGAACTTATATGTTCCTGAAATAATCTTTCTGGAAGCCTTGTAAGAATGAATAACGTTGGTAAAATCTTTTTTGCTTGTTATAATTCCTTTATCAAGAAGTTGTTCCATTACCTCGTTTGAAATATGCCCATCTTCTATTTTAATTACAATATTTCGTTCGTTAGTATCAGTACTTGTTTTGTCTTTGCTTGGGGTACTAGTCTTATCCGCAACTTCAGTTGAAGCCTGGGAAACTGTACTTGATCCCGGAGACTTTTCATTTGTAGCGTAAGCAACTGTACTGTCTGCTGCTGACGAATTTTCATTTAATATTTTAACAGGTTCTATCAAGCCATAGCTCTTGGCACGGCTGATTATCTCGTCCTTGGTTAGTTCTTTATGCGTACCTCCGGAATAAATCATCCCCGCTATTGCAGTTATAATCATTCCGATACCGATCCCCAACAAAATACTTTTCTCGTGCACTTTTCTCATCTGTATACTCCTATGTGAATGTCACTTGTATATTGTAAATTGCACTATTTACTACTGCTTAATCCACGTATAAGTCCGATTTCACCTTTTCCCATCTTCATTTTCTCTGCGATTTCGTCATTACTCAAACCCTGTTCAATTAATTGCAGTACTTGCTTTCTTCTGCTATTGAGTACTAATTTTGAAGGCTTTTCATCATCTTCCTTAGCATCAACTGTTTCATTGGTAGTATCACTTTGCGGCTTTTTACCGTTTTGCGCATTCTTGTAACTCTGGATATTTGTAAGCTTTTGAATATCCTGATTGATTTGCTGATTAATTTTATCGACTTCAGTTGAAAGCTCCGGGGTTGAAATAACCGGCTCCTCTATTTGCGTCTGATGTTGAATTTTGTTTACAGGCTTTTCTTCAACTTTGTCTTGATTATCCATATCTTTTACTTTTTTAAAGAATTCCTGATTTTTTTCAGAGATTACTGTTACTACGTAATCAGACATTCTGTTAAGTTCGTGTATCATTTCTTCGGAATCCTGAATTAAACCAAACATCTCATCTTTTTTGCGGTCAAATTCTTTAAAAAAGTCTTTACCGTTAGCCCTATCCATTATAATCAGAAAAAGGGATACTGCTACCAAAATAACTCCCAAGAATATTATAGTAACGTAAAATGCTCCCATATCCACCTCTAAAACTTATCCTTTGTTTTTATCAGACCCGAATGTCTATCGTGGGTCTGTCATCATCCTTATTCTGCCGTTTCTTTTTCTTTTCATTCTGCCTTGAATTATCTTTTTCTTGCTTTTCTTTAACACGACCGTTTTGTACATTTTCTCTATTTACAACCTGTTTTAGTCTATTATCTATGTTCGTCTGATTTGCTGTTTGCTGCTGCTGATGAATTGCCTGATTTTTATTAACGTCGTCGTTATACATTTTTGATACTTCAGATGTCTTTGGAATTACCATCTGAAAATCTATAGGTTTTATTGACAAAAAACCGCCCCCCATGCCGGATTTACTTAACTAAACAATCCTTAGAATTACTTTTAATAAGCATATGGAAAGAGCATTGGCCGATCTCTGATTACTTGTCAATGGGTCCAACACGGACATCTGCACCGTCTCTGTACAAAGTACAGTATTGAAGAGGTTCCTTTACATACATCATACATGTTCCGATTGCAACCTTTACACCGGGATAAATATAACTTAATGCACGTATCTTGCCATTGCCTTCTTGTTGCAGCTTTTCATCCAGAATTGCTACCTCATGTTTTACTTCTTCAATCTTTGATGATAAATACACTTTTGTCCGGACACTCTTTGTTAAAATCTCCTGCTTATCCGGAGTCAATGCACCCGCACTTTCCATCTTACGTAATATTGTAATTGCCTGATCTGCCTTTTTTATATCACTTTCCATTGAAATCATTTCTTCTCTTGCATTTTTATATCTTTCTCTTATAGAAGGATCTGCACCGACTTCCACGTCTGTAATTGTAGCCATATGTGATCCGATAACCTTAGCAACAACAATGTTGCCAACCTTACACGTACCTCCGACCAAGAGTCCTTTGTTACCTGTTAGCTCCAGCTTATTCCCACATTTCACGTTACTGTGCATTATGGCTTCAGCCTGTATATTATTACTTGCTTCTATGCTACTGTATTCTATGTATCTCGCTACTATATCACCGCCGGCAATGAGTGTACCTTTACCCATCCCCTGCATTCCCCGACGTAATATAATATTCCCGCCAGCTTTAATTGTTGCACCTTCAACAACACCAAAAACTTCAACATTTCCACCAGCTTCTACTGAGAAACCAGACAAAACATTACCCTTTATAATAACGCTCCCTACGAAACTTACATTTCCCGTTGAATTATCTACATCAGCAGGAACTTCATGGTTTGTATATACGCTTACTTTTGTAGCATCCAGATATTCAACTTCTCCCGCCGTTGTTGCAATCAGGGTTTGTCCATCTGCAGATATTGCAACATTCTTACCCCTTGGGAGCACCGCAGGTTTTCCGTTTACAGCGTTAATAACTCTCCCTTTAACGGTTTTTCCTTCCACTCCTTTTACAGGCGGAACCAATGAGCAAAGTACCTGCCCCTCTTGAACCGACTGAATCAGGTTTAGTTCCCTGTAATTTATTCTACCATCCTCCATTAAAGTTGGAGTTTTATTAACATCAGTGTTAAAATGATATGTAACCATTCCATTTTTACCGTTTGTTGGTGGAATGCCTTCCGCTACACAAAATGCTTCGTTGTACATAGGACTCTCAGCAAGATAATTTATTATATCTTCTTTAATTCCAAAAACTACTCTCTGACTTTCAAGGGCCCCAATAATATGTTCTTTTGTAATTGCTAGATTATCTCCCGTGTTATAAAGTGTTATAAATGCTTTAAGTTCATCCGGTGAAACGGTTACCAAAACTTTTAAATCTTTTTGTTCTGCCATATTTTCTCCTTTACGATTCAAGAATTATCCTATGCCTAAACAGCTTTCCCTTCATTCTAAGTAGTGCTTTCGTATGCAACTGAGAAATTCTTGATTCGGTTACATTCATTATAGCACTTATTTCCTTTAAAGTCAGTTCCTCAAAATAATAGAATGTAATTACTGCTTTTTCTTTCTCAGGTAACTTGTCTATAGAATCCGCAAGAAGTTGTTTCATTTCATTAAATTCCAGAGAAGCCTCCGGTTTGTCCTCAGTACTATCACTGAATATCTCAAGTCCTCTCTCGTAATTTTGTTCCATGAACTCATCCAGTGACATCATAGATGATACATTTACGTCATTTAACAATTTATAAAAATCGTCCATACTCAATCCCATTTTTTCAGCAACTTCCTTATCGGTTGCAGTATGGCCTATTTCGTTTTCTATCTCAGCGTATACTTTCTCCAGTTCCTTGTTTTTTTGCCTTAATGATCTAGGAACCCAATCCATATCACGTATACTATCTATAATTGAACCTCTTATTCTTAAAGAGGCATATGTTTCAAATTTAACACCCTTAGCGAGATCATATTTTTCAATTGCATCTATAAGCCCAAATGCACCATATCCAACTAAATCATCAAATTCCACATTCGAACCGAAGTAGATACTTAATCTTCCTGCCACATATTTTATAAGGTAAGCATATTGAATTATTAACTTTTCTTTTGCAGCAGCATCTTTAGTTTCAATATACTGTTTCCACAGATGATTAATATTTTCGCTAAACATGTTAGTCCTCCAATTAGTATCTTACTATAAATATCACTAAAGTTATTCTTTCATTCTAGTCCTCACTGCCTGTGATAAATCTAGTGGAGTAAAGCCATCGTCTAGATTGCTATCTGCGACTAAATCCAGGTTATTACCTAAATGTTGCTCTTTGCCCAATTTTTCGGCCTTTTCTTTTTCTATTGCTAGTCTCTCCTGCTTTTCCTTTTCCTTCTTTTCTCTTTCTACTTGCTCCTTCAGCTTGTTCTGTTCTTCTATAATGCCGCTAATAGTGGCTTTCAAAAGAGTACCAATAATATAAAAGATTACCATTGCAATTATCATATATATACAAGTTTGATTTAAGCTTTTACCATTGTTAATACCGATTAATCCCGTTATAATTGCTGCAAATAATGCAAATAGAAACGGTATTTTCATAATTGTCTCCATTCTTACACCTCAGTTGTAAAACAAAAAGTAAGAACATATATCTTCTCTTTAGTTTCAATCCGACTATATTTGTTTTATACCAAACCCGATTGTTTTTATCATTAGTCTCCCGTCATCAGAATACAGTTCTATGGTACGTCCGTAATTTCCTCCCGTATCCTCCGATATTATGGGGATGTTTAACAATTTAAGTTTTTCCTTTGATGCAACCACGTTTCTGTATCCTATCCTCATTAAATCTGAACTTTGATTGAATACGAACATTTGGGCCCCACCAGCAAGTTTTGCTACTATTTTGTCTTTCCTTGCACCAAGTTTTATCATGTCATCTACTAATTTTACTATAGCCGTATCGGCAAACTTTGCGATATTACTGTTATTTTTTGCCTGCTCGCTGCTTGGCAACATAACGTGTGCCAAGCCCGCTATTTTTGATGTAAAATCATACAGGGCAACCCCAACACATGAACCAAGACCTAGTGTAGTTATCATACAAGGATGACGTGATGAATTAAGGTCAGCCATACCGACCTTTATAATTTCAATATCCATTATTCTATAACTCCCAATGCTCTTAATAGTATCTCGTATGATTCAACATCAGGTATCAGCAGAAAGTCTCCAAAAACCCTAGTAATACCTTCACTAAACTCAGTCTCAATATACAATACCGAATCGCCGACCTTTCCAAACTCAATTGCCGGTACGCTCAGAATTGCACCTGCCATATCAATTGCAAGCTCAGGTACTGAAGGCAATATTTTTAAGTTTGTCAAGCCTGCCAATGCTGAAAGATATGATGCCGTTAGTATGTTTCCGATTTCCTTTAGTGCAGATAACTCCAGTTCGTTAAAATTCAAATTAGTTTCATCGTTGGAACCCAGTAATATATTTATCAGCTTTCTTGCTGCATTGATATCCAAAATAAACATCATATTACCGGTTATATCTCCGGTTACATTAAGCAAGATTCCAACAACAAGTATTTCTTCACCGCCAAGGATTTGACTTACTCTGTCAAATCCCAATATTTTAACCTCGGGTACAGCCATATCTACTTTTTTGTCTATCATTTTGGCCAAAGAAGTTACTGCATTCCCTGCACCTATATTTCCAATCTCTCTAAGCACATCCATCTGAATATTGTTTAATTCATCAAAACTAATCGACATCACTCATACCCCTATTTTTATATTTAAACAATTTAAATTTTAACTAGCTTATCGAAATTCAAAAGTGTTACAATTTCTCCATCAACCTTGCCAATTCCGAATATATAGTCGGCTATAGTACTGTTCATCAAACTTGCAGCACTCTCTATAGCCTCGCCACCTAGCTGAATTGTTTGAAGTACCTGATCGACTATAACTCCTATTGAAACTTCTTCAAGCTTTAAAATTATTATGCGGGTTTCTTCCGTCTCTTCTGCTACAGGAAGATTAAACTTTAATCTTAAATCCATAACAGGGATTATATCTCCTCTTAGATTTATAACTCCCTTAATATATGAAGGTGTCTTAGGTACCCTTGTTATTGTTTTCATCCTGTCAATAGTGGTAATTTTTAGTGAGTCAATACCAAAACGCTCTTCGCCGAGACTAAATACAATAAACTGTTTTGTTTCAAATTCTTGAAGTTGTAAATCAGCCATATTTATCTCCATTTCCGGCACAGGCTAAATGTATTTGTATAATATAACTACATCTTGCCTGTTTATGCCCTTTTATTTTTATTAATTAACCCTGTCCTAAATCTGCATATGCAAACTTCAAAATAGTAACTATTAAGTAATGGAATTTACATCAACTATTAATGCAACGTTTCCGTCTCCAAGTATTGTAGCCCCTGCCAAATACTTGATTCCAGTCAGGAGTTTGCCCAAGGATTTAATTACTATTTCCTGCTGTCCTATAACACTGTCTACAACAAGTCCTGTTAGCTTTTCACCTTTTCTAACAATTACTATCTTTAATTGCTTCTGATTACCACGCTCAGTGCGATTCGGAACCTCAAGGGAATCAGCCAGCCTTGTTATAGGAACAACCATGTTGCGAAGCAATATAACTTCCTGTCCCTGAACTGTTTTTACCTCTTCAGCGGACCAGTTGTATATCTGGTATATTGCACCTAATGGTATAGCGTATTTTTCTCCACCTACATTTACCAATAATGCCTGGTATATTGCTAGAGTCAGCGGCAATTTTATAATAAATTTACTCCCCTTACCGCTTTGTGTCTCAACTTCAACCGTACCTCCAAGCTGTTCAATCTTTGTTTTAACCACATCAAGGCCCACTCCTCTGCCTGACAATCCTGTAATCTTGTCAGCTGTGCTGAAGCTTGGTCTGAAAAGCAGCTCAATTGCATCCTGTTGAGTCATGGAATTGGCAGCTTCCCTTGTTATTATACCGTTTTCAATAGCTTTGTTTTTTATTTTATCTATGTTTATGCCTGCACCATCATCTTCAACCTCAATTAATACATTATTTCCTGATTGATATGCTGTAAGATTGATTCTTCCTACTTCTGATTTACCAAGTTCTTTTCTCTTTTCGGTAGATTCCAGACCATGGTCGCAAGAGTTTCTTAGCAAATGAATAAGCGGATCGCCGATTTCATCAATAACGGTTCTGTCAAGCTCTGTTTCTTCACCCGACATTTTCAATTCGATTTCTTTACCAAGGTCTTTAGCAATATCTCTTATCATTCTCGGGAAACGATTGAATACAGTCTCCACTGGAACCATTCTTACCTTCATGACAGCATCATTCAGATTAGTTGTTATTCTTTCAAGGTATTCAAGAGTTTCATGGTATTCTTGAGGCTTTTCAGTTATATCAGTTCCCTCAAGTCTGGTCTTTGTAATTATAAGTTCTCCAACCAGATTCATTAAAACATCAAGTCTGTCTATATCTACTCTTACTGTTCTCTGTGTTTTTCTTGCAGCATTATTCGCGCTAGGTTTTGCAGCTTCTTGGCTCTCCACCGCATGCTTTGGAGCCTCCTGCGCAGTTTCATTGGCTTTTGTCTCCGAAACAGGTTTATTTGCATCTGAAGCCGAAGACGAACTGTCAGCATCAAACTTTTCAAGGGTGGATATAATTACTTCATCAACTTCTGCTATAGAATTCAATTCTTTTGCAAAGAGCTGTTCATTTTCTTTTGAAACTACTATTACTGTGAATTCATTCTCAAATTTTTCATCTTCAATATCCTGTACCGAAGGCTGTGACTTTATTATCTCACCATATCTCTCCAAAGTTTGAAATAATATAAATGCCCTTGCTGATTTTAACAGGCAACCACTGTTAAGCACCAGAGTAATCTTTAATGCATGAATACCCATATCAATTGCTTTATTGACTGCGTTTTTCTCAAACTCATCAAGCTGCATCTGTGCAGTTAAATACTTACCCTCATTAACATGCTGTTCTGTCTTGTCCACTGTTCTTGCCTTCTCTGGAGCTTTAACCTTGCCCTTGTTTGCAAGTATCTCATTGAGAGCATCTATTACATTTTTGTACTCCTTATCGCCCTCTCCTCCAGTATTAACTACGCTGTTTACGTAATTTTCAAGTGCATCAAGACACTTGAACAATACATCAACAAGATCTGAAGAAACCTTTATTTCATCGTTTCTAATAGCATGAAGAACATTTTCCATATCATGGGTTAACTTAGTCATTTTTGTATAACCCATGGTTCCTGCCATTCCTTTAAGTGTATGTGCTACCCTGAAGATTTCGTTCAATACATCTTTATCTTCAGGATCCTTTTCTATCTGCAAAAGACATTCATTCAAACTCTGAACGTGTTCCTTTGCTTCTTCTATGAATATTTGTAAATACTGACTCATATCCATTTTAACGCACCCCCAAATATTGGATTATTTCACTCGGAATTTTATCAAGTGATACTATTTTGTCTACTGCTCCGGTTTGAACTGCCATTTTTGGCATTCCATAAACAACGCTTGTTTCTTCATCTTGGGCTATTATAAAACTTTTATTTACTTCCTTTAATTTTTTAATTCCTACACTCCCGTCAGCACCCATGCCAGTCAAAATAACACCGACTATATTTTGTAACCCTGTTTCTGACAATGAAGTCATCATAACATCTACTGACGGTCTATGTCCTCCGACAGGAGGAGATTTGTCCAAATTAATTATTATATCACCATTTGCAGATGTTTGAACCTTCATGTGTGAATCCCCCGGCGCTATATACGCATACCCCTCAAGCACTTTTTCTCTATGGGTTGCTTCTTTGACTATCAGGTCGCTCTTACTATCCAGTCTTTCAGCTAGGGATTTCGTAAACCCGGGAGGCATATGCTGAACAACCAGAACCGCTATTGACATATCTCTTGGCAAATAAGGTATGACAGTTTGCAGTGCCTTTGGACCTCCTGTGGAACTTCCGATTGCTATAATATTTTTTACAGGCTTTGTGCTTTTGGCGGCCACTCTTCTATCGTTATCCACCGACTTTTTCTGAATAGATTTTAGTTTAATATTTTTAGCTATAATAATTTTTTCTATTATTTCATTTCGCTTAGCATCATTTTTTATCTCAAAAATATTTTTGGGCTTTACAACAAAATCAACAGCACCTTCATCCAGTGCTCTTATGGTCATTTCAGTTCCATACTCTGTTTCACTTCCAAACATTATTACGGGTTTTGGAATCCTCTGCATAATTTGTCTTAGACAGTTAATCCCGTCCATTACAGGCATGTCAACATCCAAGGTTACAACGTCCGGATGCAAATGATGTATTTTCTCCAGTGCATCCTTACCATCAACAGCAGTACCAACCACAGAGATAGAGTGATCTGAGTTCAGCATGTCTGACAGCACTTTTCTCATAAATGCAGAGTCATCTACAATCAATACCTTTATGGGATTGTTCTTTTTTAAATTTAAACTCATTGGTTACCTCAACCCTTTATTAGAAGTTTCATTGCTGATCTACTATTATCCTATTATCTTCTTCCTGTCTTTGTAGCCAATTTTATATACTATAAATATAAATTTTTATTTTTTCCCCGTCAAAATTATAAAACTTACCAAAATAAACCTATCTAATTATAGTATACTCTCTTATCAGTTAGTAAACAACCCAACAAAACGGTTCAGAAAACCTTTAATGCCAGATTGTGTCTTTTTTTGCTGATTTATGTCGTTTTTTATAAGTGTATCTGCAACTTCAAAAAACAACCTGCTGGTATAATTTTTAGGATAGCTTAACAAGTACGGCCTCTGAAGCTTTACTGATTTTATCAACATCTGGTCGAAGGGCAGATAACCCAGCGATTTAAGCTTCATACCTAAAAACTTTTCAGAAACATTTGCAAAGTTATTGTATACGTTTTTAGCTTCTTGCTCACTTTCAGCCCTGTTTATAAGAACATTGATTGTACAATCCTTTTCTATATTTGACACAGTCTTTACCAATGCATATGCATCCGTAATGGAAGTAGGTTCGGGTGTCACAACAAGAACAACTTCATCAGCGGACATAACAAAATTCATAACTGTATCAGATAAACCGGCACCTGTATCTATTAAAATATAATCAGCAATATGATCTAATAATGACATATTTGCCATAAAAAGTTCCAAGGAACTTTTGTCAAGATTAATCAGTTCCTGTACCCCTGAGCCTCCGGAAATAAATTTTATATTTCCAGGCCCGTCACACAGTATATCCAATAACCCCTTGTCATTTTTAATACAATCCAGCATTGTATATTTAGGTACTATTCCAAATAACACATCTATATTTGATAAACCCAAGTCAGCGTCAATTATTACAACTCTGTAGCCTCTTTGACTGAGAGCAATGGCAAGATTAACGGTAACATTTGTTTTACCTACTCCGCCTTTTCCGCTGGTAACCGTAATAACCTTTGCACGCTTTTGTTCTGCTAAGTTTTGAGGCTGCTGAGGTTTTTCTGTTTTATTAAGATTATTAACTATCTGCCTTAACTTATCAGCTTGATCTATCATATTATGTTATACTCCCTAATAGATTTTTTGATATCTTATCTGTGTTAACCACTTCTATATCGTCAGGTACGTTTTGTCCGTTAGTTACATACGCAAGAGGTTTATCTGAATAGCATTTTGTATTGAGTATACTACCATAAACAGGCGTTTCATCAAGCTTTGTAAAGATAATTCTATAATTTTGTATAAATCCATAATTTTTTATTATGTCTCTGCAGTTTTTAGAGCTTACTGTTGCACTCAAAACAAGGAATACTTCATCTGCATTGCAGACTTCAATAATTTTTCGTAATTCCTCAAATTTCTGTTTGTCCCTGTAGCTGCAGCCTGCAGTATCTATAAGTATTACGTCTTTGTCATTATAATTCTCTATCTGATTGCTGATTTCCTCTACTGAATAAGCTATTGATATGGGTATTCCAAGTATTTCAGCGTATGTCTTCAACTGGTCTACAGCAGCTATTCTATAAGTATCAGCCGTAATAAAACCAACGTTTTTGTTGTTGGTTAACATAAAGGAAGCAGCAAGTTTAGCAAGTGTAGTTGTTTTTCCTACTCCGGTAGGGCCCACAAAAAGTATTACCGTTGGCTTACCGTCCTGCCTGAAGTTGATAGGCTCTGCTTTGCCCAATATTGAAGATATAACAGATAGCATAACGACTGATGCATCATTAATATTTCGTGCATCACTCTTCTCAGCGACTTTTTCTATGATCTTCTGGGCAATATCCTGATCTACTTCATTCTTCAACAGGTTATTGTATAATAATTGAAAAACCTGTGACAATTGTACAGTCTCATCGCCTTTAGAAACTTCTACGTCTTTGTTTTCAGGTTTTATAATATCCAATATACGATCCAATAAAGTCTCTATTTTAGTTACTTTATTCTCTAACTGCGTTATTTTTTCCTCTTTTTGTGACAGCATATTTTTCGGATTTAAGTCACTTGTCAAGGTATTATCTTGTCTTGCCAACTCCTTTTTCTGTGTTTTCCCAGAATCATCGTCTATTGCAGCCATTACCTCCATCATAGGACTGGAAAAGTACTTTTTAAAACCCTTTTGCCTTACTTTTTTTGTACTCAATATGATTGCATCATTTCCCAGATCCATTTTAACTTTCAGCAATGCTTCCTGTGTATTTTTACCCATATATCGCTTTATTTTCATACGTTAACCTCCGCATTTGTTTGCAATAGATTACTCTTATTAATCTTCATTAAACACTGACTGTCCCTACTGATTGTATTTCTACCCCAGAATCAACTTCATTATAAGATAATACTACCAAACCCGGAATTACATTTTCTGTCATGCGTTTAAAATATAGTCTTACAACTGGAGATGCCAGTATAATAGGTTGACTTCCCAGCTGTATCAATCGTTGAACGTTTTTTGAAACACTGTTTATTATTGTATTTGAAACAGCAGGATCAAGAGCAAGGTATGACCCAAACTCCGTTTTTTGTATTGCATCTAAAATCATTTGCTCTAACTTTGGGTCCAGAGTAATTACATTTGTATTTCCGTTAAGGAATTTCTGTGAAATGGATCTACCCAAAGCCTGACGCACATATTCTGTCAGCATATCAACATCATGAGTGGCAGGCGCATAATCAGCCAAGGTTTCCATAATAGTAACCATATCCCTTATTGTCACATTTTCCTTTAACAGGTTTGCAAGAACCTTTTGTATTTCACCTATGCTCATAATCTTAGGAACGAGTTCATCCACAATAGCCGGATAAGATTGCTTAATGTTGTCCACCAAAGCTTGAACTTCCTGTCTTCCAAGCAATTCAAATGAATGCTTCTTTATAACCTCGGTAAGATGTGTTGCTATAATTGAAGGTGGATCAACAACAGTATATCCAAGCATTTCAGCTTTGTCTCTCTGGTTTTCTTGAATCCATATTGCGGGTAATCCAAATGCTGGCTCTATGGTTTTTATGCCCTCAAGCTCTTCATCAACATCCCCCGAATTCATTGCAAGGAAATAGTCAAACAATAATTCTCCTTTTGCTACCTGAGTACCTTTTATTTTAATAATATACTCATTTGGCCCTATCTGAATGTTATCTCTTAATCTGATAACAGGTACAATCATACCAAGTTCAAGTGCCAGTTGTCTTCTAATTAAAACAACTCTATCAAGCAGATCTCCTCCCTGATTTACATCCGCCAGAGGGATAATACCGTAACCGAATTCAAGTTCTATAGGGTCAACTTGAAGAAGGGTGACAACATTCTCAGGTTTTCTGATTTCCTCAACTTCACTTTCCTGAATCTGTACTTCTTCATCCTTATCAGCTTCTTCTTGAAGTTGTTTTATTTTATATGCTACGAAAAGTAGAACTGCTGCAAGAATAAGAAATGGTATGGGGGTTAAAAATGGCGCCATACCAACACTGAGTAGGGCTGCTATAATAAGAACTTTGGGATTATAGAATAACTGCTTTACTACATCCTTGTTAAGATCAGAATCTGCACCTGCACGTGTTACAATAAAGCTTGTCGCTGTTGACAGCATAAGTGCTGGCAACTGGCTTACCAGGCCATCACCTATAGTCAGTATTGTGTATATTTGTAAGGCTTCACCGATGTCCTTACCAAGCATAACAACCCCTATGATAATACCGCCTGTGATATTTATTAACGTAATAATAATACCAGCAATGGCATCGTTTTTTACGAATTTACTGGCACCATCCATAGAACCGTAAAAGTCTGCTTCTCTTTGTATCTTTCTTCTACGTTCTTTTGCCTCTGCATCATTTATAAGACCTGTATTCAAATCGGCGTCTATAGCCATCTGTTTACCGGGCATAGCATCCAATGTAAATCTCGCTGCAACTTCTGCAACTCTTTCAGAACCCTTTGTAATTACGAGGAAGTTAACAATCATAATTATAAAGAATATAACAAAACCAACAACAAGATTATTTCTTCCTACAAACTGACCAAAGCCCCTAATAACATGGCCTGCTTCACCATTTGCCAGAATAAGCTTTGTGGCCGTTACGTTAAGTGATAGACGAAATATGGTTGTAACAACTATCAACGTTGGAAACACGGAAAGATCAAGTGCTGTTTTAAGATATATTGTATTTAGCATAATTATAGCTGCCAGAATTATATTTACTGCAAGCAAAAAGTCCAACACACCTGTGGGTATTGGCAAAATGAGATTTAGAATTGCAAGAACAACAATTAATGGTACAAAAAAATTGTTAAGCTTTGCCACTTTTTGTCCCCCTTTTCATAAGTAAAAACTTTGCTGCTATCCTGCCTTACCACCATTTTTCAAGTTGTAAACAAATGCAAGTATTTCCGCAACAGCTTGGTATAGATCAGGCGGTATAGCCTGTCCGATGTCTACCGTACTGTACAATGTTCTCGCCAATGGCTTGTTTTCAACTATCTGTACCTTGTTATCAGCGGCTATTTGTTTTATTCTAAGTGCTATATAATCCTGACCCTTTGCAATTACAAATGGTGCAGCCGCCTTTTCCGAATCATACTTTATCGCTACAGCAAAATGTGTAGGATTGGTTATAACTACATCAGCCTTGGGAATATCCTGCATCATCCTTTTCAACGACATCTGACGTTGCTTCTGCTTGATTTTAGACTTGATCTCAGGATTTCCCTCCATCTGTTTATATTCTTCTTTAATTTCCTGTTTAGTCATTTTTAGGCTCTTTTCATAATCATATCTTTGATATAGATAATCGGCAAATCCCAGAATTATCATAGCCATACATATTCTTAAAGCTACGGTGAATGCGGCATCAGCTATAAATATCAATACACTCATCAAATCAGTATCAATCAGGGTTAAAACCTGTTCGGTTTTAGATTTGAGATATGAGTACGCTACCCAACCAACAATTATTATCTTAATAATTGACTTTAACAGCTCTACTACTGACCTTAAAGAAAAAATCCTTTTAAAGCCGCTTAACGGATTTATTCTGTCTCCCTTGATTTTCAAGGTTTCCAATGTGAACAGTATCCCGACCTGTGCATAATTAACAATCAGGGCTGTAAGAAAAGCCACTAAAAGCAATGGAAGCACCGTTTTTGCCAGAACTATTAAGATATCAATAAATATATTTGCAAGTATGTTAAAATCTATTGCATCCTTCACTGTAAGGTAATCATCAAATGTCTTTTTCAAATACAGTGAAAGCTGTGAGTAAATTGTACCTCCGAATATCCTCATCGCAACAACTGTTACAATAAGGATTAGTGATGCTGACACCTCTCTGCTCTGAAATACTTGGCCTTTTTTCCTTGCATCACTTTTCTTCTTTGGAGTTGCTTTCTCGGTTTTATCCTCTGCACCACCGGATGCAAAAAGCTGATAATTTAATTCCAACTTACAATCTGCTTCAAATATATTGTTTGTTATGGGGTTTCTCATTCCACCCTCCAATTGGCAACGAATAAATATTTATGTTTTCAAGGAATTCCCCATATCCTTAAGGAACTTGAATATTTGTGTATTCATATCATCTGTAATAACTGTCACTATATATACAAAAGCAGGTATTGTTATCATAACAATAAGTATACCTAAGAATATTTTCAAAGGCATACCAAGTATAAATACATTCATTTGAGGTATGGTCTTTGATATAATTCCCAAAACTACATCAGTAATAAAAATTGCGGCTACTACGGGAGCAGCGATTTTGAAACCCATACTGAATACTCCAGATATAAGTCCTATTACATCGTCTGTAAGCTTGGGGCCAATTACTCCGCTTCCTAATGGAATAATCTGAAAACTTTCATATAATGCCTTAATAAGCATGTGGTGCCCATTAGTCACCAAAAAGATTATCATTGCCAATATAAAATAAAGATTTGCAGTAACAGGAATTTGTATATTTGACATTGGATCAAAAACATTTACCATTCCAAACCCAATCTGCATGTCAATAATCTGTCCTGCCAGATATATACATGTAAAAACTGCATAAGCTACAAATCCTATTATTATACCTACTAAAAATTCTTTTAATATATATAAAGCAAAAATTAAAAAATTATCAGTATTAATTAAATGATCCACCCTTATGACACTAGACGCTAAAACAGCAGTTATAAAAGCAAACCCAACTTTAAAGTATACAGGTATGTTCCTTCTTCCAAAAATGGGAGCTGTTACAAACAAACCTGTCATTCTTACAAATATAAGCAGAAATAGTTCTACATTGTTAAGCAACATACCAAAAGGTATCTGCAATGACCTCAACTCCCAAATTATTTTATAAACTGATTAATGTTTATAAATATATTCTGTGTGTATTCTATCAAGACTCTCAACATCCATGAACCGAAAAGTGCTATAGCAGCCACAACCGATAAAATTTTCGGAACAAAGGTCAAAGTCTGCTCCTGAATCTGTGTAGTTGCCTGAAAAATACTTATTACCAAACCGACAACCATACTAATTACCAGAATTGGTGCGGATACATACAATATTACTTTTAAAGCTTCTTGTGCGATGTTTATAATGCTGCTCTCGTTCATTGAGAATCCACTCCTCTATACACTGACGTAAAACTATTGCTTCATATATAAATCAGCTATATTCTCCCGGTTCGTCACCGGGCGAAACTAGTAATAATTGATTGAGTAAGCATAGACCATCCATCCACCAGTACAAAAAGCAATATCTTAAAAGGCAGAGAAATCATTATTGGAGGAAGCATCATCATACCCATTGACATCAAAGCGCTTGACACCACCATATCAATTATTAAAAATGGAAGGAAAATCAAAAATCCAAATTTAAACGCTACGGATAATTCACTAATTAAAAAGGCCGGAGCAACTATGGTAAGTGACAGCTTAGAAGCATCCTGAACCTTTACAGGGTCCTTCTGACCTCCAAGAGTCATAAATAACTCCAAATCCTTTTCCCTTTTATTACTGAATATCTGCTTAACCATCCATGTTTTAATGCTTTGAGAACTTTTATCTATAGCCTGTTGCTGTGTAATTTTCCCGTTTGTGTAAGGCTGAAATGCATTTTCATTGATATCAGACAATACAGGACTCATAACAAACAGTGTAATAAATAAGGCTAAACCTATTAATACCTGATTAGGAGGCATTTGCTGTGTTCCAAGAGCATTTCGTAAAAAAGACAAAATTATTATTATTCTGGTAAAACCTGTCATCATAATCAATATTGATGGTGCTACTGCCAGAACAGTTAGTGTTATTAAAAGCTGTATGCTTGAAGAAACCTCTTTAGGGTCACTGGATGCCCCTATATTAACGCCGTCTTTAGTAACAGAAACTGTAGGTTCAGCAAGAGCTTGTCCGCCCATTAAGCAAAAAATAACAACCAGAATCCCCGTAAATACTATTAACCTTTTAATTTTCCTCTTCTTATCCATTTTCGCTCCGATTATTATTCATACTATTAGCCAGGTTTTTTAGTTTTTCTAAATTACTCCTGAAAACAACATTATTCTCACCCTCATTTTCAGTTTGTAAGGGTTGAGGAACAACTTTTTCTTTAGTTTTTGAACCAAAAGATAACCCGTTAGTATACTTTTTCAATATTGATGTGAAATCAACAACCTCTGAAATTGGATTTTTCATTTCTTGCTCTTGATAATCATTAATAATAACTTTTGATAAGAATTCAACATTTTTATTTGTAGCCGCTACAATATAAAAATCTTTATCTACTTTAATAAGATGAATTCTGTTACTTGTTCCAAGGTTAAGCGTCTCAATAATCTGCATGTAATTTCCCTTAAGCATTTTCTTGGACTTATAGGCCAGATACCTTGTAGTAAGAAGCAATAGAACCATAACTACTATAAAAGCCAGTATAACAGTAAATATCTCCCCCATAATTCATTAAGCCCCTCTGCGATTTTTGTAAAAAAGATTTACATGCTTTCAAGCCAGCTAACCCGTTCAGTTACAAAATATCCTGCTGTTATCAGTAAAAGTTGTATGGCAATAGAAACAAATTCCTTAACATACAGCTTTCTCAGCACTCAGCAGGATATCACAATTTAAAGCCTGTTTTTTATTAGCCAATAACTTTCTTTACTGCTTCAACAACACGATCTGCTTGGAATGGCTTTACTATAAAATCCCTTGCACCTGCTTGAATTGACTCAATTACCATAGCCTGCTGTCCCATAGCTGAGCACATGATGATTTTAGCATCACTATGTATTTTCTTAATCTCTCTAACCGCTGTTACACCATCCATTTCAGGCATAGTGATATCCATTATTACTAGGTCAGGAGTAAGTTCCTTATATTTTTCAATTGCCTTTAACCCATTGTCAACATCAGCAGCTATTTCATAACCGTTTTTTGATAAAATATCTTTAATCATCATCCTCATAAATGCTGCATCGTCAACAATTAAAATACTCTTCCCCATAGCTTATCTCTCCTTAACAATTTGTTGATTTTATAACTATAATCGTTTTGATGGATGAATTATATCTGTAATCCTTACACCAAAGCTTTCATCAATAACAACAACTTCTCCCTTGGCAATAGCTTTTCCGTTGACTAATATATCCACCGGTTCACCTGCCAATTTATCAAGCTCAATTACCGAACCCGATCCAAACTCAAGTATATCCTTTATTAACTTTTGAGTTCTTCCCAGTTCAACTGTTACCTGCAGAGGTAAGTCCATAATAAGGCTTATGTTCTTTTTCTCTGTTGCTGAAAGCCCATCATCAAAAGCCTGAAATTGCGCAGGCTGAATGTTAACAGGACTCCTTGGTCTTTGAGTCTCCTGATAACCTCCGTCAAAACCAAAGTTTGGCATAGACTGTTGCATCATCGGCTGCGACATTTGCGGCTGCATAACCGGCTGTACAGGTGGCTCGATGTATGAATTTTGACTACTGAATGAAGGAACCGGTTGTGGTGAAACGGGAGCTTGTGGTGGTTCAACTTTAACTTGCTCCTGCTTAACTTCTGTTGAATTTAATAAAGATGATACAAGTTCCTTAGCAAACTTAATTGGAAGCAACTGCATTATCTCACTATCAATTAAGTTTCCTACAATCATCTTAAATGCTATTTTAACCAGTTGCTCATCAGGTCTAAATTCACCATAAGGGTCACTGCTACCAAAACTTATAATATAAGCTTTTGGTGGAGATATATCAATCCTCTTACTAAACATCGAAGACATTGATGTAGCTGAGGACCCGATCATTTGATTCATGGCTTCACTGATTGCGCTTAAATGGAGATCGGTCAGATCGCCCTCTATTTTAACTCCTTCTCCCCCCATCATTAAGTCAGTAATGATTTTAACATCATCCTGCTTTAAGATTAAAAGGTTAGAGCCGATCAACCCGTCTGTGTATTCCACTTTTACTGCAACATACTGAGAAGAATAATTCTTTGACAATTCTTCCCACGTAGAAAGTGTTACACTAGGAGTAGTTATTGTAACCTTTTGGGATAATAAAGTAAATAGAGTAGTTGCAGAAGTACCCATGCTTATATTACCAATTTCGCCCAGTGCATCGATTTCCTGCGATGTTAATGTCTCAACGGTGTCATTGCTGCCTGTTACATCGTCTGGTTCTTCTGAAGAGGAAGTACCATTCAATAGTGCATCTATTTCTGCTTGTGTCAGCATATCTCCCATCTAATCTTCCTCCCTTCTAAGTACTTCAGTAATTTTTACTGCCACTTTATTCTTTTTAACACCTGGTTTAGCGGTAAACTTCGGCAGATCGCCTACCAATATTTCAAGATCCCCGTTAACATTTGTATCAAGAGGTAATACATCTCCGCTCTGCAAATCAAGAAATTCGCTTATGCTAATTGACGTTCTTCCTAATACTGCTCTTACAGGAACATATGTATGTTCAATCTTGAACTCAATATCGGATTTATTGTGTTCAACCTTCTCATTTTCAACATTGGTAAACCAAAGTTTTGTACTAAGCTTAGGCATTATGGGCTCAACTGTCATATGTGGAATACATATGTTAATCATTCCCTTTACTTCTCCGACTACGACATTCAAGGTAATTAATGCAACCATTTCATTGGGATGAATTATCTGTGCAAACTGTGCGTTTGTCTCAATTTTTTCTAGTCTTGGTTTTATGGCAATTATACTTTCCCAAGGCTCTCTCATTAAATTGAGTATCTGTATAATAATTCTCTCGATAATAGCCAACTCTATTTCAGTAAATGACCGCACACGTTCCATTGATGCCCCTCTACCTCCGAGGATTCTGTCAATCAAGGCATATGCAATACTCGGATCCATTTCAAATATAACAGAACCGTTTAATGGCGTAAAATCAACTATTCCAAGAATTATTGGGTTTGCCAAGGAGTTGCTGAATTCACTATACTGCAGCGCATCCACCGATAAAACATCTACCTGTACCAATGATCTTAAATATCCTGATAAAAACGACTGAACAAGTCGTGCATAGTTTTCATTGATAAATTGCAATGTTCTCTTATGATCATTTGCAAACTTAGGTGGTTTTTTAAAGTCATGAACTTTAACTTTCTTTTCAGTTTTAGTTGACTGAATCTGCTGGACATCTATATCTCCAGTTGTTAACGCCTTTAGCAGCTCATCAATCTCATTTTGGGACAGTATGTCACCCATGAGCTCACCCCCCTATTGATATAACCAGTAGTCAAATATTAAGTTATAAACAAGAGGACTTGTCTTTTTTTCATTCTTGGTCAATATGTCATTTATCTCTTTAGTGAGATATTCTGAAGCTTTTTTCTTTGCATCCAATTGACTTACATCATCAAGGGTTAGCCCTTGAAAATAAGTTCCTATAGCCTGATTAATTTCTTTTGAATAAAAATCAATCTTCTTGGCTACTTCCTCTTCGCTCATGTCATCAACGGTCTTATAATACTTCATACTTGTGCTGACCGATATAACCGCTATTTGTTTGTTGTCTGTCTTTTTAAGGTTAAAGTTCCTGTTCTCAAAAATTGTTTTCATTGCAAGATCACTATCGGACGGTACCTTATCTGTTACAACAACTACTTCCTGCTCTGACCCGGAGTCGTGATTTCCAAAAACGAAGAACCCTATTGCAAGGAAAGCAAGTGTAATCGATAAAAAAGCTACAATCACCAATAAAATAAAATAGCTGCTTTTTCCCTCCAAATCTATTTCCCCCTTCAAGCTTATGTATCCAGCAATTAACTACATTAGCATATAAAATGTCAACACATTATTTATTAAGGTTTATCTCATTATCTAGAATTTCAAAATTAATTCTCATTAGCGTACTTTAAAATACCAGCTCTGAATTGCATTACTTTTTCAATAACTTCATCAACGCTCTCACAAACTACATGTTTTTTACCGTTGTTAAGTGTTACAACTGTATCTGGTGTACTCTCAAAATACTCTATTAAATCACTGTTCAAGACAAACGACGTCTTGTTTAACCTAGTTAATCTTATCATAATATTTTTACTCCAAAAACACAATAGATAAATCTCAACAAAATTACAAAACAGGACCTAAATCGATATTTTACTACTATAGACTAGGCTTTAAGCCTTAGTCTATAGTAGTTATTATTAACTAATAATTACCTCTTGAGGTTTACAAGCTCCTGTAGCATTTCATCTGATGTTGTTATAATTCTACTGTTTGCCTGAAAACCTCTCTGTGTAACAATCATATCCGTAAACTCTCTTGAAAGGTCTACATTGGACATTTCTAGAGTACCCGGACTCAATGTACCTACACCCTGTGAACCTGCCGGTACACCTTTATTAAAGTCACCAGAGTTGGTTGTTGGTATAAACAGGTTTCCTCCAACCTTTTGCAAGCCGGCAGGATTATCAAAGCCCGCCAGTGCTATAAGTCCCAGAGGTTGCTGCTGACCGTTGCTGTAAACACCTGTCAGCATACCGTCTGAACCAATATTGAAAGTAACAAGGTTTCCTGTTGTATATCCGTTAACATTGGATGGTTTTACGGAGCTGTCTGCCGCATACTGGGTTAACTTTTTGAAATCAAGGGTAACATCAAACTGAGCTGCACCGCCTGTTGGTGTCATTGTTACTTTGACACTGGTGACAGTATCGGTAGTCAGCTTACCTTCTCCATCGAATTTCAGTGTACCTGTAGTTGTACCAGGGACTGTTCCATCTCCTGGTTTAGCAGCCAGCGTATAGGTCCATGTTGTTGTCGGAGTGGTCGCCGGAGGAGTTGCTGCGACAGGAGCTGCTTTTGTAAAGGTCAACGACATTTCATGTGCATTTCCTAAAGAATCATAAATTGTATATGGCATAATAAACTGTTCATCTGAAGCTGGTGGTGTTGCTGCTACTTTCTGAGCTGAATTGAGATTTCCGGAGAACTCTGCATAATCAGTAGCTTTCGCCGCTATAATCTTCTTGTTACCGTTGGATGCATCGGAATAAAGATTAATAGGAGTTATTGCAGCTTCAGTATCAAATTTAACCGAACCATCATCTTGCGGCTCATATTTAGTCCAACCATATACGTTCATACCGTCGCCGGATACCAGATTTCCCAACTTGTCCAGACCAAAGTTTCCTGCCCTGGTAAATTTGAAAGTATCTGCAGTGGAGCCCTTCACTATAAAGAAGCCGTCTCCTTGAATAGACAAATCAGTAGGGTTATCTGTTCTTTGCGGACTTCCACCTGTCATTTGATTGTCGATTGAACCAACCGCAATACCCAAACCAATCTGCATAGGATTTGTTCCTCCTCTAGCAGTGGCAGCATCAGGTGCTCCGGCACCTCTCAAAGTCTGGTTGAATATTTCCTGGAAGGTTACTCTTCCTGCTTTAAAACCTAATGTGTTTACATTTGCAACGTTATTACCTATAACGTCCATTTTTGCCTGGTGTGCCTTTAATCCTGATACACCAGAAAACATAGATCTCATCATAATTTTTTGACCCCCTCTTTTAAGGTTATCTTATTGTTCCGTCCGTCGTTCGGGAACATTCTTTCAGCCTCCCGTTAGGGTCCAGCCGAGTTTTACTTTTCTATGCAAAAATTGCACCATCAATATTTGTAAATACGTTTTCTTTTAATTCATTATTGTTCACTGCCGTTACAACCGTTTTACTGTTTACATTAACAACAAATGCCATGTCATCAAGTATTACCAGCGAGTCCTTAATTCCTTTTTGCTGAGCTTTTGAAACTGCATTACTGATCTTATCTTTTTGAGTTTGGGTAAGATCAATATTTCTTGCTTGCATTCTCATTTCAGCATGTTTCGAAAATTTAACTCCGGAACCCTTGTCAATTGCCTGCTGAAGAAAATTTTCGAAGTTAACTCCTGCAGAATTAGTGTTGACATTTCGGGGATTCCCTGTTTGAACCTTCCCGGTTGTTAATGGCGGCTTAATTATCCGGTTTGAATAATTATTATTGATTACCATAACTCACCTTCTCTCACTTAGCAACTCTCAATGTGTCTGCCTACGGCTTTTGTATGTTTGATACACTGTATACCGATATGTACATGTTATCAAGAACTGCGGTTACCTTACCTGTGTTTTTATCTATACTGTAGCTCTTAAGTGTTGCTGTAACAGGTACCTTTGCTCCTGTGGTACTATCCTTTATGGTTATCTTAACCTGCCTATCGGCTTCGGTTGTTCCGTTTACCTTTTGTTCAAGATAATCCTTGAGATAATTCGGGTCTACAGCAGTCGAGCCTGTTACTTCGGCAATTTCAACGTCTACACCGTCCATTACTGCATAATCCTCGTTGGCACCTCTCTGAATCTGTTTTACATTTCCTGAGAGATAAATAACGTTGCCGTTGGATGAATCGTATACAGCACCTTTCACCTTATAACCTAACAGATTTGAATAGTCAGCCAGGTTTCCATAAGAATTGTAAAGTGCATCATCAACCTGTGTAATACTGTCTACATCAATATCCTTGTTATTAACCACAACAAAGGTTTTTCCATCCTTCATTTTAACGCTTGTAACTGTTCCTTGCACAGAATTTACTTCTAGCGTTTTATCATCTGTTGTTGTGGCTGTAATGACTTTCCCTATCAGGGTAAATGCCTGAGATTTCGTCATTGAACCGTTCATGTTCTGCATTTGTTCCAGAGAGCTGAACTGAGCCATTTGAGCGATAAACTCTTTGTCATCTACAGGCTTCAATGGATCCTGATATCTTAACTGCGTTACCAAAAGATTAAGAAAATCATTTTTTCCAAGCTCACCGCCGGTTTTTCTTGCAGCTGCATCCTGCTTACTCTTGGTACTTTCAATTATCTGGTCTATTGTAGGTGCGCCATTTATTCCGCTTGTTTGAGCCATAATCGTATCACCTTTCTATGCAGTAAGGTTGATGGTATTTAGATCATCTGTATACTGTGCCAACCTTTCTGGAAGATTCTCCAAAAGGCTTGATCCGTTTACAGTTGATACTGTAATACCTTCTGCATGTTTAGTTCCGTTTCCTGAACTGTTATTTCTGCCTTGAGACAAACTCTGATTACGGTTATCACTTCTGTTGTCCTGTCCAACTTGAACACTCACACCGTCGACTGCTATGCCCTGCTTTTGAAGTGAATCCTTTAGCAACTGCATGTTTGTTTCAATAATTTCTTTTACTTGCTGACTTTCAGCTATAAATTTTGCAGCCACTATACCTTGCTCAGTAACAACCTTTAGTTCAAGCTTTCCTAAATGGTCCGGCTTGAGCTGAATGACCATTTCTGATTTATCCTGTCCCAGAATCACTTTAGCCTGTTCCATAACCTGATTTACAACGTCTGAGGTTCTGATAGGCTGTCGTATTGAAAAGGCGGATTTTTCAGTAGCTATCTGGTTGTTATTTAGAACTGACTTAACATCTCCAAATGCCTGAAAATTCTGAGTCAAGTTCTGCTCATCTGGCGTCGCTGTTTGATTTGAAGTATTCTGTCCCTGCAATGGAAACTGTGGTTTTGATGATTCAGCACTTTCGGCGTTATCCTCATGAGACACATCTCTTGTTTTAGTTTCAGTATCTATTTTCTTAGCATCAACATTTTTATTGTCACCATCAATAGCTACTGTCTCTACATCATCTGCAGCCAAGCTTTGAGAAATAACTTTTACCTCTGACTGCGATTGTCCTTTCATTGCAGCTATTATCTTGGCAACTTGGTCGCTAATCAACCCTGGATTATTCTGTCCGTTTTCGATAAGTGCGTCCAGCTTCTCTTTAACACTTGAAGCTAACTTTGACAAATCAATAGACACTTTTTCTGTCGGATTAATATCCTCACTTGCCGGAATGTTACTATTTTCAGTAACGGCTTCTGACTCAGGTTTTATCTGCTTTGTAACTTCTGTAGCCAACTTTAGCAGAGTGTCCTTTTGCTTGTCATTGAGTTCAAGCAAATCAGATACCTTTTGCATAAAGACAGTCAACTTGTCAATATTCTTGAGATCTTTCAACGAGAAACCAAGTTGTTTTGCCAGATCAGCCAACTGTTCGGGTGCAATCCCCAACATTTGTGCAATCGCCGCTATCTGATCATCATACTTCTCAGGCTCTTTAGCTTCGTCTGTGCTTACATCTGCTACTTCTTTACTGGAATCTGCTTGCCCCACAGACTTTGTTGATACTGGCTTTCTGCTCATCTGAACTTCTGCAAATGATTTAAACTTGGTTTTACTGTTATTATCCTGCCCTGCATTGTTGTTTACTGCAGTATCGTTACGCCTTGAATAATTATTAACAGTTGTATCAAATACTGATTTAAAAGATGAACCCTGAGGAGTTTTTGATTTAACGTTTAAAATATCATTGCTGTCCTGATTTAAATTAAGCTTTAGCAAATTATTACTTGTCATTATCATTCTACTCACCTCCTTATTTTTATTATATTTATGTAATGGGGCAGGAATTCTCCCGTTCCCCCAATTACCTGTATTATTTTTTTGAAGTAGTCCCTGAAACTCCTACCTTGTATTCTTTAGCCAACTGTTCGGATACCTTTGCTGCAAAGGCAGGTGTCATTTCAGTAAGGATTTCACCTGCAGTATCCTTTTTGAGATTTTTCATAATATCAATTATCAGTGTCATTTTACCACTGCCCATTTGTTCCATAATCCCGGCAACTGCTGATGCATCCATTTGTTCATATATTGAACAGTATTTCTTAACGTCATTGCTGACCTTTTCTTCTTTTAATATACTTTCATATAATGCTTCTGCTTTTTGCGGGTTAACCTTCTTAAAATAGTTCTTGTATTCGGTTGTGTCACCAGCAGATATAACCTCGGATAGTTTGTCATATTCCTTTTGAAGACTGTCCTTTTGGGATTGCAACTTATTTTTTTCAGTCTCAATGGTATCTTTCTGCTGCTGAAGCAAGGAGGTATTACTATCCTTTGCCGTTACTTGATTTTTAGTATTATCTAACTGCTTTGTTAAGTCTTCAACCTGCTTTTCCAATGCTTCTTTTCTTGTTTTAAGCTCATTGTACTTACTTCTTACCTGTTCTTCAGTCATGTTTTTCTCGTCTTCAGGGTCAGGTTTCTCCGGCAAAGACCACTTTAATACAGGTATTCCCCGTATACTATCTCCCATACTGTCGGCAATACCATTTACATTAAATTTGACAGCAAGAAACAATGCTCCTCCAATTATTAAAACTACAAGCAGCAATGCTGTTATTATTGAAACTATATAAAAAAGAGCGCTGGTATTCTTTTTATCCTGTTTATTTGACACTTCTGTCTTCTTAAGAAGTGTTCCTACTTTCTCATCTTTTTCAGTAACGTTAATATTTTCCGGCATTTTCTTCTCCTGAACCATCCTTGAATTTAAAACTGTTAAGCTCATCTATCAATTGTTGCTCTGCTTTACCCTGTTCCTTCAAGAACTCGCCATACTTCTTTTCTCTGAGTTTATCCAGTATCTTTCTTTCCTGTACTGCTTTAACCAGACTCTCTCTTTTAATATCGACTTGATTCTGTGCATTATTTACATTTTGTTTCTGTTCTGTTATTTTTTGTTTTAAAAAGGAAAAATAATTATTATATGCTCTTATTTGACTAATGGAAACTCCTTCATCCACTTTTGAATTAAGTTCACTGATAGAAGATTCTCTGGTTGTTCTTAAACCGCTCAAAAATTCTTTTTGCTTCTCTAACTCCCTTGAAGCTAAAGCCAGGTGATTTTTAGCATTGTCCTCCATCTGCACTTTAAGATTCCGTACCGATTCCAGTCTAAATCCGAACTTATGCAAACAACCCAGCCTCCTTTACTATTTCAGTAAACTAAGTACTTGTGAATGAATATCCTCATAGGAAACCTTCTCATCAGTTTCCTGCTGAAGAAATGAAGTTATATCTTCAATGTTCTCTATGGCATAATCTATCTTCTCATTACTTCCTTTTACATATGCACCTATATTAATTAAATCCTCTGCATCTCTATGAACAGCCATTATTTTCTTTATTTCATTGGCACATTTTTTATGTTCTTTATCAATAATGTCCCCCATAACTCTGCTGACACTTGCAAGAACATCAATTGCAGGATAATGGTTTTTATTTGCCATTGCTCTTGACAGAACAATATGCCCGTCCAGAATTCCCCTTGCTGTATCAGTTACAGGCTCAGTAAGGTCATCACCGTCTACCAGTACCGTGTACAATCCTGTTATAGACCCCTTATCTGAAGTCCCTGCACGTTCAAGCAGTTTCGGAAAAACAGAGAAAACCGATGGCGTATATCCCCTTGAAACAGGAGGCTCTCCTATGGAAAGTCCTACTTCTCTTTGTGCCATTGCATATCTTGTCAAAGAATCCATCAAAAGTAATACATCCTTGCCGCAATCCCTGAAGTATTCTGCAATTGCAGTTGCTACCATTGCTCCCTTAAGCCTTACTAGTGCAGGCTGATCAGAGGTAGCGACTATTACTACTGATCTTGCTAGACCTTCGTCTGTTAAATCCCTTTCCAAGAACTCCCTTACTTCTCTACCACGTTCTCCTATTAAGGCAATGACATTTATATCAGCCTTTGTATTTCTTGCAACCATACCCATCAAGGTACTTTTACCTACACCACTACCGGCAAAAATACCAACTCTCTGTCCTTTACCTATTGTTAACAGTCCATCAATAGCTCGTACTCCCAAAGGTAAAGGCTCTGAAATTCTTTTTCTGGTCAGCGGGTTAGGCGGCTTATTATCAGTTTTATAATAATGTTTGGATTGCAGACTGCCCTTATCGTCTATAGGGTTTCCCAAACCGTCCAAAACTCTGCCGACTAATTCAGGTCCAACAGCAACCTTTAATATATCTCCATTGGCCGAAACAGTACTTCCCGGACCCATACCCATCATTTCTCCCAAGGGCATTAATAAAACCTTTTCATCCTTAAAGCCTACTACCTCTGCTTTAAGCCTACTGCCTCCGGTAATGTGTATATTACAAAGATCTCCTATACTTACCTGCGGACCATCTGATTCTATTGTAAGTCCGACAACTTTAGATACCTTGCCGATATAATCTATATATTCTTTTGACTTTAATGCTTCCCTGTATTTTAATAGGTTAACGCCTGACATTTGACCTCCTGTATAGAGAGCTGCAACGCACCTTAATTTGTTGATTCATTTAATATGTCTTTAAAGTCATTTTCTATCTTTTCAAATTTAGTTTCTGCACTTGCATCAATGCTTCCAAAAGAAGTCTCGATGATACAACCGCCTTCTTTTAATGAAAGGTCTTTTTTTATTTCTATTTCCTCAGACCTTTCCAACATTGATTCCAACTCGTCCTTATTATCACTAATAAAATCATAATCCTGCTCGCTTAATTTAAGAACAGCTTTTCGATCCTTGGAACATTTTTCAAAAGCATCCTTAACCAAGAGCAGAATATTTTGCTTACATTCAAGCTCTTTACTAATTACTTTTTTTGCTATATCAAGAATGGTATTTACTGAATCCTCTTCCAGAGAATCCAGAACCTTCTTGTATTCTATTCCTGCTTGAGTCTTAATATCTTGAGCTTCCTTAATAAGTGCTTCATATTCCTGTTTGGCTTGAGCTAATCCCTGCTCATACCCCTCTGACCTTGCTTCTTCAGAAACCTGTTGTTTAAGATTTTCTACATCATCCGATGCATTTTTTAAAATATCCTTGGCTTCCAGCAAGGCTTCCTTTATTATCATATCTGCTTCTACTTTGGCCTTATTAATAATTTCATCGCCCATAGCATTAGAATCAACTTGTTGCTGCTCTTCTTCATCCTGACCCAAATCCAGTTTGAGTCCTATATTTCTTACCGGAGGCTGGTATGTTACAGGAAACTTAACCTGAAACGGAATTCCAACATTTACCTGATTGTTTTTATATATCTTATTAGACAATTATTTCGTCGCCTCCTCCTCTAGAAATAACTATCTCGCCTGCATCCTCAAGCTTACGAATAATATTAACAATCTTCTGCTGTGCTTCTTCAACATCTTTGAGCCTTACAGGTCCCATAAATTCCAAATCTTCTCTGATCATTTCGCTCAGACGCTTGGACATATTGGCAAATATAAGCTTCTGTACATCATCTGTTGCACCCTTAAGGGCAACAGCCAATTGATTGTTATCAACTTCTCTAAGGAATCTCTGAATTGATCTTCCATCAAGAGTAAGAATATCTTCAAATACAAACATACGTCTCTTAATTTCTTCTGCAAGATCGGTATCTTCGATTTCCAGTGTTTCCATAATGAATTTTTCCGTTCCTCTATCAACAGAGTTAAGGATATCAACAATGGATTGAACACCACCAGCTGCAGTATAGTCCTCTGTAACCAAAGATGAAAGTTTTTTTTCAAGAATTCGTTCAACTTCCTTTATAATATCAGGAGATGTTCTATCCATAGTAGCTACTCTTCTTGCAACATCTGCTTGCTTGTCTTGTGGAAGGGCAGATAGTACCACTGATGCCTGGTGTGGTTTTAAATATGCCAAAATTAAAGCTATTGTCTGAGGATGTTCTCCCTGTATAAAGTTTAGTAACTGTGACGGGTCCGTTTTTCTCACAAAATCAAAAGGCCTAACCTGTAATGACACTGTAAGTTTGTTGATTATGTCTACAGCCTTTTGAGAACCTAAAGCTTTCTCAAGTATATCTTTAGCATATCCGATACCACCTTCGGCAATATACTCCTGTGCAAGACATATCTGATAGAACTCATCAAGAACTCTTTCCTTTTCATCAGGAGTAACAGCCCTTATGTTGGCAATTTCCAAGGTTAACTGCTCTATCTCATCCTCTTTTAAATGCTTGAATATCTCAGCTGACTTTTCAGGGCCAAGGGAAATGAGTAGCATTGCAGCTTTTTCCCTGCCACTGTATTCTGTCTTTGCACTTGCTTTAGCCAAGCTTTTCACCCCACATATACATTTTTCTATTCATAATCATCTGTTAACCAATTCCGCAACAACTGTGCAACAGCGTCCGGTTTTTGCTTAACAAACTTATCAATCTGCTTTTTAACTTCTGACCTTTCCTCTGTATCAATTTCTGGTACAGGGTCTGGTCTCATTTCATTATATGCATATTTAGGAGATGTGATTGAATTATCATCATCAACTGCAAATGCTGGCTCCAGTTTTTGCTTCGATTTTTTTGGTAAAGCAATTATTACAAAAGCTATAACCATCAGTGCCAATAATGCAAGTAACCCGTAATTAGAAATAAGATTCTTTAATGTATCTGCTGTAGAAGGTGTTTCTACTGCAGGAGGCTGAATCTTCAGTTTTGTAATTGCTATGTTTTCTGCAGGAATACCTGTTGCCATACTAGCTAAATTCTTGACTTGAGTGATCATTTCGTCATTAAGCTTTGTATCGTCAGGAACTCTTTTACCGTATAACAAAGTTATGGCAGCAGAAGACCTCTCTGGGATTAGTTCTCCCAAAGACTTTTCAGTCTGTTTATTCGTTTCGTTATATTGGAAATTTTCAGTAACATCTGATTTTTTATAAGACTTTGAATCATCAGAACCCGCCGGATAGGATGGTGTTGTACCTGGGTTCGCATTTACACCCGGCGTTCCTCCGGTATCCCCGTTTTTTAAATTTTCATTTGTCTCTTGTCTGCTAATGATAGCACCTGAGTCGGCACCGTTAGGATTAGTAAATTCTTTTGAAGACTCAGTCAAAGTATCAAAATCCAGAACAGGATTAACAACTACTTTAGCTGTGTCAAAACTATCTAATTGATCAGCCAATACTTCTCTTACATTTTTTTCGAGATCATTTTTGTACTTCTTTTTCATGTCGTATTGAGTGGATGTTTTATCTATTCCATTGTCAGTGTCTGTGTTAAGTACATTCCCTTTATTATCCACAACAGTTACGTTTTTAGGATCCAAGCCTTCAACACTGCTGGCAACTAGTTTTACAATACTTTCAGCCTGTTTAGCACTTATTTCATCTTTAGGAGTAATAACAACAGACGCCTTTGCATCCTTACTGTTGCTATCATCAATCAAAAGAGTCTTTTCAGGTCTGACAATAGTTACATCTGCATCTTCAATATTCTGAAAAAGCTTTAACTGTCTGGCAATATCAGATTCGTCAAGTTGCTGCCAGATATGCTTTTTATCACTTTCGGTTGTGTTTATCTTTATGCTACTTAGAGCGTCAGCGAAAGTGAGACCATTTTTTGAATAACCTGTAGCTAATTCAAAATGGGCTTCATCACTATTCTTTTCATTTACTATAATCCCCGATTTGTCATCAGTAAGCTTATATGAAATACCTTTTTCCTTCAAGATTTTTTGCATTGCAGCAACATCTTCAGGACTGGCATCACTAATAACAGTAGTATAAGTCGGCCTTGTAATTAAAAATAGTCCTATGCCTACAGAGACTACCACAATACCTGTTATAATAAAAATACGCGTTCTTTGAGATTTATCTAATCCCTTCCAGAAGTCAAGAAGCGGCTTGAGCAATCGAGTTAAAAATTCTGGCAAAGCTACCACCTCATCAATTAATTTATTTCATCATTAGTTTTCTCTTTAATAGAAATCTAAAAATAAATTTACATAATACTACAAATTTTACATAAATTCCTGATTATATTTGCATTCTCATTATTTCAGAATATGCATCTAAAATCTTGTTTCTTATTTGCATGGTAAATTGCAGGGCAACATTCGCTTTTTCTCCAGCAATTAAAACTTCGGGAATATTATCCGTTTTGCCTAAAGCAAAATCTTCTTGTAAATTAATAGATTGATTTTCCAGATCTGACACC
Organism: Bacillota bacterium; assembly: GCA_023390335.1. Taxonomy (GTDB): domain Bacteria; phylum Bacillota; class Clostridia; order Acetivibrionales; family DSM-1351; genus Ruminiclostridium. Next base: position 794,631 of record JAEWCZ010000066.1, on the reverse strand, counting down.
TTCGTAAGTGCTGATTTTAAGTAATCTCCAAAACTTACCTCAGGCGTATTTTTATTGTCATTAATTTCTTTAAGGCTAAAATTATCAGGTATTAATCGTTGTACTTCCCCTATCTTGTCCACTGCCATACCTTAACCCCCCTGATTTACAACTCCAAAATAGAATATAAACTAAGTGTTTCGGTTATTCTCACTTATTTACCAATCTCCAAAGCTTTAAGCGCCATGGACTTTGTTGCGTTTACAGATGTAACATTTGCTTCGTATGATCTCGTTGCTGAAATCATATTAACCATTTCGGTAACAATATCTACATTTGGCATATTTACATATCCTTGTGCATCAGCATCTGGATGCCCCGGATCGTATACTTTTTTAAATTCCGTAGGATCTTCTACAATACTACTAACTCTTACTCCATTACCGCCATTCAGTTTGTTTGATGCATTCTCCAGAGCCTGAGAAAATGAATTTGTATCTGTACGTTCTTCAAACACCACTTCTCTTCTTCTATACGGAGTACCATCCGCAGTTCTTGTAGTATTTGCATTTGCTATATTCTGAGAAATGGTATCCATTCGTACTCTTTGGGCAGTTAGTCCCGAAGCACTTATATCCAATGCACTAAAAATACCCATAATCAGCGTCTCCCCTCTGAAATTACATTTTTAATCTTACTGTAATTACTATTAATCATTTGGATTAGCGAATTATATTGAATGGTATTCTTAGCCAGATAAGCCATTTCGCTGTCAATATCCACGTTGTTTCCATCAATACGCATACTTGTATCAGAATTGTCCTGAGTAATCTCAGGCTTAATCTTATCAGTATTCTTAGATTTTATGGGTATATGCCTTTCATCTGTGGTAATCCCCTCAAGACTTTTGCTATCAAGGGAATCATTCAGATACTGCTCAAAAGTAACATCTTTTCTTTTATAATTCGGAGTGTCTACGTTAGACAAGTTCTGGGATATAACCTCATTTCTTGCCCAAGAAGCATTTAGAGATTTCTCAAGTAAATTACTTTTTGCGTATAGTTTTTCTATCATAATAACCCCGCTCCCAACTTATAGCATATAACCATATACTCTTTTATTAGCTAAATTCTAGCATATAAAGTTCAAAAATACAATAAATAAAGCTTATTATTGTGCTATACTAGGACTAATTTCTCAGAATATAGTATCCTTAAAGTTCTACTTTTTTGACATAATTAACAGAATTTTTTGCTATTTCCATATTCCTCTTTTTCTTATCTCTTATGGAAACAACAGATTCATCTATCCCGTTGAATATACCAAAATTAACATTCATAGGCTGAAAGTTTCTAATACTTCCGTCAGAAATATAATTACTTAATGCTCCTATTGAAGTATTCGACGGAAATACAATCTTTCCTTTTCCCATACACTGTGCAGCTGCATTTATTCCTGCAACAAAACCTGATGAAGTCGATTCTATATATCCTTCAACCCCGGTTATCTGTCCCGCAAAGTACAAGTTTTCATTGCTTTTTAACCTGTATGTGTTATCAAGCAGCCTTGGAGAGTTAATATAGGTATTTCTATGCATTACACCATATCTGACGAATTCCGCATTTTCCAGTCCGGGTATAAGTCTGAAAACTCTCTTTTGTTCAGGCCATTTTAAATGCGTCTGAAAACCAACTATGTTGTATAGAGTTGCATTTTTGTTATCCTGCCTAAGCTGTACTACAGCATATGATTTAATGTTGGTCCTTTCATCAACCAGCCCTACCGGCTTAAGAGGCCCAAACCTCATTGTATCCTTACCCCTGTATGCCATACTTTCTATAGGCATACAGCCTTCAAAGACCATATTTTTCTCAAAATCTTTTACTTCAGCAGCTTCAGCATTAACTAAGGCCTCATAAAAGATTTCGTATTCCTCCTTGGTCATTGGGCAATTTATGTAATCTTCAGAGCCCTTTCCATACCTTGCAGCTTTAAATGCCTTGTTCATGTTTATTGAATCGTAGGTAACTATCGGTGCTGCAGCGTCAAAAAAGTGAAGATATTCTTCACCGGTAATACCTTTTATATAATTAAACATCGGTTCTGATGTAAGAGGTCCTGTTGCAATAATAGTTATATTTTCATCATCAGGAACTGTATCCATTTCTGTATGAATTATTTCAATATTACTATTTTCCTTAATTTGCCTGGTTACATACTGGGAAAATCCGTCCCTATCAACAGCAAGTGCCCCTCCTGCGGGAACTCTTGTCTCATCAGCAGCTTTCATTATCAAAGAATCCATAGTTCTAAGTTCTTCTTTAAGTAGTCCTACTGCATTTTCAAGTTGAGCAGAACGCAGAGAGTTACTACACACCAACTCTGCAAAATCGGTTGAATGGTGAGCTGGAGTACTTTTTTCAGGCTTCATCTCATAAAGAGTTACATTAATACCCCTTTTGGCTATCTGGTACGCCGCCTCACATCCCGCAAGTCCTGCTCCTATTACATTAACTTTCTTACACATCTAAAATCTCCTTCAATTTATGTCAATAAATAAAATTAACCGAAAGCAGACATTTTTATACCTTCGGTTAACATTAACTATTTTAAGTATAAATAATTTTTAGTTAATATACAATGTGAAAATTGTTCTATTTACATATTTTATTTGTTAGTATTTGTTGATGGTTCCGTATTGCTGGTACACTTGCCATTGCTGCATTTAAGAACCTTCTTTTTACCGGAGGATTTTTGTAGCATAAATGCTCCGCAAACAGAACACGTTTCCTTATTTGGACTTGGCATATCCCAGCTCATAAAAGAACATTCCGGATTTCTCTCACAACCAATATACTTTTTACCTTTTTTAGTCTTTTTAATAAGTACCTTTCCCTTACAAAGAGGACATTCAACCCCGGCCTCTTCTACAATCGGTTTGGTATTTCTACATTCTGGGAATCCGGGGCAAGCTAGGAATTTACCGAATCTCCCGTGTTTAACAACCATAAATCTTCCGCACTTATCGCATTGTACATCTGATACTTCTACAGGTAATTCAACATCTCCTATTGATTCTTCGGCCTCTTTAAGTACTCCTGCAAATGAAGAATAAAAATCCCTCATTACGGCCTTCCACTCTTTTTCACCATCCTCAACATCATCCAGTTCGCTCTCCATCTGAGCAGTAAACTTTGTATCAACAATGTTCTCGAAATGGTTCTTCATTATGTCGTTTACTATTTTCCCGAGCTCCGTCGGTACTAACAACTTCTTTTCCTTTAGGACATAGCCACGTGATAAAATAGTTGTTATTGTAGGAGCATAGGTACTTGGTCTACCTATACCTTTTTCTTCTAAAGCTCTTACAAGGGTTGCCTCGGTGTATCTGGCAGGAGGTTGAGTAAAATGCTGCTTAGGTGTATTCTTTTTCAAGTCAAGAATATCCCCTTCATTCAGCTGAGGTAAGGTATTTTCCTTATCATCCTGCTCCCCGTCCTCTTCCTTGCCTTCAGTATCATTCCCTTCAATGTACAATACCATAAAACCCGGGAATTTTACTTTTGACCCATTCGCTTTGAACATGTATTTTCCTGCGGCAATATCAGCTGATACAGTATCGTATATGGCGGATGACATCTGACTGGAAATAAATCTGTCCCATATAAGCTTGTATAGCTTGTATTGTTCCGCACTAAGATATTCCTTTATTCCTTCAGGTGCCATATCCATATATGTTGGACGTATTGCCTCATGGGCATCCTGAGAAGCTGATTTATTCTTATATACTCTTGGATTTTCAGGTATATAATCCTTTCCATACTTTGTTTTAATATATTCTCTTGCCTCATTCTGTGCATCCGTTGATATCCTTGTTGAGTCTGTTCTCATGTAGGTTATAAGTCCGACAGAACCATGTCCTTTTATTTCTACACCTTCATATAACTGCTGGGCAACCATCATTGTCCTCTTTGTAGTATATCCCAGTTTTCTGGAAGCTTCTTGCTGTAATGTACTTGTAATAAAAGGTGCTGCAGCTGCCCTTTTCTTTTCCTGTTCCTTAACCTTTTGCACAATATATTGGCTTTTATTTATTTCATCTAAAATAGAATTAACCTGTTCCTCGTTTGTTAATTCTATTTTTTCCTTGCCTATGCCATAGAATCTTGCTTCAAAATTCGGACTTACCTTTGGTTTTGAAAGCTTTGCAGTTATTGACCAATATTCCTGTGACTCAAAATTTTCTATTTCATCTTCCCTGTCGCAAATCATTTTTGTAGCTACAGATTGTACTCTACCTGCACTCAAGCCTTTTTTTACTTTCTTCCAAAGCAGAGGACTTATCTTATAACCCACTATTCTGTCCAGTACTCTTCTTGCCTGCTGTGCATCAACAAGGCCCATATCTATAGTTCTTGGCTGTTTAATTGCATTCTTTACCGCATTTTGTGTTATTTCATTAAATGAAACTCTACACTTTTGCTTTTCATCAATATTTAATATTTTGGCCAAGTGCCAGGAAATCGCCTCACCTTCGCGGTCAGGGTCAGTTGCAAGATACACTTTTTTTGCTGACTTGGCTTCTTTTTTCAGCTTTGAGATAACATCGCCCTTGCCTCTTATAGTAATATACTTAGGCTCAAAATCATTATCAATATCCACGCCCATCTGACTTTTAGGTAAATCCCTAACATGTCCGATAGAAGCCTCTACTTTATATCCCTTACCTAAAAATTTGCTTATAGATTTAACTTTTCCGGGAGACTCCACAATAACCAGGTTATCAGCCATTTTATTCCTCCGTGTTGTATATCCATTTTCTGTATAATATATTATTAAACAACTTCTAATTTAAACTGGTTTTTTAAATCTGTCAACCTCACATTAGTAATTGTACATTAATTACATGAAATTATTCCAAATTATTTTATGTATTTTGACTATATTATAACTTCGAATAATTTACCCGTACTCTGTCCGATTACTCCTTTCATTTCAAGCATAAAAAGTATACTGTTTGCATCTTTCGCAGAAATATTACTGCTTTCAATAATTTCATCAATACTATGTGCTCCATCTAAAATTACTTTTAATATTTTTATTTCTTCTGTTGTTAATCCTTTAAAGAGGTTTATGTATTTTTTACTAATTTCTTCGTTGGTATTCTCCTGAAAAGTTGGAATATTTTGAATTCTGTGGTATTCAAATTCCTCCAAAATATCTGAAGCATTCAATACCAGTTTTGCTCCCTCCTTAATTAATTGATTTGTTCCCATACTATACGCACAGTCGATATTTCCCGGAACGGCAAAAACCTCTCTGCCCTGCTCTAAAGCGCACCCCGCAGTAATTAGAGAACCGCTTCTTTTTGCTGCCTCAATCACCAGAACTCCGTTGGACATTCCGCTTATTATTCTGTTTCGTGCTGGAAAATTATGTTGTAGCGGCGGCATTCCCGGAGGATATTCAGACAGTACCAGACCTTCGGAATCTATTATATCCTTAAATAGTGCTGTATTTTCCGGGGGATAAATATTATCGATACCACAACCTAGAACCGCTATGGTTTTTCCTCCCGCATCCAGGCAACCTTTGTGCGCAATACTGTCTATTCCCCTGGCCAGACCACTTACTATAGTTACACCTCTCATTGCCAGGTCATAGGACAATCTACAGGCCGTTTTAGCACCATACCCTGTAGTCCTTCTTGAACCAACAACTGCTATAGAAAAATTGTCTAAATCAAGCTTTCCCTTATAATACAAGGCTATAGGAGGGTCATAAATATTTTTCAGTTTTTGAGGATAGGTTTCTTCATAAACATTTACCATTTTTATATTATTTCGTACCATCAATTCGTATATAGCACCAACCCTATCTCTTTTGTCTGAGTTCAAAAGTTCTTTTAAATTTTTTTCAGTTAACCCTTTTGTATTTTGAAGATCACTTTCTGAAAGACCATATATAACATCGGGACTTTTGTATTTTTCAAGTAAATCAAATGCTTTTTTTGAGCTTAATCCTTCCAAGGATGATAGCCAAATCCAGTACTCAATATCTCTCATAAATTCTCCTTTATATTTTTATTCTGTCCATGCTGCGGTATTGTATTGCTTCGGCAATATGTTCGGATTGTATTTTTTCACTTCCATCCATATCTGCAATAGTTCTTGCTACCTTTAGAATTCTGTCATAGGCACGTGCACTTAGCCCAAGTCTTTCAAATGCCATTTTAAGAAGACTCGATGTATTTCTGTTAAGCTCACAGTATTTTCTTATCAGTGTTGGCGTTAGTTCTGAATTTGAGTATATCCCCAGCCCCTTGTACCTTTCAGTCTGAATCTTTCTTGCTTTATTGACTCTTTCTCGTATAACGGCAGAGGTTTCTTCCTTGACTTTATTATTTAAATCATCATATTTTACGGGATGTATTTCTGCGTGTATATCAATCCGATCCAGCAGCGGTTGACTTAGTTTACCAAGATATTGTTGTACCATTTTGGGTGTACAACTACATTTGTTAGATAGATCAAGATAATATCCGCATTTGCATGGGTTAGCGGCACAAATAAGAGTTGTTCTTGCGGGATATGTAATACTTCCATTGACTCTGGATATGGTTATCTCTCCGTCCTCCAAAGGCTGCCTAAGCACTTCAATAGCGTCCTTTTCAAATTCGGGAAATTCATCAAGAAACAGAACACCGTAGTGAGCAAGGCTGACCTCACCCGGCTTACACTGTTTCCCCCCGCCTACGAGGCTTATAGCTGAAGTAGTATGATGTGGATTTCTGAAGGGTCTGCGAGTAATCAATGAAGCATTTCTTGGCAAAAGACCTGAAATACTGTGTATTTTTGTTATTTGGACTGCTTCTTCGAATGTCATATCCGGTAGTATTGATGGCAGCCTTTTTGCTAACATTGTTTTTCCACTTCCAGGTGAACCAATCATGAGCATGTTATGGGAACCGCAGGCAGCTACTTCCATCGCCCTCTTTAGACTTGCTTGTCCCTTTACGTCACAAAAGTCTAAGTCGTCTTTCGTTTTATGTAAAAATATACTTTCCACATCTGTATGATAGGATGGAATAATTTTTTCGCCATTTAGATGATTTATAATATTATTAAGATTTTTTACAGGCAAGATATTAACATTACTGAATACTGCTGCTTCATCTGAATTTGTTTCAGGTACAAATATATTCTCAATATCATTTGCAGCAGCACAGCAAACCATTGATATAATTCCGTCTATTGATTTTATACTTCCGTCCAGCGAGAGTTCTCCTAAAAACATATATGACGAAAGAGCAGGATTTTTTATTATATCCGAAGCTACAAGGATACCTACTGCAATGGAAACGTCATACATTGATCCTCCTTTCCTCAAGCTTGCAGGAGCTAAATTTATTGTTATTCTCCTTACCGGAAAATCAATTCCGCTGTTCTTAATAGCGGCTCTGACTCTTTCCCGGGATTCTCTTACAGCCATATCGCCTAGTCCTACTACGTCAAAATTGGGTATACCATTGCTTATATCCGTTTCGACGTCAACAATACAGCCGTCAATACCCAAAAGGGCGCAGCTCTTTACCTTTGAGACCATATTAAAAACCTCTCATTAAATTTTTGGAAATTAAGATGTAAAACACATTTGAATGTAATTTAGAAAAAAATATTAAGTAGATAAAAACTAAGAATTACAAGAAATGATATCTTTCTAACGGATTAAATTTTAACATAAAATTTAATTAATGTCAAAAACCCATTCAGCCTAAGTGAGTGAATGGGTTATAATATTTATATGAGTTATTCCATTTTTTCATCTCGAAGCAGCTTTCTAAGCTCGTCCATGAAAGTATTTATATCTTTGAACTGCCTGTAGACAGATGCGAATCTTACGTAAGCAACTTCATCCATGGTTTTTAGTTTTGACATAACCATTTCGCCAATGTCTTCTGTAGTTACTTCTCTTTGAAGTGAATTATGCAGTTGTGCTTCGATATTTTCTACCATTTTTTCCAAATCATTTATAGATACAGGCCTTTTTTCACATGCCCTTAAAAGTCCATTCATTAGTTTATCCCGGTCAAAGGACTGTCTTGATTTATCCTTTTTAATAACCATCAGAGGCAGGCTTTCAACTTTTTCATATGTGGTAAATCTTCTGTTGCATTTTGTACATTCACGTCTTCTTCTGATAGCAGAACCTTCATCCGTTGGTCTGGAATCAATGACCTTATCTTCTACAAAACCGCAAAATGGACACTTCATTTGTTTATTCCTCCTGTTGTAAAAAGCAAGTGTTTTTTATGCTGATTCCATTTTACCTTATTTGATAATATTTGTATACCTACAGCCGCTATCATTCTAAAAACTTTCTGACAAAATTCTCATTCGTTTCAACCAGTATTATTTCGTCACCTACCTTTACAATACTTTCCCATGGAATTATGTATTCATTATCCTTACCAAACAGACCAAACCATTTACCCGGTATAGGTACTACTATCCCCTCTATTCTCCCGTCATTGAGATTTATTTCAACATCTGATACCATTCCCAGACGTGTGCCGTCCGCAACATTTATAACTTCTTTATCCTTTAGGCTGCTTGCTCTTCTCATGTGTCAACCTCCGTAATCAAAAAATTAGGACATATACTAATAAATATATGTCCTAATTTTTTTGATATGAAATATTTAATTCTTAAGATTTATTAAATGTACTTTTTCATATGCATTAATGCAGTCTTTTCAAGTCTTGATACTTGAGCCTGAGAAATTCCTATTTCATCCGCAACTTCCATTTGAGTTCTTCCTTCAAAGAATCTGAGGTTTAAAATTAGTTTTTCCCTATCGTTGAGTCTACGCATTGCCTCTTTCAGAGAAATAGTTTCTAGCCAATTCTCATCAATATTCTTATCATCTCTGACCTGATCCATTACATAAATCGCATCTCCTCCATCATGGTAAACGGATTCAAATAACGAAATGGGGTCTTGAATTGCATCCAATGCAAAAACAATATCCTCCTTGGGAAGCTCAAGCTCCTTAGCCAGTTCTGCAATTGTAGGCTCTTTGGAATTTTGTGTTGTAAGTCTCTCTTTTGCCTGCAACGCTTTGTATGCTATATCTCTTAATGAACGACTGACTCTTATAGAGTTATTATCTCTTAAATACCTTCTAATCTCTCCAATTATCATCGGAACTGCATATGTTGAGAATTTAACATTCTGGGATACATCAAAATTATCTATAGCTTTTATCAAACCTATACAGCCCACCTGAAACAAATCATCTACATATTCTCCTCTATTATTAAACCTCTGAATAACACTTAAAACGAGCCTCAGATTACCATTTATAAACTCATCTCTAGCAGAATTATCGCCTTTATGCATTCTTTCAAATAGTACTTTTTTCTGTTCGTTAGTAAGAACAGGAAGTTTAGATGTATTAACACCACATATTTCAACTTTATTGATAAGCATATAAAAAACCTCCAGAGCAATAATAACTGTGCAATATCATTATTGCCATGAAGGTGTATTTTATACTGAATTAAGGTTCAAAATATTTTTCTCGAAAGCCTTGACAAGCTTGTATTTGCGGGTTCAACGGCTTCTCTCTAGGTCATCCTGCTAATCTCTTTTTTTAGTCTGCTAATAATTCTTTTTTCAAGTCTTGAAATGTACGATTGGGATATTCCCAGCATGTCTGCCACTTCTTTTTGAGTTTTTTCAACACCATTTGAAAGACCAAATCGGAGTTCCATTATTTTCTTTTCCCTTACGGATAATTTTTTCATTGCAGTAGCAAGGAGTTCCTTGTCAACCTCATCCTCAATGCTTCTATGTATCATGTCGTTTTCAGTACCAAGTATATCTGACAGTAGCAGTTCATTACCATCCCAATCAATATTTAAAGGCTCGTCAATAGATATTTCTGACTTTACCCTGTTATTTCTCCTTAGGTACATAAGAATTTCATTTTCAATACATCTTGAAGCATAGGTTGCAAGCTTGATATTTTTTGAAGGATTGAATGTATTTATAGCCTTTATCAAACCTATAGTACCTATAGAAATAAGATCTTCTACCCCTACACCTGTGTTTTCAAACTTTCTTGCAATATAAACAACCAGCCGGAGGTTCCTTTCAATTAAAATGCTTTTAACGCCATAATCACTTTGTTCAAGCTTATTAAGGAGGTATGTCTCCTCATCGAGGGTAAGCGGAGGTGGCAGAGCCTCACTGCCCCCTATGTAATGTACGGGAAAAAAACTCCCGATTTTAAACTTTCTTAGTAGCGTCTCGTACTTGATAAGTAAGTACATCTTACACCTGGATACAAATTTCATTTAGCTGTCCCCTTTCAAATATGTATATAGTAATTCAGCCTACGCAACCAGTTCCGGGCCAAGCAGTGCCTTGTACTTTTCGTTCCTTGACAGGGACCTGTTGTATATACCTACAATCACATTTTTTACATCCCTTTTATCTTCTTCTTCGCCTATCTCAATAAAATCAGGTTTAAACCCTATAAGCATTCCGTTTTCCTTACCTAGTGAGCTAAAGGGTATTAACCTGAATCTTGAAAACCACTTAGAAGTTGAAATCGTTGTAGTTACACAGCTTAAATCGTCTTCCTTTGAATTTTTAAAGATATCCTTTATCTCTATCGGCAGTAGTTCTTCCAGTGCTTTAAATTCCACAACCATTACTGGAATATTTGTTAAAGGGTCCTTCAGCGAGTTACCAGTATCTACTAATGCAGGAAACCCTATTTTTCTGTTATCAAAAGCTATTTTTACCGGTATTAGGAGATTTTCCCTGGTAAATTTACTTTGAATTACTTCCATAAATATTTTTATAATTATCCCTACTGTTACAAGTGAGAAAAACATCAGGCTCCACTTTGATTGTCCAAATACATAGACAATACCGTTTTTTACAAAGCCGCCCTGCTCATTAAAGAATAGGAAAGCAAGTGCAGCACCTGCGAAAATAAAAGTAGATATGTAAAAAATTACCAATGTTTTTATAAACGTCATAACTTTTCTCGGAGAGAATGTAACAGCTATTATAAAAAAGGATAAAAGAATCTTTGCTAACGTAGTATAGAATACCTTTATATCAGGTTCAACTATGATAACACCCACATATAAGGCTCCTATTATCGCACCTGAGAATAATCGCAAAGTACTGGTTCTATATCTGGAAAACTTTGCAGTAACATATAAAATAAGATAATTGATAACCAAATTTTCAAGTATTAGAACATCCAAATAAATTTCCACTTTTATACCTCACAATTACTAAAAGACCTGTACGGAAATTATATCTACTAAATTATTATTCAAGCCTTTATGTTTTTATGTTTATTATACATAGTTAATTAACAAAAGTTTGTCAAAAAGAAATGTAGAAAAAGGATTTTCATATGACAAAATAGGTTTTCAAAAACTCGTAAAATGCAAAAAACCCGTTGGAAATTCCAACGGGCCTTAAATGCGATAAATTAACCGAATTTATGCTTTATTTATTTAAATCTGTTCCTTCTCAGGAAAGTTGGTATATCAAGTTCATTGTCAACTGACATTGATCCAGAAGAATTTTTCTCTTGAGAAACCGAACCGTAACTTGAGCTTTCAACAGGCGTTGAAGCATTTGCAGATACAGCATTTTTAACTACTTTTTCAACTGGTTTCTCAGTCTTCTTTAGTATAGGACTAGTCTCAAAACCAGTTGCAATAACTGTTATCATAAGTTCATCCTTGAGATTGTCATCAATAACTGCCCCAAAAATTATATTTGCTTCGGGGTCAGCAGATTTCTGAACCAGTTCGGCAGCAGTATTCACTTCAAACAGACCTAAATCAGGTCCTCCTGTAATATTTACAAGAACTCTTCTTGCTCCCTCGATCGATGTTTCAAGAAGTGGACTTTGAATTGCTTGTTTTGCTGCATCTTCTGCCCTGCTCTCACCGGATGCTCTTCCAACTCCCATGTGGGCCAAACCTGAACTAAGCATTATAGTTTTTACATCAGCAAAGTCAAGATTTACCAAACCTGGAACGGCAATCAAATCAGAAATACCCTGTACACCCTGTCGTAAGACATCATCAGCCATTCTGAAAGCCTCTACCATAGTTGTTCTCTTCTCAACAACCTGAAGGAGCCTATCATTTGGAATTGTTACCAAAGAATCAACTGAATTTTTAAGGTTTTCTATACCTCTTTCAGCATGCTGCATACGGGTTCTGCTTTCAAACATAAAAGGTTTTGTAACAACAGCTACTGTCAGTATACCCATCTCTCTTGCAAGCTGTGCTACAACAGGAGCTGCACCAGTTCCTGTTCCGCCACCCATACCGGCAGTGACAAAAACCATGTCGGCGCCTTTTATAGCCTGTGCAATCTCATCTCTGCTCTCATTGGCCGCCTTTTCTCCTGTTTCAGGATTTGCTCCGGCACCAAGCCCTTTAGTAAGCTTGTCTCCTATCTGAATCTTCGTATTAGCTTTTGATAAAAATAATGCCTGCTTATCAGTATTAATCGCTATAAAATCCACGCCTCTTAACCCGGCTGCTATCATCCTGTTAACGGCATTGTTACCACCGCCGCCGCAACCAACAACTTTTATTTGGGCAAAATGGTCCATGTCAATCTCGAAATCTAGCAATTTAAATCCCCCTTTAGCATTTGTAATAAAACTTGATGTGTATATCTATTAAATTTAACGGAATAAATTGTCTTTTTTTATATGTAGTGTAGAAAAACACATAATAATACTATATATTATAAAAACAAATAAGGCAAGTTTTGATTTTTATTACCTAGTAAAAAAATTCTTTTAAGGCATTTAATGCCTTTTTAAGAAATGAATTTTTATTGGCTTTTTTTACTGGCCTGAGATCAGCTTTCTTAGTAATAGAACTTGTTGTACTCGCTTCTCTTTCTTGTTTGCCTATATAACTAATTATACCGGCGGCAGTACAATGCTGCAGACCGGATAAACTTCTTACCTTCGGAGATGCTATCCTTACCGGCATATTGAATATCTCATTTGCAATTTGTACTGAACCATCCATTGTAGATATGCCGTTTCCGGAAAGTACTACTCCTGCACCGTAGTTACCGGGACAGTTTTTCTGGATCAAATCGTAGCATATGCTGAATATCTCATAAACTCTTGCTTCAATTACTTCTATTATATCTGAAACTTTAATATTCTTTTTAAAACTCTCACTGATATCATTTACAGTTATATCTTGATCAAATTTTATAAGCGCGGTTGAAGCCAGTTGAAGTTGTCTTTTTACCTTTTCCGCTTCGGAATATGTAATCTTAAGAGCTATAGACAAGTCATTGGTTATATGATCTCCTCCCACAGGGATACATTTATTCATAACCAGCATCTCATTTTTGAAAACACTTATTTCTGTCGAACCTCCTCCAACATCAATAAGCACTACTCCCATTTCCTTTTCATCGGGAGCTAAAATACATTCCCCGGAAGAAAAGCCCTCTGGTATTATTCCATCAATTTTTAATCCTGCTTTCTCCATACTTCTTACAATATTCTGTATTGAGATTATCTTTCCTATTACTACGTCAAAATCACCCTCAAGTTTTGCACCCTTCATGCCTACCGGATCGGTGATACCATCGTAACCGTCTACTATGTACTGTCTGGGAACAACGTCAATAATCTCGCTGCCTTCCGGTATATCCATAGTACCTGCAGAGTAAAGGAGTTTTTGTACATCGGTTCTTGAAATTTCTTTATTATCGCTGGCAACTATAGTAAAATTTTTATGATTTTTAATATCAACATGCAATCCTGAAATATTTACGTATGCAGTAACAACCTTGATTTCTGCTTGTGTTTCAGCCATTTTTACCGAATTTTTAATAGATGATGAAACAGCCTCAATATCTATAATGATTCCTTTTTTAATTCCAGTACAAGAATCAGTTCCTTTACCTAAGACCTCTACCTCGCCCATGGTGTTAATTTTTCCAATTACTGTACTTACCTTGGAAGTACCTATGTCAATTCCTACAATGATATCAGACACCGAACTGACCCCCTAAAAAGTGTATCTTTAGTACTTTACGTAACTTTCTATATTTAAATATCCTCTTTTACTATATTATCTTTTTTAATCATTTTATTCAATAGATATCTTCTAATTAAAGCAAAGTTTAAGAAAAGTCTGTTACCGAAGGCAAAAATGGCTGCAAAGTATATTTGTATTCCCAGTTTGTCCCCAATGTAAGCAAGACCTGCAGCAAGCAACGCATTTCCAAAAAATCCGGACAGGAATATCCTCATCTCAAATTTTTTGTTTATTGATGCAACTATTCCACCAAAAACAGAGTCTAATGCAGCAAGTATGGCTACAGCCACATATGTAAAATACTCTGATGGTATTGTTATTGGAATAAACATTCCTGCAATTATTCCTAGAATTAATCCTAAAATCGGTATCATATTAACCTCCATGAGCCGCGTAGTATGTATTTTAATTATTCAGCCGGAGCAAAGAACGGATGGCTTCCTGTTGTAAAATCCAATGTCCCCTTTTGCTTGGCAGTAATATTATTAACAAATAACTGTCTGAAGAAACCTATTTTGTAATCCAGATCATCCATATCACCAAACTTTACGGTTACCCTGTTTTCAAATACAGCCGTTACGGCACCGGGGTCTGACATATTAACTGCTGTCAGCTTTGAGTATAGTTTTAGTTTAGAATCCTTATCATTCTTTGAAAGAGCATTACAAAAACCCATTAAGTCATTCAGTGTATCTTTATTCTTAAATTTTACATCTTGTCCCAATTTAAAGCTATCCAACGAATTACCTATTATTTCGAAATATCTCTTTTTTTCGTTCTTATTTGTAAGAACCTCCAATGCATACCCCTGTTTATCAATCAATAAGCTTGTCCCTTTAACGTTAAGAATACAAAAAGGTGTTCTCTCCGTTACTTTAATTTTTATGGACTTCGGTAGGGAAGGCATTATACTGATAGAGCTTATGTACGGCATTGTCATAGAAACTGCTTTTTCCTTGTCTCCAAACTTGAAAGTTAATAGATTCTTTGGTTTCTCTCCAAGCATTTTGAACACATTCTGACCTTTAACAAGCCCTGAACGCAGAATTATCTCATTGGCTTGATATTTTTTATTCCCAGTAACTTTTATGTTATCCACTATAAAAAGTGATGATCGGGCAAATAATACAACTGCCGTCACAATTAAAATAAATGCAAATAACTTTTTAAGCCTTCTTATTTTGAATTTGTATTTTTTTTTCTTTTTATCTTTTGTAGTTTTTAAATTTTTCTTTTGATTATTATTCATTCGCTTTATTCCCTTATAATTTTTGCACCTAAAGATGACAGTTTATTTTCTATTTTGTAGTAGCCTCTGTCTATATGCTCAAGACCTGTAACTATAGTTTCTCCTTTTGCTGCTAATCCGGCAAGAATCAAAGCTGCACCTCCGCGTAAATCTCTTGCTAAAACCTGTGCACCGTTGAGGCTGTCAACACCTTTTATTACTGCTACCCTACTATCTATTCTGATGTTTGCACCCATCTTTAAGAGTTCGTCAACATGTTTGTATCTACTATCAAATATTGTCTCAATTACTATGCTGGTACCCTTACATACTGACAACAAGGTCATCAGTTGTGCCTGCATATCTGTTGGGAATCCCGGATAAGGCAATGTCCGTACTACTTCAATGGCATCCAGCCTAGTTCCAGCACTCACCTGAATGTCATTCCTCTTTATGGAAATCTGACAGCCTATGTCCCTTAACACCGATGCAATTGAAATAATATGTTCCGGTATAATATTCTTTATTGTTACATTGCCGCCTGTAATAGCAGCAGCAACCATATATGTACCCGTAATTATCCTGTCTGGTATTACCGAATGCTCCACATTGTTAGGTTTTTTTTCAAGACCTTTAATTCTTATTACACTAGATCCTGCTCCGGTTACCTTCGCCCCGATTTTTTGAAGGAAGTTCTGCAAATCTACAATTTCCGGCTCTTTTGCTGCGTTTCTGATAACAGTATCTCCCTGTGCATAAACAGCAGCTATCATAGTATTTTCCGTTGCACCTACACTTGGATAATCTAGGTAAATGTCACAGCCCTTGAGTCCGTCTGTTTCACATAATATGTAACCGCCGCTTACATCATCTATCTTTGCACCAAGGTTTCTTAGTGCTTTTAAATGTAGATCGATGGGTCTTGGGCCTAATTCACAACCACCTGATTGTGTTATTCTACTGCCATTACCTTTTATAATTATAGCATAATGTAATATTACCCATCAATGCGATATAAAACATAAGAAATTTGTTAAAAATCATGATATAATGTTTACTAAAAGTTATTTAATTTTTGGTCTTAAAATTATTTAGGAGAATATATGAATTTCAGAAAAATAGTTACAATAATAATATCAAAATTAACCATAAGAATACTCAGAATACTGAAAAAAGGCGGTACAACCTTGCCAGGTAAGGTTGCGTTCAAATTATATCCTGATATTCTTAAATCAATAGCAAAAGACTTTGAAATAATCATGGTTACGGGAACTAATGGTAAGACAACCACTTCCAGAGTTATTGAAGAGATTCTTAAAAACAATAATGTTGATTACATAACCAACAAATCAGGTGCAAATTTATTAAGCGGCATAACTACAACTTTTATACAGGCTGTTTCTCCCTTTGGAAAACCAAAACACAAAACAGCTCTTATTGAAAGTGACGAAGCAGCGTTTAATCAGGTTACAAAGCATCTCCAACCAAAGTCTGTGGTAGTTACCAACTTTTTCAGAGACCAGTTGGATCGATATGGAGAACTCTATTCTACACTGAATGCTGTTAAATCTGGATTGGACAGGCTTGATAAAAAAACTACCCTTATACTGAACGCTGACGATTCTATGTGTGCATCACTTGGGCATGAAACTGAGAAGCCAGTGTTTTACTATGGTTTCGGAGAAGCTGCCAGTCAGCAGAATTCTGAAAACATCAATACTGATGCCATGTTTTGTATTTTGTGTAAAGGTAAATATCAGTATAAAAGTCATGTTTATGGCCATTTAGGTCAATTCTATTGTCCTGAATGCGGGTATTCCAGGCCTGAGGCAGACCTGGAGTGTATTAGTATCGAAGAAGCCGGAAGCAACTACACAACTATTAAGTGGAAGTGCTCAAAGGCACTGGACACTGACGAGGCTGAACATACAACCCGTATTAATCTTCCCGGCCTCTACAATGTATATAATGCAATGGCTGCAGCAGCCTGCGGTCTTTCACTTGCTTATAGTCACCAATCGGTACAGAAATCTTTGGGATCTTTTGAGTGTGGATTTGGAAGGATGGAAACCATTAATGTTGGTGACAAAACTATTAAGTTAATTCTTGTAAAAAATCCTACCGGATTTAATCAGGTACTTAACTTCCTGACACTTGACACTCAACCTCTGAATATAGCCTTCCTTATTAATGATAAGTTAGCTGATGGAACTGATATTTCTTGGCTATGGGATGTGGATTTTGAACATTTAAATACTGCTGGTGACAGAATCGTAAATCTAATAACATCAGGTATAAGAGGTGAGGATATGGCTGTACGTCTTAAATACAGCGGCCTCGATACAAGGAAAATCAGAATTATCAAAGACTTTCAGAGGCTTATAGATGAGGGGTTAAAGGCCGTGTCACCAGGCGGATGCTTTTATATTCTCCCTACTTACACAGCAATGCTGGATATCAGAGGTATTCTAAAGAAAAAGTTTAACTTAAAGGAGTTTTGGAAATAGATATGTATCAATTAAAAATTTGTCATTTATACCCTGATCTTTTAAATACCTACGGAGATATGGGAAACATACTAGCTTTACAGAGGCGTGCTCAGTGGCGTGGACTAGACGTATCGGTAACCAATGTAACAATAGGGGATAGTTTTGATTCAGAAGAGTATGATATCTTTTTTCTTGGTGGCGGTCAAGACTATGAGCAGGAGATAATTCAAAATGATGTACTAACCCAGAAAGGCGCCGAGATCAAAAACGCCGTGGATGGCAGTAAAGTATTCCTCTGCATATGTGGAGGCTATCAATTAATGGGAAAATACTATAAGACCTGGGACGGAAAAGAGCTTGAGTACTTGGGCGCGCTAGATTTATGGACAATAGGCGGCAAGGAAAGAATGATAGGAAATATTGTATTTGAAAGCGAACTGATTTACGATAATGGGTCCCCTCTCAAAATCGTAGGATTCGAGAATCATTCAGGGCGTACCTACCTCGGCGATGGCGTTCGTCCTTTGGGTAAAGTTCTTTCAGGCAATGGCAACAACGGTACTGATGGGTTTGAAGGTGCGGTTTATAAAAACGTTTATTGCTCATATTCACATGGAAGTCTCCTACCTAAAAATCCGCTTTTGGCAGATCACCTGATATCAATTGCTTTGAAACAAAAGTACAGTGAATTTGAAGGCCTTAAACAATTGGAAGATACTTTTGAAAATGCAGCGAGAGTTACCATGATTGAAAGAATATTAAAATAGTTATAACCATAAAAAACATTTGACTTTTGAATATAGTGCATGTTACTATATTCGTAATACAATATTTGTAAGTAAATGTGATGAATGGGAAAAGTAAAATATATGATTCCTTAAAGCGAGCAGTGGTTTGGTGGAAGCATTGCAGGATAGTATTTTTGAAGTTCTCCCATGAACAGTTGGCTGAACCTTTTATGTAGGTCACACCGGGGCTTTCCCGTTACAGAAAGAAGTGTATCGGAAGTTTTATTTATTTCCCGTACATGATTAAGTGGGTTTTTACCAATTTGGGTGGTACCGCGTAGGCTATAAGTCTTCGTCCCTTGTATAGAGGGGTGAAGGCTTTTTTTGTTTTAATAAACCCTAAATGCTAACTAGTTTACTTGAGACATTTGTATTACAAAAAATTAATTCAGGAGGGTTAAACTATGATTATTGTCATGAAGCAAAGTGCAACGGTAAAGGACATTGAAAACGTTGAAAACAGGCTGTTGGGACTGGGTTTTAAAACCCACCCCATCCACGGAGATATCAAAACAGTAATCGGGGCAATCGGAGATAAAAGGCTTCTTAATGTTCACGCTGTATCGCAAATGCAAGGTGTTGAGACACTCGTCCCTATTATGAAACCTTATAAACTTGCAAGTAATGAACTTCAGCATACACCTACAATTATAGATGTGGGCGGAGTAAAAATAGGCGGCGAAGAGATTGTTGTAATGGCCGGACCGTGCGCTATTGAAAACGAAAAGGATTTTGTTGATACTGCAATCAGTGTAAAGGAAAGCGGAGCTAAAATCCTACGAGGTGGTGCTTTTAAGCCAAGAAGTTCTCCTTATGCTTTTCAAGGACTTGAGGAAGATGGCCTTAAAATAATGGTTGCAGGCCGTGAGGCAACCGGTCTTAAACTGGTTACCGAAGTTGTTGATACAAGAGATGTAGAACTTGTAAATAAATATACAGATATATTTCAAATAGGTGCACGGAACATGCAGAATTTCAGGTTGTTGAGTGAAGTAGGAATGACCCGTAAGCCTGTTCTTCTAAAAAGAGGTTTGTCAGCCACTATTGAAGAATGGCTTATGGCTGCAGAATATATAATAGCTGAGGGTAATCATGAAGTTATTCTATGTGAAAGAGGCATCCGTACATTTGAAACAATAACAAGAAATACCCTTGATTTAAGCGCAATTCCTGCAATAAAAGATGTTTCACATCTTCCGGTTGTAGTTGATCCAAGCCATGCCACAGGAAATTGGAAGTATGTTCCTGCACTTGCAAAGGGAGCAATAGCTACAGGTGCAGACGGTCTTATCATTGAGGTTCATCCCAATCCGCCAAGCGCATTGTGTGACGGTCCCCAATCACTAAGACCAGAGAAGTTCAAAAGCCTTATGGATGAATTGAGATTAGTAGCTCAGGCCGTGCAACGAACCATTTAATTCATAGTAAAAAAGGAAAGCTCCTCTTTGATAACAGGACTTTCCTTTTATTTTTGTTATAGTTTTTAGTGCTGTTTATACTATGCATTCCAAGTCGACAGGTTTATATGTAATATCGCCACTCTCTTCATATATAACCTGCATACATTCAACGCCGCCATAATTGAGCTTATCCAACTCATTGAGTTTCAGATACACTATTGTGTTTTCATATATTTTTATGTTTATTCTGTCGAATATCTCCTTTTGCATAACATCAATTATTGTTTTAATGTTATCAACTGCCGAATGCACTGACTTTGATTCAATAATAACAGGTATCCTAGAATTTGCAGGACTTAACAGCTTTACGTGAAGTATTCCTGGATCAATAACATTTTGTGTAGGATATAGCAAATCTCTCTCAAATAGAAGTGAATTCATATCTCTTGCACCCTCCTAATTAGATATTACATTTTTCCTTACACTATAAAAATATCACTATTTGTCATCATCGTAAAGCTTTTTATACATTTTATAGTATTTTTGTATTCTTGAAACATAATTTTCTGTTTCTTCAAAAGGTATAATGTTAAGACTCTTTCCGTCATGACTTTTTTCAGGATCTTTCAGCCACTTAGAAACATTACCGCTGCCTGCGTTATAAGCAGCCAATGCCAATACAGTGTCATTGTCAAACTGCTTTAACAAATTTGACAGATACCAACAGCCAATTTTAATGTTGGTTTCGGGTTCAAGAAGCATACTTTTATCAAACTCGTTGATGCCAGCCTTTTTGGCAGCCCACTCCCCTGTGCTATCCATTATCTGCATGAGCCCCTTGGCTTCTCTTGGAGAAATAGCCTGAGAATTAAAACCGCTTTCTGCTTTTATAACTGCATAAACCATATAGTTATCCAACTTATATTGCCGGGCGTACTTCTCAACATACTCTGTATATTCCATAGGATATAAATATTCCAAAACATACCGTGAAGCAAATAATCCGACTGCTGCTATTATAACCAGTGTGATTAATACACCTAATAATTTTAAACCACCTTTTTTCTTTTTCCTCAAAGAAATCACCTTAACAGCTTTGAAAACTGACTTTCCACTTCTTGTCTAAGGAGCGTCACATCATCATTATTATTGATAACTTTATTTGCTATACTTAAATATTCCTCATCGGAAATCTGGGATCGTATTCTAGAAACAGCTTCCTCATAAGTCATACCGTTTCTCTTCATAACTCTGTCAACCCTTACCTCCATTAACGCAAAAACTGTCCAAACCTCATCGCACAAATCAAGAAAACCATTTTTTATAGGAATGGGTGCATCAATAACAATAACTTTTGTCTGTTTAAGTAGCTGTTCTTCCACATTTTCTTTTATTTTTTGGGCAACATATTTATGCACAATACTGTTCAATATCTTGAGTTTATTTTCATCATTAAACACTCTAGCCGCCAGTTCTTTGCGTTTTAGCTGTCCCCAATCATCAAGTATATCTGTACCAAACTCTTGTGTCAACTCTCCCAAGGCTCTTTTCCCGGGCTCTACGACCTCTCTGCTTATCACATCTGCATCAATTACAGCAGCACCAAGTTCTTTAAGAATATTGCTTACTGTACTTTTCCCGCTTCCTATACCGCCTGTTATCCCTAAAATAAATGATTCACTATTTTGTCTCATACCAACTATCCCCATGTTTTACATCTACTGTTAGAGGTACTTTTAATTGTACTGCATTTTCCATACAATCCTTTAATAATTCTGATACCTCTTCCAATTCAGATTTCTCTGTTTCTACAATCAGTTCATCATGAACCTGTAAAATAAGTTTTGACTTGAGATTCCTCTTTTTCAATTCATTGTATACCTTTACCATTGATATTTTAATAATATCTGCCGCACTTCCCTGAATAGGCGTATTCATTGCCACACGCTCTCCAAAGGAACGCATATTAAAATTACTGGATTTAAGCTCTGGAAGATATCTTCTTCTATTGTAAAGAGTTGTCACAAATCCAAATTCTCTGCCTTTTTCAACAGTATCACTCATGTACTCCTTAACCTTGGAATACTTGTCAAGATAGTCATCTATATACTTTCTAGCTTCCTTTTTTGTTACACCAATGTCTTTTGATAGACTGAAATCACCAATACCGTAAACTATTCCGAAATTAACAGCTTTTGCCCTTGATCTCATTAAAGATGATACCTCTTCCGGTGGTATTCCAAATACCTTTGAAGCTGTGGTAGTATGAATGTCCTCGTTTTTTAAAAAGGCTTCTATCATTGCAGGATCATCTGTTATATGTGCAAGTACTCTTAGTTCTATTTGTGAATAATCCGCATCCAAAAGAACATAATCGCTGTTGGTCGGAATGAATACCTTTCTTATTTTTCTTCCCATTTCCAATTTTACAGGTATATTTTGTAAATTAGGCTCCGTACTGCTGATTCTTCCTGTTGCGGTCACTGTCTGGTTAAAGTTTGAATGAATCTTTCCATCCTGCTCTAAAACAGATAAAAGTCCATCAGCATATGTTGACTTCAGTTTCATCAACTGCCTGTATTCAAGTATTCTTTCTACTATTTCATGCTTGTAGGAAAGCTGTTCCAGCACCTCGGCATTTGTTGAATATCCTGTTTTCGTTTTCTTTCCAACTGGCAGGCCCAGTTTCTCAAAAAGTATTACTCCCAACTGTTTTGGAGAATTAATATTAAAGGTTTCTCCTGCCTGCATGTATATTTCATTTTCCAGTATTACAAGTCTCGAATCCATTTCCTTTGAATATGCTTTCAGACCTTCAACGTCAACTTTGAAACCCCTTAGCTCCATATCAGCCAGTACCTCTACAAGAGGCAGTTCTATTTTATAGTAAAGTTCATCCTGACCGTTATCCCTTATAATGGGACCAAGCTTTTGGGTAAGACCAAATATGGCATTTACTGCAGCCGCACAGACTTCCGATGCACTTACATCCTGTCCTTGCTCAAGTCTTTTGCCATGTTTGTCGTACAAAATCTCAACTGGTGTAATACTTTGTTTTAGTTTGTCTTCAGACAGCTCGGAAATTGTATAGGTGCTTCTGGTTGGTTCAAGTATATATGCTGCTATAAAAGTATCAAATACTACATTCTCAAGCTCAATTCCATGAGATTTGAGATACTTGTATAAATTTTTTAAATCATGTCCGTATTTCTCAATATCCTTGCTCTCAAATATTTCGCGAAGTTCATTAACGACCGTTTCACAGGTTAATTTTTCTGAGAAAATGATATTTGCGGGAGCATACTCTTCTTTACAGGCAAATATACAAAGATCATCCAGATAGCTACCCGTAGGATCAATGTGATAAAATACCGATACCGCACGACTGAGCTTGATTACGCTTATATATGATTGTAGTTCACTTATGGAATCAACATCCACATGTTCAATTTTTAATGCTTCAGTAGCCTCTACAAAAGGAGTACTTCCCAAGCCGAACTTTTCAATTAATGTTTTGAACTCCAGGCGTTTGAAGATGCCATATAATGCTTCTTTGTCAATTTCTGTCCTTGTAAAACTATTTAGGTTCTCCACACCGGGAACTTTTCTGTATATAGTAGCTAGCCTTTTACTCATAAAAGCAAGCTCTTTGTTATTCTCCAGTTTTTCACGGACGCCCTTCTTCTCCACTTTATCTATATTTTCATATAATTCCTCTAAAGAGTTAAACTTTTTAATCAGATCAAGTGCAGTTTTTTCACCAATACCAGGTACTCCGGGGATATTGTCAGATGTATCACCCATAAGTCCTTTTACGTCAATTAGTTGTCCGGGTATTACACCGTATTTCTCTATAACCTTTTCATAATCGTATTGATCTGTCTCTGTTTTATTTCCTCTCGTAACCGGAAGCTTTATTCTTGTATGGTTTGATGCAAGCTGTAATGAATCCCTGTCTCCGGTCAGAAGTATCGTTTCCATCCCCTGATTTTCAGCATATAACGAAACAGTTCCAAGTATATCGTCAGCTTCAAAACCTTCTACTTCGACCCTTGCTATGTTCATAGCGTCCAAAACCTGTTTTATGAGGGGAACCTGAACTGCCAACTCATTTGGCATTCCCTTTCTTTGTGCCTTGTATTGATCATACTCCTTATGCCTGAAGGTAGGGGCTTTTAAATCAAATGCTACGCAAACATACTTCGGGTTTTCATCCTGAAGATATTTTGAAAGTATATTTATAAAACCAAATACCGCATTTGTATATAATCCCTCTGACGTTGTGAGCATAGCCGTTTTGCTTAGTCCATAAAAAGCCCTATTAAGTATACTGTTGCCATCAACAACTAAAATTTTGTCTTCAGATTCCATTTGTGCCTCCGCTATTTATTTATCTGCAAAAAATATTCTTATTGTTATCATACCATTATTCTTTACAATCTCATCCATTTTTTGCGATAAATTATCTCTTTCTTTTTCCAGAGTCGATGCATCATCACCTTTTATTTCCAAATCATTTATTTTTTCGATAATTACATCCCTCTGCTTTTCAAGTTCATTATATTGCTCAGTTATATTTTCTTTTGTCACTGGCAGCTTTATGCTAATATCCAAGTTATATTTTTCATTAGCCAATTGTTGAATTCTTGTATACGAATCTGAGGGAATAACATAATCAACATAATTCTTTTGAACCATAATATCTAAAGTTGTGTGGTCAGAAGCTAACTCAATGCCTCCCACCTCTGACATTAAGCTCTTTAAGGCTTCATTTTCTTTATCCTGAGTTGCAGTATTTAAAGTCATTTCGGCTGTATTTGAAAAATACTGCTGAGAAGCAGTGTCTTCAGCAATTTTTGTTTTGTACACTGACTCTGTTTTTTCTCTTAATTCTCCGTCCGTTTTTTTCGTACTTTGACTTGACTTTAATACAGCTTTGTTTTTATCTTTTTCCTCAAACCCTCTTTTTGTCGGGTAATTTTTGGCTGAAATCACGCTGTTATCGGCGGCCAGTTTGTCTGAAGATGGTTGGCTTTCATTAATATTGTCCTCTTGAACATTAAACTGTTGTACTGATTCCTGTGTGGAATTAGAAGAATTATTCGCACTATCCTTTACAGGGTCAGAAGCAATTATACCGGTAGAATTACTGGCGGCCTGCCTGTTTAGGCCTGTATCAGGGATCAGGCTGTATGCCAATAAAGATATTACCAGCACAGCAGCCGTTGACAGCCCCGCAATTAATTTTTTATTATATATAAACAATCTACCTTTATTCTCTTTTTCATTTTCCGCAACTTTTACAAGCCTGTCATGGAGGGAAGACGAAAAATTCTGTGGCAGCATTATATCGCCGCTTTCTTTGCACAATTCTGCAAAAGCAAAAGCTTCCTTGACCTTTTGAGAGCATTTACTGCACTCATTTATATGCTTTTCGAATTCTCTTTTCGTTGTATCGTCCATCATTTCATCGATATATAGTGAAATATAGTAGTCTGATTCTTTGCAGAAATCCATTTCTAACCCCTCCTTTCAGTTTATTTGACGTAATCAGTAAATAAATGTTCCTTATCCTTGCATAATAATTCCCTTAGCTCGTTTCTGGCTCTGCTTATTCTTGATTTCACAGTACCTACAGGAATTTTCATTGTCTCGGATATTTCATCGTAGCTAAGTCCCATAAAATCCCTGAGTACGATAACCAAGCGATTCTTTTCATTCATCTTACCCATGGCTTCTTTTATAGCCTGTTTCTGAGCATTAGCCTCTGCTACTTTTTCAGGCCCCGGAATATCTGAAACCAGACTATCTTTCAACTGTAAATCCTCAAAAGTGCTCTGCTCTATGGAGACTACTTTCTTTTTCTTGTTTTTTCTAATAAAGTCCAGACATACATTGGTTGCAATCCTGTAAAGCCACGTTGATATGGCGCAATTTCCCTTAAAGTCTTTTATGTACTTGAAAGCCTTTATAAATGTCTCCTGAGCCTGTTCAAATGCATCTTCGGTGTTATTGAGCATTCTGTAGCAAATACTGTATACTTTTGAATAGTATGCAGTCGTAAGCTCTTCAAATGCCCCTACGTCTCCGTTGCGTGCCTTGTGCAACAAGTTGTTTTCATTTATTGTTTCCATATTTTAGATCCTTACTTTTTTTATAGATCTGAAATGCCATTGTACCCAATAGCCTTCAATATTGCAAGCCTTCAATAATTAAAAATCAAAATAATTATACCATAATAATGTACAACAAAAATGTAACTTTAAATTCACGATTTTGTATAATTTTAACAACCTTTATTTTTTAATTATTATTTAGAGGTTTTTTGTATTCTATATAGAATACTCTACTGGAAACTAAATATAAATATACATAAGAAGGAGTCCGCTATGATTAGTACTATTCTTGTAACTGATGATAATGTCCTAGACAATGCAATACTACGAAATTATCTTTACAAAGAACGTGTTAATATAGTTTCAGTCCTTAATGGACGAGAAGCTCTGGATATGGTAGAAAGCAGAAATATTGATGTTATCTTTCTTGATTTGGTAATGCCGGTTTTAGATGGCTTCGGGTTTCTTGAGGAATTCTGTCAAACGAATTCTTATAGGGAAATACCGGTAATAATCACATCTAACATAGAAATGGATCAAATTGAGAAAGTTTTGAATTATGATATTTATGATTTTATTCCAAAACCTATTAGCAAGATTAATAGAATGGTGGTAGTAAATAAAGTTAGAAAAGCAATACAATTCAGGAAAATGATAAGTCAACTTAAATTACTTGAATCTAAAGTAACACACTCACCCGGATAGCTTATAGTCACTTTTCCTTCTCTAGCCAGTAACGGACCCATCAATATTATTGATGATCTCATTTCTGCCGCGAGATTTTCAGGAACCTCCGTAGAAGATATTGTTGATGAATCTACAGTCACGACGTTGTCTTCTACTTTTACTTTGCAACCGATAGTCCTTAAAATTTCAATTATAACCTCCACATCCTTAAACATGGGACAATTTTTGATAATATTCTCTCCACGATTAAGAATTGTAGCGGCTAATATTGGTAAAACGGCATTTTTGGCACCCTCAATTCCTATTTCACCTTTTAATTTTTTACCTCCCGCGACTATTATTTTGCTCATAATAAAACACACCTCCGTCATGCCGGGACATTGTTGATATTTTTAATGTCACTCTTCTCACTCCTATTTAAAAGTTAATTACATAAGTTTTATCTCGATATATATGTAGCTTATAATAGCCCTATATAAAAAATTAAAATATAGATATATTATCCTCCATCCCTGCAATATCAGTTTATGCGTATGTGAATAAAGTGTTACTCATCATGTTTAAATTACAATACAAGGCAGGCTGAGCTGCCTGCCTTGTATTTGTCTTTATCCCATCTGGGATTCTATACCCTTAACCTTTTGTTGTGCTTGTGATATCTCCTGCTGGTTGGCATTTTGTACAGAATACCAGCCTTTTTGGGACATCATATCAAAAACGTGCTTCTGTTCATCAAAAGTTCTGGTCAATATGCTCTTTACATCGTTTCTTAGGGCCGGATTGGAGCTTTCCAGAATCAAATTTGTTAATGATGATGCAGCAAGCTTTCTTTCATTTAAAATAGATGTTATTATTTCCTTATCTGTTAACTCTGCCATGTTATACACCTCCTATTGTTGACCTGCTGTGTTTATGTGCTTCATCAAAAGCTGTAAGCCATTTTTCTCGTCACTAGCCAATTGGTTGCAAAGATTCTTTACCTGGCTGTCATTTGCCAGCTGTGCACAACCTTGCAAATACTTTATGTTGTTTTCACACATACTGATATTATCCTGAATCAGCATCAGCTCTTTACTTGTAAGTGGCATGTCAATCCTCCCTTTTACCTTTTAAATTATTCAACTTGAATATAAGTCGAACTCAAATGTTATTTTATACAAATATAAAATTCATATTCTTAATTAATAATAATTGTAGGATTAAAAGCCGGACCATAATTGAAATAATGGTTAATATATGGTAGTCTATGTAATTAGACATAATCACTAAAATATAATTAAAGCGGGTACTAACTATATGAAAAAGGGAAAATTAAAAAATAAGGATCATTTGCTAAATATGGCTCCATCAAAACTTTTGGTTCTAAGTTTTGCGGTTTTGATACTTACAGGGGCAATACTTCTATCAATGCCATTTTCTTCTAGATCAGGAGAATGGACACCTTTTATTGATGCACTGTTTACGTCGACCTCGGCATCGTGTATAACAGGACTCATAGTTTATGATACTTATACTTATTGGTCCACTGCCGGTCAAATAATAATATTAGCATTAATTCAGGTTGGTGCTTTAGGGATTATTACCCTGGCAACCTTCTTTTCACTGTTATTAAAGAAAAAAGTCGGATTAAAAGGGATGCTCATTGCTCAGGAATCCATTAATGCCTTCAGGTATGATGAAGTTCTGAGACTTGTCAGAAGAATAGTTACTACTACCCTTTTGGTTGAAACAATTGGGGCACTATTATTGTCTATCAGTTTTGTGCCAAAGTTCGGTGCCTTCGGTTTTTATATGAGTGTTTTTCACTCTGTTTCAGCTTTCTGTAATGCTGGCTTTGACATAACAAGTGGTGCCATTAACGGCAAATTTCTCAGCATTACACCTTTTAATAACGACCCTATAGTAATATATACTATTTCAGGGCTGATAATTGTTGGCGGACTTGGATTTACAGTCTGGAGAGATTTGTATGAGTTCAGAAAAAACAAAGCACTTCTTTTTCATACAAAATTGGTGCTTGTTATAACCTCTATCCTATTGATCTCCGGTACTCTGTTTTTCTTTGCATACGAATATAGCAATCCTAAAACACTAGGACCTATGAACTTTTTGGAAAAAATTAACGCAGCCTTTTTTCAATCGACAGCTGCCAGAACCGCAGGCTTTAATTCAATTAACCTTGCTGATATGAAAGAGATATCAAAAGTCTTCACAGTTTTCCTTATGTTTGTAGGTGCTGCTCCCGGTTCCACAGGAGGAGGTATAAAGGTAACTACCTTTGGTGCCGTGATGATTGCTGTATTTTCACAAATAAAAGGCTCCGGGGATGTAGTTCTATTTAAGAGGAAATTACACCAGTATACAGTAAACAAGGCTCTTTCTATAACCGGACTAAGTGCTATTCTTGTAGTAATAATTACTACTGCCATTGTTACAATTCAAAGTAATTTCCATGTACTGGATATACTGTATGAGACAACTTCAGCCTTTGGTACAGTAGGGTTAACTCTCGGCCCAACGCCTTTACTCAATACTGCCAGCAAAGCACTAATTATCCTTACAATGTTTTTGGGAAGAGTCGGCCCTCTGTCCTTTGCAGTAGCATTAACTCTCAAATCCTCAAAACGAACTTCCGATATAGTTTATCCTGAGGCTAAGATACTTGTAGGTTAGCCTATACTATCAGTGAACATAAAAAAACCGCCTGTATTAGTTAAAATAAACTACTGATACAAGCGGTTTTTTATATTTTATATAGATTAAACAATCTTCACTTTTACGAAGTTCTTTTTACCCTTTTGAAGCATCATTTCACCGTTAACAAGGTCATTTGTACCGACCGTGTAATCAAATTCGGTTACCTTATTGTCGTTAAGAAGTACGCCTCCCTGTTGTACCGCTCTTCTTGCCTCACTCTTTGACGGAGTCAGTCCGGCAATCATCAGCAAATCGATAATTTTTATACCAGCCTCAAGGTCAGCTGACTTAATTTCAACAAAAGGTATGCTGTCGGATTGGCCTTTACCGCCAAATATTGCTTCTGCGGCTTCTTTGGCTTTTTTGGCCTCTTCTTCACCGTGTACAATTTTTGTAACCTCATATGCCAGCACTGCTTTTGCCTCGTTTATCCCCGCATCTTTCAATGCTCCAAGTCTTCTTACCTCATCCATAGGAAGGAATGTCATAAGTGCAAGACAATTCTCAACATCATTATCAGCTATATTCCTCCAGTATTGGTAAAATTCATATGGAGTAGTCTTTGCAGGATCAAGCCAAATAGCACCGTTTTCAGTTTTACCCATCTTTTTACCTTCGCTTGTGGTAAGAAGTGTAAAGGTCATTCCGTAAACATCCTTGCCTTCTGACTTTCTTACAAGGTTGATTCCTCCAAGAATATTAGACCACTGATCATCGCCGCCTAACTGCATCTTACAGCCGTATTTTTTGTTTAGAACAAGAAAATCATAGCTTTGCATAAGCATGTAGTTAAATTCGAGGAAAGTCAAGCCTTTTTCCATTCTTGATTTAAAACATTCGGCAGTAAGCATTCTATTTACAGAAAAATGTACCCCTACATCTCTAAGGAACTGAACGTAGTTTAGCTCCATAAGCCAATCGCCATTGTCAACCATAATTGCCTTGTTATCAGAAAAATCAATAAACTTGGATATCTGAGTTTTGAAGCTATCAGAATTTTGTTTAACGATTTCTCTGGTCATCATTTTTCTCATATCATTCTTGCCCGTAGGGTCTCCAACCATGGCAGTACCGCCACCTATGAGTACTATAGGTACATGGCCTGCTTGCTGCATATGGGCCATAACCATTAACTGTAAAAAGTGTCCGATATGCAAACTGTCTGCTGTTGGATCAAATCCGATATAGAAAGTGACCTTTTCTTCACTTAAGAGCTTTTTCACTTCTTCCTCATGGGTAATCTGCGCAATAAATCCTCTTTCCTTTAATACATCAAAAACACTGTTCACCTTGATTCACTCCTTATATTCTTTTTTAAATATCGCGATATATAAAAATAAAAGCCCTTTATCCTGTATAAGGACGAAGAGCTTCGTGGTACCACCTTAATTCACATTTTTGAATGTTTTTTGTACAAAAATGTCTTAACAAGCTATAACGGGCATACCCGGCAAATAGCGGCTCATAATCTGTAATTCACTTATCTGCGTATTCCAATCTTTTCACCCACCAGACTGTTCTCTAAAAATACGTTGCAGAAAGTTACTATAATTAATCAAAGCTTTTTAATATTGTTTTTACAATTCTAACATATGGAATCAATAATATGCAATAAAAATTTTCACCCCAAGAAAAAGTCCTTTAATTCCTGTTGATCCTCTATGGATGATGCAGCCAATATATGGTCTCCCTCTAATAAAAGCGTTTCACCGTTTGGTATTATTACACTTTCTTCTCTTATAACTGAAATCAAAACGCATTCCCTTGGAATATTTATTTCCTTTAGTTTTTTGTTTTTTACTGGAGAAGTCGAAGAAAGCAGTATTTCACTGAGAGAAATTTTACCGTTTTTCAGCTTCATCAACGTTTTCATTCCCGAGTAGTCAACTTCCTGTTCTATCAGATCGGCAATTATTGAAGTACTGCTCACGGCAATATCAACCCCAAGCTTTTCAAAAACGGTTATGTTCTTTGGATTGTTTACTCTTGCTATTGTACGTTTTATACCGAAATTTCTTTTTGCAAGCTGACATGCTATAAGGTTTTCTTCATCTTGTCCAGTAACTGCAATAAATATGTCTGCTCTCTCTGCGTTACATTCTTGTAAATGCTCAATATTAGTTCCATCTCCGTTAACTACACAAACATTTAACTGATTTGCAATCTTTTCACAGAGCTCTTTTTGCTCTTCAATAACTGCTATTTTATGTTTATATGGCAGCAAGGTTTTGGTAAGATAAAATCCAATCTTTCCTCCACCAGCAATTACGATATACATTTATTTAATCTCCTTATTATTCTTATTTGTAGTGTCCGCCACAACCAATATGTCGCCTTTAACTAATCTTCCTGCGGTATTGGCCAGGATAAATTCCCCAGACCTCATAATACCAAAGACCATACTTTGTTTAAGCTTCACCTGATCAATCCGTTTGCCTATATAACCATCCGGTAATTTTATATGTTTAAATAATATGGAGGTATTTCCAATATTATGTGTACTAACGTCATCGTTCGACTCAAGCATAGCTCTCATTACATTTACCGTTACATCAGTCGGACAAATAGTTTCCAGACCAAATTGATGAAACACGTGTTCACGTGCAGGGTTATAAATTCTGGCAACAACCTTTGGTACCTTAAATATTTCTTTTGCCACCTGACAAACCATGATGTTCACATTATCATCTTCCGTTACTGCCACCAATACGTCAGCATTTTCTATTCCTGCCATTTTCAAAACATCCTGATCTATAGGCACTCCCGTTAATGTTACTCCGTCAAAGTCGTGTGGAAGGTTTTTAAAAGCTTTCGGATCGTTTGAAACAATTACAATTTCGTTTCCTTCCTCGGAAAGAACCTGTGCTAACTTTGCTCCAACCTTCCCACATCCTATTATAACTACCTGCATGATTTCCTCCTATTAAAAATCTAGATAAAAATAATGAGCATCATAGGTATGGTACTTCTAAGCCATACATAATGCCCCATAGTAAAGAATACCAAACAATTATATCACTATTTAATTATTTTATTAATCCGCAAAAAATCATTAAATATAAAAGTTATATCTTCAGCGTTCCAAATAGAACCAAAATTTGCTGATTATCATTTATTATCTCAATATTTCTCCAAATTAAATACTTTTTTTAATAATAAAATATATGTATTTTTTTTAAGGTAATAAAAATAATAAGTCTATAATAAAACCACATATGAAAAGAGGTATTTAATTGCTCGTTGTTTTTATAAGAACCCTAATACTTTATATCGTCGTAATCATTGCCATGAGAATTATGGGAAAAAGACAAATCGGACAGCTGCAGCCTTTTGAGCTGGCCGTTGCTATCATGATTTCAGAACTGGCCTCAGTACCAATGCAAAACACCGGTATACCACTGGTTAACGGAATAATACCTATACTAACCATGTTGGCTGCGCAAATACTGATATCCTTTATTTCACTTAAAAGTACCAAAGCCAGAACTATTATCTGCGGACGTCCAAGTGTTCTTATTGCAGGCGGCAAGATTATAGAACAGGTTTTCAGAAAAGAACTGTATACCCTTAACGACCTGTTGGAACAACTGAGAAGCAAGGACATATACAATATTGCCGATGTGGAATATGCAATATTGGAAACTAACGGTCAGCTTAGTGTTATACCAAAATCCGGAAAATCCAAAGTAACCCGTGAAGACCTTAATATATCCGGTCAATACGAAGCACCGGCCGTTGAAATTATTATTGACGGTGATCTGATTGATTCAAACCTGAAGCTTGCCAATATAAGCAAAGCAAAATTGGAAAGCGAGCTAAAAAAGATGAACATACAAAGCACTAAAGATGTATTTTTTGCAAGTGTTGGTTCAGATGGTCAATTGTTTTGTCAGGAAAAGGAAAATACCAAAAGGAGCTAAAAGGTATGTCAAACAACACAAAAACAGTAACTGTAGTTGTTAGTTTAGTTTTAGTTATTATCATTTCAGGAGTTCTGACTTTAAATTATCTGAATCGTTCCTGTGAAAAACTTGAAAAAACTGTAGACTCTGCAGGCTTATTTATACAATCTAAGCAATGGGACTCTGCTGAAAAACTTCTGAATGATTTTGGATCCGACTGGGATAGGACAAAGTTCGGTTGGGCTATGCTTTTAGACCATTTTGAGATTGATAATATTGATAACTCATATATAAAAACTAAAAAATATATTGAGAGCAAGGACTATCCTTCTGCTTTGTCAGAATTGGAGGCGTTAAAAGAGTACATTAAACATATTCCCAAAAAAGAAAGCTTTTCCCTGGAGAATATTATGTAATATTATTTAAATCCCCTGAGTATCAAAAATGCAATAAATAATGCATAAAATACTCCACCGGATAAAAGAGGCAATGGTGTTAAACTCTTTTTAACCTTTATCCAGATATATGTAACAAGAGTTGAAGACAGTGCCAGCAAAGAGCTTACCAATGTTATTATATCAAGCTTCCAATCCGTTGTAAGAATACCTATTGAAACGGGTATACAGCTTTGAAATACCATAGCTCCGGATATATTCCCCAGGGAAAGTGTATCCTTATTTTTGCTTATCCAAATAACGCTGTTAAATTTTTCGGGAAGCTCTGTTGCAATAGGTGTAATTATAATTGACAGAGCAAGTGTTGAAATGCCTAAAGCCCCGGATATAACTTCAATATTACCAACAAACATTTCAGCTCCAAGTATGATTGAGAAAAGCGCAAGAGCAATCTGAGCCATAATAACAGGAAGGTTTTCTTTCAGTTTGAAGGTTCGTGAAAATATTAGTTCGTCAATTTCTTCATTACTTGCCTTATCACTGTTTACCGTTTTAAATACGTAATAAATATATGCGACTATGAGCAAAATTGCAGTTATATTCTTAATAAAACCCACAGTGAAAAATGATACGGAAATAGCGCAGGTATAAACAATTACGAAAAATGAAATATCTCTACCAAGTATTTCCAAATTTGTATTGAGCTTCATTCCTGTCTGTCGTCTGCCAGAAAATATTATTACACTTAACCCCGTTATAAAAAACGCAAGAGTCGAAAGCATAAAAGGTGCTCCTACAATAGCACCGATTCCTATATCCACGGAGTCCTTGCCTTTATTTGAAAAAAGCAAGGCGATTACTGGTATCAGTGTTTCAGGAAGGCAGGTTCCAACGGCTGAAAAAATACTCCCTACAACGCCATCCCCAAGTCTCAACTTTTTGCCCAACCATTCAATTCCGTTTGTGAACAACTCGCATCCTGTAAGTATTATACCAAGACTAAGTAATAAAATAAGTATGTTATCCAGCATAGTTCTCTCTCTTCTCATTTTTTTAGGACAATGTCCTTCAATAATTCATATGCCGGAAAGACAAGATTTAATACAAAAAACTGCTTGTGATAATTCCGTCAACTTGCTATCTGCTCCTAAACTGGTAGGTTCTTTTATAAGTGTTCTGTATAGAATTTATAGTCACTGTCTAAAATCCCCATAAGGTTTTCTGACCACTAATAACTAATTTCTTCACTTCTGTATTTTTATTGAAAGCTAGGATTTCATCATATGATTTTGTAGACCAAAAATTTATGGCTATTTCAAGAAAGCAATTTGTTATAATACTGCTATTTGGGAATGTCCAATATACATTTATCATCTTTAGTTTCTGTTACAAAAAAGCCTCGCAATATTTTATTGTTGTGTCCATTTATCCCCAATAACATCATCATAATAGCAGAAGCTACAATTATAAATGCCCAGTTAATATTTTCTATCATTAATCCATAAATCTGCATACCAACAGGTACACTAATCAAAGTGGCTGTTATAACCACACCGTATACACTCGCTCGTAGTTTTTCTGGGGTAGTAACTTGTAAAAATGTAAATGCGGGAATATTAAATATCCCGTTAACTGTTCCCGTTACCACCAAAATTAAACAAAATATAATAGTTATAAGAGATTTTGAACATCCATTAAAAACCGGAAGATTCGGGAAGCACCATGTCATGATTAACCCTCCTTGCAATACTATCAATAAAAACCACTTATCCAATATTGGATTTATAGATTTTTTTATTGATACCACAATTGATCCCAATATAAACCCTCCCGACCAGGATGCCTGTATAAGTGATAACTGATATGCCGATATTTTAATCTTTTGATAGCAGACATATGGTAATAAAACATTGATTATAGGAGAAAGGATGAAATTAAAAATTACCACAGTAACTAACATATGTTTCATTGCCTTTTGGGTATTTATGTATTTATATACATTCTTGAACCGTTCCATATATTTACCTGAATCCTCCATTGTGCTTTTACTGAAAACGACACAAGTTTCCAATATTCCTGCAAAAATAAAAGAAACACCATCAATGAGAATTACCAAATATAGACCAATACTTTTATATGCAACAGCTCCGCATATAGGTCCTACTACCTTTACTATAGCGCCAATAGATTGAAACGAAGAATTTACTCTTGCCACATTTTCTTTTACAGTTATATTTACTATGGACGAATTAAGGGCTAAAATGAAAATAGATTGAATAAAATTTAATACAATTATAAAAATCGCAAAAAGCCATATGCTCTTTGAGTCAACTCGTAGTATCAATAAAAAAATGAGCACTACAAGCCCACTTACCATTTCGCATGCTAAAATAACTTTTTTCTTGTACATCCTATCTACTAAAACCCCGGCAAATATATTTACCATAACACTAGGAAGTGTGGTAAAAGCCATAAGCATGGAAAATGTACTCGCTGAACCTGTTAGATCAAGGATATATAGGCTTACCGCAATGCTTAACATAGAAGAACCCAGTTCCGATATAAGTCGTGCTATACTAAACAAAATAAAATTTCTCTTATAAACCGGTTTTATATTACTATCTTCAAAGGTCTCAATATCGTGCATTTCGTCCTCCTTTTATTTCATTTAACACTAGCTGGTTCCTCGTGTTCAGCTCTGTATTGAGTTTATTTGTTGTAAATTCTACTAGCCGGTTTTAACACCTATTTTTTTAAATAAAAAATCTTTTTCTTCAGGAAGTAATTGGTTATAAAGCAAGCCTTCAAGCCTATACAATTCTTTTTTTTCCTTTGCACTAAATCCATAAGGGTTTTTACCTTCTCTAATGTCGTTAATTGTTTTTACAAAATCCAGAACCCTATAATCATAATGATGTTTATTCAACTTTCTAAGCAGCGTATATATTGGCTGTATTCTGACCTTTGTAAGTAATGTCTTGGATGTACCGTTAGCCATCCCTTTGGAAATTTCTAATTTAACAATGAATCCCAATCTAGAATTTTTACCAAAAGCATTATAAGCTACCATTTCGCCAAGGGAATATATTATGAATCCTTCCTTTTTTACCCCGGTATAAGGATCTGCATAAATATATTTTTCCATAGGCTGTGCTACATGTGGGTGTCCGCCCAGTATCACATCCACACCGGATTCCAAAATCCTATGACCCATTTTGATAACGTTCTCTATAGGATATGACTCAAACTCAATACTCCAATGAAGCATTGCAATAATTATGTCCGCCTTTTTTTCCTTGGCAATTCTGACATGTTCGCAAAGTAAAGATAAATCAGCATTAGGTTTATTTAAACGTATAAAATTTGTCATATATTCCTTCCCCTGTATAGGTTCATGTCCGTTCAGACAGTATGTATAGGAAAGCATTGCAACTCTAATACCATTCACCTCGATTATGGGTATGTCACTTTGTTCTTCTGGTGTTCTTGATGTACCTACATGGAACACCCCTTTAGAATCTAAATTATCAAGTGTAGCAATTAGTCCTGATTCGCCCTGATCAAGGGCATGATTGTTTGCAGTAGAAAAGAAGTTAATCCCTTTCTCCTTTCCAATATATCGCTCAAGCATATCTACACTAGTGTTTAATTTTGGTGCAGTTAAACAGGCATATGGAACAAGTCCAAGAGGTTTAGATGTATCTAGCGGAGATTCAAGATTTGCACAAATAATGTCAGCTGAAAAATAAAACTCTTCAACATCATCCCATAAATGTAAAGTACTCTCCGGATAAACCACCTCAGAGCAGTTTAAATCTCCTCCCGCAGTTAATACCAAACTGCCTAAAACATTAAAACCTTCCTCGTAGCTGAACTTCAAATCCTGTGTTCTAAAATATTCCTCTATACTTTTGCCTTTTTCAGCCTTTTCAATTTGTTTTATCGTGGCTTTATAGCACCACCATAACTTTTCCTCACGATCCATGTACCTGAAATTGTCTTCATACTCTTGAGAATATCTATACTTATCACCTCTTAAAAAGCCTAAAACTCTGAGATAAATTCTAAACAAAAAGATAATTAGTTTCATACAAGGTATACTCCTTCACTTAAATAGTAACCTTTTTCTTTATCGGTTACAGCCGACATGCACGTACAAAAAGCTATTGTGTTATTAGTGTATTGGTATAATGAGAAACGGTATATTGGATCAACCCGAAAAGACATTTTAGTTATTAATACTGCCAAGCAGAGTGCCAACTGAAGTTTGTTTAGGACGCAAATAATATACTCTTATTTTATATTAACTAATTCAAAGTCTTCTATTCCAAGTGCTAATATTTTATGATAATCCGCATTTATAACCATTGCACTATAAAATCTCTTAAAGTACGGTACAGTATCTGGATGCTTCGTAATCATTCTTTTTACATATTCAATATGTGCGTCAGAAAAATAAAAAGTTCTATAGAATTCATTTAATTCCTCATATGTCTCTTGAGGGGTAATTTTCCCAGGATATTGTATTGTCTGGTACCTGTAATTCTGCTGCTGATAATAATTTTCATCTGTATCAGGATTATGTATCAAAAATTGTTTGCTGATTTCATAGTATTTAGTATTTCTAAGAGCTATAGCCAGACGAACATCTACTTCTGCTAATGCAAGACCCTTTACAAATTCCAGCTGTCTTCTAAATTCATATCTGGTAACTCTGGGATCACCCAGTACAGTACTCAAAGCTATAATTCCATACTGTTCACATATTTCCAAACATTCTATCATGTCATTATATGAAAATGACTTGTTGTAAATATCAGTATTTGTATCAAGTGGAATATCAAGGCCAATTGAAACAATTCTTAGCCCCTTTTCAACCAAACCCTTAAGTATACCCATGTTAGCAAACTTCTTTATGTCTCCCGCTCTAATAAATCCAGATACTGGAATATAATTTATACCATAGTTTTCTAAACTTTTATATAGGTTAACAAGATTATTCAAGTTCAAGTTGGGCTCAAGGGAGAAAAAGTTATTAACACCATATTCCCTATTCAGCCAGAAGATTTCAGCTGCAACTTTATCAGTTCCTGATAAAGATACCTTACCTACCTTTCCATACTCTATAGGCGATTGGCAAAATACACAATTATAAGGACAGCCCACACCAGTATAAATTGGTGCCGTTTTTATCTGACCACTTAAAATAGAGGGGTGATTTTGATATCTACCTATATACTCAGATAGGTCGTGATTCTTAACATTTATTTGCCTCATTTCCAAGTTGTTTACCATATCATGATAAATTCTTTGGCTAAAGGTATTTTCTCCATAAACATAACCATTTTGATTTACTTGTACTAGTCCTTCGATATCACAAATGGGCTTGCTCTCGATCTTTAACTTAACAAATTGTGATAACGAATTGGGACCATCTCCCCTAAATGCAAAATCAATATTTCTAAACGGAAATTTATCCCCACTTCTTAATAATGATGTCTGCTTTCCACCAACAATGGTAGTTATGCTGGGATTTAGTGCTTTAACCTCTCTAGCCAAACGATTAACCTCGCTAACCAGAACGTCAATTTCCGAAAAAACTACAACGTTTGGATTACATTTTTGTACCATCTGTAAAAACTTTGTATCGTCCTCAGTATTAACTAAATGCCAGATTTCAGTTTTAACATCCGGAAAGTGTTGTTTCAAAATATGCACAATCAGCTTTAGTACAACTGGTTCCCATGCGTATTTATAGTTCTCAGGTACAGGGCACTTTTGATCTAAAATTTCCATAGGTGGATGTGGTTTTACCAATACGATAAGCATACCCTTAACTCCTTTACATTAATGTTTTCCATAATTCTTAAATACTCTTTTGTCCCGTAGTAAAAAATAAGCCAACGGCGCCCCACGCAAATTCATTCTCAGAAAGTTTTAGAATACTAGCTCTTTCCTTCTCAGCAACTTCCATATCGTCAGACTTAACCAACTGATATTTATAATTTATTATCATATCAAGTAAATCATTTATGTTTATCATGCAGCTTGTTATCATTTCAACTTTAGACTTTACATTAATAAATCCTACTTCTTTGAAATAATTCTTTAGCTTGTGACCAACAAATCTATCTCCTCCCATATCCTTTTGAGCATCTTCAACTCTCCTAAGGTAGCTTTCAAAAAGAGCAGGTCTGGGATTTAGTGTAAGCCATGAATCATCAACATCTATAATACATACCTTACCTCCAGGCTTTAAAACCTTCTTAAGTTGATTCAAAGCCTGGATAGGATTTGACAAATGCTGAAATAAAAACCTACTGTAAATTACATCTACTGAGTTTTCAGGAATATCTAAATTATAAATGTCACCTTCTCTAAAAGATAAATTCTTAATAGCCTCATATTCCTTGTTTTCCTTACATTCTTTTATCATCAGGCTGTTTTTGTCTATACCAACAACAGTCCCTTTGGATGCAAACTTCGCAATCGCACTTGAAATAACTCCAGGACCGCATCCTACATCAAGAATAGCGGAGTCTTCATTTATTGGTATACTCTTCCAAAAATTCATTTCAAATTCTATACCCATACTAGCTTGCTTTTTTAGTCTTATGAGTTCAGATGAATTATCCCTGAAGCCTCCCCAGTAATACGACCCCAGGCCTGGGTTTTTGTGGATATCTCGGGTATTTTCCATGTTCATTTCCTCCAATGTTTACAAAATTAACTCTCGGTTTCAATTTTTTTATAGAATAAATTCAAATTTATCATTTTACCATCTTTTATAGCAATTTCGGGCAACTCCATTGCTTTAGTAAAACCTACAAAGTATAATAATTTGGAGCTGCGTACGTTTTCCTCAAGTACAAGAGCAACCACTTGACGATATTTTGTTCCCTTTATCTTCTCAAGTAAATAATTCCATAGACGGAAGGCAACTATGCTATTCTGATTCTCTATATTCACATAAACAGACACCTCACATATACTACTGTAATTCTCTCTGATTGAAAATGGTTTACTGCAAGCCCAACCAGAAAGCTTCCCATCCGCTCTCTCCATTACTAGAAATACTGTGTCTTCATCATCTATTGCATTATCCCAATATTCTCTAGTTGTTTTGGTAAGATGACAATTTGCAACACTGCTTTCAGATACATTTTGGTTATAAATATCATTTATCTGTTCTAAGTCTTCTTTTATA
Source organism: Bacillota bacterium (assembly GCA_023390335.1). GTDB lineage: Bacteria > Bacillota > Clostridia > Acetivibrionales > DSM-1351 > Ruminiclostridium. The sequence continues at coordinate 753,618 of JAEWCZ010000066.1, read as the reverse complement.
GCTTTACGTATCATTCTTACACCCTCGCTCAGCATAGTTTTCTTATAAAAAACACTACTTTCTTGCCATAATGGCTATCTATATCTATATCATCTAAATACCCCAAGCTTAAGAAACTGTTTTTAATAAGCCAATTAACAGAATCGTTTTGATCCTCATAAACAGTAGTGAGAAGATTTTTGATTGAAGGTTTTTTAGCTAACCCCTCCTGAAAAAGGTTGAATAATTCTTTTGCAATTCCTCTTCTTCTGTATTCCTTCATTAAATAAATATTAAAGTTATTGGTACATGAATAAGCTTCTTTTGAATGGAAAGGGGAAACAAATACAATTCCTATTACTTTTTCATTATCATAAGCAAAATAACCTAAAAATTCACTATATACTTTATATTTCATAATTAATGGATGTTCTCCATCATCTCGAATCATGCTTTTTAAGTCCTCTTGAATGATTTTCTCAAGTAATTCTAGACTTGAAATCTCTTCATATCGTATCATCATTACTTTCAGCATATATTTCAGGTAATGCCCATACTTTCAAGTCAATTCCTTCAATAATTGCCTTATCTCCTTCCGTTTGAACAATAATACCTGAATGTACTTTTTGCATCATACAGCTTTTTGGTAAGAATCTTACAGTTTGTCCTATCTTTGGCATTCTGCCCTCAACAATACCAATAAAACCACCAACCATGCAAACTCCAATATCTTCAAATTCATTTATATTAGTATCTGTATTACTATTGAATCTATGGCAGGGACCAATCAAATGTACTGTTATCAAACCTTTATCTGCCTCAATTATTTTAGCAAAATGAGGAATTGGGCATCCTAATGGACGATATTTTACAAGATTACCAATTTCATATTTTTTCTGATAAAAAGGATATAGTATTTCTCTGCATGAATGTTCCCCTGCTAAGGGCTTTAATAAGAAATCAGCTATATAACCATCTAAAACGCCAAAGATTTTCTCATCTTTTCTATGTAAATAATCGCTTTTCAACAATTGTTTAATATCATTAAGGTTTGACCTAAATTTCTCCTGATGTATAAACCTGCAACTTTCAACTTCTGCTTTATTTACACTTAACGCCTCAGCAAATTCATAGCACTTTTTAAATCCGCATGCACCACAATGATATCCCGGTAACAATTTAAGAATTTTTGAATCAATATTCTCAGATATAGAAGTATTAATTTCTATTTTGCTCATAAATCACTCACCCTCATAAAATTGCATTCCGTCCATATTTCTAAGAAACCCTCTGTGTAAGCCTTTGCTTATTCGTAATTCTCCAACACAAAGTGTACATACTGAAATTGGGGCAGTATGTCTTAGTTTTTCTTCAGCCGTAACCAATTCCTCGACCTCAATAATTTTATCTGCAAGCTCCACACAACCTTTACCACTCAAACCGTTAACCTCAATAATTGTACATGTGGGATTGACCTCAAACACCTTTTCTCTGAATATTTCCCTCTCAGCTTGAGAAATTAGATCACCCTTTGTAATAACTGCCATATCAGCAGTACTCAGAAAAGGACCAAGCTTTAATGGAGTATTGGGACCTGTTGTAGCATCGAGAATACATACACCGAAGCAATTCTGGGTATAAGGAGCGCAACGATGACAAAGACCAGCTGTTTCAATTACTAATATATCTGAGTTCTCGCTCTGTGCCCAAGTAATCATATCTTCAAAATTATATATAGCAAAATGGTCTGGACACATGTCCTTTGATAAACCAATCCTTACGGGTATACCTAATTTCCCAAATCTCTTATCGTCATCAGTATAAAGGCAGTCAACTTTTACTACTGAGCATCTGTGACTAGAATTTATCAAGTTTCTTAAAGTATGTATCAATACAGATGTCTTTCCTGAACCAGGGGTTCCAGCAACTATTATGGTTTTCATATTAAAATTTTCTCCAACTCGAAATTTTCTATTGTTTCACCACTTCTTATTTCTTCTCTCATTTTTAACATGATATCATCAATGAAACTTAACTTGTGTAATATTTCCTTATCTTCTTCACGAGCAATTTGTATTTTATAAATACCGCCGTTTTTCATAATTATCCTTTTCTTAGCCATAAGTGCAAGAACAGGATCATGTGTAACAACTAATACAATCTTTCCATGACCAGATAATACATCCATAGCTTCCTTTTTTCTTATTCCTGCATTTTCAATTTCATCAATTAATACTATGGGGGAATTACTAATGATTGCTACATCCGCAACCATCAATGCTCGCGACTGTCCACCGCTTAATATTGTGAGGTTAAAGTCCTTCATAATTGGTTCTCCAGTTAAAGAATTGGCAAGCTCTATTACCCTATTTGTATGATTTTCTTTAATGCCTCTGCATTTCGAATGAAGTAAGATAAAGTCTTCAACAGACATATCTGCAAGAAAATTCATTGTTTGAGATAACTGTGCAACTACTTTTTTTCTTGGATTAGCCCTGTCATCAAGACTTGGTACCTTATCATCAAAAAGTATCCTTCTTTTTGAAAAAGTATCACCTTGTGCAATTTGTTCAATATCGTCTATCAATGAGCTTTTGCCACTTCCAGTTGGACCAACTATACTAAAGATTTCTCCCTTATATATATCTATCCGTTCAAACTTTTCAGGATTCCCATGTTTATCAAAACCACTCAATATGCTTATCTTGTTAATATTCATTTACTTCACCTCCAATAATATATTGTATGCTTCTGGAAACTCCAAGGGCTTTATTAGCTGATTCCCAATATTATGCATTTCTTTTTCCCCCATATGAGTATAATAGGCATTAATTAATCTCGACAAATTGGCGGCCGTAGTTTAGTCGATTGGTATTGCTTTAAGTCCAAATGATTTGTTTCTGGAGGAGATATAGGTTACGAAATTGTAATTATCTCAAAAGTATCAGTTGAATGTAGGTTCTAGTTAATAGTTTTTTACATAATATACTTGTTTTATAGTACGATATTACTCACAAAATGGTAATCTAGTTATATATATCTCCTCCACTTTTTACTACATATATTACAGGCAATTATATATTCTGTAACATAATGCATACATATTTACGTATAAACTGTTAATAAATTTCAATATTTGCGTCTAAAATTATTTACTTTTATGTATTGTTATTACATTAATGGCATTATATTCCATTTGTGTTGTCATGTCAATCACATTATGGAGATATTTGTAAAATTTGTTTAAATCTTACAAACTTTTTCCGCATCTGTCATTCTGAATTGTAATTTGTTGCAGATTATCTGTGTGTAATTCCCACAATTTTTAGCTGCTTTCCATAGCAGGTATACTCATTTGCCATTTTATCAATATATAAAAAAGGAGCCTTGAAAAATTTAAATGAGTTTGTAAAGAATGGTAATGATCTAATCGAAAATAACTATTTCATGAATATCATTGACGGATGTAAGTACAACATTTCACATTACGCAATCCCTATTTCATATCAGTTTAATTGTATTGGAATTGATAGAGATATTTCTCAAAAAGTAGGAATAAAAATAGAAAAAATGAACTTATTTGGGTTTTTAGATTGTTTAAGTGCGAGACAATGATAATAATTTTCGTACAATAGAAAATAAGCAGAAAAGAATATCAAAAGTTAATGATATCTTTAATGCTTATTTTTTTATATTTTAGTCGATTGGCCAACGATAAATAATTAGTCCTATCCCGCATATAAGTAAATGTATTATTAGTCTACCCCACTAACAAAATGTTTATATATGAGGGGGTTCAAACCCATCGTCCGTACAAAAGGGATCAGTCCCCTATTGCACAGGGTTATAAACATAAATAGTCTTATGTATTCAAATAAAATCAATCCCAAAAACCAATATAATCTCTTGAAACCCATCCCCAAGTACCGGTAGATATTCTTTGAACATAAAACCAGGTACCATTCGATTGACTCCAGCTTGTTTTAAAATCAACAGAGATATCTTCATTATCGTACATAAGCTCTAAAATAGTTCCGCTAGTGGATGGTGAGCTACGTAATCGAACTCCATCACCTTCTATATTTGCATTTGCGTCACTTAAAGCCTGGACTGAGGAGACATCATTAGATTTGAGATTCTGAAGTTCTGCAGCTTGTACAGGAATTATGCCTTGAATACTTATTAAACAGATAGCAGAGGCAACTGCTATCATCTTTTGAATTTGTTTTTTTAACATAATATTAACCCTCCTTAAATAAAGTTATATACTATATAGTAAGTTTAACTACAATTTCATGAAATTATGATTATAATAACATATTTTACAAAATATGTAAATAATAAAAGACAAACTTAATACTCATAACTAAATTCCCTTTAATACTCATTTATTATATTGTAAATAAGGATTGCACCAGTGTACAATCAATTACTCTTGTAATTAAACACATTTGATTATCATGCCACAGTCGAAAAAAAGAAGAAGGACGAAAAAATTTTTATAAATACTTAAAGGTTGATAAGTTATAGAAATAAAAAAAACTGCTTGTATAAAACAAGCAGTTTTGGTGACGAATACTGGGCTCGAACCAGTGACCCCTACCATGTCAAGGTAGTACTCTAACCAACTGAGCTAATCCGTCATTTGTACTACTATTATCCATATATTTTTATCTACTGTCAAGTACCTGTTACATTATTTTTAAAGACATATCAAATATTATCCCGCAAGATACTTATCAGAATTTACATTATCTTTTCTTCCACTATTGGTCCTGAATTTATAAGCAAAAATTACCGCACATAGAATTACAAGTGACCCTGACAATCCGAATAATATCAGCATATTGTTAAGTACTGTTACTCCTATATCAATTTTTACCTTGCCCAGGGCTCCTACGAGAAATGCTCCAAGCAGTGCGCTTGCGAATCCAGCCAGTCCAGCCACAGCAGCATTAAATCCTACAAATATTGTACGTCCTTCCTGTGGTGCATGCTTGAACTGAATATTAAACAATGACATGTTAACCCCTGACCATCCGGCTCCAGCTACTATCTGAATAAACGGTATAATTACATAGCAGATTTCTTTGGTTACAAAAGCCCAGGTCAGGTGACACAAGCCTAACATACCTATGGAGGCGACAGTAGTAACCTCCCAGCTGAACTTGTCAGCCAGTTTTCCCCAAAACTTAGCTGTAGAAGCCTGTACTACCGATAACAGAATATTTGCAAACATTATAAACGTATAGGACAGTTCAAGGCCCGTTACCATATAGACAGAAAAGAAAGGCAGTGAGATCTGTGCTGCAAAATTCCATGCTGCATTTAATAAAACAACCGAGCGAAATTGCTTATTTTTTAAAGGTAAAGTAAACAGGCTCTTGATATCTACGTTCTGTGAAATTGGTACTATTTCGGGTTCTTTAATCTTTCTAAGTACATAAATATTCATTACAACTATAACCAATACGACCGAAAAAACAACAATGAAGCCCAAAAATTCTCTGCCTGATACTTTAAATATGTCAAGAATCCTGCCCATTGACAGTGAAAGAACCGCAGCAGATGAAATTATAAAGGTATCCCTTAGCCCAAAATACCTACCCCTGTATCTCTCCGGAACAAGGCTAATTATCCAGCTTCCTCCTGCAGGATTAGAAAAACTGAAAATAAGATATGCAGTAAAATACATCCCGCCCAATAAGAGCAACCTGGCAGTAGTATTTTGCGTCAATAAGGGAATAATTATCATAAGTCCAAGCAATAACCTGTAAAACATACAGGTCACAACAATTAAACTCTTTCTACTGGCAAGCTTCTCCAAAAAAATCGGACTGAACATCTGGAGAATATTAGCCAGTAAAGGCATAGCGGCTATAAGACCTATGATTTGATCTGATGCACCTAAATATTTAGCATATCCTGCTAAAAAAGCACCCGCTGTGAGAGTATATATACCATTTGAAAGGCAACCCTCAAGGATAAACCGCCTACGGCTTAGCTCATAATTTTCATCCGAAGCACCGCCATAAAGCCTTGGTCTTTTCAATTTGAATAACATGGAAAATAAACCCCCATCAAAGAACATTAGTGTAAATTAAGCTGTAAGCATTGAGTATAAATATAAGTGTGACAGTTCTATTACCTATGGGTTACTTCTACCTTATATTCCAAATCCATATAAATTTTTATAATGAAACGTTGCAGAATAAGGTTGGTCACTGTTGTCAAGAATGCACCAATAAACACGCCTGCAATAGAATTTCCTACCAAAAGAAATACCGGAAGCTTGAATATAACAAAATAAGATACTAAAATACTAGCAATCTGAGCTTTCTTTCCCTTTGTAATCTCACTGCTGGCAGTCATTGCATCCGCCATTGTCAATTTCAAGTCCAAAACATAGCAGAAACCGAAAACAAACATAACGTAAGCAACTATACCCGGAATGACAAAAAACATGGACCCAAACATCACTAAAAGTCCAAAAATAACATTATAGGCTATAATCCGGCCCATATGCCTGAATACACCTGAAAAACTTGCCCTAAAACCACTGTCTTTGCCTTTTTGTTCTGATAGGTAAGAATACATATAAACTGATAAGAACAAATTTGAAACAAGCTTGGACAAAAGAGATACACCAAGTGCCACTAAAAAGGCATACAAAACATGTATAGATTGCTGGTTTAGATCTGCAGAAGATGTTGAGGTAAGTGATGTCAAATTATTATAAATTTTCTCTATTTCCTCTACCGGGAATATCTGAGTATATTTGTATAACGCATATTTGCCTATCAATTCGCAAAAAAGGACAAGCACAAATATAAACCGTGCCAGCCCTTCTTTTCTTAATTTGTGAAACTTAATACTCTCCGGAAGATACTCAAAAAAAGTTTTGACTCCTGAAGAATTTTCCATTTATTATCCTCCAAGCCGCCAAGGCAGCATAATATTTTATATGTCATAATTTCGTGTCAACCACTAATAAAACAGACACTTGCTAGTATATACTTCGCATTGTATAAATTCAAGAGTAATTTGTTATAATAAAATACTCTTACTTTTAGCTATATTAAAAAACCGCCGTTTGGGCTTATTACCTGCCCCGTTATAAACTTGGAATTGTCTGAGGTCAGGAAAAAAACTGTATCTGCAATATCATTGCCTGTACCAATCACTCCCAATGGTGTTTGTTCCTTTAGTTCATCCAAAGTTTGGGTATCTAGTCCTGCATTCATATCTGTATCAATTACACCAGGGGCAACACAGTTGACCTGTATGTTCGACGGGCCTACTTCCTTTGCTAATGCTCGTGTCATTCCAATGACCGCTGCCTTTGAAGCAGAGTAATGTACTTCACATGACGCACCTGTTAACCCCCATATAGAAGATATATTAACTATTTTCCCCCATTTGTTTCTTATCATATGCGGGAGTACGGCTTTACAACAGTGGAACATCCCTTTGACATTAATATTAAACATCCTGTCCCATTCATCTGTTGTAATGTCCGTGAACAGTCTCTGCTCTGCTATTCCGGCATTATTGACCAGTATATCTATATTACCAAACTGGGAATTCACGCTTTCTACCATATGGAGAACCTGCTCCTGACTGCTTACATCAGCTTTTACAGTCATTACTCTGCATTGTTCCCGGGCTAATTCCTTTTCCAGACTCTCAGCTGCCGCCCTGTTAACATTATAGTTTATCACAACGTTAAATCCGTTTTGGGCAAACTTTTTGGCGATGGCATAGCCTATTCCTCTTGAAGCACCCGTTACAAGAACGGTTTTTTGAGTATTCATTATATAAATTGCCTCAATTCATTTAGTTTTTAAATAGTAGTAAACTACCTGCCGGTAATCATATTAAAAAAAGTTTCCTTATCGTTAGGATTTTTAAACAAACCGAAGTAATCGGCTATTTCAATAGCAAAATCAACAAAAGATATACCTTTTGATGTTATAACATTTTTATCCCTTACTACTCTGGTGTCAATAAAGTTTTGCCTTGGGAACGGATCATCCTCATTGTTAAATGCTTCTCTCCTTGCTTGTGTCCATTCAACTATTGAAGTAGTGTATTTAACATCATCCAATATACCTGCCTTTGCAAGATATCTGGGACCTGCGCAGATTGCTGCAACGAGTTTCCCACTTGTATAAAAGGCTTTTAGCAGGTCAAGCATTTCGGTCTTGACAACAGGATTCCAACCTCCTGGAATTAAAAAGCCTTCGTAATCATCTACATTTGCTTCGGCTACTGTAATTACTGGTGTAAACAACAAGCCGCCTTTACTCTTAATAGTATTCTTTTCATATGCACACGGAACTATTTCTTTTGATAATTCGTGTCCTAACAGGTGGGTAGCGTATGATATTTCAAAATCCGCCATATCATTATACATAAAGACTAATATTTTACTCATATTTATACCTCCTAATTTTGTAAGTTCTTCAAGTTCGCACAAATATTCCAAAGCAAACTGTCTGGATTCTCCGCACATTTCCTCTGAAGGTTTCAGACTCGAACATACCTTAGGCCTTTCGGGCAACCCGAAAATCCTGCAGTTATTATCACTATTCAACTGGATACATCTTACTCCAGCGGGTTTACCTTTTGGCATACCCGGAATAGGCGATGATATTGAAGGAGCAATGCAGCATGCTCCGCAATACTTTCTGCATTCCATCTGTAAAATCTCTTTTCCTAATAAATTTGACCCTGTGTTACCAAGTCTTATAAGGATTATTGACCAGATTTGAGTTATAATATCTGGTATCAGATGTTATTTCGGTCCCAAGCCAATCGGGTTTTTCAAAACTATCCTTTTCATTATTTAGTTCAATTTCCGCTACAATAAGCCCCTCATTTGCTCCAAGAAATTCATCAACAACCCATTCATTGCCCTTATATTCCAGAAAATGCCTTACTTTTTCTATTATAGGTTGAACGCACAAATTATTGAGCATATTATCTGCGTCCTCAGTGGGAATACGATACTCATATTCTAATCTGCTACAGTAATGTGTCTTTCCTTTTACTGTAATAAACCCTTTATCGTCATACCTTCTAACCCGTACAGTTCTTCCGGTAGACGTACTTAAATACCCCTGTCTGAATAAAACCGGCTTTGCATAAGCCTTATAAGCATCACTTTTTACAAGAAACTTCTTTTCAATTTCAATAGACATATAACTACTTCTCCTTTAGGCTACAAATAATTATAATCATCAGGTTCAACTTTTTCAATAGGTACAGGAGTATTTTAGCCTACACTTAAATTTTCACTTGAAAGCTTTATAATATTTACAGACAATGCAAGAAAGAGTCCGGCATATACCGGACTCTTTCTTATTCTAATAACTTTTTTACTATTTGGTTAACTAATTTACCGTCAGCCTTGCCTCTGGTTTTAGGCATTACTGCCTGCATTACCTTTCCGATTTCCTTAGCTGAAGTAGCTCCGGTAGAAGAAATAGCTACTTTTACAATCTCTTCTATCTCACCTTCACTCAACTGCTGTGGTAAATATTTCTTCAAAACTTCAATTTCTGCTTTAAGATTATCTATAAGATCCTGTCTGTTACTTTTTTCAAAGTCAGGCAAAGTATCCATTCGTTTTTTAACTTCTTTAGCAATAATCTCAACTATACCATCATCGTCAAGGGTAACCCTAGTGTCCTTTTCAACCTGAAGCACTGCTGACCTTGCCATCTGAATAGCTGTCTTTGAGACATTATCTCCATTCTTCATGGCATTTTTCAAGTCTTGAACAAGCAATTCTTTTAGTGACATAATAAATATCTCCTATAGTCTTACTATTGTCACAAGATAAATTATTTAAATTTTCTTTTTCTTGCTGCTTCAGATTTCTTTTTTCTCTTTACGCTAGGCTTCTCATAATGTTCTCTCTTTCTAACCTCAGCCAAAACACCTGATTTAGCACAAGATCTCTTAAACCTTTTGAGAGCACTATCCAAAGACTCATTCTCTTTAACTCTTACTTCAGACACACACTTCCCTCCCTCCGATGGTAACAATTGTGCCGGGAAATAAGCCGTAGTACCTTATCACATACTGTAGGGAATTAAGCTAAATACAGCACACACTATATTATATATTAATTTTCAAAAAAGTGTCAATATATATTTAATAAAAGATACAAATAATAACGACTTATTTACAAAATATAATCCTACAGTATTTTTAAACCCATTGTCGTTCCGCCTACCAAATGGTAATGCAAATGGAAAACTGTCTGTCCCGCATCTGCTCCGCAGTTGTTTATTAATCTGAATCCGCTTTCGGAAATACCCAGCTGTTTAGCAATTTCATTAACAGCCAGATGAATATCCTTCATTACGTCAATATTATCTTCAGAAAGTTCATTATGTGAAGCAATATGCGATTTAGGAACTATCAGCACGTGTACCGGTGCCTCAGGATTAATGTCATAAAAAGCACAGACCTTATCTGTTTCGTAAACCTTCTTTGAAGGAATCTCTCCATTTATTATCTTGCAAAATAAACAATCGCTCATAGTATCACTCCTTTACTACTTTTAATTTTGAGACTTTATTTTATTTGTGTCTCTACAACACAAACAGCAGACTTCAAAGCTTCATCTATCTTGGTCAAGTCCTTACCACCTGCCTGTGCCATATCTGGACGTCCACCGCCTCCACCTCCGGCAATTTTGGCAACTTCCTTGATGATATTCCCTGAATGGATTCCCTTTGCCAAAACATCCTTTGTGGCGGTTACAATAAAGCTGACCTTTTCACCATAACCTGAGCCAAGAACTACCACACCTGAACCAAGCTTGTTTTTCAGCATGTCTCCGGTATTTCTAAGACCTTCCATATCCATTGTGTCAAATCTTGCTGTAACTACCTTTACGCCTTTTATCTCAACGGCATTGGCAAGTACACTTTCTGATTCTCCGCTTACCAACTTGTTACGAAGCTGTTCTATTTCCTTCTCTGCATTTTTAAGTTCCTGTCCAAGGCTTTCAACTTTTTTAATACTATCCTGAGGAGCTGCCTTTAAAGCCTGTGCAACTTCGTTCAGCAGGTTTTCTCTTTCTGTATAATACCTTATGGCAGCTTCACCCGTAAGAGCTTCCAATCGCCTTACACCTGCCGCTACGCCGCTTTCTCCGAGAATTTTAACAAGGCCCGCTTGTGCTGTATTCTTTAAGTGAGTACCTCCACACAATTCAATGCTGTAGTCCTCTACCTTTACAACTCTTACGGTATTACCATATTTCTCACCGAACAATGCCATTGCTCCGAGTTTTTTAGCATCCTCAATAGGCATTTCTCTTACATCAACTTCCATACTGCTAAGAATTGCCTCATTTGTCATATCTTCAACCTTTTTAAGTTCTTCAGGAGTCATTGCTGAAAAATGGCTGAAGTCAAATCTTAATTTGTTTGGTTCAACAAGTGAACCCGCCTGATGAACGTGATCTCCCAATACAGTTCTCAGAGCCTTGTGCAGTAAGTGAGTAACTGTATGGTTTCTGTTTATGGCAATTCTTCTTTTTTCATCTATTGCAGCAGTTATTGTACTGCCTGTTTCCACAAGTCCGGATTCAACCAACCCGGTATGCAGGAATTTCCCATCAGCGGTTTTTGTACAGTTTTCCACTTTTACCGAACCGTTCTTAGCGGTAATAACTCCTGTATCTCCTACTTGACCACCCATTTCAGCATAAAATGGTGTCTTGTCAAGAATAACGGTTATTTCGTCTCCTTCTTGAGCAGTATCAATGATTTCTCCGTCCTTGACTATATACAATATTGCAGACTCGCAAACTGTATTTTCGTAACCCACGAAAGCTGTCTTTTGACTCTTGTCCAGTTTGTCAAAAACACTGTCAGACCATGCTGATGTATCCTTGTTATTGTGAGCATCTCTTGCTTTCTTTCTCTGAGCATCCATTTCCTTTTTAAAGCCGTCTTCATCTATTCCCAGACCGTTTTCTTCTGCAATTTCTCTGGTCAGATCCAGTGGGAAACCATAGGTATCATGGAGTTTGAATACCATTTCACCCGGAATAACATCCTGTTTTTTAGCCTTAATTTCATCTATAAATTCATTGAGAATAACTATTCCCTGGTCAACAGTTGCTTCAAAACGCTCTTCCTCAATTTTTATAACCTTTTTGATATACTCAGCCTTCTCAGCAAGCTCTGGATAAGCTTCTTTAGACTCGTTTATTACCACCATGGCTACATCATAAAGGAAAGGCTTGTTTATTCCCAAAAGTCTGCCATGCCTTGCAGCTCTTCTTAATAGTCTTCTTAAAACATAGCCTCTTCCTTCATTTGAAGGTAAAACTCCATCACAAACCATCATTGTTGTACTTCTGATGTGGTCGGTGATTACACGGATGGATACATCTGTTTTCTCAGATTTTTTGTATTCAACTCCAGCTGTTTTACAGATGTAATCAAGGATATTCCAAACAGTATCAACCTCAAAGAGATTGTCAACATCTTGTGAAATACATGCAAGTCTTTCAAGTCCCATTCCGGTATCGATATTGGGGTGAGCAAGTCTTGTATAGTTGCCCTGTTCATCTCTGTTGAACTGTGTAAAAACGTTGTTCCAGAATTCTACATAACGGTCACATTCGCAACCTACCTTACAGTCAGGGCTTCCACAGCCTTTTTCAGGCCCCCTGTCAAAGTATATTTCTGAACAAGGACCACAAGGGCCTGTACCATGCTCCCAGAAATTGTCCTTCTTACCCATACGTACAATTCTTTCTGGAGGCAATCCTACAACCTTATGCCATATATCAAAAGCTTCATCATCGTCCTCATAAATTGTTACCCATAACTTGTCAACAGGCATTTTAAGGTCTTCAGTTACAAATTCCCATGCCCATGGAATAGCTTCGTTTTTGAAGTAATCACCGAATGAAAAGTTACCCAGCATTTCAAAATAAGTACCATGGCGGGCAGTCTTTCCCACATTTTCAATATCAGGAGTTCTTATGCACTTCTGACAAGTTGTTACTCTTTTTCTCGGAGGTTCCTCTTGTCCGGTAAAAAATGGCTTTAATGGTGCCATTCCCGAGTTAATAAGCAAGAGGCTGGGGTCATTTTTAGGAACCAATGGTGCACTAGGAAGCCTTAAATGTCCCTTGCTTTCAAAAAACTTCAGATAACGTTCTCTTAATTCATTCAATCCCAGTTTTTGCATTTATGTTCATCCTTTCAAATATAGTGGATTCAATATTTTATAAAGTTCTTTACATAAAAAAATTCCCGTCCCAAATAAAAGGGACGAGAGATATCTCACGCGGTACCACCCTAATTCCCCATAAAGGGGCGCTTAGTCAATTCACTATAACGCTGTGAATGCGTCCGTCCTTTTTACCGGACAGAAGCTCCGGAAACTGCTTCATAAAATGCCCTGCAAGGACTCGCACCAACCGTCCTCTCTCTTAAGCCAGAAACAAAAAACTACTTCTTTCCTTCATTGCCATTCTTGATAAAATTATATACAATCTTATATTCCAGTGTCAAGGATTGCAACAAATTTAATCCTTGTCAGTTCCAGCTATAAAGTCAACCAGTTCAGAAGGCGTAGCCAGCAGTATCTTTCCACCGCATGCTATTAATTCCTCTTGTCCCCGGAAACCCCATAATACACCGGCCGCCAGCATTCCTGCCCTGTTAGCCGACTCCATATCTCCACCGGAATCTCCTACATATATAGTTTGACTGGGCGGAACTCCAAGTCTTTCAGCCGCTTCTATCAGTGAAGCCGGGTCAGGCTTACGTGGTATTCCCTCCCGTTCACCAAATATTACATCAAAATACTCACTTCCCAGTAGCTTTTCCACTATCTCATTTGTAGGTTTATGAGGTTTATTTGAGCAAACTCCCATTTTTATCCTTGCTTTTTGTAGACGATCAAGCATCTCATGTATCCCATTATAAGCTCTTGTTTTGTTTGCATAATTTTTATCGTATATTATACGATAATCCTCCAGTATCTTATCAATAACGCTGTCCTCTATTCCGTCAGGAGCAGCGTTTTTAATCAGGTTCCGTACTCCGTTTCCTACAAACTTTTTATATGAATCCGTTGGGTGGGTTTTAAATCCGTGCTTTTTTAAAGCTTCATTTGCACTTTCAGCCAAATCATGAAGTGAGTTTATTAGTGTCCCATCCAAATCAAACAGTACTGCAGTATATTTCATACATCTCTCCATTTATTTGTTTTTTATATAATATCAGGTTTCTATTGGTATGTATATATCGCTTCAGAGTATTGATCCGAGCGTTTGTAAACAGTGGTTGCAATAAATGTAAAATTTCTTTTCAAAAATAGTATATAATTATATATAATACGTTAATTTTGGAAAGGAGTTACATATTTATGAGTAAAAGGTATATTTTGTTATGTATGGTTTTGTTCTCATTTATATCGGTATGCAGCTGCAGTTCAGGTACTTCCGATTCAGCTGCTTCAGAGAGTTCAATTAACTCTGCCTCTATTACAGGAAAAAGTACTATTTCTGCTGTTACTAATACAAGCGAAAACACTCAGATAGGTTCCTCACAATTAATACTTAAAACTATTACATCCCAGAGCATTGCAAGTAATTTGCTTAACGAAAGTACAGATCAAACGATTGAGATTTATCTGCCCCCTACGTACAGCACCAGCACTAAATCCTACCCGGTAGTTTATTACCTTCACGGTTTTGGAGAACCTGCAGGATCATTTCTGGATAACTCAAAAAACGATTTGGATACATACTTTGCCAACAATGATAATCAATTTATTATAGTATGTATGAACGGCCAAAATAAATCAGGAGGATCATTTTATGTTAATTCTCCTGTTATTGGAAACTGGGAAGATTATGTCACAAATGAAGTAGTTAATTATATTGACAATAATTACAGAACAATTAAATCCTCTGACTCACGAGGCATTTGCGGACATTCCATGGGAGGCTTCGGGGCAATCAATATAGCCCTAAAGCATCCCGAAATATTTGGCTCAGTTTATGCTGCATCTCCTGGTATATTTTCAAATGATAATTTTGCTGAAGTACTTGATTCCTGGAAAACCGATACTGTAGTTTTACAAGCTTACGGGCAGGCATTTTGTCCTGATCCTGACGGTGAGCCTCCATATTGTAAAATACCTGAATCTGTTGATGCTAAAACTTCTGAACAAAAACAGGTTTTAAACAACTGGATAGACGGATATGGAAATTTTGACAAAAAACTAAATTCGTATCTGGCAAAAAATAAACCGCTGCGTGCAATAGGTTTTTCATATGGCACTAATGACAGTTATATCTGGATTCCAAAGGGTACTAAATATTTTATTAATCTTCTCAAAAAAAATAAAATTGAACCTACTGTATATGAATATGAAGGTGACCACGAAATGCCTAGCGGTATGCTCTCTGAGCACCTGATTCCCTTCTTTAATAAATATCTTGATTGGCAGAAATAATTTTGTATATTCTTTGTACTTGAAACCACCTGTAGATGGAATTCGGTAAAATTGCCGTTTTATTTATTAGGTGGTTTTTATTGTGCTAAGTATGTAAATAATAAAATTAACGTGCCAAATTTAATTGATTCATTCTGCATAATTATGTATAATCAACTTAAAATAAGGATGTTATTATTTGTATTAAATTTAAATAGAGCCTAATATAGGCACATGGAGGTTCACATGAATATTATTGATGGTGGTGTTACTGCTCCCAAAGGCTTTAAAGCCGCAGGAGTTGCCTGTGGGATAAAGAAAAATAACAGGAAGGATCTCGCGATAGTTTGTTCTGAGGATACAGCCGTTGCATCAGGAGTATTTACAACTAATGTCGTTAAAGGACACTCCTTGCAGGTTTCAATGGAACATATTAAAAATGGTTTTGCAAGAGCAATTGTAATTAATAGTGGAAATGCCAACGCCTGTGTCGGTGAGACAGGTTACAAGGATGCAAAGGATATTACTGAGCTGGCTGCAGAGCTTTTGCAGTGCGATGCACAGGATATTCTTGTTAACTCTACCGGGGTAATAGGTACAAAGCTAAATATGCCTTCGGTAAGGTCAGGTATACGTTTGGCTGTAAATGCTCTCAGTTCTCAGGGCAGTTCAGACGCTGAAGAAGCCATAATGACAACAGACTTGATGCCAAAGGAAATTGCCGTTGATATTGAACTTCAAGGTGAAACCGTTCGTATAGGCGGTATTGCAAAGGGTTCTGGAATGATTCATCCTAACATGGCTACTATGATAGGTATAATCACTACAGATGCCAATATATCAAGAAGCCTTCTTGATAAAGCTCTTAAACAATGTGTAAAAAAGACTTTTAATAGAGTTTCGGTAGATGGAGACACCAGTGTTTGTGATTCTGTGTTTGTACTAGCTAACGGTTTCGCAGATAATGATGCCATTGTAAAGGAAGATTACGAGTATTCTAAATTTGTTGATGCAATGATGTTTGTCTGTACTTATCTTGCAAGGCTAATGGCTAAAGACGGTGAAGGAGCTACAAAACTTATTGAAATACAGGTTGACGGCGCTGGTGACGAAAGTGATGCCTATAAGGTTGTAAGTACTGTTGCTAAATCTCCTTTGGTCAAAACAGCTATCTTCGGAGAAGATGCCAACTGGGGAAGAGTATTTACGGCAGTAGGGTATTCCGGTGCTTCATTTGACCCTAATCTTACAGATATTTATATAGGAGATATCCTTGTCTGTCGAAACGGAGCAGCTGCAAATTTTGATGAAGCCGCTGCAAAAGAATTACTTAAGAAGAAAGAGATTGTTATTAAAATAAATCTTAAAAAGGGAAATGTATCCGATAGGATATGGACTTGTGATTTTTCATATGATTATGTTAAAATAAACGGAAGTTACAGAAGTTAAACAATTGCCGAATTTTACTATTACTGATATAATGTTTGTACAAGAACTTTTTTTTGGGGAGGTAATTGTAAAATGTCTATGCAATTGGTCTTATTTAAGATAAACAATGAAGTATTTGCTATTAGCATAAACAACGTAAATATAATTGAGAGAATTACAGATATTTACAAAGTTCCTGATACACCTGAGTATATCGATGGATTGATTAATTTAAGGGGAAAGGTTCATACTGTTTTTAATTTAAGAAAGAAGTTCGGATATTTGCCAAAAGAGTCTGATGACAATACCAGAATTATTATATTGAACTATCAATCAAACGTTGGCCTTCTTGTTGATGAGGTAATGGAAATATTCAGTGCGGAAGATTCCGAAGTAAAACCCGCTCCTGAACTGATATCAGGTATTTCCGGTAAATTTTTCAACGGTGTTATTGAAAGAGATGGACGTATAGTACTTATTCTTGATCTTGAAAAATTGTTTGAAACTAAATAATACATTACATTAAAAGTACCCGGTTTGATATTTCCAACCGGGTATTGTTATATACTATTCTATAATTTTTATTTCTTATTTAAGCTTGGCTTTTTCAGCATCATAACTTTCAAGAGGTATATACCCTACTTCTTCCGATAGATACTTAGCGTTATCCAGATAGAATTTTACAAAGTCTTTTACTGGAGACTGATTAAGCTTATCTTTGTTTACATACATATACATTGGTCTTGACAATGGACTGTAGGTCTTATCTTTAATGGTTTTTGCCGTAGGCTCAACAGGCCCCTTACCTGAATCAATTTTGAGGACTTTTATCAAGTCCTGATTTTCTTCATAGTAAGCAAACCCGAAATACCCCATTGCATCCTTATCTCCTGCTATACCTTGAACCAGCACATTGTCATCTTCACTTGGTGTATAATCAGTTCTTGACTCTTTTGCCTTTTTATTAATCTTTTCGGTAAAGAATTCAAATGTACCTGAATCCGTACCAGGTCCATATAGTTTTATGGGCTCATCTGGCCATGCGGGATTCACTTCTTTCCATGTCTTTACTTTACTATCCTTACCCCATATTTTATTCAGTTCCTCAACTGTGATTGAATGCGCCCAGGTATTATCCTTGTTAACAACAACAGATATTCCGTCATATGCAATTTCAAACTCTACAAATTCAATACCTTTTGCTTTTGCAGCCTCTGCTTCCTCCGGCTTTATTTTTCTTGAAGCATTGCATATATCAATTTCCCCTGCCGTAAACTTTTTCATTCCACCACCTGTTCCTGACATAGCTACTGATACTTCAACTTCTGGCTGCTCAATTTGGAATTCTTCAGCAACAGCAGATGTCACCGGGTAAACTGTACTTGAACCATCTATAACTATCTTCCCGCTTAAATTGGTGTTCCCAACATTATCATTTTTAGAACCGCTCCCGCAAGCTGTCAATGATACAGTTAAGGCAACCCCTAACGCTAGTGAAACCACTTTTTTCATATTTACTAATTTAACCATTTTTATACCTCCCAAATTGTATCCTACTTAGTTTTCGCAATTAACTGTAACTTATTATGATTAAATTATATTACGTCATTTTAAAGTCCATATTGGGATTTGGTTAATTAATGGTTAATTCATTATTAAGATATGTTAACACAAAAAACGAGCCTATAAAGGCCCGCAACGTACATGCTAGTGAATCTATTTTCTTTTTGCTGTGAATCCTGTTGAAACAAGTTTTAGAACCGTTACACCATTCAAGTCTTTTTCTTCATATGTGTAGTCATGCTTTTTAGTGTATTTCTTCATTATAAGATTCAAACCATGTATTTTCTCTTCATTATTTACTACTGTATGAGCAACAGCATCTCCTATAACACTTTCGAAATCCATTGTACAGTCGCATGCTTTTGCTCCCGTTACCAGCCTATGCTTACAATCCATTTCAAAGCATACATTGTTGTTCTTTTTTAATATGTCCAGCTTTCTTCCTTCATTTGCACAATGCAGATATATAATAATATTGCCCTCCACAACCTCGTAACCAAAATTCATAGGTACGATATAGGGCATATTATCATCTGATAAAGCAATCCTACAAACATCGCATCTTTCTATAATTTCAATTATCTCTGCCAGTTCAGTTACTTGCCTGTCTTTTCTTCTCATTTTTTCTCCCGCAATACAATATTTTACTAGATATTATAATTCATACGGAACAATTATTCTATGGATTTCTGGTATTTATTTCTGAGAACAATGGCAATTGCATTTGTTGTTAACAAAATTCCCAGAAGCACTATAATACCGGCAGCAGCTAAATCCTTAAACTGAGCTTTTGGTAATCCCATCCAATAATATATTTGCATCGGTAATGCTGTAAATATTGAATTTACTCCTTCAGGAAGTTTTGAAACATACGTCGCCGCCCCTACCATAATAAGCGGTGCAGTCTCCCCCAATGCCCTTGATACAGATAGTATGACACCCGTAAATATTCCGGGAAGTGCAGCCGGTATAACTATTTTTCTGATGGTCTGCCACTTTGTAGCGCCAAGCGCATAGGAACCGTGTCTCAAATACTGCGGTACAGCTTTAACGGCCTCCTGAGATGATACTATTACAATAGGTAAAACTACAAGGGTCATGGTTAAAGCTCCTGCTAAAACACTTTTTCCTAAACCAAGTGTTTTTACAAAAACAGTGAGTCCAAGTAAACCGTATACAATTGACGGAGTCCCAGACAGATTTGATATATTAATTTTTATAAATTGGGTAAAACGATTCTTTTTAGCGTATTCTTCTAAGTATACCGCTGTCCCTAAACCTATAGGAACTGCAAAAAGTATCGTTAGCAAAATAATGTATATGCTTCCGTATATGCCCGGCAGTATTCCTGCTTTTTTCGGAAAACGGGACGGAAAGTTGGTAAAAAAGTGTTTGGTTAGATATGGTACACCTCTCATGATAATATCAGCCAACAGAATAATGAGTACTACTATTCCTATCAATGTTATGCAAAATATTACGCCATGAAAAATAGAATTTTTCATTTTTCTATACTTAATCTGATTCATACAATTACCTCCGAAATTATGCTTTTAATATTCCTTCCTGTATTTTTCAACCATATGATGTGAAAGAATATTAAGTCCCAATGTAATAAGGAATAGAAGTAGACCTACCGCAAATAATGAATAGTAACCTACTGTTCCATGAGGATTATCTCCTTGACTGGCCTGCACTATAAACGAAGTCATGGTCTGCACGCTTTCTAAGGGATTAAATGTAAGGTTTGGTCTCGCTCCTGCAGCGATTGTTACAATCATTGTTTCACCTATAGCTCTTGAAATTGCCAATACAAAAGATGCTGATATTCCCGATATCGCAGCTGGAACAACAACCTTCATGGAAGTTTCCATTTTAGTTGAACCTAAAGCAAGCGCTCCCTGCCTTAAGCTGTCTGGAACCGCCCTTAATGCATCTTCACTCAACGAAGATACTAGCGGTATTGTCATAATACCAACTGCAATACTTGCACTAAGCGCATTGAAAATTTCTGTTTGGGGTATAAATGATTTAAGCAGAGGTGTTATAAGTGTTAATGCAAAGTATCCGAATACTATTGAAGGTATTCCTGCCAAAACTTCCAAAATAGGCTTTATTACCTTTCTTACTTTCTTATTTGCATACTCACTTAAGTATATTGCAGTGAACAAGCCTATAGGGATTGATATAACCGCTGATATTAAGGTGATTATTAATGTTCCCATTACAAGAGGCAGTACTCCGAAGCTTGGGTTGCTGAATAATGGTGTCCATTTCCTGCCAAGAAGGAAGTCTGTAATTGATACATTTGAAAAAAAACCAATGGAATCCTTTAAAAGTGAAACGATGATTCCTATAGTAGTTAATATTGTAATTATTGCAAACAAAAACAGGATACTTCTGGCTATTACATTTGAAGCCCTCATTCTTTTAATCCTGTTGTTTACAGCTTTTTTATTCTGAAAATTACTTGTTGTATCTGTCATATACATTCCTCCTAATAATGTAATAATAGCATTTGGAGTAATTCACCGAAAGCAAACTCATGTTAAACGTGTGTTAATATAATGTTAAGTACAATTTCATCATTAGTTTTGTCCTATATAAACAAAATTTATATATTTCAGCGTTTATGTTAATAATAAAAAATATATACATTGTTAACATCGAATTAACAAGGAATTAAACCTGCATTAAAAATATATTGATATTATTAATCTGTATCAGTAATAATATTTTTTGTATAAGGAATGATAACATGACTAACGAATATAGAATTGTTACTAAGGATCTAAATCTTTACTATGGAGATATGCAGGCGTTAAAAAATGTTTCATTGGAAATTCCCAGCAATAAGGTCACTGCCTTTATAGGCCCTTCCGGCTGTGGTAAATCTACTTTTTTGAAAACTCTAAACAGAATGAACGATCTGGTAGCATCAGTCAGAATTAACGGTGATGTCTATTTCGATGGTTTGAATGTTTATAAGGAATATGATATAGTTGAGTTAAGAAAAAATATTGGAATGGTATTCCAAAAGCCTAATCCGTTTCCAATGTCTATTTATGACAATATTGCTTATGGGCCGCGTATTCATGGGATAAAATCTAAATCCAAACTGGATGAAATAGTTGAAAAAAGCCTCAGAAACAGTGCCCTTTGGGATGAGATTAAGGACAGATTAAAGCAGAATGCACTTGGTTTATCAGGTGGACAACAGCAGCGTCTTTGTATAGCAAGGGTTTTAGCTGTAGAGCCTGAAGTTGTTTTGATGGATGAACCTACATCAGCTCTTGACCCGATTTCGACTCTTAAAATAGAGGATTTAATTGAAGAATTAAAACAAAATTATACTATAGTAATAGTTACTCATAATATGCAGCAGGCAGCGAGAATATCTGATTTAACTGCATTTTTCCTTCACGGAGAGGTAGTTGAATTTGGGAATACAAACCAATTATTCAGCAATCCCAGAGATAAGAGAACAGAAGATTATATTACAGGAAGATTTGGTTAAGAGGTGATTATTAATGGTAAGAAATTCATTTGACAAAGAATTGGAACAGTTACATGGTCTTATGGTAAAAATGTCAGCGATGGTTGAAGAATCTATTGAAAATTCGGTAATCGCTTTCAAAAAGCAAGATATAAGTCTTGCTAAGCAGGTATTTGAAAGTGATGACACCATTGATGATATGGAAAGCAAAATAGAAAAAATATGTATAAATCTGATTGCAAGGCAGCAGCCGCTAGCTAAGGATCTTCGCACAATAAGCACCGCTCTTAAAATAATAACCGACATGGAACGAATAGCAGATCATGCGGCAGATATAGCAGAATTGACAATAAGAATGGCTGATTTAAAGCACGTTAAGCCGCTGATCGATATCCCTCTTATGGCTGATTTGGCAAAAAAAATGGTTACCAAGTCAATTGATTCCTATGTAAAGCAGGATATTACTCTTGCTAAAGAGGTTTGCGACAGCGATGATGAGGTAGATAATTTATTTTCAAAAATTGTTCTTGAATTGATTAATATAATGAAGAACAACCCTGAAACTGTAGAGCAGGCTACTGATTATATGTTTATTGTAAAGTATCTGGAAAGAATCGGAGACCACGCAACTAACATAGCAGAATGGGTTGTTTTTAATGTAACGGGTTCCCATGAGCATTTAGCCCGAAAAAATGAGTAAATATAGATTTTATGGGGTGACAGAATGTCTAAACAGATAATTTTTGTGGTAGAAGATGAAATTCATATTCAACAGTTGATTAAATATAACCTTGAAGCCAATGGCTTTAAGGTTAATGTTTTTGATAATGGTGAAGATTTGCTGGCTTATAGTTCGGAAAACATACCGGATTTATTTATTCTTGATATAATGTTGCCAGGTATTGATGGACTAGAAGTGTGCAGAAACCTTAAGCAAAGCTCCAATACAAAGACTATTCCGATAATTATGTTAACAGCAAAAAGTGAGGAATTTGACAAAGTATTGGGACTGGAACTCGGAGCTGATGACTATATTACAAAGCCTTTCAGTGTAAGAGAACTTGTTGCCAGAGTTAAAGCTTTGTTTAGAAGAGTAAACACAACTACTGAGCCGAAAATTGAAGTCCTGTCCCACGGTGAGATTACAATTGACTGTAATAGAAGAGAAGTATACAAAGGTGATAAACTACTTGAGATGCCGCTAAAGGAATTTGAACTTCTTAAAATGCTTATTCTTAACAAAGGTAAGGTCTTGTCAAGAGAACATCTATTGGACAAGATATGGGGATTTGACTACTACGGTGAAACTAGAACTGTTGACGTTCATATAAGATATTTAAGACAGAAAATTGAAGATAATGATGAAAATCCAACTTATATTGAAACCGTTCGCGGCATAGGTTATCGGTTTACTGATAAAAACCCTGAATCAGCCAATTAGATATAATACTTTATCGCTATTGGGGGTGCCCTAAAGTAAATGAAAAAGAGAATAATCCAATATTCCGTTATGCTTGTAATAATAGGTATTACGATTGCCGGAATTTTTACTTCTGCAATGGCAAGATATTTCTACAAGCTTGAAGTTCAAAATAATATAGAAAGCATCGCTGTTTTAATAAGGAATGATATAGCAGAAGAGACATCTGTTAAAAGCAAACTAGACTTTAACAAGTTTGTAAAAGATTATGCAAATATTCTTAATTCCAGGTCAGATAATGATAAAACCTTCACTTTGGCGACCAGAATAACAATCATAGACTTTCAGGGAAAAGTACTTGGTGACTCTGACTCAAATATTGATACAATGGGAAACCATTTAAACAGGAAGGAAATTCAAGA
The DNA here is from genome assembly GCA_023390335.1 of Bacillota bacterium. Taxonomy (GTDB): domain Bacteria; phylum Bacillota; class Clostridia; order Acetivibrionales; family DSM-1351; genus Ruminiclostridium. The sequence continues at coordinate 729,824 of JAEWCZ010000066.1, read as the reverse complement.
AGCTATCCAAGGGCAAAGCGGAAGAGATCAACGGTTTAGTAACACGATGCAGATGCCTTATTTGTATGTAGCCATGCCCATAAATGAGCATCGAATAATTGTAAGAGTTTCTGTACCTTTATATCAGCTAAATGCTATAAATAAAGCTTTTTTATATTATACTTTGCTTGGAATTCTGGCAGGCTTGCTTCTTACATTGCTTATTTCATTTAAATTATCTAGTTTTATAACCAAACCAATCCACCATCTAATTAATACCTCTAAGGAGATAGCCGGAGGTAACTACAAAAAGAGAGTTGATGTTAATTATAAGGACGAAATTGGTCAACTTGCTTTAACCTTTAATGAAATGGCCGATAAACTTGATGATACACTAAGCGGCATTATGGATAAAAATGTAAAAGTAGATACCGTTATTAATAGTATGAGGAACGGTATCATTGCTATTGATATCAACTCAAAAATTATAATCGTAAACACTACAGCCTGCGATATATTTGATGTCCAGTACGGGCCTGGAATAATCGGGAAAAATTTAATAGACATTACTAGAAATTCCAAAGTTAATTCATTATTACGGGAAACAATTAAAAACGATTCCTCTTTAATTGATGAAATAGTAATGTTCTCTCCTTCACTGGGAATAGATAAAATCTACAGAATTTATACCAATACTATCAAATCATCGGATGGCAAAAACCAAACAGCAGGAGCAGTAATTACACTAAATGATATAACATCTGTAAGAAAACTAGAACAAATACGTACCGAGTTTGTATCAAATGTTACCCATGAGCTTAAGACTCCTCTCACTTCAATAAGGGGATTTGTCGAAACTTTAAAAAACGGTGCTATAGAGGATACCGCAGTAGCTGTAAAATTCCTTGATATTATTGATATTGAAGCTGAAAGATTATATACCCTCATTAATGATATTTTACAACTATCAGAAATAGAGGCTATGCGAAAAGATGATAGCGTAATGGAAATAGACCTGAAGCAGATTATAGATGAAGTTGTTCTTATTTTAAAATCTTCAGCCGACAAAAAAAATATTGTTCTTGAGGTTTCTACAGAACCTTCCCAAATCCATGTTATAGCTAGTAGAAATAGAATTAAGCAAATGCTTATTAATCTCATTGATAACGCTATAAAGTATAACGTTGAAAATGGGAAAATATTTATTAAAGCTGAAAAAGATAATGGAAATACCATAATCTCCATAAAAGATACAGGTATAGGAATACCTGAAAAACATCATTCAAGAATTTTTGAGAGATTTTATAGAATAGATAAAGGACGTTCAAGAAATATGGGTGGTACCGGACTAGGACTATCTATTGTAAAGCATATAGTCAATCTATACAGCGGCGATATTCATATTATAAGTGAGCCAGGTAAGGGAACAGAATTTATAGTTAAACTACCATTGTAAAATTTAGTTTATACACAACAAACAAAGCAGCCTCCTATTGTATAGCCTGTACAATAGGAGGCTGTTTTGTTTGCATATTGAGGAATCTATTTTAGCTTACTGAAATTATCCCAGCACAACTTCAACTTGATGCGTCTTTCCATCATTAAATACAGGAATTATATTTCCATCAATTTCTTTACCGTCTACAACAAGTTTTTTAACGCCCTTTGAAACGTGTTCAGGATTGCTAATGGCAATTTCGAAAATCGCATTTCTGAATTTTCTTGTTATTTTGTAACCTTCCCAATTTGTCGGTATACATGGATCAATCATCAACCCTGAGTAATCAGGCTTTATACCGAGTATATTTTGAGAAATAACTACAAAGTTCCATGCTGCAGTACCGGTAAGCCATGAATTCTTTGCTTCTCCAGGTCTCTTAGCATCCTTACCTGCAATCATCTGAGAATAAACATAAGGCTCAGTTTTGTGAATATCACTTATCTCTTCAGTATATGCAGGAGCAATTTTTGAATAGTATTCAAAAGCTCTGTCACCTCTGCCTATTGCTGTTTCACCTGCAATTATCCAAGGGTTGTTGTGGCAGAATATGCCGGCATTTTCTTTATATCCTGCAGGATATGTAGATATTTCACCCATGTTTACATAGTATTTTGTGAATGCAGGATTCTGAAGTACAAGTCCATATGGAGTATCCAAATACTTTCTTGCAGAATCCAAAGCTTTCTCCACATAACCATCTTCCAGACCTATTTTTGCCATAGAACAGAATCCCTGTGATTCTATGAAAATCTTACCTTCTTCATTTTCATTACTGCCTATCTTCTCACTGTTATCATCGTATGCACGGATAAACCATTCTCCATCCCAGCCATACTCTTTAACAGTTTTTATCATTTTATCAATTTCAACCTGAGCCTTTACAGCTTCATCGTCAAGTCCATTAAGCTTGCAAAGCTTTACATATTCAGGTCCGTAGTATACAAACATTCCTGCTATTAAAACAGACTCTGCTACTTTACCATCTTTACTTGTAGTTGTCTGGAATGATTCGTCGGGAGTCTCTGAGAAACAGTTAAGGTTTAGGCAGTCATTCCAGTCTGCTCTTCCTATTAGTGGCAGACCATGAGGCCCAAGATTATTCACAACATGATAGAAAGATCTTCTTAAATGTTCAAAAAGCGAATCAGCTTTCTTATCATCATTATCAAAAGGAACATTTTCCTTTAATATGTCCATATCTCCTGTCTCTTTTATATAAGCAGCAACAGAAGCAATCAACCATACTGGGTCATCATTAAAATTCCCGCCAATTTCGTTGTTACCCTTCTTTGTTAATGGCTGGTATTGATGATACGCACCGCCATTCTCCAACTGAGTTGCAGCTATGTCAAGAATTCTTTCTCTTGCTCTATCAGGTATCTGGTGTACAAATCCCAATAAATCTTGATTTGAATCTCTGAAACCCATACCTCTTCCGATACCTGTTTCAAAATATGAAGCACTTCTTGACATGTTAAAAGTAACCATACATTGATATTGGTTCCAGATGTTTACCATTCTGGACAACTTTTCGTCTTTATGCTCCAGCTTGTACTGTGTAAACAGCTGGCTCCAATAATTCTGGAGTTCTTCAAAAGCTGCCTGAACTCCTGCGGAATTACCCTTTTCTTCTATCATTTTATATGCTTTATTTTTATTTATAACGCCTTTACTTTCCCATTTGTCATTAACATCATTCTCAACATAACCCAGAATGAAATCAAATTCCTTTTCTTCACCTGCTTTTAATTCAACTGTTATGCAATGTGAAGCCATAGGGCCCCATCCGTCAGCCATAGTATTCTTAGGTTCACCGCTAACAGGAACTTGAGGAGCATCAAAACCATTATATAAACCAACGAACTGATCTCTGTCAGTATCAAAGCCTGTTAACTCAGCATTAACAGAATAAAATGAATAGTGATTTCTTCTTTCCTTGTATTCTGTTTTATGATAAATTACTGAATTCTCAACTTCAACTTCACCAGTACTTAAATTTCTCTGATAATTTGTCATGTCATCATAAGCATTCCATAAGCAGAATTCAATACATGAGAACAATTTGACACTTTTATTATCAGATGTTGTATTCTTAACTCTTACACGATGAATTTCACCATTAAATTTTAATGGAACGAAATATAATACTTCTGTGCTGATACCATTTTTGCTTCCGGTTATCTTGGTATATCCCAAACCGTGTCTACACTCATATGAATCTAACTCAGCCTTAACAGGAGACCAACCCGGTGACCAAAGAGAACCGTTATCGTTTATATAGAAGTACCTTCCTCCCATATCTATTGGGACGTTGTTATATCTGTAACGGGTTATTCTACGCAAGCGAGCATCCTTATAGAAGCAATAGCCACCTGCAGTATTTGATATTAAAGAAAAGAAATCCTGAGTTCCAAGATAATTTATCCAAGGATAAGGTGTTTTAGGTGTTGTGATGACATATTCTCTATTTGAATCATCAAAAAAACCGTATTTCAAATTTATAACCCCTTTCAATTGTCGAATTATTTTATGAGAAATCTATGTTAAGTCTATATAACAAGTTTCTCTAATAATCATTATTTTAAATTTTTATATTTAGAACTATTAATAAAAGAAAATTAGTAACTAATACTTTCGGTAAAATCAGAAAGACGGGGGCCCTTTTTAGAGACATTTGTTTGAACATTAGCTTCTCTTCTCAATTCTTCCCCCGCCTATTTCTACTTTTAAAAAAACTTTTACAACACAGATATATTGTTTATAGACAACAAGTGAAACAATACTTTTAATTTTGGTATTGTATAATTGTCGATGCCATTTTTTCGTACAAAAAGTTTAATAATGCAACTTTTTGTAGAAAATCAACCTATTTATATTCTATTCAAATTAAGAAAAACTTGAATAGAACAACTTGCTTTAATGTGCAATATTTTGTCATGGCTTTATTTGTAATAATCATCTATATTTACATTACCCAGTTAACTTTCTTTGAGCAGTCATATATCTGCTCAAAGACTAATTTAACCAGTTTATTTCAAAGACGCATATACCTATATTATAAGGTAATCAAACCAAAAACCTTTTTAATTCTCATGTACAAAGAAAAGCTGTACATAACCCTGCAATTAGCCTTTTACAGACCCTGCAGTAATACCCTGAATAAGTGATTTTGAGAATACCAAGAAAATACAGAACATAGGTATTGTACCAATAACCAATGCTGCTATTCTGGCACCATAGTTTGCCCTGTACAACGCATCCAATGTTGATAATCCAAGAGTAACAGTAAACTTCTCCGGTTTATTGATTAAGACCAGTGGTAACAGATAACTGTTCCAAGACGCCATAAAGCATAACAATGCCTGTGATCCAAGAGCCGGCTTTATAAATGGTACAACCAATTTGAAGAAAATTCCACCCTCAGTACATCCGTCCATTCTTCCGCTCTCAATTATTTCTGTAGGAACGCCTTGAACTGTATATTGTCTTATCCAGTATACTGCAAATGCATTAGCAGCTGCCGGAATGATAAGCGACAAATGTGAATCAGTCCAACCAATTACGTTCATTTCACTTACAAATGCTATCAAACCCAGCTGAGTAGGAAGCATCATAGTTATCAAAATTGCATAGTATGCCGGCTTTTTGAACTTAAAGTCAAATTTGGCAAGTGCATATCCGCACATAGCACATAGAAATACTGTCAATGCCGTTGAAAGGACAGCAATGTATATACTGTTAAAATAGAATCTCCCGAATCCTGCATTTACAAATACATCCTTCATATTTATCATGAAGTTACTACCGGGTAGTAAATGAAGGTCGGTAAAAAGAGCATTTGAATCATAAGTACTCATTATTACCATAAGATAAAAAGGACCTATAGAAATTATTGCACAAACAGCCAGGAAAATATACAAAATAAAGGAATAAACTTTGTTAGATTGCTCCATCTTTATCCCCCCCATTCATAAACTTTAATGAAACAAATGAGAATATTGCTATTACAACAAACATTCCATATGCAACCGCACTACCATAGCCATATTGGGAATTAAGGAAAGCGCCTTTACCCATAAGCATTACCAAAGTCATTACTGCACTATCAGGGCCTCCTGAATATGGTCCAGTTTGATAATTTCCTTGAGTATAAATAATATTCGGTTCATCAAATGTCTGGAAACCACCTATAAGTGATGTAATAACCATATATATTATTATAGGCTTTATCATTGGAAGAGAAATATTCCAGAAGTTATGCCATGCTCTGGCTCCATCAACACGTGCAGCCTCATATAGTTCCTCCGGTACTGATACAAAACCGGCAATAAAGAACAGTACACAATATCCTGTGTATCTCCACAACATGATAACTGCAATAACTACTTTAGCTAATTTAGGACTTGCAAGATAATCAATGGGCTCTTTAAGAATATGCAATTTCATTAAAATTGCATTGATTGTTCCGGATGTACCTCCATCGAAGAAAAATGCCCACAACAGTCCCGCAGCTATCGGTATAACAAGATATGGAGTAAAAACCGCTGTCTTAAAGATTTCTTTATGCCTGACAAGTTTTGAATTAATCATATAGGCAATAACTATTGCAAATACCAACTGCAACGGTATCAACATAAGCATGATAATTGCAGTATTTTTAAGAGCTAGAACAAACTCCCCATTTTCAAACATTCTTTGATAATTTGCTAATCCTACAAATTTTATATCATTATATCCGTCCCATTCATTAAGGCTCATATACAGTGTATAAAATATTGGTATTAAAGAAAATGCAATGAAAACTAGGAAGTAAGGCGCCATGAAAAGATAAGGTGTTGATTTCTTTGAGAGATTTTTCATTACTAACCACCCCCGTGTGCTAGATTAAGTACAAACAGTAAAATAATCAAGGAGAGGGAATTTCACCCTCTCCTAAATCATCAATAACATTCAGATAATTCCGAAATTACTTCAATTCAGGAACATTCTTTTTCATATCAGCAATCATGAAATCAACTGCTTCTTGAGCTGTCTTTCCTTTTTTGATTTCCTGTAATCCTTTTACAAAGTTGTTTTCAAGGAAATTATCGTACTTACCGAGTGTCTTAACCTTTACTGCATCCATGTTATCCATGTAGAATTGTCCTACATCCTGTCCGCCCCAGTATTCTTCTTTTTGGCTGAAGAAGCCTGGTTTATCCATGAATTCTTTAACAGGAGTAATATTCAAACCAGTTGTGAATGAATTTTTAACACCGCTTTCATTAAGTACCTGGTCAGCAATGTAACCCCAAGCTGCATCCTTAACTTTTGAATCTTTCCAGATTGAAAGTGCAGTTCCACCCCAGTTGAACATTCCGCCTGGAGCTACTGTTACTCCCCAGTCACCTTTACCCTTAGTATCGTTTGGTTCTATAACATACTTGAGGAACCAAGGTGCTGCTGCTACAAATACATCTTCACTCTTAGCGAATGATGCATTCCATGCAGGAGTCCACATGTCATATTTGTCAATAACGCCGGCTTTCCAAAGTTTTTCTATAATTTGGAAAGTAGGAAGATAAACTTCGTTAAACTTGATTGTTCCATCTTGAATTGGGTTTTGAGGATTGTATCCGTCAACTATGTGGAATATATCTCTTACTGATCTAAATGCAAATACCTTCTTGCCATCTATCTTAGCATCCTTGAAGTTAGTGATTACATCATCCCAAGTCTTAAACTTGTCTGCCAATGCTTGAGGATCATCAGTATTGAATAATTTCTTTGTCATGCTTCTTCTGTAAGCAATACCTGATGGGTTGAACTGAGTTGGAGCTCCTAATATCTGTCCCTTGCTATCTGTAACAAGCGGCAATGCCTTTTCAGCTAACTTGCTCTTATCAAAGTTGTATGGAGCTTGTGAAAGATCTTGACAAATATCCATGTCAAAGAGAGTTCCTCTGAAACCAACTTCACCTCTGATTACATCTGGTAAAGCTGTCTTTGCTGCTACTGCAGTCTGTATTTTCTTAACATAGTCTGCACTTGCAACCGGTACTGATTGAACCTTAACATTTGGATATCTGGTGTTAAAATCAGCTATTGCTGTCTTAAGCTGATCCTGATTTTCCCAGTTCCACATTACTATTGTTCCGGAAGCCTTTGTAAAGTCTGTTGATGTAGCTGCTGGTGAAGAAGTAGCTGCTACTGAGCTAGTGCTAGCTGCTGAACTTGTTGCAGCTGCAGTACTGTCACCTGACTCTGTGTTTCCGCAGGCAGCCATACCAAGCACCATAACACCTGTTAAAACAGAAGCTATTACCTTTTTAAACATTTTAAAATCCTCCTTTTTGTTATAGCAATTTCATATTGAAATGCTTACATCAGTGCTATTAAAGCACTTTGCAACATTTATTCTATAAAAATAGACTTTCTTTCTAAATAGATAATGTTGCTTTATGTTTTAATATTTTGACTATATAGGTATGGCAAGAAATTGCACTAAAAAAGACACATGTTATGACATATATGTGTCTTTTTTGACGAATTTCAATATTTTTTAAGTTTTGGGGTCATTTTTTGTTCTTTATTAAAACATGGTTACGTACAATTATTTCCACTAAAAATCAATATTGTTCACCTTTTTCAGTGTAAAAGAATTAAAAGAGACTATCTCTGTATTCAGAAGGTGTCATACCTGAATATTTCTTAAATAGCTTTGAAAAATAGTGAGGATCAGAGATACCAACCTTTTCTGCAACTTCATAGGTTTTATATTTTACATCCTTTAGAAGTTCCTTTGCTTTATCAATTCTTACATCGTTAAGGTAATCTACAAAACTTTTCCCCAGCTCTTTTTTGAACATTCTGCTTATATAAAAGGTACTAACATATATATTTTCCGCTACTTCATTAAGAGTTACCTGCTCATTATAGTGGTCTTGTATATAGTCTATAGCTTTTCGTAATATGAGTTTTATACTTTTATTATTAAAGCTGTTAACCTTAGATGCAATTTTAATAGCTACTTCTTCCAAAAGCGAGTTTAGTTCTTCTGCTTTATCGGTTTTTTCAATGAGCTTTATCAGACTTGCTATATCCTCACCTTCTGAATATTTTTTGTCCGTATCTACCGATGAAACTGATATTCTTATGTTGTTTATTGAAGACAATGTTGTATAATAAAAATTCCGCATATAGTGTATATTTATATTGTTATTCGTCAGATAATCAGATATGAGTTTAGTATTTTCCCTTACACCAAGCTCATTTCCCGATTTTATATTTTCAATAAGCTGTTTTTGATACTTGTCGAGTATGGAGTAATCTTCATATCTAAAAAATGAGTTTAGGTCACTGTACTGAATAATAGAGTTGTCTCCCATATAACTTTTGTATTCCAAAGATCCCAGACACTCCCTTAATTTGTCCGGAAGCTCCAGGGCGTCTTTTCCGCTTGAACTGACAGCTATTGTAACAGTAAAACCAAATCCGCTATTTATAACCTCTTGTAGGTAAGCACATTTTTCACTTACCTTCTCAATATCCAAAGGTAAATTATCAGATTTCTGTATTATAAAACCAACTCTGTTACTACTAAGCATAATGCTCAAAACTTCATAATTCTCTGCAAATATTTCTTCAAAGGATTTTACAATTCCAAATTGGTACAGATGTTTATCATACAACGAACTGTTGGATTTATCGTTATAGTCATTTTCCATTACAACCAAAACAAAATTCTTTATGGATATATTAAAGAGCTTCATTTTTTCGTATATTTCATTTTCACTTGTGTTGAGACCGTATATAATATCGTAAAGAAGTTTTTCTCTGAGTACGGGAATATTTTGTTCAAAAAGCATCCTGAACCGCTCAATCTCATTGTGTTTGTCCTTCTGTTCATTTAATTCATTAACTGCCTTTGCCAATACTGAAGTCAGTTCTTCAATCTTTGAAGGTTTAAGGAGAAAATCAAATGCACCGCATTTGATAGCTTTCTGTACATAATCAAAATCCCTATACCCCGTTAGTATTATTATTTTCGTGTTCGGAACAATTTCCTTTACCTGCTTGATCATTTCAAGTCCATCCATTCCAGGCATACGAATATCAGTTATGATTACTTCCGGTAAATATTTTTTTATTAAATCAATTCCTTCGATACCATCACAGGCATCTGCACAAACCTCGCAATCAAGCTGTTTCCAATTAATAATGTTTTTGATGCCTTTTCGTATTATGGATTCATCATCAATTATTAGAACCTTGTACATAATAACTCTCCTTAGTATTGAATGTTTGAAGTGGTAAAGAAACCGTTACTTTAGTAAATATGTTAACACTGCTCTCTATTTTAATACCATATTTTTCACCATAGAAGAGTTTGATTCTTCTATTTACATTATCTATACCAATGCTTTTATTCTTCTTTTCTCTAAGAGATTTAAAGTATGTGTCATTATCCATTTCGAGGCTCTTATTTAACTTTATTAGATCTTCTTTTGTTATTCCATTTCCGTTATCAATTACCTCCAATACTATTAAATCTTCCTGTATTCTGGCATTCAGCATAATGACACCTTTTTCTCTGCTGTTTTCCACTCCATGATAGACAGCATTTTCTATTAACGGTTGAATCAAAAGTCTTGGAATTTTTATATATAGAACCTGAGGGTCTATTTCTTTTTTTAGTGTTATCTTATCTTCAAATCTGCGTTTTAAGAGTGATATGTATTTATCAATATACATAAACTCTTCCTCTATGGGTATTAGCCTGTCATCCCTTCCTATACTTGCTTCAAGCAGTGCAGAAAGATCTGTCACTATATCGCTTATCTCAGGGACATTATTTAGTTGTGCCATCCAATTAATTGACTCCAGTGTATTAAAGAGGAAGTGCGGGTTTATTTGTGACTGTAATGCCTTTAACTCAGCCTCTTTGCGTGTAATCTGTTCTCTGTAAATCCATGTAACCAGATGATCAATCTCTTTAGCCATGTTATTGAAGGTTTTATGTAGGAAACCAAGTTCATCACTTCTGTCAACCTCGATATAACTGTCTGATATATTGTTTATATTCATATTTTTCATGGCTTTAACCAACCTGTTGATTGGTTTTATCATATCGAATGACATATAAATACTGACTACAGACAATAATATAATAGATGCAAGACACAGCATAATTATCCTGTTTCTCAATTTATTTACATCGGAGTACAATTCATTTAATGGAACAAAAGTAACTATTCTCCAGTTAATATTATCTTTTAAATATGTATAAGCAACAAAAATATTATTTTCTTGATCTATAAAAGAATTTTCATCATACGGTGTATCCTTGATTATGTATTTATATTTTTCCAATGCTGATTTATTCTTTGAAACAATTATATCATTATTTTGTGAAAGGATTGTAGTATTTTGCATAACCTCTGATTCGAGTCCTTTCAAAACATCCTTTAAAGCATCCATTTTAATTTGAACTACCAACATTCCTATTTCTGTATAATTGTCCCTATTATATACCTTTTTTACTAAATAAGCATTCTTAACAACTCCAGCGGAGGTTTCAAAAAACCAGGCCGCCTTTCTGCTAACTTCATCAGCCTTTTCACTCATTCGGGAGTATTCTCTGTTTACTACTGACCTTAGCTCCGAATCAGTACTTGGATACCGTCTAGGCAGAACTAATCCGCTGTCAGTTACTATACAAATAGAATTAATTTCTGGCCTGTTGCCCTTTACTGTTATAAATAGGTTTGTTAGCTGGGAATCTATTTCATGAATGCCCATTTCGGTCAGATTATTATTGTTATTTCCTGTGTCATAACTGATTAAAGCGTCATATATGTTTTTATCCATACTTATGTCGCCAGATATGTTGGTTAAATTAGTCACTGTGTCCTGAAGCCTTAATCCGATAGAGCTAAGTACATCGTTAGAATAAGAAAGAGATTTACTGTTGATAATTTCCTCAGAACTCTTATATGCAAAAAAGCCTACAAATATAAGAGGTATCAGAATTTGTAGATTTACTACAAGCAGTAACTTCTTTTTTATTGATATGTTTTTGTAAAATTGAGAACCTCTAAGTATTTTATAAAATATGCTTGAAGTAATTTTATTTATCATTATCCCACCATATCCCAACGCACTCGAATAATTTCTATAATGCTATTAAAACTATTGCAATTTATTCAAAGCCTTTTCCCATATTTCCTCGGCAGATATTTTATTATCAAGGTAATTGGGAAACTCCTTGATAATAACTTTTTCCCATGTGCTTCTATCTATTACATGGTCGGGAATAGCACACCGATCCTGTTCAGGGGTTTTTTCATATACGCTAATGCTTTGCTTTGCAAGTGCGTTGTATGGCGTTTCCATTGATATGTTTAAAGTACTAAATAAGCCGGATTCCTTGTATAAATAATCTGATGTGTCCTTTGATGTCAGGAACTTCAAAAGTTTTACAGTGTTTTCTTTACCTTCTGGTGTACTCCATGCGCTTTTACTTATGTAAAAAGTCCCTCCACCTAAACCTGCAGGTATTTTACTACTTCCATTTCCCATGGCTGGAAACGGTATCATTTCAACTGTTTTATCAAACTTGCCAAAGTATGCTGCAAACCATGAACCCTGAACTATCATGGCTGCCTGTTTTTTTATAAAAAGATTGTTTCTTTCCTCACTGGTAATAGATATTAAATCATTAGGGAATGCATGCATTTCAAATAGTTCTTTCATATATTTCATTGCATCTATATAGCATCTATTTATCTTATTATTAACTATATACTTTTCAACTCCTTGGTTTCCTCCGAGGCTGGCAATCATGTTCTGATATATATATGAGCCTTCGGCGCTAGCGTTATAGGCTATAGGAGTTATGTTATGTTTATTAAATATATTTATTGCATTTTTAAGTTCCTCGTAATTTTGAGGTATTTTTACACCATATTGCTGAAACAAATCCTTGTTAATAAACATCCCTTCGAATACAAGCTCAAACGGTATACCAAATATCCTGTTATTGTAGGTAGTTAAATCAAAGTAGTTTCCCTTGAAACTTTGCATCCATTCGCTGTCCTTCCTAAGCATGTCCGTCAGGTCAGCAAGTTTATTTGCCCTGATCATATATTTTATATCAGAACATGGCCATAAACCAAATACATCGGGTTCGTTACCTGAAGCAAACCTTGTTTTGAGAGTAGGCAAATATTCATCTCCAAATATAGATTGATTGGAGACTTTTATAGTTGGATTTTCATTTTCAAACTTGTCCAGTAAATCCATTAAACAGCCTGCTTTGCTGTCAACACCTCCCCAACTTGTCATTAAACTTATTGTTGTGGTTTCAGTGTGAGTAATTTTGCTATTACGAGCATCTGAAATATACGGATTGTCACTACCGCAAGAAACTGACATTGTACTGACTAGTGTAAATAGTACTAAGCATAAAAGTTTTTTTGTTTGTCGCATTTGTTTCACTCCAATTCTTATTTTATATAGCCAATTTTGTCTACTATTAAGAACGAGGATAACATACCATATACAATTATAAATACTATTAGGTATACATTGCAACATATTACAATTAAATAATAATCTTTGACAATGTAATCTATTAACAATAAAATAGCAGCAAGAGGTTGAATTCCTGCTGCTATTTATAATAAATCATTAGACAATTTTTAGTGTTACTTCATTATTTTCATCCAAATCGATACCTACAAGAGAACCTTCTTTTATGATACCTTTTAGGTACTCTTCTGAAAGGCGATCCTCTATATAATTCTGTACCGTTCTTCTTAAAGGTCTGGCACCAAACTTAGGATCATAACCTTTTTCCAGTATAAATTCTTTAACCTTATCGGAAACATTTACTCTTATATCTTTTTCACCGGCTTCCTGATAAACTTCTTCAAGCATTAGATCAATTATTTTCTTTAATTCCTCTTTTCCAAGTTCAGTAAATACAATTATCTCATCTATTCTGTTTAGGAATTCCGGTCTAAAAGTTTCTTTTATTACATCACGAACCCTGCTTTCTATAGCAGTATAGCTGTTATTTGAAAAACCAATGCCACCGGATTTTAAATTAGTTCCTGCATTTGATGTCATGATAATAATGGTATTTTCAAAGTTTACGGTCTTGCCATGACTATCTGTCAACCTTCCGTCTTCAAGAATTTGAAGAAGCATGTTAAATACGTCCGGATGAGCCTTTTCAATTTCATCCAAAAGTATTACTGAATATGGTCGCCTTCTTACTTTTTCTGTTAATTGACCTGCATCATCATATCCCACATATCCCGGAGGTGAACCTATTAACTTGGAAACTGTATGCTTTTCCATGTATTCAGACATATCAAGCCTTATCAGCGCTTCTTCACTTCCAAACAGTTCCGTTGATAGTGCTCGTACAAGTTCGGTTTTACCAACACCTGTTGGCCCGACAAATATAAATGATGATGGCTTTTTCTTCTTTTTAAAACCTGACCTGCTCCTTCTTATTGCTCTTGCTACTCCTTCTACTGCTTTTTCCTGTCCTATTACCCTTTGATGTATTCGTGTTTCCAAACTTATTAGCTTTTCAGCTTCACCCTCACTGAGTCTTTGCATAGGGATTTTAGTCCACGCTTCTATTACTGCCGCAATATCTTCCACAGTAATTTCAACATCTTTACTTGTATCCTCTATATCTTTTATAAGCTCATTAAGCTTGCACTCATAAACCTTTAAATCGGCTGCCTTTTGGTAATCTTCTATGGAATCGGCAGAAACTGCAAATTCCTTTTCCTCCTGAACTCTTTTTAGTTCTTCCTTATATGACTCAAGTTCAGCCAGTTTTGTATTATTCAGGTTAGCTCTGGAACCTGCTTCATCTATTACATCTATGGCTTTGTCAGGCAAAAGTCTGTCTGTAATATACCGTTCGGAAAAATTTACCGCAACCTTTACTATCTCATCACTAATTTTAACTCTGTGATATTGTTCATAGTAATGTTTGATCCCTTTTAAAATTTCAATACTTTCCTCAATGGATGGTTCGTCAACAATTATAGGTTGAAATCTCCGCTCCAAAGCGGTGTCCTTTTCAATGTGCTTTCTGTATTCATTTAGTGTTGTTGCACCAATTACCTGAATTTCTCCTCTGGATAATGCGGGTTTTAGAATGTTTGCGGCATTCATTGCCCCTTCAGCCTCACCGGCCCCCATTATATTGTGAAGTTCATCGATAACAAGTATTATATTTCCGAATGACTTTGCTTCTTCAATTATCCCCTTCATTCTGCTTTCAAACTGTCCTCTAAACTGTGTTCCGGCAACAACGCTGGTCATATCTAAAAGATAAACCTCAGAATTCTGTATTTTAGCAGGAACGGATTTTTCAGAAATTCTTAATGCAAGGCCTTCCGCTATAGCAGTTTTACCTACTCCAGGTTCTCCTATTAAAACAGGGTTGTTTTTAGTCCTTCTATTTAGAATCTGGATAACTCTTTCAATTTCGCGGGTTCTTCCTATGATATTGTCAATTTTTCCTTCTTTAGCTTTATCGATAAGGTTTGTACCATACATTTCAAGAAATTTCTTCTTTTTAACAGCCTTTTTATCCTGAGGTTTTGTTTTAGTAGAGTTTTTATCCTTATCGTCCCCGTCTTTATCCTGAGCATGTGGTTGAATACTTTTATTAGCATCGTTTAATTCCATATCATTTGACTTAGGAAATGCCTTATTTAATATACTAAAAAAAGGATTTGCCTGATTAATATTTTCAGGGTCTACCTGCATAGCTTCCATTATTTCAGACCCATCCATCTCTTCAAACATATCTCCAACTTGTTTGCTTATATTATCAAGTTCATATTCTGTCATACCGGTTTGTGACAGTAATTGATCTATCGGCTGTAAATTCTGTTTCTTTGCGCAACTTACACATAAGCCTTCCTGAATCTGCTTCCCGTCTATAATCTTCGTTACAAACACAACTGCTATATTTTTATTGCAAATAGAACATTTTATCATTTAATCACCTCTTCTTTTAATTCCAGTGTTTCCTTCCAATATATATACTATATTATTTCCATAAATGTCCAAAAATTTATTTAAAGGCTTAATTTTTATCTATATTAGTTTTTAATAGTATAACACAAGTATATTTCAAGGTCTAACCGATTTGTTTTAATTTTTTTGAATATTGCCCTAAATAAGTAGTTCATATTTCACAAGACGAAGAAACCTGAACTATAGTCCTAATATCGAATATATACGACTCTAATTCAGGTTTATTAATGTATAATTGTAATCTTATTATTCATAAATAAGTACGTTTTTAATGATTATTAAGCAAAGAATTTAAATATAGTTGTTATAAATGCTCCAATTATTGCTGATACAGGAATTGTAAATATCCAAGCATATACTATATTTCTTGCCAGTGCCCATTTAACAGCAGATAATCTTTTTGAAGCTCCTACACCCATGATAGATGTTGATATAACATGTGTTGTACTTACAGGTGCTCCGAAATGTGTCATTGTTTCAATAACAATTGCTGCTCCTGTTTCAGCTGCAAAACCGCCAATTGGTTGAAGCCTTATCATATTTACGCCTATTGTCTTAATGATTTTCCATCCGCCTATTGATGTACCAAGTGCCATGGAAACAGCACACGCCATCATAACCCAAGGCTGTACACCTGTATGCCCGTTATTTAGATTTGCACCTACTAATGCCAGTGTAATTATTCCCATAGACTTCTGAGCATCATTATTTCCGTGAGAATATGCCATAAATGCTGCTGATAATATTTGTAATTTTGAGAACCATTTATTTACGAACCTTTGAGAAAAAGGACGAAGTATTTTATATAAGAATGACATAAACATAAAACCAATTACAAAACCTATTATTGGAGATGTAATTAAAGGTATTACTACCTTGTCTAGTACACCTTGCCATTTTACTATGCTTAACCCGCCGGAATAAGCTATTGATGAACCTACAAGTGCACCTATCAATGCATGTGATGAACTACTGGGTATACCAAAATACCATGTAATCAAATCCCATATAATTGAAGCTATTAAGGTTGCTATAATTACATATTGTACCTTAATCATGGTACTATCAACCAGACCGTTAGTAATAGTATGGGCTACCTTACTGCTCATTAGTGCACCTACAAAATTAAGTATTGCAGACATCAATATTGCCGTACGAGGAGACAAGACTCTTGTTGAAACTGAAGTAGCGATAGAATTTGCGGTATCATGGAATCCGTTTATAAAATCAAATCCTAGTGCTAGTACAACAACTACTACTAATGAAACACTAAGCATTTTTCATAACAACCCCTTCTACTATATTCGCAACGTCCTCACATGCATCTATTGTATTTTCAAGAAGTTCAAATATTTCTTTCCATTTTATAACTTCTACTGCATCATGCTCGGTTATAAACAGATTTGCCATTGCATCTCTGAAAATAGTATCTGCTTCATCCTCAACATTGTTTACTTCAATTATTTTTTTCTGGAGTTGTTTGCTCTTCTTCATGCTTTTCATTTCAACCATTACATTTTTCAGCTCGCTTGTAGCACTGACAATCAATTTTGTCATGGTAACGGCTTCCGGCTTTACAGATTTAACATTATACATACTAAACCTGTGTGCAGCAGTTTCAATGTCATCTGTGATATTATCCAGTTCTTTTGCTATTGTGAAAATATCTTCACGATCAATCGGGGTAATAAAAGATTGGTTAAGCTCATTTAGAATTTTATGGACATTACTATCGCATGCATGCTCTGTTTCTTCTATATTTGAGATTTTTTCATTAACATTAACATAGTTTGTAGTTAAATCCTCAAGAAGTGATGCTGCTTTACATATAATCTCACATGTCTCAATAAAATAGTCAAAAAATTTCTCTTCCTTAGGTGTAATTCTAAACATTTACTAATTACCTTCTTTCGACAAAATGTAACATTTTTACTATTTAATTATATAGCAATGTAAATTTATTTACAACAAAGTTAACACAGAATTAACAAACCTTCTTAGTATTTACTACCGTTGAATGAATAATGTATTGTTTCATAGTACATTATTTATTATATTATTTTTGACAAGCAAGCTTGTACTTTTGGGTAATAAAAAAGTATCTCCAAAGATAAGTCTTAATATATGCTTATCTTCTGGAAATACTTAGTTATCGCTGAAATTACTTATATTCTAATATTCTACTGAGATATTGTCCTGTATACGATTCTTGAACTTTTGCAACTTCTTCGGGGGTTCCCTGTGCAATAATCGTACCTCCCTTGTTACCACCTTCGGGGCCAAGATCAATTATATAGTCTGAAGTTTTTATAACATCCAGATTGTGTTCAATAACTACTATGGAATTGCCTGTATCTACCAGTCTTTGAAGAATATCTATCAATCTATGAACGTCAGCTACATGAAGTCCAGTCGTAGGCTCGTCCAAAATGTACATAGTATTTCCCGTACTCCTCTTGGACAACTCGGTAGCAAGCTTTACTCTCTGAGCTTCTCCTCCAGACAATGTTGTAGAAGGCTGACCCACCTTGACATACCCCAATCCTACATCATACAACGTTTGCAATTTTCTCTGTATTTTGGGGATATTCTTGAAGAATTCCAGAGCATCTTCAATAGTCATATTAAGCACATCTGATATGCTTTTACCTTTGTACTTAACCTCCAGAGTCTCCCTGTTATACCTTTTACCCTTACAGACCTCACAAGGAACATAAACGTCAGGAAGGAAATGCATTTCAATTTTTATGATACCATCCCCACTGCACGCTTCACACCTGCCACCTTTTATATTAAAGCTAAATCGTCCATTTTTGTATCCCTTCATCTTTGCTTCATTTGTGGAAGCATATACTTCTCTTATAAGATCAAATACACCTGTATAGGTTGCCGGATTTGACCTTGGAGTTCTTCCGATTGGTGACTGGTCAATATTTATAACCTTATCAAGATTTTTTATTCCTTTGATTTTATCATGATTACCCGGTTTGGTTTTGGCTCTGTATAAGTGGTTTGCAAGACTGTTATACAAAATCTCGTTTATCAATGTGCTTTTTCCTGAACCTGAAACACCCGTAACCGAGGTCAATACCCCAAGTGGAATCTTGGCACTGATGTTTTTCAGATTATTCTGCTTTGCTCCTACAATTTCAATCCATTTTCCATTTGGTTTTCTTCTGGATTTGGGAACTTCTATCTTCTTGCGTCCGCTAAGATATTGTCCGGTTAGTGAATCTTCACATTTTAGTATTTCATCCAGTGTTCCCTCTGCAACAACATGTCCGCCATGTATTCCGGCTCCGGGACCCATGTCGATGATATGGTCTGCTGCATGCATGGTATCTTCGTCATGTTCTACAACAATTAGCGTATTTCCAAGATTCCTAAGCCTATTTAACGTTTTCAGGAGTTTTTCATTATCTCTTTGATGCAGTCCGATACTTGGCTCATCCAAAATATAAAGTACTCCCATCAATCCAGAGCCGATCTGAGTTGCAAGCCTTATTCTCTGTGCCTCGCCACCGGATAAAGTTCCAGCCGGTCTTGAAAGTGTAAGATAGTCCAGACCAACGTCAACGAGGAAGCCTATTCTGGCAGCAATCTCTTTCAAAATCTGTTTTGCTATCATCTTATCTCTTTCACTAAGTTCAATGTTGTTAAAGAAATCTTTTGTATCAGCTACGGACATAGAGGATATTTCGTGGATATTCTTACATCCAACTGTAACCGCAAGACTTTCCGGTTTTAATCTTGCACCTTTACAATCCGGACACGGGTTGTTGCTCATGAACTGCTCATAGTACTGCTTCATGCTTTCAGACTGGGTTTCATGGTAACGGCGTTCAATGGAATTGATAATTCCTTCGAAGGCCGCCATATAAGATCCTTTTCCGTATTCTCTTTCGTAATCTACTTTTAGTTTTTCACCCTTTGTCCCGTAAAGTACAATGTCTACTACTTCTCCGGGAAGTTTATTAAACGGTGTATCTAAATCAAATTTATAATGCTTTGCCAAGGCGTTGAATATCATCCTGGTATATGCATCCTCACTCTCGATATTCCATCCTGTAACATTAATTGCACCATTTGTGAGCGACAGAGATCTGTCAGGTATAACGAGCTCAGGGTCTACCTTCAGTAGATTCCCTAATCCGGTACACGTCTGGCAAGCTCCAAATGGATTGTTAAATGAAAACATCCTTGGTACGAGTTCTTCTATGCTTATTCCACAATCACTGCATGCAAAATTCTGACTGAACAGTATCTCTTCTTTACCGACTAGATCTACAATAACTGTACCACCGCTTAGACGAAGTACTGTTTCCAATGAATCAACAAGTCTTTTCTGGATATCTCCACGTATAACAAGTCTGTCAACAACTATCTCAATATTATGCTTTTTGTTTTTATCTAATTTTATCTCATCGTTTATATCTATTATTTGCCCATCGACACGCAACCTGACAAAACCATCTTTTTTAGCATCCTCAATAAGCTTATGATATTCCCCTTTTCTGCCTCTTACCACAGGAGCGAGCAATTGTATCCTGGTTCCTTCTTCCAAAGACATTATTTGATCTACCATCTGGTCAACAGTTTGCTGTGAAATCTCCTTGCCACACTTTGGGCAATGGGGAATTCCTATTCTTGAGTACAAAAGCCTGAGGTAGTCGTGAATTTCCGTTACAGTTCCTACTGTAGATCTTGGGTTTCTGCTGGTCGTCTTTTGATCGATTGATATTGCCGGAGATAAACCGTCAATATAGTCTACGTCCGGCTTGTCCATCTGACCAAGAAATTGCCTTGCGTAGGATGAAAGAGATTCAACATACCTTCTCTGGCCTTCAGCATAAATTGTATCAAAGGCAAGAGAAGACTTACCTGAACCGCTCAACCCTGTTATAACAACAAATTTATCCCTTGGTATCTCAACATCTACATTTTTTAAGTTATGCTCACGTGCACCTTTTATAAAAATATTATCCCTTATCATTTAAAACACCTTTTTCATAAATGTTATATTTTAACTATATCACTAATTTTATCCTTAATGCTTTCATCACTTTTATTATTATATCAAATCATAAGACAAATGCAAACATTTGTTCGCTATTTGCCAATATTTAATAAAACCCTTTGGAGGGTAATTTTAAAAAGGTTGATAGTTGTTTAACTATCTGCTATAATCACTTTGGTTAAAAAATTGAATATTAAAGGGGAGCTGGAAATATCCGGCTGAGATAAGTATGTTTTACTTAAAACCCATGTACCTGATCTGGGTAATGCCAGCGTAGGAATTTTATTTTGTCATACTCCGCGTTGTGTTTTCAATCAGGTATGACATTTTTTATTTTGTTGGCTTTTTAATCATACAAGCTCATTTTACATATTATGTTAATAGAAAGGAATGGATACTATTATGGAAAAAATGTCTACCAGAATTTTGGTGGAGGCAGGGGTTTTTATTGCTCTTGCACAGATTCTCAGTTTTATTAAATATGAAATGCCTTACGGAGGTTCTGTAACTCTGGGAAGTATGATACCGATAATTATTTTTGCAATCCGTTGGGGTACAAAGCGCGGTATTCTTGTAGGACTTGTTTACGGTTTTCTCCAGTTTGCACTTGGAACAAAATTTTCTTATCATCCTCTTGGTATATTTCTTGACTATATTTTTGCTTTTGGCTGCCTCGGCTTTGCCGGAATATTCAAAAAGAATTTGTTCTCAATAATTTCAAGTACTGCTTTGGCAATGCTCGGCAGATTTGCATTTCACTTTCTTTCCGGAATTATTCTATGGTATACATTTGCTCCCGAGGGAATGAACATTTACCTTTATTCTCTTATTTATAACGGTCAATACATGCTACCTGAGTTTATAATATCAACTGTTATTTTGACCGCTTTGTATAAACCCTTAAGAAAATACATTATCAGGCAGAGTTGCAATTAATATAAATACCAAAAAAAGATGATTCTTTTGAATCATCTTTTTTGTTATTTATGAAATGTGAGCTACAGGATTATACATATCAATCCGCCACTGCCCTCATTTATTATTTTCTGCAAGGTTTCCTGGAGCTTGAGCTGTGCATCCTCCGGCATTCTGAAAAGTTTGTTCTGCAATCCCTCATTAACTAGTTCATGGAGAGATTTGCCGAAAATGTTTGACTCCCATAGCTTGCCGGTGTCATTTTCAAATTCTTTTAGCAAGTATGAAACCAATTCTTCAGATTGCTTTTCTGTTCCTACCAAAGGAGCTATTTCGGTTTCAATGTCCGCTCTTATCATATGTATTGTGAGGAACAAACAGAAGTGCTTTTACGATCCCGCAATATCATGTAATCAAAGGGTTTTGTCAATACCTTAAAGTATACTTTCAAATCTATTTCGTTTTTCTTGTCTATCTTATATACTTCAATCTTTTCTAATAATGACTCTATTAATTTATTGTCTAGTCCTTCATCGTAATTAATTTCCTTTGCAATTACTTTCCTCAATGTTTCAACTGAGCAACTTATTTCCTTGTTTCTCAATTCATCCTCATCCAGTTCCTTTAACCTAATACTCAATTTATCAATATCCTCATTGAACCTATTGTTTCTTATTTCAAATTCGTCATCAGAGATTCTTCCGTTTATACTTAACTCCAATAGTTTATCTTTCATTTTAAGTATTTGGTTAATCTCCATTTTGATTTTTGCTATATCTTCTTTTATCTTGGATTGAGCTCCAAGGCTTGAATACATAGCAATCATTTCATGTATAATTTCTGCACGATTGACTATTATCTCATCGTATGCTTTTTTTATTATCATATCTAACTCTGTTGTATAAATAGATGGAGAATTACAACCCTCTTTCCCCTTCTCAACATACCTCTTACATTGCCATACCTCTTTATTCCCTGAACGGTAACGATAAAGTGTTCTGTAATATGGAACATTATGCTCTGCACAAATTATTTTTCCGCTGTAGGCGTACTTGTTTTGATAGCTCGTCTTATCTTCTGCCGATTGTTTTTCGCTTCTACCTCTTAATATATAATTTGCCTTTTGCCATATTTCTTCGGATACAATGGGAGGGACCGTCTCTTCATCTTTATACATAACCCATTCAGTCTGATCCAGATACTTTCTATCATGAAGTTTATAATCAAATTTGTGTGTTTTATTTCCACAATAATATCCCATATATTTAGGATTTGTAAGTATACTCTTAATAGTGGAAAATGAAAACGGATTACCTTTATTATTTCTTATTCCCATATTATCAAGCTTGGCGCTTATCCCTCTTATTCCCATATTTTGTGTGGCGTACATATCAAATATCAATCTTACTATATCAGCTTCCTTTTCATCGATTACGAGTTTACCGTTGTCTTTTCGATAGCCCCAAATCTTATTATTCCCAAGTACTACTCCTTTTTCTATGGCTCTTTTAAAACCGAATTTAACTCTCTCAGATATTTTCCTGACCTCATCCTGAGCTATACTGGACATAATTGTCAATCTCAACTCAGCATCGGGCATTAATGTATTGATATTGTCAGACTGAAAAAGAACCCCCACCCCATAAGACAGCAACTCCTGAGTATACTTTATGCTATCCAGAGTGTTTCTCGAAAATCTTGAAATCTCTTTTGTAATAATAAAATCAAATTTCTTCAGTTTAGCGTCTGAAATCATTTTCAGGAACGATTCTCTTTTATTTACACTCGTACCACTTATGCCTTCATCTATATATCCGTCTACATATGTCCACTTCTGATTTCTTTTAATAAAATCAGCATAATACTCTATCTGATTTTTCAGTGAATGAACCTGTTCGTCCTTCTCAGTAGATACCCTTGCATAATAAGTAACTCTCAGATTTAAATCATATATTGTTTTACCTGTATTAAGTTCGTTTCTTATCGTGTACAAATCCATTCTACACACCTCTTTAACACTTCTGTTTGTTACTTTTCATTATATTACTCGAATAATATTTGTCAAATGTTTTCCCAACAAAAAAAGCACCGGTTTCCCCGGTGCAAATATCACTTCATATGTACTAATTTAAAAACCCATCCATTGCAATTGTAGGCTTTCCGTCAGAGTTCCAGCAGCCTTTATTATAACCGTTCATTCCCGGATATGACTCCGGTTCCCAATAGAATACACCTAAACCCTTATTGTTGGATAACGATTTTGTCTTGTTTATCATATCAGTTATAAATGCTTTACTCTCTGAAGCATAGTTATATTGCATTCCTATTTCACATATCATTATTTCTTTGTTATACCTTGATATCATATCGTTCATGTTTGATAGGCATTGGCTTGAAAGCGCAGAATAGTTGTCTATCTCAGGATATAAGGACATTCCGATAACATCGTATTTTGCACCGTTGGAATTTAGTCCGTCAAATATCCATCTGAACAATGTATTGTTAAAACCATTTGATATATGTACAATTACCTTGGTTTTTGAGCTTACTGCTTTCACAGCATCATAACCGCAATTTACCAGCCATGCGAAATTTCTCATATTATTGGACGCTTTTCCATCCTCCCATAGCATCCCATTGTTGGTTTCATTACCGACTTGTACCCACTCTGGTAATATTCCGTTATTGCTTAGTTGAGTCATTACATCATATGTATAATCATATGTAGTTTTCATCAAACCATTGAAATCCAGGTTCGACCAGGCTACAGGTTTTGTTTGCTTTCCGGGATCTGCCCAAGAATCACTGTAATGGAAGTCAATCATAATTTTGAAACCAAGGCTCTTGGCCCTCTTTGCCAAAGCTATAGTTTCACTAGTACTACAATGGCCATTCCATTTGTCTGTTGACGGATTTACCCACGTTCTAATTCTCACTGAGTTAATTCCGTAGTCTTTTAAAATTTGTAAACAATCCTGTTGGATGCCATTTTTGTTGTAAAACTTATAACCGCTAGCCTCCATTTGTGGCAGCCAGCTAATATCAGCACCTTTTGCAAATGTATTTGCAGAGCTTTCAATCGGGAATTTTTCTATAATACCTAAAATAAAACTTTTAACCAATGAGATATCCAAAGAATCTATGCTACTATCTCCGTTTACATCAGCAACCTTTTTACCATTAACGTCCGGGAAATCTGTTATATTTCCCAGTAAATAACTTTTTATTAATGCATAATCCAAAGAATTCACATCTCCGCTTCCGTCCACGTCACCATATATAAGCTGTGGAGTGGCAGCTGATACTATATAATTATTTACATTGATAAAAAAGTTGTCGAAAACCATCATCAATACCAAAAGAGAGACAACAACCAATTTTTTATATTTCCAAGCATTCATTAAATCTCCCCCAATAAATTTACTTACGACTTGCGTAATATTAAGTATATTATACCAATTATTGTAATGGACTTACAACAAAAAAGCACTGTAATCCAGTGCATTTAAGATGAACATTTACCCCTTTAAAATTATATCCTTGGCTTTTGTATACATTTCTTCGGTTATATATCCTTGTTCAAACAGTCGCTGGTTGATATGCAGTTTGACTTCTACCATCACAAGCTTTACTGCAGCTTCATCTAAAGCCATTTTAACCTCCAATGTATTTTCTATCTGTTATAAATTTATTAGTTAAATGCTTTTTTATGAATTAAAAATAAAATCATTAATTTATTTCCAGCCACTATTAACCTGCATGATTAAAAAAACTATTTTTATAAGATATAATTAAGTGTTATAATATGTTATTATTAAAATAGTGTTATTTTGAACAAAATAATCGAAAAAGTAATAAAAATATTATAAAATATCATATTTTTTACATTAATTGCTATTAATTAGGGGAAAAATATAATATAATGTAAATTAGTGGAATATTAATAGAAAATAAAAATATAATATTATCAAGTATTCCAAGCTTGGAGGGAAATATAGTGTTTATAATCGGTCAGCTGTCGATAAATACAGTATTTGCAATGATAACTGCTTACATAACGTACTTATTTCTTAAGGAAAATTTTAATATTGAATTACAACTAAATTATTTAGTTGCATTTACTGCTTGTAATGGTGTGTTAAACGGAGTTGTGTCTACTTTGTGGATGAGTGTGCTTCCCATACCTGACAATCTACAATTTCTTAAATCTATTCTATTAACAATTCTCAATATAATATTAATAAAGTATCTACTACGTGTAGAATGGTTAAAAGCGGTATTATCCTTTTGTTTGATTATACTTTTTGTTGGAGTAGGAAATTTTACAGTACCGTTGATTTTTTATTCCGTAGGTATAAATGCTACCCCTGAGACAATAAATAATAACCTATTCCTATTTTTTATTATGAATCTGATTATTTATTGCCTAGCCCTAGTTCTTATCAAATTGATACCATATGCTAAATTAATCGGGAATATAAAGAATCTCACACCTGTGGGTTTCTTACTTATTATTACCATATTGATAATGGCCTCTTTTCTTGGAATGCATTTCGTTGTTCATTTTGACCCTGTATCGTTTGTTATTGTACTTATATCATCTCTCGCATATTTCTTTTTCTCGGTTTGGTACATAAACATATATCATAAATATGAAATGAAAAAGGAAGAACAAAAGCAGCAAGAATTTTATAATGAATCTCTTGCTAATACACTTCATGATTTAAGACGTATAAAACATGACCAGATGAATCACCTCTCAGTCCTATATGCCATGCATCAAATGAATAAGTATGATGCGGCTGCTTCATACCTTAAGGAAATAATAGGGACAAGTCAGAGTATAGGAAATACCGCTATATATAACATTAAGAATGCCGGACTCTTTGGAGTAATATCAACTAAAGTCAACTATGCAAATAGTCATGGTATAAAATTCGACTTGGAAACTATTGGCGAAGTTGATGCTATTCCTAATATTAAAATTTCAGACTTGTGTGAAGTAATAGGGATTTATCTTGACAATGCGTTAGAAGAAGTTTTAAACAATGGAAAACTTAAACTTGATATGAAAATTATAAGTACGGATGAAAGCCTTACAATCAGAATAGAAAATGAATGTTGCAAAATACCAAATGTCAAAAATTCGTCAAAGGGAACAGATCGTGGAAACGGATTAATTATTGCAAGTAAAATACTTGCTTCGTACAAGAATATTGTGAGTTCTACTATCTTTGATGAAAGAAGAATGATATTCTCGCAAATTCTAAGGATAGCAAAAGAGGCTTAACAGCCTCTTTTTGCTTACTTGAGTAATGATTTTGGACATTCCCGTTGATAGTAAGACCAAAACCAGCATGCACCTGCAGAAGCAGTAGCCGCAAATACTCCAATTAGAGATAGAACAGTTAGTACCAGTAATTTAATTTTACTCTTCATTTAATTATCCCACCCCTCTTGTTTTTTGTTAATCTATACACTATTGGTGTAATGTTAACCGTTGTTATTATTGTAATCACTGAAATGATATTTGAGTATATATTTGGAACTATAAGTGTAAATGCAAAGCATGTCACTAATAGAATACTACCCTTTATCCTTAACTCCCGTTTTCTTTTTTCAGTAATAATAGGTTTTGACGCCAGATCTGCAGGTGCGTATAGAAATGTCAAAATTCCTGATATAGCAAATAAAACTATATTTAAGAATTTTATATTAAGAATCTGTGCCAGGTATACAGTACCAAATATAAATGAAAAGTGAGTGATCACACATCCAATTTGTGTTTTAGCATGTACTCCTCCTAAGTAGGATTTATTTAACGAAAACACTATAACTGCAACTATAGCATACTTTAATTGCCCCAAAAGTAAAGCCGCAATTAATACTGCAAGTAATTTCAAACCATCTGCGAAAGCCATATACAATCCATAATCAATTTGTTCAGCTTTTTCTTCTGAGATTCCCGGAACATTTAAAACAATCTCATTAGTGATTTTTTTTGTAATATTCCCTAACATGAAATCACCACCGTATACATTTTACCCCATTATATCCCTTTTTTCTTTCTTTGTCGATATTATTTTCTTCATGATAAATTGTTTTAAATCGAATAACCGTGATACCTTCATTTAAGAAAAAGTGTATATTATATAATATTCCAAATGATTACTTAATGTTACAATTATTTTCTTGATATTCTGGAGTTTCTCCCACAACTTTCAAATTTCACTTCTTTTTTAAATAATCGGCAATATTTGTAATTAAAGTAATGCTAAACTAAAAATTTATAAATTCAAGCTACATAATTACCACACATAATTTAAGCCTGCAAAGATTTTTCTTCGCAGGCTTTATGTTATGAAACACCTATTAGTATTTGAACATTGAATTTAAAATCATGCGATTTTGTTGTTCCTGTACCACCTCTTATTACTAAAACACTTCTGTTTGTATCTAACAATATGTATTGAAGGAGCACTTGCTCTGAGTTTTACACCGAACTTGTTCCCCTGTTTGATAATCTCAGGTTCTTCCAGAGTGAGTTCTTCCATCTGAGGCGAGACCATACCATAGCCTTTGACCTTAACTTCATGCAAGGCATATTCTACCCTGTCGTATTCCTTTTTTACCCTTGCAAGGTCTTTTATAAGGCTTATAAGTTTATGTTCACCTTCGATTTCCATTCCCGACTCTTCACTTAATATCCTGTACAAAAGACCGTCTGCAGCAGACAAATCGATCAGAACAGTACCTTCTCCTAGGCTTACCTTATCAACAGCTGCCCTCTTAACAAATTCATATTTCTCGAAAGAAGGTAGAGCATCCTTTATTGCACGTATTTTCGTGGCTGATTTAAAGGTATCCCTTATTGAATTTATAATATCTGCTTTTAACCAATGAGA
Source organism: Bacillota bacterium (assembly GCA_023390335.1). Taxonomy (GTDB): domain Bacteria; phylum Bacillota; class Clostridia; order Acetivibrionales; family DSM-1351; genus Ruminiclostridium. The sequence continues at coordinate 701,452 of JAEWCZ010000066.1, read as the reverse complement.
ATCATCTAAAGCTTCCACCCATCTCGGTATATTTATACCTATTTCGCAGATAGGAAACTCGTGGAGAACCTTTTCCATAACGGTATCAACATCATCAATTCTCATTTGGAGGCAATCCATTGCAATTACCGTTACACCGTACTTTTGCTCCATCTCGTCACGTAACTTCAATGTTTCTGAATCTCTAGGATTCGTTGAGTTGATAATCACTACAAAGGGTTTATTAATAGCCTTCAGTTCGGTTATTACCCTTCTCTCAGCTTCAACATAATCCTCTCTCGGGATATCTGAAATTGAACCATCTGTTGTGATTACAATACCTATGGTTGAATGTTCATTGATTACTTTCTTTGTACCAAGCTCGGCCGCTTCCTCAAAAGGTATCTGATGATCATACCACGGTGTTGAAACCATTCTCGGGGCATTGTTTTCTAAATGTCCCATTGCACCTTTGACCATGTAGCCTACACAGTCAATCATTCTTACTTTGAGCTGTACGTTTTCGTCAATAACTACTTCTACTGCTTCATTGGGGATAAATTTAGGTTCAGTGGTCATTATAGTTCTTCCGGATGCACTTTGCGGAAGTTCATCTATTGCCCTCTCTTTTTGATATGTGTTCTCTATATTAGGGATGACCAACAAATCCATGAACCTTTTAATAAAAGTTGATTTTCCCGTCCTGACAGGTCCCACAATTCCTATGTAAATATCCCCTTGAGTTCTTTCAGCTATTTGCTGGTATATGTTGAATTTATCCACCCTTAGAACCCTCCCCTATATTGTTACACACTTCCTTACGGACTATGTATATTGTCTTTTTCAATATTAAATATATGTCCGAGAAAAGTTATTATTACAAAAAAATAAATAAATTGAAAATGTACCCTTATATAACCATCAACAATAATTGACATTAACAAACAATCCACGATATAATTTCTTATAAAAGGCTGAATCCTCTTAAAACGAGGTACGGAGGAACCAATTTTGGGGCTAATCGAAAAAGACAAATAGAACGTATACATATAATTAACATTTTTGTAATAATCATCTTTGTCTTTCTCGTAGGGCGATCCTATTACCCGAACCCGACAGCTAACTTCGGAAGCCATAAATAGGAGGCTAAAATGTTACAACTAAAGAAAATAATTTCCGGCGCAGCAACCTTGGTGTTGTGTCTGGGATTGTTTGCATTTTCATCTTTTGCTGATGAAATTCAAGCAGGAACAGTGTCCGCATCTGTTCTGAATCTCCGAAGTGATCCAGGAACATCTTCAAAGGTCATAGGAAGTATGTCTAGAGGGGATAAACTCAGTATTCTTGAAAGCTCAGGTGATTGGTTAAAAGTAAAAACATCAGATGGCGAAACAGGTTGGGCATTCAGCCAGTACATTGCCCTTACCAATAATTCCGATGCAGATACATCGGACAAGCCGTCTGAAATTTCTACCGATTTATCAGAGCAGATAGTTAAGTTTTCCAAAACTTTATTGGGTACAGAGTATGTTTATGGAGGTACAACTCCCAAGGGCTTTGACTGCTCAGGATTTGTACAGTATGTCTTTAAGCACTTTGATATTTCATTGGAGAGAGTAGCTTCCAGTCAGGCAACTCAAGGTAGAAGTATTTCAAGTCAGGACTTGAGTGTAGGTGATTTGGTCTTCTTTGACACGGACGGAGGTCACAACAGTATTAGCCATGTGGGAATATATATTGGCGGCGGACAATTTATCCATGCGGCATCAGGAAGTTCTACCCGTAAGGTTATAATTTCTGATATAACATCCGGGTACTATGCAAACAATTTTATGAAAGCAAGACGAGTTATAGTATAATTTTTAGGGCTGCTCTTTTGAGCAGCTTTTTTTTAGCTAAAAAAGGGCTGCCCTCCAATTCATCGGTGGCAACCCTTTCATCAATATTTGTTACATTTCTGTCTTTTTATTTCTGGTCATTAAAGCCCCTACAGCACTTCTTGGGTCTTTGTTCTCAAAAAGTATCTTGTATGCTTCTTCTGTTATAGGCATTGAAACACCAAGTTTTTTGGCAAGATCATATGCAGGCTTTGTGGTTGCCACGCCTTCAACAACCATATTTACTTCATCCAATGCCTGCTGTACGCTTTTTCCCTGACCAATGAGTATCCCTGCTCTTCTGTTTCTGCTATGCATACTTGTACAGGTTACTATCAGATCCCCTACTCCCGTAAGTCCTGAAAAAGTATCCGCATTCCCTCCCATGGCAACACCCAGTCTGGATATTTCAGCAATTCCCCTGGTCATAAGAGCAGCCTTTGTGTTGTCTCCATATCCAAGGCCATCTGAGATACCGGCACACAAGGCAATAATATTTTTAAGAGCTCCTCCCAGTTCAACACCTACAACATCCGTATTTGTATAGACTCTGAAGTTCGGAGTCATAAACAAATCCTGAAGGAACTCAGCAATTTCTATGTTTTCACAAGCAGCTACCACAGTAGTAGGTATATCCCTTCCTATTTCCTCTGCATGACTTGGTCCTGATAATACTGCTACGTTATTGTCAGGCAGCTCCTCTTTCATTATTTCTGAAAGTAATTTACAGGTTTCATTTTCAATTCCCTTTGAACAGGTTACAACAACTGTATCCTTGGAGATAATCCCTGCAAGTGTTTTGCAGTTCTGCCTTGTAGTTTGTGATGGAACAGCCAATACAACTACTTCCGCTTCACGGCATGCCTCTTTGATATCATTTGTAAATTCAACACTTTCCGCTACTTTCACGCCAGGAAGTCTTGTAATATGCTCCCGGTTCTTCTTTAACATCTCTACTTCTTCTACTATGGGTGACCACAATCTAACCTTGTTACCGTTCCCTGATAACAATACCGCCATTGCCGTACCCATGCTTCCCGCACCAACAATTGCTATACTTCTATTCATGTTTGCCTCCCTATACCAATAAAGTTATATATAAATCAAGCTTTTTTCTTTTCACCAATTTTGTGTTCTGTTCCGTTCAAAAGTCTTTTAATATTGCCATTATGCCGGGCAATTGCCAATATTGACAGTATCGCCGCAAATATTATAAAAATTGGACTGTTACCTTTTATGGCAGCCCCTATGGGAAAGGCTACACAGGCTATTATTGACCCTAGAGATACATATCTTGTAATTGCTACTATTATAACAAATACACCAAGGAGAATAAGGCCAAGTTTCCAATCCATCATCATTACCACAGAAAATGAAGTCAGAATACCCTTTCCGCCTTTAAATCCAAAATACACCGGCCAATTATGTCCTGCTATAGCCGCGATACCGCCAACCATACCGCCTATTCCTGAAATAGACAATGTAATTGAAGCAGGTATGGAATTAATAATCACGTTACCAATAATATATGATAAAACTCCTTTAAGAATATCTCCGAATATTACAAGTACCGCTGCTGTTTTTCCCAGTGTCCTCAATGTATTTGTCATTCCGGCATTGCCGCTGCCATGCTTGCGTATATCTGTTCCGTAGATTTTCCCAACAATAATGGAAGTATTCAAACTTCCAAGGAGATAACCGATTATTATAACCAATAAAATCTTTATTGAAAAAAGACCCATCTTACCCTCCATAAGCCTAATAGGCTGAAAATCATTTTAAAGATGTAAATCCACTATCTCTCTGCTATGCAATATTAATCTTCCTTTTCACGTTGTCTATGGATAAATCTTATGGGAGTTCCCTCAAATCCAAAATTCTTTCTCAGCTGATTCTCTAAATAACGTTCATAAGAATAATGGAACAATTCCAAATCATTAACAAATACAACAAATGACGGTGGCTTTACACCAGCCTGAGTCATATAGTATATCTTTAACCTCTTACCCTTGTCTGACGGAGGCTGAACCATAGCGACAGCTTCATTTACGAGGTCATTCAACATTCCTGTAGAAATACGGAAGGCTGCCTGGTCGGCAACGAACTTGATTAGGTCGTAAATTTTATTTACCCTTTGTCCCGTTTTTGCAGATATAAAGAGCACCGGAGCATAGGTCATAAACCCAAGCTTTTCATGTACTACTTTCCTGTATTCCTCGAGCGTACCTGTCTGTTTTTCAATTAAATCCCATTTATTTATAACTATGATTGAGGCTTTTCCCTGTTGGTGTGCATAACCCGCAATCTTTGTATCCTGCTCGGTTACACCATCTTCGGCATCAATCAAAATAAGGCAAACGTCTGCACGTTCAATTGCAGTCCATGATCTGATTGTACTGTACTTTTCAATTGACTCGTTAATTTTGCTTCTTTTTCTTATTCCCGCAGTATCAATAAAAGTGTACTTCTGTCCATCCTTTTCTACATGAGTATCGATAGCGTCTCTTGTAGTACCCGGGATATTGCTTACAATAACCCGGTTTTCACCAAGAATTGAATTGATCAGTGAAGATTTTCCTGCATTAGGCTTTCCTACAACAGCCACCTTTATAACATCCTCGTCCTCTTCTTCATCAACATCTTCAGGAAAATGTTCAAAAACTGCATCAAGCAAATCACCCATTCCAAGACCATGTACGGAAGAAATAATCTGCATATCACCCATACCTAGGTTATAAAATTCATATACATCCGGAGGCGGGTCACCAACCCTGTCAACCTTGTTTACACATAGTACAACAGGCTTCTGCGATTTTCTAAGCATGGTTGCAACTTCTTTGTCGGTAGCTGTCATTCCATCCTTTGCATCCACCATAAAAATGATAACGTCCGCTGTTTCAATAGCAATTTCAGCCTGACGCTTCATTTGCTGCATAATAATATCCTCGGAATAAGGTTCAATTCCTCCTGTATCTATTAATGTAAACTTAGTGCTTCTCCACTCTATCTCGGTATATATCCTGTCTCTTGTTACGCCAGGAGTATCTTCAACAATAGAAATTCTGCTGCCTGCCAGGTAATTAAAAAAGGTAGATTTACCGACATTAGGTCTTCCAACGACTGCTACAACAGGTTTACCCAAATACTACACCTCCACGTTAAATTTAACAATAAAATTAATTTATTTATATACAATAACTAATTTCCAATCAATGCATTTACAAAATCACTTCCGGAGCTATCAACAATTCTGATTTGAATATCAAGCTCCTCTTCCATACGTTCAACAGTATAATCGTCAAGGAGGACATGTTCTCCGGCTCGCAGCATATTCCTGCTTATTAAAAGCTCCTGTCCCAAATCACGGCCTTTCAGCTGCTTGACAATATCTTGTCCAGTAAGCAAGCCAGTAACAGTTACATTGGAACCAAAAAAAACATTTTCTATATCATAAACATTGACTTCCAAACCATTATATACATTTTTTATTTCATCTACCAATTGTAATATATTTTTATATACAAGTCTACCGGTTACTATACTTACCTTCCGTTGGGTAGGCTTTATATGCTTTTTCTTATTTTTAAGAGCTTCCTTCACTTCTTGCCTGAGCAAAGCCACCATTCCCACGCCATTTTCAATCTGCGGAAAACCTTCATAGTCCTTGTACTTGGGAATATCCGTACCCGCATTAATATAAAACTCGTCAGATAGGTATATGACTCTTGAACCTTTCTCTTTCAATAGTTTATTCTGCCATTTATGTACTTGATTTATAACATTCGCACTGCTTTCCATATCAAAGGGCTTCAATTCATACAAGTCTTCCCTATGTTTGCTTATACCAACCGGTACAATTGAAACACTATTTATGGAAGGATACAGTTGCGTCAAATCATCTATAGTTTTGTCCAACTCAAGGTTATCATTAATATTTCTACACAAAACGATCTGACAGTTAACCTCAATGCCATTATTCGTCAACATTCTTATTTTGTCCATAACATCACCTGCAAACCTGTTTCCCAACATGAATTTACGCAGATCAGGATTTGTTGTATGAACAGAAACATTTATAGGTGACATTCTATAATGTATGATCCTCTCAAGCTCTTCTTTTTTTATATTAGTGAGAGTAACATAGTTTCCGGTAAGGAAAGAAAGTCTTGAATCATCATCCTTGAAGTATACTGTTTCCCTCATTCCCTTAGGAAGCTGGTCAATAAAACAGAAAATACACTTGTTGGTGCAGCTTTTAGCTCCATCTATAAGTGAATCCTCAAATTCCAATCCTAAATCTTCATTCTCATCCTTTTCGACTTCTATCTCCCATATCTCGCCGTCAGGTTTTTCAATCTCCAACAGCAATTCCTCAGAAGCCTGATAATATCTATAATCGAAAATATCCTTTATATTCTGCTTGTTTATGGACAACAGAAAATCTCCTGCCTCAACACCGGCTTCTTCCGCTATGCTATCGTACTGAACCATACATATTTTTATTTTGTTATGCAACGCTATAACACCATCCTACTAATTTTTCATAAACAAGCGAATATTTCTCGCTCTATCCTATCATTTGCATCTGCTAATAAAAATAGTCAATAATTTTTTTGTAGAAATCAAAAAGCAGCAAGATATCATCCTGCTGCTTTAATGACATATTATTATTTAGCTTCTACTTTAACTACCTGTTTGCCATCATAATATCCACATTCACCGCATACCCTGTGAGGCAGCTTGAAAACATGACACTGTGGGCAGCTTACTAGAGTTGGTGATGCCAGCTTCCACTGGGATCTTCTCTTACCTGTTCTTGCCTTGGACCATCTACGCTTTGGATTTGCCATCAATAACACCTCCCTACTATAATGCAACCATCAAAGTAGAAACCTACTTGAAATAATCTTTAAGTATTTCCATCCTTGGGTCTACTATCTCTCGCTCATCACATTTACATCTTTTAATATTTAAATTGGTTCCACAAGTCCTGCATAACCCTTTGCAGTCTTCACTGCATACAATCTTCATGGGCATTGCAAGAATAATGTTGTCTATAAGTGGCTTATCAATGTCAACAACATTACCTTCAAATGTATATGCATCAACATCATCGGATTTTGAAACCTCGATAAAGCTTTCTTCAACCTCAATGTCTTCAATCATATCTAAATGTTTCAGACACCTGAGGCAGTTTGCACTAAATTCATAATGAAGCTCACCACTTAACTTTAACAGGCCACCTAAATTAACTATGCGCCCCGTAAACTTAAAAGAAGGTTTAAACTCTACTGAAGTATCATACTCCCGTATCTTAGGCAGATCATCAACAAAATTGATATCTATCCCTGCTCCTTCAGTTTTAATAATATCAGACACATTTACTCTCATAAGTAACCTCTTGAAAACCGACAACTGATATTATACTAACTAATGCAGCTTTTGTCAATAATTCAATTTCGGTAAAATTATATTATTAATTACTTTACTATTATTGCCTTGTTTTTACATATATATTAGTCGTAAATTACTTTATAAATTTTACGGTTTCTTTTGCAATTGCAAGCTCTTCATTTGTTGGTATTACAAGAGTTCTTACATTAGCACCTTCAGCAGAAATATCAATTTCTTGTCCTCTGAGCTTATTCTTTGCTTCGTCTATTTTAATACCAAAGAAATCCATATCACTAACAATCATATTTCTTGCTATAGAGTTATTCTCACCCACACCTGCTGTGAATACAATTGCATCAACACCATTCATAATAGCAATGTACTCTCCGATGAATTTCTTAACACCATAACAGAAAATCTTGATTGCAAGTTCGGCTCTGCTGTTTCCCTTATCAGCTGCATCATGTAAATCTCTAAAATCACTGCTTACACCGGATACACCCAAAACACCTGACTTTTTATTTAAAAGAGTACTTATACCCTTAACATCTAGATTTTCCTTTTCCATGAGGAATGTTACAACTTCAGGGTCAATTGTTCCGCTTCGTGTACCCATCGCAAGTCCCTGCAAAGGAGTGAATCCCATTGACGTATCAACTGACTTACCCTTATTTACTGCACAAATACTTGAACCGTTACCCAAATGACATGTAATTATCTTTAATTCGCTTAACGGCTTATCAAGCATTGCTGCAGCTCTTTCTGCAACATACTTGTGTGATGTACCGTGGAAACCGTATTTTCTTATACCATACTTTTCATAAAGTTCATATGGTAATGCATAAAGGTATGCATAATCAGGCATTGAGCTATGGAAAGTAGTGTCAAATACAGCTACCATTGGTATGTTTGGCATTATCTGCTGACAAGCTTCTATACCTATTATATTTGGAGGATTGTGAAGAGGAGCTATGTCTATACATTCTCTTACCGCTGCCATAACCTTTTCGTCTATAACTACAGAACTGTTGAACTTTTCACCACCGTGTACTATTCTGTGCCCAACTGCTGATATTTCGGACATATTCTTTATAACGCCGATCTTATCATCTGTAAGAGCACTAATTACAGCCTCTATAGCATCTTTGTGATTCTTTAATTCCTTGTTTAAAACAACGGCCTCTTCAGAACCCCTTGATTGCTTTATAAATGAGTTGTCTATTCCTATTCTGTCACATAATCCTTTTGCAAGAACTATTTCATTTGCCATATCGATTAATTGATATTTCAATGAAGAACTTCCAGCATTTATAACTAAAACTTTCATTGTAAGTTCATCTCCCTAATAATAGTTAACGTATTTTTTATAAAATTTAAGAATTTTGAGCCTGTACACATGTGATTGCAACAACACCAACTATATCCTCAGCGCTACATCCTCTTGAAAGATCGTTAACAGGTTTTGCAATACCTTGAATAATAGGACCGTAAGCTTCTGCCTTTGCAAGTCTTTGTGTTAGCTTATAAGATATATTACCGCAGTTCAAGTCAGGGAATATTAATACATTGGCCTTGCCTGCAACATTGCTTCCCGGTGCTTTTGATGCTCCAACAGAAGGAACGATAGCAGCATCTGCCTGCAATTCTCCGTCGAGCTGAAGCTCCGGAGCTTTTTCCTTTGCAAGTTTTGTAGCTTCAACAACCTTTTCTGTAAGTACACTCTTTGCGCTGCCGTATGTTGAATATGATAGCATAGCAACAACAGGTTCAGCCTGTACAAGGCTCTTGAAGGATTTTGAAGAAGCTATTGCTATTTCTGAAAGCTCTTCTGCATTTGGATTTTCAACAAGTCCGCTGTCTCCGTAAATAAAGACTCCGTTTTCTCCATATTCACAGTCCGGTACAACCATTACAAAGAATGCGGATACCAGTTTTGCTCCGGGTGCTGTCTTTAATATTTGAAGAGCCGGCCTCAATGTGTTTGCAGTTGAATTAATTGCTCCTGCAACCATTCCGTCAGCCTCGCCCATTTTTACCATCATAATTCCGAAGTACAAAGGATTTTCAGATAATATTTTCCTTGCCTCTTCAGGAGTCATTCCCTTTGCCTTCCTAAGTTCATACAGGGTATTTACATACTCATCAAATCTTTCAAAGTTTGCAGGATCAACAATTTTAGCCTTTGATATATCCAGGTCACCACCCAGTTTCTTTATATCATCCTCGTTACCAACAAGTACGATATTGGCAATTCCTTGCTCCTGAATCATTGCAGCAGCTTTCAAAGTTCTGATATCATTACTTTCAGGAAGTACTATTGTTTTAATATCTTTTTTTGCTCTGCTTACAATCTGCTCTAAAAAGTTCATGTTTCAAAAGTCCCCTTTCACTGTTACGCAATATTAACAGGGCTATTTTATATCTTGCCCCATTAAAAATCGTCAAACCGAAAATCTTGTAGATAAGGCATTTCAATTCAACAAAAGTTAATATTGCACTTTGACATATTCATATTATTTAAGATTTAGTAAAAATTTATTAATATTACCTGGTTATAATACCTGAAAACAAGTAGTCTCACCACTTTTTATTATATACAACTTGTTCATTGTATACAAGATAAAATTTGTTATTAAATTTGTATTTCACAAACCGTTAAATCTGTTATACACTTATATTGAAGAAAAGCACATGTTTATTGTGCAAACGATTACAGAAGATACCATTACGAAAGGTAAGGTTAATAACTAATGAAAAAAAAGCTACTCTTATATTCCACGTCGTTCTTTTGCGGAATGTCTATAATGGCAGTAGAGCTAAGTGTTTCCAAGCTTCTTGCGCCCTATTTCGGGACTTCCCAGATTATATGGACCGTTATTATCGGATTGATAATGATATCTTTGAGTGTTGGAAACGTTTTGGGCGGAAGGTCTGCCGACAAGCATAACAGCATGAACAGGCTTTATCTTATTATATGGGCTGCCGCTATTTGGATAGCTATAATCCCTTTTGTGGGCAAATATATCGTTGTTGGTATAATCGGCCTACTTTTTATGTTTCTTCCTGAGAACCTGCTTATTACAGGCTCGGCAATCTCTTGTCTTGTTCTGTTCTCTGTTCCGTTGATTGGTTTAGGAATGGTTTCTCCTTATCTTGTCAAACTGGGTGTTACCGACATTGAAAATACCGGTAAAACCGCAGGAAAGATATATGCCATGAATACCATAGGAAGTATTATAGGAACATTTTTACCGACCTTTGTCACAATTCCTACCGTAGGTACAAGTAAAACCTTTTTGATTTTTGCACTGGTTTTAAACATTATCTGCCTTGCTTACTTTGTAATGAATAAAATTAAACCCGTTAAGACTTCTTTGACATTTTTAATAATTTTCGCACTGCTCTTTATGCCTCTCTCCAATTCTTATGCTTTCTGGAGAGACTGTGTTGTTGAAGACGAATCTGTGTACAACTATCTACAAGTAACTGAAGATAAGGACTCTGTGTACCTTTCAACTAATGTGGCATTTGGTGTTCAGTCTGTGTACAAAAAAGATAATAAGCTGTCTGGAATGTATTATGATTATGCTCTGGCTGCCCCTCAGTTCATAAAAAATTTTAAAAGCAATAAAAAAACAGACCTTTTGATTCTCGGAAACGGCACAGGTACTTATGCAAAACAATCCAAAATATATTATCCCGCTATAAAAACTGATGCTGTTGAGATTGACCCCAAGATTGTTGATTTATCAAAAAAGTATTTTGATTTGAAAGATGATGAAGCAAACATTTACGAAACAGATGGTAGAACGTTTCTTTCTGATAAGAATTGTGGCATGTATGACGTGATCATGATTGATGCTTATCATGATATAACAATTCCTTTCCATATGGCTACTCAAGAGTTTTTCTCAAAAGTATCAGAGCACTTGAAGCCAGGCGGCGTAATTATTCTTAATATTAACATGAAGGCAAAAGGTGACAATCCTATAAACCTGTATTTAACCCAGACTGTTAAGAGCGTTTTTGAAAAAGTTTATACTTGTGAGTTGAAAACAAGTACCAATGAATTGCTATTTGCATCAAATGATACAAATATGCTCAATAATTTAAACGAAAATATCAGCAATTTGAATACAGATGATCCTTTAAAAAACGTATTTCAATATGTGAATGATAATGTTGAGGAAGTTACTGAATCAAGTCATGTATTCACAGACGAAGTTGCACCTGTTGATATATTGGGACAGAAACTTCTTAATACTATGGTGCAGGATGAAACTTCTGATTTGAAGGAAATGATTAATTTTAAAGAAAAGGGATTCAAAGGTTTGCTTGACATGCTAAGATAGATAATTCACCTTGACACGCTTTTATTTAAAATAATATAATAATAAAGCGGAAGATTACCTTTCGTCCTACATATGGACGAAAGGTTTTTTAATATATTTTCTCAAAATTATACAAATTTCAATTGAAAGGAGATTTTTTATGCAAAATGTAAGAACCAGATTTGCACCTAGTCCAACAGGCTATATGCATATAGGAAATTTGAGGACTGCATTGTATGAATATCTTATTGCAAGAAAATACAATGGTAAATTCATTTTAAGAATAGAAGATACCGATCAGGAACGTTTTGTCGAAGGAGCCGTTGACGTTATATACAAAACCCTCCAGCTTGCCGGAATAAACCATGATGAAGGTCCTGATGTTGGCGGTAATTTTGGCCCATATGTTCAGAGCGAAAGAAAGGGCATGTACCTTGAATATGCTAAAAAGCTTGTTGAGCTTGGAGGTGCATACTATTGCTTCTGTACAAAGGAAAGGCTTGCAGAATTGAAAGAAAAACAGGATGCCGAAGGTAATGGTCACAGATACGACCGCTGCTGTTTAAAACTTTCTAAACAAGAGATTGAAGAGAATCTTAGAAACAACGTACCCTATGTTATAAGACAAAAAATGCCGGATACCGGAACAACAAGCTTTGAAGATGCGGTTTACGGTACAATTACCGTTGATAACAGCGAACTCGATGACCAGATTCTTATTAAAACCGACGGACTTCCTACTTATAACTTTGCAAATGTAATTGATGACCATCAGATGGAAATTTCACATGTGGTAAGGGGTAACGAATACCTTTCCTCTACTCCTAAATACAACCTTCTTTATGAAGCTTTTGGATGGGACATTCCAACTTATGTTCACGTTCCTCTTATACTTAAGGCATCCGGACAGAAGCTCAGTAAAAGGGCTGGAGATCCTTCCTTTGAGGATTTGGTTTCAATGGGTTATCTCGTTGAGGCTATTGTAAACTATGTTGTATTGCTGGGATGGAGTCCAAGTACAAATCAAGAAATTTATTCTTTGAAGGAACTGGAAGAAGTTTTTGAAATTTCGGGAATCAGTAAGGCTCCTGCAATTTTTGATATTAACAAGCTGACATGGATGAATGGTGAATATATCAGAAAAATGCCTGTAGAGGAATTCCACAAGCTTGCTCTTCCATTTTATGAGAAAGCTATAACCAATAAAAATATTGACACAATGAAGCTCAGCAAACTTCTTCAAATAAGAACAGAGGTTTTAACAACTATTCCGGAAACCATTGATTTTCTTGATCAATTACCGGACTACGATGTTCAGATGTATGTTCATAAGAAGAGTAAAACAACTCTTGAAAACTCCCTTGAGAATCTTATCACTGCTTACCCGATTCTGGAAGGTATAAGCGATTGGAATGCTGACAGCATTCACGAAAAGATTTTTGCACACATAGAAGCTCTTGGAATCAAAAACAGCTTAATGCTTTGGCCTATAAGAACAGCGGTGTCCGGAAAGGCTGTTACACCGGGTGGAGCTATTGAAATTGCGGATATAATCGGAAAAGAAGAAACACTCAAAAGAATCAGTATTGGTATTGATAAACTAAAAGCTGCTTTGGGGACCAATGCATAAATAATATTAAGTAAAGGATTTGATAGTATGAAATATGTTGTGATTCTTGGTGACGGTATGGCTGATTATCCCATGCCTGAACTTGATAACAAAACCCCTCTGCAATATGCAAAAAAACCGACAATTGATATGCTTGCTTCAAAGGGAACATTAGGGCTTGTTCGTACTGTTCCTGAAGGTATTGCTCCCGGCAGTGATGCTGCCAACCTGTCGGTAATGGGCTATAACCCAAAAGTATATTATACAGGTCGTTCACCTCTAGAGGCTGTAAGCATGGGGTTAGAATTGTCGCCTACTGATGTTGCCTTAAGATGTAATCTTGTTCATCTGTCAGAGGATGAATCTGAGTATTCGGATAAAACAATGATTGATTATAGTTCAGATGAAATTTCAACAGCTGAATCTAAAGTTCTGATAGAGGCTGTTAATGATGCTCTTAAAACCCAGGACATTAATTTTTATCCCGGAATAAGCTATAGGCATTGTATGGTTTGGAGTAACGGCAAAACAGACCTTGGTTGTACTCCTCCCCATGATATTTCCGACAAGAAGATAACAGACTATCTTCCGAAGGAAGAGTCAGGTTTGCTCCTTAATTTAATGAAAAAAAGTTATGAAATTCTAAAAGACCACCCCGTGAATCAGGCAAGAAAAGCACGTGGACTAAGAACTGCAAACTCTATATGGCTTTGGGGTGAAGGTAAGAAACCGGCGCTGTCTTCTTTTCAGGAAAAATACAACAAAACAGGAGCAATGATATCGGCAGTGGATTTACTTAAAGGTATCGGTATCTGTGCTGGACTTGATTCAATAGATGTTGAAGGTGTTACAGGTAACATTGATACAAATTTTATCGGTAAGGCTAATGCAGCTATTAAGGCTCTTGAAGACGGAAAAGATTTTGTTTACGTCCATGTTGAAGCCCCTGACGAATGTGGCCACAGATATGAAATCGAAAACAAGGTCAAGGCAATAGAGTTGTTGGATTCACAGATTGTAAAACCTATACTTGACGGCATAAGTAAGTTTGATTATCGTGTATTGGTGCTTCCTGACCACCCTACACCTCTTCGCTTACGCACTCACACTTCTGAACCGGTTCCGTTTATTATTTACGACAGTACCGATGAAATTCAATCACCGGCTAAGAGTTATGATGAATTTGAAGCAAAAAAATCAGGTGTATACGTAGACGATGGTTATACGTTAATGGATTTGTTTATTAAAGGAAGTTTTTAATTTACTTTTACGCTAGTATAAATTGTATCAATGGAAGCCTTGGTTAAAGATATTTGCAGTCGTTTATCGGCGAACACGGATATTTTACCGGAAAACCTACACATGAATGTGAGCGACGGTAAAATATCCTAAGCTGAGCCGCTATAAACTCTTGCAAATATCTTGGAAGCAAACATTGATATAATTTTATATTCCTATTTTTTTGTCTTACTATTTCCTATCTTTCTGCTGTTTCCAATTATTGTAGTTATATTCGATTACTATGCAGCCGTTTTCTGTATCTTCCAAGGTTGCATCTGTTTCAGGGAGCATATCTTTACTGTCAAATACTGTTATTTTATTAACCATTAGTTCAATTATGTTTCTTGTAATCCCCTGTGTTTTTATTCTTGTAACAAAATTTTTAAGTAGTTGTTCTTTATCCAACTGCTTTGTTTCTTCTTCCTTAAGCTTCTCCACTTCCTGCCTTATTGTTGATATACGGGTTTCAATGTTTTGGTTCATCCTAAAAAACAACTGTTCAGAAATTCTTCCTTCAAGCCTGTCATTATATAGAATATCCTGCTGCTTTTGTTTTTGGATTATCTGCTGTTCAAATCTTTTTATGCTGTGTAAAAGACGTTCTTTCTCTACAAATTCACTGTTATAATTTATATTCAGGTTATCAATTAGTTCGTTGTTTGACAGGAGTTCCAGCAGTTCTTTTGTTACTATGTCAATAATACTCTCTTCTGTAACATAGTGACTTGAACAAGCCTCACAACCTTTTTTGGAATAGGAGCTGCATATATAGCCCACCGGTCTATCTTTTCTAACCCGGACATACATTGCTTTACCACATTTGCCACAATAGACAAGGTTACTCAGAAGATGTGTTACATTTCGGTTATATCCCTGATTTGATCTTTTTTTAGCTCTTAATTTTTGAACTTCATCAAATTCTTCATTTGATATTATGGGTTCGTGTGTGTTAGTGGTTATTATCCATTTGTCAAAGGGCAGCCTTCTAGTTTTTTTGTTTTTAAAACTTATTTTTTCACTGACGCCTTGAACTGTATCTCCGATATATACCCGGTTACATAAGATTCTCTGAACTGCAACCTGATTCCATGGCGTTATAGGTATTTCAGAATTTTTAGATGAGGGCGACGGATATCCTTTTTGGTTAAGCATATTTGATATGGCAGCATAACCGTAACCTTTCCTGTATAAGCCGAATATTTCCTTTACCACAGGTGCATTTCTGTTGTCTATTACCAGCTTGTTTTTTTCATTTACCGATTTCACATACCCGAAGGGTGCATTCCCTATGTATTCACCTTGCTCAATTTTAAACCTGAGATTGGCCCGGATTTTTTTCGATATGTCTCTAATGTATCGCTCGTTGTACCATATATCATGGATATATTTGTGCACTTACATTGGTATCCTGTTATTTGAGATATTACAGCTTCAACTTTATTAAGTCTATTTATTCTTTCTTCAGGAGTGATATCAGGTTTTATTATTACTTTATCCGACATATGTACTCCTCCTTAATACAAGTCTATTTTTAAAGGTCTGTCCCGTATTCATTTTTTTACCTGCTGATAATTATAAAGGCTTTACAAGCATAAAATTTAATACATATGATTTAATTGGAGTATTTTAAATGGTAAAAACCTGCATATATCTGAGAAAATCAAGAGAAGACGAGAGAATGGAAAAAGAACTTGGAAAGGGTGAAACTCTTTCAAAGCATAGAGAAGAATTGCTTAATTTTGCAAAAAGAAGAGACCTGTGTATCGTAAATATTTATGAAGAGCTTGTTACAGGGGAAAGTCTGCTGTACAGACCGGCAATGCTTGAGCTTTTAAAAGATGTTGAAGCAGGGCTATACGATGCTGTACTGGTAATGGACCTTCAGAGGCTTGGGCGTGGGGATATGGAAGAACAGGGGATAATTCTTAAAGCTTTTAAAAACACTGATACTAAAATTATAACACCTGATAAGGAATATGATCTTTCAAATGAATTTGACGAAGAGTATAGTGAGTTTGAGGCTTTTATGAGCCGTAAGGAATACAAAATGATTAACAAGCGTCTTCAACGTGGGATTATTCATTCGGTAAACAGCGGCAACTACAATTCTCCCTATCCGCCTTTCGGTTACATTATAAAGCAGGAAAAATTGGGACGTACTTTGGAACCTCATCCCCAGCAATCTGAAATTTTAAAATGTATATTCGAATGGTATGTGAATGAATCCGCGGGCAGTCAAATCATTGCTCAAAGACTCAATAGTATGGGATTGAAGACTAACAAAAATAACAACTGGACTTGTCAGGCTGTAACGGCTATTTTAAAAAATCCTGTCTATACAGGTAAAATAACCTGGAGAAAGACAATAAGCAATCGTCTGCCCAAAAAAAAGAGCAAAAAGACCCAACCAAGTCAGGATTGGATTCTTGCAGAAGGAAAACATCCTGCACTGATTTCAGAAAGTATTTATCAAACCGCACAAAGTATTATGAAAAACAACAGTAAAACTCACACAAAGCAATCATCGGGACTTCAAAATACTTTAGCAGGAATAATTGTTTGCGGAGTTTGCGGGGCTAAAATGCGTTATAGGCCATATATTAATTCAGAACCACATCTTGTATGTATTAACAAATGCGGTAATAAAAGCAGTAAGTTTAATTATATCGAGAACTGTGTTCTCTCAAGCCTTGATGAATATCTGAATGAATACAATTTCAAATTATATGGGGAGCCTCAAGAAAAAGGCAGAAGTCAGGCCGCTTTTAAAAGCAGTATCTCTATACTTGAAAAGCAATTGAAGGAAGCTTGTTTTCAGAAAGACAATATTTACAATCTTTTGGAAAAAGGTGTTTACTCTACTGAGGATTTTAATCAAAGACTTCTTTCAATAACTAAAAAAATATCCGAACTTCAGCAATCCATTTGCAATACACAAATGTTGTATGAAAAAAAGCTTATACAAAAACCCGATAAAACCGAGTTCAGCGGAATTACAAAAATTATAATGATATATAAAAAATTAAAAAATCCGGAAGAAAAAAATATTTTACTTAAAAGTGTTTTAGGTAAAGTCGAATATATCAAAGGAAAGGAATGCAGGAACGATAATTTTATGTTGAGGATATATCCTCTGTTTTAGGTTTTAAGCATAACAACCGTAAATATTTTGAAATATGAACCGGCTGCTATGCTTATTATCCTTCTTTATTATCTGAAAACCACTATAACCTCAAAGACTTCTTCAGGGCCAATTGTGTCGCTTGAAGCATATAATTTTCTATTATTGTCTTTCTGATAGCTTACAAACTTTCCGTTATGTGCCCTTATTGCAACCTTATTCATACCGAGGCAAATGAAATCAAATGTTTCGTTGTTAGTAATACTTTCCTTGTTGGATTTAATTTTTAAAAGCCCATCATTGGCAATACTGAGCAAATCTCTGGTATGTGTTTGTATGTATGCACCGCTCAGCGCAGCCGGCACTGTAAATATAATATCATGCCTGGTCTCATCATACATACCGGATGTCAATAAGCCATCATTTTCCTCGATACATAAGTATTCACCGTTACTAGCTTTAACAGCTACCCTTGCTCCCATAAACGACATAAAATTATTCCTCCTTTAAAAAACTATAAATTTTGTATAATTATAGCAAATTATCAAAGGTTTATCAATTAACCGTTTTTATGGGAATTGTTATAAATACTGTAGTTCCTTTGCCTTCTTCCGAGTCAATGGATATAGAACCTCTAAATTGACTCTTTACGGCAATATTTGCAAAGTATAAACCAAGACCCGAACCATCCTTGCCTTTAGTTGTAACCATTTCATTAAAAATCCTGTTTTTAATCTCCTCTGGAATACCTTTCCCGAAATCCTGTATTTTAAATATTACTCCCTCAGGCCTTCTATCAGCCTGCAAATTAATAATGCCTCCCTCATCGTACGCCTGTGTAGCATTTATTACAGCGTTACCTAATATTTGTGTCAAAGAAGAAAGGTCTCCCTCTATGAATGTATCCTCATTTACATTCAAAACACTGTTCATGCTGCAATTGGACCTTTTAAGCTCAAAATCCAACAACAATGCAAGTTTTGAAAATAGTTCTCCTACAGTAAATCTTCTGTTCTGATTGCCAATCATACTTGCAGCCTGTTCTTTAACTGCCGTTATAATATCTGACATATATACTAGGTAATTTTTAATTGAGTCCTCCCACTTTTTCATGTCTGCTACTATGTTTAAATATTCTGAATATTCACCACCATTATTGTGCATTTCCGATATAAAGTTTTCTAGCTTAAGAGTATGGTTTTTCAGCGCCAGAATACCACCCGAAGATGACATCAGCGGAGATTTCATATTATGAGAAATACCACCTATGAGATTATGCAAAGACATTAACCTTGCTTTTTCAATCATTTGTTTTGCGTTCTCTTCCAGGAGCTTTATCACCTGCATATGCTCTGTCATGTCATGGAATAAAATGAGTATGGCAATATACTGTTCGTGTGCATATACATGTATAATTTCTATTTCAAAGTACCGTTGTACATTATTTATAATAAATTCCTGCTCGGTTCTGATATTTAAGTATGTTGCCTCACTCTTCGCTTTGGATATATGATTTTTCAGGTTCTGAAAATTGTCATCTCCCATGACCTTGTTAAAGTCATTTTCATTTAGGTTTATCAAGGATGCAAACTCTGTTTTGAAGTTATTATTCATTTCCAGTATGTTATTTTTATAGTCTATAACCACAAATGAATCACTTATGTAATCTACGATGCTCCTAATTGCAATTGGCAGTGTATCTAGAAACTTATATTTCCTTATTGCTACCGTCAAACACACGGTTGTAAAACAGTAGCTTAACGTGTGTATACTATCAGGTAATGAAATAGGCAGATTTGAAAAATAATTGAGATATACCACATAGTCTACTGCAATCGGCATAACTATACCCAAGACTACAAGTAGAATCTGCCTTGTAAGACAGTTCGTATATTTCAAGCTGTAATAAATAAGATATAAAACCGCAAAAGTTGCATAAATCAATTGCCAGGTGCAGTGAATATAATAGTAATTTCCAAATACCAATGTCTTAACATCTGACGAAATTTCTTTTATAAAAAGCTTATGCAAACTATTGGTCACCAGCATAAGTGTACTTGTGACGGGGGGTATACAAATTAGAATATAAGTTGCCATAGAACTGATTTTATTTTTAACCAGATGAATGCAAAGCATTATCAGTGTCGCAGGAAGAAAGAATACACAAATTGAACCCAAAAAGTAAATATGTAATACCCTATGTCCCGTAATGATATCTGCTATAATATTTGCCAGTCCCTGTACCGTCCACAAAAAGAGTATTAAAATATTCAAGGCACAGATACGATGCAGTTGCCTTGAATGTTTTATACTTTTTATTCTGAATAGGAGGAATAAATGTACTCCTGCAGAAAATAAATAAATTAAAATTTTTGTTAGTGTTTCCAGCATAAAAGCATACCTCTATTTTTTTGCCAGATTAGGGGTATCACCAAAATTAGCTTTATAGCAAAGTAGATAGTCCGTTGTGACTCTGAATAGTTCTGCGAGTTTTTTAATGTTTTCCCCGGTAGGCTCAGTTTGATTAGTTTCCCAGTTAGCTATTGCTGTACGACCTACACCTAAAACTTTACCCAAGTCTTCCTGGCTGATATCGTGAATTCTTCTCAGCCTTTTTAACCGTATACCAAAGCTTCCTTCTTTTCTTGAATGCTCTACTGATTTTCTTGCAGATTCGATCATAATTAATATTTCTTCAAAATTAGCTGACTTTTCGCAATACATTTGAATATCAAGATTTTTAAGAGTCTCCAAGCCCGGAGCTTCTTCTGCCTTTCCGGTAAGGAGCATGATATACAACTCATCATCTGTTTTTCTTATCTTTTCGGTTATTTGTTTTCCATTCATGGCGTCAATGAAATAGTCAAGAATCAAGAGGTCGTAATTATTTTCCTTGATTGCCTCAATACCTTCCTTTGAAGTAATAAATCCGTCAACTGCATAATCAGAAGAAAGATTTGCCTTTAATGCATCAATAATACCCTGTTCATCATCAATAATAATTATTTTGAATTTTTCTTCCATATCGGCCTCCTAACCGCCACATACATATTATTATACCGTATTCTTACATTTTACCAATAAAATATATATAAATAAACATCTTCTTGTAATTCAAATAATAATACAAATAAGTTGTTTAATCAATTATTTTTTCATTATTTATGACATTTATGGCACTGTATTTTATAAAATATTGTATTTATTTAATGTCTTTTAATTATCCACGTATTGCCTTACTTTTAATAAAACTTTATTGAAAAATATTGTTGACATGTCATAATTAATGACATATAATCTTTTTAACAAATGATATCATTTATGACATTTTAGTCTGTTCTGACATTTATTTTGATAGGAGGGCATTATTATGCTTAATAATTCAAGTAGCGAAGACATAAATGTGTTAATAGTAATTGACACTGACTATGTCAAAAGGACTTATCCAAACCCAAGTCAGGATCCCAACAACCCTACCGGTATCGACCACAACAGTCAGTTTATGATTTGTTCTGATCCAAGGGGTATTATCGGCGGACAAGGTACCGCTGACCTTAATTTTATAGCCTGCCCTGGAGATCAGGTATCTTTCAGAGGTACTTCAATTTACGGCAATTCCGACGACGCTGTAATAATCTATGGAATTAAATACTGGTCCGGCGACAGTGTATTTAACAACTTTGTAACCGACTTGGTACAAAGAAGAGGTGCTGTAGAACCTGATCCAGCTTCCCCCAACGGATTACCTCCAAAACATGTCGCGCTGAATTTTATTAGTTTAGACTCAAAGGTAGCCATGGGCGGTACAGAAAATTTCTTTGTTTTCTTTGCACTCTATACATTAGGAGATGACGGAGAAACACAGAATTTGCTCGGTTACTACTACTGGGATCCAACTATTACTGTAAAGTAAGGTGTTAAGATTTAATACATAATGTGATTAGCCCCCCGGTTAGGCCGGGGGGCTTTTGGAGTATACCTATTTACTTGACGTCAAATTCTAAAGGACAGTGGTATTTAAAGTATTTGAATGTTACTTATTTTGTTAACTCACTCACTTTGCCCTAAAATAAATTGATTTTTTTGGGCCATATTATAACTTTTTACCCCTTTAAAACACTCTTTAAAATATACTAATTCTCTGACTCTAGTCTCAAAGTTATCTTCACCTAAATGTTTAATTGCAAAATAGCAATCTGTAATTAAAAGTTCATTTTCTAAATTATAAACTTCTATTGGATTAATGCTAGTAATCAACTTCTCAACAACTTCTCTTTTCCCAATTTTTTCATTTATGAAATCAGTTGCTAAGTCTTCAAGTATTTGGCTAATTTCTTGTTTAGTCATTAGACATTCCTTCCTTGATTTTCAATTTACCTATTTTTTATTTATTAACTGTCCAGATTCTATTCTAACAGCATCAAAATCACGGTGAATTAGCTTACCACTTGCATCGGTTACTTCATGGATTACAAATGTAGTGCCATTACTATCTGAATATCTTATTACATTTGAACTTCCTCCCTCAGTTGAAGGTCTGGATGATATTATTTTCTTTTGAAATTTTGAGAAATCGACACCTTTCGCTTCTATCTGTCCTATCTTATCAATAGTAGCCTTTGGAGAATAGTATGTTCCATTTAAAACGGTAACATCTTTCATATAATCTAGTGATGTTTCGCCCACAAAAACAATACCATAGTCATATTGTGGTGCATCAGTAAAAACAAGCTGGTAGGAATATAAATCATCTGAATCTATACTAACTCCAAAGAAGCTAACAGGGTGGCATTGCTCAAGCATATAAGAGTACGTGTAATCATGATCTTTATACGTTATTACTACTGGTATTGAGTTACTTTCTCTTGATTTATAAACCTTAGTAAACCAGTCAACTCCTATAAAATTATTCATATCCACATTACCAATTAAATCAACTGCAGCTTCTTTAGTCATAGTAGGCTTAGGTACAGTGGAATAGCTAGGAATAATGATATTATTACCCGTCCCCTTAACAGCACTCCCATTATTTGTTACTCTAGGACTCGGACTGGAACTGACCTGAGGTTTAGTCTGTGGTTTCGCCTGTGTTGTTGATTTCTTAACTCCAGCAGTAACAGTGTTCATTGTAGATTTAATAGCTTGATTTTTATAAGTACTTGGGACATATGGACTTTCAGTAATTTTTAATCCATTTATAGCACTCTGCGTTGACTCCTTTTTATACGTGTTACTAATTTTTAGCCAATCACTGGCTGAAACTTTACCGTCTTTTTTTAATTGTCGATCATACAACATTCCAACTTCAGAATATTGAGGTGTCGTTGTAATATTGTCAGCGCAACTTCTTATAGCTGCTGCTTGTGCTGCACACGCTTTCTTTATTTCAGGGTCACTTGTTGTAACATAAATATCTGTTAGCTGAGATATTGCAATTCTAGCACTTTGAATTAAATTTTTATCACTTTCCTGCCAATGTCCCGTCGGGTCACTATATGTAATTGGATTGTTAATGCAGTAACTATACAAATTCAAACTCAACGGATCATTCGGGTCACCTGTATAAGTATCCTTACTTATGAATCTGGCTGTTTTGCTATCATAGTAGCGGGCATTCAGATAGTAGAGGTCTGTTTCCTTGTCGTACTGATAGCCTGCATAGGTTATGCTGTTGTTGACATCTCCCGTCTGCTCTGTTATGTTTCCGAAGGCGTCATAATAGTAGGTTGCTTGGATTGCGCCATTCTCCCCTATTAATGCGGTTACGTCTCCGTGGCCGTTGTACATATAGTTCATTGTATCATTTAGTGCAGTTCTTGTCAGGAGATTTGTTCCATATATGTTTCTGGCTGTCTCATTGCCTTCTACGTCTGTTTCCAACACTACCTTGTCAGCTTCGTAGAGGTAGTTTGTGGTACGCTCATTTTCGGTTTTAGATACCCTGTAACCTTCTCCGTTATAGGAATAGGTTGCTGTTTTCTTCCCTGTTGTGGTTTTTATCAGTTGATTCCAGACATCGAATTTATAGTAGGTCACATTGCTTGCCGTACTCTGTCCTGACTTTTCCAGACTAAAGCCACCTGATGTTGACGTAGCAACCGGTTTTACCGTTTCTGTGGTTTTTGAGACTGTGTTTCCATTGTTGTCAAACCTATATGTGTCGGTTATTGTTTCGGTGCCACTTCTCTTTACGGTTGATACCAGTCTGTTCTGTTCGTTATAGATATATGTGGTGGTTACAGAAGTTGCACCTGCAAGTATGGTTTCTGTAAGCCTGTTTCCTGCTTTATCAAAGGTGTAGTTGGTTGTCCTGCCGTTTGACTCCGTTACCTTTTCAAGTCTGTTAAGACTGTCGTAGTTGTAACTGGTAGTTCCTTTTCTGTCTGTCTTTGTAGTCTGGTTGTGGGCTTCGTCATAGGTATAGCTGTAGGTGTCAATTACTGTTCCATCAGCTTTTTTGTTGGTGAGGGTTTTATTCAGTCCGTCCTTGTAGTAGGTGTATTCCTCTTTTGCCCCGTCACTGTAGGTTACGGTTTTTCTGCTGCCGTTGCCGTAATATTCGTATGTTGTGGTCTTTCCGTCTGATATCACCTCGTAAAGTCTGCCCGCTTTGTCGTATACCTTTTTTGTAAGGTTGTGCTTGAAATCCTCAGCAGTTTCAAAGTACAAGCCTCCGACCTCAGTATTATCATAAGTATAGGTTGTTGTACCGAAGCCCGGTGCTTTTTTGGTTGTTACTCTGTTTTCTTCGTCATAGGTTCTTGTGGTTGTTCCTGTTTTATCTGACATGGTGAGCTGATTGTCATTGTTGTCGTAGGTATGCTGATTGCTACTTCTCCTATTGCTTTTCTGGTAAGCCTACCATGTATGTCGTAGGAATATACGGTCTGTTTTCCGTTTCTGTCGGTCTTTGTCTCCATGTTGCCGTCTGCAAAATAGGTGTACTTCTCTGTTTTGGCTTCCAGATATGTATATTTCCCCGGTGTTCCAATTCTTCCACCCTGGTCTATTTTCCTGATAACCTTATTTGCAGCGTTATATTCATAGGTGGTTATGTTTCCGTTTCCGTCGGTCTGGGTCAGCTTGTTTCCGTTTAAGTCGTAGGTATAGGTGGTTTTCTCCGACTTGGGGTTTATTACCTCTGTCAATCGGTTGAATTCATCAAATCTATATGTTGTGGTAATATTTCTGCCGTTTGTTTTGGCTATCATATTGCCAACATCATCATAGGACTGACTTGTTGTATGGCCCTCCGGGTCTATTGTTGCAATGAGTCTGTTGTTTTTGTCATATATGTAGCGGGTTTCGTTACCCAATGCATCTGTTGATTTTATCTGTTTACTGTTTTTGTTGTACTCTAACTTTTGTATTGTAGTGTATGGATCTCTTTTTTCTATGAGCCTGTTTAAGGGATCATACACATTGGTGCTTGTATTGCCAAGCCAGTCGGTTTCAGTGGTTTTGTTTCCGTTGGCATCGTATGTCCAAGTAGTTGTTTTTTCCCTGCCACCTATCGTTGTTTCAACAGCTAGAAGTCTGTTTAAACTGTCATAGTTATATGTTTTTATATTCCCATTTCCGTCAGTTTCCGAGGATTTGTTTCCATTTAAGTCATAAGTTGAATATGTAGTTATGGCTTGGGTATTATCTGACTTTTTCTCTGTATGGGAAAGCTGTCTCCCCTGATTATCGTAGGTGTATAGGTCAACCTTACCCATTGAGTTTAGTTGTTGCTTCAGTTGTCCCATTTCGTCATACTGGCTTGTTACCATTATTGACTGTATGGTGCTGTCTCCGGGTACAAACGTCTTGCTGACTTTCCCCAGAGCATTATACTCAAATGTAGTGGTATTGCCGTTTCCGTCAGTCTGTGCCAGTATTCTACCTGCAAGGTCATAAGTAGAATGCTTTATTACCTTTGGTGCAGACGAAGCATTTTTTTTCAAACTTACTGAAAGTATATCGCCTGCATCATTGTATGTGTACCGGGTTTCCACTTTGTTTGCATTGGTTTCAGATATCTTTCTTGCCAATCCGTCATATTCATATCTGGAAGTAAATGCAAGATCATATTCCTTTGCTACCGGGTCTTTTGAGGTTATTACCATGTTTGCAAGATTGTAGGTATACTCGGTACCATGGCCTGAATTTATTTTTTCTTCTAGTGTTGTTCCTACTCCTGAGTCATATCCCTCAGCATTGAGTTCTTTTATGAGATTGCCTGAATTATCATATTTGCAGGTTTTTGTGTAAATGGTTACCCACTGGTTTGTAACAGGGTCTACATATATGTCCTTTTTTGCTATGATTCTATCCATTGCATCGTAGACATATTCAATCCTGTTCATATCGTAAATGCTTTTTGTGGTATTGTAGTTTTTCGGTGTTACTTCCGCTATCTTCCTACCTGCTAGGTCGTAATCATACACCGTTTCGCCGTTTTGGGCATCTGTTACTTTAATCGGTAATCCCCTTTGATTATACTCATACTTTGTAATACCGCCCTTTGCATCTGTTTTTGTAAGTGGATTGCCATCCCAACTATAAGTTGTGGAGCTGGTTATTGTGACGGCTTCACCTTTTTCGTCCACTCCGGGTTCACTTTGGGACAACTGTCTGTCCAGTGCATCATATTCAAAAGTGATGGTTACCTTATTGGGGGCAGTCACGGTTTTTGTATTACCATTTTTGTCATAGGTGTAGGAGGTTGTAAGTACAGTGTCCGTCGTATCATCAAAGTCTTTTCCGTACAGGTCTCCCGTTTTTACATGTTGCTCCTTTTTTTCCAGCTTTCCAAGATAATTGTATGTATAATCCGTTACTAGCTTGTTGGTTGCATTGGTATATACACTTTCTTTTATAACATTTCCGTCATCATCGTACAGGTATTCTGTCTTTCTTCCTTCTGAATCATTTGTTTGGCTGACGTTTCCGTTTTTATAATACCGGTAGTTTGTTATTGCAAAGCTTTCAGGTATTGACCACAGGGTTACCTTGTCTTTGCCTGATTTTACCGCAGATTTTCTTCCGGCCTTGTCATATTCGGTTTTGTTGTAAGTGTACAGTGTGTTTCCGTTTGATACTTCAAAAGGGGTCCACTGTTCTGTCAATCTGTTAAGTCCGTCATATTTGAAGTATGTACTGCTTCCATTAGCTGCAATCTGTCTGTCTACTGTTCCGTTTGGGTTATATATCGTCCTCTGCTTTGTCCCGTCAGGGTTCTGCTGTTCTACAAGCCTGTCGGCATAATCATAGGTGTAAACCGTGACAGCCTTGTCTTTGGAATTCAAATATTTTGTTTCTGTTTTTTGTGTTTTTCCGTCCTCTAAAGTTGCATAACTGTATTGGGTAAGTAGTACTTCTGGTACTGTTGAATTATCTCTGAAGTAAATTTTAAGTGGTCTGTCCAGTACATCATACTCATATCTGTAAATTGCGCCGTTTGGTTTTGTTTCGGTAATAGTGTTTCCGTATACATCGTAAGTGTAGCTTGTTTTATCCCCTAGCGCATTGGTTTGTTCCTTGATTTTACCACTGTCAAAGTACTCGTATTTTGTTCCCACCGTATTGTCAGTGTATGTATCGGTTTCTACATTATCCTTTGTACTGTCATATTGGTTGGGGGTAATTTCTTGTGTTTTTCTTCCCAATAGGTCAAATACAGTTCTTTGGGTTTCATTTTTTGAGCTTACTGTTGTGGTTTTAATTAACTGACCGTTTTTGTCGTAAGCAAATTCTGTTCTGTTGCCCTTTGAGCTTATCTGTGCGGTTTTCCAACCTATGAGGTTGTACTCATAAGTTGTAACTTTGCCGGTCTCCGGATCAGATACAGTTTTTACATCACCATAAGTGTTGTAGGTGTATGTGGTAGTATTTCCTTCAGGGTCGGTTTCACTTTTTAATAATCCTTTTGCAGATGAACCAGACTCTTCTCCTGTATAATATTGGTAGGAGGTTACTGCAAAACCTGTATTATTTGTTCCGTCGTATATATCTGTTCCGTTAAGGGGTTGTACCTTCTTTATCAGGTTTATATTGTTTTCATCGTAAACACTGTAGGTTGTTTTTCCGCACTCATCTACTTCCTTGATTACATTGTTTTTTTCATCATATTCTTTTATTTGGGTACTTCCGTCAGGATTGATAATTTTGGTTACATTACCTCTAGCATCAATCTCGTACTGAGTTTTATTTCCATTACGGTCCGTTTGAGATTTTACATCACCATATTTGTTTTTGCCTCCGTCTTGGAAATATTCAGTATAACTGGATTTTCCGTCAGGGTCCTGCACTCGGGTGGTGTAGAACGAAGAATCAAACCAATAGGAAGATACCCTTCCATTTATATCGGTAATGGTAGTTTTTTTATTTGTCATGTCATAGGCATATTTAACTGTATCTCCCAGAGAATCTGTTGCCTCTGATACCTTGTGCTGGTTTTCGCCTTCTGCATGATTATATGTGATTTTCTCAACTACTTTTTGATTATGGTCTTGTATCTGATTCAGATATCCCCATGTATCGTAAAAGTACCTCATCTTACCGCCCATAGGGTCTGTAACCACTGACAATCTGTTATTAGCGTCATACTCATATACTACCGCCCTATTTTCCGGGTCAGTAATTTTTTGTACCAGTCCGTTTGCTCCGTAGCCGACAGTAAAAGTTCTGCCCACAGTGTCGGTTATTTTGGTTATTTTTCCGCTGCCATCAACAGTTATATTTATGGCATTTCCGTTTCTGTCCTCCATTTTTACAAGGTAACGGTTGGTATTAAAGGTATACTTATATTGATCCGGGGTAGTCAAGGTATATGTACCGTCTGCATTTTTTACAAATTTACTTCTGGATTCCTCCGGCTCATATACATTTCCATTTAACCTGAATCGCTCACAGCTTCCGTTTGGAAGTGAAACATCTACAACTTCCGTCCCCTCAACTCTTCCGGTAAAACCAAAGGTCCAGCCTCTGCCAAATTCTTTGCTGACATCACTTCTGGAGTTGTAGGTACGTGATATGTTTACCTGAAAACCCGGTGCTGGCACACTCATATCATTTACTGTAACCGAGAAGTTTCCTGATGCGGGATTCACACCTGATTCCCCATAATGGAGCTTTTCCTTTATTTTCGCAAGTTGATCCATGGTGTACCAAGTGTCAATATTACCGCCCTGTTGTCCTGCTGGAACAGTACTGTTGTCATTTCCGGGGCCATCATATGTATCCGGTTCCGGTTTTGTATTTGTCAAGGCAGCATACGCATCTACTCTTCCCCCTGTAGTAACCATTCCGTTCAGGTTTGTGCAGGATACCACGTTTTCTTTTATACGTTGGGAAATCTGTGTTATGGTCAGGTTTGGCACATAACTTTGCAAAAGTGCTGCAATACCCGTTACAAAAGGAACGGCTGCCGATGTTCCGGTAAAATAATCATATGTGTTTCCGGGTGTAGTACTTAGAATATTTACTCCCGGAGCCGCTACATGTATTTTGTTACCATAGCTTGAATATGGGGAAAGTACTCCTTTGCTATCTATGGAAGCTACGGATAACACGTTTGGAATGTCAAAGCATGCGGGATATACCGGGGATACTGCAACGTCAGCTCCCCTGTTTCCGGCAGCACATATGAACAGGATGCCGCTGTTTGACATGGTATCTTTTAGTGCAAAATTGTCATCAGTGCCGCCAAAACTACAGTTTATTATTTTGACGCCCATTTTCATTGCGTATTCTATTGCATCTATTGCATCACAAGTATAGCCCCAGTTTCCGTTAATAAACTTTAATGGCAATACCTTTACTTTTGGTGCAATACCGCATATTCCCTCACTGTTTGCTTCTGCTGCAATTATTCCCGCAACACGTGTTCCGTGAAAGTCTAATGTTGCATCATCATATACGGTTTTATCTGAATTTACAAAGTCCCAACCATTAATATCATCTATATATCCGTTATTGTCATCGTCTATTCCGTTGCCCGGAATTTCTTTGGAATTAACAAATATGTTGTCTTTCAAGTCAGTGTGGCTGATGTCCACACCCGTATCCAAAAGTCCTACTACAACCGAGGAAGAGCCCTGAGTCAGATTCCATGCATTTAATGCATTTATATCCACTCCGTTTCTCCCCAGTTGCCCTTCTGTTTCCTGACCGTTGTTTTGAAGACTCCACTGATGTTCAAACATCGGGTCTGAAGGAGCGGACATGATATTGAGTTTGTAGTTTGGCTGTGCATACAAAACGTCAGGGTCTTTTTTTAGCTCATCAACTACTTGGGATATATCATCCTTTGCGTCTATCTCCAGTAAATCAATCTTATTTTTTTCATATTTCTTTTTTACATTAAGCTTTTTGAGCTTCACTTTCTTTTTCAGGTTATTTTTAACCTTGTCCTGATTTAAGCTACTTTTATATTTAACCAGAATTTCAGTTTTTTCATGGTGAACCATAGCAACAGTTTTTTTATCAGCTTTTTCATTACTATTTCCTGCTGCAAAGCTTAGCGACGGTAAATATACGAGTATATTTGTTATAAACATGGCCACAACAAGAATTCTTGATATTGCAATTCGTATTTTTTTCACTGATGTATCACCCCTTTTTATCCTTTACTGTATTGTGTAGGTAATTTGAGCTGGGCCGTCATGCTTTGCCCTGAGCCTTATACTATTAACAATACCTGACCATACCTGCCAGGACTGCGCAGAGCCGTTTTTAACAAATACTATTGTTCCGGGAGCTACCTGTTTTACGGTAATATCAGTGCCGTAAATATCCCCTTCCTGTGTGTCTGTCTTTGGAGTGAAGCCACAAAGGTCGATTAAATCAAAATCGTTAGTATCGTACTGAATCGAGAATGTATATTTGTTTAAATCCTGAATGTCTGAACCGGACAAAATCAGGTCAAATTCTTCCCCTGTCAATGAAGTAATGTCATATGTCTGTACTGAATTCAGGGTCTTTATTATCATTGGGGTACTCCATTCACTACAGCCTGAAACACTTCTGGCTCTTACTTTGTAGGTGTGGGTTGTGTCTGGGGAAAGTCCTTTATGTAAATAGCTTGTTCCTGTACCGTTGTCAATAATTGTTCCGTCAACCTCAATTTCATATTCCTCTGCACCTGCAACCTTATCCCAACTAACAAGTATAGATGTCATATTAGAGGAAGATACCACATTGGAAGGTATTGCCGGGCCTTGCGGAAGCGTTGAAACAGTAAACAGACTGCACCATTCTCCTGCCCCGGAACTGTTATTGGCTCTTACCCGATAGGTATGTTTTGTCCCAGCCTGAAGACCTTTGCTTGTAAATGTTGTTGCATTCACATTTGATGTTACTATTCCATCTGCTTCAACATCATAGGATGTAGCACCATCAATTTTATTCCACATTATTGATATTGAAGTCTTTTTAGCTATTGCTGATAATTTTGGTACATTACCGGAAGTAAATTTAGTAGACTTGATTAATGTATTGCTCCAGTTACTGGTACCACTTTCACTAATCGCCCTGACTTTTATCTCATGTTGTGAATTTGGCTCCAGACCTTCGGCTGAATAAGTTGTTTCTGATATTCCTGTAATAATGGAACCGTCAAAATCAAGTTCATAAGTTGTTGCTCCCTCAATAGGCTGCCAGTTGATTGTCATGGAGGTTTCTTCTGAGGTTGCTGATAGACCTTGAGGGGTTTGGAGTAAAAATGTACTAACTGTCATTGGTTCTGTCCATTCACTTACCTCTGTGTCACTTTTCGCTCTTACTCTGTAGGTGTGGGTTGTATTGGGTAATAATCCGTTATGTATACAGGAGGTTTCATCTCCGTTATCGGTAACCGCACCATCAACTTCCACTTCATAGCCAGATGCATTGGCAACCTGATTCCATGACAATACGATAGAAGTATTATCTGCATTTGCCTTTAAATTTGAAGGTGTTCCAAATTCATTTGTAAGTGTAGCGGAAACAATTGCAGCACTCCATTCACTTGTTATCCCGCTCTTCTTTGCCCTTACCCGGTAAACATGCTGTGTTCCCGGTGCAAGGTTGCTGTGGGTATAGGTAGTTCGTGTACCATTGTCAAATGCAGCTCCATCTACTGATATTTCATAGCCTGAAGCTCCGCTTACCTTGTCCCATGTGAGAGTAATACTGTTTAGAGCCGGAGTTGCTGAAATATTTACCGGTACAGTAACTGTATCAAGAAGTGTGGTGGTATTCACATACCCGCTCCATTCACTCTTTCCTCCCGGATTAATGCTTCTTACCCTATATGAGTGATGGGTTCCCGGAGTTAGGCTGTTATGAATGTAGTTTGTATTTGGGCCATTGTTAACCAGCACTCCGTCTACTTCTATATCGTACCCGGTTGCTCCTGAGACATTGTTCCAGGTAACAGTAACGGAGGTACTCAAAGGTACTGCATTAAGGTTAACCGGTATATCCGGCGAAGCGGGAAGTGTGGATTTTGTGACTGGTGCACTCCAGTTGCCGGGGCCTCCTGCATTTCTGGCTCTGACCTTATATGTATGTGGTGTCCCGGGATTAAGACCAACATGTGTGTAGACAGTGGCAGTATCAGTATTTGCAACTATTCCATCCACCTCAATCTCATAACCTATAGCTCCATTGGAAGCATCCCATGAGACGGTTATGGTCTTATCTGTGGCGGTAGCAATAATATTTGCAGGTGAACCGGGAGGTGCAATAAGGGTTGTCCCACTAACGGAAGAACTGGCAACAGTTTCAATATTTTCAGCATTTCTTGCTTTTGCAATAAAGGTATAGGTTTGCTCAGGGGATAAGCCAGTGACAGTAACCTTTTTGTTTGTAAGTGTAATCCAAACAGGAGTCGCTGTTAGAGTTCCTTCTTGGGTTACATACTGATTACCGTTATTTACACTGATTTGATATTGTGTAGCAGCTGAATTATTGTCGGTAGTTTCAATATCAAGAGCGTAAGACGCTGGGTTATTCACTTCAAGTGTGGGAACAGTCGCTTTAGTGTACACATTTTGTAAACTGGTTGAAATGTGTCCCTTTGCATCCTTTGCCTCAAACTTTGTAGGATATTGAGTATTTGGTGTCAAATTATTCTGGGAGGTGTATGTACCCGAGTCAATCCATGAAGACACCTCAGAACCGATAGTATATCTGTAAGGTTCTGTAGCAAGTCCGGATATCCCATCTGTGGCCGAGCCGGTAATTGTTATTGAATCAGTTGTTGATGAACACGTAATTTCTCCAAGGTTTGGAGCTGACTTGTCCACTTTGAAAGTGATAGTCTGAGTAAACGGTTCAGTAGTCCTGCCGTCGGTAACCTCGTAGGTTAATGTGTGAGTCCCTTCTGACAGTAAACTCATGTCAATTGGATTAAATGATACCGGCTTAGTTTCCGTAGTGTTATTTACGGACTGAGTATCCCTTGGGGTTGTTTCAGAATCTATGTAGTATTTACACGTTAGAGGATCGTTGTTTTCATCAGAAACAGTAATTTGAGGAACGAAATTTGTGTCTACTTCGGAGAACACTTCATTTTGCTTTGGAGTTACAGCTTCAAAAACAGGATAATAGTTTATAGAATATTCCCATAATCCATTATTATAATCGTATGAACCACTATTTCCCGCATCCCAGCCACCATAAATATACATTTTACCGTTCATTTCAGTAGCTGAGTTATTTATATACCCGGATGATAGTGACTTTCTTTTGGTCCAGGTATCTATTTTCGGATCATATTCCCATAATTGGCTAGTAAGATGACCACTATTATCTTCACCACCGGATATATACAATTTACCATTTAATGCTACAGCTTGCTGTCGAACTGATTCAACCGGACCGTCTTTTTTCCTTGTCCAATTATTTGCAGCCGGATCATATTCCCACAACTCTCCCAAAAAATTAGATTTAGAGTCATACGTTCCATATAAGTATATATTATCGTTTATAACTACCGCTGTTAAGCCAATATGATTATTTGTAGTTTTTTGCTCCCATTTGTCTGTAACTGGATCATATATTAAAAGATTATAACCTGAAAATATATACATTTTCTCATTAAATACAACTGCGGCTGTTATTCCTCCCGTAGTTGGGGCATCTGCTTTCTTTGTCCATTTATCAGTTGCAGGATCATATTCCCACAAGTCTTTATAATAGACCATAGACTGGGAGTTATTCGCCCCCCCAAAAATATACATTTTACCATTTATCACCACTGCATTATGCCCACTTCTTCTAGGAGGACCACTAGCCTTTTGTATAAATTTCCCGGTTGACAGGTCACATTCTCTTAATTCATCTGTACATCCAGTAACATAAAATCTTCCACCAAATACATAGATTTTATTATTTATACCTACCACACTGGTTTCAGTACAGCCTGTGGGAGTATATCCCACTCCTGTCCACTTTTCTTCAAAAGTCGCCTTGTTACCCTTAACATACCAATACCCGTCGGTATGCACCCCGTCGTCCGGATAAGTTCCGTCCGGAACCAGAATATCGGACTTCTTTACGTAACTCCTAATAATTACTCCATTTTCTAATTTGGTATAATATTGAGTATAGTAATACATTGCCGTAACCGCATTAACTTCATTCCCAAACCTTACAAAGTCTTTCTTTACTGCGGGATTTCCAACTATAGTAATCCCCGATAACACAATAGCCATTGCCAGCAGCAATGCCATTATCTTCTTACCCGTTTTGTGCAAAAACATAACATAATCTCCTTTTTTATTGAGTTTTGTCAAACTATGGATTATATAATATTACCATCATTGACAACCTCTTTCAATTATGTTCTGTTTATGTTTTAATAGGTTTTCCTTACATTTTACAAATCTCTAAAATCCCTCTACCCCTTCCATCTTCCCGCTTTCAACAATACATCCATGATATAATGTACTGCTCGTTGTACCATGTATCTATCCCAACGGTTTCATTGTCCTTAAGGCTGTCATACCTGCCGTCGGAAGTAATTACTCGCACTCCGTATTCCTCAAGAAAATCAAGAAAAAGCAGAGTTTTAGCATTGTTTCTTCCAAGTCTTGACAAGTCCTTCAAAATCACAAGGTTTATGTTGCAAGCCAATACATCTTTTTTGAGTTCTTCAAGAGCGTACCTTTCAAAGCCCGCGCCTGATACATTGTCATCCACATATGTTTTATAGATAGTTCCGTAATTATTTTTTCTCACAAAGTCTGCAAGAAGTTTTTTCTGTGTTTCAATAGTTTCAATATTTTCCTCATTTTCGTCTCTGCTTTGCCTTACATAAATACCTATATGATAATTGATATCGGGTTTGTTAAATCCAAACATGGCATCCTCCCCATTTTTCAAAAATATGTTGAAAGTTACAACACAAGAGCTGATAATCGGATAAATACTATTCTATTTATATTCAGTTGTTTCGGATTATAAAAATTGTCCATAAAAAAGGCACACTAACCGATTAAACAGTTAGCATGCCTTTATACGCTGTATTCTTTTTACACTATGCTTTTTTACCCTCCGAAGTAGTAAGCATTTCATCCAGATACTCATTTATTAATTCAGCAGGTATATGCCCGGGTTTTTCAAACCCAAGTATCATATTACAGTGAGCATAACCCTTGACAATGCACAACCTTACATCTTTGGCCTTTTTTTCAACTAACTTTTCATGTAATTCTATGGAATTTGTTTTGGGAATCAGCCAGTCATCTCCTCCATGCAATATCAGACAAGGGGGTTCTTTTCCTGTTATATGTGAAACAGGTGAACATTCAACTTTGTTATCGTCTCCCCCCAGCATTGCAATTATAGCTGCATTCAGCATAGGAGGCATGGAGTTCTCCGGAAGGTTAAAATCGTGTATACCGCTGATAGGTATCCAGCACTTAACCTTGTTAATATCTATATCATATTTTTTGTGCCATTTAGCTCCCGTAACAAGAAGAGCCGCCAAATGTCCTCCTGCTGAATGTCCTACTACACAAATTCTATTGGGGTCGCCGCCGTAATCATGTATGTTTTCCTGTACCCATTTGAGAGCTTTAGCACAGTCTTCTATTATAGAAGGATGTGTCACATTTGGTGATAATCTATAGTTTATAGAAACAACCGTATATCCATTTTTTATCCAGTCATGGGCTACAAATCGTGTATTGCTTTTATCTTCATTTGTCCAGCCACCTCCATGTATATAGAAAATAACTGGTCGCTTCTTTTTTTCTGGAGTTTTTAAATGGTGAATGTCAAGTCTTTGCAGCGGGTCCTCACTATAGGGCCTTGCAAAGTAGTCCTGACGATTTGGATCTGGTGTGGCATAAAGAAACGGATACTCTAGTCCACATTGTTCGTAAAATGTCCAATCCTTCTCCTGAATTGAGCTTAACGGTTCCACTGAATCTACAAACTGCCTATAATCAGTTTCAAAATTCATAATTTCTCTGCCTCCGTATTTAGGTTATGACATTGATTTAGTATTTCAATTTGTAGATTCTACAAAATATTTACAAATTCCTCCTATTTATACAATATTTTTATAAAATTAAATCTAGTTCTAAACTTTCAAATCTCTGCTCTTGTAAAATAAATATGTTGAGCTTACAAAAACTGCGACAAGTACAATACACAAAAATACTATTGTAACGTCAATACCCTTTCCGTCAACCATATTCTTGTAATTGAAATATTTAAAGGGTGAAAGCACATTAATTACGTTCACTTTATCTGTCAAATCAGTAATCTTGGCTACAATAAAGCTTCCCATAAGTATTCCTGCTGCCGCTGACCCTGAAGCTTTTGGTTTTTTCATTACAGAAGCGAGAACTGCGCCTAATGACAAAAATACAAGCTGAACAATAAACATGCTCACAAAAAACACTGCAATGTTACCTGTAATGTCCTCTCCCTTGTTATACGCATTAACCATCATTAAAGATGAAGCAAAGCTTACCAGGTTGATAATCACCAAATTTACAAAAGCTGCAAAAAACTTTGACGTAATTACCTTTGCACGTGATACAGGTTTCACCATCAAAAATTCCGTAGTTTTATCCCTTTCCTCTTTTGCGATTATTCCACTTCCCAGCAGAACTGCATGTATAGCCACTGCAAGCTCAATGTACACAAACATCATACCAAAAAAACCGCCGATTGTTGTAACATCAAAAGAACCCATTCCCAATAGTGCCTTCAAGGTATATGGCATTTTGTCAAAAACATCACTGCCAGCCCCACCGGAGGAATAAGCTGTATATTTTCCCATACCGCTCAGTATCAATAAAAACATACAAACACTCCATATAATTAAGGCTTTTCTGTTTGCCTTCAATTCTCTTACAAAAATATTCATAATAAAGCCTCCTTTAGCTAAATCCCGGTCAGTTAACTTACTGCATGGATATCCTTTTTAATATAAATGATATAGCTTGCAAGAATGGCCGCAACTACTATTACAGCAGCCGTCACAAGATATGAGGCCTCATAGCCTGCATTTTTTATGATATAGGTTATATCAAAATATTTAAAAGGAGAAATATATCGTGCTAAATCATCATTTTTGCCTGTAGAAATCAGAGCACCCACCATATAAAATCCGAAAACCACACCTAGAGATATTGGAAGAACAGATTTCAGTTTTTTGAAAAATACTGATACAACCAAGCCAATGGCCATAAAAATAATCTGTAGGAAGAATAATGTCAGGTTTATCATAAAGAACAGTTTATTGTTATAACCATCCGTCTTAACAGCATTGGCTATGGAAAATGATACAGCATAAAAAACAATATTAGTTGCAACTATGGTTGTTAATGCAGCCAAGAGCTTTGCACTTACTATTGACTTGCGGGAAACGGGCTTAACCAGCAGGAAATCCGCCGTACGTTCTCTGGACTCTCTTGAAAGTATGGAAATACCAAGATTCATACCCTGAATAGCACCGCATAGCGTAATAAACGCAAAAACCATAGAATAAAAACCTAATAAGGATGCAATATTATCAATATTTATTCCAAGCATAGCCCTTATTGTCGGAGGGTAATTGGCAAGTAGTTTTTTGAATTCTTCAGCATCAGCAGCTACACTGGGATAAATGCTAAGAAAGAGTGCTGACAAAGCTATTAGGCTGATTGTCCATATAGCTGCTGTCTTTCTCATGGATTTAAGCTCATGCAAAAACATATTCATATAAATCAATCCTCCTTTACATAGTAATGCATAAAGATTTCCTCAAGGTCAGGTTCTTCGATTGAAATATTTCCAAGGTCAATATCAGCCAACTTTTCCATAATTAGGTTAATGTTTCCTTTAAAAATAAAATTAATGCTTTTACCTTTACTTTCTAATTTGCTGACACCCTTTATATCAAATACATCCTTAGAAATAATTTCTTTAGTTTCAATGCTAATCTTCTTATAACTGTTTTCCTGAAGGGTACTCATCTTTTCAAGCTTAATAATTTTACCGTCCTTTATAAAGGCCACTCTGCTACACATTTTCTGAACCTCACTGAGAATGTGAGAGGAAAAGAACACTGTAGCTCCCTTACGGTTTTCCTCTGCAATAAGTTCAAAGAATTTCTGCTGCATGAGAGGGTCAAGTCCACTGGTAGGTTCGTCAAGAATAATCAGCTTTGGTTCGTGAAGAAGCCCCTGCACTATACCCACCTTTTTCTTATTACCAAAGGAAAGGTCTTCTATTTTCTTTTTCAGATCAAGATCCATTACTTCTGCAAGTTCTTTAATTCTAGCGGTACAGTCCTTTTTATAAAAGCTGGCTGAATATTTCAAAAGGTCTATTACCCGCATATTGTCATAGTAAAATACCTCTGAAGGAAGATATCCCAGTTCTTTTCTCACCTCAGGATGTTCTGTGCAACTTTTACCGAATATAGTTGCACTGCCCTCAGAGGGATAAATAAGACCAAGGAGCGTTCTGATAGTGGTTGACTTACCCGCTCCATTTGGACCGATAAACCCGAAAATTTCGCCCTGCTCTACGCTCAGATTTATGTTGTTTATACCTCTTGCTTTACCATAACTTTTTGTAAGATTCTTAATTTCAATGACACTCATAAATACTCCTCCTTATAAAAATTGTTCCTGAGCAAATCCATACATTCATAAAATTCCTTTAGCATAACATCTAAATCCAGTGTAGAAAAAGACAATTGGCTAGAGTATCCTTCCGCCATCCATATAAGCATTTTCAGCACCAACTTGGGATCAATACCTTCTTTAAATTTTAAAGTATCCATTCCGTCAAAAGCGATTTTATCTCTGTAATCATCTCCAACTGCAAGTAGAGATGTAATATCCGATTTTACTTCCGAATCAGACTCAAAATATGCACCTAGTATAAAAGCGGGAATATTAGTATGTTTCCTCATTACTGAAGCTTTAAGTTCGGCTGATTGCTTGATTCTTTCAAAGAAATCAGTAACAGTAGAATCAAAACCATTGTTTATTTCATTAATAATTATATCAGTGCACATTTTTAACAAGTAAAGGTATAAATCTTTTTTTGTTCCGAAGTAATGAAACACCATAGCTTTTGAAATATCAGCAACTTTGGCTATATCGCTGACAGAAGTTTTCTTGTAGCCATTTGTACCAAATGTTTTAAGAGCTGCATCAACAATTCTGTTTCTTTTCTCCTCAGGTAAATTTAAAAACTTATCCAAAAAATATCACCTCAAAAATTTATCAACCGAATCGGTTGATACTAGAATATCACCATAAACCGATTCGGTCAATACATTTATTAAATAAATACGATTAAACATAAAAAAAGCATAACAGCCGTACTATACGAGGCCTTATAGGCTACTCGTTTTACGGTTATTATGCTTTTTGATTACTTTATTAAGAGTGAATTACCACCCTAAATCAGTTTTTATAGTTGCAGCCAGCTGGTTTGCCATCAGTTGATGTGTTTTAACGCTAGGATGCCAGTCCTCACCATAGCCGTTTGATTCAACCTGTACCGGAAATTCTATGAAATGAATCTTTGAATCCCCTGAAGTTTTTTTCTGGTCAACAACACTGGTTATAGCACCCTTGCACTTTGTCAGTTGATCACCTGACAGCATTGGTCCTGCTGCACAATAGATGTGAGCATCAGGGTATTGTCCTCTTATTTTTGTTACAAAGTTTGCATATGCAGTTGCAAAGGTTGTTTTATCAATAGAACCGGTACTAAAGTCATTTGTACCCAAATTGATTACAACCACCTGTGGAGTCCATTTGCTTGTATCCCAAGTGAGAGTCGTATTGTAAGGAAGTACTCGGGAATAAACCGCAGGCATTAAGTCATTAAGATCCCCACCATAGTTTTGTACCAACCCTTTTCCTGACCAGCAGATAGTCATGGGGTCAGCGTTCAGAAGTCTTGAAGTTATTGCTCCATATGCCATATACGCATTTTCATTTTTGTTGGTAAACGACTGATACTGACTTGTTCCTTCGTTACCGTATCCGCAGGTAATAGAATCACCTATAAATTCTATCCTTCTTGTTGAAGGTGAAGGAGCAGGCAACAAGCCACCTCCGGTAACATTAAAGCCTAAAAATTGTGTTTCCCCGATCCAAGCTTCAGTTCTTCGGACCAGTTCAATACTGTGAACACCATCCCCCAAACCGGTAGCAAGAGTAATCGCAGAAGAAGACCCGGCAGGCACGTTAACCGGTGTTTTTACAACGCCGTCTATAATAACATTGAACCAGTTGTCCCCTGATGATTTAATAGTTGCACTAATTGCAGTTCCGGTGAAGCTTGCCTTTATAGTTGAAGTACTCCATGCAAACTTAGGGCCTGCAGAATCGCTTGTATCAAATCTACCAACCAACAGTACCCCTGGTTTTGTAGGTGTAGAATTAATTGGCAGAGTTTTAACTAAACCCAGAAGATATTGTTTCAAAATAGCAAAGTCCATTGCATCCAATGCACTATCACCATTTAAGTCCATATAATAGTAGTAAGTAGTATTTTGGCTCATCAGATACTGCTTTAATTTCATGAAATCCATAGCGTCCACATTTCTGTCATCGTTGAAGTCACCATACACTCCGGGTGGCTCAAGTGCAGAAACGTTAGTGCTTCCTACGGAAGCTAGAAATAATACAAAAAGCATTGAAAATACAATTAGAAGTGCCCCTGTTTTTCTTGTCATTTTTGTGTTTCGCATATCAAAACTCCTATATTCATATTTTTTATAATTACTTAAAAACATTTAATTGACGAAATATCAAATTCGCAGCATACCCCCTTTATAAATAAAGTCAGGAAATACCGGCGGAATACAGGAATTATTCTAATTAATTGCAGAATTGAATGTGAAAATCTAATAGTTAAAAATTATAATAAAACCGGTTCATAATTTCTTATTTAGCTAAACTTCTCACCTCCTTTATATTATTTCATAAAATTACGATTCAACAACTTTATAATAAGTTCCTTGATATCAATTTTACCTTTATAAGTACTAACAACCTTTTTCATTTTTGCTTTTGCCATAATAATACACCTCTAACCCCGTTAGAAATACTAGTATATTTATATTCAGTTAATGCTAATTTAAAATTTGTCCTTCAAAAATCAAAAAAGCACAACAATTAAAAGTAACCTGGGACAGGTAGAACTTATTTGTTGTGCCTTACATTTTTTATAACTGATAATTTAGATAATTCTTTGTTCTGTAATTATAACGTCCATTGGAATATCATGTTCCTCGCAGGGTATTTCATCCATTATCTGAAAATCAAAAGCAACCCCTACTTTTAAGCAGTTGTCTGATATTAATTCCAGAAACCTGTCGTAATACCCGGCACCATACCCCATGCGGTTTCTATTTATATCAAATGCACATCCCGGAACAATCACCACATCAATTGAATCAGGACTGACTATATTTTTTTGTCCGGAAGTCGGCTCCAATACACCATAGGTTCCCGGCACAAGTTCTTCAAGACTACTGATTTTTACTGCCTCCATGGATTTTCCCTTAGTCTTAAGAACACGAGGAACACACACCTGTTTACCTTGAGAAAGCCAGGTATTAATAATTTCATGAGTAAAAACCTCGCTCCCAAAGCTTACATAACACATTATTAATTCAGCACGCTTCACAAGGTCTAGCTCATTCAGCATCTCGACGATCATTTGCGACTTACTGTGTAAATTATCTGAGCTAATATTATTTCTAAGGGAAATGTATTCCTTCCGCATTTCATTCTTTATTATATAAATTGCAGTTTTCCCTCCTTAAAACAACTTCCATTTTAACCACAAACAAGCCAATATAGAAAATGTAATAACTGAAATAGTTATTAAAAAAGTTCCAAATGACCTTTTATCTTTTGTTTCATCAGATAGAAATACCAATCCCGCAATCAAGCCGATAATTTGCCCTATCCCGGGAATTAATACGGTCAGGAAGGTTAATATACCTTTTGTCCAATTACTGATAGCCTTGCTGTTTATGTAATTAAGATTCCCCAGTAACATTTCACGTTCAACACTAGTTACCTCACTACTGTTCCAAGTCATGTTGCTGTTATCAAAACCATCGATATCGCTGTATTCCTGCTTCATCTGAATTAACCTCCAAACCTATTATGTTAATATTATAACATAATTTTACAACTGCGATATAAGACCTTATCATCATTTTATACAGGAACATAATACATTTCAAATAGTCCCTTTACAACATCTTCATAGTTTGAGTTTGTTATTCGGTATAAATAACCATTTTCCATATGTAAATACATAGCTAAATCATATTTGTCGTTGTTATCCATTAACGCACAAATCATGTCTATTGAATCCAAAGGCTTGTAAAAATCTGTTGCCCATCTGCGAAGAGAACAATCTACCTCCATATCTTTCTCATAAAAGCTATCTAAAAATCTATTTAATTCTCCTTGCTTGGTTGTCCACAAACTAATTGTAATTGCCATGACTATTCCCCCATAAAAAAATCTGAAGTGCCCAACAATATATATTAGACATTAATCAGAAATAACCTTTATGTAAATAGTGTCAAAAAATAAGGAAAATTTATCTGCCTAAAAGTCTCTTGGATAAGGTATCTACCTCAAACTTAATTTTTTCTTCATCAATATGAGTGAATGCACGATTCTTCATCAAAATATTCCCGTCTACTATAACTGTATCCACATCAGCTGCCTGTGCAGAATATACAATCATTGCCATAGGATCATTTTTAGGGTAAAAGTGAGGTTTGTCAGTATCAACCAGTATTATATCTGCTTTCATCCCCTCAGATAGTATTCCTGTGTCGTCAAACCCTATAGCCCTTGCCCCGTTAACCGTTCCCATTCTAAGAACATCCTGGGCCTTCATCAGCTGTGGATTCATAGCCACACCTTTGTGTAGTATAGCAGCAAGATTCATTTCCTCAAACATATTAAGGTTATTATTACTTGCGGCCCCGTCTGTACCAAGACATACATTAATTCCCATATCCATCATTTCTGGAATTCGGGCGATACCGCTTCCCAGCTTGAGATTACTGGTTGGATTATGAACCACACTTGCATTCTTTTCCCTCATAATCCTAAGATCGCTGTCAGTCAGGTGAACACAGTGTGCTGCCATAACAGGAACGTCAAGTACACCTGTTTCCCTGCAAATCTCTATTGATGTCATACCATAGTCTTTTTTACTGGATTCAACCTCAGATACAGTTTCAAGTAAATGTATATGAATACCTGTATTCAACTGCTTAGCTAGCTGAGCCGCATTTCTAAGAGTATTTTCATTAAACATATAAACTGAATGTATTTCTACAAATACCTTGATTCTTCCATTTGCCGAATTATGATAACTATTATAATAGTCAATAGTTCCCTGACTTTTGTCGAGTCTTTTCAGCTGTCCGTCCTCAAAAAACTGGACTGGACT
Organism: Bacillota bacterium; assembly: GCA_023390335.1. Taxonomy (GTDB): domain Bacteria; phylum Bacillota; class Clostridia; order Acetivibrionales; family DSM-1351; genus Ruminiclostridium. The sequence continues at coordinate 657,934 of JAEWCZ010000066.1, read as the reverse complement.
TTTGCAAAGATTTGCCTTTATACCTGTTTCAGTTACAGCCCTTGCAACATCGTCCATAAACATATACATATCAGCAAAAGCAGTAATTCCTGATTTAAGCATCTCAGAGATACCAAGCATAGTACCCCAGTACACATCTTTATCCGTAAGTTTTGCTTCAACAGGGAAAATGTTATCAAACAGCCATTTTTCAAGTGCCATATCATCAGCATAATTTCTCATTAGCGTCATGGCACTGTGACTGTGTGCATTTACCAGACCAGGCATGGCAATCTTGTTTCTTCCGTCAATTATCTCTTTAGCCTCTACATTTTCAGGAAGACTGTCTGAAATAAAATCAATACGCCCACCCTTAATTCCTATGTATCCGTTAGTAATTAACGGCTTACTTTCATCAATAGTTATTAATTCAGCATTTTTTATAAGTACGTCAAACATAATATTCATCCTTTCGCATTATCGTACCAAGACTAAAATCATGAAAAATTAAGCATATTACCGACATTTTATGCAAACATCGATTAATATGCTTAATCTAAATTTTCATGGATGCAATTTTAATTTTGTTACTCTGCCCAACTGTTAAGATAGCTCTTTTGCTCTTTTGAAAGCTTATCTATTTTTACTCCCCATGATTTAAGCTTCATGGTTGCAACCTTTTTATCAAGATCAGCAGGAACATCAATTACCTTGTTTCCCAGCTTATTGTAATTTTTGAGCATATATACTGCTGAAAGCGCCTGAAGTGCGAAGCTCATATCCATAATCTCGGCAGGATGTCCATCCCCTGCAGCAAGATTTACTAGTCTGCCTTCTGCTAGAAGATTTATCCATCTTCCGTTCTCCATCTTATATCCTGTAATGTTATGTCTCTGAATTTGTTTCTCAACTGCAATCTTTTCCAGCTCAGCGACAGAAACCTCAACATCAAAATGACCTGCATTACAGAGAATAGCTCCATCTTTCATAAGATTAAAGTGTTCAGTAGTGATAACGTCACGGCAGCCTGTTACTGTTATAAAGAAATCACCTACTTTTGCAGCATCGGACATTTTCATTACTTTAAATCCGTCCATTACTGCCTCTGCTGCCTTAATAGGATCTACTTCAGTAACAATTACACTGGCACCAAAACCTTTGGCTCTCATAGCAATACCCTTACCACACCATCCGTAACCTGCTACAACTACATTCTTGCCTGCTACAATAAGGTTAGTTGTTCTGTTAATACCATCCCAAACAGATTGCCCTGTACCATACCTGTTATCAAACAAATACTTACAGTTTGCATTATTTACCGCAACCATTGGAAATCTTAGTACTCCTTCTTTTTCCATAGCCTTCAAACGAAGAACTCCGGTAGTTGTTTCTTCACATCCACCCATAATATGCGGAAGAAGCTCTTTTCTCTTGGTATGCAGTAGATTAACCAAATCGCCTCCATCATCAATGATAATATTTGGCTTGTATCCTAAAGCAAGATTCAGATGTTCCTCGTATTCTTCCTTAGTTGAGTTATACCATGCATATACATCAAGACCATCTGCTACAAGGCCGGCTGCAACGTCATCCTGAGTGGATAGTGGATTACTGCCTGTAACTGAAACCTCTCCTCCTCCGATTGCAAATAATTTTGCAAGATAAGCTGTTTTAGCCTCCAAATGAACTGACACTACAACTCTTACTCCGTCAAAAGGTTTTGTCTCCCTGAACTCATCCTCAAGACTTCTTAAAATAGGCATATTCTTTCTTACCCATTCAATTTTCTGCTTTCCTTTATCTGCCAAAGAAATATCGCGTATAACGCTCTTCATAAACCTAACCCCCATTTTTTAATTAGCTACACTATGTAACTCTACAGACAAACAATCATATATAAAATATTTTTTCAACTCCGGATAAAATTATACATCCAATAAAATAAATATACCCGATGTTAACTATTCTATACGATTGCAAAAAATCCTTCAAAATTAGTTAAAATGTGATAATTTATCTATCAGCTACGCTTTATCTTTAAGACATTTGACGTTTTTGTTACCTGTCTCTTTCTTGCTGGTTTCTTTGATATGGTAAAGACATAGTTTTCTCCGGAATTATTATCCCAGTTTTCAGCTGAATCCTTAAAACAAATGCCACAGGTTTTACCTTCTTTTATATCAATTTCAACTTCGAAAATATCGTTCTCTTTTTCCATAGCAACAAAGTATTTATTATCCCAGTTTTCCCCAAACCCAACATGTGCATAGATACTCTCAGCTCCAGCCTGATAAAGTAACCCATTATATTTTAGAATCACCTTGTCACCACTGTACAATGTTTTTTTTGATAAAAATACTCCATTATTTTCATAGCTTTTCTGTGCCATTCCGCTCCCCCCTTGATGTATATTCATCATTTGCAGATAATTATTTACTTTCACGAATATTATACTCTTGGTATTTGCGGTTGTCAAAATCTACCATATGCATTTAAAAATACGGCTGTATAAGCTTTTCAATAGTAGGATGTATCCCCAGTGTCTCTTTAAGCTTCTTGTACTCATTTATGAGGCTGTAATTTATGCCTCCTGTTTTCTCAGCTCTTATCATAAGATTTTTAGGCGTTTCAAGGGGTGAAACATATTCAACAATAGAAACCTTATAACCAAGTGCTTCAAGTATCAATAAACGTATTCCATCCGTAAGTACATCTGCAAGGCGTGCTTTCAAGACTCCATGTTTTGTGATACTGTGAAGCGCATCAAAAGAATACTGGCTCAATATTTCTTTTTGGCAACAAGGAACCATAACCATAGCCTTTGCATTATTCCGGACTGCCAGACTTATTGCTTCATCCGTAGCCGTATCACAAGCATGAAGACTAATTACAAGATGAATATCCTTTTGAGCGGTATAATCTCTGATGTCCGTTATTTTGAAGTCCATATTCTTGTAGCCAAGGCTTTCCGCAATTTTATGTGATGCATCTATTACGGTTTTTGAAATGTCCAGTCCCGTAAAATAGCAGTTCTTTTTTAGTACATCCTTTATATAATAGTTCAATACAAAGGATAGATAAGATTTCCCGCATCCACAATCAATTACGTTTAAATCTCCGTATTTTGAGCATAACGTATTAAGCATGCCGTCAACTAATTCAATATAGTGATCAATCTGATTGTATTTCCTGATCATATCATTTCTGATTTTGCCATTCTCACCAAGAATACCAATAGCCTTTAGCACATCATCAGCGGGCCCAACTTTTATAAAGTAATCCCTGTTTGTAATCTGCGCTGTTTCGTTGTGACCTTTACTGGATTCAACAGTGTCAGTGTCCTTGGATTTCATTTTAACATTTTTGTCATCAGCTTCAATTATAATAGAAGTCCCTCGTTCTTCATATACAAGGGTTAAAGCTTCATAGCTCTCGGCAATTTTTGAAACTCTTGCACAAAGCCATGAAATTTCAAGTTTGTCTGTTCTGCCATTATAATTTAATAAAAGCTTATCGTCCTTCAATGTTATATTGGCTTCATACTGCTTTGTTCCTGATTTCAGCTTTATAACTATACCCTTAAAAAAGCTTGAATTGTCTATAATTCTCTGCTCAAGCCCTGTCAGGAAAAGCACTAGTTTCTGTACACTCTTTTTATTCATATCTCAAACCTCAACTAATTTTTATTATCTATAATTACTGCCTGCGTAAGCAGTTCAATGTCACTTTCTCCGAGTTCCTTACATTCCCCAAGCTTCAAATTCTCATCCAACCTAAGGTTTCCCATGCTGAGACGTTTAAGATAAATTACTTTTTTGCCTACTGCCTCAAACATCCTCTTTACCTGATGGAATTTTCCCTCTACAATTGTTAGTTTTATTTCTGATAAATCATCTGATTTTAATATTTCCAAAGTAGCAGGAAGCGTTTTATACCCATCGTCAAGAGTTACTCCATGACTGAAAGCTTCTGCATCCTCCTGATTGACCCTTCCAAGCACTTTTGCATAATACTGTTTTGGAACATGCTTTTTCGGAGAAAGAATTTCATGAGACAGCTGTCCGTCGTTTGTCATTAGCACAAGACCTTCTGTATCTATATCCAGCCTTCCTGCCGGGAAAAGATCAAAACATTTGTATTCTTCCGGAAGAATGTCAAAGACAGTTCTTTGCTTTCTGTCGCTTGTAGCTGAAATTACTCCCTGTGGCTTATTCATCATGATGTATATATACTTACGATAATTCAATCTTTCCCCGTTTATTTCAATAACACTTAATTCCGGGTCAACATGAATACCGCTATCTTTTATGACCTGCCCGTCTACTATAACCTGACCTTTTTTAACAATATTTTTTATATCATTCCTTGAGCCAAACCCAAAATTTGAAAGAACCTTATCCAACCGTTGTTTCTGTTTCAAAATATACTCTCCTTCTTTATAGGAATTTAGCAGCTTAGGACATCTTTCTCCACCCTTTTGGGTATAGATTTTTTAGCATATCTCCGGTTTGCTTTGCCCATCCAAGGGGAAATTCATCCACACAAACACCAGTATAACCTTTTTCACCCGAAACAATCAGCGTTTCCCCCTTCAAATAGCTGTTGACTTCACGTGAATCAGATTTGAAGTTAATAGTATTCTTTAGTTCCCTTATATTCATTGATACTGCCAGTGAATGGGAAGGTGCAAATCCTTTTTTCCCAATTTCACCCATGTACCAGCCAAATTTTGCAACCTTCAGACCTGACAAATCAGGACATTCGACGGGTAAATGATACAGATTGACACCTTTTTGAAATAAATATCCCTCTAGATTCAAGCTGGTGTTGTTTTCAACAAATTCACCCAACTGGGAGTTAAATTCTTTTATATCCTTGATATCGTTTATTTTAACTGTCTGAGACCTGTCTCCGGATTTGTATTCTACATTTTCATTCTTACAGGAGTCTTCTGAGGAATCTTTTTTTCTCAGTAATGCCGCAAAATGTCCTTCACCATTAAGTTTATGGGGCCACAAACGAGCAGCCTTATCAAAGTCATACCCTCCTTTTGACCAATGAGTACGACCTCCCTCAATGCCACCTGTTTTAGGTATTTCCAGCAATTCGTAGTTCCCTCTATGTTCGTCCATAAACCTTTCTATCATCAACTCATCCTCTTCAGGAGAGAAGGTACAGGTTGAATATAAAATAACGCCCCCAGGCTTTAACATGGTGTCAACCTTCTGTAAAATATCCCACTGCATTCCGCAGCACTTTTCACATTTATATTTTTCCCAACTTCTTATAGCATCTTCGTCCTTACGAAACATTCCTTCACCTGAACAGGGTGCATCAACCATAATTTTATCAAAATAACTTTTAAAGTTCACAGCCAGTTTATCAGGAGTTTCATTAAGAACTATAGCATTTCTTACTCCTGCCAGCTCAACATTCTTTACCAGTGCCTTTACTCTTTCTGAATTAATGTCGTTAGCCACCAGTAACCCCTGTCCCTTCATCTGTGTAGCCATTTGGACAGTTTTGCCTCCCGGTGCTGCACAAAGGTCCAAAACCCTATCCCCGGGTTTAACTCCTATAACAGCCCCCGGCAGCATGGCACTGGGTTCCTGAATATAGTATAAACCTGCATAATAATACGGGTGTCTCCCCGGATTATCTCCCTCCTGATAATAAAAACCATCCTTAGTCCACGGTACAGGTTCAAGATGAAACGGTGCTATTTTCAAGAACTCTTCCACTGATATCTTCAAAGTGTTGACTCTAAGACCATAAAATCTTGGTTTTTTATATGATTCAAGGTAGCTGTCGAATTCTTCACCCATCAGTCCTTGCATTTTCTCAACAAATTCAATCGGTAGCTTCATGTTACAAATATAACTCCTATGTTAAAATTTTTACAGGAGTTATTATAACACATACTTATAAAAGATTTTATAAAAATTTGTAAACCGCACTTGAAAAATACAAATCACCATGCTATAATAGCTTTTGTCATTTAAGAAATGGCCCATTGGTCAAGTGGCCTAAGACACCGCCCTCTCACGGCGGTAACAGGGGTTCGAATCCCCTATGGGTCACCAAAAGGTATCAGTAGAAATTTACTGATACCTTTTTATTTTTAGTATTAGCAAATTTGATAAAGGTGTATACATTGCTGTGGTTGCTGTATGGTAACATATATACCTTTGTTTTGTTGTATGTATGTCAAATGGGATGTCAGAATAATGCTAAATTATAAACTAAGCCTTTTTATCTGTGAATCAATTAACTTCTTATCTTCGAAGTAATTTATTTTAATTGCATTTTTTTTCGCCGCTCCATTCAGGATCTTCATCAGGCCGTGTGTAGCTCATTTTATACAATGCCTTAAGCAACTCCATGACGTAAATAATATAGTTTTATACAATTGCACATACTATAAGATAGAAAAGAAACTTAACTTCGTATTATTGAATATAATCTGTAATATCTCTCATAAGTTTCCCTGCAACAGGTGCGGCGGCTGTTCCTCCTTTAGGTGCATTTTCCATGGGCTCATCCAAAATTACTATGCATACAATTTCGGGATTGTCCGCAGGCGCAAATCCTGCAAAAGAAGATATATATTGTCCATTGGCCTTTTCACCTGTACCAGCGCAGCCTGCAAATTTATAGCCTTTTACATAGGCATTTGAAGCAGTGCCTTTTGAAACAACACCTTCCAATATTGCTTTCATGCTTTCGGATGTTTTTGGGGATATAACATTTCTTATTACCTGTGGTTTAAAGGTTTTAACAGTGCTGTTACCGGTATTGACTATTTGCTTAACAATTTGCGGTTCCATAAGCTTTCCGCCGTTTGCTATCGTGCAATAAGCTGAAGCGAGCTGTATGGGTGTTATCTGAAACCTTTGCCCGAATGACGATGTTGCCATGTCTATCTCTGTAGGGTTTGAAAAGAATATACTACGTGCTTCACCAGGTAAATCAATTCCTGTCTTATCATAAAAACCAAATGCTTTTACATATTTAAAAAACAATGGTACTCCCAATTTTCGGGATAGACTCACAAAAACAGGATTACAGGAGTTATAAACCCCTTCTCTGAAAGTTTCATGTAAGTGGGCATTTGGTTTCCAACAATTTATGTTCCACCCTCCTACCTTAACAGTGGCATCGGTAACCTGCGTATCAGGAGTAATAGCACCCTCTTCCAGACCCGCTGCTGCTGTAACCGGCTTGAATGTGGAACCCGGTTCGTATGTATCAACAACTGCTTTATTTCTCCAGACTGTCTGCTGGAGATATTCTACATCTTCCTTGCTTTTTCCGGTCCAGGTTTCAGGGTCCTTTCCCTTTGGAACTCCCCTGGGATTGTTCAGATCAAAATCGGACTTTGAAGCTAATGCAAGCATTTCTCCGTTTTTAGGGTTCATAACTATCGCAGTAGCTCCATTCTTCGTTTTATATTCTTCTATGGCCTTGTCGAGAGCTTTTTCTACAATACTTTGTATACCTTCATCTATCGTAAGCACAACATTCATACCGCCTTCAAGTGTCTCTTTCCCCTCAATCCTGACACTAGTGCCTTTCGATTTTAAGTACTGATTCATGGATAGTTCAATACCGTAAAGACCTTCCTCATCAACCCCAGTAAAGCCGATAACATGAGCTGCCAGAGTATTGTCGGGATAGGATCGCTTAGTGTCCTCATCAATCATTATTCCCTTGATATTATTATTCCTGACCCAATCCCTTATTTTATTACCAGTTTCCTTGTCCACTTTCCTTCCTATGATTTCGTATACGCTGGAAGCAGTTACTTTTTGCATCACTTCCGTTTCTTCAAGCGCTAAAAAATTTGCCAGGCTTTTCGCAATTGAACCGGTATCTTGCCATGAAGCCTTTATTTCTCTTGGATTTATTGCAATGGTATCAGCCGGAATGCTGACAGCAAGTTCCTTTCCATTCCGGTCAAGAATTTTTCCTCTGGTTGGAAATTTTTTATCAGTAGAAGTAATCAAATTTGCAGCCTGGTTAGTACCAACCGGATCGACAGGGATTGAATTCACGGGGCTAGCATAACTCAGATAACTGTTTATGACTAATATAACGACTGCACCTAATGCTGCAGTAACCAATGCGATAACAATACCCAGGATAACGGAACGCTTTTTTATAATATTAATCAATTTTAGTCTCCACTCCATATTCTCCAAACCTCCTTGGCTCATATTTGCCGTACTGTAAGTCCAATGACTTTCAGAAAAACATTTGAGCATTTTGATAAGTGTCTCTGCATAGCTTCTACGTTCAACAGGCTTTATACAGGATAATACCATTTCGTCGCATACCGGTTCCCTGTCTGCTTTCATTTTACAGGAAGCATACCAGATTAGTGGGTTAAACCAATACAAGATGCATAACAATATTTGCAACATTCCAATGACTGTGTCCCTACGCTTGAAGTGGCACAGCTCATGTAAAACAACATATCTTGTCTCATCTGGACTAAGCTGGTTCAGAATATTCACAGGTACTAACATTTTGGGTTTAAAGACCCCAAAAATTGCAGGAGTCTTTATATGTTTCTGATATATGATAGGAATATCGCTGATTATATTAACAAGCTTTCTGCATTCATCTAGAATATTCTGTATACCATATCTGTCGACTGTTACACTTGACCTCTTGATTTTAAAGTACATTATGCAATTGATAAAAATCAGGTAAAATGAAAAAAAGAAAATGCCGATAACCCATATTTTACTTGCTATTCCCAAAATCGTTAGGCTCAATTTGTCATTATTATTTCCTTCTACCTTAGAATATTGGGAAACATCCTTTTCATCAATAGCTTCCGAATTATAGTTGGTGTTATATTCAAAAATATTCCTTTCGTTATTATTTTTCAAGTTAGCATTAGAATTTGTATCAGGTCCTATTGTATGATTTTCTGTTTGAATACTCACGTTATCCTTTATTTGCGGAAAAATATCATTTATCTTCGGAGAGAACTCCGGAGTATATGGAATTATAAGTCTTACAATAAGTATTAACCAAATATAATAGTGCCATTTTGCCGACAGCTTTTCTTTGAAGATGACTTTAACCAAAAGTATAAGGATTACAAGCATCGCTGCCATGATTGAGGTAAGCAGAATATTGAAAAAAACTATTTCAAGCATCATCTTCCCCTCACTTTTCTTTGTCGAAATCGATCAGTTTTTTCAGCTTTTCCAATTCCTCCTGAGAAACCTTCTGGTGTTTTAAAAGCCCTGCCATCAGCATGCTTACAGATCCGTCATATACTTTCCTCAAAAATGTTTCGCTTTCTACTTTCTCACATTCCTCATGGCTTACCAAAGGGAAGTATTCTCTCACTTTTGAGTTGATAAGACTAAATCCTACGGCTCCCTTGTCAACCAAGCGCCTAAGTAAAGTCTCGATAGTTTTGTTATTCCAAGTGCTTTTCTCTCCGACTCTCTTTATTATATCCCTGCTCAAGAGTGGGGATTCCTCCCAGAGAACTTTCATTACAATCCATTCAGAATCAGTAATTTGCGGTAAAGGTTTAATCATTTTCATTCCTCCAATCCTTACAATTGTAAGTTACATATTTACCTTACATCGGTAAGGCAAATATGTCAAGTACTATTAGAACTTTTTTAGATTGTATCAAAAATCAATAAAGTAATTTTTGCTTTTTAAAAATACTTTTATTGATTCACGCGGAGGGGTTTAGGGCCGAGCGTGGCCCCAAAATCAGTATCAAAAAAACAAGCAGTTAAGTTTTTGACTTAATTGCTTGTTTAATCTTGTGGCATAACAGCAACTCAGTAACGGCAAAACCGCCTCTAAAATAGCAGGTGTTCGTGTAATACCCGTTTGGTGTATGTCAAATGGGATGTCAGAATAATGCTAAATTATAAACTAAGTCTTTTTATCTGCGAATCAATTAACTTCTTATCTTCGAAGTAATTTATTTTCATTGCATTTTTTACTTCTGATAAGGTTCTTCCTGCAACTTCTCTTGCCTGGAAGCTTCCCTTTTGCAGAATATTGTAAATCTCAGGAATATCTTTCGCATATTCACTTCTGTTTTTGCGGATTGGTTCAAGCTCTTCCTGTAAAATTGCATTTAAAAATTTCTTTATTGCTACATCACCTAACCCACCTCTAGAATAATGCTCTTTTAATTCATCCAAATTATTGTATTCAGAAAGATAGCGTAACAAATGCTCATCCCGACAAAAAGCATCTAAGTAAGTAAAGACTGGATTCCCTTCTACATTTCCGGGGTCTTCAACCCGTAAATGTTTTGGGTCTGTGTACATGTTCATAACTTTTTTCTTTATTTCATCTGCTGTGTCTGACAGATAGATACAATTATTTAGAGATTTACTCATTTTTGCTTTTCCATCAATTCCAGGTAGTCTTAGGCAAACTTTATTATCGGGCAGCAATGCTTCAGGTTCTACAAGAACTCCGCTATATACCGAATTAAATTTTCTAACGATCTCCTTTGTTTGTTCAATCATTGGAAGTTGGTCTGCACCGACAGGAACAGTTGTTGCTTTAAATGCAGTTATGTCCGCGGCTTGACTTATAGGGTAGGTAAAAAACCCTACTGGAATGCTCTCTTCAAAATTTCTCATTTGTATTTCCGTTTTTACAGTAGGATTCCTTTGTAATCGCGATACAGTCACTAAATTCATGTAGTAGAAGGATAATTCACAAAGTTCTGAAATCTGAGATTGAACAAAAAGTGTTGATTTAATAGGATCAAGTCCACATGCTAGGTAGTCTAATGCCACTTCAATAATATTCTGACGTATTCTTTCTGGATTATCTGCATTATCAGTGAGGGCTTGAGCGTCAGCTATCATGATAAATATCTTATCATATGATCCTGAATTTTGTAATTCAACCCTTTTTCTAAGAGAACCTACATAATGCCCAACATGAAGTCTACCCGTGGGCCGATCACCTGTTAATATAACTTTATCCATTTTATACCTCCAAATATTTTAATGCTAATATAATAAAAAAATTCTTATCCAACAAAGGATAAGAATTCAATATTTTGCCACCAATGAAAAATGAACATACAAACATATGCTTCCATTATAACGGTTAGGATTTCCGTCAACGCCTACTTAATATTATTTCGGGTTGCCCTCATAAGCCCATTCAGTATAATTAAGATACTGCATTCTCACCAACAGCAGTTCTCTGTAATTTTAAACCATATACTTACTCTTCTTACTCTACAGTTTTTACATATTTATTTACTATATTTTATATACATATTGATTCAAAGTCAATATGAGTAATAGCTTAAGCAACTTAACTGGTTAAAACCCATAAATTAAAACCCTTGGAAGAGTTATCTTCCAAGGGTTTTTTTCATTTTGGATGCTTTTCGTTGAAAATCCTGCTGGCATTTCTGATATGCTCAATTGTCAATTTCTCAGCAGTTTCACCGTCTTTTTTTATTATTGCCTCAAATATTGCACGGTGTTCATCAAGTGCTTTCGCCGGTCTACCTGGCGTTTCAAAAGAATTGTTTCTGGCATTTTGTATATAGTGATGAAAAGTGCTCAGCATATGCATCAGTGGTCTGCTCTTGCATGCTCTGAAAATAATATCGTGAAACCTGGAGTCGTATTTCATCAGATGCTCCGCATCGTTTTTGATTGTATAGAACTCCTCAAATTCAAGGGCTTCCTTCAGTTCAGCAATCTCTTCCTCAGTAATCTTTTCAGCCGCCCACCTGGCAGCAAGACCTTCAATCATCGTCCTAATAGTAAAAATGTCCTCTACATCCTGATCGGTAACTCCCTTTACTACTGCACCTTTGTTTGGTATCGAAACTACAAGGCCTTCAAGTTCAAGTTGCCTGATAGCTTCGCGTATAGGTGTCCTGCTAACTCCAAGCTCCTCTGAGAGACGTAATTCTATGAGACTGTCTCCGGGTTTGTACGCTCCTGTCAGAATCTGCTTGCGAAGCTGATTGAAAACCCTACCCCTTAATGAATTTACTAAGTTATCACTTTCATCGTAGTCCAGCTTAGCCATTTTATTTACTCCCCTTAGGGCATATTTTTTTAACCATTGTTTAATTTGGTATAGTTAAGCAATCCTCCTGCAAGAACCATCTGAACCTGTCTGTCTGACAAGCTAACCTTTACATTAAACTGTGTATTCTTTGTAAGATTCTTAACTACTATAGTATCGGCATTTTTAACCTGTTCTATAGCATTATCTATTGCAAGTTCATCATTCATATCTATTATATCGTAATCAGCTTCATTTTCAAAAGTCATTGGAATGATTCCAGAGTTTATAAGGTTAGCCATATGAATTCTAGCAAAGGATTTCGCAATAACGCCCTTTATTCCAAGCTGTAATGGTGCAAGAGCAGCATGTTCTCTACTTGAACCCTGTCCGTAGTTTGAGCCTCCGATTATAAATCCGCCGCCATTTTCCTTTGCTCTTGCAGGGAATTCAGCATCACAAGGAGTCAGACAGAATTCAGCAAGGTAAGGAACATTTGACCTGAAAGGCAACAGTTTTGCGTTTGAAGGCATTATATGGTCAGTAGTTATATTGTCTCCAACCTTTATGAGGGCTTTACCCTCAACTTTATCAGTGAGTGCTTTGTTAATTGGGAAAGGCTTGATATTCGGGCCTCTGACAACGTCAACATCGCTTCCTTCAGGAGCTGGTTCTACAACCAGATTATCATTTATAACAAACTCTTTAGGCATTTCTATCTTTGGAGCCTCTCCAAGTTCTCTAGGGTCAGTTAACACGCCCGTAAGTGCGCTTGCAGCAGCAACTTCAGGACTTACCAGATAAACCTTTGCAGAAGTAGTTCCACTTCTTCCTTCAAAGTTTCTGTTAAATGTTCTCAGTGAAACTGCATCAGAGCAAGGTGCCTGTCCCATACCGATACATGGACCGCATGCTGACTCAAGAATTCTTGCTCCTGCTGCAACCATATCAGCTAAAGCACCGTTTTGAGCAAGCATAGTCAAAACCTGTTTTGAACCTGGTGCAATTACCAAGCTTACATTAGGATTTATAGTTTTACCCTTTAATATTGCAGCAACCTTCATCATATCCATGTATGAAGAGTTTGTACAGCTTCCTATTGCTACCTGATCAACTTTTATTTTTCCGATAGTTGATATCTTTTCTACATTGTCAGGGCTGTGTGGTTTAGCTGCCATTGGCTCAACAGTTGATAAATCGATAATGATATGTTCTTCATAAACCGCATCAGTATCCGGTAGAAGTTCAACCCAATCCTGCTCTCTTCCCTGAGCCTTAAGGAATTCAAGTGTTACGTCGTCACTTGGGAAAATTGAAGTTGTTGCGCCAAGCTCAGCACCCATATTAGTAATAGTTGCTCTCTCAGGTACAGTAAGAGTCTTTATACCCTCTCCTGCATATTCAACAACCTTTCCTACTCCACCCTTAACAGACATTACCCTTAAAACTTCCAATATAATATCTTTTGCAGTGGACCATGGATTCAATTTTCCTTTAAGCTCAACCTTACAAACCTTAGGCATTGTGAGATAGTATGGACCGCCGCCCATTGCAACAGCAACATCAAGACCGCCTGCACCGATTGCAAGCATTCCTATTCCACCGCCTGTTGGCGTATGGCTGTCAGATCCTAGCAATGTCATTCCGGGTACTCCGAAACGTTCAAGCTGTACCTGATGGCATATGCCGTTTCCGGGCTTTGAAAAATATATACCGTGTTTTGAAGTAACTGTCTGTATATACTTGTGATCATCAGCGTTTTCAAAACCTGCCTGTAGAGTGTTGTGATCAATATATGCTACTGATTTTTTAGTTTTAACTCTTGGAATTCCAATAGCTTCAAACTGCAAATAAGCCATTGTTCCGGTAGAATCCTGTGTCAGCGTCTGGTCAATTTTAATAGAAATTTCACTTCCTGCAACCATATCTCCGCTAACCAGATGGTTCTTGATAATTTTTTGTGCCAAGTTCAAACCCATTATGAAAATTACCCCCTAATTCATTATATTAATCAATACGATTTACAATTATTTTTGTATCCGCTTAATATAATAACATTTTTACGTAAAAAAGCCATACGTTAAATACCATATTTTCAAGAAGGAATAATATCAGGTGCAATTTCCCTAATACCCTTAAGCATTTCCTTATCACTTATAGAGGTAATTCTACCTGCTTGGTATTGGGCATCTACCCATTCTTTTATTTTTCCAACTCTTTCATCTTTTTTGTCAATTAAATCGTTTCCTCTGAATCTGAAATTATTGTTAATCCATAGTGCAATACCCGCAAGACCAGAAGTTTGAGTTATTGCCACCCCTATAGGCCTATTAAGCAGCTTGTCGGTATTAAAAATATTATATATCTCTTCATCCTTCAAAAGTCCGTCTGCATGAATACCTGCCTGTGTAACGTTGAAGTGCTTTCCTATGAAAGGTGTTCTCGGTGGAATTTCATAATCAAGCTCTTTTTCATAGTATTCCGCAATCTCAGTAATAATTCTGGTATCCATTCCATCAGTTGTTCCCCTCAGAGATGCATACTCGAAAACCATCGCTTCAAGAGGAGTATTACCTGTCCTCTCTCCTATACCAAGAAGTGAACAGTTAACTGATGAACATCCATATAACCACGCTGTAGATGAGTTGCTTACTGCCTTGTAAAAATCGTTATGACCGTGCCATTCCAATAATTCACTTGGGAAACCAGCGTGATGTCTAAGACCATAAATTATTCCGGGAACACTCCTTGGCAGTGCAGCCCCAGGATAAGCAACACCATATCCCATTGTATCGCAAGCCCTGATTTTTATAGGTACTCCGCTTTCATCCATCAATTTTCTAAGTTCCAGAGCAAATGGAATAACAAATCCATAGAAATCAGCCCTTGTTATATCTTCCAAGTGGCATCTTGGCCTAATGCCAACGCTTAAAGCTTCTTTAATAACGCTCAAATAACTGTCCATAGCCTGTTTTCTGGTCATTTTAAGTTTTCTGAAAATATGATAATCGGAACAGCTTACCAAAAAGCCTGTTTCTTTCATTCCCATTTCTTTAGCGAGTTTGAAATCGCTTTTCGAAGCTCTTATCCAACTGGTTATTTCCGGGAAATCATATCCTAATTCCATACATTTATATACAGCTTCCTTATCCTTGTCGCTGTAGAGGAAAAATTCAGTCTGACGGATTAACCCATTAGGCCCGCCTAATTGATGAAGATATTCGTAAAGCTTAACAATCTGTTCTACGGTATAAGGTGCACGTGACTGCTGTCCGTCTCTGAAAGTGGTATCTGTTATCCAGATCTCATCAGCAGGGTTCATAGGTACCCTTCGGTGATTGAATGCACACTTAGGAACCTCATCATAATTATATATCTCTCTATATAAATTGGGTTCTGCAATGTCCTGAAGTGAGTATTTGTACTGAGTTTGTTCCAATGTATTGGATTTTTTGTTGAACTCTATCATTTATAAAACCTCCTGCAAAATATAATAAATATCATACCGATATTGCTTTTATGTATTAATGAATATTTGTATGTGTGTATAATTGTATACAATTATACACTAGCTGTCAAGCTGGTTAATCTTGTTTATTTGTATAGTATTTTGTAATTAAAAAGGAATTTAATTTTCAATTCAGAATTATTGTTGTATAATAAGGTATATACATATATAATTTAATACATTATTTACCTAAATCGGGGGGATTCATGTTATGAAAAAAACTGAGGAAAGAAGTAGCTCCACCAATTTATATGGTATTGGTGCTATAATTAGTATTGTTTTGTGCATTTTGGGCGGTATTATAAGCGGCAATGCTGTATTCGCAGTGTATACATTCTTTGCATGTCTTATAAGTTCTATTACCTTTATTGTTCTGTCAGGGGTACAGTACAAAAAGACTATAAAAAGATTTTCCAAGGATATTGATGGTTTCAAGTCTGGAGACTTTTCCCGTATGATCGAGCCTAAGCAGTACGGTGTTCTAGGCTTTGTAGCTTCTGTCGTTAATCTAGTAATCAGTGATATACGTTCACTGATAGAGAGTTTCTTTAATCTCTCCTTATCTATAACTCAAGCATCAAGAAAAGTAACTTCTACAGCAGAAAATGCATCAAACGCTATTGAAGAAATATCAAAAACTATTGATGAAATAGCAAAAGGTGCTTCCTCACAGGCTGCAGAAGCACAAATGGGTGTTCAGGTTGTTGATAAGCTTTCTGATCAGATTAATTTTGTTTATGAAAGCTATAGTGGAATCACAAATGAAACTAACAAAATTATTGACTTAAATACTGTAGGTCTAAAAGCAGTTACTACACTAAGAGACAAATCAAAAGAAACATATGAGACTTCTGAAAAAATATTTGCTGTAGTTGAAAAGCTCACAAATACAACAAAAGATATTGGACTCTTCGTTGAGTCAATCGAAAACATAGCTGAGCAAACCAACCTCCTTGCTCTCAATGCTGCTATTGAAGCTGCAAGAGCCGGTGAAGCAGGAAAAGGATTTGCTGTTGTTGCCGATGAAGTACGTAAACTTGCTGATCAGAGCAGAAAGTCTACTGAAGAAATAAACAACATGATGGAAAGTATTCAGGAAGAATCGGCCTTGGCTATATCCTCAATGGAAATAATGAAAAAGGTTTCACAGGAACAAAATATTGCTGTTGATAAGACAAACAGTTCCTTCAGTGATATTGCAAACGCTATAGATTTTATAGTTTCAAAAATCAATGATGTTAACGAAGCAGTTATCAAAATGCAAACAGACAAGAGTGAAGTTATTAGTGCAATAGAAAACATATCATCTGTATCCCAACAGACAGCAGCATCAAGCGAAGAAGTTGCTGCTACTACCGAAAATCAGCTTAAGATTATTGATGATATGAAGATTGCATCAGAAAGCTTGAATCAGTTGGTTAAGCAGTTGGATAGCAAGCTCAAGAAATATAAATTGAGATAATGTTAAATGAAGTTCAAAAAGGGAGATTAAAAAGCTGATGCTTTTTAATCTCCCTTTTTTTATTTAATAATGCTTTTTGTATTTACTAATTACTTTCTTCCGATGTCTTTTCTATAGTGCATACCCTCAAATTGAATTTTGGCTATTCCGGAATATGCCTTTTCAATTGCCTTATCCATTGTTGATTCTACCGCCGTAACGCCCAGTACACGTCCTCCGGCAGTGTAATACTTACCGTCTTTACAGGATGTACCTGCATGGAAGACTATAGTCTCACCGTTTGCTTCAGCCTTGTCAATACCGTTTATTTCTAGTCCTGTTGAATATTTCCCGGGATATCCGCCTGAAGCCGCTATTACACAGACAGCCGCGTTTTCATCCCACTCAATATTTACATCACTAAGTCTTTCGTCAATAATTGCTTCAAAAATGTCTAAAAGGTCAGTCTTTAATCTTGGAAGGACAACCTGTGTTTCAGGATCACCAAAACGGGCATTATACTCAAGAACTTTTGGGCCATCCTTTGTTATCATTAACCCAAAATAGAGAACGCCTTTAAACTTACGTCCTTCTTTGTTCATAGCTTCTACTGTAGGTAGGAATACTTCCTTCATGCAGTAGTCAGCCAGCGTTTTATCATATAGGGGGCTTGGAGAAAAAGTCCCCATACCGCCTGTATTTGGTCCCTGGTCATGGTCAAAAGCACGCTTGTGATCCTGTGAAGATACCATAGGGACAATTGTTTTTCCGTCTGTAAATGCCAGAATGGAAACCTCGGGGCCCTGAATGAATTCTTCAATAACAACCCTGCTTCCGGCGTCACCGAAAACCTTATCATTCATCATACCGTTTACGGCTTCTTTAGCTTCCTGTATAGTCTGAGCAATTATTACGCCTTTACCCAGAGCAAGACCGTCGGCCTTTACAACTATAGGAGCTGTACAGGTATCCAGGTATTGCAATGCCTCTGTGCAGTTATCAAACACCATATACCCTGCTGTAGGTATGTTGTATTTCTTCATTAAATCTTTTGAAAACGCCTTACTTCCTTCGATTATTGCGGCTGCCTTTACAGGTCCGAATGCCCTTATACCTTCTTCTATCAGCTTGTCAACCAAACCGGCTGCAAGAGGGTCATCCGGTGCAACAACAACCATATCTATCTTATTTTCTTTAGAAAACGTTACTATTCCATCCAAGTCCATTGCTTTTATGGAAACACATTCTGCAATTCCTGAGATCCCGCCGTTACCCGGTGCACAATATAATTTACTTATTTTAGGGCTTTGTGAAAGCTTCCACACAATGGTATGCTCTCTTCCTCCCCCTCCGACTACAAGAACCTTCATATATACCTCCACATGTCATTTATCTGGTGCTGCAGCCTTTGCAGCACCAGAGGTAGGCTTTTTAGTGTTTAAAGTGTCTCATACCTGTAAATACCATTGCGATTCCGTATTTATTACATGCATCAATGGATTCTTGGTCTTTTATTGAACCACCGGGTTGAATTATTGCTTTAATACCGGCAGCTGCAGCTGCTTCAACACAATCTGAAAACGGGAAGAATGCATCGGACGCCATTACAGCTCCCTGTGATCTAGTTCCTGCATATTCAATAGCCACTCTTGTAGGTACTATTCTGTTTGTCTGTCCAGGGCCAACACCTATTGTCATCTTGCCCTTTGCGAGAGTTATTGCATTTGACTTGGTATGTTTTACAACCTTCATTGCAAAAATCAAGTCTTCCATCTGTTCTTTGGTTGGCTGTATATTAGTTACACATTTCAGGTCTTCCTGGTTGAACAGTTGACTGTTATATTTTTGAACCAGTAAACCTCCTGCAACCTTTTTCATATCATATGAATCAGGTGATATCTTGTCAGTGATATTATCAAGTTTTAATACTCTTATGTTTTTCTTTTGAGTCAGAACAGCAAGTGCTTCTTCTGTAAATGAAGGTGCAACAACTATTTCTACAAATATCTTGTTGATTTCTTCAGCCGTTTTAACGTCAATTTCTCTGTTTGCAGCAATAATTCCTCCGAAAATGGAAACAGGGTCGGATTCATACGCTCTCATATAAGCATCATATATATTGTCAGCACTGCCAACACCGCAAGGATTGGTATGCTTTACAGCAACTACAGTAGGCTCGTCGAATTCCTTTACGAGTTCTATAGCTCCGTTTGTATCATTTATATTATTGTAGGAAAGTTCTTTACCATGAAGTTGTACTGCACTTGGAAGAAGTCCTGTGTTTGCTCCGACTTCTTTGTAGAATACTGCTTTTTGATGTGGGTTTTCGCCGTAACGCATATCCTGAACCTTTTCATATGTAAGTGAAAGTGTTTCAGGGAAATCAATATCTCCAAGAGTGTCTCTCAGGTATTTTGCAATTAATGTATCATAATGACTTGTGTGTTCAAAAACCTTGTAAGCTAATCTGAACTTGGTCTTAACACTAACATCCCCTGATTCGTTCATTTCATTGAGCACATTTTCATAATCAACAGGATCAACAATAACTGCAACATCCTGATAGTTCTTGGCAGCTGCTCTAAGCATTGTAGGACCGCCTATGTCAATATTTTCAATTGCTTCTTCCAACTCAACATTACCTTTTAAAATTGTCTGTTTGAAGGGATAAAGGTTTATTATTACCATGTCAATTGTATCAACACCAAGTTCCTTTATCTGTTTCATGTGTTCTTCGTTGCTTCTTATTGCAAGAAGTCCTGCATGTACTTTTGGGTGAAGAGTTTTTACCCTTCCGTCAAGACATTCAGGGAAACCTGTTATATCGGATATGTTTATAACCTTTAGGCCTGCCGCCGAAAGAGCATTTGCAGTTCCTCCAGTAGAAATTATTTCTACACCCTTTGAAGCCAAAGCAGATGCGAACTCAACAATACCTGTTTTGTCTGAAACACTTATTAATGCACGCTTAATCATTTAAAAATCCTCCAATCACATTTATATAAAATTTAAATTATCTTAACTTTTCTACCTTCAATTACCAACCTGTTTTCTGCAAAAAGTCGTACAGCTTCGGGAAGTATCTCCCACTCTGCCTGTTCCATTACTCTCTTCTGCAAAGTTTCAGGTGTATCGTCATCCTCAACATAAACAGCTTTTTGCAGTATTATAGGTCCCGCATCAGCCTCAAGTTCAACAAAATGCACTGTGGCCCCAGTGACCTTGACACCTGTCTCTATAACCTTCTGATGTGGAATAATTCCATAAAATCCCTTACCGCAAAAGGAAGGAATTAATGCAGGATGAATGTTTATTACCCTGCCTTCAAAAGCTCTTGTGAAGCGTTCTCCAAGTATAGAAAGGAAACCTGCCATTACAACCAAATCAACCTCAAGTGCTTTAAAATGACTTATCAGTGCTTCGTCGTATTCCTCTATACTGTTAAAAGTCTTTCTAGATATACATATACCTTTGATACCGTGCTTCTTTGCCCTTTCCAGAGCGTATGCATCAGGCCTGCTGGAAACTACGGTGACTATGCTGACATTTTTAATGTAGCCGCTTTCCACCTTATCAATAATGGCCTGGAGGTTAGAGCCTCCCCCTGATACCAGTATACCTACATTTAACATATATCCACCCCTGCTTCGCCTTCGGCGATCGAACCGATAACATAAGCCTTTTCACCTTGGGAATCAAGGTAACTGATGATTTCATCTGCTTTTTGTGCATCAACAGCCATAACCATCCCAATTCCCATATTAAAGGTGTTGAAGATATCTTTATCAGCCATGTTGCCAAGGTCTCTGAGTAAATCAAATATCGGGAGAACAGGCCATGACCCCTTCTGAATTTGTACACGAAGACCTTCCGGAATCATTCTAGGTATATTTTCTATGAACCCTCCACCCGTAATGTGTGATAGCCCTTTTATTTCATATTTTCCAATAAGATCAAGGATTGTTTTTACATATATTTTGGTTGGCTTTAAAAGTTCTTCTCCCAATGTACAACCAAATTTTTCTACATATTCTTTAAGGTTATTTTCAGTAGGGTTTATTAGCTTTCTTACTAGAGAATATCCATTACTATGAATTCCTGATGAAGGAAGACCGATTAATTTATCCCCTGCTTTTATTTTTTTACCATCGATAATCTTGTTTTTATCAACAATTCCTACCGTAAAACCTGCTAAGTCGTATTCATCGACCGGATAGAAGCCCGGCATTTCAGCGGTTTCTCCCCCTATGAGAGAACATCCTGACATTACACATCCCTCAGCTACACCTTTTACAATCTGTGCTACCTTTTCGGGATAATTTTTGCCGACTGCAACATAATCCAGAAAAAACAACGGTTCCGCCCCGCTACATACTATATCGTTGACACACATTGCAACACAGTCAATACCAACGGTATCATGTTTGTCTGTCAAAAAAGCTATTTTAAGCTTTGTTCCTACTCCATCAGTTCCTGAAACTAATACCGGCTGTTCATACTTTGATTTATCCAGACTAAAAAGCCCTCCGAAGCCGCCCAGTTCTGTCATAACCTCCGGCCTGAATGTACGCTTTACATGGTTCTTCATTAGTTTGACAGCTTCATAGCCTGCCTCAACATCAACACCTGCTTCTCTATAAGTGGTCATTCAATTTACCTCCAAAGAAATTTGTTAATATCTATTTAACAGCCGCAGCTGAATTTATCTCCTTCTTCAGGAACCTCAATAGGATACTTCCCATCGAGACATGCTGAACAAAAACCTCGTTTTGAACCTATCGGAGTTTTAAGTAGTCCTTCCAGACTAAGATATCCTAATGTATCTGCGCATATCATTTCTCTTATTTCTTCAACTGATAATTTATCTGCCACAAGTTCTTTTCTGGAAGATATATCGATTCCGAAATAGCATGGGAATTTTATAGGCGGGGAACTTACTCTCATGTGGACTTCCTTGGCACCTGCCTTTTTAAGAACCTGCACAATTCGTCTGGTTGTTGTTCCTCTTACAATTGAGTCATCAATGATAACAACCCTTTTTCCTTCAACTGATTTTCTTATGGCATTGTGCTTTATTCTGACAGCTACTTCTCTCATACCCTGACTTGGTTGAATAAAGGTTCTGCCCACGTACCTGTTTTTCACAAGTCCCTCTCCGTATGGTATTCCGGTCTGATTTGAAAAACCGATTGCAGCTGAAATACCTGAGTCAGGAACTCCAATTACCACGTCAGCTTCTACAGGATGCTCAATTGCCAGACGTTTTCCTGCTTCGTATCTGGATTGCTGAACACTGGCACCGTCTATTACACTGTCAGGTCTTGCAAAATATACAAATTCAAATATGCAAAGTTTAGTATCTTTGTTGTTAAAAGGCCTTACAGACCTAATTTCGTTATTCTCGATTATTACTATTTCACCGGGTTCAACATCCCTTATAAATTCGGCATTTACCGCATCCAAAGCACATGATTCAGATGCCAGAACATACGCGCCGGCAGTTTTACCAATACATAAAGGTCTTATTCCGTAAGGGTCTCTTACTCCCAACATTTTTGAAGCAGTCATAAGTATAAGCCCGTATGAACCCTTGACGTCCACCATCATTTTTTCAACAGCTTCTTCCAGTGTTTCTGATGTAATGCTGTGTTTAGTTATAAGATTTATAAGTACTTCAGTATCATTTGTAGTTTGAAATATTGTACCATTGTCTTCCATTTGGTCTCTGAGTATGGAAGCGTTTACTATATTTCCGTTATGAGCCAGTGCCAGTTGTCCGTTTCTTGATCTTACTACTATCGGCTGAGCATTTTCTCTTCTGCTTGCTCCGGTAGTTGAATAGCGAACATGTCCTACCGCCATCGTACCCTTCAAATGGTTTAACAGTACCTTGTCAAATATTTCAGGAACCAGTCCCATGTCCTTGTGAAATACTATGGTTTCCCTGTCGCTTACTGCTATTCCTGCACTCTCCTGCCCTCTGTGCTGAAGTGAATAAAGACCGTAGTATGTTAATCCTGCCACATCTACTTCATTACCATCCAATGAATATACTCCGAACACTCCGCATTCTTCGTGCATCTTATCCATTCTTTCATCAAAACAGTCAGGATTACTGCACTTCAAACAATCACCAAAATTACACATGGGTAACTCCTTTTATCCAGATATGTGAGCGATTTGTTTATAACAAAACCGCTTTTCCTATTTTTATTTGCTTGAAACTATTTAAGAACTATATTTCCAGAAGCTTTTTTTGAAGCTCTTCATTTTTCTTTTCGACTTTTTCTTGAAGGGATTTTTTATAATCAATCATTTTATGTCTTAATTCATGATATGCAACCGATAGAATCTGTATTGCCAGTAAAGCTGCATTATCGGCACCGTCTACAGCAACTGTTGCAACTGGAATTCCAGCAGGCATCTGAACTATGGACAGCAGTGAATCCAATCCGTCCATAGTGGAGGATTTAACCGGTACTCCGATAACCGGAAGCGGCGTGTAAGCTGCCAGTACACCCGGAAGATGTGCTGCTTTTCCTGCTGCTGCAATAATAACATCAAATCCGTTAGCTTCTGCATTTTTAGCAAACTGTGATGCCTTATCGGGTGTTCTATGTGCTGAACAAACCATTACCTCACAGTCTATTTCAAAATCCTTTAAAATTTTAATACAGCTTTTCATAACTGAAAGATCTGAATCACTTCCCATGATAACAGCTACCTTTGCATCTTTGGAAATACACATAACATCTGCCCCCTGTATTTTATTAATTTTTATGAACATTTTTTTTATTTCTACAAAAATAATTCGTATTTTTATGCTTTAATATTACCAATAAAAAGACTGTATTGTCAATTAATCTAATAAAAAAAGCGAACGTTTTTTTAACGTTCACTTTTAATATTCGGAATATTATCATCCAAGCAGATAAACTATTAATGGAAGTGTAAAAATTGACAGAATAGTTGAAACAAATATTCCTTCGGTAGCTGCATTGTAGTCCGAATCATACTGGAGTGCCAGTGCGGAAACAATTGTTGAAGCAGGCATAGCCAGTTGTAATACAACTATTTTGACAACAAAGGGGTTGAAAACTCCCTTTGTTACATTGAAAAACAGTATTGCGGCAAATGGTACTACAAGAAGCTTGAACAAGGATAATACAAAATATTTAAGCTTAGATACTATTTCACTGAAATTAGTTATTTTTATGCTGGAAAGTATCAATCCTATAAAAATCATTGAAAGGTAAATAGTTGTATGTCCCAAACCGTTGAAGGCCTCATAAAATACACTCCAAGCTTTTTTATATACATAGGTTTTTTCAATCTTGAATTGAAATTTTAAAAATATCATTGCTATTCCGCCTAAAAAAGCTAGTGTATTAGGATTTATCAGGTGAAGCAAATTGTCTCTCCAATTTTTGGTGTTATGCTTGTTAAACAGGTATATTCCCAGTGTCCAAAGAATTGCATCGTTGGCAATATTAAAAAATATAGCATAGACAATACCAATATCTCCGTACATTGCCTTTAATAAAGGGTATGCCATAAATATAACATTTCCGAACATTGACTGTGCAACATATATGTTCTTTGTCTTTTCCCCTATTCTTAGTATTTTACATTGTCCTACTGCAATAACTCCGGCAATAAGAATGAAAATTACTCCGAATATAAATATATATAAACCATTGGTCAGCGTTTCCCCAGTAAAAGTATAATTGCCCATGGTTGTAAATATCAGAAACGGCATGGTTATTTTTAGAATCAAGGCAGATATATATTTATGAGAATTTTCAGGCAAAAACCCGGTCTTTCCTGCTACAAAACCTGTCAGCCCCAGAAGTGTAAGAATTATTATCTGGTTGGTTATAATCTGTATCTGCTCCACGGTAATATGCCTCCAAAATTATGATATATAGGGGCAAAACAGATAGTTTTACTGTTTTGCACTGTACTTCCGTATACAATTTAATTATCAACGAGCCCCATGATATCATATAATTTTGATTTAATATTGTCTAGCTGTTTTTACCGCTCAGATTCAATCCGCAGGACGGACAAGTATTATTTTCATCCTCAACAGTTTTTCCGCATGCCGGGCAGACATCATACGGGATATCCATTACCTTATAGTCTTCATTAGTCTGTTTTTTCTGTTTTAATGATTTTCCATACTGCTTTTGTAGCATCATTCTTATTATCCTGATATCCTTGGATGTTTCAGAGCCGTCAATTGCCGATTTGATTACCAGATATAATATAAACAACGACAAAATAAAGAAGAATAAAAATAATATAATTTCCATATAACCCCCGAACACTATTTTATTGTAAAATATACCATATATTCAATTTAATAGCTATATTTAATTTTTAGAACTATTGGGTAAGGAGTAAAAGACATTCCTCCGGGAAAAATAAATTAACGGGTAGCCCTTTTTCATTGATTTTTTTCCATATGTCTTTATCCACTTCCCATCTAATTTTTGATTTGTCTGCATCCGCGTTTCTATTTCGGTTTTTTAACATAATAATATAGGAAAAAGGATTTTCAATAATCTTATCCACTTCACAAGACATTACGTTGTTACCATCGCTTTTCCCCGAGTACTTGAAGTAATGAGCTCTCATGCCCACAAATTTAATATTTTCGGGTATTATCCGATCACAAAGCAATGTTATGTTCCAATCAATAGCCAACAGTGAATTTTCTGATAACCTCTTTACTGCAGAAATATTTTTACATCCTGTCAATAGCGCTGATGAAACGGTTTTTGGATTATTAAATAAATCCTCCTTTTTATTTACGGTTTCAATTTTTCCATCTGATATTACTGCAATATCATTTGAAAAACGGTAAACCTCGTTTCTGTTATGGGAGACAAGTAACACTGTCCCATTGAATTTTGAGAGGGTTTCCATGATTTCCTGTTCAAGCTGCCATTTTAAGTAGCTGTCTAAAGCGGAAAATGGCTCATCCAACATAATTATATCCGGCTCAGAAGCAAGTATCCTTGCTAGTGCAACCCTCTGCTGCTGCCCTCCGGACAACTGTGACGGAAGCTTTTTTTCCAACCCCTCAAGAAAAAATGTCTTAATTTTTTCTTGAACACGTATCTCCTTTTCTTTTTTAGGCAAATGCACTCCTGCCCCGATATTCTCTTCCACTGTCATATTAGGGAAAAGTGCATAGTTCTGAAACAGGTAACCTACCTTTCGCTTTTGAGGAGGGAGATTTATTTTCTTTTTAGAATCAAACAAAACACGGTCGTCAAGCACTATCCTGCCTTCATCCGGAGTTTCTATTCCAGCTATACATTTTAAAGTCATACTTTTACCTGAGCCGGAGGAACCTAGCAGCGACATTATTCCTTCAGTTGAGCTAAATTGAACATTAAGATTGAATTTTCCAAGCCTTTTTTTTATGTCTACATAAAGTGCCATTAGTTTTCCTCCTTCTCTGCTTTTTTACCAAACTGCCTGGTATTCCAGAAATTCATGAGAATCATTGACCCAAAGGACATGACACATATTATTAGAACCCACTTGTATGCCTGTTCCCTGTCACCTGCCTGAACTGCAGTGTATACTGCAACTGCCATTGTCCGGGTCTTCCCCGGAATATTACCGGCAAGCATTATAGTAGCTCCGAATTCTCCTAAAGCTCTGGCAAATGCAAGTACCGTTCCTGCTAATAACCCCGGAAAAACATTCGGAACAATAATCCTGAAGAATATTTTCATTTCCGGCATTCCCAAGGTTCTTGCAGCATTGACAAGATTCTCATCAAACTGTTCAAATGAACCTCTGGCAGTTCGGTACATTAACGGAAATGATACTATTGCAGAAGCAACAACTGCTCCCAACCAGGAGAATACTATACTTATGTCAACCTGTCTCAAAGCGCTTCCAATAAAACTATTTCTACCAAAAAGCATCAATAAAAAAAAGCCCACAACCGTGGGGGGCAAAACCATGGGAAGAGTAAATATTCCGTCTATTAACCCTTTAAATCTCTTTAATTTAAGAACATAGTATGCGCAGAGAATTCCCGTAATTACAGTAATGATTGTTGCAATAAAAGCTACTTTTATTGAAATATAAAGCGGAGATAAATCCATGGTTTTCGCCTCCTTTATATAAATATACTGTCCTACTTTGTTTCAAAGCCATGCTTTTTAAAAGCGGCAGAAGCTTCAGGAGTTGTCAAAAAGTCTATAAACTCAATGGCTTCTTGTTGATTTTTACTGCTTCTTATAACAGCAACAGGGTATATAACAGGTTTATGTGTATCATTTGGAGCCTCACATATAACCTTAATTTTATCAGAGGTTATGGCATCTGATTGATACACCACTCCACAGTCCACTTCTCCGTTCTCCACCCATGTAAGCACTTGCCTTACATCGCTTCCAAAAACAGCTTTTCCCTTTACCTTGTTCCAAATACCCAAGGTTGTGAAAACCTCTTTAGCATACTGTCCGGCAGGTACACTTTCCGGCTCTCCCAATCCTATCTTTAAAATGCTATCCGATGCAGAATCCTCAAAACTTGATAGCTGCTTTTTACTATCCGTAGGTGCAATCAGCAATACTTTGTTAGCAAGAAGTTCTTTTTTCGAATCTTCCAGGAGCAAGCCTTTTTGTTCAAGTGTATTCATTTGTTTAAGGGCCGCAGAAATGAATATGTCTGCCGGAGCACCTTCTTCTATCTGGGTTGCCAATGCTCCTGATGAGCCGAATGTAAATTTGACATCCACGTTTGGTTTTTTCTTTTTATATAACTCCGTTAAATCTTTGGCTGACTCCTTAAGGCTTGCAGCAGCAGATACAATTAGTTCAACTTTATGTGTATTTTTTGAATTACTATCATCTATAACTCCGAAATTACAGCCTGTAAGAAAATAAATCATTATAAGAAAAATTGAAATATATTTCAGTATTTGCTTGTTTCTAACCATGTCAAATCACCTCTGTTTTTTGTTGTCCTTCTATTGCGAATAGCACAGTTTGTGCTTTTTGACTTATATTAACTGCATCTGTGTTATGAGGATTTATATCAAAAATTCGTCCGGCTGCTGCAACAAATTGGGTTAAGTCACAGTTGCCTGCTCTCTCGCCCATTCCTAATATTGTGGTATCTATGTACATTGCACCTGCTTTTGCCGCAGTCAGAGAATTTGCCAAAGCCATTCCCAAATCATTATGAGCATGTATTCCCAAAGGAATATTAACATTATCTATTATTTCACGTATACATTGGTGAGTTCTTGAAGGGGTCAGTACCCCTACCGTGTCCGCAAACCTTATGCTTTTTACTCCCATATCAGACAGTAGATTTGCCATACTAATTATAAATGTAATATCTGCCCGTGAGGCATCTTCAAAACCAACTGTTACCTCATAACCTTTATCCTTGGCCATAAAAACACATTCTTGTAGAGTTTTTTTGAGCCAAATTTTATTTTTATTAAGTTTAGAATATATGTGTATATATGAAATAGGGGCACTTATATGAATAATATCCGGCCGGCAGTCAAAGGAATTATTTATATCGTCCCTGTTCATTCTGTTCCAAGTAGAAATCAATGCCTTTTTTCTACGGCTCATGATTTCACATATAGTGTCTTTTTCGTAACTACCCATTGCAGGTATACCGGCTTCTATTTGGGAAATTCCCCCGTCATCCATTAGCTTCGCCAGCTTAACCTTCTGAGTTTTGCTAAAAGCATAGCCGGGAGTCTGTTCTCCATCCCGGAGAGTTGTGTCAATAATATATTTTTTAACCTTCACATATATCAACTCCCTTCGGCTCTAGGCTGTCGTTTGCAATTGCAACAAATTCCTTGTCATTAAGGCCTCTTCCTAAACATATACTTTCCTGACGTATTCTCGAAAGTAGTAAAGGGATTTTTTCGGCCTCCGGGCTCATCCCATATTCTTTTAGTTTCATTTCAACAGCGGATTTTCCTGAATGCTTTCCTATTACTATATTTCTTGACATTCCTACCACCGAAGGCTCAAAAGGCTCATAATTGGAACCTTTTTTAAGTATGCCGTCCACATGGATTCCTGACTCAACATCGAATATATGGTCTCCTATTATAGCCTTGTTTCCCGCTATCTGGTACCCTGTTAATTCCTCATAAAGTTCTTTTATTTTACGGAATACTGCTAAATTCATATTGGGCTTGTGACGTTTTGCAATACGCAGTATCATTAATAATTCCTCAAGTGCGGCAAATCCGCCGGCTCCTGAAAAGCTTGTCACAACGTTCTCTCCATCATTTAAAATCCATTCAGTCGCAAGTGCAGTCGCACAAAAATACCTGTTTTGTGGGCAAAATTCCAACCTGCCGCTGAATATTCCTTTAATTTTATCGAATGTATTAACATAATCGTGTATCAAAAGGTCATCAAGCCCAATAATTCTGACATTTTTAATGTTGGTATATTTAGTTGTTTGATTTAATTCTCTTATATCGTTAACCTGAATTTCGGATATTGAATAATGGAAGGTTTCTAAACTGCCAAAACGGCTTATATATCCCGCAAACCCGGGAAATGAATCAATTTCATCGGAATATTGTACCCTGAGGACTGTTTTTGCTTTTTCTACTACATTTTCAATTAATTCGAATAAAGGAACATCAATTTCAATGTAGTTAATCCCTGTTTGCAAGAGCAGACCGTAAAGCTCCGAAATCTTCTGTACCGAGGTAGCTTTATAATTCAACGTACATAGTGTAACATCTGTTATTCTTATCACGTTTAGCTCCCCCCTGAGATTTTGGATTTATCATCGTTTTATATTATCAGTTCTTTAACCTTCTCTCCTCCAACAAGATGCTGTTCTACTATAGTTTCAACATCGTCTTCCGTAACATTTCCGTACCAGGTTCCCTCCGGGTATATTACCACAATAGGCCCCTTATCACATATTCCAAAGCAGCCTGTATTTGTTACCATGACTTCTCCCGTCAAGTCATTATCATCTATTTCTTCCATAAATTTTTGTATAAGTGCAACGCTTCCCTTTGAGTGACAAAAGCCCTTCTGTGTTCCATTAATTCTACAGCTTGCACATACAAACACATGATATTTCGGATTTACCATAAAAACCTCTCTTTCACTAAAAGCATACTAGACACAAAGCGTTTCTGCCGCTTTTATAACGGCATCCTCTATTCTGTCATAGGTTGTAAAGATTTCGATTGATTTTTCTTTAAGCTTCTGCTTAGGCGCTTCTCCAATTCTCATTGCCACTACACCGTTACAGTCCTTGACAGCCTCAAGAATGGCATCCATTTTGCTTTCTTTATTTCCTTTACCCCCGCCCATTCCGTCACAGCTTTCGGAACCATCGCAATACTTTGAAACACTCCTCTTTTCCCTAAATCGTATGCTCTTATTTGTGTATTCATATATATAAAAATCTGTTGCATGGCCAAAGTGCTGATCTACAAGGACACCGCTTTTTGAAGAAACTGCAAAAAGCATGCTTTTTTGTTCCTTTGCTGATGTACAGCCTCTGAATTCTATTGACTGGTCATTGTCCAAAGTGCCGATGGCATCAGCTCTGCACTGATGGCAATGGTACATCTGTGGCATTATCTTGCCACAGGTTTTTCTCATTTCCATTATCTCCTTGTTACTTGTAAGAGGCATATTTTCAAATGCACTTCCGGCTACAGGTATAAGCTGCATTATGTTTGAAATGTCACACCCCAGTTCCTTTGCCTTCTTAACCACCTGTTGTACATGATATTCATTAATTCCTTTTAGCATAACTACATTCACTTTGCATACGACACCAAGAGCCGATAGCTTTTTAAGTCCTGCCATCTGGTTTGCCATAAGAATTGCTGCCCCAACCTCTCCAAAATATCTGTTACCCATGTAATCAATATGTTTATATATTTTTGCTCCTACTGTTGCATTTACAGCATTCATAGTAACTGTTACGTGAGATACCCCAAGCCTTACTAGTTCTTCTGCATATATTGGCAACATCAGTCCGTTTGTAGATAGGCAGAAGGTTACTTGTGGATCAAAACCTTTTATAAGCGAAAGTGTTTTTCTGGTGTTTTCAAAGTCTGCCAGAGAATCTCCCGGCCCTGCAATACCTACCACGCTAAGGTTCGGCATCTTTTGCTTTACTATTTTATATTTCTCAAGTGCCTGCTCCGGTGATAAAATTTCAGTTGTAACTCCGGGTCTACTTTCATTTGGACAGTCATATTTTCTGACACAGTAGTTGCATTGTATATTACATTTTGGAGCCACGGGAAGATGCATTCTGGCATACCCGGTGCCGCAGCCGTTAAAGCATGGATGTGTAGCGGATTTTTTTAAATTTGCAGTTTTCTTATCCTCCGAAGGTGATTCCTCATGTAATACGGCCTTCACCGTATTTGACTTTATTTCATTGTTTCCCTTGTAATACTTATTGTATAGAGAACTGCGGAAACTGTGCTCCTTTTGGGTTAGTAGTGCATTTGTAATTCTATCAAGTAAAGTTATTGAGCCTTCATACCCCAGTACTCTAACCCGCTGTCCTCCAATATTGTCGTGGATGGGAAATGCACATCTCACAAGGGGGAGTTTGTGTTTTTCTTCGATTCGCCTGCCGTCTGAGCTTCCTATCATTACGTTGGCACCAAATTCTAAAGCATATTTCTCGATTGTATCAAAATCACAATCATCAATTATTTTATATTCTTCAACAAATGCATAATCGGAGGCCTTTTGTATCTCGTCTATTAACAAATTGCTCAAAGAACTGCATTTTGACCCGGTGGCAGTTACTACAGGCATAATTCCGTTTTCAGCACACAATCTTACTGCTGAGTATACAAAATCCGGTTCTCCAAAAATCACTGCTCTGCCTTCGCCGTTGTATTTATGTGAATCTATTATGGAATCCAGATATCTTCCTCGCTCTTTTTTAATTTCAGCACTCATAGTGCCTCCAGCCTTTACAAGCTGACGGATAAACATATCGGTATCCCGCAGTCCAACCGGGAGACTGCATCTCACATATGGCACGCCATAGGCTTCATATAAATATTCCGCAGGAGAGTCTTCTCCCTTGATAAAGGTAGAAAGCTCTATTGTCAGCTTAGCACCGCCCATAAATGAAATTTCTTCAATAGAGGTTCCCCCCTCCGGCAGTCTGTTATATTCCTTTTTATACTCTCCATCAAGATTATCAGAGATGTCGGGAAGCAATGTATAATCTATTTTCATGGAGTCCAGTAATTTCTTTAAATAGCGGGTGTCAGCAGGAGAAATAAGCCCTGTTATAATATTTACCTTGTTATTTTTTTTAATGTCCATTTCTACATTTTCAACAATAGCTCTAAGTGCTTTGAAAAACCCTTCATACTGTGTTCCCGAGTAACCTGCCGAGGATACGGGAATTATTTTGACATTTGCTTCAGGATGTTTTTCATAAAATTCATTAATTATTCTGTTGATATCCTCGCCAATGGTTTCAGCCAAACAGGTCGTTGCTACTCCTATAATTTCAGGGTTATACAGAGCTATCATGTTTTCAAGTCCTTTTATGAGATTACTCTCACCGCCAAAAACAGTTCCTTCCTCTGTAAGTGATGAAGACGCGATATCTACCGGTTCGTTATAGTGAGTTGCCATATGTCTTCTTATATAGGTACTGCAGCCTTGGGATCCATGAAGTATTGTCATACATTTCTTTATTCCGTAGAAAGCGCTTACGGTTCCCATTGGCATACACATTTTACATGGATTTACAGTTAGGTTTACCAGATTTTTACTCATACTTCTCACCCCTTTCATTTTAAAATTAAACTTCCTGTTTAATGTACTCCCATACAGGACTGTTCATTGACAGGTTTATTTCCTTAGTAAAATTAACTACTCCCTCATATCCGGCAAGTGCGTGTTTTCTCTCATGGTTGTGATCACAAAATGCAATCCCAAGTTTATAGGCTAAGGGCCTTTCCTTAACACCACCTACCAGAATATCTGCATCCTTCTCCTTCATAAAGGCTTCAAGCTCGGCAGGGTTTGCATCATCCAGAATTACAGCATTTTCGCTAACCAGATTTGTAATAATCTCATATTCCTCAGGTTTTCCCGTTTGTGTTCCAACAACAACTGTTTCAATTCCCATCTGGTTGAACTGTCTTATAAGAGAAATTGCCTTAAAGCCCCCACCTACATAAATTGCTGCTTTTTTTCCTTCCAGACGACTTCTGTATTTTTCCAATAACGGTTTTAGTCTGTCAGTTTCCGCCTGCGTAAATTGTTTAGCTTTTTTTATATTTTCTTCAGTTCCTATTGCTTCTGCTATTCTGATTAAGGATTGTGTTGTGTCCTCTACTCCGAAAAAACTGACCTTTATAAAGGGAATATTCATTTCAGCTTCCATCTTTTTTGATAAATAAGTCATTGAACCTGCACACTGTACCAGATTCAGCCCTGCCGAAGGTGCCTTTATAAGATTGTCGTAGCCGGCATCCCCGGTAATTGTTGATACTACGGGAATACCTATTTTATTAAGGTAGTTTTTTATTATCCACATTTCACCGGCAAGGTTGAAATCTCCAAGGATATTGACTCCATGTGTTTTGGGAATATTGCTGTGAGGCCTCAATAGCTCCAAAATGGCATTACACGCCATTTTGTAACCATAAGATTTGTTACCTGAGAATCCGGGGGACTTCACCGGGATGACCCTTGTTCCATGTTTCTTTTCTGCATGTCTGCACACGGCTTCTACGTCATCACCTATAACACCCACAATGCATGTGGCATAGACAAAGATCACTTTTGGATTATGTTTTAGAACAACTTCATCAATGGCAGCACTCAGCTTTTTTTCGCCTCCGAAAACAATATCCTGTTCTGTTAAGTCTGTTGAAAAGCTGTTTCTGTAAAGGTCGCTTCCACTTGTAAGGCTTCCCCGGATATCCCAGGTATAACTGGCACATCCTATGGGACCGTGGACAATATGAAATGCGTCGGTAATTGGGTTCAGCACTACTCTTGCTCCGCAGTATACACACGCCCTCTGGCTTACGGCTCCCGATACGCTGTTGCTTTCACATTTGATAGCTGTTGTTCCGGATTTTTCAAATCCGTATTTTATAAAGTCTTTTCTTTCATCCAATATAAGTGACTCTGTCATTATTTCCGCCCCCTTTTCCAAAGGTTTTAGTTTATCTTGCCTACATAACTACTTCAAATTCCTCATCACTTGCATCCCTGTCCTGTCTGTCCATCAAAGCTCCTGCTATTATTTCAACAAGTCTCAATGCTCCTTTATAGCCTAAAATTGGTGCATATGAATGAGCATATCTGTCAAGTACCGGAAAGCCTGCACGGACAAATGGTATGTCTTCAGCCTTTGCTATTTGTTTACCATAAGATGTGCCAAGGAGCAGATCAACCTTTTCGTTCTTTATCCATTGATGAAGTTCAAACAAGTCTCCTGAAGCTTTTGCAGTGCAATCAGTTACACCGTATTGTTCAAAAAGATTGTTTGCAAGCTTTACAAATGCTTCACCGGGCGTCCCTGTCAGAACGTACTTAGGAATCATTCCCATTTCTAGTACCAGACGGGTAAGACCGAGGACTGTATCAGGATCTCCGAATATTGCAACTGTTTTATCATGAAAGTAGAAATGCGCATCTAAAATTATGTCTACCAATTGTCCCCGTTCTTCTTCAAGCTCGTAAGGAATTTCCTCATTTGTTATCTGAGAAAGCTCCATAACAAATTTGTCTGTAGCTTCAATACCTATTGGCAGCTGCATCAGAGAGTATGGAACCTTACACTTTCTTTCCAATACATTTGCCGGCTCCTCGCTTGTGAGTTCACCTAGTGCTAAAACCTTTTCACAGTCACCCAGACCGATTATTTCAGGTATGGTCGTTCCGCCCTTGGGATACATTTCATAGTTACCTGTCATTGGAGCATCCATTACACCGCTCTGATCCGGGAACATTGTAAAAGGTACTTTCATAAGCTTTAGTATTCTTTTTAATTCCCTGATGTCACCGGGATTCACAAAACCGGGGAAAATAGCGGTTTTGCCGTTTGACTGTCCTGTGGACTCTGCCATATAGTTGATAAAACCTGCCATCATGTTATAAAATCCGTTTATGTGGGAACCTACATAGCTTGGTGTGTTTGTATGAACAACGTATTTTCCATCGGGTATATCAATATCCTGAATAAATGCAGTCAGGTCATCTCCTATTGTTTCACTAAGACAGGTAGTGTGTACTGCGATAATATCGGGATTGTATATATCAAATACATTTTTTACACCTGTTTTTAGATTGCTTCCGCCGCCAAATACCGAAGCGCCTTCTGTAAATGAGCTTGTAGATGACATTGCAGGTTCCTTGAAATGCCTTGACAAAAATGTTCTGTGGTAGGAGGCACATCCCTGTGAGCCGTGGCTATGAGGCATACAGTTGTGTACTCCAAGTGCTGCATACATTGCACCAACCGGCTGACATGTTTTACACGGATTTATTCTTAAGCTACTGCGTTCTGATATTTCTTTCGGAGTCATTGTAAGCATTATTCTTCACCTCCTGCTAATGAAGCTTTGAGTGTTGATCTGTTTTTCCATGGTGGTGTAACAAATCCCCAGGCTGGGGTATACAGTCCCATTGTTATATCTTTTGCAAAATTGATGGAGCCTCTGAACCCTGCATATGGGCCGCTGTAGTCATAGGAATGAAGCTGCCTTGCCAGAACTCCTGACTTTTGAAGTGAGTATTTATCCTTTATTCCAGAGAAAAATATGTCAGGCTTCAACAGTTTCAAGAACTCGTCAGTCTCAAACTGGTTCAAATCGTCAACTACGATACTGCCATTTTCCATATGCCTTATCATACCTGTATAATCTTCTAAAGGAATTTTTGTTTTCAAGAGTTCATATTGTTCGTCAGTAAGGTATGCATGATATTTTTTGTCGTCTTTTTCTACATTGAGGTGTTCTATATTTTTGCTGTCGGCATCTTCTTTTATGGTAGGAATTACTTCTCTTCCTTCATAGTCGTCCCTGTGAGCAAATTCATAACCTGCAAGGATTGTTGAAACACCAAAGTCTGAAAGTAACAGCTGATAATGATGTGACCTTGACCCTCCCACATAGAGAGCAGCTGTTTTACCTTTAAGCTTCGAGTAGTAGTATTCCTTCTCTTCTGCAATGTTTGCAAGTTCGTCGTCTATAACTTCTTCCGTCCGTTCTGCAAGCTCTTTATCTCCAAAGTATGCTGCCATATCTCGTAGAGATTGAATGGTTGATTTTATTCCAATAAAGTTTACTTTAATCCAATCCACACCGTATTTTGTTTTCATCATTTCAGCTATATAGTTAATTGAACGGTGACATTGCACAAGATTGAGGTTTGCCATGTGAGAATTCTGAATAGCTTCAAAACTGCCATCTCCGGTGAATACTGATATTACATCGTAGCCGATACGCTTCATTATTCTTTCAACTTCCCAGCCGTCCCCGCCTATGTTATATTCCCCAAGGAGGTTTACGGAATATTTATTTTTAGGAGGCGTATCATTTGTTCCTATAATTTTTTTCATGAGCGTGTTATTGGCAATATGGTGACCGCCACTCTGGCTTACACCCTTGTATCCCTCACAACTGAATGCCATACAACTTATTCCGTACAGTTGCTCTGTTTCAGCTGCAACTGCATGTATGTCGTCTCCAATAAGTCCTACAGGACAGGTAGAGCATATCATAAGACATTTTGGATGAAAAATCTCAACCGCTTCTTTTATCGCCTGTCTCAGCTTTTTTTCACCGCCGAAAACTATGTCAGGCTCCTGAAGGTCGGTAGAAAAACAATATTCAATAAAATTTCTTCCGTCTTCGGTTTTTGCTTTGTTTCTTCTGGTTCCCCATGAATAAAAGCCACAGCCGATAGGCCCGTGTGTTAATACAAGAACATCCTTCAAAGGCCCGAGAACAACGCCTTTACAACCTGCATAACAGCATCCTCTGTTTGTTATAATTCCGGGTACGGTACGGCTGTTTGCTGCTATTGGTTGACTACTAGTTTCCTCAGTAACTTCCATAATGTGTTCTTTTCTATTTTTGTAAACTTTTGCACTATATTTGTCCAATACAATATTTCTTACATTCATTTGTCTCACCACCTGTCATTTAAAGTAGGTTTTCACCAGTTCTAACCTTATAAGTTTCCTGAATAGGTATTACGAATATTTTGCCATCTCCGGGATTCCCGGTCTGGTTTACGTTAATAATAGTTTTTACCGCCAAATCCACCTGTTCGTCATCTACAACTAATGAAAAGAACCTCTTGGGAATCAGCCTCGCCGTCTCTGTAAATGCTTCACCGGCGTTGGATACAGGCAATTCTCCGGCTTCCATAATATAGTTTAAAACGGTTGCATCAAGGCTTTTTTTACCTCTCCCAAGGCAAGGCCTGCAGGAGAAGGCCGGAAAACCGGCATTGGCAAGTGCTTCCTTGGTTCTGTTAACTTTGTTGGTACGGATAAAAGCCATAACCTCTTTCATAAGCAACACCTCCTATAAGCCTTGTTTTGCAGTACTGATGGTATATGCATCCAGAACTTCACTGATAAATATTCTTCCATCACCAAAGTTTCCTTTTTCTCCTGTACGTGCATTTCTCATGATTATTTTAACAACATCTTCCTTGTCTTCATCATTTACAACAATTAATAGCATCTCTTTTGGTATCTCATCATATTGGATATCCCCTATGACAATTCCCTTTTGCTTTCCTCTTCCGTATACATCCATTTTGGTTACTGCGGGAAAGCCTGCCGCCAGCAATTCTGAAAGCACTACACCTGTTCTTTCAGGTCTGATAATAGCTCTTACCAATATCATAATTTCATCCGCCTTTCCTTATTAGTAGGTTAATTTCATCACTAACATTTCAAATTTGAGAAATAATGAGTTTAAACTTTCAATGGTGAAGTCTTAGTGATTAATATTAAATATCCATAATTCCGTGTTCCATCAAAAGTTCCTCAAGTCTTTCCTGCTTTAACGGCTTGGGAATTACAAACATTTTGTTCTCGTCTATCTTTTGGGCAAGAGACCTGTATTCATCAGCCTGATTACATTCCGCATCAAAATCAATTACGGTCTTTTTATGGATTTCGGCTCTTTGAACCATGTTGTCTCTGGGAACAAAATGTATCATTTGGGAACCAAGCTCCTTTGCGAAAGCTTCAACCAAGTCGGCCTCCCCATCAACCTTACGGCTGTTGCATATGATACCGCCGAGTCTTACACCGCCTGTCTTGGCGTATTTCTGAATTCCTTTTGATATATTGTTTGCAGCGTATAGTGCCATCATTTCACCGCTGGCAACTATATAAATCTCCTGTGCCTTTCCCTCACGGATCGGCATTGCAAATCCTCCGCAAACAACATCCCCGAGAACATCATAGAAAACATAATCTAAATCATCTTCGTATGCGCCAAGTCTTTCCAATAGACCTATTGAAGTAATTATTCCTCGTCCTGCACATCCAACTCCCGGTTCCGGTCCGCCGGATTCAACACAATTAATGTCAGAGAAACCTTTCTTCATAACCAAATCAAGATCAATATCCTCGCCCTCTTCCCGGAGTGTATCCAGAACCGTCTGTTGTGCGAGGCCTCCCAGTATCAGTCTGGTTGAATCAGCTTTGGGGTCGCAGCCTACAATCATAATCTTTTTACCCATTTCCCCCAAGCCTGCGGTCAGGTTTTGTGTTGTAGTTGACTTTCCAATACCGCCTTTTCCGTAAATAGCTACCTGTCTCATATAAATACCTCCCATTTTCCTGTACCGTTGTACATTAATTTTCAAACTATAAATAAAAAGGTCTCAAAACAGAGTTTTCACTCTATGTTTTAAGACCTCATCGTCTGACTTGCTAATGTTGTGCTACTACTAAAAAAGTCCCATTATCCACATCATAGTGGATTAATGAGACTTCGTCGTCGCGTTTATTAATTTGTTTAACTTACTAAGAGTATAAAGCTTTATGAAATTAATCACAATACACGAATTTGTCAATAATGACTACTAAATTGAAGGTATTTTTGTATGTTTTTTACAAATACGTATTTATTATTCATTGAACATGTTGATTATTTCTTTTGCTCACCATATAATAATAGTAAATGCAACGGGGCGTATCAAGCTAAAAGCTTGGTCGCCCCGTTTTTGTATTTTTAAATAAATATAAGTAGGAGGTATATCTATGACAAAAAAAATTGCAGTGCTAGTAAATGAAGAAGAAGAGCTTGCATCTTTTGAAAAAGGATCATGCATAAATATATACACTAAGAATAATACCCACTGGCAGCTATTTAAGGAAATCCGTTACTATATAAATACTAACATGTCTCTTTCGGATCTTAGGGAAAATATCAAAAGTCTTATTAAGGAACTGGAAGATTGCAAGATAATAGTCGGTAAAGTAATGTCAGGTCTTGCGTACAACATATTTGACCGGATGGGATTTGCAATATTTGAAGCCAAGGACATTACAAGCAGTGTTCTGGATGATATTTATAATGAAGTCAATAGTTTAAAAACTGAAGCCTTGAATTCAAAGCAAGTTGCACTTTCACCTATTGAAACAGAAGAAAATGGAGTTTTTTACATAAACCTAATGGAGCTTCAAGCCAAACACCCTGAAATTTCTTCTAAGAAAGCTCTCAAGCCATTTCTGGAAACTACCCCTTTTTTCAGGCTTGAGGTTATATGTTCCCATGTTCCCCCCTGGTTTGACAATATACTGCCTGGATTGAACCTAAGCTATTCAATAGAAGAAAACGGAGATAACAAGTACAAGGTTTCCATATTAAATAATGTATGTTCATATTAAATGTTCTATTATAAAAGGAGGTTGCCAATATGTCAGAAAATATTCGTGAAAATCTCTTGGGTATTGTCAGTGCTTTTTGTTTTGAAAGCGGAAGAATTAAAGAATGTATACTATGTGAAAAAAATGTGATTAAAACTAAATACGGCGATTTGATTCCTAAATATGGTGCAGATGAAGTACGAAAAAAATACTGTCATTCAATTTCGTTTTATGAAAGCGGAAAAGTTAAAAGTATTTCTTTGGAATCCTCAACCTTAATAAAAACACCGCTGGGTACTTTCCCCACAGAACTTGTTACGTTTTATGAAAGTGGTAGCCTGAAACGAATTTTTCCGTTAAATGGTAAACTAAGCGGGTATTGGAGCCAAGAAGATGAGGAACAACTTTGTGAAGAATTTCAGTTTCATTTCCCTTTCGGCAGCTTTAAAACAAAAATAATAGGCCTTTGTTTTTATGAAGGCGGTAACCTTAGATCAATGACCCTCTGGCCAGGTGAAATTGTCATTCTCAAAAATGCCGACAGACTTCTTCCAGTTAGAATAGGATTTTCTTTATATGAAAACGGAAAACTAAAATCAGTGGAGCCTGCCTATCCAATTGTGGTGCCTACTCTTATCGGTGAATTAACAGCCTACAACGAAAATGCTGTTGGTATAAATGCCGATTGCAATTCATTAGTCTTTACAGAAAGAGAAAATATACAAGCGCTTTGCACAAGTGGCAGCAAGGTGGCTATCTTTGAAAAAGACGGCTCCTTTGAAACAATGAAAGCAATTGTTAAACCTGATCCTTTCGAAGAAGGTGTATTTTCTCTAGTACCTCTGGAAATTTCTTTTGAAGGGCATTATGTAAAATTTAATAGTGACAAGAAGCGTATATATGATATTAATACAACAAGATTTACGGTAATAAATGATTCCGTCCCGGATTCAGAGGCAAAACTGTCATGTACTGACTGCTCAAGCTGCAGCTTGTGTAAAAAAAGTAATTACATCTGATTGAAAATTTAAAATTACAGGGACTGTTGCAAAATTAATATATATATTTTTTAAATTGTATCAATGGGAGCTTTAGTTAAAGATATTTGCAGTTGTTTGTCGGCGAATATCTTAGAAGCAATCATTGATATAATTTTTTACGGATTTATATATGAAAAGCTACAAGAAAGTAACCTTTTTGTAATTGTAAAGTAACTTTAATATCAATCTCTTCAAATTTATGATAAAATATAAATATTCATAACAAAAGTTGTGTATTTTAGGGGCATAAATATACTTTACATTATATACATATATACGGCTATACTCTTGTGTTTTAATTTCTTTTGGCTAATCTTTGTTTATCTTGATGTTCCTATTTATACATTACTTTTATTTGAAAAAAGCGTCAAATAAAATACAAAATAGGAATTGGAGAGATTATGAATTTAAAAAAGATAAAAAGTTTAATAAGTAATATACCCAAGAATATTAAAAATTATAAAAATAAATATCCCTCGAAATATAAATATATAGTTATTTCATGCTCAGGTGCAGCAGCCCTGGCCCTTACGGCAGTAATTGTTTTCACTTTGCCGCCCCCAAGTTCTAAATTCGTTGTTTCAGATAAACAAGAAAGTTCAGCAGCAGTATCCAGCCAAACAGCAGTACAGAAGTATTCTAAAACTACATCAGAACCCACTGCTTTAACTAAAACATCCCGTGGAAAAACTCCTTTGAATCCTTTACAAGGTGATGTTATAAAGTTAGGCGTAAAAGACAGTACTGTTACTGTTATTCAAAAGAAACTCATGGATTTAGATTATCTTGAAATCGACGAACCGACTGATGAATTCGGAGAACCGCTTCAATTCGCAATAGAATTATTTCAGCGTAAAAATAAGTTAACTATAACAGGTGAAGTTGATGCGAAAACATATGAGCTTCTGCTTTCAGACGGTGCAAAAGCATATACCGTTTCCCTTGAAGCTGAAGGAACTGATGTACAGCAGCTTCAAGAACGTTTGTATGAATTGGGATACATAGATAAGGCAACTGGTTATTTCGGTACAGATACCGACGCTGCTGTAAAGGAGTTTCAGAAAAGAAACGGACTTTACGATGACGGTAATGTAGGTAAGCAAACAAGAGAAATTTTATATTCGGCAAAAGCAGTTCCTATGTCCTTTTATTTGGGCGATGAAAACAGTGAAATACTTCAATATAAACAAAGATTATACGAGCTTGGTTATCTGACTGCAAAACCCAACGGCAAGTATGACGATGATACCGTTCTTGCAGTAAAGCGTTTTCAGGAAAATAACGGTTTGATTTCTGATGGTTTTATAGGTCCGGTTACAAAAGATTTACTTATGTCTCCAGATGCAACTGAAAATGCACTGGATATAGGCGATAGCGGAGATGATGTAACAAAAGTTCAGACATACCTTAAAAAGCTTGGAT
Organism: Bacillota bacterium; assembly: GCA_023390335.1. Classification (GTDB taxonomy): domain Bacteria; phylum Bacillota; class Clostridia; order Acetivibrionales; family DSM-1351; genus Ruminiclostridium. The sequence goes on along the minus strand of JAEWCZ010000066.1, from coordinate 615,612 downwards.
ATTTGAAAGGTGTAACTGGTTATTTCGGCTCCGACACACATAATGCTGTTCTTAACTTCCAGTCTAGAAATGGTTTGGGACAGGACGGTAAAGTAGGTTCACAAACAATAGCTAAACTCCTTTCACCTAATGCAAGAGAGTGGACCGGGGGCTCTGGAAGTGGCTCGAAAGGTAACAATTCAGGGGGATCAAGTAATTCAGGCGGAGGAAACAACTCCGGTGGTAGCAACAGTGGAGGCTTTGTTAGTCCAAGCGTCGAAAGGCTTATATCAGTAGCCAAATCAAAACTTGGAAGCAGATATGTATATGGTGCAAAAGGGCCAAATACCTTTGATTGTTCGGGATTTGTTTACTGGGTATTAAAAAACTCAGGCGTCAGACAAGGTTATATGACCTCCGGAGGATGGGCCGGAAATGGTAGATATAGAAGGATTTCCAGTATGAGTAGTATTAAACGCGGTGATATTATTACATACAACGGACATGTGGGTATTGCATTAGGCGGCAATCAGATGATCGATGCATCATCAAGCCAGGGCAGAGTTCGAATAACAAATATAACTTCTTCCTACTGGACAAGGAATTTTGTTTGTGCATTTAGAATATTTTAGAGTTAAAAGTACAAAAAACGCTATGTAACCCATAGCGTTTTTTATTATGCAAATAACAAAAAAAACCGCCGGTTTTTCACCGGCGGATAAATTAGGAGTTTATTTATGGAAGATTAAAATTAGTCTATTTTAATTACTGCCTTAACAACATCCTGCTTGTTGTTTATTACATAATCAAATGCATTTGCAACATCATCAAAATCAAATTCGTGTGTTACTATACCTGTTATGTCAATAATACCTTTTGATATAGCCTTTATAGCTGTAGGGTATATATTTTTGTAACGGAAAACGGATTTAATTGTAGCTTCCTTTGCCATAATCTTTGCAAAATTGAATTCAATTATATCCTGTGGAGCCAAACCTACGAGAACAATGGTACCGCCGTTTTTAACAAGGTACGGAGTCTGTGAAATAGTTCTTGCAGAACCGGCAGTTTCTATAACAACATCCACTCCCTTTTTGTCAGTAAGTTTGTCTATTTCAGCGAATACATCAGTTTCTGCTGCATTTATTGTGCTAGTTGCTCCAAGCTTCATAGCATATTCAAGTCTCTTTGGTATTACGTCAACTACAGTAATATCAGTTGCTCCGTTTGCTTTACATGCAAGCAATGTAACAAGCCCTATTGTACCTGCTCCAAGAATAACAACTGAGCTTCCCAGCTTAACATCTCCCTGATTTGCTGAGTGCATACCAACAGCCAAAGGTTCAACCAATGCGCCCTCTTTTGTTGTTATGTTATTAGGCAGTTTAAAGCACATGTTTTCAGGGAAAGCGATATAGTTCATTAATGAACCGTGGTATGGCGGTGTTGCCAAAAATTCTACATCCGGGCAAAGATTGTATCTTCCTGTTTTACAGAATTCGCATTGTCCGCAAGTTATTCCCGGCTCTAAAGCAACCTTATCTCCAACCTGCAAGTTTTGCACACCGCTGCCAATTTCAACAACAGTTCCAGCACATTCATGTCCAAGTATGAAATCTCCGTTTACTATAAAATCACCGATTTTTCCATGCTCAAGATAGTGTACGTCAGAACCGCAAACTCCTACGTACTCAAGTTTTACAAGTACATCCTTTTCTCTGAGCTTTGGAACCTCGATGTCCCTTATCTCCATTTTGTTTATTCCGGTCATATAAGCCGCTCTGTTTTTCATAATAAAAACCTCCACACATTTATTCTATAAAATTTATATTCAAACAAACTTTATTTTCATCTTTTATAAAACACTTTAATTAACTTCTTTTTATAATACACTCAAAAGGTAAAATATACAATACAAAGATACGTGAATATTGTTTTCACGTACCTTTGTATTTTTAATGGTACAAGTATTACTTAATAGCTCCGGACTTTTTCAAAATATCTATATATTGCTGTACATTATCTTTATTTACAAGTGGGTTGCCGATATCAGTATCAACTTGCTTTTCTCCACCAGTTAAAAGCTTATTACTTGTTTCAAGCAATTTTGTAGCAAGGTCGTATGCGCTCTGCATACAAGTTGAAGTCATTCTACCTTCTTGAATTAGAAGCAATGCTTCTGCTGTTCCGTCAACACCGTATGCAAGCATATTTTTGTACTTTGGATTGTCTTTAACTACTTCAAGTGCTCCTGCTGCCATGTTGTCATTCATTGAGATAACTGCGTCAATTTTGTCATTTGACTGTATCCAGTCTTCCATATACTTCATAGCTTCGTCTTTGTTCCAGTTTGCAATCTGTTCGCCAACGATTTTAACATCTGGACGTTTTTCAAAGAATTCCTTCTGCCAGCTCTTACGTCTTTCATCAGCATGGAAGTTTCCTGAAGGTCCGTCTAATACTACAACTTTAGCGTTTTGTGGAATCTGTTCTAATGCTGCACGAGCATTTACTCCAGCCTGCTCATAAGGATTTGCGTCTACTGATGATGCTCCTTCAATTCCTGAAATACGAGCATTTGTTGTAATTGCAAAGATTCCTGCCTTAACTACTTTTTCTACGTAAGGTCTTTGAGCTTCACCATTATTAGGCTGAACAATAACCAAATCATACTTATTTGTTATAGCATTTTCTATCATTGAGTTTTCAGTATCATCATTTGCCTGACCATCAAATACATCAAGCTTAATGTCTGGATACTTTTTAGCTTCATCCTTTACAGCATTTGCAAGCCAAGCTGCAAATGAGTCAGATTGAGCACGAGCTATATATGCTACCTTATAGCTCTTTGATCCACTTCCGCCTGTAGATGTTGAATCTGAAGTTTTAGGTGTTCCTGATCCACATGCTGCCAGAAAAGTAATTGCCAGTGACATTGATAGTACGCTGATTAATTTCTTCTTCATCTGTGTGTCCATCCTTTTAATAGATTTTTATAGATTTGTTTTTATTATTTAAACAGCAGAGCTGTTTAATTTGAGTTAAATTATTTCTTTACTACTTCTTTTTTGTTTTTTTGTTTATCTTCTATTCTTCCAAGTGTACTCTTTGTTCTACGGTTTTTAGACTGAATATCGTATATAACCGCTAGAGCTATAATTGCACCTCTTACAATCTGCTGCATATATGAGTCCACGCTAGTAAGGTTCATGATATTGTCAAGGAAACCTACTATAAACGCACCGGCCAATGTACCTGTTGCAGTTCCAACACCACCTGAGAAGCTGGTTCCACCGATGATAGCTGCTGTTAAAGCTGTAAACTCGTAACCAACAGCACCATTTGGAAGACCTGCATTAACACGTGACATAAAGAGTACGCCTGCCAATCCTACGAAAATACCATTGATTATGAACGCAATGTATTTAACTCTGTGAACATTAATTCCTGATGCTATTGATGCTTCTTCATTTCCACCTACAGCGTACAGAGAACGTCCAACCCTAGTATGTTTCAATATATACCATGTTACTATTGCTAATACTACAAGGAATATTATAGGTATTGGAATAACGCCTACTGAACCTTGTCCGAATATTACAAACTTGTCAAGCTGTAAAATGTTTTGTCCTTTGGTATAAAGCAGCGCTACACCTCTTGCCATTGTTAGCATTGCCAATGTTGCAATAAACGGCGGAGCCTTAAAGGTACTGATCATCATCGCATTTATAAAGTTACACACAACACCGGTAATTATACCTACCAGAACCGCAATAACCAGTGATCCAGTTGCTTTATAAGCAGATATTGCAAATACACCTGAAAGAGCCAACACGGAACCTTGCGACAAGTCAAGCATTCCTGAGATAATTAATATTGTCTGACCAAAAGCAAGAATTGTTGTAACTGCCAACTGTCTTGAGATATTTGTCAAGTTGCTGGTTGTTAAAAAGTTTGGGTTTGCCAATGAACATATTATGAATAATACAAACAGTACCATAAAAATACTGTATTTCTTTTTTGCCGTATTCCATAGGTTATTATTTCTTAAATCCATTTTATTTCACCTCATCTGATGTTAAAGTTCCAGTAGCGTATTTCATAATGAGCTCCTGGGAAAAATCTTCTCGTTTAATTTCACCTGTTACTGCACCCTTTGACATTACATAAATCCTGTCACACATACCTATAAGCTCAGGAAGTTCGGATGAAACCATTATTACACCCTTACCTTCTTTTGCTAAATTAGTCATTAGTTTGTATATTTCGAATTTAGCACCTACGTCAATACCACGGGTAGGTTCGTCCAATATAAGAACATCTGGGTTTCTTATCATCCACTTTGCCAACAATACTTTCTGCTGGTTTCCACCACTCAGTGATGCAATCGGTGTTTCCAAAGTAGGAGTTTTTACCCTCATTTTTTCAAACATATCTGATACAATACTGCGTTCAACCTTCTTGTGATACTTAAATGCGTAAAATACCTTCTGTAGAAAGGCCAATGTTGTATTCTCTCTTACTGATCTGACCGGAATAATACCATACCTTCTTCTGTCTTCTGATAGCATTACCAGTCCTTTTTCAATAATCTGTCTTACATTTTTTACTTTTACTTCTTCTCCCTTGAAATTAACTGTTCCTGATGAAATAGGGTCCAGTCCGAAGAGTGATCTCATAACTTCAGTTCTTCCTGCCCCCATAAGTCCGGCAAAACCTATTATTTCGCCTTTTTTAAGGTGAAAACTGACATCATGGTATACGTTTCCGTTGCTTAATTTTTTAACCTCAAGTAACTTGTCTCCGATTTTAATTTCTTCTTTTGGATAAGTGTTGGTCAACTTACGTCCAACCATTAGTGCGATTACGGTTTCGATGTCAAGTTCTTCCTTCGGATGGCTCTCAACAACTGTTCCGTCTCTGAATACTGTTATTTCATCAGCTATCTGGAATATTTCATCCAGTTTGTGAGAAATATAAATGATGCATACTCCTCTGGCTTTTAGTTCATCAATTTTTTTGAAGAGCTTCTCAACTTCTTTTTGCGTAATGGCCGAAGTCGGTTCATCCATGATAATAATATCGGAGTTGTATGATATTGCCTTCAAAATCTCTAACATCTGGATATCGGAAACTGTCAAATCCTTTAGCAGTGTGGTAGGTAAATAAGGCAGATTTTCCTTTTTTAATAATTCCTTTGTACGGGTTCTAACTTCTTTCCAGTTTACATTTCCAAATCTGTTGACTGGCAGGTTGCCTAAAAACAGGTTTTCCTCTACCGTCATTTCGGGAACGTAGTTCATTTCCTGAAAAATCATTGATATACCAAGATTCCTAGCCTGTATGGGATTATTGATTTTTACAGGTTTCTCATCAATGAATATCTCACCACCGTCGGGTTGGTATATCCCGTTGATTATCTTCATCAATGTTGACTTTCCTGCTCCGTTTTCCCCACACAATACATGCACAGTACCTTTTTTTACAGTAAAATCGATTTTATCAAGAGCTTTAACCCCTGGAAAGGATTTTTCAATTTGCGAAACTCTTAGCTTAATGTTCTTGTCCATTTCCTTCTCCCATAAGTTTTCTTGTATAAAAACCCTATAATACTTATTACTATAATTGCCTTCTTTCATCGACCGATTTATATAAGACTTTTATAAATTACTTTTAATAAGATTATATCGTATAATTAGTAAAAGTCAACATAATATTGCAAAAAATTTTAATTACTATTTAGTAATTGTGTACAACAAGTCTAAATTTTATGTGAAAAAAATATAAAAAGAGAAAGCAGCAATATGCGTAAAACATATTACTGCCCCTATAAGAATTGTTTTTAAACGTTCTTTACAAACTGGTCAACATGAGCGAGTGCAGCGCCTACAGCGGTTGCCTCAAGCTTGTACTTACATGCGTGAAGGTAATTTCCGTCTACTTCAAAAGTATTGTACCTTGCCACCATTTGCCTAAGCTCATCTATATATTCATCCATGTATGCTCCTGTATAACCACCTAATATAACTTTACAGTCAAACAACATACGCAGATTATTTATTGCTATTATTAAATGTGATATATATTCATTCCATAAACTTTTTTGTGGTTCTTTATTTAATTTCAATAGCCTGAAAAACTCTGCAATATTTCCATTAGTACTATCTGATAAAAGTTTTGCCGAGCAATATGCATCTACACAACCTTTTTGACCACAATAACACTCTCTTCCGTTTGGTACTATAGTCATGTGTCCAAACTCTCCGCCTCTTTGGTTCTGTCCGTCATAAATATTTTTAGATATTATTATTGAGCCTCCGACAGAATTATTCAAAGAAAGATATGCCACATTTTCATTTGAATCTTCCCGCCACATTTCTGCAAATCCACCTGCATTGGCATCGTTGCTCAAAATAATAGGATATGGAATAAATTCCTGAAAAGCCTTTATACTACCGCCCCTAAAATCAATAACGGTAGCGTAACTCACTATCTGACGGTCATCGGAAAGTATGGCAGGCAATGCTATTCCTACACCAAGTATATTGGCTTTATTAACTCCAGCTTCACTTACCACTGTTGTAACAAAATCGCCTACACCCTTAAAGTAGTCCTTGTGATTTTTAAAAGGGTACTGAATTCTAAAATTCTTTAGAAGTTTCCCGCTAAGATCTATTATTACAATACTTAAATGGTTGCGTGTTATATCCAAACCTACAGCATATTTGGCAGAGCTATTATAAGAAATTGCCTTAGCTTTTCTGCCTCCTGTTGATTCAAAAAGACCTGTTTCTATTACTAGACCACGTTCCTGAAGTTCCTTTATATTTTGAGTTACTGTAGGCAAACTCATATTTAAGGTATATGCAATCTCCTGGATAGATATGGGTTCATGTTTGTAAAGAAAGTTATATATGGCATTTCTGTTTATTTTTTTAACCTCAATGCTATTTACCTTAGTTGCCATAATTTCAACCACCCAACTTTTATAAATGTCTTTTATTAATGTCTCTATACTATAACAAATCTTACTTTATTTCAATAGCAGTCTCAACAATTATAGCATAAATATTACCATGCTGTATTGGTAATTTTCTGTAAATAGTATAAAAAAATTAGAATTTAGTATTTTTATAAGAGATTGTATAGATTTTAGTACATTTATGATATAATTATTATAGAAAAGTAAATATGTACCGCTGTCACAAGAATAAAAATCGTCGAAATGCAGAGGTGAGAATTATGTATATTCATAATCGATTGCTCGCATTAATTTTTAGGATTTTGTTTTTATTTGGTTGTGGAATAGGTTTGTACTTGAACTCTGGAATTCCCAGTGGAAAATTTGCACCATATATGCTTATTTTCTATACAATACAGAGTAATGCCTTGTGCTTTGTGTTCTTTTCTATTCTGGCGGTAAAAACTCTTATTGATATTAAAACAAAAGGTATCAGGGGTTCCTCTCGTATCTTTCCTCATCTAAAAGGTGCTGTCACCATGACTATTTCTATGACATTTATTATTTACCATTTTGTACTGATTCCTCTATATACATCTCATAATGCAAACTACAGAATTTTTAGCTGGCAGAATATCCTGGTACATTATTTTGTTCCCATAATGACTGTTTTGGATTGGCTGTTATTCGACAAAAAACAAAATTTCAGATGGTTTGATCCCATGCTTTGGATTTCTGTTCCAATCTCATATTTCATATTTCTTATAGTTAGAGCAAGAATTGGTGGAATCATTGCAATAGTTCAAAGTAAATATCCATATTTCTTTGTAGATGTTGATATTCTTGGATGGATTAATGTATTAAAATATGTTGGAGTATTTATTATGGGTTTTCTTATTCTTGGGTATGTTATTTATTTGGTTGACAAAATCTCTCCTGAAAATATAAGATTTAATTTTGTAAAACCAACTAGACTATATACAAATACCTATAAAGCTTGATCATGTTTTGGGCGTCATCAATGCTTCTGTGCAATGTACCGTGGTAGTTTTCGCCGATTATTTGAAGTGCCTTTACTAGATTGCATGAGGATGAGGGGAGTTCTGTAAATTTCATAAACTTCTCCTGCAAATCTAGTAGTCCGTCTTTTTGGATTATTTGTAAAAAGTCCTTATTTTTATTTCTGTGCCTTCTAAGACTTCTTTTAAGGAGAAAAATATCATAGTTCCCCCATGTATACAAAATAGGGGGTTTGGTGCCTTGGTGCTGAATTATCCATTGGTAAAAGAGGTCGATTGCCCGGTTGAAATCTATGCCGTTATCCACATCAGTTTGACTAATGCCTGTAAGCTTTTTACAGTAATCAGATAGCACCGGCTCTATTACAGGTTTTATTACAGCTGTAAATTTACCTATTTCTTTTAAATTTTCATCAGTTGCCACTGCCCCGATTTCAATTATTTCTGCATGTGGCCGTTTATTTTTTTCATTTTTATCCCAACAAGTAGCTTCAAAATCAATGAATATTAACATATATTTTTTTCTCTTTTGTATACTCTGTACAGTTTGAAATAAAAATATCCGTAAAAGATTATTACTATGGGGAATATCAGCCAGGAAAAGCCTCGACCAATTGCAAAAGGGGTTTCGAAAATAAAAGCCTTCCAGAATCTTGTACCTGTCATGTCCCAAAGCCCCGGTGTATAAAACAACTCTTGCGGATACAGAAAAGCCCTAAGGTTTATATTCTCTTTATTGAAAAGCAATATTGTTATTGGTATGTATGACAGTACCAGAGCCAGCCACATGTCCGCCATTCTCTTATATTTTGCTGCTTTAGAGGGGGCATCGGAGAATATATCGGCAGCCTCAGAACAGTCTGTTTTTTTGAAATACTGAACTCCTGAATACTTAGTCCCTTTGATATGCATCCAACCGCTGTCTTCAAACATTTGCAGGTAATCCAGAAAATCATTTTGTGACTTAAAATACCTATAGTCGGATTTTATAATTACATTAGGATTGCTTTGCTCTATGAAATAATATGTGCTACCTGTAGAATATACAAGTTCCTTTCCTTCCCGGAGCATTTCATTTATCCATTTTTCTTCTTTTACAGGATCCACAAAAAACTTTCTTATTTTCATTATTAACAATCACTTCCTTCTGTTATTTTATAACCATATTTTCCTGCTACACTTACAATATGTGCCAGCCTGTTTGTTTCCTGCTGCAATACCATTTTCCCAAGCTCTGTAATCTGATAAACCTTTCGTCTCTTATCACCGACATCCAAAATGCTGATTAATTTCTGTTTTGTCAGGTTTTCCAATGCTCCATACATGGTACCTGCAGCAATACGGACTTTTCCGTTGCTTAACTCCTCAACCTTTTGCATAACAATATATCCATGCCCCGGTTCATTCAGGGAAAGGAGAATATACAAGGTTGTTTCTGTTAATGGCAGGTATTTATCTAAATTCAATTTATCACCACCTATAAACTATACAGTTCAACTGTATAGTTTGATTATATACAGTCGAACTGTATATGTCAATGAGTAAATAAAAAAACCGCCATAAAAATAACTGAAATTTAGTCAATGTCTATGGCGGTTGTTAGGAAAAACATGTCCACTTTAAGCGTTCGCTTATTTGGTTATTTCGATATTGCTCCAAAATCATCCATCAATATCTGTTCTATTATCTCGGAATTTTTTCTGATAAACTCAGGACTTAGCATTTCAATATGAACGCCAAAACCTTGTATGCTCTTGAATCTTTTTGACGTACTATTTGACCATAAGGTATGTTCTCTCAAACTTTCCTTTTCATTGCCCTCCTCAAGGGACTTTATCAGAATAATATCTGCATCCACCTGCCCCAAGGTAATCAAACTGTCTAAATACCTTGAATAAGCTATTATCTTTTTACCTACATAATCGGGAAGCGTTCTTTTCTGTTTATATCCTTTTATATAATCATCCTGAGTTCTATTGTGCTCGAAGTAGCTATCTATAAGCTCATTTATCATTTCCTCTCTTTCTTCCTCTGTCAGATTGATTATTTCTGAACGGTAATGAGAATCAATCATTATTATTTTTGAAACCTCATAGCCTTGCCTCTCCAACTCTTTTGCCACTTCAAAAGCCAGGTTCCCCCCCGCTGAATACCCCAATAATATATACGGACCTTCAGACTGAAGTTTAATAATTACTTTCACATATTCTTCAATTAAATTTTCATCTTCTATAAAGTTAAAACTATATAAACAATTCGAACCAAGTTTTTCTGCCAACTGCATGTATAATATGCCTACCGCCCCTAAAGAAGGAAAACAAAACACAGTTTTTCCGCCTTGTTTATTCGAACTTAGCTGAACACAATCATTCAAATAGTTTTTAGATACATCTTGAGAAGTGCTAACAATGTCTGAACAGCCTCTAACTGTGGGGTCTTTAAAAACATCTCTGAAAGCAAGCTCAACACCAAACTGAGAATGTACCATCGATAAAAAAGACATTATGCTTAATGAATTTGCACCAAGTTCAAATATATTATCATTTATTCCCACACGCTCCAGTCCAAGTACTTCACAAACTACCCTGCAAAGCTTCTCCTGAATTTCATTTTCAGGTGCAACATATTTTGTTTTTACACTTAATTCAATTTCTGGGAGCTTGCTTTTATCAATTTTCCCATTTTCCGTTATAGGAATACTATCAATTTGCATTATATATGTTGGTATCATATACAAAGGAAGTTTCACAGATAATATTTCTCGTATCTTATCCGGCATTATTTCATACTTGGATACAATATATGCATATATACATTTATCACCGGACTTACCTTCTGAGACCACTACTGCGGCATCATCAATTTTATCCAATTTTCTTAGAACGTTTTCTATTTCCGCAAGTTCTATTCTATATCCTCTTATTTTAACCTGATCATCTATTCTTCCTAAGAACTCTATATTTCCGTCCGGCAGCCATCTTGCCAGATCTCCGGTCCTGTACATTCTTTCCCCAGGTACAAATGGATTTTCCGTGAATTTCTCCTGAGTTAATTCTTCATGGTTGATATACCCTCTCGCCAGACTTTCCCCGCTGACGCATAACTCCCCAGCTACGCCTATCGGCTGTGCCTTATTCCCGTTCAATATATACACCTTTGTATTACTAACGGGTTTGCCGATGGGTATATTGGCACTGATTTCTTTTACGGTATAACATGTGGTAACTACCGTATTTTCGGTAGGGCCGTAATTATTTACGATCTCATATCTCTGTTTTTTAAAATATTTCAGCTTGTCGCCTCCGGTGAGTAAGCACCGTAAGCTTCTATTTTCCAGTTGTATGAACTTCTCGCATATTTGCGTCGGTAGAAAGCTGATGCTGATTCCGTTCTTTTCATAGTACTCATTGACCTTATTCACATCCAGCCTGATTTCTTCACCGATGACATGGATCGTCGCTCCCTGAATGAGGTATGGGAATATCTCCCACACCGATGCATCAAAACCAGTACCCGCATATTTGGTGGCCCGGTCATGACTTGTGACTTCATACCTTTCAATGTGCCACCTGCACAGGTTAACCAATGCCCGGTGTTCTACCATGACGCCTTTGGGCATTCCGGTAGACCCGGAGGTATAGATTACGTAGGCCAAGTAATCCGACTTGCTTTTTGTTTTACCGACTGCCCTTCTTTCTGCTGGTACCCGGATATCTCCGATTTCTAAGATATCGCCGTCAAACTCAATCCCGCTGCTTATTTCCTTTGTGCTGATCAACAGTTTTGCATGGCTGTCCTTGAGCATATACTCAATTCTTTGCTTAGGATAGTCTACATCGATGGGCAAGTATGCCACACCGGCTTTTAATACCCCCAGGATTGCTGCAAACATGTCAATTGATGGATTCAGCAATATCCCCACAACTTCATCACAGCCAATACCTTTCTCCATGACGTTTTGGGAGACTGCCTTCGCCCTTCTATCCAGTTCTCTATAGCTGATCTTTTCTTCCCCATGCACAACGGCAATATTCTCAGGGGTTTTCTCCACCTGTTCCTCGAAGAGTTCATGGATGGTCTTATCCCTCGGATACTCAACTTTTGTATTGTTAAAGCCATAAAGTATATTATCCTTCTCCTTATCCGACATCATGTTCAGCTCTTGAAGTTTTTTCTCCGGATTCTTTACAATTTCATGGAGTAGATTTTTAAAGTGTCCTACGATTCTTTCTACCGTTTCCTTTTTAAACAGTTTGGTACAATAATTAATGAGGAAATTGATCTTATCCCCATTGACTGTCGCCAACAGCGAAAGATCAAATTTTGCCGTTTTTTCGGTGGTTTCATAGGGTTTGAACCTAAGTCCCGTCTCTTTTTCTGATGTTGTTCCTGAACTCTGCAGGACAAACATGGTATCAAAGAGCGGATTCCTGCTTATATCCCGCCTTATATCCAGTTTCTCTACAAGCTCTTCAAATTGGAAATTCTGATTTTCATACGCCCTTAATGCATTTTCCCTGACTTCCTCCACGAATTCTTTGAAAGTCTTGCTGCTTTCCGGGTAGTTCCTCATTGCCAACGTGTTTACAAACATGCCGATTAGGTTTTCCAAATCGGCATGGGATCTCCCGGCGATAGGCGTTCCTACGATGATGTCTTCCTGCCCGGTATACTTCGAAAGCAGTACATTATATGCTGCTAACAGCACCATATACATCGTTGCCCCTGTATCTCTCGCCAGCTTCTCCAAACCTTTTGCAACCCCTGAAACGATATCGAATTCAATACTGTCTCCTTCGAAGCACTGCACCCGCGGCCTTGTATAATCCTCGGGCAGGTTCAACACAGGGATTTCCCCCTCGAATACCTTCAGCCAGTATTCTTCCTGTTTCCGGGCCCTTTCATCCGTTTTCATACGGTTTTGCCATGCGGAATAATCTTTGTATTGGATTCTTAATTCCGGCAGTCCCCTTCCTTCATACAGTGCTACAAATTCCCGCACCAGGATATCCATGGAGACACCGTCAGATATGATATGGTGCATATCAAACATCAGTATATGTCTTGTTTCACTTAGCTCTATTACACCTGTTCTTAATAAAGGTGCTTTGCCCAGTTCAAAGGGTTCTAAAAAAGAATTTACCTTTTCTTTTACTTCAATCTCACTATTAACAAAGATTTTTTTTATGCTGAAATCAATAGTATCGATATTATGTACTCTCTGTATTATTAATCTATCTATTGTTTCGAAGCTTGTCCTTAGAGTCTCATGCCGCTCTATCAATTTTTTAAGGGCTCTCTCAATTCTACCTATTACAAGTTCTCCTTCAATAAATAAAGCTGACGGCATGTTATAGGCGGTACTGTCTTTCTCAATTTGATGCAATATATACATCCTTTTTTGAGCTGAAGATGCCTCGTAATATTCTTTCTCTTCAACTTTTTTTATTTTCTCGTAGGTATGCTTTTCTCCAGAGGCTATAAAATCACTTATAGATTTTATATTTCTAAAATTAAATATTTCTTTTAAAGAGATTTTAGCATTGAGCTCATTATATATTTTTGTCGTTAATACAGTAGCTTTTAGGGAATCTCCTCCTAGCTCAAAAAAATCATCATATTTATCTATTGCCTCTACCCCCAGAAGTTTTTGAAATATTTTCACAAGAATTAACTCAATTTCATCTTTCGATATTGCATTCTGAATATTTCTGTTAAGCCCTTCACCACCGTTTTGATTTTCTCCCCTATAGAGCTTGGACTCTTTGTTCTCTAACTCTGGCATACCTTTTAGATATAATTCCAAAGGATATGTGGTCACTATTAATTGTGATAGGATATAGTCCGGCAAATTACTGTCCAAAACCCGCTTTATAACCTCGATACCCTCAGAGGTTAGCATACCGGTTTCCAAACTTACCAAAGAACTTCCGGCGTTGACAGAGTCTACAGCCATACCAACTTCCTTCCAGCTATCCCAATTGATTGATACCGAGTAAATTCCGGCCTGGTTGGATTGGTATTGAGAGAAAGCATCCAGAAAGCTATTTGCTGAGGAATATCCTATCTGACCGTAGGGTGCGATAATGGAATTCAATGATGAGCATAATATAAGGAAATCAAGCTTGTTGTTTTCTATAAACTTATTAATTTCTAATGTTCCATATATTTTGGGAGCAATAACACAATCTGTTGTAGCTCTGTTTCTTAGCTGAATCATACCTCCATCAGGTACTCCGGCACAATGAATAATTCCATTGACTTCACCAAATCGTTCATGAATTATTGACATAGATCTGCTCATCTGTTCAGCATCAGCAACATCCGCATTAATCAGTAAAACCTCCGCTCCTGATTCTTGCAGTCCTTTTATTTTCATGATTTTATCTGATAATTTACAATCCTTTTCAGACGAGTTTATATAGTCATCCCACTTTTCACTCGGCGGTATCTCTGTACGTCCTATTAATACCAGCTTTGCCCGTACAGTCTTAGCCAAATACTCCGATATTGCCAGACCAATGCCGCCAAGACCTCCGGTAATTACATATACACCATTTTCCCTCAGACGTGAGGGTGTCCCATGGCATTCTTTTAATTGTATTGGCTTAAAGTTCTGTACCCAGCGGTATTTCCCCCTATATGCAACCAGTAGGTCATCTGAGCTAACTGTCAATTCTGACAGCAAACAGTTTATAAGCTGCCGCTCCTTTATTTTATCTGTATGAGGAATATCGATATCAATACCTGTACACTCAATATTATGGTATTCTCTTGATATAGTTTTTATTGATCCGATAACAACCGATTTCTCCGGGTTAAAGCTATCATCCCCAGTCACTATATGCATATTTTCAGTTACTACTTTAATTGATACCTTTTCTGAAAAGTTTAATTCGCCTATTGCTTGGGCAATGTAAACTAATCCATATAACCCCATATCAACTGCGTTTTGAACTTTACTTTTATCTAGTTTACATAAGGCGTCATCTGTTAAAGTCCACAAATATAAGATTACATCCGGAGTAAATTTTGATTTGTTTAAATCAATAAACAGACTTTTGTAGTCTTTATCCTTCACAGGGTTAATAAAATAGCTGCAACGGGTTTCCTTGTAAAACTCAGTCCCCATCCTTACAAAGGTTAAGTTATAGTTTGAAAACTCCATACTTTCTATCAACTTACAGCTAAATTCAAGTGTATTTGTAAATACCAGTATATTCTTCCCAGTGTCAACACTTATATTTCTATATGGCAAATCTGTACGCTCCCAGGACGGAATAGAAAACCAATTTGTAATATCTTTCTTCTTATAGGTTTGAGTTAATGTTTCGAAACTTTGATTATAGTCCATATCAATCCAATAACGTTTTCGTTCAAAAGGATAGGTAGGTAAAGGGATTCGTCGCATTTTTTCATTTTTATAAAACTGGTTCCAATCTATTTTTATTCCCGCGCACCACAGCATTCCCAGTTGGTTTAAAAGAAACGCCATGTCTGATGGAGTTTCCTGAATTGAATTAAATAAATTCATAATTTGATTTCTGGTAGACTGCTTCTCTGCATCTTCCCTAAAGTGTCTTAATAGATTAACAACCGGAATTTGAGGTGTATAGTCTTCATGCAGACTAACCGAAGTATTAAGAGTCCATCCGGCTCCCACTTCAATAAATACCGGGTTATTTTTTTTCAGTAATTCAGTAATTCCATCTGCAAATCTTACTGTGCCTAATATATGTTCTGCCCAATATTCCGGGGTAGTAGCCTCCTTAGCAGTAATCCATGTACCCGTTACATTTGAAATGTATGGGATCTTCGGCTTATTTAATTCTATTCTTTCTAATTTATTCAAAAAGGTTTGAATCATTGATTTCATTGCGGAAGAATGAAAAGCATGTGAAACCGGTAGCCTTATTCCTTGGTGCCCTATCTCATTTAATTGTTTTTCGAGTATCTCTATAGCTTGCTGGCTTCCCGATACAACGCAGACTGATGAACTATTCACTGCTGCTAATGATATCTCTTCAGTTAAAAAAGGCCTCAATTCCGCTTCTGAAATCATTACGCTGAGCATTATTCCGGCAGGCTGTTCTTGCATAAGCTTTCCTCTTAATACAATCAAATCTAATGCATCTTCTAATGTAAACACTTCAGCCAAACAGGCAGCAACATATTCTCCCAAGCTATGGCCAATCAGAGCATCAGGCTTAACACCCCCATTTATCAGGCTTTTAGCTAATGAATATTCAAGAATAAAATTTAATGGTTGGGCCACCAACGTATCTGTAATACGGATATTGTCGATATTGCTGAATTTGTCCATAGGAAATAAGATATTTTTAATATCAAAATGCAACATCGGTTTTAAAATATCAAAGCAGTGATCCATCTCTTTCCGAAAATATGGATTACTTTGGTAGAGCTCCAACCCTATATTTATGTATTGATATCCCTGACCCGGGAACATAAATACAACAGTATTCTGGTCTACTTTCGCAATTTCAGCGGTATATGCTTTATTTAATTCACTAATGGCACCTTTTACATTTTGGAATACCACTGTTCTTCTGTATTTAAATTGAGCTCTTCCTATCTGCATTGTATATGCAAGGTCAGGAAGGCTTATATCCGGATTCTGTTCCAGATAATAAGCAAAGTTCTTTGATAGCTTATCAAGGGCATTCTGAGTTTTTGCCGATAACGGAATAATGTACCAACTATTGTTACTTACTGGTTTATCAAGTATTGGCGCTTCCTCAAGAATAATATGTGCATTAGTTCCGCCAATTCCAAATGAACTTACACCAGCCCTTAGAGGGTATTTTTTATTCTCCCATTTTTTCAATTGTGTATTTACAAAAAAGGGACTATTGTCAAAATCTATGCTTGGATTAGGGTTTGTATAATGCAGGCTTGGGGGCAGCTCTCGATTTTTCAATGCCAGAACTGTTTTTATAAATCCAGCTACCCCAGATGCAGCATCGAGATGACCTACATTTGTCTTTAATGATCCAAGTGCGCAATATTGTTTCATATCCGTATTAAAAGCTAATTTTAGTGCTTCAATCTCTATGGGATCACCAACCGGTGTCCCTGTTCCATGGGTTTCAATATAGCTTATACTTTCCTCTTCGACTTCAGCCATCATCAATGAATCCCTGATAACTTCCGCTTGTCCCAAGACGCTTGGGGCTGTAAATCCTACTTTTCTGTTTCCATCATTGTTAATCGCACTTCCTTTAACTACAGCATATATATGGTCACCATCGTTAATAGCATCTTCTAAAGTCTTCAAAACTACAACTCCTGCTCCATTACTCATAACTGTACCTTTGGATTTTTCATCAAACGCACGGCAATGACCATCTGGAGATAGCATCATACCCTCCTCGTATTTATAACCGGTTATTTGAGGCAGCATTATGGAAACTCCACCTGCTAACGCTATGCTGCATTCCCCATTTAACAAACTTTGACATGCCATATGAATTGCCACCAACGAAGTTGAGCAGGCCGTCTGTAATGTTAATGAAGGACCTTTTAAATTCAATTTATAGGATATAAGTGTGCTCAAGCAATCTCTGTTAGATAATAAAGTTTTAGTAAGCATATCTACATCTGAGTTTCCAAATAACGAAACCTTTTGTCTCCAACTTTCATTATCGAAGGCTCCTGCATATAAGCCAATTGGTTTTTTATAAGAAAAAGGATCATACCCTGCATTTTCCAAAGCTTCCCAAACGCATTCGAAAAACACACGTAATTGAGGGTCCATTACTTCCGCCTCACTTGGCGTATAACCAAAGAAATATGGATCAAAATATTCCGCATTAGAAACCATACCTTTTGCTTTTACATATTCAGGGTCATTCAAACAATTAATATCAACTCCGTTTTCTTTTAATTCACTGTCAGTAAAGAAGGAAATGGATTCAACACCATTTTTTAGATTATCCCAAAATTCATTGGTATTATTTGCTCCCGGAAATCTGCCAGCTAATCCAACAACGGCAACTTCAAGCCCATTTTTATTATTAATCTCTTCCATGAATTTCGTTCCTCTTTTCTCTTTGTAGTAAGATATTCTTTTTATTCCTTCGTTTACTTACAAAATCTGATGCTTTTTCATCTATAATTGAATCCTGTACATCATCTCTCTTAGACAAATACCTGCTTAATGATGAAATTGTAGTATTTGCATATAAAGAGACTATGGATATATCTATATTAAGCACTGCTTTTAATCTTTGCCTAAGCTGAATTAAATGCAATGAATAAGCACCCAGCTCAAAGAAGTTATCATCACGTCCAATATCCGGGTAGCCTAATATTTCCTTTAAAATAGCTGTGAGTTTTGACTCAATTTCACTTTGTGATGTAATATCTTGTAAATTAAGGCCTTCCTCTGGATAATGATTTTCTTCTGACTTAATTTTATACCGTTCATGCTCCATGTCCCATATTCTTTTAAGGTATTCTTCTATAGGATATGGGGATATTAGTACCTGCGCCAAAAGATAATCCGGCAGATCACTGTCTAATAGCCGTTTGAAAACCTCAATGCCTTCAGAAATCAGTATTCCGTTTTCCAAATTATCAGAAGAATGTGCACAAGTTAAATCTACAGCCATACCTACTTGCTTCCACGTGTCCCAATTAATCGAGACAGTGTATGTATGTCCCTTATTACATTGATACTGAGAAAAGGCATCCTGAAAATTATTTGCCGAGCAATAACCTATTTGACCAAAGGGTGCAATTATAGAGCTAAGAGATGAGCAATATATCAGGAAATCAAGTTTGTTGTGTTCAATAAATTTGTTAACTTCCAGTGTGCCTTGAATTTTTGAAGATATGACGCTGTCGGTTGTTTCCCTGTTTCTTAGTTGAATTAATCCGCCATCAGGTAATCCTGCACTATGAATAATTCCGTTAACTTCTCCAAATCGTTCATAGATTGCAGACATGGCTTTACTCATTTGATATGTGTCGGAAACATCCGCATTAATCAGTAGAACCTCTGCCCCCAATTCTTCAAGTTCTTTGATTTTCATGATTTTATATGCTAATCTGTTATCCTTTTCAGAAGAGTTTATATAGTCATCCCAATTTTCCCTTAGTGGTATCTCCGTACGTCCTATTAATACCAGCTTTGCCCGGACAGTTCCGGCCAGATATTCCGATATGGCCAGACCAATACCACCAAGGCCGCCGGTAATCACATATACACCATTTTCCCTTAGACGTGATGGCATACCATGACATTCTTTTAATTGTATTTGATCAAAACTCTGTATCCATCGATATTTTCCTCTGTAAGCAACTAGTGAATCATTATCAGTACTTGCCATCTCTGCCAATAAACAATTTATAATCTGCTGTTCTTTAGTTTTATCCTCTTGAGGAACCTCAATATCAATACCGGTGCATTTAATATTGCTGTATTCCTTAGGTATGGTTCTTATTGGCCCAACAATAACAGCTTTCTCCGGATTTATATTTTCTTCTCCGCTTACCAGGTGCATATTGTTAGTTACAACGCTAATGGATATTTGATCTGATATATTTAACTCCCCGATTGCCTGAGCAATATAAATCAAACCGTAAAAACCCATATCAACCGCGGTATTAACTTTGTTCCACTCCGGTTGATGAAGGTTATCTTCCGTTAAAGTCCACAAGTATAAGATAGTATCAGGAATATTTTCTGTTTTGTACAGTTCGTTAAACAAATTTTTATAATCTGTGTTTTTACCAGGGTTAATAAAATAACCGGATTCAATCTCCTTGTCCTGGCAAAATGAAGTCCCAATTTTTACAAAAGTTAATTTCTTACCTGCTGATTCTAAACTTCTTACCAAATTATTACTAAATTCTGTATGGTTTATAAAAACTAATATATTTTTTAACGTATGGAAATCTTTATTGCTATAAGACAAATTTGCACGCCTCCAGGATGGAACGAAAAACCATTCACCAATCTCCCTCCTTTTATAACCGTCCATGTACTTAAAATCAGTGCCGTGGGTTTTGTCAATCCAATAGCGTTGCCGTTGGAATGGATAAGTAGGTAGAGGAAGCTTTCTCCTTTTTTTATTCTTATAAAACTGCTTCCAATCTGTCTTTATTCCAGCACACCAAAGCCTGCCAAGTTGGGTTAAGATAAAGGACATGTCTGATACCTCTTCAGGTAATGATTTAAATAAAGCTGAAATATTAAGCCTCTGAGATTGTCCTACTCTTTCCTCTTTGGAGTGTCTTATTAAATTAACAACCAGAACGTCAGGTGTGCAATCTTCGTGCAATTTCACTGATGTATTTAATGTCCATCCTGCTCCTATTTCAATAAATACTGTATAGTTTTTTCTCAGTAATTCACCGATACCATCTGCAAACCTTACTGTACCTGTTGTATGCTCTGCCCAATATTGGGGATTAGTTGCATCTTGAGCTGTAATCCATGTGCCAGTTACATTTGAGATATACGGTATCTTAGGTTTTTTCAAAACTATTCTTTCTAGTTTATCTAAAAACAATGGAAGCATTGCACTCATTGCATTAGAATGGAAAGCATGTGTAGCTGGTACTTTCATACATTCATATCCCATTTTATTTAATTTCTTTTCCAGTATATCTATAGACTCCTGGCTTCCTGATACGACACAGATTGAAGAACTATTTACTGCTGCCAATGATACTTCTTCACTTAAAAGTGGTTTTAGCTCAGTCTCGGAAATCACTACACTAAGCATTCCGCCTTTTGGCAACTGCTGCATAAGTCGTCCCCTTAATACAATCAAGTCCAGTGCATCCTCTAATGTAAACACTTCAGCCAAACAAGCAGCAACATATTCACCTAAACTGTGGCCAATTAAAGCTTCCGGCTTTATCCCCCATTTTATTAAGGTTTTAGCCAACGAATATTGTAAAATAAAATTTAAAGGCTGAGCTACCAACGTATCTTCCATATTGCTGGAACTGTCTTCAGAAAATAGTATGTTTTTAATGTCAAAATTCAGCCTCGGCTCTAAAATACCAAAGCAGTTATCCATTTCTTCCCGGAAAGCCGGTTCGTTTTCGTAGAGTTCCCTTCCCATATTTACATACTGGTATCCTTGTCCTGAAAACATAAATACGACTTTACTATGATCTGGTTTTGCAATTTGAGCAGTATAGTTTTTATTTAGTTGATTAACAGCATCCTTTAAATCCTGGAATACCACCACTCTTCTATACTTTAACTGAGCCCTTCCTACCTGCATTGTATATGAGAGATCCGAAAGGTTTACCTCCGGGTTATGTTGCATATACTCAGCAAAATTCTTTGACAACTGGTCAAGGGCACCTGGAGTTTTAGCTGACAAAGGCAACATATACCACCCTGGAGAAGCTTGTGTAATCTCAGTTATAGGTGATTCTTCCAAGACAACATGTGCATTTGTTCCCCCGATTCCAAATGAACTGACCCCTGCACGTAAAGGATATTCTTTTCCTACCCAGTCGCACAATGACTCGTTTACATAAAAGGGGCTATTTTTGAAATCAATCTTAGGATTAGGACTTTTATAATGCAGACTTGGAGGAATTTGTTTATTATATAATGATAGTATAGCTTTAATTAAACCGGTAACACCTGCGGCAGCATCCAGATGTCCACAATTAGTTTTTACTGAACCAATTGCACAGTAATTCCTCTTGGTAGTGTTAAATGCCTTTTTGAGTGCCTCAATCTCTATTGGATCCCCTAAAGCAGTTGCTGTACCGTGAGCCTCTATATAACTGATAGTCTCAGTACTTACTTCAGCAAAATGACAAGCCTCTCTTATAACTTGGGCCTGCCCCTCAACGCTTGGTGCAGTATACCCTACTTTACCAGCTCCATCATTATTGATTCTACTCCCTTTTATTACCGCCCAGATGTGATCTCCGTCTTTTAACGCATCTTCCATTCGCTTTAAAACAACAACTCCGGCACCTTCCCCAGAAACAGCCCCACTGGCTTCTGCATCAAAGGATCGGCAGTGACCATCCCTTGACATTATCATTCCTTCTTGATATAAGTATCCGTTTTTATGAGGAAGAGTGACCGATACTCCTCCAGCCAAAGCTATATCGCATTCTCCTTCTAATAATTTCTGGTATGCTACATTTACTGCTACTAAGGACGTTGAACATGCGGTCTGTACCAATAGGCTCGGGCCTCTTAAATTAAGCTTGTATGATATTCGCGTAGTCAGGAAATCTTTATCAGCTAATTGGTTATTACTAAATAAATAAGATGTATTACTTTGATTAACATACGTAGACACTAATGTTTGCCATACTGTATTATTTGATGCCCCTGCAAAAAGTCCTATTGAGCCCCCATACGAGTAAGGATCATATCCAGCGTTTTCCAGTGCCTCCCATACGCATTCATGGAATATTCGAATTTGAGGATCCAGAAGCTTTGCATCACCTGGTGAGTAATCAAAAAAAGCAGCATCAAAGTACTCAGGATCCTTTATAATTCCCTTAGCTTTAATATAATCAGGGTTGTTAAGCAAGTCATCTTCTATTCCCTCTTCTCTTAGTTCATCATCTGTAAAATAAGTTATAGATTCTATTCCATTCTTTAAATTTTCCCAGAATTCATTAATATTATTGGCTCCAGGAAACCTTCCCGATAAGCCAATAACCGCTATGTCTTTGTTTATGACTGTGCTGTTCTTACTTATATTTAAAGCTTCTACATCTTTCTGCCCATTATTTAAATAATTTATTAGCGAACTTATTGTTGGGTACTGAAAAAGGGTCGTAGTAGATATTTCGCCTGTAAATTCTCCCTTAAGCTTCTGATTTATGAGGCTGCTTAATCTTATGATAGATAATGAGTTGCCTCCTATATCAAAAAAATTATCCGTAATTCCTATTTGCTCCCGGTTTAAAACCTCTCGCCAAATATCAGCAATAATTCTTTCGTAATCTGTTTTTGGAGCTATGTACTCTACTTCGGTATTAACGCTATCAGATGGTTTGGGAAGCATATTTTTATTTATTTTTCCATTTGACGTAAGCGGGATTTCTTCAATTTCTACAAAATGTGAAGGTATCATATAGTCAGGTAGGCTTTTTCTTAACCTCCCTTTTATATCTTCCATATGACATCCGTCCTGAGTTACCACATATGCACACAGGCTCCCATCCCCATTTTCGTTCTTGTTCTCCAATACCACTACTTCCTTTATTGAGGGATTTCTAAGAAGCTGAGCTTCTATTTCACCCGGTTCTATTCTAAAGCCTCTTATTTTAACCTGATTATCCATACGTCCAAGAAATTCTATATTGCCATCAGGAAGCCAGCGTGCAAGGTCTCCGGTACGGTATATTCTTTCACCGGGCATAAATGGATTAGTCACAAATTTCTTTTCTGTAAGCTCATGACTGTTAAGGTATCCCCTTGCAAGCCCGTCTCCACCAACACATAATTCGCCACTAATCCCTATGGGCTGTAAATTATCATACTTATCCAGTATATATGCTGTTGAGTTGTTTATGGGTATCCCTATTGGTATGTTTTGCTCATAATCTTTATCTATTTTGAAACATACCGAAAATGTAGTATTCTCTGTAGGCCCATACCCATTTGTTATAATAAGCCCCGGACATACGTTTCTTACAGTATTTATATGAGCTGGTGACAGTTTATCTCCTCCAACCAGCAGTTTTTTCAGGCTCACGAATATATCTGGCTTTTGTGTGGAAAGCTGGTTAAAAAGCGGTGAAGTAAGCCACATAGTGCTTATATTGTATTTTTTTATGGCAGCGCTAAGATTTAAAGGATCCAGAATAATATTCTCAGCAACTATATAAAGCTTTAATCCATTTAACAGTGCACCCCAAAGTTCAAATGTTGTGGCATCAAATGTCATTGCACCCGTCTGTAGTATACTATCATTTTCTTCAAAATCTATATAATTGGTGTTTTTAACAAGCCTGATCACACTTCGGTGTTCCACCATAACACCTTTTGGCTCTCCCGTTGACCCGGATGTATATATTACATAGGCAAGGTGCTCAGAAGTACATGTTTTGTCAGGATTTAAAGTATTTCCGGCAGATATGTTGATATCGTTGAGGTTTACTATATACCCGGCAAAATCTGTTTTAGCTATTAGATGATTACATGTTACCAATATACCTGTTCCACTGTCTTTAAGCATAAACTTTATTCTTTCCTGAGGGTATCGAGGATCTATAGGAAGGTAGGCACCCCCAGCCTTTAGTATACCTATTATGCCTATTATCATTTCTAATGATCGCTCTACCATTATTCCAACTACCGTATCAGGTTGTACTCCTTTTTCCCTGAGTACCCAGGCAAGACTATTTGCCCTATCATTTAACTCCCTATATGTAAACTCACTTTTTTCAAACACTACTGCTATATTATCAGGGGTCTTTTCCACTTGTTCTTCAAATATTTCATGTAGAGTCTTATTTTTAGGGTAGTCAGCCTTTGTATTATTAAATCTATACAATATCTCTTCTTTTTCTTCGTCAGTTATAATATTCAACTCTGAGAGCTTGGTATTATTGTCAACAGCAATGTGTTTCAGGATATTTATGAAATGCTTTGAAAACCTTTCTATTGTTCCTTTCCTAAACAATCTTGTACAATATTCAACTTCGAAAACAATCTTTCCATGCCGTTCTGAAGCATTCAATGTAATATCAAATTTTGAGGTCCTGTTTTCAACTGTTTGAGGTATGAACTTCAAGCCTTTAATCTGTATATCCGTACTACTTGCATTTTGAAGTACAAACATAATATCAAATAAAGGGTTTCTGCTCATATCCCTTTTTATGTTAAGCTTGTCAACCAGTTCTTCAAACTGGTAATCTTGATTTTCATATGCCTTCAAACAGTTTTCCTTTACTTCTGACAAGAATTCATTGAAGGTCTTTTCACCTGTAGGATAGTTTCTCATGGCAAGTGTGTTTACAAACATGCCTATCATATCCTGCAAGTCCGCATGGGGCCTTCCAGCTATAGGTGAACCTACTACTATATCTTCCTGCCCTGTATACCTGTATAGCAGAGCGTTATATGCTGCAAGCAGCACCATGTACATCGTCGTACCTGTTTTTTTTGCAAGGCTGTTTAGTTTCTGTGATATTTCTTCTCCCGCTTCGAAGGCTATTCTATCTCCTTCAAAGCTTTGCACTGGTGGTCTTTGATAATCTGTAGGCATATTCAAAACAGGTACATCACCCTCGAACCTATGCAACCAGTATTCTTCCTGTTTCTTTATGCCTCCAGTCCTGAATAGCTCATTTTGCCATTGTGAAAAGTCCTTGTATTGTATCTTGAGTTCTGTCAGTTCCTGCCCTTTATATAACTGAGGAAACTCCCTTACAAGTATGTTTATTGATATGGCATCTGATATTATATGGTGCATGTCGAACATCAACATATGCCTGTCATATCCAATTCTAATAAGCCCTACCCGCAGGAATGGTGCCTTGCTCAAATCGAATGGACGGATAAATACTTTTACTATTTCATTTGCATTATCCTCACTTGACTCAAAATAGTCTACTTTGAATTCTACTTCTCTGTGTATCTTTTGTACCGGTTTACCATCTACCATTTCAAATGATGTACGTAGAGTTTCATGCCTCCTTATAAGAGCTCTGAAAGCATCCTCCAATCTATTTGTATCCAGTTTGCCCTCCATTATTATAGTAAAGGGCATATTGTAGTTTTTACCCGCTCCCTCAATTTGATCCAATATATAAAGTCTCTTTTGTGCTGCAGATACAGGATAGTACTCTTTTTCTCCTACAGGAATTATTGATGAATATATACTTTCATCCGTGCTTTTTATATATGAAGCAAGTCCTTTTACTGTATGCAGTTTAAAAATCTCTCTCAAAGGTATTTCTGCGTTAAACTCTTTGTGTATCTTTGATACAAGCAGTGTAGCCTTTAATGAATGTCCTCCAAGTTCAAAGAAGTTATCATTTATACCAACCTTCTCAACTCCAAGGATCTCCTGCCATATTGTTACCATCTTTTCTTCAACTTCATTTGTGGGAGCAATATAAGGAATGCCTGTACTTATATTACCGTCAGGTTCAGGTAATGCCTTCTTGTCAATTTTACCATTGTTCGTAAGTGGTATATTATCAAGCTGTATGAAATATGACGGTACCATATAGTCCGGCAGTTCACCGGATAAATGACCTCTTAACTCTTCCAGCATCAATTCAGTTTCAGACACATAATATGCACACAGGTACTTACCACCGTCGCTATCTTCTTTTGCGACCACTACAGCCTCTTTGATCAGCTGGTGCTTCAAAAGCTGTGTTTCTATTTCACCGGGTTCAATTCGGAAGCCTCTTATTTTTACCTGTTGATCGATTCTTCCAAGAAACTCTATATTCCCATCCGGAAGCCATCTTGCCAAGTCGCCGCTTCGGTACATTCTACCTTTGCCGAATGGATTTTCGACAAACTTCTCTGCTGTCAATTCTGGCAGGTTCAGGTATCCCCGAGCCAGACCTACTCCTGCAATACATAGTTCTCCTGGCATTCCTATACCACAAAGTTTGTTACCGTTCATAATATAAACCTGTTTGTTTACTATCGGTTTTCCGATCGGTACTCTCTTCGGTACTTGCTCTCCGGGGTTACATGCCCAGTGCGTCGCACAAACCGTTGCCTCGGTGGGTCCGTAATCATTGGAATACCTCATATGTTTACTGTTTATGCGTACCAGTTCCTGATTGGTTTCCGAACCTCCGGTAATGATAGCACGGAAATGTTGAATATCTACTTGCGCTAAATACTGAGGTGGTAAAATAGCAATGGTGACATTGTGCTTGGTTATATATTCTTGAAATAGTTTCGTGTCTTTTAGGACGTCTACCGGGCACAAACATAGCCCCGCACCAATCAACAAACTCATTGTCATTTCATACACGGTTGCATCAAATGCTAAACTTGCAAATTGCAATGCAATATCATTTTGGCTTATATCATGGGAATAAATAAAATACTGTCGGAAATTAACTATACCATCATGCTCAATCATAACGCCTTTTGGCCTTCCGGTCGTTCCTGATGTGTAAATTATATATATAAGATCATTTGGGGTATTCACATGCTCAGGATTTTCAATCTCCCCTGTATAAATCGCCTTGTCAAATAGGTCTATCACCTGAATATTTGTTTCTACAGGCAGTTCTACTTTCCCCAAAAGGATCGTTTTGGGCCTACAGTCTTCCAGCATATACCTTATACGCTCCTCCGGACAGTCCGGGTCTATCGGTACATAGGCTCCGCCTGCTTTGATGATCCCATATATACCAATAATCATCTCGATGCTTCTTTGGGTCAGGATAGCCACCTTGTCGTCCGGTTTAACGCCAAGCTTTCGAAGTTTGTATACCAGTTGGTTTGCTTTTTCATTCAGCTCTCTATAGGTCATTTTTTCTTCTTCAAATACGACCGCAATATTGTCCGGGGTTTTGCTTACCTGCTCTTCGAAAAGTTCCACCACCGTTTTGCCGCTCGGATATTCTGCGGCTGTGTCGTTGAAGGTCTCAATGACCAGTCTCTTTTCTTCTTCATCCAGCACACTCAGTTCACCGATCTTCCCCTCCGGATTTGCCGTCAGTTCGTCTACCAGATGGCTGAAGTGCTTCATCATTCGTTTCACACTTCCCTGTTTGAACAGGTCGGTACAGTATTCCCAATTCATTGCATAGCCATCTTCTGTTTCACTCATATTTAAGGTGAGGTCGAATTTGGCGATAGTGTGTTCACAGTCTATGCTTGCCATCTCCAAACCCTTCATTTCGAAGTTTACCTGTTCGTTGTTCTGCAGGACAAACATGACATCAAAAAGCGGGTTTCTGGAAAGGTCCCGTTGTATCTCCACTGATTCCACAAGTTCCTCAAACGGGTATTCTTGGTTTTCATAGGCTTTCAGGGCACTTTCCCTAACTTCCTTGAGAAAATCCAGATATTTTTTGTCTCCTTTGGGATATCCCCTCATTGCCAGTGTATTCACAAACATGCCCATCATATCTTCTGTATCTTTATGAGTTCTTCCCGAAATGGGACTGCCGACAACAACATCTTCCTGACGGCTATATTTACCAAGCAGTATCATCATCGCAGAAAGCAATACCATATATGCGGTAGCCCCTGTCTTTCGGCACAGTTTATCCACCGCTTTCTTCTGTTTAGCCGTCAGCATTCCGTTGATGCTGCTGCCCGCATAGCTCTGTGTCTGAGGCCTTGAGTGGTCCAGCGGCAGTTCCAGCACTGGCGCTGGTTCTTTGAATACACCCTGCCAGTATTTTTTCTGCTCCGATAGGTCTCTTGTCCGCATCCACTCGCTGTAATCCTTGTACTGGACACGCAGCGGTTTTAATTGCTCTCCGTTGTAGAGCATGGACAATTCTTTTGTCAGAATACTTATGGACATACCGTCGGAGATGATATGGTGCATATCGAACATGAGGATTGTTTTGTCCACTCCTGTTTTTACTGCTTTCACCCGCATCAGAGGTGCCTTTCCGAGGTCAAACGGACGCACGAAACCGGACAGTAGGTTTTCTTCCTTTCTATCCGTCCATTCTTCATACTCCAATTCAATCCTGACTTCTTTGTCGATTTTCTGTACGGCTTCTCCATTCTCACTATGAAAGCTAGTGCGTAAAGCCTCGTGGCGTGCAGTTAGTTGCTCAAGTGCGGACTTCATCCTATTAAAATCAAATCTTCCCTGGATTTCCAGTCCCACCGGTATATTGTAGGTTATGCCCTCATAGTCCTTCTGGTTGATCAGGTACAATCTCTTTTGTGCCGACGACATGGGGTAGATTTCTTTTTCCTCCGCCTGTGGGATTGGAATATATTCCTTTGATTTCGATTCTTCCACTTCTTTGGCAAGAAGCCTGACGGTAGGAGCAGTAAATATGGCCTCTAATAGCAAGCGGGCACCAGTCTTGGCTTCGATTTGGTTGACAACCCGGGTGGCACGCAGGGAATGACCGCCCATTTCAAAGAAGTTGTCTTCAATCCCCACCGGGGTAACGCCCAGTATTTCTTCAAAGATGCCTGCAAGGGTTTCTTCAGTCTTGTTTCGCGGTGCAATATATTCCCGCCCGCTTGCTGCTTCCGGTTCTGGCAGGGCACGTTTGTCAAGCTTCCCGTTCCGTGTAACCGGAATGTTTTCGATCTGCAGGATATATGCGGGTACCATATATTCAGGCAGTTCTTTTCTAAGGCTGTCTTTGATGTCGGCTGCTTGGATTTCCTGATCCGATACTATATAGGCACAGATACTCTTGTCTCCACTTCTCTCCTTGACCACCACTGCCGTATCCATGACACCGGTTTGTTTGCGCAGGACGCTTTCGATTTCACCCAACTCTATCCGGAAGCCGCGGATCTTTACCTGCTCGTCCATCCTGCCCAGGTACTCGATGTTGCTGTCCGGCAGCCATCTTGCCAGATCCCCGGTACGGTACATTCTACCTTTACCAAATGGATTTTTGACAAACTTCTCCGCTGTCAATTCCTGCAGGTTCAGGTATCCTCGGGCCAAGCCCACTCCTGCAATGCATAGTTCTCCGGGCATTCCGATACCGCAAAGCTCATTACCGTTCATTATATATGTTTGAGTGTTGCTTATGGGTCTTCCTATTGGTATATTATTACTTAAATTGTATTTATCGATTGGGTAATATGTTGTAAATGTTGTACTTTCAGTTGGACCATAAACATTAGATAAATTGACCCTGCTGTCACTATTCATCATCATTCCAACATGCTTCCCAGATGTTTTCTCTCCTCCAAACAATAAATAAGTAAGAGAATTAAATATTTTATTATCAAAATTCAACAACTGATTATATAAAGCAGTTGTTATAAATATAGTATTAATCTTATAAGCATTAATTGTTTCTTTAAATAGTCTTGGATTTATGATCACTGAATTATCTACAAGACATAACTTTCCACCATTTAGCACTGCACCCCATACTTCAAAAGTAGATGCATCAAATGAGATTGCACCAGTTTGCAAAATAACAGTATCTTGATTTAGTTCTATATAGTTCATATTTTTAACAAGTCGCACCACACTTATATTTTCAATCATAACCCCCTTTGGCTTACCTGTTGTCCCGGAGGTGTAAATAATATAAATAAGGTCATTGGGCATATTCACATGCTCAGGATTTTCGATCTCCCCTGTATAAACTTCACTGTCAAAAAGGTCTATCACCGGAATATTTGTTTCTATCTGCAGTTCTGCTTTCCCCAAAAGGATCGCCTTGGGCTGGCAATCTTCAAGCATATATTTAATCCGTTCTCCGGGATAGCCAGTATCCATTGGTACATATGCTCCGCCCGCCTTGATGATCCCTAAAATTCCAATGATCATCTCTATGCTTCTTTGAGTTATTATTGCTACTTTATCATCCGGCTTTACACCAAGTTCTCTTAGTTTATATGCTAGCTGGTTCGCTTTTGAGTTCAGCTCCGCATATGATATCTCTTCTTCTTCATATACTACAGCAATGTTATTCGGTGTTTTGCTTACCTGCTCTTCGAACAGTTCCACCACCGTTTTGTCACTTGGATATTCCTCTGCCGTATCATTGAAGGCCTCTATTACAAGTCTCTTTTCTTCTTCATCTACTACACTCAGTTCGCATATCTTTTTCTCTGGTTTCGCAACAATTTGTTGTAAAAGCAGTTCCATTCTTCCCAGTAATGTCTGGATTTCCCCAACAGCATATTTGCGAGTATCATACATAATTTTAAGCATTAACGACTCACGCATAAACGCACTAACGGAAATACCATAGTTTGTCTGCTCTCTGAAGCTCTCCACATCGATCTTAAATCCACTTATCCCTTTGTTAATTGATTCATCTATATAATAGTTCTGAAACACAAACAATGTCTTAATCAAATTACTGCCCATCGCACTTTTACTTTGTACTTCTGCCAGGGGACAATAGTCATATTTCATACTCTCTATTGACTGTCGCTGCATTTGTTCCAGTAAATCTTTTGCTGTTGTGCTTTCTTCGCATTTAACTCTGGTTGGTATCGTATTGATAAACAGTCCAACTGCCTGCTCAATTCCTTGTATATTAGCATTTCTTCCTGATACCACTTTGCCGAATACGACATCGGTATTTGTGTTATATTTTTGCAGTAAAATGCCCCATACCGTTTCTACTATGGTACTCATTGTTACATTCATCGAACCGCAAATCTTTTGCAATTGTTCGGTCAATTGTTTACTTATAGTATATGATTCTTCTCCAACCCGCTCTTTTGTATTTCCACTTTGCCCCAGAGGCGGTATGTCAGAAGCTTCATCGTAATCTTCAAGCAGGCCCTCCCAGTAAGAAAGTCCTTCTTCCTTATCCTGCTTTTCAAGCCAGTGGATATACTCTCCGTAAGATGCAATGCCTTTTTGCTCTTCCCTCACTCTTTCCTTCATAGAAGACAGTTCTTTTCCGTCTACCAGTGCTTCGTAATACTGCATGAAATCTCGGAACAACATGGATAAACACCAGCCATCCATTATGATATGGTGTGAACTCCATAAAAAAACATGCTCTTCTTCCGACTTACACAGAATTGTCATGCGAAGCAGGCTATCTTTTTCCAAATCAAATCCTCGTTGAATATCCGACTGTTGAATTTTTTTAATTTCTTTTTCTTGTTCATTCATTTTCGAAAGTTTAATAACATTGCATTCGATTTTCCTCTCATGCAGTACAACCTGACACGGTTTGCTTATTTTTTTGTAGGAAAACATTGTGCGCAATATATCATATTTCTCTGTTAATAATGATAAGCTCTCTTTTACCTTTTCTATATCAAGCTCTCCTGACATACGAAATCTGGTTTGAAAGATATAGCTTGTAGACTGTTTATCCACTAGACTATGATACAGTATCCCTTCCTGCATCGGTGTCAGTGGATAAATGAATTTAATATTACCATTAACCATTTATATTTAACCTTCCTTATATGATTTATCTTGCATTTGCAATAGTAGTTTAAACTCTGAAATACTCATATCAGTACACCAAAATCAGATGCAGTTTTACAGCTTATGGAATCCGAGGTAATAAGCCTTTGGGTCATTTCCTGCATATGAGAAATTTTTGTAAATATCCACTTGCATCAATACACATACTTGAGGGAACATATGCCATACTTCATCTACTCCTATCCTTTATAACAGCCATTTTGCTTACTGCTGACAAAATCGGCAATAGCCTGGATAGACCTGAAATTATTTATATCAAGATCTTTGTTTTCCACTCTTAACCCAAATTCCTTTTCCAAAAACATTACTAATTGCATCGCAAAAAGAGAGTTTACAAAGCCAAGAGCAAATATGTCATCATTATCACCTATTTCATGCTTTCTAAAAAAACGATTAAGAAAAGTCTTTACTTTAATTTTAATTTCTTCCATTAATTTATCTTGTATAATGAACACCTAAGGAAATTCATTATACTTTTCCTTTCTTTTTTTATTTTATATAATCAATATAGACGTTGTGGATTAGTTATTTTTTTCTACAACGCTATTTTCCTAACTGTCTCCTTAGGATTCTATAACCACGGCTCTATGTTGAGCTGAATTGTGCCTGTAGCATTTTACGAATATAAGCACAAAGATAAGCAATGCTAAATGTAAAAATAATCCTGCTCAAATTCAATTCAAATGTATTAGTTGATTTTCCGATAAAAATAAATACTGCTCCAATAATAGTACCTATTGCAGCAGCCGGTTGTATGAATGATAGATGTAATTTTGATAAATGGAAAATGTTAAACATAACCCTGATTGGCATGTTTTCTATTATTGACCTCCTGATCTTTTATGTATTTGAAATAATAAAAGCTTGTAGAGTTTATTCTTAATATCAGATGAGAAAGCAAGATGCCACACCACAAATCAAGCCAGTTAATACCATTATATCCTTATTATTCTTCGTGTCAACAATAAAACATTGCCTGATATGTTTACAATCTGTGCTGTCAGGAACACGGAAGGCAAAGTAACTTTTGGGTCAGATAATTAGCATCTATATCATCAAGTGCAAATTCTCTAAGAATTAGGCGTTCCGTTTCGAATGGTGGAAAAATGTTGAATTAGATATTCCTTATTTTCTGCTTTTCTATAAATCATGTTCCTCTATCTAGGTTTACATTTTTTACTGAGTAGGTAACATATTCACTTTCAAAATGATATCCTAATTTTAATGCCAATGCTGCCGACGCTCTATTCGCAGAATCCCAACTCGGATAAATGCCATTGTCCAAACATTCTAGAATTAGTTTCGAAGCACATGCAAGAGCAAGTCCCTTCCTACGATATTCCTCTTTTGTATCTATTTCAATTTCAATTCCCTTATCATATACCGTATAAGAGGACGCACCGCAAACCATATTCGAATTATGGATTACAACAAAACCATGTCCCAACCTGTCATAATGCTCATAACTTGAAAATTGAGAACATAAGTCCTTTGACCATTGTTCCCTCTTTACATTATTAAATTGTTCCTCGTCTATTTTTTGAATGTTATATTCCTCCGAGAGGCTATTACTGTACGTCTTTAATTTTTCTACATCAAATATGTCAGATTCCTTTTTGAATGAGTACCGCATAAATTTATGACAATTATCCTTATACTCCCGCTCAATAAGGCTTCCCCATTCATTACTGCCGGGAACCATTAGAATACACGGTGTAGTATAATAATTTGGAATGTTTTTTACCAAATCTAAATTGGGGGTACCTGCAAAAAAGCAGAAATCACCTATTATAATCTGTGCTGATTTTGGATTTTGAATATCATCAGTCCAAGCGTTCCCCATATACCCTTGTAAACACGACCATATCATTGTTTTGTTCCAACCGTCAAAGATCGGACAAATTTTATACATATCTTCTTTAGAAATATAGTACATTAGGGTACTCCTTTAACTTTTATTACCTTTAAACTCCTTCTCATGATGCGGCCACCCAGTCAGTTCGCTGATACCTTCAACACTTGCATATTCATAAAAGTCAAATATATCAGAAATAGCATGTAATAGTAATTTACACTAATAATTCACTTTCTAAAGCGTAAGTTCTAATCAAGATATTATTTTCAAATATATATACCCTCTCACATATTGGACATCTCCACACTTCTAATTTCGGCTCAGGAATTTCCCATGAATTATATACATCTTTCTCTAAAATCTTGTCCCACTCTTTATCAGAGTAAACCCAAAACTCAATATCATTAGGAACTAATGTATTTGAAAGCCTTTCTCCATACTTACAAAATAAAACTTGCCATATATATATTCCTCACCAACTAAAAAAAATTGATTTTATATTTAACTTTTAATCTTCCAACATACAATATCAAATATTTTCTCCACTTTTACTGTGCCTTTATCCTCATAGCACTCAATCACAATCCTTCCATCATCATTCCATCGGAGGGGTGTAACATCTGAATCTATATCTAATTCATCTGCCATTTCATAAGAAGTACAAATCCGCTTCAATGGAAATTCTTCAGGCTTTGCAAATTCATAGAACTCTACGCTTGAGGGACATGCCCAAAAGCAACCCTCCACTGCAAGAATATTATTTTTACTACAATATATAACATCAGTCCAGATGAATGTTTCATTGCTATTTTTAAAGCTTTCCTCTGGTATGTAATGATACACTTTGTAATTTGACAAATCCATAATACTGTAACCGTACAAGTCTATTGAAAAAAGCAGGTACCTTTTTCCATTCGAATGCTCAACCTCTGAGAAGAAGTCAACCGAATAACTTATATTTCTTACTTCAGCTACTGTAGCACCACTACTGTCAAGCACTCTTGTTTTCGATGTACTTACATTATATTGAAGAACCTCATGACTTTCATCATTATAGTAGGAAGTTACCAATGTGTGTTTGCCATCGGATAAGTTCTTGACTTCATCATCCTCACTCTTATATTTATCAACAAATATATAATCAAATTGTTTTCTATATTCTAAGTATTCTTTTGTATATGCAACATTAATATATTCCATATAACCACCTTCATATAGATCAAACCCCATAATGTATCATCCATTTGCCATCCTCTACAGCCTTCCTTATCAACACCATTAACTCAATCAACTGCCGTGAAGATTTAGAGCGCTTGTCAGTTTCCACAATGCTGTAAAACTGCTCAAGTGATGATGGAGGTATAAGGGTAACACCACATCTTGCTAGTGCTAATTCTGGTCTACAGTAAGAACGATGATAGGTCTTGAGTAACATCAAGCCATTCCACCAATCGTTTAAAAAATCATCATCAACTGATATACAGTTGTATTTCTCTGGCTCATAGTCTGAATAATCTTTATCCTCTTCAAAGGTATCAATTATTCCAAACTCAGCTACACATGGCATGCAATCACCCTTCTGTTCACATATATACTTCATTATCTGGTTTCATACATCTTGTAATCCAATCATTTAAGTCCATATAAATCTTAGTACTTGGAAAATTCGGATTTTCTTCTCTTTTTCTCGAATAAGTTAAATGCACAACAGCAAATTTAAATTCCGCATCATGCACTTGGAACAGAATATCATCACAGTCATAACGTCTGCCTATTGCTTTAACCTTTTTCCCATACAAAATGTGATAAGTCCCTATTTCTTTATAAAGTTCAATTTCAATTGATGACGCTTCTGTATTCAATTTATCCCATGGTTTTAACAATCAATATTTAATTCCATTACTTATAACCCCAATATTAATCAAACCTCCAGATTAATTATGTATATTCATATGTATTTTTTTCACTGTTGACATACATTTATTGATTTCGAAATTAAAATAGCACAGCTGAAGAAATTGCCAATATTATATCAAACATGCTTTAAAAGGCGTTTGGTGAACAAATTTTATTTTCAGTTATCCTAAGAAGTTGAAAGTCTTTACATGGATTCACCCAATTTTGAGGATACATGTATTGAACATCTCCGACATCAATCCTCCTGTATACTATCCAATTCTTTACCTTCTTTTTGATCAGTAAGAGAATAGAACTTGTTCTTAGCAATTAAACCTCAGTAAACCAAATATCCCATAAACCCATTTGAAAGTTTTCCTCTATCTTTTGATTTGCAACTCTACAATACTCAATATCTGTTACATTATCGAAATTTTGTTCAAGGTAGTCTAAAAGAGAAAAAATGGCTATTAACTTATCAACTTTATTATTGTTTTTTTGAAATTTTTCTTCCGATTGAAATCTTTCCAGAGTTCTTAACCACTCAACACCGTATTGTTCAGGTATTTCACCTTTATTTTCAAACCTAATAAATACATTAGGGTTATCAGTATATCTTCCGTAGTAAATTTCTATCAAACAACATTTTTCGCAAGAAAATTTCATTATAAATTCACTTACCTCTATTAGTGAGAAACCCTTCTTTTTCAAAAATAAAGCCCTTTGCTTAATAGCCTCAACATGACTTGTTATATAAATCTCTTCTTGCATCTCAACCTCCTATAGCAAAAAAATCTAAACAAGTATATTATAGCAATAATTACCAACTCTCACAATGAGCCTTATTAATCGTATTCATAGAAAACCTGCCCTGTTAACTGCATCTGCTCACCCCGTATCTACACAATTTGTATTATTCAGTCACCAATCTGAAATGTTTGTTTCCATACGTTTTTATAATTAAAAGCACAAAAAAGTGTGTACGTTGCCCTGTTTTTCAAGTGACCATCATACACACTTTTTATTATCTTCTTATATTGTTAAGTATATTTAACCGGCAGCGCTCGGCGTTTATTCCCACTCCACTGTTAACTTAATCACAATATTATAAATGATAATTTTAAGCGTTTTTTATACATTTATTATTTTAATTATATATCTAAAAATAGCTTAAAAGTAAATTAATATAACCGAAATAGAACCACGTAAAACGACTATAGAACTATTACATTTCTTTTATTCGACTCTCGTATATATTTAGTGATCTTAGTATTTCACTATTTTCTGCAAACATATATGTAGTTCCATTATTATCTATTTTTGCTATAACACAAACTCTAAATAGACAATAATCAAAATCAGGTACTCCAAAGTATCTAATCTTAAGTGGATATTCATGTTCTTCACTATATATAATATTTTTAACCTTTTCCTCTATTTAAATCAATTTCATTTTGAATCTTAGTAGAAAAGCCGTTATTATCTGAAAGTCTACCCACTAATTCTTCTTTCGTAAATGTTAACTCAAAAAAGTCAATAGTACCCATATCAGCATAATTCTTTAGTTCTAAAATAGTCTTCATTGTTTTTTCCATCCTCTCAGCATTCCTTTTTGCCATTTCTTCTTTATTTTTTTCTTTCTTTATGAATCTCTTTTCACAAATACTGTTTAATATTTCAAGTCGCTTATCTTTTTCTAGGTTCGCAAAGTCGCTTGTGTCTTCCAATGTATCAATCAATAAATCAGTTAAAAACTCACTACATTCATAACATACACCAATATGGTATGTCATGCCAGCCCAACATCCTCCTTTGGTTATTGAATTACCGCAAAAGAGGCATGTAGCTAATTCCGTTGTTTCCTTATCGGGTATCCCTTTCATATCTCTCAAAATAGTGCTTAACTTTGCTATTTTAATCACTCTCCTTTATCTATACTAAAACATTATCTAACATAGTAGTCCTAAGGTTTATTCAATAATTTAAATATGTCTTTTATATACTCCAAGTATGAGCCTTGCCAATTTCCGTTAGCATCATCTATATTTGATAATTCCAAGTTATTTTTATCATCAAAGCAAATATTCAATTGGTAATGATACTCTGTTACCCTTGATATTACTATTGTTCTTATCTGGGTTTTACTATAGCTACTCAAATAAATGATACCCGAAATTATATTTCCTATATAAATTTTATTTTCAGTTATCATAATAAGTTGAAAGTCTTTACTTGGATTCACCCAATTTTTAGGGTATATGTATTGTATATCTCCGACGTCAATTAATTCGTCAATAAGTTTGCAAACCCCGTATAGATATTTATCTTCACGGTTGATTACGCTCTTAAAGAACATATAGTCATTAACTTCACTCATTGTACACCCTCCCTCTTATTTCCATATTTCTACACAAAAGGGAAATTTCCTTCAACAGTGTATTGAAATTCTGCTAAAATATATTGTACTATAATGTTAAGTAACTATATCGCTGGAATTAAATGAGGTGTATTATGTTGTTTTCGGAACGAACAAATTATAAATCTGTTAAAAGCTTAGTTCAAAAGGAATCAATTGATTCTGACCTAATGTATGGTTTATGGAACGCTGTAAGCTTATATTATTTTAATAATCTTGATTTAGTGGGTAGTACAATATATATTAGCGAAAATAATAATGAAAAACTTTTTCGTATTTGTCAAAAAATATGGCTTGATTTATTTAAATTGCCTATTCAAACTTTGCCTGTACAATGGGATTTAGCTATTAAATTTTAAAAAAAGAAATTTGATTATTTTATATGGTACGAAGTTTATGATTTCATTGAATTCATTGCTGCTAATTATATTGATACATATGAGAATGTTAATAAGAATTTTATGAATTATTGTAATAAAATACTTGAACGGCACTAGACGGTATCTCTATTTGTTGCATTTTTTCGGCGCGGTTAATGGCTTATATGGAGTAACATGCTTATCAGGATTCCGGAGATCCTTTATAATATCCTTATTACCAGACCGTACCACGTCCATGAGCCAACCCCGTTTATTATCAGCCAGCTCTCCATAGCGAAGGTTTTTCTAATCAATGTCAAAAAAGTGTGTACATTGTCCATTTTTTTAATGACCATCATACACACTTTTACATTATATTCTTAAATTTAAATTAAATTTATATTTATCCGGCAGCGCTCGGCGTCCCTAAAGGTACCCGGCTTGCTGCATAGTCGCTCTGCTCCCCTCCGGTCGCATTGCTCCTTGCGCTGCGCAATAAACGCCTTCGCTTCTTCTGCCTTTTGGCAGCGCTCGGCGTTTACTCCCACTCAATATTACCATTTATAATCTATTATATTTGAGCTACTTTTTAGTCTATAGTTTATATTGAATACAATTATTTTATCTAATATCTAAAATTTTTTGAGTATTTAATATCATTTTAATATCACGAGTAAAGATGGAATTTGTTTTGATAATACTTGCTAGATAAATTTTAATATATCATTTTGC
This sequence comes from Bacillota bacterium, assembly GCA_023390335.1. Lineage (GTDB taxonomy): Bacteria > Bacillota > Clostridia > Acetivibrionales > DSM-1351 > Ruminiclostridium. The sequence goes on along the minus strand of JAEWCZ010000066.1, from coordinate 576,318 downwards.
ATATCCATAAGTTCACCTAGTAAAACTGGAATTGTTCCTATTCCCAGGAATCCGTATATTTCCTTTGCTTTTTCATTTAAAGTCGTATCTGTTGTTACAAAATATGTACATTTTGAAGCAAAAGAAAGATGATCATTATCGTAATATCCACTTCGAATAGTTCTATAACTTTTTTTGTGATATATGGGATACTTTGCATTCGCATCATTCTTTTTCGCAATTTTATCCCCATGTAAACCTAATACATTCAGAAGTTTTGCTATTGAAATAATCGCCGTCCTGACCTGATAAAATTCTTTTTCATCCCCCTTAAGCATGTCTTTATAATCTTTAATACTCTGATCTCCTATTCCAACATATCTTAATATCATGTTTAAGTCATCCTCATCGGGCAAATCCGGATTTGTTTTTCTTCCAGTATCATCCTTCACATTATCTATTATTTCTTGGATAGAAGAGTCTCCTATCGCCTTATCTCGCTGATCATTATGTTCATGAAGTGATAAGTGTTCGCGTGCTTCCGCCTCAATGCATTCTCTTTCTTCAGCAAAGTGATTCATTCTCTGATATCGTTCTACTTGTTTCATTCTTGCTGATATATCTTCTAGGCATATCACTATTTTACCGTTTGCACCTACTACAGCTATTTTCCCATGTGTAAGTGCTTGTATACTCTGTATTCTATTTGACTCATACTCTTCGTTGTCCATTCGCATTACTTCTTCCAAATGAGTACCACTATATATCACATCAATTCCTTCTTGATTTGACATTTGCTTAAGGAATTCTGTAATTTTAGGGTCTTTTTCATATAAATTATATACATTGAAATCTAAATATACTGTTACATGATTATCGAGCTTTACCTCAGATGATTTTATGTTTTCACCCGTGTTTAATGCATCAACACATGCCCATATTTCATCATTGTTTGTCGCTTTCTTCCAATAATAAACAAATTCCTGAAGCTGATGAATATTCTTATCGTTAAGATATTTACAGGTACTTTCTATACATGCTCTATAATCCACAAACGCATCACAGTCAGTACATTGTCCGATCAGTTCTTCGTATATCCATGAAATAAACACATGATAATGCAATTCTGTATACATTGATTCTAAGCCCTGTTGATTAGAAATATTGCATGCCGCATCCAAAAGAGAAAACAATTCACATGGCAGAATTCGGCATATATCGCACTTCATTTTATCTGCATCTAGCTTCACTTCATTTTCATCAAATAGTTCTAACAAATCTTTCAAAATAGAACAAAATCTATTCTTATATTCACAATCGCATTGGACTAAAACTTTATTATAAAATGCCTTTATAAGCCAGTAATAACTTCTTAATAATTCCAATATAGTTGCATATCTGTTATCGGTCTCAGGTTCTGATTGCGTTAATTCATTCTGTAATATACCAATATGTTGCAACAATAATCCACAATAATCACATCTTTCGAAATTATCCATCTTATACCTTTCCAGCTCTTACTAATGCCTTTTTAAATTTTTTTCCTTGGCTGTCCTCAACAAATGCAAATACTTTAGTTGAAGTATTAATCTTTTTATTTTCGATTACTTCTCTCATTTCCTCTATATGGAAATATTGAGAAGTCGTTTCACCCTGTTTTAGTATCACCTGGCTTTCACAAATCGTATTCTTGTTGATGTATACTATTTTTCCAATCAAAAAACCTATCGTTTTCACATTTATATCACGATTTCCCACATTTGTTGCTGTTATATGCAGCCCCACTTCGTCCTCCGAAACACAGCTTCCACACACAACAAGTATTTTTTTCTTATATGGTAAACGAGCTGTGTGTAATGAGACCATAACTGCCAAAATACTTATAAATAAAGTGAGTGCCGAAAGTAATAATGAAACGAATCCATTATTATGATTACACCATTCTATAAATTCCAATATGTACCTCCCTATTCCTTAAATTATTACTTTATAGAAATGCTTTCATTAAGCTTATTCCATTTATTTATTTCATAGCATATTTTATTTATCCATTGTTTTAGATCTAATATTTTTTTAGAATTTTCATCTGTTATAAAAAGAGAGACTCGATTTGCAAAATCAACTTTATGATTAGAAAATGTTTCATCAAATTTTTTAATATATACAGGAAATAACTCGTATTGTCCACATTCTTTTTCAAGGCTAACATTAAAAAATTTCTCTATAGCATCCTTACATAAATAATTTTCAATTTCTTTTCCTTTTGTGATCCAACACAAGCAATTTCTTTCTTTAAATTCTTCTTGAATTCTTATTTTGGTACTATTAATGTGAGATTTCTTGCTTCTCTTATCACTATCTATTACTATTATAGAATTTCTATTTGTTAGTAATATACTAATTAAATTGCTTTCTTCATCTGATAGAGCTGAATAATGTGATAGTAATTTCCCTCCGTAATACAGAAACTGATAATGCTTACCTTCAATAAGTTCGTTATTACCAAAAATAGAAATCCATTTATTTATATAAACCCTATCAGATGGTCCTTCAACCCATATAATACCATTTGCTTGAAATAAATCGCTAGCACGAACATCAAGATCATCTAATATATGTATTTTATCTATATAATTATCTACTATAGAAATAGTAGAAGTATTATTCTCTTTACAAACATGAATTATTTGAGCATTATGTTTATTATTATAAGCATTAATTGCCACGTGCGAGTGTGTAGTTATAAACATGCAAACTTCTTTATTTTCTGAATATGAATAAAGATAATCAAATACCCTACGCTGTAATGCTGGATGTAAATTATTCTCAATTTCTTCAAAAGCGAAAATGAGCTTATTTTTAGTTATCTCAGGTATCAATATTATATTAATAAGAATTAATATAATTGTTTTCAATCCACTACCAGATTGAGATAGTGCAAATCTACCGGCTTCTTTTTCTTCTAAAAATATCTCCCATAGTAATTTACCATTAGATTCTATTTGTTGTACACGAATACTTTCAAAAAATGCATCCGGATACATAATTTTATTCAATTCATTTAACAACTCAACTTCAACTTTTTTTTCATCTAATTCATTAAAGTTTATAAATTTTCTAATCATATTGCTAGCACCACTTCCATCCGGATGCAGTTCTATATCTTGTTCTTCCATCTCTGGCACAATGTTTCTTTCGGCATTTAATCTTCTAAAAGAATATTCACTTAATAAATCACTATTTCGTGCTGCCAACGTATCCCAATATTGCTTTGCGGTACCAAATTTAGTTGTATCATTCTTATTTGAATATTTATTTTTCCAATGATACCTACTATTTGCATAAGAATTAGTTTCAATATCTACAATAACTCTTAAACTGTCTCCAATATACCGCGCTCCATAACTATAATGATTTTCATTAATACCTCCACCACTTGTATACTTATCGAAAGTAGAGCTTATATTTTTTTCATTAAGTTTTAAAGAATATTCAATACTTTCAACTTTGCCTCGATTGTCACTAAACTTTTGTATATCAAATAAATAGCAAATTATATCTATTATGCTAGATTTACCACTATTATTTTTACCAATAATTAAATTAATATTTTTTAGTTGGTCAATCGAAACGCCCTCTTTGGAATTAAAACTTTTATATCCATGAAAATATATGCCGTCAATATCTAACATTTATATCCCTCCAAAAATATTTGTTTTACATTCTTCATACTCATTATTTATTCCTAAATTACTTACTATCCCAATGATTGGAAAGAATTTTCATATAATCAACTACGTTTGAAAAATAAAATCTCTCATTAACTGTTTCTTTTTCATGAATACTAATATCTTTTGATTTACACCAAGGACAGATTAGTGACAACGAACTATTTTTTTTGATTTCTTCAACATGCATATCAGCAATTACACTTGTTTTTAGACATTTATTACATTTGGTATTACAGGCATAAAAGATCTTATCCTTATTTTTTAGAGTGTTGGGGACATCATTTAGAAAGATTAATTCGTAATATTTGAATTGCCATTCTTACTGATTTGAGATTCTCTTCAATAAGTTCAGGTAATTTATTAATATCATACCAACCTTTATTGTCAATACAAACAGCCTGCCCGGGAGCTATGCTTAGCTTACCCATCGAAAATTTTACCCCTAATGGTCTTCTATGAATTATCTCATTTCTTAGATTTACTATCTCGTTTTCTGCTGAAGACTTATATAAATCAAATAAAACTTGAATTCTATCACTAATGCAATATTTCTGTTTAATCGTCTTATAAACAGTATTACTTTTATTTTTTTGAGCTATTTTAAAGACTTTTAATTCCTTTTGTAGTCTTTCAATTATTTGAATTTTTTTGATGGTTCAACAGGAGTCACTTCCGGTTTTATACCTGCGGCAGTTTTATTAAACCGTATGTTATGGCATTTTGCATTCATTAAATCTTCCTTAATATCATACCCAACAACTAGCTCTGTATGAAGATATTCACTCAAAATAATAAAAAGATATTCCCAAACAGATTCCAGTCTAAAAATAACGCCTTCACAATAATATGCTTTTACCTTGTAACTACTATTATTATCAAAGGCAGCTTTACACATAGCTGCTGAAATACATAGTTCATTGTTATAAAAACTTTTAATTTCTTCAATCAACGGTAATATATATATATAAGCATACCTGTATCAGGTGATATTCTTTCAACAATCCCAGTATCTAAATCAAACTTACTCCGCTGCTTATCAAGATATGTATTTGTTGTATTAATTATTTCATCTGTAAAGTTTATAAAATCATTAAAGGTGAATATACTTTTTTTAGACTCATTAGCCAATCTCTTTTTCATTTGATTTCTCTTTATTCTTTTCAAAATTGCCTTTATATTATTTTGCAACACAGTCACCTACTACGACTTAAATTATAATTAACCTTGGTACCCTTCTTTTTAATATTAAATTGAAAGATAACTTTCAATTTAGGTTGTTGTTATACAATAGTCGCTAATATCCTATTTTTTAGCTTTTCATACAAATCATGACCATTATCCCAAACAATAAAATTATACTGCCTAATATCAAAGTGTGGAAAGCTCTTCTCCTTAATTATCATTTCTTCTTCTTCGCCATCGACAACAGCAATTACATTTTTTTCTACAACCCCTTCAAACCAATCCCTTTGGCATGTCCAAATAACCGGTATACCTAATCCATGTGCAAATCCGGATTCAAAATATACTCCACCCCTCTGCCCAGTAAAATCGGCTATGAGAAACCTACTTTTCCGAATTTCAGCTATTATATTGTCACATATCTTCCCATTATGTTCTTTGTTCGAAATAATCATTGGCTTATATCCTGTATCTTCAATTGCTTTTGATATAAATTCGTTATAAATATTATTCATAAAGCCATTAAACCACATTGCAACAAATCCTTGCTTACTTGCTATTATCTGCTTTTCTAAAGATTCAGCTTTTTCAAACCCTGGAAGTGTCAATATAAATGTAAGTGGTTCAAATTGATTTGTAAGTTTTATGTAGTCTAATGAAGAAAGTGCTCCAACCATATTTTTGAGTTCTATTTCATTTTTTGCATATGATATAGCCGGTTGTTTAAAATCAAATGCGATATCCTGATACAGAAACTCGGTCTTTTTATAAAAATATAAAAGTAGCTTATCTAACTTTTCACCAATAGTATGGGGTATTTTAGAATTATTTACGAAGTTTCTATAATTACTATTGGTAATTACTTCAGTTTTTAAACCCAAGTCCGACATTTCTCTAAGATAACCTGATATTAAATGTTTTTTATCTTTTAATTCTCTTTTGAAGATATTAGGTAAATCCTCTAAGGCCGATTGTGTTATATAATATCCCGCACAGTTTCTACAATTAATATATATTGTATCGCTTACCCCCCTTTCGATTTCCACCTCTGTATCGCAAAAAATACATTTATTGAACTCTTTATTATTCATCTTTATACAATTCTCCCTAGCCACTATTTTTGTAGTCTTCTATATAAAGTAAGTTAATAATTCATATCCTTTTACCAATTAAAATACCATTTTATCCGGAAAAATATTTTATCCAAATTAAAGATAGTACTAACCTTTGAAATCATTGGATATAAATAAATCAATCAAATTAATTTACATCACTCTTTAACATCATACTGCTCCATTACATTTTTGGTTTCTTGAGCAAACGTTTGCTGTAACCCCATCTGTCTTATCTTATCAAGCCACTCATAAATCACTGATGGATTATATATCAGCTCTCCGTCACCATCTCTCGATTTCTCAAGTGCAATTGCCATTAGAGCATATTCATTTTCTAAATATGTGTCAAATACTCCCTGATCATCAGTATTAATTGAGACAAATAGTTGAGGACATTCCTTAATTTTCTTACTATCAGTGGTTAACCCCAAATTGAAAAATTTTATAATCGGGTGCTTATCATATCTTTTAAATGTTCCAATAAGGTAATTTGATGAAGGATTTGATTCAATTGCTATTCCTTTATAAGAAATAATTTTCATTAGTTCTTTTTGAACTTTTTCAACAACATTTACATAGTTTAGTGGTACTTTAAATTCTAATTGCTTATTTCCTTTTCTTTTTATTTCTGGATCGAAATGATACTTATTATATAGAGCTCTGGCATATTTATTTTTTCTAATATAATTAATTTGTTGATCGACATTGTTAAAGTTAAAGTTGTCCCACAAAGATAAGCTTTTTTCATCCAAATCATCAAATAAATAGCAATACGGGTTATCCCCTCTTAGTTTCCACGCATCATAATATATTTCATAATCTACCACGTCAGTATCAGCATAAATTTCACTAAAAAGTCTATTGTAAGTGTTCTTTAGTTCATATACCAAACTTTGAGCATTTTCAATGTTATATTCTCTTATTTTTGAAAGCAGCCATACAATATTATCCAACATATCTTGCATCGGTAAAACTAATGTATATTTTTTAAATTGGTACCATTCTTTTACATCTACACCTAACGCTAGTGCATGCCCTAATCTATCTCCTTGAGTAAATTGTAGGAAATATAGAACTTCATCTATTGCTCGTAAGCCATCGACAATATCTAAGAAATCCTCGCCGACATGATAAGTGCATTTAAGTTGTGGTACAAAATCATTCGCAATAATTGGTTTATAGTGCTGTGTTAAACTATGATTCCTGAGATATCTAAATGCTTGCGCAAAAACCTCCGGGCGACAACCTACTTCATTTGCACAGGCATCAATGCCAAGTATTCTTTTGACGCAGAAATTATTATTATTTCTTAGAGAAGTTATAGCTAAAGACTGTCGCTTAACCTCATTTCTTTTTAAATAATGCCTCGGCTGTACAGACGCAGTTAGGTAATTAATTTTAGATGGATCAGCTATATATTTACATTTATCTTTTGACTTAGGAAAATGAAGAACATAGAAATGTTTAAAATCTCTTTCAGCTAAAGAATCATAATATATAGAATCACTGTCATAGTTATTATCAGTTACTATTTTATCAATCCTTCTAATTTCATTGTATAGTTCAACTGCACTGTTTTCAGGCATAATTCGAGCTTCGAGTCTTCTAAGATTTTGAACAGACAATGTAGATTTTATCGCAGTTGAATACACGGCATTTTTTAACACTGGATTATTACTTATAAAAATACTCTTTCTATCCTGATATTCCGCAAAATTTTTAAAACCAACTCTATCATTATTCTGAACTAATTCAGCTTTAAATTTCAATTTTATAACTAAATAAGCATAAAAAAGATCGGTATATTGAGTTATCTTTTTATTATTCTCAAATATAGCCTTAAACATATGGTATAAGAAGCATCTTTCACCGACTAAATGCCAATTAGAGTTTTTGTTCTTTTGATTTCCACAATTCATACTTGCATAGTCAATTGCATTATCATTGTTATGCTTAATACCAAATTGATTCCTTAAGAAATTAATTTCACTTTGAATTTCACTTGTATACATATGAAGGATATCTTGATCTTTCAAAAATTCATGTATATTTTTCTCTTCCATAAACTTTATATTATTAAGTGAGCAAAACAAAAACGCTCTTATTACAGAAGCTTTTTTGACAAGTACATAAAAGTCAGTCTTTAAACTCTCTTCCCCAAAATCAATATCTGGTACAAGGCGCTTATTGATTATCCCTGCCTCTTTAAAGTCTTTTTGCCTGTCTACTATATTATTCATAAGGCTTAACCATGATAGACTAAAAACTGGAGCTGATCCTTTCAGATGAAAATGATTCTCTGCCACACCAGAGTTTAACATGTTTTTCAATCTTATATTATCAGACTTAATTATTTGATTCCATGCAAAATACGTCCTAGTCTTAGAATAATTAATATCACGTTCAGCCAGAAATGATGTAGTAAAAATATCCTGTTCCAACTTATGGGATAACATTCTCCATCTTAACATTTGTTCATATCGACAGCATGGTTCTTCATTAATTTCTAAAAGTACGGAATCATTAAATTCTCTAAGTAAATTAGCGACCGATTTTATGCTAAACCCCTCAGAATCAATTTTATTATTTACCCAACTAAAGATATTTGAAATTTCATCTTCAGAGTAATTACTAAAATCATTTAAAGCTAAATTTGTAAAAATGTTTTCATTAATATAGTCATGTAAAAATGAGTATTTATTTTCAGTAAGATGCTTTTTAAAGTAGCTTTTTAGTATAATTTCGGGTGGTACTTCTTTAAAAAGAATTTCTAAACACTTCCTAATGTTATCCATTTATATTCTCCAAATTATATTGCTTTATCCCTTCACTTAATATGGTTTTGATTGTACTTTCTATAGTGTCTCTGTCTGATCTAGAACCATCAAACAAACTAGGATCCATTTTCGAAGAAATAACATCATTAAGTTTTTCTATCATTGGTGCTACTTTTAAAGAATTTAAGTAATTATGCTGTGTTATATTTCTTACCTTTCTAATCATTCTATTAACATTAGACATGTGATTAAAAGAAAATTCATCGTAAGTTTTTTTTAGCCACTTTAAATCATCAGATTGTTCTTCTTTTCCTAAATCTGTTCTATTTTCTTCCATGAAATCTATAACTGTTATAAAGTTTTTAATACTTAAGTTATTCTTTTGTTTCATTATCAAATCTTTAATAGGACACGATTCCCAGACCGCCTTAACATCATAAAAATTATTAATATTATTAGCAATTAACATTTTTTCAGCATTTAAGAAAGGATGATTTTCAATGATTTCATCAACCAAATCAGTAAACCTTTTAAAATATTGATTAATATATCTATATGTATTAGGTGCTTCATCCTTAAGTTTAAAATCATATAAGTTTTCCATTCTATTCAAAATGTACTCTAGAAATTCTAAACTATACATAGGTACAGCAATAGGATATGTTAATTTATTATCTTTTTGCCAATTTCTCACGGAACCTATAAGAGAATTGTTATTTATTGTTTGATATAATCTTTCTTTTATATTTAAAGTAACTTTTTTTGATACACAATAATTTTCTATTGCATGAGAAAAAATCCTTTCAAGATTCTTTTCTGGATTTAACAATATAAATAAAAATGCATTTACATTAAATGTAGCATTCTTTGTAACACCAATATTACCAAGTATCCTAACAGGATTCTTATATTTAAGTTCTGTTTCATCTTTACCTATATATGTAAAATAATGTATTAACTCAATAAGTTGTAGACTTTCACTATTTTTTTTGTAATCTTTATTATCTTCTATACTGTCTTGTTTTTCTTTAGAATTACTAAAATAATCAAATATACTTGTTAGAGCATTGCCTATGGTATTATCACCAACTGGCAATTCATCGTACCTGGTAAAAGTAAAAGTCCCTCTATCTTTTCTAATAAAACTACTACCTAATACGCCAAACAAATCACCGCCAATTATAGAGCATATATTCTTATAATTATTTTTTGATTTTATATTCATTAAGCCAGTATCAGTCTCTAGAACAAGTAAACGATATAATATTATTGAATAAATTGTCTTAATTGCGAAAGAAAGTTTCATTGAATTTTCACTATCATCATAATCATTCCAAAGTTTAAGTAGACTTAAGACATCACCGATGCTTATGTCTTCTGGATTGGCAATCCTCAATGATATGGTTTCGTTCAAAAAATCTTTTAACTTAACTTCAGCTTCTTTAAATAGTAGCATTTCTATTTGACTTCCAGAAATATTATAAGTATTTATTATTTGGTTAATACATTTTACAACATATTTATTTTTAAGTCTTATGTCCGTATTACAAAGTGTTTCAATTATAGTAATATATTCTGAACTAAGATTGTTTTTTATCCAAGTATTTCTAAAATAGCTTTCAAACTTTATAAGGTTTGCTTCTTTATCATTACTGTTTAAATCAATGAGCATACTTAAATAATTATGTAGTTCTCTTAAATTATTTGGAACTAAATAATGAATATTATATTGTGGTTTTAAAAAAATTAATCCTGTCTTTTCAGATGTAAGTCCAAGTACCGTCTCCTGAATTGATGGAAATCGCACATTACCATCTTTATCAGTGAATTCTTTATACAGATAAAGAGGTTGTTCTTCACTGTATTTTTTTACATATTTTAAGCCTATAATATCCCCTTTGCCATCACTAAATGCCTTTATCTGGGGCAAGAAAAGTTTCCTTCCATTAGGAAATAATTTTTCTAAATACTTAACAGCCATTTCCTTCGGATCAGGAAAATTATTAATCATTACTTGATCAAAATGACTACGATATTCTTGCTCTAACTCTAAAGATAATTGTTCAATTTTTACTGCCATTAGTATAATAACATTGGGTACAAGCAGATATTTTCTTATTTGTTCTGCCATATTTGCTGCGTGACCAAGATTCATATCAAGATCATCAATAGATATAACGAGAAAACTTTTTGATTTGTCACTAATACTTTTTCCGACAAATAGATTTAGACAATCCTGAACAAGATTAATAAAGTTTTTACGCATGTTAGAGCCAGATGCAAGCATTTCGAGAGTTTCGATAATATTTTCACTCTGAACATCTTTGTTATATAGTTCGCTTCTACCAGAATTAATTGTCTTTAAATCAGTGTAAACTCTTTGAAAACCTTTTAAAACTCTCTTTTTATCATTTAAGTCTATATCTTTATCATTTTCTTCATGAAATTTTTTAAATTTGGCAAACATTTTTGCAATTATAACCTCAAAAATTGATTCGTTACCTTCAAATAGTGTTGGATCAACAATATCTAAACATTCAAAATTATAATTTGATATTTTTTTATAATGATCCAAATTCGATCCAGAAACAAAATTTTTGTTTTTTTCAAATTTAAGGTTCCTTAAAGCCTCTGAAAATGATACCATAGCGGAACTCTTTCCTGAACCTCGATCACCAATAAAGGCGATGACATTATTGTATTCTTCAAAATTTTTGTTGCTAATTAAGCTTTTATCTGATTTATTAGATTCTGTATTATGATATTTTTCTGTATTTGATATGATATCTTCAACATTTTTTGCAGCACTATTATATATATCTTTAAAAAAAGATTCACTAAACTCTGTTACATCTTCAATTCGTATTTTAAACTCATTACCTTCTACTAATTTCAACGTTGTCATACTAGACATTTTATCCCTCCAAAAGCTGTAATATATTAGTGTCTTTGGAACTAATTCTACATTTTTTCTTATATTCCTTTATTAGGTATATAAATTGGAATAAATATAGATTTTTTATAAAAAAGAGCTATTTAGAAAAAAATATTATTATTTCAATATAGTAGTATGTATAACAAACTATGAGTTTTTTACATACTTATTTATTTTTTAAAATATCATATACCTTTCACCTAAACCTTACAAACAACACAATGTCCAATTACCTGGATTAATGTAATTCAAAGGTAATAGCATTGATAAACGAATCTATCTCCTGACATGCCAATCTATCAGAGATTAAAATAACTCATTCATGATTACATATTTTATTAATAATGGTAAGTTTAGTATTTATTATATCGTTTTTGGGAATAATATATAATAAAAACCCCAGAAAGGGGTCTTTATTTTTATTCCTGTAATCATTTAATTAACTCATGTGTTACTTCTTCTCGAAGCCTTTACTCCTTAATATTGCACTTAGTTAGAATATTTTGAATATTGTCTGTGAAAGTGATAAGTATTTGACTGTCATATAGTTTGCTATCTCCCAATAGTATATCAACAGCCTCTTTAGTTGATTTCTTTTTTTTATAATGTCTATCTTCGGTAATAGCAGCAAAACTGTCTGTTATTGCAAGTATTTTACCTAGTGATGATAATTTTTCTAATGGTAATTGGTTTGGGTATCCTGATTTGTCAGCTCTCTCGTGATGCTGATAAACAGCAATAATGATTTCATCATCAAAGATGCCAGTTCTACTTAAAATTAATTTAGAATGGAACGGATGCATATGGATTATTTCTTTTTCAGCTTCGCATAATATTCTATCTGTAAAGTATATCTTCGGCATTTCTAATTTACCAATGTCATGTAAAAGGCCTGAAATAAATGCCTTTAGAAAATCTACATCAGGAATATATTCTCTAACAAATATTTTGCTAAGACAAGCTACTCTTAAACTATGGTTAGCTGTGATATAATCTGCCTTTTTGATTGTAGTATAAAGCTCATGGGCTTTTAAAAGTTGTAAATCTGATTTTACTATTGTCTGCATAAGAACTCCTTTTGCAATCCTGAAAATAAAAATAAACTAATTTGCCTTAAGCCTGTGTTTACCTTTATTTGTGCAGGTAATGAGTGTTATTATTTTATTTCCATTGGTTTCTTGATCTAGCGGTTTAAGGTCTGTTGGCTCTACCACATAACATTCAGTTATTATATATTGCTTCATGCTGCCGGTACTATCATAAATCTTTACTATATCACCTACAGAAAGTTTTTTTAATTTTCCAAACAAACTCCCATCTTTCATATTGTGACCGGCAAGTATGCAGTTTCCGGGTCTATTTATTTCAGAACCACAAAACCTTGTTATTGATAGATTCAAGGTATCAGTTGTTGAGGTGTCAATAATTGGGTAATCTATCTGTATTTTATCAATCTGAATTCTGCCTAGAATTTTATAATTACTTTTTAGATGAGTATTCTTTTTTTTGATAGGTAATTCCTTATAAATATCGTAAGAAGCTGTTTTAGTATTGGCAGGGGAAATTATATTCCCCTGCTCATTCAAATGGCTTGTATCGTCTTTTAGAAGGTCACTTTTCGGGCTAACGTCACTTATAAAAGAGTTTAGCAGCTCTTTACGTTCTTTTTGAGCTGTCCTTTGCTCTGTATATTTACCGAAGCTCTTAACAGCTATCAAAATTACTAAAATTATTAAGGCCGCTCTAAAAAAATTCATTTTATCAGGCCTTTCCTTTTCCTGATACTGTCCACAATACAAGCAACTGATAGTACACCGGCAAGAATAATCATAAGTATTAACTCTGAATTGTTATCCTGCTCTCCGGTTTTGGGTAACTTTTTAATGTTTTCCGGAATTTTTGGTATAACAACAAAATCGATTTCTTTTTCTTTATTTTTATAATCGAGCGTAATTCCAGTATAGGCTTTATTTGAATCATTAACCCTTTTAACCTCGATATTATTTTTTTCATCAACCTGGACAATAATTTTCAATTCCTTCATGTTTTTAGCCTTTTGTTGGAACTTATCGTCTTTGATTGAAATTGTATGTTCTCCTAGGGATACATTTTTAAATTCATAATATCCGTCTTTATCTGTATATGTATAAAGTAGTTCTGAGTGAAGTTCTAGTCTTACGTTTGAAATTGGAGTTCCATTATCATTTAAAACTCTACCCTTTACTAGCAGTATAATAAAATTACAGCATTAAGATCATTTTAATATCACAAGACATAAAGAAGCCCCGTAAATCTTGTATTATCAAGACTTACAGGGCTTATCGTTATTATTCCCTAAAGGTACCCGGCTTGCTGCATAGTCGCTCTGCTCCCCCTCCGGTCGCATTGCTCCTTGCGCTGCGCAATAAACGCCTTCGCTTTATCTGCCTTTTGGCAGCGCTCGACGTTTATTCCCACTCAATCGTAGCCGGTGGCTTACTTGTTATGTCATACACAACTCTGTTGATGTGTTTTACTTCGTTTACAATACGAGTTGAAACCTTCTCCAGAATATCATATGGTATTCTTGCCCAGTCGGCTGTCATGAAGTCGGTAGTAGTTACCGCACGAAGTGCCAAGGTATAGTCATAAGTTCTTTCGTCACCCATTACGCCAACACTTCTCATATTTGTCAAAACTGTAAAGTACTGGTTGATTTCTCTACCCAGTCCCGCAGCTTTTATTTCTTCACGGAAAATGTAGTCTGTATCTCTCAGCGTATCCAACTTTTCTTTTGTCAAATCACCGATAACTCTGATTGCAAGTCCTGGGCCCGGGAATGGCTGTCTCCAAACCAAATCTTCAGGAATACCCAATTCCTCTCCGGCTTTTCTTACTTCGTCCTTGAAAAGATTTCTGAGAGGTTCAATAATCTCCTTGAAATCAACATGATCCGGCAAACCGCCTACATTATGATGGCTCTTAATAACGGCTGCATCACCAAGACCGCTTTCTATAACATCAGGATAAATTGTTCCCTGAACAAGGAAATCAACCTTTCCTATTTTCTTTGCTTCATCTTCAAATACCCTTATGAATTCCTCACCAATAATCTTTCTCTTGGTTTCAGGATCAGAAACGCCTTTAAGTCTATCCAAAAATCTATCTTCGCAATTTACACGAACAAGATTTATATCGTACTGCTTTCTGAATATCTGTTCAACCTGATCTCCTTCATATTTTCTCAAAAGTCCATGGTCTACAAATATACAAGTCAACTGTTTACCAACTGCCTTATGAATTAAAACTGCTGCAACAGATGAATCAACACCACCTGACAATGCACACAATACCTTCTTGTCTCCAACCTTTTCTCTTATAGCCTTGATTTGATTTTCAACAAAGGAGGACATTACCCAGTCACCCTTACAGCCACATATATTGTAAAGGAAGTTTCTGAACATTAATTTTCCCTTAGGTGTATGCATAACCTCAAGATGATACTGAACAGCATAAAAATTCTTTCCTACATGCTGCATTGCACTCACAGGGCAATTTTCAGACTTAGCAGTTACAGTAAATCCTTCAGGAGGATTTGTTACATGATAAGTATGGCTCATCCAGCAGGTAGTATTTTCATCAACATCCTGGAAAAAGGGTTGTGATTTATCTACGCAAATTTCTACTTTCCCATATTCTCGTTGCTTAGCAGCAGTTACACTACCACCCAGCATTACGCTCATAAGCTGCATTCCGTAGCATATACCCAGAACAGGTACTCCCAGTTCAAAAACACCGGGATCGCATTTTGGTGCACCTTCATCTAAAACAGAGTTAGGTCCCCCTGTAAAAATTATTCCTTTTGGGTTGTATGATTTTATACGTTCTAAAGATGCATTATAAGGAATTACCTCGCAATAAACATTTGCTTCTCTTACCCGGCGTGCTATCAGCTGATTGTACTGTCCGCCGAAATCAAGAACTAAGACCATTTCATTGTTCAAAACTAACCGCTCCTCTTTACTAAATTAATTTTTTTATATATACATTTAAATTACTTTTTTTGCACAGTATTTTTATATTATATCGAATTTTATCTTTTATGCATAGCATAAAGTGATAAATTTAATCCTTAAACCTTTCTAATGCACTTCCGTTCAAATAGTTAAACCATCTTCCCTGATAACAGCCATTCTCGGTCATTTTTGCTTCAATTGCATCCTGAATTTTCCACCAGCTTGTTGACCAGTTGCAAAATACTGTTCGTTCTGCCGGAGCCCGCCCCATTAACCTCTGTACAACTATTTCAGGATTCAAATGCTCCAGAAAAGCAATTGTTCTGTCAATAAATTCATCCATTGTAACAGGAACTAATTCACCTTGGGCATACATCTTTTCGAGAACAGTATCTTTTAAAATGTATAAAGAATGGCATTTAACCTGTTGAACGCCTAGAGCAGATAAGATTTTAGCACCTTCAATAACATCCTCAATATTATCTGTTGGCAAATCAGTAATATAATGAGCGCAGACTTCAAGGTCATATTTCTTTATTCTTACAACCGCATCTATAAATTGTGCTAAAGTATGCCCCCTCTGGAGAATTTTCAGTGAGTGATAATTAACCGTTTGAAGGCCCAGTTCTATTACAACATCAACGCCCTTTTCCTTTTTTATTTCAGCAAGAAACTCCATATATCTGTCGTTAATACAGTCCGGCCTCGTAGAAATATATATTGCTACTATGCCTTCCTGACAGGCCTCAGAGATATTTTTCTTGAATTCTTCCAAAGGAAGATATGTGTTTGAATAATTCTGAAAGTATGCGATAAAAATGTCACTTCCATAGTTTTTGCCTATGTACTTGGCATTTTGTGCAAGCTGCTGTGATACTGACATAGTGCAGGAAAGATTTTCGAAGCCTGCCCCCTCTTCACCGCAGAAAATACAGCCGGATAGGCTGAGACTGCCATCCCTATTGGGACAGGTAACGGGAAGATTCAACGGAAGCTTGTACACCTTGGAGCCGTATCTTTTTTTAAGGTAATCTGAGAATTTATTGTACAGCAATGTCATAACCTTCCTGCCTGTATATTTGATTTACCAATTCATATACTTCCTTAATGGGCATACCTGTTTTAAGGGCAATACTCCTGCAATCTTCATATTCGGGTGCAAATTTCATTATGTCTCCAATATTTGCAACCTTTACACGAACGTCTCCGTACTGTGTATTAACCTTTACCAGCTCCCTGTCCATGCAGAACCTTTGTGAATGGCTTATTCTGATACCCAGGGTAGAAGTTTCGCTGAAAATAATATTTGAAATCTTTTTTTCTTCTCCACACTTAACCAGTACTGTCAGCATTGCCGAAGGTCTGCTTTTTTTCATATAAATAGGAGTGTAGTAAACGTCAAGAGCTCCGCTGTCAAGTAACTTTTCCATTGTATAACCCATAATTTCAGGAGACATATTGTCTATATTGGTTTCCAGTATGCTTATATCATCGCTTGGTATCATATCCTGCTGATACAGACTTCCCATGACTACTCTCAGAGCATTAAAACGTCCGGTTTCTCTTTTGCCCATTCCATATCCTGTTTTTTCAATAGACATAGGAGGCATTTTACCAAACCCCGAGGATATCATTTTTATAATGCCTAAACCTGTTGGGGTAACCAACTCAAAGGGAATGTCTTCTGTGATAAGTGGAATTTTACTATTGCACAGCATTTCCATTACCGCCGGTACAGGAACAGGCAATAGTCCGTGGGCACACTTTACAAAGCCCTTACCTTCATGAAGCTCGGATGCAAATATTCTTTCAATTCCCAGCATATCAAGACATATACATGAACCAATTATGTCAACTATTGAATCAACGGCTCCAACTTCATGAAAATGAACTTCATTAATCTCCTTACCATGAACCTTTGCTTCTGCTCGTGCTATTTCTCTGAAAATCTTTGTACTCATTGATTTTACTCTAGGCCTCAGGTCACTTTGATTTATAATAAGCTCAATGTCCTCAAGATTTCTCTCTGAATGGTGGTTATGGGTACGATCATGTGCGTGCTCATGAGTATGCTCATGTTCTCCATGGTGGTGGTGTTCATAATGGTGTAATTCACCGTACTGATGTTCATCATCGTTTTCATTATGTTCGGTTTCTTCTAAAATAACTCGCACATCAGTCCCACATATGCCATTTTTTACTTTTGTATTTATTTCAATAGAATAACCTTCTACCTTTAGTTTTTCCAATTCATTTAAAAATGCAGTTTTGTCAATGCCAAGATCAAGTAATGCACCTAGAGTCATGTCACCGCTTATGCCTGAAAAGCAGTCGAAATATAAAACTTTCATTAACTCCTCCTAATTTTACATAAATAGTTATATGTTAAACGGGACACTTAAATATGTCCCGTTTAGATTAAAGTTTGTTTATATTACTTGCAAGATATCCTGCCCCGAATCCGTTGTCAATATTCACTACTCCAATTCCGCTGGCACAGCTGTTGAGCATGGTGAGAAGTGCCGACAGTCCGCCAAAGTTTGCACCGTAACCAACACTGGTAGGAACGGCAACAACCGGTTTGTCAACCAGTCCACCTACGACACTTGCCAATGCACCTTCCATTCCCGCAACTACTATAATTACGTTTGCCCGGGAAATCACATCCATTTTTGAAAGAAGTCTGTGAATACCCGCAACACCTACATCATAAATCCTGTTAACCTTGTTTCCGAGTACTTCGGCTGTGATAGCCGCTTCCTCTGCAACAGGTATATCGGAAGTTCCTGCTGTAATAACTGCAATTTCTTTTTCAGTAACTAATATCTTTTTCCTCTTAACAACGACAATCCTTGCATCTCTGTGGTATTCGGCCTCACAGGTAATTTCGCTGATAGCGTCAAAAACCTCACGCGAAGCACGAGTAGCAAGAATATTATTATTTTTCTCCATAAGTCTTTCAACAATTTCAACTATCTGATTAATGGTTTTTCCTTCACAGTATATGACCTCAGGATAACCGTTTCTTATAGTCCTATGGTGATCAACTTTTGCAAAGCCTAAGTCTTCATATGGAAGATCTTTAATTTCCTTATATGCATGTTCTACATCTACAGAGCCGTTTTTAACATCTTCAAGCAACTTTTTAAGATCATCTGAATTCATATTGTCACGTCTCCTATCAAGGCTTCATAGCATTATCACTTTTCTCCATTGAAAGGTATGCATTGATAAATCCGTCTAGTTCACCATCCATAACCGCATTTACATTTCCTTCTTCGTAATTAGTACGATGGTCTTTTACAAGAGTATACGGACAGAAAACATAGGAACGTATTTGGCTTCCCCACGCTATGTCCATCTGAACACCTTTTAAATCCTCAATCTTTTCCTTTTGTTCCCGTTCTTTTAATTCAAACAGCTTTGCTTTCAGCATTTTCATGGCAGTATCCTTGTTCTGGAACTGTGAACGTTCTGTTTGGCATGAAACAACTACACCTGTAGGTATATGCGTTATTCTTATTGCCGAATCAGTTTTGTTTATATGCTGTCCTCCGGCACCGCTGGCTCTGTACGTATCAATTCTTAAGTCATCCGGATTTATATTTATTTCTATGGTATCATCCAGTTCAGGCATTACATCTGAAGATGCAAATGACGTATGTCTTCTACCCGACGAATCAAAAGGAGATATCCTTACCAATCGGTGGACTCCTTTTTCGGATTTAAGGTAGCCGTAAGCATTTTCGCCTATTATGTGTATAGTTACACTCTTTATACCTGCTTCGTCACCATCAAGGTAATCCAGTATTTTTACCTCGTATCCCTTGGCTTCTCCCCACCTAGTAAACATTCTTAAAAGCATTTGCACCCAATCCTGTGCTTCTGTTCCGCCGGCTCCCGCATGCAATGTAAGAATGGCGTTATTTTTGTCATAAGGCCCTGTGAGAAGTGTTTCAAGCCTTAGTGACTCCAAATTGTGTTTAAGTTGCTGAAGGCCGTCCCCTACTTCGGGAATTATACTCTCATCCTGTTCTTCCAACCCAAGTTCAGCCAGTGTAAATAAGTCCTCCCACTGAGAGGTTATATTATTAAATCTCTCTATCTTTGTTTTCAGAATTTTAGTCTTCTGCAGTATCTTTTGGGAATTCTCCATATCATTCCAGAATTCCGGTTCGGAAGCTTTATGCTCCAACTCCGCTATCTCATCACTTATTCTAGCGATGTCAAAGTGAAGCCCTCATTTCCTCTAAATTGCTTTTCAAGCTCTGAAGCTCCAGCTTGTATTCTTCCAGTTCAAGCATTTAATCATCCCTTTCAAATTAAGTAATACTTTTATTATATCCGACATATCAAATTTCTGCTATTATTTTTAACCAAGGATGAATTTTTCAATAGCCTTTGCTACTCCATTCTCGGTATTTGCTGTAGTTATAAAATCAGCTGCCTCTTTTGCACAATCCTCGGCATTTCCCATTGCAACTCCCAGGCCGGCAAAGTCAAACATAGGTATATCATTTTCATTATCCCCAATGGCAATCATTTCACTAGATGGAATCTTCAAAAATTCAGACAAACGTTCCAGAGCCTTTCCTTTGTTGACACCCTTGTTAACAACTTCAAAATTGTTATAATTGGAGCTAGTTACGTCAATCGTTTCAACAACGGACAGTTTCTTTCTTACTGTAGTTAAAAGGTTGGAATCATCAGAAACTGCAACAAATTTAAGAACTTTGCCATCCAGCTCCTTCAGCTTTTTCCCCATATCGGTAACTATGTCAATTTCTACCCTGTCTTTTGGAGGTAGCGCCTTGTTCCGCTCATAATACTTTAGAGAGTTATAATCAAGTCTCTCAGTTAGCATGGTTTCTCCGGCATATACATGAAAATATATGTTATTCTCATGAAAAATATCAAGTATTCTAAGGCAGTCCTCTGTATTCATGAAATCAGAGTAAATTACCTCGCCATCGGTATTTTCTCTTATAATTGCCCCGTTGCATGCTATTATGGGATCTATGATATCCAGCTGCTTTGCGTAAATCCTTGCACCTGAATACACCCTTCCTGAGCATATTACAATCTTAACACCCTTTTCCATTGCCATATGTATAGCAGTTTTATTATTCTCTGAAATTTCCTTGTTTTCATCCAGTAAGGTTCCATCCAAATCAATTGCCACTAATCTGTACATTTCATCCTCCGACTCTTTTGTACTTCTGCACAAATCAATATTTATCAGCGAACTCCTTAATTCTTTTCATCGCTTCAATTATATTTTCCATTGATGAAGCATAACATGCACGCACATAGCCTTCTCCAGATTCACCAAAAGCTGTTCCCGGCACTACGAGTACTTTTTGATCTAGAAGCAGTTTTTCACAGAAGTCCTCGGAACTAAGACCTGTTTTCTTTATGCATGGAAAAACGTAGAAAGCGCCTTTAGGTTCATAGCATGAAAAACCTGCTTTTCTAAACCCGTCAATTGCTACTCTTCTTCTCCTGTTATATTCTTTTGCCATCATTATTACATCTTCTTCACTGTTTCGAAGTGCCTCAATAGCCGCATCCTGGGCGGTTGTGGGAGCACACATGATAGCGTACTGATGTATTTTCTTCATTTCATTTATCAAGTCCTTATGTCCACAGGCATATCCAAGTCGCCATCCGGTCATTGCAAAGGACTTTGAAAATCCGTTTATTACAAGCGTTCTGTCCTTCATTTCAGGAAAACTTGCAATGGAAGTATGCTTTCCTTCATAAGTAAGCTCACAGTAAATTTCATCGGATAAAACCACAATATCCTTGTCTTTCAGAACCTGCACAAGTTCATAAAGGTCTTCCTTGCCCATTATTGCCCCAGTAGGGTTGTTGGGAAACGGGATTATAACAACTTTTGTTTTATCTGTTATTGCAGCTTCCAGCTGTTTTGCTGTTAATTTGAAGTCATCTTCCTGCTTCAGTTCTATAGTAACGGGGGTAGCTCCGGTAAAACCAGTACACCCCTTATATGCCACAAAGCTCGGTTCGGGAATTATTACTTCGTCTCCGGGGCCTACAAGAGCTCTTAATGCAGCATCAATCCCTTCACTTCCTCCTACCGTAACCAGAATTTCGTTATCAGGGTTATAGTGTAGGTCAAACTTGTTGCTAAGATATTTGCTGATTTCCTCTCTAAGTTCAATAAAGCCCGCATTTGACGAATATTGTGTATGTCCTGTTTCCAGAGAGTATATACCCGCTTCTCTGATATTCCAAGGAGTGATAAAATCCGGCTCTCCTACCCCAAGAGATATAACATCTGTCATTTCATTAATCAGGTCAAAGTATTTTCTAATACCTGAAGGCGGTACCTTTTTTATTTTATCTAAAATCATATCCTTCATTATCATAGGAATATCTGCTCCCTTCTATCCACAACCTTCTCTTCAAAGATTGTACCTTTGTCCTTGAATTTTTTCAGAACAAAGTGAGTTGATGTACTAAGGACGGATTCCAGAGGTGCAAGTTTTTCTGAAACGAACAGAGCTACTTCTTTCATTGTTCGTCCCTCAATAATAACTGTAAGATCAAATCCTCCTGACATTAAGTAACAGGCTGTGACTTCAGGATATTTGTAAATCCGGTCAGCGATTTTATCGAAACCAAGACCTCTTTGTGGGGTTACCTTTACTTCTATTAGAGCAGTAACCTTCTCCTTTTTAGTTTTATCCCAATTAATCAGAGTACTGTAGCCAACTATTACATTGTCGGCCTCATATTTTTTAATCGCCGCCTCTACCTCTTCTACAGGCAGACCCAGCATAACTGCTATCTCATCCGCAGTAGCCTTACTATTCTGTTCCAAAATCTCAAGAATTTCTTCCATGAAAATCTCCCCTTTTCATATTTTTTAGAAGCCGAGCGGCTTAATCCTTTTTTTAGCAATAAAAAAAACCCGTGTCCTTGTATAAACAGGGACGAAGGTTTCCGCGGTACCACCCTAATTAATGCATTAAGCATTCTCTCAATAAAGTGCGGCAACAGAATTTTTGTTGCTTACACCATCAGCCTGTAACGTGGCCTCAACGTCTTTTTCTACTAACAAAATATTCTGATAACATTTTGCGTTGGAAAAGCTACTCCAGGGCTGCCTTCAGCAAAATCAGTACCGGACTCTCACCCGCCGCATTTATCGGCCGCCGGCTCTCTTAAATCTGATGTATACTTACTCTTCCCATTCACAGCATTTAATTATTCAGCTATTAATATTATATTAACTAAACTAAAAAATGTTTACACGTAAAAAAGCTATTAGATAAATTATAGTTTAGTTTATTTCAATATTCAAGTTTTTTCTTCCTTGATAAAATCCGAAAGCTGCCCTTCATATTTTTTTAGAGTGTCAACAACCTCAACTTTAAGAACCTTTAGTTCCTGTTTGATATCTACAAGCTTTTCTTTTTCCTTCTCTACCTGTTGCTCCAGCCTTTTCTTTTCGTCAATAGCTTTTTTCTTGGCTTCTTCAATGATGTTTTGTGCTTGCTCCTGTGCTGTAATTAATGCATTTGCAACTCTTTCACGGTTTTCTTTTATCTCTGCCAGACTTGTACTGATTTCGTCATACTTGTTTTTCATATCTCTGTACTGGGTTTTTATATCAACAATTTCTCTTTCTTTAATTTTTAGTTTGTCTTCGTATTCTTTGTTTATTTTTTCAAGATATGAATTAACATCCTTTTTGTTGTAACCAAAAAGTGAGGCTGAAAATATTTTTTCTCCTGACATAAATTTTATCCCCCTGTATCATGGAAAATACTGTGTACGTTGGTACTTATTCCATGATAACATGAAATGTCCTTTATTATCCACTTATTTTTTCAAACGAAAAACACGCTCCCAAAAATGATAGCGTGTTTTTAATGTATATATATAATTTTTATAAATGTTTTTGAATTAATTCTGCAAATTCGTCTTTTGACCTTGCACCGACTATCTTTTCAACAGCTTCTCCACCTTTAAACACCATAACCGTAGGAATACTCATAATCCTGAATTGAGCTGCAAGCTCACCCTCTTCATCAACGTTTACCTTTGTGATACGAGCTTTGCCATCAAATTCGTCTGCCAGTTCTTCCATGATAGGAGCAACTATTCTGCAAGGGCCACACCATGATGCCCAAAAATCAACAACAACAGGTTTATCCGATTTTATAACATCTGATTCAAATAATTCCTTGGAAATATTAGTAATTTTATCTGACATAAATTATTCCTCCATCAATTAAATAATTCTTAAACTTAATTTAATAATACCCTATTATTCAGGAAATAAACATAGACATTTTAGTATTCCTTCAATGACGTAACATTAACTTTATTTTCATCCTTTGATACAAGAACACCTTCCAAAACCTCAATAAACTCACCTCTATATGAAGCTTTGAGGTCATTTTTCAGGTTTATAACCCTGTTTTCGTTTTTGTTATTAATGTAAATATTACCATTTCCTGCAACGATAATATTTTCAGGAGCAGTTGTTTCTTTCATGCTAATCTTGGTCCAGTTATCGGTTAGTTCAATATTGTCTTCTATCTTTTGTGAATAAATATGAGTTACCATACCGTTATCATCCAATGCACCTATATACAAAGTATCATTTAGGTCAATTCCCAGAACGGTAACATTATTTACGTCAATGGGAACTCTGCTGTTTGCTTTCTTTATTCCGTCATAGATATTTATCTGCTGTCCCTTTTCCTGGTAAACAAGCTTGTTTGTATAAGTGCATTCTTTAATAATAATACTGGCATCCACAGTCATTACTCGGGCGTATTGTCCCATTACATTAAACCTGATTATTCTTGCCCTTGTATCTGAAGTCTGGACTTTGGCATAAACCATATTTGTATAAGGAGAAAGCTCAATATCTTTCACCTGGCTTTTTGCAGGCAATCCGTTCAACTCAGGATAATCTCTTGATGTTTCCGAATCGGCTTCATATGTGGAAACCTGAACTGTACCGTTTTGACCGTTTTTTGTATCTGAAGAATAAATTACCATATCCCTGTCAGGTAGCCAGCGGAAATAAGTAATCTTGTCTTTTCCTGTACCTGCAACGGTTTTACTCTTTCCTTTGTCTACATCTACGATATGAAGTTCACCGTCTTCCAAATATGCTCCAAACTTGGCATTAAAGGACAAGCTTATCATTTGTGCATTTTCCGGTACTTTAAAATCTCCTGTGGAGGGTTTTTGTTTAACAGCTGAATTTTCAGACACACTTACGTCTATATCTGCAGCTAAAAAAACATTATTCATGTACAATAACACTCCAAACTGGAATATTACCGCAAGGAGTATCCATTTATACCATTTAGCTATTTGTTTCACAACGTTTCTCCTTTTCTAAGGCATTACCATAAATGCTGTAGCCACTGTTCTTTCTCCTAAAGCATCTGACGGAGTATTTACAACTTTTCCGTCATAGTACATGGTTGCTGATGAACCTCCATCAAGATTTGCAGCATTCACTGCTCCGTGTTCAAGCATAATGTCCTGAACCTCTTTTAAAGTTGCTCCAAAAGACTTTAAGCTTCTTCCGTCAATGACAAGCAGCATTATTGATCCATCTGCTTTTTGACCTATAGCTGACCTCGGAGATATACCCCAACCGCCGTCACCTTTGTTTATTGTTGGCTTTCCGTTAACTACCAGAGGCGGGCCGAAGCTTATTCCCTCTGTAATATTATATTTAGCTAATTCCGCTTGGGAATGTTTTCCCACAATTAACATACCGTCCTTAGTAAACGCTATGGTATCCCTTTTAGTATAATTGTTAGTCAACTTTCCACTGATATATTTACCGTTACTTATTACAAAACCAAGTGCAACTCCTCCGGTTCCAGCCCATTCTTTATCCAGAAACCCTCCCCCGTTTATTGCAGCTATTGCCCCATTTCGTCTTGCAATACTACTGGTAGTTTCGCCTGCTTTAGGCATCAGCTTTGTATACCCAACTTTAACACGAGTAGGATCATCAACTATAAGCATTTTTCCCTTGAAATTTCTGCTCTCAACATCAAAGTATTCAAGGTTGTTGTTATGTTTTACACTGAAATCCAACATTTTTATATCTTCAGTATTTACATTGGATATTGCATACCCGTCTCCCAGTATCTTTGCAATAGCTTTATCAGATAAAAAGGTTTTTGCTATAACCTGCTTGGTTCTTGAATTCCAGACCATTCCGGTAGCGGTTCGTTTTACATTATCAAAGGGCCCATAAAATATAAGCAGCGGCGTAGTTATTGACATAAAGAAAAACTCAAAAATTAAAAAACCCAAAAGACTTCTGAACCTACCCTTTTTTTTCTTCTTTTTGGCAGACTTCTTTTGTATGGTCTTTACTTGCTTTTCATTTAAAGAAATAGTATCGTAATTCATTAATCCCCCTAGTACAAACTCTTGCTAACCCCAATTTCCCAATAATTTCCCTTACAACAAAAAAAGTATACACATATTTGTGTATACTATAGTTATACTAATTTTATATTATAATCCGCAAGTGTAATATTTTCAAACATTTAATATAAATGTAATATTTAAATTTAGGTCTTTTGCTTAATTACAACCCTATCAAGGGTTTTATGGACCCTTTCAAAAAGGAGTCCTGCTATAAACCAAGCAGGTGCATAATCAATCCTAACAAGCCCCTCTATAGCAAACTTTCCATAATACTTCCAAGGATAAACGTGAAGTATGCTAAGCAGTATCTTGCCGGTTGAATATTCTATTCCCCAGATTATGACAACCCAAATGATACCTCTCAAAAATATATTCCAGCTTCGGATTATATCATGTAAAGGTTCCAGGAAAATAGCGCTTCCATATATAAAAAACATCCAAAGGCTTGTATAAGCCTCAAGACTGGCATTACCGTGTGTCAGAGAATATAGTCCCGTCCAGACGATTTCCATGCTCCAGCCAACTATTCCATAAATAAAAAATCTCTTAATCATGCTATTATTATTTTCACAAATAGGTATTTTTTATTTATCAAAATTGTACTTTGGTGTATGTATTATTTTCCAGTAAATACTACCAATAAAGTTTTCAATATGTTATGATAACAAATAAACATTTCTGGAAAAACAGTACTTAGGTTAGGAGGATGAGTATGTATCTAGTCGGTAAAATCAACGTAATATCTACCTTACCCGAAAAATTCAAGAGATTAAATGATATCGCTTACAATTTGTGGTGGACGTGGAATCCGGAGGCTATTGACCTTTATAGAGAAATTGACTTGGAGCTTTGGGAAAAAGTTGACAAAAATCCTGTACGTCTCTTGCAGGAGGTAAGCCAGAAAAAACTTCAGGCGAAACTATCTGATATAGAGTATTTAAACCGCCTTGATAAAGTAATTGCTTCCTTTGACAGCTATATGTCTGAAAAGAATACATGGTTTTCTCAAAATCATTCCGAACTCAGCGACAAAACGGTAGCATATTTTTCGGCTGAATATGGGTTAAGTGAAGTTCTGCCCATCTATTCAGGGGGTTTGGGCGTGTTGTCAGGAGACCATTGCAAGTCAGCAAGTGATTTGGGTATTCCCTTTACAGCAATCGGTCTGTTTTACAAACAGGGTTACTTTAGTCAGAGAATAAATAAAGAAGGTTGGCAGGAAACCTGCTTTAACGATCTTAATATTTCTCAACTTCCCATGCTACCCGCCTTGAATTCCAATGGCGAACAGGTTCGGATAAACATAACTTTTGCAGGCCGCACTGTGTATGCAATCGTTTGGAAAGTACAGATTGGCAGGATCAACCTTTTTCTTATGGATACGGATGTTGCTGAAAATAGTCCCGCAGACAGGTCTCTGACATCCAGATTGTATGGCGGTGACCAGGAGACAAGAATTCAGCAGGAAATTTTTCTCGGTATAGGCGGTATACGCGTACTAGATGCTCTTGGTATACAGGCAAATGTATTTCATATGAACGAGGGACATTCCTCCTTCATGGGACTTGAATTAATAAGAAAATTGATTAATGAAAAACATCTAAATTTCAGCGAGGCAATGGAGGTAGTGGCAAATTCCGCAATATTTACTACCCATACCCCTGTTCCTGCAGGAAACGATGTTTTTCCTTTATTTATGATGGATAAATACTTTGGTGATTTCTGGGGACAATTAGGCCTTAGCAGATATGATTTTCTTAAACTGGGACTTAAAAACCCGGAAGACCAGAATTTTAACATGACTGTTCTGGCACTTACTCTTGCAGGAAGAAAGAATGGTGTAAGTAGACTTCACGGAGCAGTATCTCGAAAGATATTCGGTGATGTTTGGCCCCAAGTACCTGAGGACGATGTTCCAATAACCTATGTAACAAACGGCATACATACCCTTACATGGCTTTCACCAAAAATCAAAGCTTTGTATGATAAATATCTTGAAACTGATTGGAAGAAAAAGATATATTCAGAGGAAACCTTTGCAGGTATCAATAGTATTCCCGATGAGGAATTATGGGCAACTCATGTTGAACTAAAAAATAAACTTATAACCTTTATAAGAGACAGATTGAAAAAACAAAAACTTGCCAACGGCGAATCTATGGAAGCAGTGAGACAGGTTGACAACTTTCTGGATCCAGACGCCCTAACTATAGGGTTTGCCAGAAGATTTGCCACCTATAAGCGTGCTAATCTGATTTTTAGAAATCTGGCAAGAATACAGAAAATACTAAACGACCCTGAAAGGCCAATGCAGATTATTTTTGCCGGAAAGGCCCACCCTGCGGATGGTCCTGCTCATGACGTCATTAAGAACATAAATGATATTGCCAAAATGGAAGGCTTTTATGGCAAGGTAATTCTTCTTGAAAACTACAATATGACTGTAGCCAGAAATCTAGTGCAGGGTGTTGACGTTTGGATGAACAATCCCAGAAGGCCTCTTGAAGCCAGCGGTACAAGCGGTCAAAAGGTTTGTATAAACGGAGTCATTAACTTCAGTATACTGGACGGTTGGTGGTGTGAGGGTTATAACGATCAAAATGGTTGGGTAATAGGGGATGAATCTGAATTTGACAATGAACATATTCAGGATAATACAGACAGCGAATCAATTTATGATACACTGGAGCAGAAGATTATACCTCTTTTCTACAATGTAAATGAAAAAGGTGTTCCTACCGAATGGGTACGTATTATGAAGAATTCAATAAGCTCTCTCGCATGGAATTACAGTACCGACAGAATGGTAAAAGAATACACCGGGAAAATGTACGTACCTGCAATAACTGGAAATTCCAAGGTTAGTGCCGATAATTATAGTCTTGCAAGATCCATGTGTTGGTTTAGGCAACATTTAAATGCAAACTGGCCTAACGTACAACTATTTGCAGAAAAGTCTGCAGGAGACCTTAAATATTACAAGACCGATTCTTGTCAGGAAATATATTTATCCTCCACTGTTTGTCTTGGGAACATAGATCCTACAAATATAATTGTAGAGGTATATTATGGAACTCTTTCAAACGGTAAAATAGAAAATGCCCAATATGAAGAAATGCATTGCGATGAAAAAACAGGTGAAGGCACCTACAGATATTCAATAAATATGAAAATTGAAGACGGCGGAGAATATGGCTACACTTTTAGAGTAACGCCCAAGCATGAACATCTCATAAACAGATTCGATATTGGACTTATAAAATGGATTGAATAAAATGAATGTATGCAAAAATGGTCAGATTAAGCAATTAGCTTACATCTGACCGTTTTTTTATATTATGTATTATTTATCTGTATCCTTTTTGAAAGTAATTTCGCCTGTTTTAACAAAAGTCCCTTTAAAGTCATAGTATTTACCTACGCTATCTTTTTTACCAACAACTTTCAAAACAACTTTTTCAATTTCGGGAATATTTTGTAGCGTAACAACAAATTCATATGTCAAAGCATCTGCTACTTTTTTATTTTCTTCAAGCAAAGTTGCCACTTTTTGAGGAAGGTCAACAGTTATACATTTATTTTCCTTATCAATTGTAGCATCAAGTAAGGAAAGTTCGTCCGAAGAAAAAACTTCATTTAGAACATTTACCGTGTCCTTTTCTAGCTTGTCTTTTTCAAATACTAATAACTCTGTTTGGGCTGGTTTATCTGTAACACCTACATCGTATTTGTACAATCTGATATTAATCTGACTTGAACTTGCTATTGCACTTTTGCTTCCGTCATCTACAATGCTATCATCCTTGGATTTAGTACAAGCAGAAAACAAAGTTAGGCAAACAGTTATGACAATAAAAATCAAAGCTAGTCCCTTTTTTCCATTTATTTCCATATGGTCCTCCTTTCATTTATAGTTAATAACTTTATTTTATAACAAAAAATGGACAATTTAAAGCATATTTGACATTAATATACCATGGAAAGTTAATATAGCCGGGAAACCTTTATCTCCCGGCTATATTTTTAGTATTTTCACTTTTGTAATTTATACGGCTGCTCCGCTCCATTTACCGCATCTGTCACCCCAGCAAGCAACCGGGGTGTTCTCCATTATTATCTGTACAATTTCACACCCATTGGAACAACCATCGCACTCACGGCTTTTTGCAGTATAATCTCCCATGAGTCTGTCAAAGCCGGCAAATCCCGTTTTTTCATAATTGCTTCCCAGTCCTTCATGTGCAAGTATGGCAACACCATAGGCTCCCATTACGTCGTGGTTTTCAGGAATAACAATCTTTGTACCCAATGCCCTTTCAAAGGCTTGTATAATTCCGATATTTGCTGCAACACCGCCTTGAAATACCACAGGAGATTCAAGCTTTTTACCTTTTCCCAGATTTGCAAGATAGTTTCTTGCAAGTGCATCACACAAGCCTCTTACAATGTCCTCTCGTGAGTAACCCATTTGCTGCTTATGTATCATATCACTTTCAGCAAATACGGCACATCTTCCGGCTATTCTAACCGGACTTTCAGACCTTACTGCATATGACCCGAAATCCTCAATGGATATTCCCAATCTGGCAGCTTGTCTGTCAAGAAATGAACCTGTTCCGGCGGCACAAACTGTATTCATTGCAAAATCATGTACGACATTATTCTTAAGCAATATTATTTTTGAGTCCTGTCCGCCTATCTCAATAATTGTCCTGACATCAGGAATTTCTTTCTGAGCTGCTACCGCATGAGCGGTTATTTCATTCTTAACCACATCGGCACCTACTATAGCCGCAGCCAGCTGTCTTCCACTCCCTGTGGTTCCTACTCCGGCTATCTCTACCCTTTGACCTAATCTCTCATATATATCCTTTAGGCCTGTCCTAATGGATTCTATAGGCTGTCCGTCGGTTCTCATATACAGCTTTTCCAGCAAATTATTATTGTCGTCAATCAAAGTTATATTTGTGCTTACGGAACCTACATCAATTCCCATAAAGCATTTTACTCTGCCCATTTATATGTTCGTCCCTTCTCTTTTTAAGTAAATCAATAAACGCCTCAATTCTTGTTGCAAATCCAGCTTCTCCTGTCATTTCATCTCTAATTACCGTCATTATTGGTATACCGTAATCTTCCTCAATTTTGGGTAGGATTGCTTGTGATACTATCTCCGGCATACAACCAAGGGGATAGAGATGAATAACCCCGTCATAGCCGTGCAGCGCGTCCAAAACACTGTTTCCAACTGTGTGCTGAGCATGTCCTCCAACCATGTGAGGCATATATTTCTTTGCAGCCTCCTCATGTTTATTGTCTTTTAAAAACGGCAGTCTTTTTTTAACCATTTCATTTATAATCCAATCACTTACAGTTACAGGCCTTGTAACCATTACTCCCATTTCGCCCAGCATTTTTTCAACTCTAAAATTTGCATATGGCTCAATTGTGGTAAATATCTCACCAACAATTCCTACCCTGAGAGGTTTTAATCCCATGTTAACATCTACCTGATTTAATGCGATCTCTGTATCTTTTATAAGGTTTATTACTTGTTCCGAACCCTTGACCTTCAGAACATCTTTTTGAAAGCCCTGGTAAACCTTGTCAACGCTTCCCCTTACCCTCTGGACTGAACGCTTTTCTCTTGCAAGATGCTCCAGTTTATCCAACTTGACAGCTACATTTTTAGCTGAATTTATAACTCTTGCTATATTTAATACATTAGATGTCCCGCTGACCTTGCGGATACGGGATGCCAGTTCTTTCAACCCCTGGTCAGGCACCTCCAACGTAATTAAATCCATTTTTAAGCCAATATCTTGAGCTTGTTTTTTCAACATTTCACCGAAATAGCCTAATCTGCATGGCCCACAGCCTCCGGTTATAAGCATGGTGTCTGCTCCCATTTCGTAAGCCTGTACCATATTGCCAACAAAAAGCTTGAACGGAAGGCAGTGTGCTTCTGCGCAGTATTTCAGCCCTATTTCCAGTGTTTTATCGCTATTTAAAGGAGGAACTACATATTCTGCTCCGAAATCGTCCAGAAACGATTTAGCTATTATATATGTGTTTCCCAGATGTGGAAATGTAAAAATCATTATCCCGCCTCCTCACAATCATATCAATAAATGCTTCAAGTCTGGTTAAAAATCCGGCTTCTGCTGAATGCTCGTCCAGCACCAGCTTCATGAAAGGTATTTCGCTTTCCTTCCTTATCTTATTCTCAACCAGTTCATCAACAAAACTATCTACTCCGCATCCGAAGGATGTAAGTGCCAGAATACCGTCTATTCTACCGCTCTTAATCAACTGGATAGCCCCTCCGTAAGCCCTTGTGCCATAGTCCCAGAAGAATTGCTTATCCAACTCCTTGCAACTGTCCTTTGATACCAAATAGTCCAGCATATCAAGTGTCACCACATCTGCGCCATAATTATTCAGTTTTTTCATAAGTTCCATGTTGAGGAATGTATCATAAACAGTGTAGCTGTGACCTATTATTGCAATAGTCAATTTATTCTTTTCAAGAGTTGAACCAAACTCTGTATCAGCAAATTTCAACGCTCTTCTTTTACTTCTATATTGATTTAGAGCATCCTTGTAGGCATTGCTGATTTCTTTCTTATCCCCTGTCAAAAACTCTCCAGTATAAAGAGCTGCATTCCATGAATTTTTTGGAGATTCCCTTAAATTTATTTTAGTATCAATAATTTTCGGAAGTTCTTTAACCGAATTCCGTACCATGTCGGTTACACCGCAAACTTCCGGGCATATATATTGCTTCTTGGCAACACTTGTAAATCTTGGCATAAATAAATAATCAACCTTATTTATTAGCTCCATTACATGACCAAAATATGCCTTAATAGGTATACAGGCTTCTGAAACACATGCATTCGAACCATTTGTAAGTATTTTTTTGTTGGTAATATCAGAAACAATTACATCTGCTCCAAGATTTTTAAAGAATGACTCCCATAGTGTTGAGTACTTGTAATAGTATAATCCTCTCGGTATACCCACTCTTTTCATAAAAAAAACCACCTCAATACAATTATTGACGTGGTTTAATTCTGTTATACAGAGATTATTATTCTTCCCGCTTTTTAGTTATAAAATTACCGTGCATTAGCATAGGCCCAGTTTTCAATGGCTTTGCCCACTGAATTACCTATCTTAACTTGATTATTGTAATCTGCCAGCCACTCATACTCCGTCGGATTTGACATAAATCCTCCTTCAATAAGTATCGCTGGTGACTGAGTAACAGTACATACCGAAAGGCTCTGCCATCTGTAACCGTCATCCTTTCTCTTGAGGTCTGTTACCAACTGGTTCTTGATGTATCCTGCTGCTGCCTTAGAACTGTCTTTTGAGTACAATACCAGTAATCCTGTGTGCTTTGTATAATCAGCTGTTACATCCATCGAATTGTTATGAATTGAAACAGCTATATCTGGCTTTTCCTTTCTTATAAGGTTGGCCCTGTCATTAAGGCTGACTGTTTTATCTGAAGTCCTTGTCATAACAACCGTTGCGCCAAGTGACTGTAAGTATTTACGAGCATTCAGCGTTATTGCCAGATTTACCTGTTTTTCATAAAGGCCGTATTTGCCCATTGGTCCGGTGGCCCCTGATTCTGAACCTCCATGTCCTGCATCAAGTACTACCTTTAAGCCTGTCAAAGGCTTTGACCCACTTTTAGAAATCTTTGGAGCATTTTTAAGTGAAAATACAAGTAAACCATTTTTATATTCTGCATAATATCCAAAATAATTATTGGCTGATTTCAAGTCAAAAGTATACTGTGCACCACCAGAAACAGCCTTATACTTAACTGAAGAAAAAGGAGCATCAGATGGTATAGATGCACTTATACCCATTCCTGATGTATTATACAGGGTCAATGTGAGAATGTTTGAACCGGCCTCTACACCGAACACCGTATTAACAGGCATTTTGAAGCTAATATCCGTATAATTACCGCTTGATTTCACTGCAACTGATGAAATTTTGTTAGCTGTCAGTGCTTTATCATTTATAACTTTAACATTACTTGCAGCGGTCCACACTCCGCTCTTTAACAAATAAAAACCATTCTGCTGACCAATAATATAATCAGCGGCACCGTTTATCAAAGGCGTTATTCTTGAATAGTCCGTTGATGGCCCGGAACGTGCCACCGCTTCTGCATCATCGGTACTTATAACAGCATACTTATAGTATTTTGATGATTGTACACTTATTGTGTTGCTTTGTTTTGAAGTAATTTTCTTACCTTTGTATTCCATTACAAAAAGAGGCTTTCCAAGACTTTTAATACGGTCTTTTCCTGCTACCTGTGGCATTGTAAAGGTCCCTGAAAACTTGGCAGGAGTTAGAGTGCCTTTGTTGGCGTCAACTGTGGCTGTCTGCTTCAAGTCTGTCTTGTAGCCTCCGATTTCCACCCAAACCTTTGCTCCCGCAGGAGCCTGACAGGAAAAAGTAATCTTTTGGCCTGTCTGCATAGTCATGCTTTGAGTCGGAGAAAAATAGCCCGTTCTGAATTCAATCTTTGTCATCTTATAAGGACTTGAGGATGCTTTCTCGTTACGTGTTACCTTTAATACTATTTCCTTACCTTTATGAGTGAATTTAAGTTTATTCTCACCGACATTTAAATCCGTGTATACGGTAAAGTAACCGTCTTTTGAAACCTCAATTTTCTTGCCGTTAAGATATACCGGCTTTTGTGGGTCTCCGCCTCCCAAAATACTTATCTTGGAAGCAGAAGTTTTATAACCGCTAGAAGGAGAAGCGATATAAAGCTGTCTGTCCTCAGGCACAGTACTTCCGGGATCTCTGCCCAACACAAATATCCCCCTGAGTTTGTCTTTGATTCCAAGGATATTGTCTTTCAGGTTGGAGTACCCGTAGAATATGCTTCCATCTACAGCATTACTTTTTCTGTTGTATGCAATTTGTTTAGGAATTTGCAATGGATCAAGCCAATCATTTGCCTGTGTTGTATCATTTATTTTATATGCGGCTTGTCCCACATAAAGCTTTACTTTTGTTCCACTGCACACATTCTTCCACCAGTTTACCAGTACAGAGTAATCTGCTATCTTGAAGCCCATATTCCAGTAAATCTGCGGTGCTATGTAATCTATATATGCTTCCTTTACCCACTTTTTTGAATCAGCATAGTGATCATAATATGTAGATATTCCGCCTTGTGTATCCGAACCTTCCTTATTCCTATCCTTGTTTGACCATATTGCAAAAGGACTTATTCCAAACTGAACTGAAGGTTTGAGATTTTTTACTGTGTCGTAGGTACCTTTAACAAGGGTGTTGATGTTATTACGTCTCCAATCATCCTTATTGGTAAAGCTACCCTTGTATTTTTCATAAGAAGCTGAGTCGTTAAAATCAACACCCTTACCTTCTGATTTTGAAGGATAAAAATAATCATCAAAATGTATTCCGTCAACTTCATAATTCTTAACAATTTCAGCTACTCCATCTGTTATCAGTTTTATAGCCGCGGGATTTCCCGGGTCAAGATATAGTTGACCGGTAGGAGCTGCAACAACTGCCTCAGGTATCTTTCTTGCAGGATGATCAGCTGACAGTACATTTACATCCTTGTCAGGTTTAGTCGCTGTTCCCATTGAAAGTCTTAAGGGATTTATCCATGCATGAACCTGTATACCTTGATTATGTGCCTTTTGAATTATGTATGCCAAAGGGTCAAACCCATTATCATTTTCTTTACCCTGTTTCCCCGTCAAGTATTTAGACCATGGAAAAATATAAGATTTATAAAGAGCGTCTCCCGTTGGCCTTACTTGAAAGAAAATAGCATTAAGTCCCATGTACTGGGCATTGCTTACTATTTCATCTAGTTCCTTTTTCTGCAGATCAGCACTGATCCCAGGTTTTGAAGGGAAATCAATATTTGATACCGATGCAATCCATAC
Source organism: Bacillota bacterium (assembly GCA_023390335.1). Taxonomy (GTDB): domain Bacteria; phylum Bacillota; class Clostridia; order Acetivibrionales; family DSM-1351; genus Ruminiclostridium. Next base: position 540,190 of record JAEWCZ010000066.1, on the reverse strand, counting down.
TCCCCGTAAATCCTCACCTTTGGAAATTGTCTGTGCATTTAAGACGTTACCGTCATAACTCTTGTCTGAATAAAGCCTGCAACCGACGATTGGTAAGATCATCAGAAACACCAATAAAATACATATTGCCCCGATTTTTTTATTCATTTTAGCCCCCAAAACCCCATATAGTTTAGATATAACAAAAAATAAAACAATATTCTATATATAATAAATATAAAGCATTTATAGTAAGCTTAACAACAAGTGTACCAAAATTTAATATTTTTTTAATACGAAAAAAGCCGATATAATTTAAGGATTTAACCTAAAATTATATCGGCTTTATTACTTTTTTAATTTTAATTTACTATTAAGCCTTACCGTCACAACCAAGAACGTTAACCAGCTTGTTCTTTACAAGACCCTTTATAGCCTCTCTAGCTGGCTTTAAGTATTGTCTTGGATCGAAGTGTTCAGGATGTTCAGCAAAGTACTTTCTGATTGAACCTGTCATAGCAAGTCTTAAGTCTGAGTCAATGTTAATCTTACAAACTGCCATTTTAGCAGCCTGACGAAGCATTTCTTCAGGAATACCTATTGCATCAGGCATTTTTCCGCCGTTACTGTTGACCATTTCAACAAACTCAGGAATAACTGATGATGCACCGTGGAGAACTATTGGGAAGTTAGGAAGTCTCTTTTCAATTTCTTCAAGTATGTCAAATCTGAGCTGTGGTTTCTGTCCAGGCTTGAATTTGAAAGCACCATGGCTTGTACCAATTGCGATTGCCAATGAATCAACACCGGTCTTTGTTACAAACTCTTCAACTTCAGCAGGGTTTGTATATGCTGCGTCAGCATCTGATACGTTAACTGCATCTTCGATACCTGCAAGTCTACCAAGTTCAGCTTCAACAACAACTCCTCTTGGGTGAGCATATTCAACAACCTGTTTTGCAAGAGCGATGTTATCTTCGAATGAGTGGTGTGAACCATCAATCATAACGGAAGTAAATCCGCCGTCGATACATGATTTACAAAGCTCAAAAGTATCACCGTGGTCAAGGTGTAAGCAGATTGGTAAACCTGTTTCTATAATAGCAGCCTCAACTAATTTCATAAGATAAGTATGGTTTGCATACTTTCTTGCTCCTGCTGATACTTGAAGAATAAGAGGAGCATTTACTTCTTTTGCAGCTTCAGTTATTCCTTGTACAATTTCCATGTTATTAACATTGAAAGCTCCTATTGCATAGCCGCCCTCATACGCTTTTTTAAACATTTCGGTAGAAGTTACTAATGGCATATTTATGCACTCCTTTATAAGAATAATTTTACCTTTATATTATATATTGTTTATCCAATTATTATCAGATAACAATAAGGTAATTCTAAAATTAACCAACATAAAAACTCACCGTTACTATTTTATGCAATATTATGTTTAAAATCAAGGGATATTTTGATATTTATTTGACAAACTTAAGTAATGTATAATTGCATTTTCCAACATGTTATGCTATATTTTAACTTGATTGCGGATTGTAATATCAGACCTTTTGAAGAAAGGCTTGGTAAGAGCAACGTATAAATTAATAATTAATATAAATATCAGGAGGTATATAAAATGACTGTATTAAAAGGTGCCGCTATTTTCGGACAATCAGGTGGACCAACATCTGTAATTAATGCCAGCGCTTGCGGAGTATTCCAAGAAGCTTTAAAGCAAGATGCAATAACAGCTGTATATGGTGCAGCTCACGGTATCAAAGGTATTCTTGATGAAAAATTTTATGACATGAGCAAAGAAGACGCTTATGAACTTGACTTATTAAAGACTACTCCTTCTTCAGCTCTCGGATCTGTTCGTTACAAGCTTAAATCAGCAGACGAAGACGAAACAGATTACAAGAGACTTGTTGAAGTTTTCAAGAAATATGATATCAGATATTTCTTCTATAACGGCGGAAATGATTCAATGGATACTTGCAACAAGGTTAGCAAGTACATGCAAAAAGTTGGCTATGAATGTAAAGTAATGGGTGTTCCAAAGACTATAGACAATGACCTCTTCGGAACAGACCACTGCCCTGGATATTCAAGTGCCGCTAAATACATTGCTACATCAACTATGGAAGTATACCATGATGCAAGAGTTTACAATACAGGTATGATTACAATTCTTGAAGTTATGGGAAGAAACGCAGGATGGTTGACAGCTGCAACTGCTCTTGCTGCTTACAAGGGTGCAGGTCCTGACTTGATATACCTCCCTGAAATTGATTTTGATATGGATCAGTTCCTTACTGACTGTACAAGAATTTACAAGGAAAACGGAAACTGTATCGTTGCTGTTTCAGAAGGTATCAAGGACAAAGACGGCAAATATATTTCAGAATACGGCTCAAACCTTGCTGATCAGAAAGACTCTTTCGGTCATGCACAGTTAGGCGGTCTTGCTGCTACTCTGGCTGCAATAGTTAAAGAAAAGACCGGAGCAAAAGTTCGTGGAATCGAATTCAGCCTTCTCCAAAGATGTGCTGCTCACTGCGGTTCTGCAAGCGACGTAAACGAATCCTACATGTCGGGTCAAATGGCAGTAAGATATGCTGTTGAAGGTATGACTGACAAGATGGTTGGTTTCAAGAGAGCTGAAGGCAGCGAATACAAATGTGAAATTCAGTTGCTTGATTTGAACGATGTTGCAAATACTGAAAAGAAGATTCCAAGAGAATGGATTAACGAGGCTGGAAACGGCTTAAAGCAAGAGTTTATTGACTATGCTCTACCATTAATTCAGGGCGAATCCACTCCTCCTAAGGAAGACGGACTTCCTAGATTTGCAAAGCTAAAAAAAGTTCTTGCAACTAAATAATATAACTTACAACCATGACAAGCCAGCGTCTAAAAACGCTGGCTTTATTTTTGTTCAATATAATATTGCCTTTTCCCTGAATGAGTCCTCACAGTTTCATAAACATACTTGGATTATTTCCAAATGAGTGAACATTTTGTATAATATAACTGTATCTACTAAGTTCTGCGATAGCGAGGCAAAATGAAAAGGAATCTGGCATTCAACAAAACAATTTTATCGGTGATTATACTAAATGTTGCTCAGGTAGCAATATTAATCGGAATAATGGTGTTTCAGTATTTGAGGGATGCATCCGTTTTTATCACTTTTAACAGTGAAACAATTTCATACATAACAATTGTCCTGATATCCTTTCTCAATACTTTTATCAATATAAAAGATATTCACCGTCTGGGTCAGATCAATTCCAAAAATGATACTCTTGTGCAGACCCTGTCCCAGCTTGAGGAGCTGAACAAAACCCTGAGAGGCCAAAGACACGACTTCATGAACCATCTTCAGGTAGTCTACGGACTTATTGAACTGGAAGAATTCAATGATACTAAAGATTATATCGAAAAGGTTTATAACGATATTCAAAAGGTAAGCCGTGTGATGCGAACATCCAATCCTGCTTTTAACGCCCTGTTACAGGCCAAAGTTCTTGCCGGAGAAAAAAGAGGAATCGAAACCAGACTAAACATAAACTCCAGATTTGATAAAATCAAAATTCCCACCTGGGAATTTTGCAGGGTCATAGGCAACATTATAGATAATGCCATTTATGCACTTGAAAACTCTTCCGGCAGTAACAAATATATAGAGATTAATCTCCATGAAGACATTAAAAACTACTATTTTACTATCAAAGACAATGGTCCGGGAATCCCCCGGGACATCATAGATAATATATTTGAAGCAGGTTTCACAACAAAAGACAATAAAGGTGAAGGCATGGGACTGGCTATTACAAAGGAAACCCTTATTAATTACGACGGAAGTATAAATGTACGAGTTGACAACGGTGAAACTATATTCGAAGGGCAAATACCAAAATAAACTTTTGATGAAGTAAACCGACATTTGTGACTATTTAATGTACTTTACGGCAATTACCCATTACTTAAAATAATTAAAACAATATAATATTCCCAAAAGCATAAATTAATATGTATAGAAAGGGGGCAAACTAATGTGGAAATATTTGATTTCATTGTACAAATAAGTCTAATCCAGGGGCTTATTCTGATAATCGGGGTTACTCTTGTAATTGTAGAGATGTTTCATCCTGGGTTTGGCGCTCCGGGAATCACTGGTGCTATTCTCATAATTATAGGAATTATTTTTATAGCATCAACCTTCCAGCAGGGTTTGATTCTGATAGTACTTGTACTGGCTATTCTAGGAATTGCGCTCAGTATTATACTTCATTCGGCTACCAAAGGAAAATTGTCAAGGTCCCCGCTTATACTAAAGCACTCGCAGCAAAAAGCAACAGGGTATATAGGTATGGAAGATCTGGAATTTTTTCTTGGTAAGGAAGGCATCAGCTACACTGTATTAAGACCATCCGGAGTAGTTGATTTTGATGGTGTCAAAATTGATGTAGTATCGGAGGGTTCATTTATTCCCCAAGGCAAAAAGGTAAAGGTAATAAAAGTTGTAGGTAGGAGTATAGTAGTTCGTGAGCTTAACACTATAATGTTGATCAAATAAAAAGGAGAGATTGTTATGGAATTAACAGGTTTTGTTATTATATTGTGTGCATTGGCACTGTTCTTTGCGTTGTTTTTCAGCTTGGTGCCCGTGGGTTTATGGATATCGGCATTTGCTGCAAATGTAAAGGTCAGTATCTTCAACCTTATTGGTATGAAACTTAGAAGGGTAAAACCCTACATGATAGTACTGCCTCTCATAAAAGCAGTCAAAGGCGGTATAGATCTCAATGTAAACCAACTGGAAGCCCACTACCTTGCAGGAGGAAATGTAGATATTGTTGTCAATGCTCTTATAGCTGCTCACAGGGCAAACATGGATCTTCCCTTTGAAAGAGCTGCTGCTATTGATCTTGCAGGCCGAAATGTACTGGAAGCAGTTAAAATGAGTGTAAATCCAAAGGTTATCGAAACACCCAATGTTTCAGCAGTTGCAAAAGACGGTATTGAACTTCTGGCCAAGGCGAGGGTAACAGTCAGGGCCAATCTTGATAGGCTCATAGGCGGTGCCGGCGAAACTACCGTTCTGGCCAGAGTCGGTGAAGGTATTGTAACAACTGTAGGCAGCGCTTTTTCCCACAAAGAGGTACTTGAAAATCCTGATAAAATATCCCAAACAGTTCTGTCAAAAGGTCTTGATGCGGGAACCGCCTTTGAAATTCTTTCAATCGATATCGCTGACGTTGATGTAGGCAGAAACATCGGTGCCCAACTGCAAACTCTTCAGGCGGAAGCTGATAAAAACATTGCACAGGCCAAAGCTGAGGAAAGAAGGGCAATGGCTGTGGCGAAAGAACAAGAAATGAAGGCGGCGGTTCAGGAGATGAGGGCAAAGGTTGTAGAGGCCGAGGCTCTTGTACCGGATGCTATGGCTACAGCGCTCCGTGAAGGAAAGGTTGGCGTAATGGATTATTACAATCTCCAGAATATAATAGCTGATACACAGATGAGAGATACTATTTCAAAAGCAGGTAAACCTGATGTTCCTGAAAACATCGATATAAAATCATAGAATATCGGGTAGATGGTATTAAAAGGAGTGAAGTGAAAATGAAACCAATTTACAAACTAATAAATGCAGCTCAGGAAATTCGCGTAAAAACCAGTGGCTTAACGGCCATTGGTACACCTATGGCTGGTGAATCTGATAATAGTAATCCAACTGAGGTTTCTGATAACCTCCAAAACGGAACTTCACCAGACTGTTCTTTAGTTTCAGGTAATACTGAAAAGTCTGAATCCCAGGGTACCCTTAGGCCTTCAGAAACTAGTATAAAATCTGATTCACCAAAAAAATCCAGCAAAGATGCACGTCTGAAAATTGACTTCAGTGATAACGGCCTGGTGCAGGGATTTATCATGTCGGAAATACTTGCTCATCCAAAAGCAATGAAGCGGAGAGGAAATACCATATGGAACTCAAGGTTCTGATTATTGATGATGATGAGGGAATGAGACTTGTCCTTAAAAAAATAATAGAAAAAACCGAAGGATTTGAGTTAATTGGCGAGGCTGAAAGCGGAGAAACAGGCTTAGGCCTCGTTGAGGCCCTCTCCCCTCACATTGTTTTTATGGATATTGAAATGCCCGGCATGGGAGGCATTGAATGTGCCAAAAGAATTACAGACATTGCACCAAAAACCTTTATTATTTTTGCTACTGCCCATGAAAACTACATGCCGGAAGCCTTTGAGGTATATGCATCGGATTATTTAATCAAGCCCTTTAAAATAGACAGAATACTAACTACCCTCCAGCGCATAAAGGAGATATTTTTCAACAAGGAATCTACCGTAGTTTCCCCCCTTCAAATCACCAGGGATAGCCTTTCAAAGCTTATAATAAAAAGCAAGGAAGGTATCAGCTTCATTGACTGCAAGGATATAATATTTATTGAACGTGAAAACCGGAATACGGTAATTCATACCCTGACTGAAAGCGTAATTACCTCGGATGGCTTAAGCGAAATAGAGGAACGTCTGGACAAGGCACTCTTTTTCAGAAGTCACAAGTCATATATTATAAATCTTTCAATGATATATAAAATCTATCCCTACGGGCGATGGACCTACACCGTCAAGTTCAAGGGCACGGAAAAGGATGCTCTTCTCACACATGACAGGTATGAGCAGCTGGAGAAGCTTTTTGAAGTGTAGGTATAAAAGGATGATATTGTTCATCAGGCAAAAAAATCCAAATACTTTTGTAGTTCATTAAAATATCTGCCCATATGAATTCCGTCTACAAATGCATGGTGTGCCTGAACGGAAAAAGGTAATAGTACTCTCCCGCTTTCCTCAAAGTATTTGCCCCAAGACAGCCGAGGTACAGCGTCATCACTTTTGAGCGAAATTGTATGTGTCAAAGAGGTAAAAGCTACCCATGGAATACATGTTATGTAGACCAAATCATCTCTTACCTCTTCTTTGGTTACAATAAATTCTTTTTGGCTGACCGCTTTCTCTTTCGCCTTCTCTGTAAAAATCCCAATGTCATTCTCCATATCAACATTAACTATTTTAAACAATTCGGAACTATCCATCAAGTCAGTAAATGATGGGTGTATGGTACTATGCATAATAACCTCGTTGCCTCTGATTCGATATTTGAATTCATCTATCTGATTTAGCACGTTGGTAGCTGCAAAAATCATACCATAGTAAAAAGAGATATGTTTTTCCTTGATTTTATTTAAAAAATTGGTTATATCTATATTGGCACATATGGAATACTGAGGATAATCCATTTGTCTGAAAAAATTAAAATGTGCTGTCCTCTCCCATTTATTTAAATCAATAATTTTCATGAGCAACGTCTCCTTATATTCTTTCTTTTATTAAATATGCAGCCTGCTTTGCAGAAATATCACTGACATCAATTTTATCTGTATCAAGGCCATAATATCCGGCTATCCGGTCAACGCTCCTCTGAACCACATCGGCTGATCTGATTCCCTCAGAAATGTCTTTATCCAGCCTTTTCCTTAATGCTGTCTCATGGGAAACCAGAGAAAACATTTTGACCAAACAATCAGATATGTTCAACCTGGTTAAAACATCGTCTATTATATTTTGTGTATGCATAACCCAACAAAAGATAATATTTTTATACTCAGAACATTTAATAAAGTTGTTCAAAAGATAGGTGATATTATCAAGCACCATTGCTTTGGTTTCATCTGTGACTACAAACGGCCGCATATCCCAGCACCAGTCTCCATCTAAAAAGATATTGTTTGGTAGTATTTTTTGAAGTTCCCTGCATGTAGTGGTTTTGCCCACACCCATGGTACCATTTATTATAATTAGATTTTTCAATTTCCCCAACTCCCCGGATCTGTCAGCTTAAATGTCCGTATCCAAATAAAGATTTTACAAATTTTCCCATATATAACAATACACAAACGTGTGTTCTTTGTCAAGATTCAAATTGACAAAAAATTCACCTCTTGACATATCTGAAAAATATTCTATACTAAAGTTATAAACCATTTTAACAGAACGAACTGTCATACGACTGGCGGAAGTGGAGATTACCACATGGGAGTATGACTTTAAAAGCCGGCCGCCTGGGCACATAACTGCCCGGGCGGCATTTATTTTGTTGTTTCCAAAAACATGCAAAATTAAGTGTTTCCTGGGGAGAAATTTTCCGAGGGGGTACTATTATGAATCTGAACATTTCTGACTTTAAGCCGGGAAAATGGCAAAATTCCATTGACGTACAGAACTTTATCCAGACAAACTACACTCCGTATGATGGTACTGAGAGCTTTCTTTGTGGTACAAGTCCAAAAACCAAACAGCTCTGGGAAACCTGTAAAAGTCTTTTGGTTGAGGAACATTTAAACGGCGGAATTCTTGATATTGACACAGAAACCGTAGCAAGTATAACCAGCCACAAACCCGGCTTTATAGACGAGAAGTACGAAGTAATAAAGGGGCTTCAGACAGACGCTCCACTAAAAAGAGCCTTTCTTGCCAAAACCGGCTATAGAATGGCCAAGCAGGCCTGCCAACAGTTTGACACTTCGCCTTCTCCAGAAATTGACAAGACTTTCAGTAAAAGTATTAAAACACATAATGACGGTGTGTTCAGCGCATATACCGATGAAATGCGCAAGGCTAGAAAATGTGGAGTTATAACGGGTCTTCCAGATGCATATGGCAGAGGCCGTATAATAGGCGATTATAGAAGAGTTGCCCTTTACGGCACTGACTTTTTGATACTCCAAAAGCAAAAAGATCTGGATAGCCTTGGAGGTACCATGACTGATGGCGTTATAAGGCTTAGAGAAGAACTTCACGATCAGATTTCAGCACTCAACGATTTGAGCATTCTCGGACATTCTTACGGCTTTAACCTGAAGCGCTCTGCGCAAAATGCTTTTGAAGCTGTTCAGTGGACATACCTAGCATTTTTAGGTGCCTTAAAAGAAACTAATGGAGCTGCAAATTCTTTAGGCAGACTCAATGTATTTTTTGATATATTTATTGAACGTGATTTAAATAATGGTACCATGACTGAAGCAGATGCGCAGGAGTTAATCGATCAGTTCGTAATAAAACTGAGGCTAATAAGACACTTGCGTACAAAAGAGTACAATGAACTCTTCGCAGGAGATCCGGTTTGGCTGACTGAATCTCTTGGCGGAATGAGCAGTGATGGAAGACATATGGTTTCCAAAACCTCCTATAGATTCCTTCAGACTTTAAAGAATTTGGGAGCCGCACCTGAACCAAACCTTACAATACTATGGTCAGTGAAGTTACCTGACAATTTCAAGAGGTTTTGCGCCCAAATGTCTATCTCAACAAGTGCTATTCAGTATGAAAACGATGATCTTATGCAACCCCAGTACGGTGATGATTATGGTATTTCTTGCTGTGTATCCGCTATGCGCCTTGGTAAAGATATGCAGTTTTTTGGTGCAAGATGCAACCTTGCGAAGCTTCTTTTATTGTCTCTTAATGGGGGCCGTGATGAAATCAGCGGGGATCAGGTCGCACCTGAAATAAAGCCATATGAAAAGGAATTTCTTGAATATAATGAGGTTATGGAAAACTTCCTAAAGCTGCAGGACTGGATGACCGGATTATATGTTAATATCATGAACATTATACATTATATGCACGATAAATACGCTTACGAGCGTCTCATGATGGCTCTTCATGACACAGACGTAAACAGACTTATGGCCTTCGGTATATCTGGATTATCAGTACTTGTGGACTCCTTGAGTGCCATCAAGCATACACGTGTTAGGGTAATAAGAGACGAACGTGGTATTATTACAGACTTTGAACACGAAGGCTCTTACCCCCAATACGGTAACAATGATGATAGAGCCGACAATATTGCAAAAGAAGTCGTTACAAGCTTCTATAACAGTCTGAAAACTCATCCTACTTACCGCAATGCACAGCACACTTTATCGATCCTAACCATAACATCAAACGTTGTGTACGGTAAAAAAACCGGCTCGACTCCTGATGGCCGTAAAAAAGGAGAGCCCTTTGCACCAGGTGCGAATCCTATGCACAATAGGGATAAGTCTGGGATACTTGCTATGATGAATTCAGTAGCCAAAATACCTTATAGTGTTTGCAGCGACGGAATATCCCTTACCCTATCTGTTATTCCAAATGCGTTGGGTAAGGAAAGTGCTACTAAGGTCTCAAATCTTTCCGCTCTGATTGACGGCTATGTAATGAGCAGCGGTCACCATATAAATGTCAATGTACTTGATAAGGAAACTCTAGAAAATGCCATGAAGGAACCTATGAAATACAATCAGCTTACAGTTCGTGTGTCCGGCTATGCAGTACATTTTATAAAACTAACTAAGGCACAACAATTGGAAGTAATCTCAAGGACATTTCATGAAGCAATTTAAAAATATAATGAAAAAGCCTTATCAAGAAAAGCCACAATTCTGGTTTCTCTTGATAAGGCTTTGTTTACTTCAACTAAAATCTACTTTTGATTTCTCTTAAGATTCTTCCTCTTAGTTACAGAATATCCGAAGTAACCCAACGAATTTCCAAGAGGGTAGTACTCACCGTGTGAATAACATATCAATTCAGCTTTTTTCAAATCCAGTTTACCCTTTTCATCCAACAATGTTTCTTCAACATTTGTAGCTACGACTTCAGCCAGAAACAAAACATGTGAACCCAGCTCTATGGACTGTTTTACAACACATTCCAGATTTAAAGGACATTCCTTTATAAGTGGAACTTGTACTTTTGAAGCAGCCTCAGCTGTCAATTTCATTTCTTCGAATTTGTTAATATCTCTACCCGACTTAACACCGCAATAATCAGTTGCAAAAGTAAGTTTTTTTGTGGGAAGATTAATAACAAATTCACCTTTTTCTTTTATAAGTTCATAGGAATACCGTTCTTTTCTTACAGATATCGAGACCATAGGAGGGTCAGAGTTGATTGTCCCCGTCCAGGCAAGAGTAATTATATTAGGCTTTCCTTCTTTATCCGTACATGATACCATTACAACCGGAACAGGATTCAACATGGTAGATGGTTTCCAAACTTGTTTTGCCAAAATTACAGCCTCCTTAATATGTTAATAATATATCTTTTTTTAAAATACTAATACCAATATACTATGACTTTTTTTCTTAATTTGATACTGCTTTACATTATCTGTTTGAGTGTAAATAAGCTAGAATAAAAATTGCCGATGAATTCCAATAGGTAGCGACCTCGTTTGTTGAAAAGGAATTAACATCATCTATATAGCACTCTGCAGGAGATTTTCCCGACAGTTTGCTTTTTGCTACGTCGTCCTCAAGCACAGAATCCGGCCCGCCTACCATAAATCCGGGAACAGGTTTTAATGCAAGATCTCCAGCCGACGGTCTATGATGCGGCTTATTAACTTGCTTTGAACCAAAACCGGTTATATAGCTCTGGTTAAGTGTATTTCTGCCCAACAGATAATGAGTACAATCTTCGGCTGCCTGTGTGTATTTTTCATCTGTTTTAAGCCTGTCTGCTATAAGCAAGTGCATAGCATGTGTTGCAACGTTCATGTTACTTCCCCAGTTATATTCCATTTTATGCATTGCAACCAGATATCCGTCTTTTTTGCCAGTAGCTGCAAACATATCTGCTTTGTCCATCCATGATTTTTTGATTTCATCGACTTTTTTCTGATCGGTTCGTGATACATCCGAAAACATATACGCAATTGCTGCAAATCCGCTTACATTCTGCCATCCAAGTCCAAAACCCTCAACTTGGAAATTATCTATAAAATATTCGTTGTATTTCTCGTCTCCCGTTGCTCTGAAAAGTTCTGCAGCAGCCCAAGCTCTCTCATCCTTACCTGAACTGTCTCCATATTCGCCTGATGCCACATCCGAAGGATTCTTGAAACCGACGAAATCCTTGTTTTTTTCAAGCCATTCCCAAGCTTTTTTGGAAGCCTGCAAACAGTTTTGTGCAAATACAGAATCTATAGTCATATATATTCTTGAAGCCATTGCAGTAACTGCTGCAAAATCAGCAGTAGCATTAGTAGATATCGGCATTACAAGCTGATCATCAACATCTTTGTCAGGCATTGTTGTCATTTCAGGGAATCCCCTTGAAGTGACCTTATGATATACTCCACCTGACTCGCTATCTTGCATTTTGAGAAGCCACTGTATTCCGTATTTTGCTTCATCAAGAATGTCGGGTATCTTATTACCGCTTTCCGGAATACGCGTTGTATCAGTAAAAGCTTGTGGATAAATTTCGTAAGCCAAAAGTAACCCTGCAGCTGTCACAGATGCGGGTACAACATATCTTCCGTAATCCCCTGCATCATGCCAGCCTCCGCTTACGTCAATCTCCCTTGTTTCATCGCTATAGAACTTAGCTAATGCTTTGTGGCAGACCGCATGGCTATATTCGCCTGCAAAATCAGTTGTAAGTGCTGTTCCGCACCGTTGATAATACAGTGCTTTTTGCATAGTGTCACCAATCTTTGTATATGTATTATCATCAATTAAAAAGTCATACGATTTACCTAATCCGGATATTGAGATAAAGTATTTACCAGGTACTGTAATTTTGCTAAAGTCCGCATAACATACAGTATCTCCGCTGGATTCATCCTTTTGATTCCCAGTCAGATCTCCTGTTAAAACTGCCACACCTGTTTTACTGTCAACCACCTGAAACTTTTTATATTGTCCCTTAATAACAGCTATTTTTTTTGAAAGTAGCTTATAACCTATCTGATCTATATGGATTTCATCACTTAGTTCATTTTCAATTTTTTGTGATACATTAGCAGCTACTTGTGTAGTTTCTTCTGATACATCACTGCTTACAGGCTTTGAAGCACAGGAACTCATGGTAAAAATAAAACTGCCTGCCAGCGTAAGGCTTATAATTGTATTTTTCCAATTCATTAGTAAACACTCTTTCCGATTAATAATTGTAAAACAATATCTATTATATATTATCCGGGAAGAGAATGTATTAATTTTTTATTAATTAGGCATAAGTATATAACTCTAGTTATGTTTTGTCTGCTTGAACTCAATATTTTTATATTTCTTTGCGATATCTTCAAGGGAAGCAGACGAATCTCCCAATAAATATTTGTTAAAAAATGTAAGAGTGAAATCATTTATTATTCTATGTACATCATACGGATTATATCCAATAGCTATTAATGGAACAATAAGACTTGAATCGGTATAGCTAAGATGTTGCGTGTTATTTATTAAGAGAGAATACCCTCCGTTTGCAATAGCATTATTTCTTTTAATATACATTTTTGCAAAATAGTCTTCGTATTTCTTACGTAAATCACCCTTTATTCCGCTTTTGTTCAGAGAAGTATAATCACCTTTATAAGTGTTCAAAGTATTCTCAGAGTCCATCATCATGAAGGGCTTTCCTATCCCCTTTTCAGAAATTGGTGAACCAGCAAAAGCACCATCCATATTTATACCGGCTTTAACTCTTGAATCACGCATAACAATTTGTCCTGCAGTTGCACCTCCATAGGAGTGTCCGAACATACCTATTTTATCCAAATCAATCCTTCCGGTAAAATGATTAAGAGGATCCTTTTTATTAATCTCTTCTATTTTGTTAAGTACAAACTGTACATCTTTTACCCATATTTCATTATGACCATCCATTTTTTCAACGTCTTCAGTTATCATTTTTTTATTATCACTGTTATATAGAGCAACTCTTCCGTTTGAAAACACTGTAGCTGCTGCATCGTAAGTATGGTCAATTCCAACTACAATATAACCATGACTTGCTAATTCTTCCACTTCAAATGTGTTTATATTTCTGTTAGACCCAAAGCCGTGGGAAAATATCAAAAGTGGAAATTTCTGTTGTTTAGCGGAAAGCTTACCATTTAAATATGAGTTACTTTTTACATACTTTAAGTGGCTTAATAGTAAGGAAGGTATACCAATTTGCCTCTCAAGCCCTTTCGCTACCTCCGAGACCTCTTTTATATATGGTGCCTTTTTCAAGTTGTCAGTTTTTTCAGAAGGATACCATACCTGCACCATCAGCTCTCTTTTATCATTAGGTTCCTTCGTTGCCTCTTCCATACGTTTCTCATCAGTCCAATCATATGTAACTGTGCCTACTTGGAATGGCCCAGTTGGTTTTTCAAGAGAGAAAACAGGCAATAGTGCCGGAAGTGCAACAGCTATTACTAAGTATAGAAATGAAAATATTGACGCAAGAACAATTTTCCATATTTTTCTGAGCTTTTTACCTTTACGAAAGAAAATCAGTACATTTAGCAGGAGGCAGATGTATGCCGGTAACATTTGAATTCGGTAACCTTCTACAATTATTTGGATAAGTGTTATAACAAATGAAATTCCAAATAAAATATAAGATATTTTCTTGTTATTCTTTTTACTAAATAACAGCCATCCCAGCATAAAAAAGTTAATAATAATAAGTACTATTTCAAACAATCTCATTTTAAGTTCTCCTATAAACAGGCAGAGTATTAAACTCTACCGGTTTTGTACATTATATTCAAAAAACTAATTTCTCTTTGGTTTCACCAAGTTCTACATTATTATATTTATGGGCTGCATTCTCCAAAGAAGCAGTTGATTCCTCTTTCAAATATTTATTAAAGAAAGTAAGTGATAAATCATTTATTACTTTATGTATTTTTTTCGGTTTATGTATTATGGCCATCAACGGAGTATAAAGATATATATCACTGTAGCTTAAATGAGTGGTTTTTTTGATAATAAGGGAATAGGCTCCTCCAGCCATAGCTTTTTTTCTTCTTCTTTCGTACTCTGCATACAATTCCAAATACTGCTTAAGTTTCTCACCCTTTATTCCAAACATTTTTAATTTCTTTTCAAGTTTCTCTAAATCAGTAGACATCATATACTGCTCCGAAAGCATTAATAAAAACGGCTTTTCAATCCCTGTCTCCGGGATAACTGAGCCATAAAAAGCACCATCCATGTTAATGCCTGCTTTTACTCTGGAGTCCTTAAGAAGCAACTGAGCTACTGTCGCTCCTCCGAAGGAATGTCCGAACAGGCCAATCTTCTCCATATCAAACCTGCCTGAAAAAAGGTTATCATTACCCTTATTATTAATCTCTTCAAGCTTATCCAGAACAAATTGAATGTCTTTTACCCACGTTTCGTTATTCTTGTCACCAAACTCCAAAGTAAAATCATTGCTTTTTACATCAGTACTTATTATAGACTCTGCAACCCTGCCGTCAGAAAAAACTGTTGCTGCTGCATAGTACGAATGGTCAACTGCAACTACTATATAACCATGGCTTGCCAGTTCTTCTGCCTGAAATGTATTCTGATTTCTAAATCCTGCCATACCATGTGAAAATATCAATACCGGGTACTTATCAATTTTACTTGATAATTTTGAATTGCTAAATGAATTGGTTTGTACATCTTTTAGCCTTCTTAACAGAAAAGGTTTAATAAAAAAATACTTTTCAAGACCTCTAATGATTTCGGGTGTGTCTTTTAAATACGGTGCTTTTTTTAAGTTCTCTGTATTTTCTGCCGGGTACCATACCTGTACCATCAGTTCCCGTTTGGCATCTCCATTGCATTTCTCCTCCAGGCGTGACGTATCTGTCCAATCATACGTAGTGGTACCAACCTTATACGGTCCTGTGGGTTCTTGAAGCTCAAATAAAGGCTTTAGCAGAGAAAATGGGGCCTCTACCACGAATTTAATAGTTGAAAATATACTCATTTATACTAATGACCTTTCTAATTCCATGAACTGGGATTAATTTACTTATTAATTATAGTACTACTTCATTTAGTAATCCATGGTAAAAATGTATTAAATAAGTAAGTGATATAGGTAAATGTGAATAAACCTCTTGTTAGTCCACTGCAAATCTAAGAAATGCACATTCCCAATCATAAAAGGAAGAAGAATCGGTCTTATTTTCAACAATCCTATTTTTCAGTTCTTGTATTTCTCGTTTATCAAGGAGTTTGAACACACTTTCATATTCTCCTTCAAAGAAACATTCATTAAGAACCTCAGATAAATCATCCAGACTTTTTACATTTTGCAAAACCATTGCAATCTTATCATCCAAAAACCTGCAATCCTTCATTTCATCAATTAATACTCTTAAAGCTTCGTCTTCCATTTTATTACCGTCAACATATCCCGATATTAAGTTCTCATCTTCTTTTTCATATAGAGTTACAAACAATTTGTCCAACTTCCCCAGATCTATATTATGTTTGACTCTTGATATAATATTTTGTAAAGTTATTTTGAAATATTCAATAGTAGCCTTTGATTCCACTTTCATAAAGGACAATACTTCAAAAAATGCCCGCTCCATTTTTTGTACAAGTGCCGTGTCATCGACTTTATTAAGTTGTACCAACAGCCAAACCCTATCTTCTTCACTTATATCCAATCTGTCAAGGGTATAACCCAGTATGCTCCTACCAATTAAATTCGTAAGTACCAATTCAAATACATTTAGCGGATCTTCTCTGAAATTCTTACTATAACCCTTCATAAGGCACTCGATGCTATGTGCATCATACGGGGAACAGAAAGCATTTTCCATATCAAGGTGGGTTACATATTCATGGATATACTCAATGCCTTTTAAATCCATTTCGTCATAAGAAAGAGGATAATCCAAGCTACCCTTTATTTCGTGTGCAGAAAACCTGTAGTCATACCAATCAAAGAATTCCTTCAGTCCAATGAAAACAGTATCGTTGTAGGCTAAATTACTAATTTTGGGGCCTTCTTTCTTTATTTTTATCCAAAGTCTTTTTGCATCCTCAAAATAATATCTGATTAACTCATTTCCTTTTTCAAATAATCCCTCAACACTCTCATGTTCAAGCAATTCAGATGCAATAACAACATTTCCTTGACACTTTAATGCCACACTTATAGAGAAACAAATTGATTTGAGCAGACTTTCTGCACTTTCCTCTGTTACAGAGCTACTCTCTCCCAAAGTATACTTTTCTATTTGCCTGGAAAGCAGACCTAGCAGCCCCATTTGAATTTTCTTTGCCTGCTCGGAACTGATTATACCCTCTTTTGCTGCACCCTGTAAAAGAGACTGAAAGTACTCGCTCCTCACAGTTTGTATATGCTGATATTTCTGTATTGCATCCATAACAATTTGTCCTCCTTTGCATTTATTCTAATTCATCATCGTAAGAATCAAAATACTTATACGCCTCCTGTCCGTATCTTATACTTCTGCACACATCTTCCAAGCTGGTCTCCCTCAAGTACTCAATTGAACCCTGACACTGATTATCAAAGCTCTTGCGCATGTAGCGTATAAGTTCATCGTCTGTAAATTCGTCAAGAGATTCATTTTTAAAATAGTAAAAAATATCCTGTAATTCGGACAAAGTATCCATATAGTTTTCCTGCCATATAAATGGCGAATCACAAAACTCGAAGATCAGTTTGTCCATAATTCCCTTCCCCAGTTCTACACGACCATACCTTTTTAGCGTATTATATCTCTCTTCTGAAAGAGTTTTAATTTGTGAATTTGTAAGCACTAGGCCAAATTTTGATGAAAATTCATTGCACTTTTCAATTTGATTAATATCAGACTCGTTCTGAGATAATAGTTTTTGGATTTGTAAAAAATCTTTCATAAAAATCCTCCTTTTATTAAAAAAGCTCTTGACAGTCAACCTATTTTGTGATATAGTATAATTGAGTAGCTATAATTTTATTACATATTCCACATTATATCTTACAGCTAATTATATTTTTTGTCAATAATAAAAGCAGAATTCATTAATTGAATTCTGCTTTTGGTTTTGCTTTAATTTTTATTATTAAAATTGTTACTCTTTTACAGGGTAGTTTTCCCTTACAATATAATGTGTATGTAAAATCTCATGTGCCTTGTGGCTTCCTGGCTCACCGAAATATTTATCATACATTTCTTTTACTACAGGGTTTTCATGTGACTTTCTAATTGGGAGACTTGCATCTTCTTCATAAATAGCCTTTGCACGTTCTGTACGTAAGTCAATCCAGCTTCTCACTGATGAAGGCTGTATTGGCTGTCCTCCGCCGTTTACACAACCACCCGGACAGGCCATTATTTCAACGAAGTCATAGGATGCTTCTCCTGCTTTTATACTGTCAAGAAGCTTTCTAGCATTACCAAGACCATTTGCTACAGCCGCTTTAACTTGCATGTCACCTATAGTAACTGTTGCTTCTTTGATACCTTCTATTCCTCTTACAGCAGCATATTCAATTTCATCAAAGGATTTTCCGGCAACTATTTCAGATACTGTTCTGAGAGCTGCTTCCATAACACCTCCGGTTGCACCGAATATTACTGCTGCTCCGGTTGCATTGCCCATTGGGTCATCAAAATCCTTGTCTTCTAGATTATTAAAGTCGATACCTGCTTCTTTAATCATTCTTGCAAGTTCTCTGGTAGTAATAACTACATCTACATCCGGCAAACCTGTTGCGGAAAGCTCTGGTCTTTGTGCTTCAAATTTCTTTGCAGTACATGGCATTACAGATACTACAAATATTTTTTTAGGGTCAATACCCATCTTTTCAGCATAGTAGGTTTTCAGCACAGCACCGAACATTTGGTGTGGTGATTTACAGGATGATAGGTTTTCAAGAAATTCCGGATAATTATGTTCACAGAACTTTATCCAACCCGGACTACAAGAAGTTATAACAGGAAGCTTTCCTCCGTTTTTAACTCTGTTTAACAGTTCGGTGCCTTCTTCCATTATTGTAAGATCAGCAGCAGTATCTGTGTCAAATACCTTCGCAAAACCCAGATGATTCAAAGCAGCAGTCATTTTCCCAGTAACTCTTGTTCCTATAGGAAGTCCGAACTCCTCTCCCAAAGCAACACGAACAGCAGGAGCTGTCTGTACTACAACATGAAGTTCCTTGTCAGCCAGTGCGGACCACACCTTTTCAGTATCATCCTTCTCTCTCAAAGCTCCAACTGGACAAACACTTATACATTGTCCGCACATTGTACATGGTACCTCTGCCAATGACCTGTCGAAAGCACAGGATATCGTTGATTTGAAGCCTCTCTCAGCTGCACTGATAACAGAAACAGTTTGAACATTTTTACACATGCTTACACAACGTCTACACAGTACGCATTTATTTGGGTCTCTTACGATAGAAGGCGAAAAATCATCTAAAGGAAGCTTAGTAGAATCACCTTCAAATCTTAGATCTTTTATATTTAATTCTTCAGCTAAATTTTGAAGCTCACAGTTTTTACTTCTAACGCAGGTAAGGCATTTTTTATCATGGTTGGAAAGGATAAGCTCCAAGGTTACCTTTCTTGCTTCTCTGACAGCAGGACTCTGAGTATAAATTTCAAGTCCTTCTGCAACAGGATATACACAAGATGCCTGTAATGCTCTAGCACCCTTTATTTCAACCAGACACATTCTGCATGCACCTATTTCATTGATATCCTTGAGGAAGCAAAGTGTAGGTATCTTTATACTAGCCTGTCTGGCTGCCTCTAAAATTGTTATGCCTTGTTCAACCTGAAGTTTCTTACCATCTATTGTAATATTTACAGTTGACATTTTATTTCACTCTCCTCCCTTATCCCTTTGAAATTGCCTTGAATGGACATTTTTCCATACAAACACCGCATTTTTCACATTTTGAATTATCTATAACGTAAGGAACCTTCTTTTCACCCTTGATACAGCTCATTGGACAGGCTTTAGCACAAATTCCGCAGCTCTTACACTTGCTTTCATCAACAGTGTATTTCATCATTGATTTGCAAACACCTGCAGGACATTTTTTGTCAAATACGTGAGCCTCGTACTCGTCTCTGAAATATTTCAGAGTACTCAAAATCGGGTTAGGAGCAGTCTGACCAAGTCCACAAAGAGCAGATGCTTTTATATTTTTAGCCAATAGTTCTAGCTTATCAATATCTCCAGCTTCACCCTTACCTTCAGTTATTCTTTCCAATATTTCAAGCATACGTTTTGTTCCGATACGGCATGGAGGACATTTTCCACAAGACTCATCTACTGTAAATTCTAGGAAGAATTTTGCAATATCAACCATACAGTTGTCTTCGTCCATTACAATAAGTCCTCCTGAGCCCATCATAGAACCCAGTGCTATAAGTGAATCATAGTCAATCGGTGTATCCAAATGAGATGTAGGAATACATCCTCCGGAAGGTCCTCCGGTTTGTGCTGCCTTGAATTTCTTACCCTTAGGTATACCGCCACCTATATCGTAAACTACTTCTCTCAAAGTAGTACCCATAGGAACCTCTACCAATCCGGTATTATTTATCTTTCCTCCTAGAGCAAAAACCTTTGTTCCTTTGCTCTTTTCAGTTCCTATACTTGAAAACCATTCAGCACCTTTTAATATGATAACCGGCACATTTGCATAGGTTTCAACATTATTAAGAATTGTCGGCTTCTCCCATAAACCTTTTACAGCCGGGAATGGAGGTCTTGGTCTTGGTTCGCCTCTATGACCTTCTATTGATGTCATCAGTGCAGTTTCCTCACCGCATACAAATGCTCCTGCACCAAGTCTTATTTCAAGATTAAATTCATGTCCTGTTCCCAGTACATTATCTCCTAAAATACCGTATTCTTTAGCTTGATCAATTGCCATCTGCAATCTCTTAACTGCTATAGGATACTCTGCTCTTACATATATGTAACCTTGTGTTGCTCCAATAGCAAAACCTGCTATAGACATAGCCTCTATTACAGAGTGTGGGTCACCTTCTAGAACACTTCTATCCATAAATGCTCCCGGGTCACCTTCGTCGGCATTACAGCATACGTATTTCTGATCAGCTACCTGCTTTGCAGCAAAATCCCATTTCATACCTGCTGGGAAGCCTCCGCCCCCTCTTCCTCTGAGTCCTGACTTTTTCATTGTATCTATAACAGCTTCCGGAGTCATTTCAGTCAATACTTTTTCAAGTGCCTTATATCCGTCAAAAGCTATGTATTCGTTGATATCCTCAGGATTTATACGGCCACAATTTCTTAATGCAATACGCATTTGTCTATTGAAGAAATCCACACCTTCCAGTGATTTTGAAATATCCTCCGATTCCTTTTCGCCAGCCAATAGACGCTTTACTATACGTCCTTTCAGAAGATGTTCCTCAACGATTTCTTTCACATCAGAAACCTCAACTCTTGTGTACATTGCTCCTTCAGGATATACAACTACTATAGGTCCCTCAGCACAAAGACCGAAACAACCTGTTTTAACTATTTTAACTTCACTGTCTAGCCCGTTGCTTGCAAGTAGTGCTTCCATTTCATCCATAATCTTTAAGGAATTTGATGATGTACAACCGGTACCTGCACAAACCAGAACGTGTGCTCTATATAATTGCATCTATAAAAACCTCCTTACAGTTATTTGAGTTATATACTAAGATTTAATTACTCACCCTCCTGGGCACTTATGGTCAGGTCTGTACATACATTACCGTTTACAATATGCTCAAGAACTACTCTTTCAGCTTTCTCGGGAGTCATTTTCACGTATGTTACCTTTTTTTCGTCTTTGTCAAGTATTTCCACAATGGGTTCCATGTTGCATACTCCAACACACCCTGTAATAGATACGGTAACGTTATTTAAATTCCTTTTATTGATTTCTTCAATAAATGCCTTCATTACCGGTCTTGCTCCGGCTGCTATCCCGCAGGTTGCCATTGCAACAACCACTTTGATGCCTTTTTCATTGGATCTGATAGATAACTGGTCTAAAGTTTTCTTCCTGATCTCATCCAATTCAGCTATCGACTTCATTAAGCACACCTCCAAAAATATTCTTTATACCTTCATCAATATACTCTTTCAACCATTGAAGCACACTAAACTCAGTAATATTCACATTACCAAGGCTTTTGGCTACTTCATCCGTATCAAGTCCGAAAAAACCCTTTTCGCTATTCAGTTCCAAAATAAATGAAATTTGTGGGTTTGACAATAATGCTACAATCAGGGTTTCACCTATGTCTCCAATGGGAAGCCTGTCAATGTGATAGATAGAAAACGTAGCTATTATTTTTGTCCCCTCATTTTTTTTAGAAATGATGTTGAAATTTCCATTGCATTTTATTGCCGACTCTTTTAATAATGGTATTCCAAGTCCTACTTTTCTGTTTATCCTTGATGTAAAAAAGGGATCCTGCACTTTAACTGAGGTATCCAAATCCATGCCTACCCCGTTATCGCATATATTTAGTAATAAATACTCTCCCTTTGAATCCATCGAAATATGTATTATAATTTTTGATGCTTTAGCAGTTATTGAATTTTGAACTATATCAAGAATGTGAAGTGATAAATCCCTCATCAGTCCTTGTATTTCTCCAATATACCTTCCACATCATCTGCCACTAATCTGCCGTGAACATCGTCGTTTATCATAATTACAGGTGCAAGTCCGCATGCTCCAATACATCTGCATGCATCAAGTGAAAACTTTCCGTCCTCGGTACACTGTCCTACATCAATTCCAAGTTTTTCTTTGAATTTATCAAGAATCTCTCCCGATCCTTTAACATAGCATGCAGTACCCATGCAGATATTAATCTTAAATCGACCTTTTGGATTTAATGAGAATTGAGTATAGAAAGTAACTACCCCATATATTTCAGCAAGTGAAACATTAATCTTCTCGGATATTTCTTTCAATACATCTTCGGGCAAATAGCCATATACTTCTTGAGCTTCATGTAATACAGGAATCAAAGCACCCCTTGTTCCTTTATATTTATCAATAATTTTTCCGAGTTTCAAGCTATTTTCATCTGTGCAGCCACAGCAGCACCTGTTTTCACTCATTAACCAAACCTCCCCTTATTGTATGTGTTAATATATTCACAAAATATGTTAATATTATAACAAAAGCAGACAATATATTCAACCTGATTGTTAAAAATTTAATTAATTATGGATACGGTAAAATTTCAGGGTTTTAAAATAAAAACCCACCCTGCTATTCTTACAGCAGAGTGGGTTTCAACAATTACATTAATTACAGCTTAAACTTCGATACAATGTCATAAAGTTCTTTGGCACTATCAAGGTTTTCTGCCGCTCTTTCATCAACCTCTTCTGTTTTTATAACAATGGATGATGTCTTTATGGCAATATTTTCAATACCTCTGGCACTTTCAACAACAGTCTGTGCAACTTCGTTAACTGCAGTTGATACACTTGTTATTGTAGTATTAAGTTCTTCTGAAGTCTGAATAAAGTCAGACATTAATCCATTAACCAGATTTGAATCATTATTGTATTGTTCACTGATACCGATTAATTTCTTATAGTCTGCCAGTACATCCTGATCCACAAAGGATAGTATAGAGGTTGAACTTTCATTCATACTTTTAACTGCCTGATTGACTTCCTCAACCATTCTCTGGATGCTTCCGACGGTTTGTGATGATTGTTCCGCAAGTTTTCTTATTTCATCTGCAACCACTGCAAATCCTCTTCCAGATTCCCCAGCTCTAGCTGCCTCTATGGCAGCATTAAGTGCCAGTAGGTTAGTCTGATCAGTAATTTGCAGGATAGTATCGGCTAAAAGGTTTATTTGCTGCATACTTTTGGATTGCTCAATAGATTTTTCTATTTTTTGTTTTACGTCTTCATATATAGATTTTGCATTTTCACTGGATTTAAGAGCGTCTTCCTTGAGTTTTAAGGCTCTTTCAGTGATCTGATTGCATACGTCAGCACCCTCTTTGGTTCTTTTCGCAATAGTGTTAACGTTATTTTCAACTTCAGTAATGGATGCTGAAATTTCCTCTGTAGAAGCAGCGGACTCTTCTGCTCCTGCGGACAACTCCTGCGTGGTTGCTGAATTATCCTGTGAATTCATTTTTACATCATTTGCAAGAGTACTTACCTGCTGCGCATTATCATTTATCTTTTCAGACACTTCAATCAGTCTGCCTGCCATACCACGCAGAACCTGACGCATTTCTGTTGCAGCTCTGGCAATAGTCCCTATTTCATCCTTACTCCGTAGATATATTTCAAATGAGTTATCATATATTAAATCTAACTTGGATGTTTTTTGGATAAGATGTGTTATTTTTTCTATAGGCTTTGAAATACGCATTGCAATTAAAAATCCAACCGCTGAAGCAATTAATAGCATTATCAGACTTAATGTCAAAATAAAGCCTTGCATCGCTGCTACGGGTGCAGTAACCTCATCTATTGTTCCTGTTAAAACAAGCAGCCAGCCTGTTTTAGTAATAAATTTATAGGCAGCAATTTTTCCTTGTCCTTTATATTCATAATTTAGAACGTCTGATATTTTGTTTCCCGGGTTTTTTATTACATCTTGTATTTGAGGTGTCTCTATAGGTTTTCCGATTTTATTCCTATCCGGATGAAATAAAATATTCCCTGACTTATCTGCTAAAAAGGCATAACTTGATTTGGTTCCAAGAATCTTCTTGTCCTCAAGAAATCCGCTAAAGGATTCCGTAAAAACCGTTGTAGCTACATACCCCAACAGATTTCCAGCATCGTTCCTCACAGGATATGTAAATGCCGAAACATTTTTGCCCGTTGCTATAGAGACTATTACATCACTTATTACAGGCTTACCTTCTGATAAGGTTTGTGTTGAATATGGGCGGTCGGATAGATTCTTACCCAATGTTGCATCGTTTGTATCCGCAATTATTATATTTTTAGTGTCAACAATATAAACATGTTCGATACTAGATTGATTTTTTGCGGTATTTTTTAATAGTCCCATACAATAATCTTTCAGTTGCTGGCTTGGTCCTGTGTGCTGACCTGGCTGAGATTGTTCAAGGAATTCAATAATGCTCTTTTGTGTTGAAAGGCCACTTACTACTGATTTTTCCATGTCAATCTGATTAGAAATATTTTCTGCATATGATGCGCTTAAATCCTTTGCCATTGTATTTGTTTGAGATAAAATAATGTTATTGGATTTAAAAAATGATGCTGTTTGTGTTACTGCAATGGAGAGAATTGCTAACCCTGCCACAAATATAGTAAGCCTTTTTCTAATATTCATATGTTCTCCTTTACATCTTTAGAGTATAGTTAGGTATGTATAAACTTTATTAAGTTTACATAAATGCAATTACATTTTACATTATTTTATTAAGATATGGAATAATATTTGAAAAATTTTATTTATTAATGGTTCCACAACGTAAAAATTGGACTGCAGCCTCAAAAGCTACAGCCCAACTTATTTTTGTCGGTTTATCTATTCGTTTAAACTGAGTAATGATTACTCATCAAAATCGTATTCGTCTTCCATTCTGGTTTTGAATTCTTCAAACACTTTGTTAAGTTCTTCTTCGTCATCAACAGTAATAAACGAGTCTTCACCATCTTCATTATGTTCAATTTTCAAAATAACTACTTCATCAACTTCTTCGTTTTCCTGTTCTTCAAGGGGGAGTAAAATTACATACTCGTTACCATCCATTTCTATGGTATCAAGATGCTCGAATTCAACTTCCTCTCCGTCCTCTCCTAACAGTACTACAATGTCATCTCTTTCTTCATCGTTCATATATACTTCCTCCTAGTATAAGTCTTTGAATGCCCTATAATGCATCAGAAATCTGAAAGCATTAATTTTATAATAACATACATGTAGATGATTTCCAATATCAACTTTTTTTATTACCCGCCATTCGATCAAGATAACCTTGAAGAATTAATACCGCTGACATTGTATCCACAATATCCTTCTTTTTTGAAGCTTTTATCCCCAATTCGTTCATAGTTCTGTGAGCTGATACGGTAGTCAGCCTCTCATCCCATTTTATTATATTAAACTGACCAAATTCAGAAATCTTTTTTATAAAATCTTCAGTTCTTTCAGTTCTGGGGCCTTTAGTACCGTTCATATTGATAGGATACCCTATAACTATGTCTGTAACACCATATTCTTTTATAATTTCTGATAAACGTAAGACAGCTTTTTTTAAACTATCCTTACTCTTAATCATTTCTAACCCTTGTGCTGTCCAGCCCATAGGGTCACTTATGGCTACACCTATTCTCGAATCTCCATAGTCAATTCCAAGTATTCTCATTCTTGCCTCCGTAAGCAGATAAAATTAACAGGCACTCTCAGTTGAGAGTGCCTGTTTTAATCAATTATTCAGGTTCGTTATTATGATTTTCCAGGTAGAATTTAAGGACTTCTTCTAGTAATTCGTCTCTCTCAAGTCTTCGGACAATACTTCTGGCATTCTTATAATTTGTGATGTAAGTAGGATCTCCAGACAAAATATATCCAACCATCTGGTTTATAGGATTGTAGCCTTTTTCTTTTAGAGCCTGATATACAGAAACTAAGATTTCTTTTGCCTCATTCTCTTTTTCATTATCCACTTTAAACATCATAGTCTCGTTAATTCCCATTTATATCACCTTCCCAGTTACCTCTTACCAATATCCAACTTTTTCTAAAATTGCATAAGGTTATATACTATAATACTAACTCATTCATCAGGCTTTTGCAACAATTTTTCCTTCAAATAATGCACCATTAACTTTTGAGAGATGTGTTTCTATAAGCTTACCTTTAAGACTAATATCACCTTTTGCCATAACCCGAATATAATTGTTTGTTAACCCTTCAATATAGCCATCTTCTCCATGCATTTCCTGCTCATATAAAACTTCCATATTCCTTTCAACATACCTTTCCAGGTATTTTTTTTCAAGTTCATCCGATAGGGACAACATTATTTCACTTCTTCTTTCCTTTTCTTCAGGACTTACCTGGTTTTTCATTTCTGCCGCAGGAGTTCCCTTTCTAGGTGAATACTTGAATACGTGGATTTTGGAAAAACCTATTTCTTCTGCAAAATCACGAGATTTTATAAAGTCCTCTTCCGTTTCACCGGGAAAGCCTACCATCAAGTCGGTAGTGATGGCAACATCAGGAATATTGTTTTTAAGTAGTTCTACGCTTTTTCTATATTCATCAGTGTTATATTTTCTGTTCATTTCTGTAAGGGTTTTGTCACAACCGCTTTGCAGAGACAAATGAAAATGCGGACAAAGCTTTTGCAGCCTGCCGGCAGCTTCAACAAATTCTTTTGTAATTGTAGTAGGTTCTATAGAACCCAGCCTTATTCTTTTAATCCCTTCAATACTGTGAATTTTCTCAATAATATCCAGCAGGTTTGTGTCCTCTAGTTCTCTGCCATACGAAGCAAGATGGATGCCTGTTAATACAATCTCTAAAAATCCACTGTCTGAAAGATGCCTTACCTCTTCTAGTATATCATCAGGCTTTCTGCTTCGTATAGGCCCCCTTGCATAAGGAATTATACAATAAGAGCAAAACTGACTGCACCCTTCCTGTATTTTCAGGTATGCTCGAGTCCTCTCTTTATATGTGCTTAATTTTAGCTCCTCAAAAGCTCTAGATGCCATTATATTATCCACAGCATTTATTCTGCATTCACCAGCTTCAATTCTTTCTACATATTCCATTATTCTGCCGCGATCCTTAGTTCCTATAACCATGTTAACGCCGGGAATCTTTAAAACTTCTTCTGAGGATGTCTGAGCATAGCAACCCATAACAATAACAATAGAATCAGGGTTTGTCTTTTTTGCCTTCCTGATGGCCTGTCTGGACTTTCTGTCACTTAGGTTAGTAACGGTACATGTATTTATTATATAAACATCTGAATTCTGTTCAAATGAAACTACTTCATAACCATTTTGCTCAAATATTGAAGAAACTGCTTCGGATTCGTATTGATTAACTTTGCAACCTAGGGTGTAGAAACTCACGGTCTTTTTTTCTCTGCAAATCCCATCGCTATTAAGGTTTTCATTTATTTTTTCATTATAATTTTCTCCCATGCCTGTATCATTCCCCTCATTGCCATATAAAAGTGTATCGTTATTTTACCACAACTTCATATATTTTAATAGCATTATAAGGGATGAGGTTTTTTATCCTAATATAAATTAAAAGAACCTACCAATATACGGTAAGTTCCTTTAATTACTATGGATTATTGATTACTGATTTGTTACCTTCTCAAAGTCGTTTCCTCCGTTACCGCTTGCCTGACATCCTATCAATATTAAATTACCGGGATTGCTGTTCCAGGTAAAACCGTGTTTTTTATTATTGAATGCTTTGCAGTTAACTAATTTGTGATCAACACTTATGCTACTGCCGCCCAACTTGAATCCGTTTCCGTCACTGTCTGTGGTTGAAGAACCGTTTTCAGTCTTTCCATTGTAGCTTGCTTCACAGTTTTCAAAATAAACTGAACCAATTGGACCGGTATCATCTTTTGTATACAGATCCCAACCGTCATCAACATTATATTTGGATATACAGCCAATGAACTTATTACCCTGACCGCATGTGAGTTTTGCTGCAAATCCATCAGCATCCTCACCATTGTCAGGATCGTAGTTGCTGTGAGAATAGCAATTTTTCACAGTATTATTACTTGGCCATTGTGCTATGGTGTTGTAGTTTGAATTAAATCTTGAAATCTGCAGACCTGTATCACTGTTTGCATAAAACTCACAGTCTTCAATTACGTTATTGTTTCCCGCCAGCAGCATTCCGTTATCACCGGCTTTCTGAATCTTAATGCCTTTTATGTTCCAGTAGTTTCCTGCCAATATTACTCCCCTGTTGGATGAATTAAACGCCATGCTGGAGAAATCCAATACAGCCTTTTCATTACCCAGAACAGCTATATTTTTCATACTGCCCTCATTTCCATTGTTACCCTCAGCTATAGTTACTGTTTTGGAAAATGAATACGTGCCGCTCTTAAGATAAATTGTCTTACCCGGTTTAATACTATCAATAGCCTGTTGTAAAGTAATTGAACCATTAGGTTCTATTGTAATATCGCCTTCTGTGGGATTTGTGTCTCCACCGGGATCGGTGGTTCCATTATTAACTGGCAGAGTGGTTATCTGGCCCAGCAAATATTTTTTTAATACTGCAAGATCAAGGATGGTTACTTCCTTATCGCTGTCGAGGTCAGAAGCCTCGGTTTTAATTGTAACCGACTGTCCAAGCAAATACATTTTTAATGTTGCAAAATCAATGGTATCTATACTACCATCACCATTTATATCACCGCATTTTATGGTTTGGCCCGGATCTTGTGGATCGGTGGGTTCAGTAGGGTCAGTTGGATTCGTTGGATTTGAGCCATCCAGTTTACCAATGCCCGCATACTGTGTAACCAGTTCCTTTACCTGGCTTGAAGGAGTCAGGTAGCCTGTGTACTGGTATGGTGGAGTATAGCTGCAAGTTGAGGTTGTAGGCTGATTACCCTTACAGCTTACGTATGTATTATCCTTTACATCGTAGTAACCCACTGAATCACTATTATATGATCCTATAGGACCGGCTGCCAGTCCCGATTCTTCATTAACTGCACCTGAACCGACTCTTTCGAAATAATTGCTTTCAACTTTGAGCTGAGCTCCCATTCTGGAATTTACAGCACTGTTCAACACATCAGCATAATAGTTGCTAAATATATGTCCTGTTCCGAATCTGTAACTAGGCAAACGTTCCTTTAAATTTTTAAAAACGTTATGGTGATAGGTCATTTTTCTATCATAGTTGTCACTGTCGGATGACCCAACAAGACTTGTCTTAAAGGAATCATGAAAATAATTCCATGAAACTGTAATATATGCGCTATCTCTTTTACAATCCAGCAAACCGTCATACCAATCTACATCACCGCCGGAAATATCGCCCTTCTCGTCTACCTTGCCATCACCATTGCAATCTCCTATCATATTGTATAACTCGCAATGGTCAATCCAGACATTTTTGCTGTCCTCAATTCCTATACAATCGGTAGGAGCCAGAGTATGGTGGATTTTCATATTTTGAACAATAATATTGTTAGCTTTTACAATATTAAGACCTACTCCTTCCAATTCTCCACTACTGCCTACACCGATAATTGAAACGTTTGAAACCTCTTTAACTCCAATTGCACCTGTTCCGGTAAGCTTAGATGCTACTTTTATAATCAGCGGAGAAGTGTCATTGTCTTTTTTTCTCTGGTTTAAAAGATCTGACATTTCTGTGGCACTTTTTACGGTCACCTCTTTTCCACCGGCTCCTCCAGTGGTTCCACCATTCATCGTAGCATAACCAATTAGACCAAACAGTCCGTTACCTGCGGCATGAGCTGTGTTAATCGCGCCAAACCCCACAAGGGATTGTGCCATGACAGCCCCAGCCAGAAGAAAAATTTTCATTTTCCTTAACATAAAAAACCTCCTTGAAAATAAATATAATTTTTTGTTAATATAAATACTTGCTGGCCGATGCCATTCTGAACGATGAATTTTTGTCCGCAATAATGATTTCCATTTTCTCTTTGGGTAATTTGATGAATTATACGATTTAGGCATCTTTATGTAAAATAAACCTCACCTCCTTATATACTAACCGGATTAAATTAATTTCCAATTCTTATTATTTGATTAAATTATACAATATTATGTTACATATGTTATTATTTTACACTAATATTATATCAAACGGACTTCTCCATAGCTATAAATTTGCCTACCAACCTTGTCTTAATTCAAACAATAAAATTAATAAATTATTGAATGAAAACATTGCCCAAACTTTGTAAGAAATGCACAACATTCTTCCAAACCCTTTAAATAGTAGCATTTCATGGTATTTTTCTAGAAATATTATCCCCAGCTTCAAACATCTTCATTGACTAATATTTGAAAAGCGGTTAATATTAAAATGTAAAAAAAATAATTGTTTTTTACCTTAACTATAAGGAGGATGGATAATATGAAATCATTTGATATTTCTTTAAAATCTATTAACGACGTAAAGGATTTCGTAAATATCGTTAACAAATATGACTTTGATGTTGATTTATCATCAGGACGTTACATCGTAGACGCAAAGTCAATCATGGGAATCTTCAGTCTTGACCTCAGCAAACCAATTAAAGTTGAAGTTCAAAATGATAACAGCGAAAAATTCTGTGATGAAATTAAGCGTTTTGTAGTTTAATTTATTTTTAACGAGTACTAACTATTATTAAATAGAAAAGATAAAAGCGAGTTATGAAACTCGCTTTTTGTTATTTTTCTGGAATACTCTCTTCAGTTATTACCTCAAAGCCATTCCTTATCAGAAGTTCTGCTGTAACTCCATTACCTTCAATAAGCTTTCCGCTAAATGTTCCGTTATATATCTTACCAACACCGCAAGAGGGGCTTTTTGATTTTAATATTGCTTTGTTTATTTTATAGAGTTTGCCAACCTTGAGTGTTTCTTCAGCACCCTTTATAAATTTCTCCGTTTGATTTTGCCCTTTAGAATCTATTATTTTTGCTTTCCCCGAAAGGACAGCCCCTCCATCGCCACAGACAATTTCGCAACATTCCCTTGGCGTAGGCAGTCCTCCCAACTGTTCAGGACAGACCAAAATCGCCTTGCCTTCCCTGACAAGTCTCTCTATATATTCGTTGTAATTACTTTTACCGTTATATTTACTGTCAAGTCCTGCAAGACATGCACTGACCAGTATCATTTAACCCCTACCTTTTTTTCCTTTTTCTTTTTCCCATTATCTTTTCATATACTTTTTTATCAATTATTTTACCTTTTTTACCCGGCTTATTGCCTGAAGTAGAATTCCTTCTGCCCTTTTCCTCAGTTTTATCAGGTTTTGTACTCCGACTGCTTCTTTTAGCATATGAAGGTTCATTTTTATGCTTTGTAAATGCTAATTTATCTTCTGTATCTTCATCTATATCCCGTATGTCATTCTCATCATCAGATTCCACCAGTATAAATTCAATTTTTCTTGCTGCTATATCAGCTTTTGCAAGTATGACTTTTACAACATCACCTATTCTGTATATTTTGCGTGTGCGTTCACCAACCAGACAGAAATGACTTTCGTCATAATTGTAGTAATCATCTGCCATACTGCTCATTCTCACTAAGCCTTCTATGGTGTTATCAAGTTCTATGAACATACCAAAGGAAGTTACATTTGCAATAATACCTTCAAATATTTCCCCCTCATGGGCTTTCATATATTCTACCTTTTTTAAGTCTTCACTTTCTCTTTCAGCCTCATCTGCCCCTCTTTCACGCTCCGAACACTGTTTTGCTATTTCAGGCAGTATTCCTTCTAATTGACTGATTTTTTCCTCACTCATTCCGCCTTTTAGATAAAGCTTCATTATTCTATGAATTATAAGATCAGGATATCTTCTTATGGGCGAAGTAAAGTGACAGTAGTATTTAGCAGCCAAGCCAAAGTGACCCGTACTTTCACTGCTGTACCTGGCTTTTTGCAGTGACCTTAGCATAACTGTACTGATTATTCTCTCATGCCTAGTTCCTTTAACCTTTTCCAAAAGGTCTTGTAAGGCCCTTGGATGTATCTTATTTATGCCCTTTATACTGTATCCCAAATTGTAAAGAAATTCGTTTAGATTGTGGATTTTTTCTTCATCAGGGTCTTCGTGTATTCTATATACAAACGGTGTATTGGTCCAGAAAAAATGCTCTGCAACGGTTTCATTGCAGGCCAGCATGAATTCTTCTATAATCTGGTTGGCAATGGTTATTTCGTATCTTTTAACGTCAATAGGTTTACCCTTTTCATCCAGCACAACCTTTGCTTCATCAAAATCAAAATCAATGGCACCCCTCTGGAATCTTTTCTTCCTTAGTATCAATGCAAGTTCCTGCATTTTGTAGAAGTCAGGAGCCACATGACTGTAACGTTTTATAAGCTCTTGGTCATTTTCCACCAGTATTTTAAATACGTTAGTGTATGTCATTCTTTCATCTATGTTGATTACACTTTCAAAAATTTCGTGGTTATACACCTTACCGTTTTTATCTATGTCCATCATCACGGTAAAACTCAGCCTATCAACCTGTGGGTTAAGACTACAAATACCGTTGGATAATTTTCTTGGGAGCATAGGGATAACCCTGTCAACCAGATACACGCTTGTCCCTCTGTCAAGGGCTTCCATGTCAAGAGGTGAATTTTCCGTAACATAGTTTGTTACGTCTGCAATATGAACACCAAGCCTGTAATTCCCGTTTTCCAGCATTTCAATTGAAACCGCATCATCAAGGTCTTTTGCATCTTCTCCGTCTATGGTAACCATACGGAGACCCCTTAAATCACGCCTTCCTTGTATCATTTCCTCTGTTACTGTTTCACTTACGGAATTCGCCTGATTTAGAACATCCTCTGGAAAATCCTCTTCCAGATTATATGATTTAATTATGGACAGAATATCGACGCCCGTTTCGCTTCTGTCACCTATTATTTCAATTACTCTTCCCTCAGCATTTCTTCTGGCTTCCGGGTATTTTAGTATCTCGACAACGACCTTTTGTCCTTTTTTTGCACCGTGAAACTCACTTTTTGATATAAAAATATCTCCAGAAATTCTTTTATTATCAGGGACAACAAAACCAAAACTCATACTGTTTTCAAAGGTTCCCACCAAAGTGGTGTTAGCTCTTTTCAGTATACGTATTATCTCGCCTTCCATTCTTCTATCGGAAGAGCTTTTCTTATTTGCCCTAGCCACAACACGGTCATTATGCATAGCTCCGTTAAGGCTGTCTGCGGGGATAAATATATCCTCCATAAGTTCGTCATCAGGTATGAGAAATCCATAACCCCTTTCATGGCCCTGTAGCCTTCCTGTTACCAGGTTGAGCCTTGAAGGTACTCCATATCTTTTCCCATGTGTCTTAAAAATTCTGCCTTCTTCCTCAAGTTCATCAATTACTTGGGTAAAAAGTTCAATATCTTCTTCCGGTACGTCAAGAACCATTATAAGTTCCTTAAATAAAAGAGGTTTGTATGCTTTATCCCTCATAAATGCAACTATTCGTTCTTTCCGTTCTTCCAAATCTGCCATGTATTAATTACCTTTCCCTCATTTTTTAAAAATTAACGTGCTTCTCCACTTATTCCTTATACTAATATATTATTCCAAGTATTTCAATTAAAATTCACCGTTGTCATACCTATTATCAAAAGCCGTATCAGCAAATTCCTCCCACATATCGGCATACTTTCCTGTGGCCCATTCAGTCATGATAATTGACTCTCCTTTTTTGAGAGGTATTTTAAGCAGCTGCTTGCTTATGGTATTCTTATTTTGAACTGTATAAACAATCAAATTATCTTCCGATGCCAATATAACAATATCTTTATTAGGTGACATATAAGCATCTTTTGTCCACGGTGATCTGGATTTAATTTCATTCCATGGAATATTCATTTCATCATAGTGTATTAGCTTTGATGGTACCATCTGCTTCAAATCAAAATCTTCATACTTTTTATCACCTGATGTGTCCTTATAATAAAGACGGCTTTTCATTATCCAATGTCCGTTTCTTCTCTGTAAAGTAAAATTGTCTTCTTGAGGCTGGTGGTTGAGTTTGTTGGCCCTTTTACTATCCAAAGAAGAAATAAATACCTCTGCCGATTGCTTTAAAGTTTTGGCAGAATCAACTTCAATTATATCAGACAGAAGAACAGGTTTTTTCGTTGCCAGATTGTCAATAGGTAAAACCCCAAGTCTCATATCGCTTTCTATACCTATATAGTCATTTCCCACAAAAAGTATTTTTGAATCAGGCTTTTCATTTATACTATTTATTTTACTCATAATCTTTAATTGGTGCTCTTTAGATATATCTGCAAATGGCTCTGCATAAATATTTACCGTATTGTCCGTATTTATAGAACCAATCTCCCAGAAGCCTTTTGCCCTAGGAACTACCAGTTGGCTAGTATATAATTTTGCTTTTGTCTCACGGTTTTTAAAGTATAGCCATAGTGTACGGTAACTATTATCGGCAGATCTTATTCCCAGTAGAACCCCTGACCTGAGCAAGGGGTCTTCCTTGTATTCTCCGCTATCTATATCCAAACCAACACTTCCAAGACTTTCTGCTCTGATTTTTTCATCTATATCCACAGAAATTCTCTTCAATGCGAAAAAACCACCTTCCATGTAGACATATGCGGTATTTGCATCTGTAACTATAAGTTCATGAAAAAGCTGGTTATCTGTTGTAATTGCGACTACATTCACATTCTCGGTAGTAATTCCAAGAATGTCTTCACTTATACGGTATTTGTTCTGTATAAAAGTACCTGCGGAGGTTCTTATACTTTTGTATTGGGGATTAATACAGACATCTTTATAAATAGCACTGACTTCATTATCAAAAATAGCTTCCTTTCCGATAAACTGTTCATACTTATCCTGCTTTCCAGGAATTAATGAACTATTGTCAGTCAAAATATAATTCTGTATTTTCCATGTACCTTTTACGGCAATGTTTTTGCCTTCCGGAGGCTTTATAGTATCCTCAATACTGAAATTAACGCTACTGCAGCCTGTAAACATGGATGCAGTAATTAATAATAATATGGTTAAAAATATTCTTATTTTTTTTGCCAAAATATCAGCCTCCATAAGGAATCCTTACTGTTACAATTGTACCTTTTTCAAGTTCGCTTTCAATATTTAGACTTCCATTGTGAAGCTTTACTATTTCATCACAAATCGAAAGCCCTAATCCGGTATGAGAGTTGCTGCTATTTCCCTTGTAAAACTTCTCCGTTACCAAAGGTAATTCTTCCGGACTTATACCGCAGCCTGTGTCCTCAACCCTGAAGACAATATTTTCATTTTCCAAAAATGAAATTAAAGTTACCTTTCCGTTTTGAGGGGTAAAATTGAAGGCGTTTCCCAACAGATTAATCAATAGCTGTGTTATTCTGTTTCTATCCAATTCAACAATCGGAATATTTTCACATTTAACAATAAAATTAATTTTCTCTTTTTTAGCTCTATCACTCATTTGTTTTTCTATATAGTCAATTATTGAACTAATATCTGTCTTTTCTTTTCTTAGCTCAACATTTCCCGAAACAAAACGAGAAAAGTCCAAAAGTTCCTCAACCATGTCTGTGAGTCGATCACTTTCCTTAACAATGATATTTAATCCATCGCTAAGAATTTCCCTGTCACTGTAATCATCATCAATTATGGTATTTGCCCAGCCTTTTATTGATGTCAGTGGTGTCCTAAGTTCATGTGAAACAGTAGATATAAAGTCATTTTTGATTCTTTCTCTCTTTTGTATTTCCGATGCCATGTAGTTAAGAGTATCCGAAAGTTTACCAATCTCGTCGTTTCTGCTTTTATTTATTCTAACATCAAGATTTCCCTCTGCCATTAATTCTGCTGCTCCCGTTACATTTTTCAACGGGTATACGATACTATGTGCCAGAGCTATACTAATAGTACCTGCAACCAGAATAACAACTACTCCTATTATTATAAATATCATTGAAATATTAAATATTATTTTATCAACATCTTTCAAGGATGTTATAAACCTCATTACTCCAACCTGCTCGGTATCCGATTTCAATGGATAAGACACTATCATTATTTGTTCACTTCCATTGTTAAGTCTTCCTACCCACACACCTTTTTTGCCCTGCTGAGCCTGCTTAAAGTCGTTTCCGGACACATATTCTCCCGACTCAAGTCCTTGGGAATCCAACAATACTTCCCCATTGTTAGCAACAATCTGAACCTGGCCTGTAGTTTGTTTCCAGAATAAATCGGCATTATCCATAATGTTAACATCCAAAGGGACATCTGAAAAATATCTGGTATAAAAATCAGAAGCTGTCTTTATCTGATTTGTCAAAATACTCTCAATATTGTTGTAGAAATAAAAACGAGTAAAATAGACAAGCAGTGCTTCAAAAGCAAGCACGCTTATAAGGATAATTAGTATGAAATTTCTTACCAATCTGGCCTGAATACTATTTTTGAATGTCATAGAAGTTATTCCTTCCGCCATCTGTACCCTATTCCCCATACTGTTTCAATAAACATACCGTGGGAATCCTTATCTTCAATCTTACTTCTCAGTCTCCTTATATTAACATCAACTATCTTGGTATCTCCCATATAGTCATAGCCCCATATCTTGTCCAAAAGCTCGTCTCTGGAAAACGCCTTGTTTTTATTTTCAAGAAAAATTTTCAATAAGAAAAACTCCTTGGGTGTAAGCAGAATTTCCTTATCATCCTTAAATACTCTTTGAGAGTAAAGCTCCAGCTTGAATACTCCGCTTTTCAAGGTATCTTCCTTACTGTCAGCTGAGCTTTTCTCGCCTAAACGTCTTAAAAGTGATTTTGCCCTCAAAATAAGCTCTGTTGTGTTAAAAGGCTTAACAACATAGTCATCAGCACCGTACTCCAAACCTTTTATCTTATCTATGTCCTGTCCTCTGGCTGTCAGCATTATAATTCCCACGCCCGGCAACTCTTTTCTAAGTGTTTCACACACCTGAAAGCCGCTTATTCCGGGTAGCATAACATCCAGTAGCACAACATCGGGATTTTCCTGTCTTGCCTTTAATAGCCCCTCTTCCCCTGTAGTTGCTTCGATAACTAGAAAATTATGCTTTTTAAAGTTTATTTTTAAGAAACCCCTTATACTTTCTTCATCTTCTATTATAAGTACTTTATTTTCCATTTAAAAGAAACCCTTCCTACTTTTTCTTGTAAGCGTTATTATATACCTGTCCACTCTGAAGCTTTACTCCTCTGGTAGCAAAAAGCTCATCAATGGTGACCAATTTATAGCCCTTTGCAGTCATTTTTTGTATTATTGCTTCGGCAGCCTGTGCAGTTGGTTTATACAAGTCATGCATAAGAACAATGTCTCCGTCTTTTACTTTACTGACTACTTTATTTACTGTTGTTGTCTTACTCTTTGTCTTCCAGTCTAAAGTATCTATAGACCAAAGAATCAGAGGAGCGCCTGCAGATGACTTTACAACATTATTTACACTGCCATAAGTTGGCCTTATTATAGACGGTTTTTTTTGAATAATGTTCTGCAATATATCAGAAGTTTTATTTAATTCTTTCTTTATACCGGCTTCACTTAGCTTTGTTAATTGTTTATGGCTATAGCTATGATTGCCAATCTGGTTACCATTGTTGGAAATTTGCTTTATAACACTCGGAAATTTCTCAGCTCTGTTACCAACAACAAAAAAGGTTGCATGTCCGTTATACTTTTTCAAAGATTTTAGTATCTGTACTGTATATTGTGGATGCGGGCCATCATCGAACGTAAGTGCAATCATAGGTTTGATTTTAACAGGAACCGGCTGTTTCGGCTTTTCCTTTTCCGGTTCCACAGGTTTTTTATCATCCGGCTTTTTGGTATCAGAGGGAACTGTGGGGTTCACCTTAGATTCATCAGAAGGTTTTTTATCATCATCTACTACATTTGTCTCATTGCTTATTTTTGTTTCAATACTGCTCTCACTCTTATTGTTCTGTATTAATTTTGAATCCTTTAATAATGCTGCAACAAAAACTATTACTAATAAAACTGAAATTGTAACCCCAAGAAATTTTTTCAATTTAGTCTCACCTATACCCCTTTTGTATATATTATAAGTTTTTCAACTATCTTTATTTTATATTTATTTCTTTATTGAGTAGTTACAAAACAACAAAAAAAAAGTTACAAACAAGTAACCTTTTATATTTTTATATTGTCAAAAGTCCTTTGCATAGCACTTAAGGTTATTTCTACAAATTCCAATAGCGTCATATTCAATTCTTTATAATGCCTTATATGCTCATAGTTTATTCCTTTAACATCTGATTTTGTAATATTTTCAATCACACTTTGTGTTGTGACATCTAAAATATTTTTATTGGGCAGATTATCGGCACAGTAAGATATTAACTCAGTAAGATGATCCGCAGCATACAATACTTTATCCATTTTTCTTTTTCTTGGTAGTTTATGGTAATCGCTTTGAGATCGAATGCAATAGACAATGGACTCGTCTATATCAAAATTTTCAAGTATTTGAGCAGCTACCAGACTACGTTTTTCCGGGTCACCAGCTGTTTTTTCAATATCAATATCGTGAAGAAGACCTGCCAACCCCCACATCTCAATATCGGCACTAAAGTAACTGGCAAACGCTTTCATTACTGCTTCCACTGCTAAAGAATGTCTAAGAAGATCCTTATCGTATAAACGGACTTTGAGTTCTTCATAAGCCTCATCTCTATTCATAATCTACCCCCCAGAAGCCGTAAGTACAGTTGTAGAATGTAATTAAATGGATCCTACAACTTATTTCTAATATTAGCATAGTACTATATGTAATATCAATCAGTATATTATACCCATATTATATGTGAAAATATGCCTAACATGCAAAAAGCCCAAGTGTACTATATACACTTAGGCTTAATTTTATAAGTACAAATTAACCAACTCTATCTATCAACAAGTAAAGAGCAATAGATGTAACGAGAAATGCAATCGCAGCGAAAGCAGTATACTTTCCAAGCAATGCATCAATGGTACGACCCTTGTTCTTGCCGAAGAATGTCTCTGCTCCACCTGCTATTGAGCCTGACAAGCCAGCTTGTTTTCCCGACTGAAGCAATACGATAATAATGATTGAAACAGCAAAGATAATGTGTAGTATATTAACAATCCATTTTGCAGCTTCCAACTTAAACACCTCCTAAAATAGACAAGTCAAATTTTATCATAATTATATGGAAAAAACAAGTCCGAAGACTTGTTTTTATTATTTATTTTATAAAAACACTCTATCCAAAAAAATTTGTGGGGTACAAGCTTAGCGCCCATATTTTTCTATGATATATGATTTTCACTTAGC
This sequence comes from Bacillota bacterium, assembly GCA_023390335.1. Lineage (GTDB taxonomy): Bacteria > Bacillota > Clostridia > Acetivibrionales > DSM-1351 > Ruminiclostridium. Next base: position 500,252 of record JAEWCZ010000066.1, on the reverse strand, counting down.
ATTTCTCTTTACCAATTTAGCAGGCATAAAGAAAGTGTTTTTAACGCCAAGCTGTACCCCGTAAACTAGGAAGGATATGTTTTGTATCTGGCTTTTATTAAAATTATTTTAGGTTAAACCATGCCTTAATACCGGGAAATTCTGCAACTTCGCCCAACTCTTCTTCTATTCTTAATAATTGGTTGTACTTAGCAACTCTGTCTGTTCTGGAAGGAGCTCCGGTTTTTATTTGGCCTGAATTAGTTGCAACTGCTATATCTGCTATAGTTGCATCCTCTGTTTCGCCTGATCTGTGAGAAGTAACTGCAGTATAACCTGCACGGTTTGCCATTTGTATTGCATCAAGTGTTTCTGTAAGTGTACCTATCTGATTTACTTTTATGAGAATAGAGTTTGCAACACCTTGTTTTATACCTTTTTCAAGTCTCTTTGTGTTGGTTACGAAAAGGTCGTCACCTACCAACTGAATTTTGTCGCCCAATTTCTCGGTCAACAATTTCCAGCCTTCCCAATCCTCTTCTGACACGCCGTCTTCAAGAGAAATTATTGGATATTTATTAACCAAATCAGCCCAGTAGTCTACCATTTCTGCTTTACTCTTTCTTATGTTTGTTTTCCAGAAGAAATATGATCCGTCTTCCTGATACATTTCGGTTGCTGCAGCATCAATAGCTATTCTGAAATCATCTCCGGGTTTGTAGCCTGCTTTTTCCACAGCTTCCAAAATAACTTGTATTGCCTGCTCATCTGTTTCCAGATTTGGTGCAAAACCACCTTCATCACCCACTGCGGTACTAAGGCCTTTGCTTTGCAATACTTTTTTGAGATTGTGGAATACTTCAGCACACATCCTAAGCGCTTCCTTAAAGCTTTCAGCGCCAACGGGCATTATCATGAATTCCTGTATGTTTACGCTGTTATCAGCGTGCTTTCCTCCGTTAATTATATTCATCATTGGTACCGGAAGTGTCTTGGCATTTACTCCACCGATATATTGGTACAATCCAAGTCCCAATGCTTCGGCACCAGCTTTTGCAACAGCAAGGGATACACCAAGTATTGCATTGGCACCCAATCTCTCCTTGTTAGGTGTTCCATCAAGATCAATCATAAGTTTATCTATGGCAACCTGGTCAAATACATTCATTCCTTCAACTTCTGGTGCTATAGTATTATTTACATTGTCTACTGCTGTTTCCACACCTTTTCCCATATACCTGTCGCTGTTTTCATCTCTCAGCTCAATAGCCTCAAAAGCACCTGTTGATGCTCCGGAAGGTACAGAAGCACGTCCGACAAAACCACCCTCGGCAATAACCTCGACCTCAACAGTCGGATTTCCTCTGGAATCAAGAATTTCTCTGGCGAAAACGCTTTCAATTGGTATATATTGTTTCATACTTAATTCTCCCTTCAAGGTAGTTATTCTTATTTAGGATACCATTTGGTTTACTTTATTGTAAAATATTTCCCTAAACATTATTTACCTATCGTCTGTTATTATATGTAGATGTTTAGATAAAATACAAAATATTACTTAACATTAATTGGTATTCTAATTAAGTTTTTATTCAATATATACCTACCACGGGTAATAATTTTTAAACACTAAAAAACAAACAAACGAAAGCAGTGCCTGTCAAGAACACTGCTTTCGCTTGACTGAACTGTTTGTTTTAAGGATTCAGCGCTTTAACTGGCCTTGCCTCAATATACCCTCTATAACCCATAGGAGCAAGCTGAAACCGTGGTGCTTCCTCGTCTGCCCATTGAAAGCCATATATTTCAGGGTTATAGTTATTTATTGTTTTCAAGAGATGTAATATAGATTCCTCAAACTTTTCATCTTCGAAAGGCTGCCCCTGAAAAATCATCATCTTACACGGATTTAGATCAATTATCTCAAAGCCCTCCGGAATCTCTCCGGAATAGTCCAGGGGTACTTCAACCCCCTGAACATATCGCGACGTACCGGGCTTAATCAACTTTCCCGGCAGCCACATTCCTGTGGGCTCGTAAATTGCCTCCTTTATACCTGATAATATATCCCATATACCACAACCTACTTCTTCACAGTATTCAAAGTAATGTTCAGCATTTTGTCCTCTTTTTAATATAAGCTTTCGTGCAGGTCGCTCAACTACTTGCACAAATACGGTTTCGGTACATGAGTTAGGATTCTCAGCCATATTATCCTCTCCCTTTATCTTCTAAGGTAATATCCACGGATTTTTTCTGGAATAAGAGTTTTATTTCAGGTTTGTTTTAGCGTATTGTTTAGGTGTTATTCCAAACTGCTTAGAAAAGGCTCTGGTAAACCCCTCATAAGAATCAAAAACAAAGTCTAAAGCAGCATAAATAACTTTGATATTGTCATCTCTCTAGTTTCTCGGCAGCATGGTCAATCTCAAAAACCTAATATACTCAAAGGGAGTTTTACCGGTAATCTCTTTAAATATCCTCTAAGCATACCAAGGGGAGTAACCCGCTTCTTTAGCTAGCATGTGAAGCGAGATAGGTTCTGAAATGTGCTTCTCAATGTAGTTTTGCATTTTCTCAACCGTTTTTATCTTACTCCATGTATCCATTTAATCACCTCATAGAAAAGGATATCATCAGGTACAACGGATTTCTTAACCTTCTTTGCAAAGAATAAATCTCAAGTATAATTTTTGAGGTTTTTCTTTACACTAATATTGTATCGCATATTTTGTTCGATTTCAACATTTTTCTTGAATATTTTATTCGTTTTTATCAAATGATTTTTTTCGCCTGTTATATTTATACTTGGAGGCATATTATGAGATTTGGTGACAGATTAAAAGAACTTAGGGAAGAAAAAGATATAACCCAAAAGGAATTGAGTAAAATAATAAACGTTTCAGACAGGGTAATTGGTTATTATGAAGCTAATGACAGATTTCCCCGGGATGAGAATGTTTTAAAAACCATTGCTGATTATTTTAATGTGTCTGTGGATTATCTTGTGGGCCGTACAGATAACAGAAAATTATCAGATGATATTGTAGCTGAGTCTAAAATTCCTTATAACCTTGATATTAAAGGCCTTCCTGTTGAAGCTCTTAAAAAGGTTGAAGAATATATTGATTTAATAAAAACCAAATATAAAACGGATAAATAATTCTCCTGAAAAATAAAAACCCCCGAAACATCTCGGGAGTAAACAAATAATATTTTTTAACTATGTCATTAGCATAGAATTACTCTTAAATATCCTCAGTTCTCTTTCGTACTCGCTTATAAGCTGTTGTCTTCTGTCTTCAAAAGTACCATGATCCTGAATAAAGTCAGTATCTTCATGGCAAAACCCATTATTGTCGACATTATCACTAGTCCCTTGGGGCAATAGATGAATTATCTTCCCCATAGTGTTGCTCATACTTACTCATCCCTTCCAGATAACTCTTTCTTCTTTCTTTACTTTTCTTTAGAATATCAAATTTTTTGATCAATACATTAAAAAGTTCATCTCTATAGTAATTTACCATAAGAATATGCACGTATGCCATAAAGGGTTTTACAAATTCCCGTATTTCCTCAGTAGTTCTACCCAAAAGTTGTTTTTCCGATATTTCAATTTGTAAAAGCGAAACTATTCCCTCATTTTCGCCAAATACAGGTATAGCAATGTATTGTTCAATATTTTTACCGGTGCACTTTTTACCGTATACAAACTCTTTTTTTATCTCGCTTGCATTTTTCAATATATTAATATCATTCTGCTGTTCATTAAATATTTTCACATTGTAATAACTCAGATCGCTGTCAAGATAAAAGTACTTATCAAATATGCTTGGCGAAATCTGATTTGAATTACCATAGCTAATCATTTTTATGTATTCTCTACCGGTTTTTTTCTCTTTGAACCTGTGCATCAAAGAGACCTGATGAGTGTCGTTTTCTGTTGAAATTTTAATAGCGTCATAAATATTATGGCATACCAGTGAGGCAATATCCTGGTAAGTAAGAGTGCTAAAGTCAGCTTTTGACGGTATCATAACGCCTTTAACACAGACACTTCTGGTTATGTCGTTGAGTTTTCTGCTTATTGTTTGATTGATAACGGCTTCCCGGTTTATTACTTCTCTTAGGCATTTTACCCTGCGATTTTTATATTTCTGATAATTATCAATCATTAAGGTTATCCAATTGTATATGATAATAAGCACGAATGTTACCAGTATATGCAGTTTATCCCGGTAAAATTCCTTTTCATAGATATTATATGTCTTAAAGTCGGTAAGTTGCATTTGAAAAGCAAATACAAAAGTAAAAAGAAAGTTCACAAAGGTTCTGAAATACGAAGACTTCAGCAGTCTATAAAAGTAATAAAGCACAGAACCCAGCTTTTTGTAATTGTTAGAAAACTTCTTAAGCTGCAAAATAACTTTTGAAGGTTTTTTCATTTATGGTTGCACCTCCCTTTTACATAATATATTCTATATATGGTAAAAATATCCTTTAAAGGGCAATAAAAAATCCACCGTATTTTTATTTTTTATCGGTGGATTTTCTTGTAATGTAGTTATGATAGCATTTTGAACAATTTTACTTTTTATTTTTGAAGAAGTGAAGTACCTGTCATTTCAGCAGGCTTATCAACACCCATTATGTCAAGCATAGTTGGTGCCAAGTCAGCCAGTCTTCCTTCTTTTAGAGTTGTATTTCCCAAACCGATACCGATAAGTGGTACTACGTTTGTAGTGTGAGCAGTAAATGCTCCTCCGTTTTCATAATCAACCATCTGCTCTGCATTTCCGTGATCTGCAGTTATCAATACAACTCCACCCTGTGCAGTAACAGCATCAACTACTTTTCCTACACATTCATCAACTGCTTCAACAGCAGCCTTTGCAGCATCAAAAACACCTGTGTGCCCAACCATGTCACAGTTAGCAAAATTAAGAATTATAACATCGTATTGTTTTGAGTCAATTCTCTTAACTGCTTCTTCAGCAACTTCATATGCGCTCATTTCAGGTTTTAAATCGTAAGTAGCTACTTTCGGTGAAGGTATAAGCGCTCTGTCTTCTCCTTCGTACTGAGTTTCTACACCACCGTTGAAGAAGAAAGTAACGTGTGCATACTTTTCAGTTTCAGCTATTCTCAACTGTCTGTAGCCAAGTCGGCTTATATATTCTCCGAAGGTGTTATCCAAAGTCTGAGGCTTGAATGCAACCACAACGTTTGGCATTGTTTTGTCATACTGTGTCATGCAAACAAAGAATAGAGGGAAGAAGCCTTTTGCTCTTTCAAAACCTTTAAATTCAGGATCAACAAAGGTTCTTGTTATTTCTCTTGCTCTGTCAGGTCTGAAATTGAAGAATATTACTGAGTCATTTGCATCTATTGTTGCAACTGGTTTGCCGTTTTCCATTATAGCAGTAGGTTTTACGAATTCATCAAATTCTTTTTTTGCAAAAGATGCTTCTACTGCTTCAACTGCTGAATTTGCAGTTAAACCTTTTCCTGATACCATTACATCATATGCAAGTTGTACTCTTTCCCAGCGGTTGTCTCTGTCCATGGAATAGTATCTCCCCATTACAGATGCAATTTTACCCACTCCGATTTCTTTCAGCTTGGCTTCTAGTTCTTCGGTATATACCTTTGAGCTGTCCGGTGGAACATCTCTTCCGTCGTAGAAACAGTGTATAAATACATCTTTTAGGCCATTCCTCTTTGCCATTTCAACTAAACCATATAAATGTGTATTGTGACTGTGTACTCCGCCGTCAGATAAAAGACCGAACAAATGGAGCTTAGTATTATTCTTTTTACAATTTTCTACTGCCTTTAAAAATTCCTCTTTATCAAAGAAATCTCCATCTTTTATTGACTTTGTTATTCTGGTTAATTCCTGATAAACAATTCTTCCTGCACCGATATTGGTATGACCGACCTCAGAGTTTCCCATCTGACCCTCGGGTAGTCCTACATCCATACCGCTGGTATGAACAATGGTATTTGTATATTTAGTAAGATAGCTATCCAAATTTGGCTTATTTGCAGCCTGTATGGCATTTCCTTCTTGTTTCGGGTTGTTTCCGAAGCCATCAAGGATCATTAATGTTACTAATTTCTTTTCCATATGGTTATCTCCCTCTTTTAATGTTACTATAGTTAGACCCTCCAGTACTAACCGGAGGGTCAGATAATTCATTTTATGCTTAAATCTAAATTATTTGCAAACAGAAGACTTATGCTTTTGCTATTATTGAGAAATCCTCAACCTTTAAGCTTGCTCCACCAACAAGTCCACCGTCTATGTCAGACATTGCAAACAAGTCAGCAGCGTTCTTTGCATTTACGCTTCCGCCGTATTGAATCCTAACTTGTTCAGCTACTTCTGAACCATAAAGTTCTGCAACCAATTCTCTGATAATTGCGCAAACTTCATTTGCCTGATCATTTGTTGCAGTTTTACCTGTTCCGATTGCCCAGATTGGTTCGTAAGCAATAACAAGCTTGCTAACCTGCTCAGCAGTCAAGCCAAGTAATGCTACCTTTATCTGATATCTGATATGGTCAGCTGTAACTCCCTGTTCTCTTTGAGTGAGTGTTTCACCACAGCAAACGATTGGAGTCATTCCATATTTGAATATTGCATGAGCCTTTTTGTTAATCATTTCGTTGGTTTCACCGAAATATTCTCTTCTTTCGGAGTGACCGATTATTACATAGTCAACACCAAGATCTGCTAGCATTGGACCAGAAACTTCTCCGGTATATGCTCCGTTTTCTTCCCAGTGCATGTTCTGTGCTGCAACCTTTATGTTTGAACCCTTAGCTGCTTCAACAACTCCAGGGAGGCATACAAATGGAACACCAACTACTACTTCATTTTTTGCATCAGCAACAGCAGGCTTTAATGCATTTACAAATGCAACGGCTTCTGAAGCAGTCTTATTCATTTTCCAGTTACCAGCAGCAATTACTGTTCTTGGATTTTTATCCATAAGTACTGCTATACCCGGAAGCTCTTTACCTTCTAGGAATTCAAGTGAAGCTCCTCCACCTGTTGAAATGTGTGTAATCTTATCAGCGAAACCGAGTTGCTCAACTGCAGCAGCTGAATCTCCGCCTCCAACTATTGAAAGTGCTCCTGATTCTGCAACAGCCTTTGCAATTTCCTTTGTACCTGTTGCGAAGTTAGGGAATTCAAATACGCCCATAGGTCCGTTCCAGATAACTGTTTTTGCTTTCTTTATTTCTTTTGCGAATTTTTCTATTGTAAGTGATCCGATATCCATACCCATCCATCCGTCTGGCATTGCATCTGATGGAACGTATTTGATTTCAGTATCGTTCTTGAATTCCTGAGCAACCATACTTCCTATTGGAAGCATCAAATTAACACCCTTTGCTTCTGCTTTTTCCATAAGAGTCTTAGCAAGGTCAATTTTTTCCTCTTCACAGATTGAATTTCCGATGTGATATCCCTTTGCCTTTAAGAAGGTATAAGCCATACCGCCACCTATTATTAATGTATCAACCTTGTCAATAAGGTTTTCGATAACCGCGATTTTGTCAGAAACCTTTGCACCACCCAGAATTGCAACGAATGGTCTTGCAGGGTTAGCCAATGCCTTACCCATGAATTCGATTTCTTTCTTTATAAGGTATCCGCATACAGCAGGGAGATAGTCTGCCAATCCTGCAGTAGAAGCGTGTGCTCTGTGAGCAGTTCCGAATGCATCGTTTACAAATATTTCAGCCATGCTTGCAAGTTCTTTTGCAAAGTTAGCGTCGTTCTTTGTTTCTTCCTTGTGGAATCTTACGTTTTCAAGCATAAGAACTTCGCCGTCTTTTAATGCAGCAGCCTTTGCCTTTGCATCTTCGCCTACAACATCTGTAGCCATTATTACTTCTTTTCCAAGAAGTTCGCCAAGTCTAACAGCTGTTGGCTTCATGCTGAATTTATCTTCAAAACCTTCTTTTGGTCTTCCCAAATGGGATACAAGTATAGTCTTAGCTCCCTTGTCAACGAGATATTTGATTGTAGGAAGTGCTCCAACTATTCTCTTGTCATCAGTAATCTTTCTGTCTGCGTTCAATGGCACGTTAAAATCAACTCTTACGATTACCTTTTTACCAGCAACATCAATGTCTTCAATTGTTTTTTTGTTCATCATGCTCATAACTTCACACTCCTGTATATATTTTTATTTATTTAAAGATGAGTCAAAATTTAGGAAATGATTGCAATATGTATAATATCCAAATTTCCATCCAAATAACCAAAGTAATTTTACCTCTTTTTACGGGCTATTTCAATACTTTGTTAGTAAATTAACAGTTTTCAAAAGTGATAAACCCAAACACTTATTAGCGATTCGAGCCTATTTAGCTTATATTGAATAAAACTTTTCACGATGCTATACTTTTTAATAAAGTACCTTAATGGGAGATTTAACAATGAAACTGCAAAAACCAAAAATGCCTGGTAATCTCACAGAATCTGAAAATATGAATGAAGTAGTAATGGACTTAGCCTCATCAGGTTATGACATCGTAAATTACCACTTCAAAAACGGCTGTCTGAGTGACATTTCTTCCATTTCTGTGGAATTTAACAAATGCACCTTTGAAAAATGCAGGTTTACTAAATGTGATGTTCAGAACTTTGTATTTGACAATGTTATCTTCAAGGATTGTGATATTTCAAACATGGACTTTAGCGATGCCGCTATCAGAAATACCGAGTTTGTTAACTGTAATATGACAGGTATTATACTTTCTCAGACAAGGCTTAGCGATATATCAATAAACTCCTGCAATATGCAGTATTCAAATTTAACTAACTCGGATATCACTCGGTGTCGCATTGAAAATTCCAACCTCTCTCACAGCTATATATGGGAAGCCAAGCTAAAGGATGCGGAATTTGAACAATGTTCGCTCTTGTCAGTGGAATTTACAGGAACTATGCTGAAAGGTATTGATTTTACCACCTGCCAAATTGAGGGTCTGCTTATCAAAGGGCCTGAACTGAAAGATGTCATAGTCAATGAATTCCAAGCCCTTTCCTTGTCAAAGCTGCTGGGCATAATTATTAAGAACTAATATTCCCGCTTATAGCTTTTTCTATTTCGCCCAGTGCTTCTATATAACCGCAAAAGCTGTCCCAAACTTCTTGTGCTGCTGCTCTGTAATTTACTTCAGCTTCCTTTAAAGATATCTCGGATGCAAGCTTGTAATTATATTTATTGAGCAGAATTTTATACTTTTGGTACAGTGCATTTGCTTTCTTTTCTTTTATTCCTACTTCAATATATTTGTTTTTATAATTAGAGTAATAATTTTGAAGTAAAGTTCTTCGTTGAATAAGCCATTTCCTTGCTTCTTGCTCTACCTGTTTTTTTTCGTTTACAGCCAGCTTTACTTGAATCGACGAATCCTTATAATATTCCTTCAATATGCTTATCTTTGTATCAAGTATTCTTTGTTTTTCACCAAATTGCATATTTTTGTAATCATTTAAGTAAAAGCTTTTTTCTACATCAGAAAAATTTTTAAGGGAAATAGCTCTGATTGTTGCTACAGGTACACTGATTGTTACCGCCCTTGCCGTGTCCATACCGCAGTTGCTCAATATATTTTCCAAATTGGAGTTAACTTGCTGTGTAAGTAACTCCTGTTGGCTTATGTAATAGTCATAATCAGCATTATAAAAGTCAATATCTGACTGGAAGGCCATATTTTTTGATTTGTTTATTTCCTTAGAATTCGCCTGTAGTCTTGAATATTCCGCCAGTGTTTTTTGAACTAAACTTTTTTCGTACATAAGTTTCGAATTATATATGGTGTCTCTAAATGCTGCTAATAGTGAAGTTCGCTGAATGTTCCTATACAGAGCTGAGTTGTTATATGTGATAATACTGGTTTCCTTATTTACGTACAGTTCTGCCTTCTGTGTAATCATATCAGCCAACTGCTTTTGATATTCATCCACGTCCTTATTTTGGTCAATAAGTTTTTTTATGTTTATAATATCACTATTAATAAGGTCAAACTGCATAGAATACTGTTGGTAAAGTAAATTGCTGTTTTCTATTTCTATTTCAGTAGTTTGAACATTATTGTAATTATTCAAATACAAATTCTGCACTTCGTTATATGAATATTGAGTTGAATTTCCTGTTCCGAATACAAGATTAAAGCTCTCGCCAAGACTCCAACTATCCAGCGGAACAACGTAAGCGGCTGTTACGATATTTATTGGTGCTATTAGCATAATTAATACTATCAGAACTATGCTAAACTTCTTTATGAACATATGAATCTCACTCCTATAATTTATTTAATCTTTATGCTATGCGATTTAATCAAGCAGATTTATTTTTTCAAGGAAGTAATGTAAAAAGCTCTTTTGCTTTGTTATAACATTTGCTTCACATATCATCCCTGCCTTAATTTCTCCCTGTCTACCCGAATTGCTAACCAGTTTTGTTACGGGAATGGTGGCTTCAACGACATAATAGCTCTGTCCGTTTGCGTTATTTACAGCATCTTTTGATATGCTTGTTATTTTTCCTGCTGCCTGTCCGTATTCCCTGTAGGGAAGAGCAGCAAAGCTGTACTTTACCGTATCCCCTGTATGTATTTCACCTATGTCCTTATTACTGACAGTCATCTGCATTTTAAATGCTGAATTTGTATTAGGGATTATTGTTAATATTAGAGTTCCTGCTTCCACCAAATCCCCTGGGTAGATTTCTGTGATAATATTGACTATTCCGTTAACACTTGCCTTGACTATGGCATTGTTGATACTTAATTCCAGTTTTTTAATATTTTCTTTAACCCCTATAATACTATCTGTTACGGCTTTAATCTTTTCATCAGTGGCAACAACTTCCTGAACCTTTGTTCTTTCTACTAGCGAGTAATTCAATGAGTCCTGGTTATTCCCGTCAGCGTCGGTTATGGTTTTAAGTTCTGCATCAGAAAGCACATTTTTTTGTTTCAGCGTGCCGACTGTATCCGTTAAATTGTCTATTGCTTGAGCTGCCTCATTCCTCTCCTGTAAGTACAGTGCTTTCAAGCTATTTTGCCTATCCTTTTCATTGAGGTTAAGAAGTCCCTGTTTGCTCTGGTTTCCTGAAACCTTACTTTCCTTTTCTTTTATGCTGATTTCAGTATTGTTTATGTTCTTTTCCAGTTCGGATAAAAACTTGCTCTTGTACGAGGAATACTCGCCTTGTGCGTTTTGCATTTGCGCACGTGCATCCTCCAACTCGGATTTTGTAATAGCTATTCCACTTAATGAAAGGTATGCTTCATATATTCGTTTTTTCTCTTCATATGTATTTTTAAGCAGATTTAACCTGTTCTCATAATCTGAATAAAGGTATGAATACCTGTCCCCTGATGAAAAATTATTTTTGGCATCGTTGACGCTTTTTTTTAGTGTCTCATATGCCTTTAACTGAGATTTTTCCTGTTCCAAGGATTGTTTCATGGCTTCCGGGCTGTTACTCTTTATTTCATTAGCTTGTTGGTCGAATTTTCTTTGTATTTCTGTCTTTTCTATAAGATACTTTTCATATTTTTGTTTGTATTGTTTCTCCTGATCACTATCCGAGTTCAAATAGTTTTTGTTACTATCCAAGGATTTTATATATCTTTTTAAGCATTCTATTTCTTTAAGGTTTTTATTAAGTTGTGTGCTGTTCAAAAATTTTTCCTCGTTAAGCTTGATGGTTTTGTAGGAAGTATCCGTTTGAGAAAATTTTATATCCATCAAAAGTTTTCTAACCTTTTCATAATATACAGGCTCCTTTACAGGATCAAATTTGTTTTCTTCCGACGCAATGCATTTTCTATATATTTGAAGGTTCTCTAATTCTTTTCCCATTTCCTTAAGTTTACCTTCCGATGATTCCCTTTCCATCAGAAGATTGTCATGTTTGATTATATATAGAATATCGCCTGCCTTTACCGTTATTCCCTGTTTATAATTAGTGCTTTCCAACTCTCCTCCCACAATATTTCTGACGGTGCTTATTCCTGTTTCCGGTCTTACCTGTCCGGAGGCCTTTACGATTATCTCCTTTTTGCCAAATGTCGCCCATAGTACAGACACCAAAACCAGCCCCAATAAAATATAGGTAAAAATCCATACAAAAGGGTGAGGTTTTGTATGGTACAGTTCACGGCTATCCGTAAGTTCATTTATGTCAACTAAAATTTCCTTCATATCAAACCTTCCCTCCTATGGTTTGTGTCTCCTTTTCGGATAATTGTTCCTTCCATAACTCAGAGTACTTTCCTCCAAGCTCCATAAGCTCCTGATGGCTTCCGTGTTCGATAATACCGCCATCTTCCATTACATAAATCCTGTCACAGCGTTTTATAGTGCTTAGTCTGTGTGCTATTATAATTGTTGTTACTCCACTGCAAACAGTTTCCAAGGTTTTCTCTATTGCCTTCTCAGTAATTGAATCAAGATTACTGGTGGCTTCGTCCATTATAAATATGTCAGGTTTTTTTAAAATTGCTCTAGCTATGGCAAGCCTTTGCTTTTGTCCTCCTGACAAATTTGCGCCGTTTTCCTCAAGATAAGTTTCATACCTTAAAGGAAGCTTGTTTATAAAATCGTGTGCCTGCGCCATTCTGCATGCTTCAATTATCTGCTCCATATCAATACTTCTGCTTCCCATGGACAGATTTTCCCGTATGGTACCGCTGAACATAAATATATCTTGGGATATGTATGCAAGTTTTTCTCTGAGAGACTCAAAGGATATGTCCTTTATATTATAGTCTTTTATTGTTATTTCTCCTTTTTCCCATGTGTAAAGGTTTAATAAAAGCTTTACGAGAGTGGTTTTCCCCGAACCGCTTTCCCCTACCAATGCAATTTTTTCTCCCTGCTTTATGGTAAGATCAATGCTTTTTAATACAAGGGAACGTGTTCCATACCTGAAATCAACATTTTTAAAGGAGATGTCTCCTTTTAAATCAACAGGGTTTATCTTTTCACTCTCATTTCCACTCTTTTCTAATTCCAGATCAAATATTTCACCCAGCCTGTCAGAAGCTACAATAGCAGTTTGTATCATTGGTTGGAGATTGATAAGGTTTTTGATAGGGTCCAGAAAGTATCCCAACAAAGCATTAAATGTTAATAGTTGTCCAACGGACATATTGCCCTTCATTACATTCCATGCACCCACCCACAATATAACTATTCCTCCCGCCAATGCAGTAAAGGATGTAATTGATGAACGTATATTATTAATTATTCCGCCTCTGAATACAGATTTGAGCAGTCTTACGAACCTTGTTTCGGTTTTGAGTGACGCTTCATTCTCGGCGTTAAAGGTTTTAACCGTTTCGATTCCATTTAGTGATTCAACAAGGTATGAGGTAAGCTGTGCATTCTCCTCCATTTGTTCCTGGTTAACTTTTTTTATTGGCTTGTTAAAAGCAAAAACAATAACTGCATAAATAACAGCTATAACTATTGCTGTTATAAAAAGTGTGGAGTTCTGAATATAGAGTATGATCGCCCCTGCCAACGCCATCAAAGTATCAATCATAATAGTAAGAGTAGCACCTGATATTGCATCTCTAACTTTTGATGCATCCATGAATCTAGAAACAATTTCTCCAACCTTTCTAGTCCCGAAAAAATTCATTGGTAGTCCCAGCACATGCTGATAGTACCCCAGTATAAGCGGTATATCTATTTTCTGTGACAAATATAGTATCATATGTGACCTGAAAGCTCCCAACAAGGTCTGAAAAAGGTATAGCAAAATTATTCCTATGGAAATTACATGAAGAGTTTTTTCAAGGTTGTATTGTAGTATGTCATCTAATAAAAATTTAAAGTAAAATGAACCTAGAATTCCTAATATCGTATATACTAAAGATGTTAAAAAAATATTTATCAATAGCTTCTTTTGTGGCAGTAACAAGCTGAAAAATCTTGAAAACAGACCTTTAGTTTCATTCCCTTTGTTAAAGGAAACGCTAGGAACCATCAGAATAAGTACACCTGTCCATACTTTAAAAAAGTCCTCTGGCGTATAACTTATCATACCCTTTCCGGGGTCAGCGACCAATACTTGTCTTTTAGATATTTTATGTATAACAACGTAGTGCAACAATGTCCCGTCAACTACTATATGAGATATACAGGGAAGTGGAAACTCAGAAAAAAAGGCCTCCTGATTGCCCTTCACTCCTTTTGCTGTGAAACCCAGACTTTCAGCTGCCTTAATTAATCCATATGCATTTGTACCTTGTTTGTCAGTGCCAGCCGCTTCTCTTATCTTTGTTATTGACGTTTTAAATCCATATTGTTTACTTATTGTTGCAAGACATGCTGCACCGCAATCAGTGATATCATGCTGTCTTACACAGTAATAGCGTTTTATTGGGATTTGCATAATTAAACTCTCCAATTTTTCTATTTAATTACATAGTTTAACATATTTGATCATTATATAGAATAAATTCTTAAAAATTTACAAAATTGTTGACAAAAAGATGAAAGGCATTCAGCTTCTCCTATTAGAAGCCTGAACGCCTTTTCAAAGATTACATATAAAATTGTAAATAGAAATGAATACCGGAAAACCGATACTTCGGAAAAGCTCATTAAATTACAATCATCTATTAAGCTAGAAGAAAATCCTTTTGATGCTTGTTTGTCATTAGTTTGTCGTAGATATTCCAGCATAATAAATTATGGATTCTACTTGTTTCCTTTTCACCCTCTTTTGAAATACATACCGCATTAACCACATGAAAAATAGGTTTAAAAACATATTCATTCGATATGGTTACCCTTTTTGGTAATGGAACAAGTATTTCCATATCTATTAAAGGTACTCCATTTTGCATCTCTATTGAAAATGATACCGTTGTTATTGATCCAGTCTTTTTTAAGCCGTTATCTCTAAGAAATTTTTTTAACTTTAGAATTTCCAAAATGACTTCTTGACTTGTCATTTTCTTCCTTAAAGTAAGGACATTTTTTAATCTATAGTCCTTTTGTACTGCAGATAGTGCCATTTAAATTCTCCTTTGAGCTTATAACAACTCATTTACCAAGTTTGTTTAAAGCTCCTATTATTACGTTGATTATTGCAGCGACAAGAAAAATACTAGAAAGTATAATACCTACAACTGCCATCCATCTTTTAGTTGATTTTATGCCAAGTATCCCCAATATTAGTCCTACAATTGAAACCGGAATCCCTATAATAGGCAATAGCCAAGCCATCGCATCAACTATGCCCAATATAAACGAAGTACGGGCTTTATCCATGCAATCCGGTTCACTATTTGAAAAAGACAAACTTACAATTTATTCCACCTTCTATTCCTACAAAAATTGATAGCCTTTAAAAATAATTTATAATCTTAATTATACCTATAATAATAGTTGTAACGCATTGCCTTGGAGAATCAATTCCACCATCTACGTGCATAGCCTCTTCATTTTTTAATTCTTCAAATTGATCTGCCTTAATATCCATACAAATGTTTTTCTTACTCATAAAAACCCTCCTTAAAAAAAACTGTATTTGGCAATGTATTAACTTCAACCAAATACAGTTTATTATATTTACAGTTATATTCAATATGTTTTACACAACATGTCAGTATAATGTCATAAAATGCAAATTTTCATATTTTTATATTAAGTAATATTTCCAGTTTGAATACTCTATTTTCACAAATGGTACTCAGACTGCCTCCGTATTTTTCTACGCTGTCGTTGATATTTTTAAGTCCAAAGCCGTGATGCTCTTTGTTCTGTTTTGTAGTTTCAATCTCTATTCCTGTAATCTTTATATCTTTTTCAATTGAATTCTCAATTAATATAAACAAGCACTTACCTTGAATATATGTGGAAACTTTGATAAACCTATCGGGATCATCAGATTTCATAGCTGCTTCTATTGCATTATCCAAGGCATTTGAAAATATTGTACTGATATCAAAGGGATTAATAAAGTTCTCTCTTGGCAATATCCCTGTAAACTCAAATTTTATTCCCAATTTATGTGCCATCTTGTTCTTTTCGTTCAAAATTGCATCCGTGATGTTATTTCCGCTGCTTATTTCCAGGTCAAGTCCACGCATAGTGTCCTCTATTTCATCAAGCAGCTCCTTCGCTTCATTGATATCATTATTTTCGATCAAGGTTCTTATTAACCTAAGATGGTTTTTCATATCATGTTTTAGTTTTCTGGTTTCTTGGTTCTTACTCATTATCTGCTCGTAATGATTAAACTGGGTTCGCAGCTGAGCTTCTGACATTTCATTAAGATGTTTATATTTTTTATTAAGAATCATCTTATCAATTAAAATCATTACTATTACGTTGTATATTATAGTACATAAAGATGCAATAAGCAGGAATGCAGACGTATCTATAGGGACATTGACAAAATTCCGTACTCCCCAATCAAGAATTGTGATTGTTGCAAAGCTGAAAGCAGGAAGCATGATGAGAATTAAGGTTTGAACAGATGAAAGTATATTTATTTTTAATGTTGTGTTAGTGGCAAAGTTCTTCAGGAGTATATATACGAGAATAACTAATATAATTTTGATTATAGTAACCCATATTCCTCTTACTCCTCCGGACAACGTGCTGAAGAATAAATTATAGTTAAAGCCCATATTCGTAAAGGATATAATAAAAATATCAACAACATAGTTAAGGCAAACCGCAGTACTAAATGCAAATATTTTGTGTGCAAAGTTCCCTTTAAAAGCTGTAAAAACAAAAATTAGTACGAATAATGAAGTGATGAAATCAACTAAAAACACTATAGGAAAAATAATTTTAGCAACTTTAAGTAATCCGTATAAAACAAAATATAATATTACGTTTTTTTTGGCTCTTTCAGTAAAATCTAAAAATATTGAAATCATAAAAACAAAAATCAATATTTCAAATATACTTGAAATCAAGTCAATTAGGCTGGTCCCCAAAATTCCTAACATTTTATATTTCCTTTCATAAATGCCTTAAAAGCCTCCTTGAATGAATTAATTTTTAGCCTGCTTATTAAAACCTTCTGGTTATTGATCAAAATAATCTCATTATTTGAAAATTCGCAAACGTGCTCAAGATTTACAAGATAACCCTTATGACACCTGAAAAACTGCTTGTTTTTGAGAGAAGCTTCTATTTGGTTCATTTTTCCCAAAATCGTAATTGTTCCGTTTTTTGAATGAATATCGATTTTTCTACCATTACACTCAAAGTAGTAAATATCCTCAATTTGTATCCTATACGTATGATTGTTGCACACAGCTTCAAAATGAGTTGTTTTCCTGTCTATAACTTCATTTATGGCATTCTTAAGAATGCTGTTGACTTTGTTTATATCAATAGGTTTTACAATATAGTTGTATGGCTTGACCTGAAAAGAATCAAAAACCATTTCTTTGTGAGATGTGAGAAATATAATCAATCCCTCATAGCCGCCTTTGCGAAGCTCAACAGCTGTTTCAATACCATTTATACCAGTCATCTCAATATCCAGTAATACAATATCGTTATACACATACTTACTGTCAAGCAAATTCTCTCCACAATCAAAGGAAAGTACTTCTATATCAGGTCTTATGTCTATTATGTTGGCGGCTACTGTTTCAGTAATTTGATTATCATCATCGCATAGGGAAATTCGTATCATTCAATCACCTGCAAAAAAATATTATGTATATTGTACCATAATTTTCTAGTATTCTGAATATTTTTTGTAGCAGAAGATAAAAATGCATTTATAATCTGCTGAAAATCGAGAAATTTTTCACTTTGATGCTGTCGTTAATTATATAAGTCCAGGTAGCCGAAGGCGTTTGCAAGCCCTTATCAGCCAGCTCACTGTCATCCATTGAAAAGTCAGTATTTTCAAGGGTATTCAATATTTTTTCATTGACTTCTTCCTGCAGTTGTTCAAATCTATTGATACTAAGTCTGTTAAACTCGTCCACAGGATCTTTTCTGCCTGCCGAAACCAGATTTATTCCTTCCTTTATGTTTTCGCAGTATTCAAGAAAGTCATACCAGACCTCGTCCATACAATTAAGAGATATTTTTCTCTGAATTTCATCAACTCTTTCTTTTCCATACTTACTGCAAAGTTCTTTGTACAGTTCTTTTTTCTCAATGGACAAAATCCCCGGAACATTGGAGGACAGTACTTCAACCCTGCTTTTGAAAAAGGTTCTTCTTTGCCATTCAAGCAGATATGAGTATTTCCCCAATGTTTTTCTTATCTCAAAGTTCTGTCCGTTGACCACTCTCTGTATATGGCATATCAATGACAGAAGCTTACTGTCATCAATCCTTCCCTCTTGTCTGAATTCACAATATTTTAATGGGATAACCTTTCTTATACCGAATTGGACCAATAAATCGTCTTCAAGGCTTATAAAAAAACGTGAAGAACCGGGGTCTCCCTGCCTTCCAGCCCTGCCTCTCAACTGGTTATCTATTCGAACACAATCATTTCGGTTTGTTCCTATGACGTAAAGTCCGCCCAATTCCAAGATTCTTTTTCTTTCTTCAGAGGAATCTTCTCCACCTAGCTTTATATCAACTCCTCGCCCTGCCATATTGGTAGACACAGTAACGGCTCCGAGTTTTCCCGCAAGTGCAATTATTTTTGCCTCTTCTGCATCGTTTTTTGCATTTAATACTACACATCCTACTCCCTGTTGCTTAAGCATAGCTGCCAACATCTCTGATTCCTTGATGTTGGAAGTGCCTATAAGTACAGGGCGGCCTAGGTTATGAGAGGTACACACCTCTTTAACTACAGCATTGTATTTTGCTTCTTTATGGGTAAAAACATAATCATCGTAATCAATGCGAATACATTTTTTATTTGGCCGGACAACATATACATCGTGTTCATATGTACTCCTGAATTCATCCTCTGACGACTTTGCTGTTGCTGTCATCCCTGAAATTTCAGGATATAAGCTTACAAAATTCTGAATTGATATTTTCCCAAGTATTCTATTACTGGCTGTGCATTTAATTCCATGAATAGCTTCTAAAGCCATCTGTAGACCATAATCCCATTTTCTTCTGTCCGCAACTCTCCCGGTAAATTCATCAATAATTTCAATTTGTCCTTCTTTAATAATATAATCAATATCTTGTTTTAAAAGGACTTTTGCATGAAGTAGATTGTTTATATCCGTAAGTGTTTCAACGTTCCTACGGCTGTAAAGATTGCCGCAGCCAAGGTAATTTTCAACTACAGAACTGCCAGCATCAGTCAAATAAACATTTCTGCTGTTCTCATCAGTCATAAAATCTATATTCCGCCGCAATAACCCTACCAATTCTAAAAGTCGGATATCTATTTGATGTTGATTACCAATACTCCCTGCTATAACCAGAGGTGTTCTGGCTTCATCAATAAGAATTGCGTCCGCCTCGTCAACAATTACACAGTTGAATGGCCTATGTACAATTTCATTTTTATCATAGACAATGGAATCCCTTAAATAGTCAAAACCTGCTTCTTTTGGCGTAACATAAGTTATGTCTGCCAAATATGCATTCCTTCTTTGAAGCCTGTCCATGTCTTCCTGAATATAGGATGCTTTTAACCCCCAAAATTCATATATTTCCTGCATCCATTGGGCATCTCTTTTAGCAAGGTAATCGTTAAATGTAAAAACATGAACACCTTTTCCAGCAAGGGCATTTAAAACTGCCGGAAAAACCGCCACAAGGGTTTTTCCCTCACCTGTTGGCAGTTCTGCAATTTTCCCAAAATATAGTGCTATTCCCGTCAATAATTGTGAATCGTACGGATCAACACATAACACTCGTCTGCATATCTCTTTCGTAATTGCAAAACATTCAGTCACGTATTCATTAACAAATTGTTGATTGTCACGAATATTATAATTATTATCAAGATACTGTAAATAGTTTTTTTTGTAAGTATTAATTAATTGCTTCAACTCATAATCGGAAAGTATAGTAAAGTCTTTTTCGTTTATTATGTTGACTAATGTTTTGTACTGTGCCGGTTTTATACTTTTTCTTCTTTTAAAAAACATAAAATTCCTCCATTAGTAATTCAAGGAGTTATCTCTCTTGCACCGTCACCTGTCTCACTTATATAGAATTCAGGAGTCAAGCCTGTACGTTCTTTGTAATTCCTGCCAACCTGATTTATAAAAAGTTCAACCTTATCTTCCCTGACTATATTTACAGTGCAACCTCCAAAGCCAGCCCCTGTCATTCTTGCGCCAATAACACCTTCAACCTTTAAGGCCTCTTCTGTCATAATATCAAGCTCCCTGCCGGTAACCTCATATAAATCCCTGATTGAAGCATTTGCCTCCACCAAGAGCTTTCCTAGTTCACCAATATCATTTTTCTGCAATGCGTCTGCTGCTTTTAATACTCTGGCATTTTCACTTATAATGTGAGTTACCCTCTTTCTGACTACTTCATTTGTTATTTTTGACTTATATTGTTCAAACTCATCTATTGTTATATCACACAGATTGTTTTTGACAGGCATATATTGCCTTAGTATTTTTAAACCCTCAGCACATTCACTGACTCTTTCATTGTATTTGGATTCTCCAAGTGCACGCTTTTTCTTTGTATTCCCAAGAACAATCCTGTATCCATCCAACTTTAGCGGCAAATACTTATATTTTAAAGCCCCGCAGTCCAGCAAAATTGCATGATCTTTTTTTCCCATGGCAGAAGCGAACTGATCCATTATTCCGCAGCTAACCCCGCAGAATTCATTTTCAGTCTTTTGACCTAATACCGCCATTTCTACCATATCTATTTGCTTATTAATGCCATTTGCCTCGTTGCCCAAGGTGACCAGTGTGACAGCAGTAACCAATTCTATAGCGGCTGATGAAGAAAGCCCCGATCCCAGAGGTACCGTATCATGGAACAGCATGTCTACCCCTGTGAGGCTGTAGCCGGCCTTCTGAAGTATATATGCTACCCCTGCCTGATAATTTCCCCATTTCAATCCTTTTGCACTCTCAAGGTCATCTAGGCTAATCTCGACCCTATCCGACAAATCAGTTGCCGCAAGACCCAGAACATTCTTTCCATTTGGCCTGGCTATTACGGTTGAATCCAGACTTAATGCTGCCGGAAGTACATATCCTCCGCAATAATCAATATGTTCCCCGATAAGATTTACCCTGCCCGGTGCGGAAAAAACTCGTAAATCCTCCCTTTCTCCTCCGTAAATACGGCAAAATGTATCTTTCAGTTCATCATAGTTCTTATTCATATATTAAGCTCCAATCCCATTGATATTAAAAATCTGCCAAAGGCTTCAAGTCCTTTTTCGTCCTGTTTAAACACTCCAGAATGCTCCAGACAAATTTCAAATTTCTTACCAATCTCATTCTTAATCATTCGGTCTGCAGCGTCCTCAGTCAAAGCTCTACCATATTTTGAAATAAGCTGCTCAATCCAGTTCTTGTGTTTGAAAAGGACGTTTTCGCTTTCATATATAATGTTTGTATCCCTATCGCCCATCATAATTTCTTTTATCTTAATGATTTCATTTTCTAATCTCCCCGGTAGTATTGCAAGACCCATTACTTCAATTAACCCGATATTCTCCTTCTTTATATGATGGATTTCCTTATGTGGATGAAAAATACCATCAGGATACTCCTTTGTCGTTCTATTGTTCCTTAATACTAAATCCAGCTCATATTTACCCGCTTCATTCATTCTTGCAATCGGAGTTATTGTATTATGAGGAACTCTACCCTCATCAGTGTCCGTATATGCTAAAATATCCGCGTTTTCGTCACTATAGCCCTTCCAACAGGTCAGAGCATAGTCAGAAAACTCAACTAATTCATCAATGCTCTCGCAGGATAATCGGATTACAGACAAAGGCCATTTTACTAAACCAATGTCTACATTTTTAAATTTATCTGACTTATATTTTGCAGTTATAGGTGCCTTTTGCATTGGAAACAGATAATTTCCGCCCTGAAAATGATTATGGCTTAATATAGAGCCTCCCACAATAGGCAGGTCTGCATTTGAGCCGCAAATGTAGTGAGGAAATTGCCTAACAAAGTCCAACAGCAATTGGAAGGTCATTTTTGAAATAACCATAGGCTCATGTTTTTCACTTAAGACTATGCAATGCTCATTGTAATAAACATATGGAGAGTACTGCAAATACCATTGTTCTCCGCAGAGTGTCACCGGTATAATCCTATGGGTTTGTCTTGGAGGAAAATTAATCCTTCCTGTATAGCCTATATTGTCTATACATAACATGCACTCTGGATAATTGCTTTGAGGCTGAAGCCTTTCCATAGCAATGGATTTTGGGTCCTTTTCCGGCTTGGTAAGATTAATAGTAATCTCCAGCTTACCGTACTTTGATTCATTAACCCATTTAATGTTCTTTGCTATCTGTGACGTTCTTATATAATTTGATACAAGGCATAAATCATAAAAATAATCGGTTGCAGCCTTTATAGATTGTTTTTTTGCTAATTCTGTAAAATTTCTTATTATTTCAGACTCTCTGGGCATCATTGTCCCCATTATTGCGGTGTCAAACAGTTCACTGTTGGCATATATCTCTTTGTCAAAAAGTCCTGCCTCACCGGCATAATCCAGTAGCTTTTCAAGTATTTCCGTGGGAAATTCCATATATTCATCAGGTATTTTACCATAGTAAGGCTCTTCCAGCTTTAATAAGTCCAGAAGCTTATTTCTGGTAATAATTTTATCTAAATTACCTATCATTCCATGTCTTTCACCAAATTGAAGAAGCCTCTCAATCTCATAAGCAGGATTAATCAATACTCTGCCCCCTTTTGCCCGTCAGTTACTTCTACAAATATGTAGATTATTCTGATTATTTATTTTATTATATATCACCATATCACGGTTTTATAGAATAATTTTCATAAAAAAAAGCATAAAGCCGGAACACCTGCGCCATGCAGAGTTTCACCGGTTTATGCTTTTTGTTAATAGTTTAGTCTATACCTTCAATACTTACTTCCATATCAACATCGGCGTTATAGTCAACGCCTTCAAATTCAAAGCCGAAAAGCCTGAAAAACTCTTTTCTGTAGCCTTCAATATCAGTAATATCTTTAACATTATCGTTATTAGCTTCATTCCAGAGCTTTGTTACCTCAGCCTGAACCTCAGGAAGCATTTCCAAATCATCCATACAGATTCTGCCTTTGCTGTCGAGCCTCAAATCCCCCGAATAAATTCTGTCGCTGAACATTCTGTACATTTGTTCAATACAGCCTTCATGGAGATTTTTTTCCTTCATTACTTTAAATAAGGCACTAATATAAAGAGAGATAACCGGAATAGCTGCACTAGCTTGTGTTACAACCGCCTTATTAATTGAAACATAAGCTTTCCCGCCAATACCCTTAAGATTGTCGTTGATTTTTCCCACAGTAGCTTCAAGATCATCCTTGGCTTTTCCGATAGTTCCCTCTCTGTAAACAGAATGAGTCATCTCAGGGCCTACGTAGGAATATGCAAGTGTAATTGCATTTTCCTCAAGAGCATCGGCATTTTTCAGGGCATCCATCCACATTTCCCAATCCTCTCCGCCCATTACTGCAATGGTTTGTCTTATTTCATCTTCGTTAGCAGGCTCAATAGTTGTTTCAGAAACAATCTGTGTATGAAAATCTACCGTTTTTGATGTATAAGTTGAACCAATTGGTTTTATAACCGAATTGAATACCTCACCGGTTACTGGATGTGTCCTTCTTGGAGAAGCCAAACTGTAAACTACCATATCTACCTTACCAAGGTCTTTTTTTATCAAATCTATAGTCTTCTGCTTTATTTCATTTGAAAAGGCATCACCATTTATACTTTTTGCATACAGGCCTTCTTCTTTTGCTATCTTTTCAAAAGCCGCTGAATTATACCATCCCGCAGAGGCTGTTTTATTTTTAGATGCAGGTCTTTCAAAGAATATACCGATTGTGGCTGCTCCACAACCGAAGGCAGCAGTTATTCTGGATGCCAAGCCATAACCTGTCGAAGCTCCAATAACCAATACTTTTTTAGCACCATTTACTTTTTTCTGATCTTTAACGTACTCAACCTGTTTCCTGACACTATATTCACAGCCTGTAGGGTGTGATGTTGTACAAATGAATCCACGGAATTTAGGTGTAACTATCATAAAATCCTCCTTGAATATCAGCTTTATATATCATAAGCCGGATTAATGCTTAACATATTTATTAGTCTACACTTTATTATAGCACAGTATGAAGAATTTTTAAAATTAGATATTAACACTTGGTACTAATTATTACCCTTAACTTATTCAAAAGAAACATAATAGCTTCCGCAATTACCTCCGGGCAGCATAAATTTAACGTTCGCAGTTTGCTCCTCCCCCAGTTCCTCTATCCAGAACATCCCCGTTGAGATCTTTTCACCGACTATCCAAGGTCTATTGTTGATACTGTAAACAAGTGTTGCATATGGCCTGTCCTGGCTCCACTTGGGATTTATTATAATTTTTTTATTAGAAGCATGGTTTATTGTTAAATTATAAACAACACCATAGTTTCCGGCGTGGTATTTTGATGTACCCGATTTTGAATTTATTACACCATCGTACTCATATGTATTAAGCAATTGAGGCCATTCACAAAGGATTGTACTGCTGCTTGAATCTGCATCAAGTGTAACATTTTTCTCCGTATATCCCAGTTCACCACAAAAACCATGTCCTATGCCCTTTAGCGGAAGAGGTTCCCTGTAAACATCTTCGGCAGTTTTTGATTGTCCGGCTGCAAATACTCTTAACCGAACTCCAGATTTCTGATTGGATTTAAACTGAGCTCTTCCGTATACAAATTCAGAAAACCCGGGTGTAAATTTGAAGTCATCAGACCATACTATTTTCTTTTCTCCGGGATTAAGTATGACCGTTTGATATTTTGCATTCTGAAAGTTTTTAAGCACCTGTGCAGTATCTTCAATAACAGAGAAATTATATCCATCAATCGTTGCAGTACAACTTCCTTTGAAAGTTATTATTGCGGGTTTTGGACCTTTGTTCGTCATTGCCACTCCGACCCTGCAGGCTCCTGCATTGGACCAAGCGTTATACAAATGGTGATAAAATTCAACGTCTTTATATGAATTCCCTATATTTGTACCGTACAAATATACCAAATCCCCCGAACTAAGGCCAAAGGACTCCGGATTATTAACATAAATCAAATTGTTTCCACTACTTGAAAAAGTTGAACCGGCTAATGCATATGATGTAAAGCTAAAAAATAAACACAAAGTAAAGATAATAGAAATAAGCCTGATTAAGTTTGTTTTTTTCATCTGTCCCTCCCGAGGTTGCAAAGATTAAGCCTAGCAGGCAGGTACCTGTAGGCTTTAAGCTCTTAATTTGTATTTATCAAATTGTTTATGTTAAGTATAAGTAAAAATTGGAAATTTTACAAGTTGTATATTTTAAATTATTTTCTATTATAAGAAATTACGGCGGGAATACTCTTTATTCCGACGTAGAACTAAAAAGGATGACACCTTTGCAATTGATGTGTCATCCTTTTTATAACTATTTAATTCTTAGCTTTAATCACGTTAATTATAGCTCTGGTGCAAACAGTGATAATAGCACATAAAAATAATATCGCGAACGTTATAGCAGATAGAAATGAATTATTTGGATTACCCCCGTCAAATATACTACCTAGTGTTGCCGATACAATAAATCCAATTAGTATTATAAGTAGTCCTAGAAATATTGAGGTTAGAAATTCTTTCATTTCAAACATTCCCCCTTTAAATTACTTATCTATATATTGCCAAATTTTACCATATATTTGCATGTATACGCAATAAAACAGCACTGCTTTTAGATAGATAAATCACATCTAAAAACAGTGCTGTATATATTAAAACTTTAATTATTTAGCATCAACAGTAGCCATATGCTCAATAAGGTTAACAACTTTGTTTGAATAACCCCATTCATTGTCATACCATGAAACTAACTTAACGAAGTTTCCGTTCAATGCGATACCAGCTTCAGCATCGAATATTGAAGTACGTGCATCGTGGATGAAGTCAGTTGAAACAACTGCATCTTCAGTGTATCCGAGGATACCCTTCAATTCATTTTCGGAAGCCTTCTTAACAGCTGCTTTGATTTCTTCGTAAGTAGCTGATTTTTCAAGACGAACTGTGAGGTCAACAACTGAAACGTCAGCTGTAGGAACTCTGAATGCCATACCAGTTAATTTTCCGTTCAATTCTGGAATAACCTTTCCAACTGCTTTTGCAGCACCAGTTGATGAAGGAATGATGTTTCCGAGGATTGATCTTCCGCCTCTCCAGTCTTTCATTGAAGGAGCGTCAACTGTCTTCTGAGTGTTAGTTGCAGCATGAACTGTAGTCATAAGACCTTCAATTATACCGAAGTTGTCGTTGATAACCTTTGCTAAAGGAGCTAAGCAGTTAGTAGTACATGAAGCGTTTGATACAACTGTCATGTCCTTAGTGTACTTGTCACTGTTAACGCCCATTACGAACATTGGAGCGTCAGCTGAAGGAGCACTGATAATAACTTTCTTTGCTCCGCCCTTGATGTGAGCTGAAGCCTTTTCAGTAGTAGTGAATACACCTGTTGATTCAACAACGTAATCAGCACCGCAAGCGCCCCAAGCTATAGCTGTAGGATCTTTTTCTGCGAATACTGCGATTTCTTTTCCGTTAACAAACAATTTGCCATCTTTTACATCTACAGTTCCTTCGAATTTTCCGTGAACTGTGTCATAAGTAAGCATATATTTCATGTACTCGAGATCGATGAATGGATCATTGATTCCCTTAACTTCTACATTAGGGTTGTTTATTGCAGCCCTGAAAACAAGACGTCCAATACGTCCAAAACCATTAATACCCATTTTTACTGCCATTGGTGTTACCTCCTAAGTTTTTTTTATTAATTAGTCAAGCAAATTAATGCTTATCGACAAAATAATTGGTTTCCTTTTCCTAAACCAAAATAATTCTATAATATTTCAAAAACATTTTCAATAGTATATACGCTTAATTTAATAAATATTTAACAAACTTTTATTGTGTATTTTTCAATCAAGTGATCAGGATTATAGGATAATTTGGCCTTTCTTAACCCTGCAATTCCCATATCTTGTTCTCTGTTGACATATTCCACATGAAGCCATTGGTTGTTTATAAACTGCTGATTTATCACTGCATAAAGACCGTGAATTTCAGCATTTGCCTTTTCAACGTGAATAACCGCCGTATTTTTATTAAGCTGTTCACCAACAGTAAAGGCTTCCGCTTTTCCGTCTACTCTTATTAATCCGCCTTTTAAGCCGAGTATACCATAGTTGTCAAGAAGCTCAAGGGTTGCATTTCTCTCATGGGATAGACTTTCATCACCTGATTTTACTCTCTGTCGGTACCATTTTTCTACTATATTCTTGCATTCCTGTATATTTTCCGGTGTTATTTCTTCATACTCATAGCTGTAAAGTTTCTTAAACTTGTTAATGTGATTTCTCTTGCCGTCAAGCTTCTTTCCCGTCAATGTTGACAAACTTTTTACTGTATACACATAGTCAGCATTGTCTCTATCCTCTGTGGCGTTATACTCTATTCCTATATTATCAAGGATTTCCTCCTGCTGTTTTGTAACTCTGGAGAAAATTAATTCCCATCCCTCTGAATCAAAATATTCCTTTAATGTTTCTATAGTCTTTTTTAATTCTTCTGCTCTATTGTAATCACCTGCGGGAAAAAAGCAAAAAGGATTTAAACCATCCTTTACTGACATTATGCATAAAAAATGATTAATTATTCCGTATCTTATTTTGTAGTGTTCCTTCCACATGAAAAGATTTGTAAAAGTCAATTCAGATGCAAGAACATCGGCTGTTTTAAAATATTTATCGAAACAGTCCTTGTCGTTAATAGATATCTCTTTATCTATTAAAGTAGTTTGCAACATATAAATCCCCCTGTTAGCTGCCTCATTATCAGTTATTTGACATTTTGTATTATTGCCGTAAGATAAGTAACAGCTTCCACCATATCCTTTATTGATATCTGTTCATTAACACTGTGTACATTGGTCATACCCACGCTAATGTCAACTGCCTCTATTCCTTTTGAGTTTATAATATTTGTATCGCTTCCTCCGCCGGTAACTATAGCCTCAAATTTTATACCGCAGTCGTCTGCTGCCGCTTTCATGATATCAATTACAGATGAATCCATTTGAACATTAAAAGCAGGATATTCTACTTCGTAGTTAAATTCAACCTGTCCGCTGAATTTTTCTGCTGCATGTTCAAAACATTGTTTCATATGCTCAGTCTGAGCCTGAAGCTTACTCTGTTGTCTGCTTCTAGCTTCACCTTCAATCTCAACTCTGTCGCATACAATGTTTGTAGCTGTTCCGCCGTGTATTATTCCAATGTTTGCCGTTGTTTCCTCGTCAATTCTTCCAAGCTTCATGTTTGCAATAGCGTGAGACATAATTGTAAATGCGCTTATTCCGTTTTCAGGCTCCATACCGGCATGAGCAGCTTTACCTTTTATTACCACATTTATCTTGTTGTGTGAAGGAGCTTTTACAGCTGCACAGCCTATTTTGCCGTCGCTGTCTAGAATAAATCCGTATTTTGCATGTATCTTACTGTAATCCAGATTTTTTGCTCCAAGTAATCCGATTTCTTCAGCTACTGTGAATACTATCTGGATATCACCGTGAGGGATGTTTTCCTCCTTGAGAAGCTTCATTGTCTCCAGAATAATTGCTATCCCTGAAGCATCATCACCCCCCAGAATGGTTGTTCCGTCGGTTTTTATTATGTCCCCGTCCACAACGGCTTTTTTACCTATTCCGGGAACCACTGTGTCCATATGCGCCCCAAGTAAAATAGCAGGAACATTCTTGGTTCCTTTTACAGTGCATATTATATTTCCGCTGTTTCCGCCGATTTTCTCTCCTGCATTGTCCTCCACAGGCATAAATCCCATGTTTTCCAGCTTTCGCTTTAGTATATCGCACATTTGTCTTTCTTTTCTCGATAAGCTATCTATTTTCACTAATTCCAGAAATTCATCAACAAGTCTCGTTCTATTAACCATTTTAACCCTCTTCTCAATTGCACTATTTTACTATACCTTTTTAATATACCCATTATTTTTGAAAAAACACATGAATAATAGTATGAATATATTTAATGTAATTTACCACTCATATTTTACCATATGCCCCTCAAGCTTCATGTCTTTGAAGTCCTGTTGTCTAAGTGCCTCATACAACACAATCGCAACTGAATTCGAAAGATTAAGAGACCTTATGCCGTTTTTCATAGGTATTCTAATGCAATGCTCCTTATTATCCTTTAACAATTCCTCCGGGAGACCTGCTGTTTCTTTTCCGAATAAAATAAAGCAGTCATCTTCAAACTGTACATCGCAGTAGTTGTTTACTGCTTTAGTGGTTGAATAGTAGAAGGATTTTCCCGGGAACTTTTCAAAAAACTCATCAAGGCTGTTGTAATACCTTACATCTGCCTCGTCCCAGTAGTCAAGTCCAGCTCTTTTAAGATATTTATCCTCTATTGAAAATCCAAGAGGCCCCACAAGATGCAGCACAGTTCCCGTGGCAGCACAACTCCTAACTATATTTCCTGTATTCTGCGGAATTTCGGGTTCCACCAGTACTATATTAAGTGCCATAATTAATCACATTCCTTTCAGTAACTTATCAGATTCGTCTATTAAAATAAACATACAATAAAAAGATGGCTTTACTAACCATCTTTTTATTGTATGTTTATTTATTTTATCATTTTACTTATAATATCTCAATCCTGCACGGAAATATCAATTTCAAGAATCTCATTATCCGACAGATATAAAGGTATACATATGGTCTTCATTTTAGATTGTGAAATTTGTAAATTCTCACCGAGCAACAATGAAGGAGGGGTAATTTCAATACCGATTCCTTTATTATAAAGCAAAGTGGCTGTATTACCCAATATCATATTTGTAAGCTCGGATAGTGCACTTTTTGATATTTCATTTAATTCGTCAACAGGCATTCCCATCATCATAGCTGAAGCTATTTTAAAAGCTACAGCCTTGCTCATTGTAAAAATAGCTTGTCCACGAATTTTACCAGTAATCCCTACAATTATAAGTATTGATTCCCCCTGATAAGGAGAATTCTTTAAAAATACTTTTCCCAACCTAGCATCAACGTTCACAACTTGTTTAAGAACTGTCTGGCTTGCTTCAATAAATGGGTTTATATACTCTATATTCATAATTCATCCACCTTGTTTTTATGTATTGTGCTTCTACATTCAAAATTTCGTTGATGAGTATAAAAAAATCTTCTTCAATTATAAACAATTTTAAGGTAAAATTCCATATATTTTTTTAAAAAGTAAAAAAAGAAGAATATTTAACCAATCAATTAACTAAAAAAGAACTTTAGCCTTGACCTTAAATATTCCTCTGAAATGTTTACTTTTTTGCTTTAGGTTTAAATATGGCTGCCATCATAAATCCGAAAAATACAGCCGCTGCCAGTCCCGCAGCACCTGCTTTGAATCCTCCTGTAAATGCTCCCAGCAATCCTGTTTCATCCACATCTCTGAATACACCTTTTGCAAGATTGTAGCCAAACCCTGTAAGTGGAATAGTGGCTCCTGCTCCACCTATATCAACTATTTTCTGATATATTCCCAAAGATGCCAGCACTACACCGGCTACTACATAAACTACCAATATACGTGCGGATGTTAATTTCGTTTTGTCTATTAATATCTGACCGATGGCACAAATTATTCCACCAACTATAAATGCACTCAAGTAATTCATTATTCCACCTCATTATTTTTTAACTTGTCAGTTTAGAGTTCTGTGAATAGCTATGGCGTGTGCTATACCCGGTATGGATTCCTTTTGCTGAGAACTGATAGGACTCATTAATGCTCCTGTGGCTATAAATAAAACTTTATTTAAATTTCCCTGGGTTATCTGTTTGTATAAATGCCCTGCAAGCACCGTCGCTGAACATGCACATCCACTTCCTCCTGCATGAGTATCCTGCTTTTCTGCATCAAATATCATTACTCCGCAGTCATTAAATCTGGATTCTATATCCAATCCGTTTTGCTTCAGCATTTCCTGACAAATTTGTTTTCCAACCTTGCCCAAATCACCAGTTACAATTAGATCATAATAATCAGGCTGCAATCCTGTGTCCTTAAAGTGGGCGAATATAGTATCCGCAGCTGCCGGAGCCATCGCCGCACCCATATTATTTGCATCTTTTATTCCCAAATCATTGATTTTTCCGGTTGTAACATGTTTTATATATGGCCCTGCACCATTAGAGGACAATACTACCGCACCAGATCCGGTTACAGTCCATTGTGCCGTAGGAGTTCTCTGACTTCCCAATTCAAGAGGAAATCTGAACTGCCTTTCCGCTGAACAGAAATGGCTGGAAGTCATGCACACTACGTTTTCTGCAAAACCTCCCTCTACAATGAGACTGCCAATACTCATTGATTCAGCCATGGTTGAGCATGCACCGTATAAGCCTAAAAACGGAACTTCTGTTTCTCTTAGTCCATAGTTTGCTGCTATACACTGGTTTAGGAGATCTCCCGCCAGAACATAATCGATTTTGTCGTTAGTGAGCTTTGCCTTTTGAAGAACTTTTGCAAAGGCCTCCCTTACAAGTTTGCTTTCTGCTTTTTCCCAGCTGTCCTCCCCCCATAATTCATCGGGGATAATATAATCAAAGTCATTTTTTAAAGGCCCCATACCTTCCTTTGGCCCTACAAATGATGCTGTTGCTTTGATGGAAGGGGGATTTTTAAAAAATACAGTCTGCTTTCCAATATGCTTTTCTGCCATGTTTATTATATTAGCCTCCTTTAGCCATAGCTATTTTTTTTGCTTTAGGCTATTAAGTAATAAGGTAATGTATAATACCTGCAATGATTGATGAACAAATTCCATATACTATTACAGGGCCTGCAACAATGAACATTTTTGCGCCCATTCCAAGGACATATCCTTCGGATTTGAATTCCATAGCAGGAGATACGACCGAATTCGCAAATCCCGTAATAGGTACTATTGAGCCTGCTCCCGCAAATTTGCCTATTTCGTCATAAACGTTAAGTCCCGTTAAAAGTGCCGCTAAAAATATCATTATTATACTTGTTATAGCTGATACTGCATCATTGTCCAAACCTCTATTTTTCAGCAAGTTAATGAATAACTGTCCAATATCACAAATGATGCCTCCAACCAGAAAAGCCTTCAAAACATTTGAAAAAAGATTTGATTTCGGCGAAACTTCTTCAACGTATTTTGAGTATTGATCCTTTGTAAAACTCTTTTTCATAAAAGGCCTCCCATATGCATAAAAAAAAATGAAAATGCAATTTGTTATATTAATATACTTTGCATTTTCATTCTAATTATTATGGTAAATTCTATAATCTTTTATAATCTAAATTCAATAGGACTATGATTGAAAACATAAACTCCTTTATTGTGTATTTTTTTCGACGATGGAGAGCCTGTCAGCACCAACACAATAATTATAGCTCCCAGAATTATTGCCGCTAATACTATAATAAATGCCTTGAATTTATCAATGTTTATCTTTCGGGGTTTATAGTTGTTAATCATATCAAAAAGTCACCTCTTTTGATGTGTAAACCAGTGAACTTTAATTATTATTTGCAATCATCTTAGATTTAATATCTCTAAGTATCTTTTTTTCAATTCTGGAAACTTGCACTTGGGAAATTCCCAAGAGTTTTGCTATCTGAACCTGTGTCTTTTCTTTAAAATATCGTAATATTATTATCTGTCTCTCTCTTGTATCCAATGTATCCAATATTTGTCGTATTGCAATTTTATCAATAAGATCAACTTCGCTACTATTATCTGCAGCATCTATCCTGTCTATAAGCAATATCGGTGAATTATCACCATCACCTATGGTACTGTACAGGGATTCGGGTGTACATCCTGCTTCAATAGCCATAACAAGTTCTTCAGGGGAAATATTCATACGCTGCGCAATTTCATTAATTGTAGGCTCCCTACCAAGTTCCTTGCTCATAATCTCCTTGGTTATACGTGCTTTTGAGGAAATCTCCTTGAGGGATCTGCTTACTTTTATTATTCCATCATCTCTGATAAATCTTTTTATTTCACCGATTATCATAGGAACAGCATATGTAGAAAATTTTACATCATAAGACGTATCAAACTTGTTTATTGCTTTGATTAACCCAATGCTTCCTATTTGAAATAAATCGTCAACTTCATATCCTCTGTTCTGAAATCTTTTTACAATGCTCCACACAAGGCCTACGTTCTTCTCAACCAGAACGGATTGGGCTTGTTTGTCGCCAGCCTTGGCATTTATTATAAGAGTCATAACAGCATCATCTGATGTTTCCTTCATATTTTTGCCTAAACCTTTCTGTCACATATTTTGCCTGTCGCAGGGCCATATCTTATTACTTCCGGGAATGAAATCTTTTATAGTCTAATTATTAGCTGTAATATATATTTTTATACATAAATTCTAATTATTTACATTACTTGCATAAAAAAATCCCAAGCCCCGGTATTAT
Organism: Bacillota bacterium; assembly: GCA_023390335.1. Lineage (GTDB taxonomy): Bacteria > Bacillota > Clostridia > Acetivibrionales > DSM-1351 > Ruminiclostridium. Next base: position 466,517 of record JAEWCZ010000066.1, on the reverse strand, counting down.
TTGTATTATGAAAAATATTTTAAGCTTTTAATTTTTTAAACATTGTGACAGTTGTACCCATATTGGGTTCAGAAACTATTTCGACGCTGTCCATAAAACTCTCCATAACTGTAAAACCCATTCCTGAGCGTTCCATGTCCGGCTTTGAAGTGTAAAGAGGCTGGCGTGCCAGTTCAATATCTTCTATCCCTTTTCCTTTATCTGATATGATTATCTGAATACCTTCATCATATAGCCTGCAAATCATTTCCACATTTCCCGAAGAATCTTCATATCCATGTATTATTGCATTTGTTACAGCCTCGGAAACAGCCGTTTTTATATCCGCCAATTCCTCTACAGTTGGGTCAAGCTGGGACGCAAATGCCGCAGCAACAACTCTTCCAAAGGATTCATTATTGGATTTACTCATAAATTCAAGCTTCATCTCATTAACCAGTTGCATTTTTTTTCCTCACTCTCTTTAACATGATGTTACAATATTAACCGCACATGCTTGAAATAGCTGTATCCAAACTGTTGTACACAGGAATAATTTTCAATACGCCTGACATCTCAAATATTTGCAATATTTTGGAATTTGCATTAACTATAGCCGCCTTGCCATTTAGCTTGCATACATTTTTGTATCTTCCTACTACAACACCTATACCTGAGCTGTCCATGAAATTTACATTGGTAAAATCAAATACAATATTTTTAATAGTTGCTTTGGTTATCTCACTGTCTATTTTTTGTCTGAGATATTGTGCTGAATGATGATCCATATCTTCCATTATTCTAACAACAAGGGTTGTCCCTTTTTTTGAAAGTTTAACATCCAAACCTGTTTCCTCCTATGTTTTATATTCATAGTAACAGATTCTATATTTCCCTGATTTTACCTTCCTTTACTTTTTCTAATTTCGTCAGCAATTTCATCAAGTTTTCTCAGCCTGTGGTTGACTCCAGATTTCCCAAGTTTTGGATGAAGCATCTCCCCAAGCTCTTTAAGACTTGCATCACTGAATTGAAGCCTAACGTCGGCTATCTCTGCAAGATTCTCAGGGAGTTTGTCTATTCCTATGGTAGATTGAATATACTTTATATTTTCTATTTGTCTAATGGAAGCATTTACGGTTTTCTCAAGATTCGCAGTTTCACAGTTTACTATCCTGTTTACACTGTTTCTCATATCTTTTAGAATTCTTACGTTTTCAAGCTCCATTAGTGCCCCGTGTGCACCAATGATATTCAGAAAATCTACTATGTGCTCTCCTTCTTTTATATAAGCCACAAAGCTGCCCTTTCTTTTGATTATCTTTGTATTTATATCATAGTCATCCAGCAAATCCTTTATAATTTCCGCAGACATAATATTGTGAGTTGCAATTTCCAGATGATATGTCTTTTCGGGATCACTTATCGAACCTCCAGAAAGGAAAGCCGCTCTCAAAAAGCTTTTTCTGCAACACACTTTCTCTAGCGTACTTGCTGTGGGAATATATTCATCCTCAGAGAAAGCACTTATTCCAAAGTCATAGAGTATTCTGTTTATCATCTGGTTGGGTACTAGTGTAAGTGAATAGGATACATGCTTTTTTAGCTTACTGCTTCTTCTGATTGCAACCTCCGGACTAATTCCGTAAATTCTTCTGCAAATCGAATATATTCTTCTTGCAAAAGCGGCGTTCTCAGTAACCACTTTGGTATTTCTTAATACTTTCTCATGGGAAAAAAGGTTACCTGTAAGGATAACCCCTAAAATTTCGGATTTCATGCAACATTCCTCATGAAGCTCGATCCGGCAAAGCTCATCTTTAACTATAGTTGAAAAAGACACTTAACAACACTCCCGCACACTAATAATTTATTCTTTGGTCAAGCTGGTCAACACCTATGTCTTCTACAGCCGCCCTTAATATCTCGGCAACACTCCAAGCCTGTGAAAAGCACCCTCTTGGATAATGTGGATTGTCACCATCAAATATTTCTGAAATACTACCTAGTCCACCGTTTCTAATATGATCAGTAAACGGATTTATAAATTCCAGTGCATTGCGTCTGGCTTGCTCAGTTCCACCGTTTATAAGGATATATGCCTTTATAAACCTACCCAGAAGCCATGTCCAGACTGTGCCTTGGTGGTATGCACCGTCTCTATGAAGCTGGTTTCCGCAATATATGCCCTTGTATCCACTGTCAGTACTGGATAATGACCTAAGTCCACAAGGCGTGTATAGCTCTCCCCACACCTTATTCAGGATTTTTGCAGCCTTTTGTCCGTCAACAACGGGGAAGGATAGTCCAAGGGCCAGAATCTGGTTTGGACGTATACTAGCATCTTTACCCTTTGGATTGATAACATCATACAGGCATTGATCTCTTTCATTCCAAAATTCCTTTAGGAAAGATTCCTTTGTTTTTTCCGCTAAAGTAGAATAAATGTCAATATCCCCAAATCTTTCAGCCAGACCGGACATAATCATTAAAGCGTTGTACCATAATGCATTTATTTCCACGGCTTTTCCGTGGCGCGGTGTGACTACCCAATCTCCTACTTTTGCATCCATCCATGTAAGTTGTGTTTTTTCACTACCCGCCGTTACAAGACCGTCATCGGTCATTTGAATGTCATAAATGGTGCCATCTACAAATCCGCTGCATATATCCTTGAGACAGCCGTATATATTGTTCTGAATAAAAGCATAGTCCTCTGTGTAAGAGAGGTAACTGTTAACAGCCTCAAAATACCACAAAGCAGCATCTACACTGTTATAGGCCGGTTCTTCTCCGTCATCAGGAAACATATTTGGTATTAGCCCGTGATTAACATACTTTGAAAATGTCAACAATATATCCTTTGCATCCCCGTATCTGCCCGTTGCCAATGTAAGGCCGCTGAAGGCAATCATAGTATCGCGACCCCAGTCTGTAAACCACGGATACCCTGCTATAACCGTCTTTGAATTTGTTGATTTTCTATAAACAATGAAGTTATCCGCAGCAAGTACCAGCCTCCTGCATAGCTCGTTCTGTACACCCGCCCTATCCAGAAGCTCCTTTAATCTTTCTTCTTCAGATTGTATAACCCGTAATGCATTTATGCTTTGAAGGTCATAATTTTCAGTTGAGGCTATAAATGAAACTGTTTTTGTTTCCCAGGGCTTAATCTTTATACTGAAACAGCCAGGTATAAAATGGTCTTCAGTATAGTCCAACCCGCGTTCTCTCTCTATTTCATAAAGCATGTCATAAAAAAAACAGTCATTATAGTTTTCAAATTCTCCGTCATCCACAAGTAATCTGATTTGGCCTTCCCCATTTCCTGATATACAGATAACTTTTGCTTCATGATTTATGTTGAATTTTAAATGACTGCTTTTACTTATATGATGATGATCTCTGTTATTTACTAGTGGAGTTAACTTAAATGCAGCTTCTTTATGCCCGTTTCGCACCTCATACTGTACTATCACGGTATTAGAGCCCTGCTTCATGGATATTTTCTTTTTTATAAAAATATCCTTATAAGAATATACGAATTCCGGAAGATAATTATATTGAACCCTTTGCAGATGTGTAAAACCTTTATTTATATATCCGCTACCTGTTTGAAAAGAGCTGAGGGAAACAGTACTACCATCTTCAAAACTCATTTCTTCAAGAATATTGGAGAGAAAAAGCTGCCTTTTAGTTGGAGGTACTGATGCAGAAACCAGTAACCCATGATATCTTCTGTTATTGGAACATATCAGCGATAACGAAGCGTAACCGCCAATCCCGTTTGTGATTAACCATTCTCTTTGACAGCCTTGTTGGTAGCTGTACCAACAGCTTTTTCCAAAGTCCATGTTATCAGCCTCCGATTTTATTGATTTTATCTTTTGCATAATAATAGTCAAGTATTCGATCTCCGTCATTTGCCAAAACAAGCTCGGTTACCAGTTCCATTATCTTTTTCGCAAGCTTATTTGAATCATGCCGTACATAACCATTGTTTATGCTTTTAAAATCTCCGGTGATTATCTCAATTCCCATTTTCTTTACTACGTCAAAGTCAACCTTAACAAGCTCCGCACCGTCATTGCGGTATTTTTCCTGCAATTCTTCAGGAATTGTTGATGTATTTACAATACAGTAATCAATCAACCCCCTGTGGGAGTGTTTTTCTATCGCCTTTATATGGTCACTCAATTTGTAGCCTTGAGTTTCTCCAGGCTGTGTCATTACATTACAAACATATACTATGATAGCTCTTGTTTTTCCCAGAGCATCACATACACCATCAACCAATAGATTCGGTATAATGCTTGTATAAAGACTTCCGGGGCCCAACACAACAATATCGGCTTCCATAATGGCTTCAATTGCTTCATTTAAAGGCTTAACCTTTGTCTGATTAAGGAAAACCCTGTTTATTCTAGATTTGTCAGTTTCACTTCTGTGGCCTATATTAAACTCGCCCAGGATTGTATTTCCATTGTCTGTTTCAGCACAAAGTCTTACATCTTCCAATGTAATAGGCAATACCGTACCTGTTACCGCAAGAACATCGCTCATTTTTTTAACAGCCTCTTCAAAGCTGTCTGATATTCCATCCATTGCAGCCAAAAACAGGTTTCCGAAGCTTTGGCCTTTTAGCATTCCGTCTTGGAATCTGTATTGTAACAGCTTTTGCATTATGGGCTCGGTATTTGCCAGTGCAAGAATACAATTTCGGATATCCCCCGGAGGCAGCATTCCCAAATCCTCTCGCAACACCCCTGAACCGCCTCCATCGTCTGCTACAGTAACCAATGCCGTTATATTTGACGAATACTGTTTAAGTCCTCTTAACATTGTAGAAAGGCCTGTACCGCCTCCAATTGACACTATTTTAGGGCCCTTTACCGAAAATTTTTTCTCATGGAGTAGGCTGCTTATATCCTGTCCATTCACTAATTTACCGGCAAAATTTTTCACAAGCAGTCTGAAAGCTGCAAAAACGCCTGCCAGACCTAAAAAGGCTAAGGTTGCCATTTCAATAATATAAGGGATACCCTTGCCGTAATTATATATGGTAAATAAAATACTGAAACATATTAATGCTATACCTGCTGAAAGTAATGCTATCCATCTTTTGATTCTGGCGCCAGGTTTCATCCAACTGAACCGACTCATTTTACAACCCCTTTACCATCTTTCTCAATATCCCTGTGTTCAATAACTACCCTATGCATTTTTTCTTCCAGTCTTCTATATATTTCGTCCGCTATAGCAACCGACCTGTGTCTTCCCCCGGTACATCCTATACCGATGTCAAGCTGAGACTTTCCTTCTTTTATATAATTTGGAATCAGGAAATCCAGCATGTCGTCCAACTTTGTTATAAACTCCTTTGTTTCCGAAGCATTTAGTACGAATTCCTTAACCATTTGATCCTTTCCTGTCTGCTTCTTCATAGGAGCAATATAATAAGGGTTTGGGATAAACCTTACATCAAAAACAAGGTCGCAATCTGTTGGAATTCCGTATTTAAACCCAAAGGATACCACATTGATTATTATCCCTTTAAAGGTTTTACCTTCAAGAAATATACCGTTTATCTCCTGTTTTAATTGCCTGGTCACAAGAGTTGATGTATCTATTATATAGTTTGCCTTTGATTTTATAGTCTGAAGTGCTTTTCTTTCTTCCCTTATTCCCTTAATAAGCCGGCCCTCCGGTGACAAGGGATGCTGTCTTCTGCTTTCCTTATATCTTTTTACAAGAACGTCGTCATCGGCTTCAAGGAACAGTATTTCATAGCTGAAACCTGACTCCTTGACCTCTGCCAAAGCCGGGAAAAGATCGTGTAAAAGTTCACCGCCTCTTATATCTATTACCAGAGCAATTTTTTCCATCTTACCTTCACTCTGGGCACTGATTTCGGCAAACTTGGGAATCAGTGCTGGAGGAAGGTTATCTACGCAGAAAAATCCTATATCCTCTAAATACTTGGTAACAAGGCTTTTGCCCGCACCTGACATTCCCGTCACTATTACAAATCTCATCCTAATCCCCCAAATCTTTTGTATGTGAAATCTTTATTGGTTAAAGTCTCCTATAATCCTTAGTTCAGGCTCAAGCTGAACTCCAAATTTCTCATCAACCGTATTTTGTATATGTTTTATAAGGTCTAGAACATCCCTACAGGTAGCTCCTCCTCTGTTTATTATGAAGCCACTGTGCTTGTCGGATATCTGTGCTCCTCCAATTCTGAAGCCTCTGAGTCCACTGTAGTCAATAAGTTTGCCCACAAAATATCCTTGAGGCCTTTTGAAAACACTTCCTGCACTGGGCCATTCTAAAGGCTGCTTATCCCTCCGTTTAAAGTTGAACTCATCCATTTGTTCCTTTATTTTTGTGCCGTCACCCTTCTGGAGCTTTAATCTTGTTTTGAGAACAATGCCTTTTGATTTTTGAATAACACTGTTTCTATATGAAAAACAGTGTTCATCTCCTGTTATTGTTATGATATTACCCTCCCGATCCATGTATTCGGTCTGGTGAACAACCATACACATTTCACCGATATAGGCTCCTGCATTCATGGTTACAGCTCCACCTACAGTTCCGGGTATCCCTTCGGCAAATTCCAACCCTGTAAGGGAATACTCAAGCGCCAACTTCGCTGCCTTCGAAACAAGTATTCCTGCCTCAAGTTCAATTGTATCATCTTCAATCTTAAAGGCTGCCATGTTGTCGTATATCTTAATTACGACACCTCTTATCCCCTTGTCTGACACCAGCAGATTAGTACCGTTTCCCATAACCATAAATGGAATATTGGATTTAATACACTCTCTGACAATACTCCCCAGCTGACTACTGTTCTGAGGAGAAACCATCATATCAGCAGGCCCGCCTATTTTAAAGGAGGTATGATTAGACATAGGTTCATTAACTGAAACTCCGTCCTTTCCGGTAACAGATACTAGCTTCTGAACAAACTCCTCATTCTGTAAAATAACGCACTCCTCCTTCTTAAGACCATTTCTATTTTTCAATACGTTTTTTCCTTTCGGACAAATATCTTTCCATTCTCTCAACAGAAGTGGTGATTATCAGTTCTTCCGGCATCTCCACTTCCTCTAAAATCTTTATGACATTATCAAATCTACCAATATTAAAGCTTATGTGAGAGTCCGTCCCTGTTGTTACCCTTACACCATATTTTTTACACATTCGCGCTATTTCCCTGCAATTATCTCCACTTCCCTTACGTACACTAAAGGAAAGATTGTTCAGCTCGATAAGTTTATTGTAATCTTTGGCAGTTTTAACAACCTTCTCAATGTCTATCTGAAACTGTGGATTTCCCGGATGAGCAAAAATATCTATATATGGATTTTTTAATATTTCAATAGCTGCATTGGTATGATTATCAATGGTAGATGGTTCTATACAGATATCATGAAAGCTGGCCAGAACCAGCTCCAACTTTTTTAAATATCTTTCGGGCATATCAATCGTACCATTATAATCCATTATATTCGCTTCTACACCACGAATAATCCTTACCCCATACAATATATCAGGTATGGTTTGAAGATTCCCAAAATGATATAGAAATGGAGCTCCCTTCATTGCCGGACCGTGGTCTGAAATATTAATCATGCGAATTCCGTTTGTATAAGCCTCTTTTGCGTTTTCCTGAACTGTACTATATGCGTGTCCGCTTGAAACTGTATGTGTGTGTGTATCAACTACTATATTCAACAATCCTATCCTCCCAACCGGGTTTTAAATGTATTTATATATCTTTATTTATATTTCCCAATACTCTTTCGCTAAGTGCTTTCGCAGCATTGTATCCCATTTTCTTCTGTCTGTTATTCATAGCAGCCACCTCAACTATAATGGCCAGATTTCTTCCAGGGCTCACCGGAACATTGAGACAAGGTACCGCTAGACCCAATATTTCTGTGAATTCATCTTCAAGACCTAGTCTGTCATATATTTTCTTGTCGTTCCAATGCTCAAGCTTTATTACAAGGTTTATATTCTCTGTCATTTTAACTGAGCCTACACCATAAAGGTTTTTTACATCAAGAATACCGATGCCTCTTATCTCTATAAAGTGACGTATTATATCAGGGGCAGTACCAACAAGGGTTTTATCGGATACTTTTCTAACTTCAACATTATCGTCGGCTACAAGCCTGTGTCCCCTTTTTACCAGTTCCAGAGCTATTTCACTTTTTCCTACTCCACTTTCTCCAAGTATCAGTATACCTTCGCCGTATACTTCTACAAGCACGCCGTGCATACTTGTTCTTGGTGCAAGCTGCAGATTCAGGTATCTTATGACACCGCTCATAAATCGGGATGTTACATCGTCTGTCCTTAGAACAGGAATATTATATTTGCGTCCAACATCTATCATTTCAGGAAAAACACCTAATCCCCTAGCTACAACCATGCATGGAAATCCACATTTAAAGAAGTTTTCCAGTCTCTTATACCGCTCTTCTTCTGTCAGTTGCATCAAGTAGGCAGTTTCGCCTTTGCCAATTATCTGCATTCTATCTGTTCCAAAATATTCCATATACCCCGCAAGCTGTAATCCCGGCCTGTTAACATCGGCTGATGAGATTTCCACATTCTCGTAGTCCGGGGTCCCGGTCAATTCTTCAAGCTGAAACTCTTCCATTATCTCTTTTATGGTTACAGAAAACATCTGAAACACCTCAATTCGTTGTATATTAAGCTAACGCAATGCACCTGTTTTATTCGTTTAGATACATACTTTATTATTATATTATAATGGAGATAAAAAGGAAATGGGCTGGAGCAAAATGTACATATCTCCCCTTTTTTCCATAAAGACAAAAACCTATATATTATTTTATCTGCTATGTATCCTCAACATTCTGATTTTATTGAATTTTATTGCCGAAATGGCTCGTACAAGCTTATTTTGTGTTGACAAAGCATAAAAAAAGAACTGTTTTCTTTGTAAGAAAACAGTTCTTTTTGGAGCGGGTGATGGGAATCGAACCCACGCAATCAGCTTGGAAGGCTGATGTTCTACCATTGAACTACACCCGCAGAGTGGAGCGGGTTACGAGATTTGAACTCGCGACTTTCACCTTGGCAAGGTGACACTCTACCGCTGAGTTAAACCCGCATCACTGACTGCAAGTGATATTATACCGAGCATAAATTAATTTGTCAACCGTTTATTTAATAAAAAGTAATTTTTTTTAAATAAAAAGCATTCTTATTATGTAGTAAAAAACAGGTATGAAAACAGCCGGAAGTAAATTTCCTACATTTATCTTTTTAATCTCCAAAAGATTGATACCTATGGCAAATATTAATACTCCCCCTATAAGAGACATCTGTGACACAACCTCAGGGGTCAGCCAAGGCTTTACTACGCCTGCCAGCAGTGTAATACCTCCCTGATACACCAGAATAGGTATTGCAGAAAAGGATACTCCTATACCTAGAGTAGAAGCAAATATTAAGGCTGTCACTCCATCCAGAACTGATTTTGCAAATAATGTAGACGGATTACCTGAGAGGCCGTCTTCCAATGCGCCCATTATTGCCATTGTACCTACACAGAAAACAAGGCTTGCAGTTACAAAACCATCTGAAAAAGAGCCTCCTTTGTCGGGAATCCTTTTTTGAAACCATGTTCCCAAATTTTCAAGCCTTTTTTCTATTTTCAGGAACTCACCGACCAGGCCACCTATTACTAAGCTGAAAATCATAAGCATTATATACTGCCTGTCCAACTTATTGCCATTTACTATGGTCACCATTTCCTTAATTGTACCCGATATTCCTATAAAAACCACCGAAAGACCTATAGCCTGCATTACAATTTTTTTATACCTTTCGGGTATCCCGTTTTTGAGCACTGCCCCTGCCAGTCCTCCAACGATTACAGCACCCGCATTTACAATTGTTCCAACCCCAGTCATAACTTCTCCCCTACTTCATTCGTTTTTTTGCAAGTTCCAATAATTTTTGCTTTTCGTTCAGCTCCGGACATTCCAGCACGCAATCGCACAAATAATCCAGCATTTCACGTATTTCTATACCAGGTTTCATTCCAAGCAGCAATATAAGATCATCTCCGTTAACAGCCATATCCTTTTTATTCAGGCACTGCTGTTCACTTTTTATATCTGAATAGATCTTTTCTATTTTATTCCATTTTACAATTCTCTCGGCAAGAAAATCCGGATTCTGAGCCATTTTATCCGCCTTTTGAACCTTGAGCAATAAAGGAAACAACTCATCACCAATTTTATTTACTGCCTTCCTTATTGATTTTGGTGTATCCTCTATATCCATATCGTGATGTTTTACAAGTAAAACAATCTTTTTTATTGATTCTTTGTCAAATCGCAATCGGTTAAGTACTTTTTCCGCAATTTGACTGCTTACTGCCTGATGACCATAAAAATGGTCTATACCTTTTGCATCAGTTGTCTTTCTTGGTGGTTTTCCCACATCATGCAAAAGCATTGTCCATCTAAGAATATGATCCTGTTCAATACTTTTTACCGCAAACATCGTATGATCTGCAACATTGTATACATGATAAGGATTTACCTGCTCAGTTGTATAGCACCTCTCAAACTCAGGAAGAATGTAAGGTAGTATCCCTGTCTGGTGCAGATAGTTGAAATGTACCGGGTTCTCAGATACCAACGTCTTATTCAACTCATCTCTTATTCTTTCACTACTGATATTACCTATAAGTGCCGAATTGTCTTTTATAGCTTCAAATGTAGCTTCTTCAATGGAGAATCCCAACTGTGCGCTAAATCTTATTGCCCGCATCATACGCAAAGCATCTTCCTGAAATCTCTGTTCAGGATCACCAACCGCTTTTATCACATGCTTTTTTAAATCCTGTAAACCACCAAAGAAGTCCACAAGCCCGTGTTCAGGATGATACGCCATTGCATTAATAGTAAAGTCCCTTCTTGCTAGGTCTTCCCTAAGACTGGACGTAAACTCAACCTTATCTGGTCGGCGGAAATCTTTGTAGTCACCATCTATCCTATATGTTGTAACTTCCAGACTCATTTCACCTTCAAGAACAGTAACCGTTCCGTGTTTTATCCCTGTATCATAGGTTCTTTCAAATATCGCTTTTATATCACCGGGTAATGCATTTGTGGTAATGTCCCAATCGTAAGGTGCTTTGCATAGGATACTGTCCCTTACGCACCCACCCACAAAATAAGCTTCATATCCGGCTTCGTTAAGTTTATTTATAACATAACCCGCATTTTCGGGATACTCAAATTTCTCACATAAATTCATACATATACCTTTTTATCGTATTATAATATATTAATAGTAATTGTATCACAATAATCAATTTATGATACATAATAACTTAGGCATGATTTTTAAATTATATTATGTACAAAGGCTGTAACTGCTTCACAGGGAATCTCTGCGATTGTCCCGATTGTTTTGTTGTAAGGACAAAGCGTACAGAATAGGAAATTAACATTCCTTCCGCTACATGTATTTCCTAAGGTACACTCCGGCGGTGCAGACGGCAGTATCAGAAGTTTTAGATATGAATCTGTTTGGAGCAGTAAAACCCCTGTAAACCCTTTTCCGGCAGCTCCTCCTGAATTTACAAAAACCGTTACCGTCTCTCCCTCATATTCACGATAATTTATATGTTGCTTATTTATGCATGGACTTTTTTCATGAACTATAATTTTAGCACTTTCTGATTTGGCCTTACTCTTTTTTCTTCGGGTTAAACTCATACGTGCCTCCATATACCGTAAAGAGTCTTATATTTTATTATATTTTCTATATTAAAAGATGTGTAACACAATTTATATGCAATGAATACTATGTTATTAGCCATTTAGTTACCAAGCTAAAAAGTTTAACATTAATCTTTGGAGGGAGTTGTATACCTATGTCTGACAATAAGAAGGGTTTCTTAGGTGGATTTAACGGATGTATCGATGAAAGAGTAATTTTCGCTCTTATTATTATCTTTATCATCAGCTGCTGTTGCGGAAATAAGCATGACTGCTGATGAAAATGGCCTAAGGAGCTCCATAAGCTTCTTAGGCCATTTTATGCTTTTTTAATTTTAAAGGTCTACTCTTTTAAGTTCAATTTCTTTTTTCTTCTTTTCTTCGTTCTTCGATTTATACACTGAGAAAATCACACTTCCTACTAATATTGTAAATATTGTAAGCAGTGAGTAAAGTATCGGTATTTCAAGTTCAAAGTATAAAATGCCAAGTTTTACACCTGTAAATACAAGTATAAGTGCCACACCGTATTTAACATATTTGAATCTTTCCTGCAATGCGCCAAGTACAAAGTAAAGGCTTCTAAGACCCAGTATTGCAAATATATTAGACGTATATACGATAAAAGGGTCTGTGGATATTGAGAATATAGCAGGAATTGAATCTATTGCAAATAGGATATCCGATGATTCAATAAGTACAAGTATTGCCAGTAAAGGAGTTGCATATTTCTTACCATTTTCTACGATAAAGAATTTCTCTTCGTGCATCTTGTCGGTCATTGGCAAAAACTTACCCATTATCTTTAATACTTTATTATCCTTGTGGTCAACAGGTTTTTCATGACCAAACATCATCTTACAACCACTTATTATCAATATAACTCCGAAAATATACAAAATAAAGTGAATCTTATTAACAAGAGTTATTCCCAAAATTATAAATATCAATCTTAAAACTATAGCTCCAAAAATACCATAGTTTAAAACCCTTCTCTGATAAGCGGGCTGTATTCCAAAGCTTGAGAATAAGATAAGGAACAGGAACAAGTTATCAACGCTAAGACTTAATTCAATTACATACCCGCCAAGGAATTGCGATGCTTTGGCAGGGCCCTCAATCAGCAGGATTCCGATATTAAAAATAATGGCTAACGCCATCCAGAAGCCAACCCATTTCAGTGCTTTTTTTGTAGACATTTTTTACCCCCTAGTTAGTTTTTATTTAATATTGCCAGTCTATATATCAATCATACAATTTAATGCAGATATATATAAACAAAAAGACCCTGAATGTATATAAGCATTACATTCAAGGTCTTGCTTCCCATATGGAGAATAAAGCCAGGCTCTTTTTTAAAGCCGGTTGTTGACTTTATCGCTTACAAGCTACTCCCCTTTACTTTAAATGTAGTTTATCAAAATATACATCTTTAGTCAATGTTTTATCCATAAAATTACATCAAAGAAGCCGCCTGCAGAAAACTAATTCTGAAAGCGGCCTCTTAACTAGATAGCTGCACTTTTTTATATGTTTTCATATAAGCTTACTCTGTAAGCAGTGTGCGGCAGCAAAAGCACAAAACTAAATAATTTCAATATTTGAAAAATCTCTTTTAACTAATTTATCAAGAATACTCTTTATCTCCTTGAAGTTAAGCTTGGAATTAGCGGAGTCATCCTCTTTTTTCTCCAACAAATTCTTTATCTCATGCTTCAATCTGTCATATGGATTTTCGCTTTTGTGAACAAACAACTCCAATCCGATAAGGTCGTTATTAAGGAACATGCCTTCCGGGGTCTTTCTTGCCTTTAGCTTGAAGGTAGTCTTTTCATACTTTATAAGTTTAACAGCTAAGTTTCTGCTACCAAGTTCATCCATACTATAGCTTGCTCCGCAGGTAGTGCAGATAAACATGGTTTCAGAAAACCTGTTTTTTCTGGTGTTACTTCCGCATACGCAGCAGTTATGGAAAATATCAACAGAACTTACTTTCGCCGGACCGGGCAGTCCCTGTTGCGGAAGCTTGTATTCCAGTACCCTTACAAGGTCATTGTACAGTTTACAACCATATACCGGTTTATGTACAATTCCATCTTCCTTCCAACTGAGTTTATCGCCTTTACCCACAAGGTTCTGAAGTATTACCATGGATTTGTTTTTCACAGCTATATCTGTTATACTGTTTGCCATTTTGCAAATAATTTGTTTCCTGTCATTTGTATTTCGGCAGTTCTCAAGGCTTCCCTTTTTAATAGTGTTTCCCTTTACATCTACAATTGTGTAATTCAAATCACTTCTGATACCCCTACTGACACCCATAAAGGTTACAGTCTTTATCTCCTGCTCCTCAGGAATATTTATACTCAAACTAAGGAAATATTCGTCATCCTTACATAGCAGGTGTGCCGTTCTAAGAATCTCAGGCCTTTCAATGGCTTGTCTCAGCATGTTTTCCTGCCATTTTCCAAACGAAAGGGGAATTATAATAAAGGTCTCCTTTTTTAAGCTTTTGGCAGGCTTGGGGTTTTTTGATATATATACAAGTTCTCTATTATCAGCAGGTATTTTACGTACCTTAGAACTTTTTACATTCATCAGGAATAGCTTAGCAAAGTACTTGTTACTGTCAGAGTCATATAGTAGGCAGAAACTTCTTTTTGTATCATACCTGCAAAAATAAATAGGTCTGAGTTTTTCCTGTTCCAGAGTGTTATCCTGCCTGAAATTAGGAAAAATCATGTCAGGTTTTGTTTGCTTCTGAACAAAATAACTTGCCATTGTCATTCCAAAGTCCAGCTTTAGTGAATCTTTAAACGGCTGCACGTCAAACTTGTTCAATTCATTTGATATTTCTCTGCTTACCCATTTTGAAAGAGACAGTGTACTATATGTCCCTTTAGGGGATTTAAAATTATTTTCAATTTCCTCTATGTTTTCAAAAGCCGTTTTTAATAAATAATTAAACGCATTATTATAATTTTCAAACGCTTTTTGTAAGATTTCACGTTTAAGCTTACCGGGTTTATGAAGTTTTAAATGTATTGTCCTAAGACCCAAGAAAGCTCCCCCTCCCTAGCAATACTCTATACTGATATGTTTTCCGGTATGCGTTAGCAATGCGGCCAGTTCTTCCACCAGCTTGAATTTCATTCCCATATTAAGTGGAAATTCGGGATTCTGGTGTGCCGGATTCATTGCCCTTCCCACAAAGAAATATATACTTGTACTCTCCTCTAGGAGCATTTTAGCTAGCCTTGAAGCTCCATCCTTTTTGTTCAGCTTCAACATATCTCCCATACCGCTCTCAGGTGAAACGCAGGCTTTAAGCAAATCAAGGGTTTTTCTCAGGGTCAGTACTCCTTCAGTTGTCAGGTTAATACCATCTATCTCTGCCGTAGGAGGAACTGCAGGATTAAAGTATTCTATAGATGTCTTAATTTCCTTCCCCAAAACTCTGGAAACAATTTGGGACGTAGTACCTCCACAAATAACCTTTTTCCCCTCGTTTCCAATGAATCTGGATACAATCTCCTCATCCCGCGCAGAATCCACAGGCGGCCCTATCATAAGATTCAGTTTCACAGGTTTTTTTGCTTTGAGAGTAACAACTGTAGTGTCATCGCCGGGTTCATGGGAATAAAGATTATCACAGGCTGACAACAAGAGTTTTGCAAGTGTCTTTGAGGATGCATCCTTTTTATAGGTCTTTTGTATATATTCGCTGACATTATCCCACTGCCAGCCAAGATTTAGCGTTTGACCTATCCCCGCGTGAATAACCCCGTCGCTTATCATGACAAATAAATCGTCAGGACTGACTTTGAACCTGGCTTCTTTTATCAGCTTGTCATTGACAATTCTGCTTTCGGTTTCCAGATTCATTATCTTACCTTTTCGCAACCTTACTACAGAAGGATTATCAAAATCGGCCAAATAGCCCTCACCGTTGTTGAAAATCTGTATTATAGAAAAGGTTGAATATGCAACCCCTCTCTCCTTGCAGACAGGAAGGGTTTTTGCTACCGTATTAACAGCCTCCTCAATATCTAGACCGTTTGACATAATTGTACCTATAATCTTAGATGTCAGTGTCGCAAGGATGTTTGCCTTCACTCCGCTTCCAAGACCATCAGCCAAAACCACTACAACGGAATCAGGGCTTCTGATTATCTCAACCTTATCCCCACATAATTCTTCTTTATATTTATTTATACTTTCATAACTTACATCAATATATAGGCTCACTATAAATCACCCATCTCTGACATAATGGATTTTTTAAGCTTGGTTAATGCTACCTTTGTTTCTGCAGTAGTTTCACCAAGTAGACTGGCAATCTCCTGAGCTACCGTCATTTGTTTTTCCATAATTTTTTGTGCAATATCTATATTCTGAGAACGACTTTCCAGAATTTTATGCCTCTGGGCCTCCTCTTTTGTAATATCATTTATGATAACTATAACAGTGTTATGTTGTTTTACGTTTATAATGGATTGTTTTACCACCATGCTGTAGCTTTCGTAAACATATTTTTCATCATACACATTTTCGGCACCTTCCAACACCTGTTCAAACTCATCACACGGAAGTATTTCTGAAATACTTCTGCCACTCATGTTTTTGGCTCCTAAATTGAACATCTGCTGGGCAGACTTGTTAAGCTCCTGTATTTTAAGTCCCTCATCCAGTGCAAAAATTGCATATGGTGTGTAATTAATAATGATATTTGAAATAGACTCTGCCCTTTCCCTCATATACGGCAGGCACATATGAACCTGCGCTTTACCGTGGAAGACGGCTGTAGCCTTTTCCCTGCAGGAGTGGTAACCACATGCTCCGCAGTTAAGTTCCTTGTCCTTACTGAACTTTCCAATACTATTTAATATGCCTTGTATTACTGCTTCAGATGGTACTTCCAGGTTCTTTGATCTGTCCACAAATTTCTTCGATAAGTCAACCTTGGTTAAAGACATTACGGAGTTTGTCAAACCAGAATCCGTTTGAGCACCTGTTCTTTTAGCATAGTTTAATAGTCTCTCTCTTGCAGTGAGAAATCCTCCCGGTACATGTTTCATGCAAGGGCCGCCCAAACATCCACCCTTACAGCTACTCATTTCAATCAGGTAATTTTCAATGTCCCCTTCTACTATAGAATGAAGAACATCCATACACCGCTCAACACCGTCTACACTAATGGATCTGTAATTTTTTTTATATTTTCTGTCGATAGTCTTCAAAATTCCACCGGGTACCGGATAAATCCTCGCCGACGTATCAAAGTTTTTAATATCATCAATTATTTCATCTGATTCGTATAGGCCTTCTTCTTCAAACCATTTGTCCAAATCATCAAAAGTAACTACAGCATCAATCTGATTACCGTTTTGAAGGTCATTAAATTCTTCTTTTTTTGAAATACAAGGTCCTATAAATACTACTCTGATTCTTTGTCCATATGTTTCTCTGAGCATTTTCGCATGCGCTATCATTGGAGAGACCACCGGAGCAAGCTGATCCAGCAACTGAGGATAATATTTTTCAATAAGTAATATTATCGATGAGCAGCAACTGGTTATGATATTTTTCATCTTCTTCTGCTTTAAAAGACTTTCATACTGCCTTGATACCTGGTAGGCACCATTGGCCGTTCCCTCTATGTGTGTAAATCCCAGCTTTTTCAGGGCATAATGAACCCACTTCTCATCGTGGTCAAATGCAGAAATAAATGAAGGTGCAAGACTTACATAAACTTTTTCTCGCTTCTGTATAAACTTCTTTACCTTATCAACATCGCTGTTAACGCTTTTTGCATTCTGAGGACATACTGTAAGGCAATTACCGCACAACATACACTCATCATGTATAATTTCAGCCTGATCGTTTTTAAATGCAATAGCATTTACAGGGCAGCTTCGTATACATTTATAACAGTTTTTGCAGTTCGCTTCTTTGAATTGAATAATGCTCATAAAGTCGCCTCCATAGCCCTGACGGCTCTTATGCAGTTATTAGTATATTCTGCCTGTCTTCATATGTAAATTGAAATAATTTACACTATTCCTTCTTGCCTTTAATTGTGTTAAGTACTTTTTCTGTAAAGAAGCTTTCAGCATTTATAACGCCAACATCTCCATAAAAAGTATTGCCTACTTTAACGCAAACACCTGTTGTGCAATGCCCCATACAAAAGGATGCCTTTAATTCCACTTTGCTTTCAAGATTATTTTCCTTAATCATTCTCTGAAAGCAGCTAATAATCTGATAAGACCCCTTGAGATGGCAGGAACTACCAACACAAACATATATATCAAGCATATATTCCACCGCCTATGTTTGTTAAACAAATAACAATATAATTGTAAATTATATATTTTTTTATGTCAAATCCATTTAGTTACTATAAATTAATTCTTTGTAATGAAGGTCTTTTTTTATAAAGATTACACTGCTTTTCGTCCTGAAAGCGCCGGTACAATATTTAAAAATAACGGGCTAACTTCGCAAAAGGATTTATTGCAGCTATTGCAGCAATACTCCATATCTGTTTTTGCTTCATCAACAAACATCATCTTTAGGCATACATTTTTATCATTACCTGCAAAATCACATACCTTTTGATTATTATTATTTATCATGGTATCCTCCTATGAGCCGTATTTTACGGCTGAAAATATTTTTAAAACAGATGGGGCCCTAAGACTTTTGTGCCTTGAGCCACATCTGTGGATATATTATTTTAGTGTTTTTTGTTTCTGTGTAGAATATGTCTGTTGCTGTTCAAAATACCGTTATATAGAGCGTCTATAGTCGGATTGTCATCTGAACGCTTGATTGGTAAAGACTTATCTACCTTGTAAATACCTTTTGCTCTTAGTTTTCTTACGTTTTCATTCTGCGGAATAGGTTGCCCTGCGCCGCCTATACATCCTCCCGGACATGCCATAACTTCAATAAAGTCGAATTTTTCTTCACCATTTTTAATTTTTCTAATGAGCTTTTCAGCATTTTTAAGACCATGAACTACGCCTATTCTTACTGTTCTACCATCAATTTCAGCTGTTGCTTCCTTGACTCCCTCCATACCTCTTACTCCGCAGTATGAAATACCTTTGAGTGCTGAAGCATTTTTTTCTTTGTAATAATATCGAAGTACTGCTTCGGACACACCTCCGCTGACACCAAATATTACACCCGCACCACTGGTAAATCCAAATGGCATGTCAATAGCTTCGTCTTCAAGTTCATTAAAAACAATACCATTTTCCTGTATCATGATTGCCAACTCTTGTGTGGTTATTACCATATCTACCTGTCTTTCACCGTTTATAGTATTTTCAGGTCTTGAAGCTTCATATTTCTTTGCGGTACATGGCATTATGGCTATAACAATGTTTTCTTTTTCATCTAAAGACTGTTCTTTCTTAAATTGTTCCTTTATAACTGCTCCAAACATCTGCTGAGGAGAAAGACATGAGGATACATTTCCCATTAGTTCAGGATGCTTTTGTTCTGCGTATTTAAACCAAGCAGGGCAACATGAACTGAACAAAGGGAGCTTTTCCTTTCTCTGAATTCTGTCCATGAGCTCTTCGGCTTCTTCTATAACTGTGAGGTCTGCCCCAACGGCTGTGTCAAACACCTGATCAAAGCCAAGCTTTCTGAGTGCTGCAACAATCTTTCCCATTGATATTTCACCTGGTTGAAGTCCGAAATCTTCTCCGATTGCAACGCGTACAGCAGGTGCTATCTGAGCAATAACACGCTTGTTCTTGTTCTGAAGTGCTTCATATGCTCTATCAATATCTTTCTTTATCAGTAATGCTCCTGTAGGGCAAACAACCCTGCACTGACCGCAGTTAACGCAATCAACTTCCTGCAATGATTTATTAAACGCAGTTGTTACCTGCAGATTTGATCCTCTATAAGCAAAGTCCAATACTCCAACGCCTTGGATTTCCTGACAAGCTCTAACACAGTCTCCACAAAGTATGCACTTGTTCGGATTTCTGATTATTGATGGTCCAAGGTCATCTATAGGCATTAATTTCTTTTCCTGTCCGAACCTTACTTTCTTTACTCCAACTTTTAAAGCTATTTCCTGAAGTTTGCATCTTCCGCTTTTTTCACAAGTAGTACAATCCCTGTCATGATTTGCAAGAAGCAGTTCCAGTATCATTTTCCTGTGCTTTTTCAGTTTATCTGTATTTGTCCATACCTCCATACCATCCTTTGGAGGCGTTGAACATGAGGTTATTGTACTGCCCCATTTATCCTCAACCATACACATTCTGCACGCACCGTAAACACTGAGTTCTGAGTGGTAGCAAAAGGTCGGAAGCTCAATACCTGCTTTTCTGATTACTGCCAGTATATTTTTTTCATCGGTAAATTCAACCTGCTGTCCGTCGATTATCATAGTTCCCATGTTATTTACGCCTCCTTTATTGCTGCAAATGGACAAGATTCCAGACAAGCACCGCACTTGATACATTTTGATTGATTAACTGTATACGGTTCCTTGACCTTTCCTTCAATTGCCTGAACAGGACATATTCTTGCACATTTGCTGCAGCCCTTGCATTTTTCCTTTTCAATTACTATAGAAGCTAAGGCTTTACATGTATGTGTTCTGCACTTTTTATCTACAACGTGTTCAAGGTATTCATCCCTGAAATATTTCAAAGTACTTACAACAGGGCTTGCAGCTGACTTACCCAATCCGCATAGTGCCGTACTGCTTATGGTATCTGCCAGTTCTTCAAGAAGATCAAGGTCTTCTTTAGTTCCTTTTCCATTTACTATCTTTTCAAGGATTTCAAGCATTCTCTTGGTTCCCTCACGGCATGGCACACATTTTCCGCAGGATTCGTTCTGTGTAAAATTCATGAAAAACCTTGCTACTTCAACCATACAAGTGTCATCATCCATTACAACCAGTCCGCCTGAACCTATCATTGCTCCTACTTTTTTAAGGGAATCAAAGTCTAACGGTAAATCAAGATGTTCCTCTGTAAGACACCCTCCTGAAGGGCCTCCTATCTGAACCGCTTTAAAATTCTTGTCATCCTTGATACCGCCTCCGATATCAAATATTACTTCCCTCAGGGTTGTTCCCATCGGAACTTCGATCAAGCCTGTATTGTTCACGTTTCCTGTTATGGCAAATGCTTTTGTACCCGGACTGTTTTCAGGCCCGATGCCTTTATACCATTCACTGCCGTTATTTATAATTAAAGGAACATTTGCATATGTTTCTACATTATTAAGTACCGTAGGCTTTTCCCAAAGTCCTTTTTCAACGGTTCTTGGAGGTTTTACCCTTGGCATTCCTCTTTCGCCTTCTATTGATGCGGTTAATGCACTTCCCTCACCGCATACGAAAGCTCCTGCACCTTTATTTATGTTTATATCAAAGGAAAATCCGGAATTTAGTATGTTTTCACCCAACATTCCGTGTTTTCTTGCATCTTCGATAGCTATCCTGAGTCTTTCTACTGCAAGAGGATACTCTGCTCTTACATATATATATCCTGATGTACTTTTGGTAGCATAGCCTGCTATAGCCATTCCTTCAATAACACCGTGGGGATCACCTTCCATGATGCTTCTGTCCATGAAAGCTCCCGGATCACCTTCGTCTCCGTTACATACAACGTATTTTATTTCGCTGTCCTGTTTCAATACCTGCTGCCATTTCCTTCCGGCCGGATATCCTCCGCCCCCTCTTCCCCTAAGGTTGGAATCCAGTATAGACTGACATACCTCCTGAGGCTCCATTTCAAACAATACTTTACCTAGCGCCTGATACCCTCCCTTTGCTACATATTCTGCAAAGGATTCAGCATTAATGCTTCCGCAGTTTTTCAGAACCATTCTTGTCTGCTTTCTGTAAAAAGGTATGTCCTCCTGTGCCTTATATACTTTGCCATCTGCCTTATACATAAGCCTTTCAACTGGTTCATTGTTTACCAGTGTCTTGTCAACAATTTCTTCACAATCTTCTATTTGAACTCTTAAATACAAGTAGTTTTCCGGTTCGATTCTCACTAATGGCCCCATTTCACAAAAGCCGTGGCAGCCGCTCTTTTTTACTCCTATGCCTTCCTTTTCATAATCCAGTTCAAGTTCAACCAGAAGGCCTTTCTCGTCTATAAGCTCTTTGATTCTGTTGTATATGTCTAATGATCCGCCGGCTACACAACCTGTTCCTGCGCATATCAGTACTTTCTTTTTTTGTTTTTCTAATGCCTGTGTCGACCTGTCAGAAAAGGTTTTATATTCTTGTAAACTATTAATTCTCATTATCCTTCACTCCTCAAAGTCTTTATTATTTCTATTGTAGAATCCGGCGTCATTTTAGCGTATACCTTATCATTTATTGTAATAACCGGAGCCAATCCGCAAGCTCCAAGACAGGAAACTGTTTCAACTGTAAACAACTTGTCGTCTGTAGTATGTTTGCTCTCAGAGAGTCCCAGTTCTTTCCTCATTGCATTTAAAATAGGAATTGATTTTCTAACGTGACAAGCTGTGCCGTCACATACCTTTATAATGTATTTTCCCTTTGGAACCAATGAAAAATTTTCGTAAAATGTAGCTACACTGAATATCTTTGAGAGATTTACTTCCAGCTTTTCCGCTACATAATTTAAAACATCCTCGGGTAAATATTTGTATTCGTTTTGAATTTCCTGTAAAACTGCTATTAGATGTGACTTATTGTGTTCATACTTATTTAGAATCACGTCAACCAGACTGCATTTGCAATCTTCCATTTTGTTTTCCCTCCTCAAGTACTATAGGTGCATTAACATATCAGCTATCATTGTTATTTTTTTGACAATATAATTCTAGTCATATGTTTTCTTCCTGCCAATGTTTATATAGAAATACAATGTCTCAAACCCAGTTATAGATAAGGTTTTTGGGATTTATTTCAAATAAATATTAGGATATTTCGTTAAAAGGGTACAAAAAAATCAGCACAATGCAATGTACATTTATTGCATTGTGCTGATTTTTAAAAGAGTATTTTGAAATAACCCTATTTCGCTGCATCCTCAAATTCACTAATTTCTTTCAATCTGCTTATTATTGGCAAGTGCTGTGTACATTTACCTTCACACAAACCACATTCTATACAGTTCTTAACATCTTCCTGCTTGATCCACCAATGCCATTTGATGTTGTTGAGGACCTCCTGAGTATTGCCAAGAATATGGTTGTTATATGACAGCATATATTTTGATACTGGGATTTCTTTGGGGCAATACTCGCAATAACGGCAGCCTGTACAAAGTTTATCCATGGAATTAAACAGCCTTCCTTCGATTTCCTTCAACTTGGCCTGCTCAATTTTAACAAGGTTATCGCCAACCTTACAGTTTTGAATTACCTCATCAATACTACTCATTCCGGCTAATACAGTGGTTATTTCGTCATGTGAGGCATTAAACCTTAATGCAGCATCTACTACGTTTTGGTCGCCTTCGCTCCTGATAAAATCAAAATAGTCAGGCTTCTGAGGAATCAAGCCTCCTCCGAGAGGATTCATTGTAGCTACACCGAGGCCCTTTTTATACGCAGCCTCCAACCCCTTTTGTCTGAAAGGGAAATTAAGTATATTATAGCCTACAGTCATTCCTTCAAAGCAACCTTCATTTACTATTGTTTCAATCTCGTCACCCGTACAATGGGTGGAAAATACTATATGCTCTATAAGTCCTTCTTCCTTGGCCTTTAGGGCTGCCTCGTAAGCACCGCCTTTCACCATCCTGCTTCTATAGTCATCGAGACTAAGTATACACCATATATGGAAAAAGTTAATTTTCTCAAGGTTCATTCTCTCTAAAGATGTTTCTAGCTGTTCCCGTAGTTTTGAGCCATCCTTTCGGCTACTTTTTGTAGAAACATAAAATGGCTTCTTCATGCTTTTAAAAGCATGAGACATAATCAATTCGCTATGGTCATCATTATATCCCGGTGCAGTATCAAAATAGTTCACGCCAAGTTCATTTGCCTGTATAACTATCTCTGCACATTTATCATAGTCATAGGTATCTCCTACCTTTGGAAATCTCATGCCACCAAATCCTATTGCAGATATATCCTTGCCTGTTTTACCGTATCTTTTATAAATCATATTTTAATTTCCTCCAAGTGTCTTGTATTGTCATGTATCGTAGTGTCACGTTAAAATTATACTTTTATAAAACTAGATTTCAATGTACATTCTTATCTTTTTTACATGTAATTTCATAACTATTTTTACTCAAAGGATAAAGTATAACCATTGTCCTTCAGCCACTTTCTATAAACTTTATAATCAGGCATAATACTTTGAACATTTTTCCAAAAATTATCAGAATGGTTCATTTCTTTCATATGACAGAGTTCATGTATTACTACATAGTCAAGTACCGGCAAAGGCGACATAATTAGTTTCCAATTTAGATTTATATTACCCTTTGAGCTACAACTGCCCCATCTGGTTTTTTGCTCTCTGATAACTACTTTTTTAGGAGAAACCCCTACATCTGTCGAGTACAATCTGATTCTTTGTTCCATAATCGCTCTGGCTTTTGAAATATACCAGTTTTTCAGTAAGGTTTTGATTTTCTCCGTATCCTCTATGTCTGACACCTCAATAATAATTTGGTCTTCTTCAAAGTGTACTTTTGGTTTTTTGGTTGTATTATTCTCAATAATTTTAAACTTGTAAGGATGCCCCAAGTAATAAAACACATCTCCGCTGGCAAAGGATTTTTCCCTGACCGTAACCTGTTTCTCTCTGATTTCAGCCAGCTTTTGTACAATCCACTTCTCTTTTTCCAACAAAAGTTTCTCAATGTATGCGAACGGAGTTTTTAACGGGCAACACACAATAATCTGTCCGGTATTTTTTATCATGATGGAAATTGTTCTTCTGCTGCTTCTTTTGAGGTTATATTCTATTTCTTTTCCGTTGAGGTTAATTCGTGAAAATGTTTCTACAGATTTTTGCGATTTTTTCAATTTAAATATTCCTCCGCAAGCATAAATAAACTTATCCCGATATTAACAAAGCATTCCCGCAAAGTCAATTAACAAATTTTATATTGAAATATTATTAAAAGACTCTGAATACACATATAAAAGTAACCCTATTTGTTTCAATTTCATAGCATGATATTAAACAAAATCAATAAGAGAGCTGCATATATGAACTATAACATATCAAGAAATTTTGCAAGGATCTATGATATATTTCTATGCTTTATTATATATTCTTTCTGCGGTTGGTTAATGGAAACAGTGTATTTATCCGTTTATCACTGGCAGTTTATAAAAAGAGGATTTCTCATAAGCCCTTTATGCGGGATTTATGGAGTGGGTACACTTTTGGTTGTATTTCTTCTGGACAAATTAAAGTCCCGCCCCGTTCTTGTATTTTTTGGTGCAGTACTGATTACTACTGTTCTGGAGCTTATTACAGGATTGCTCCTTCAGAGAGTCTTCAATCGTGAACTGTGGAATTATAGTGGGGATTCATTAAACTTTTTAGGAATAATATGTTTAAGGAATACTCTTATTTGGGGAATAATGTCTTTAGTTGCTGTTTATAGCCTTCATCCTGTAGTAATAAGGAGAATAAGACAGCTTTCACTGAACATTAAGGCATTAATCGGTAATATATGCTTTGCATGGATTTCGGCTGACTTATGCATTTCCATATTCACAAGCCTCCATGGCATAAATAATATCCACTGGGTATCTGGCTTGGTGTTTCACAGGTTGAAGTACCTTGAAAACATGACTGTAAAAGTGGTTTATTATATCCGCCATTAAGCTTTTTATTCCCATTGATTCCATATATCCGGCTTGTAGCCTACAGTTGCTTGCTTTCCATTTCTAACTATTGGAAAGTTAAAGAGCTTTGGGTTTTTTAAAAGCACCTCTTGTGCAACGTTGCCTACCCCAAGATTTCTCATATTGAGCCTGTCATACTCCTTGGATTTGGTATTTATTAGATTACTTATACCGACAGCGGCTTTTACACTTTCAAACTCACCTTTGCTCATTCCATACTTAAAGAGGTCTATATACTGGTAGCTAACTTTCCGCTCTTTGAAATATCTCTCTGCTTTCTGTGTATCAAACCCCTTGGCCCCATATATCTGTATATTCATAAAACTCCTTTTATTTTAATATTGAGAACAGTGTCTTTGGAATATTCTGAAGGGATGCCTGCTTTTCCACTGCTCCAATTTCATATGCAACTTTGGGCATACCATAAACAACACAGGATTTCTCATCCTGTCCGATAGTCCTTGCACCTTTTCTCCTCATAGCCAGCAGTCCCTTCGCTCCATCAGAACCCATCCCTGTCAATATTACTCCAACTGCATTATCCCCGGCTTCTTTGGCAACGGATTCAAATAATATATCGACAGAAGGGCAGTGTCCATTAACCTTTTCGCTCTTAAATACCTCAACCCTGTAGCGTTCATTTGTTTTCCTGACTCTCATATGGTAATCTCCCGGTGCAATAAGTACTTTTCCTTCTTCCACATAGTCTCCATTCTGAGCTTCATTGACTCTTAATCCTGTTTGGTTATTTAGTCTTTCGGCAAACATCCGTGAAAACATAGGAGGTATATGTTGAACTATAACTATCCCGGGAATGTTTTTCGGCAGTTGTTTAAGGATGTTAAAAACAGCCTCAGTACCACCTGTCGAGGCACCTATTGCAATAATTTTCCTACTATCAAATTTCATATCAGCTGAGACAGTTTCACCAATAATTCTGACTCTTTCCGGAAGTTTGGATTTCTTTGCAGTTTTAACTTTTGTTATCATTTCATTTATAAATTCTTCTACATTTTTGGATATTTGCACATCCGGCTTCAGAATAAAATCTACTGCTCCTGCTTTTATTGCATCGAATACAGCTTCGCTGATTGAGCTTACAACAATAATAGGAATCATGTGCTGCGGTAATAGCCTGCTTATAAACTCAATACCATTCATTTTAGGCATTTCAATATCGCAGATCATAACATCGGGATCAAACTCTTCTATTTTATCTCTTGCATCAAAGGGGTCAACTGCCTTTGCAACTACTTCAATTTCCTGGTCCAAAGCTATCCCTCTTGAGATTACTTCCCGGAACAATAAACTGTCGTCAACAACCAGCACTTTGATTTTTTTCATTGTAACCTCTCCTATAAATTCAAATGGTTTCAGCTTAATATTAAAACACCATACCTCTGTTTAAAGAGAGGTATGGCGTTCTTTAGATCTAATATTACTATCTCATAGCTTACTGGTTTTCAGGTAAAAATGTAGCACAATCTGTTTCCTGAGTGTCTCTTGCGTCTCTTGGCTGAACTTCTATCTGCTCAGCAGCACAGTGATCACCAGTCATATAATAGTGACATGTATTAACAATGCATTTTATACCAGTATTTGGTTGACTCATTTTTTTTACAGACATTTTTTATTCCTCCTTTGAAATTAACATTCAAAAGTAGTATTTGCACAAATTCCGTTTTGATTCATATACGCAAAATTAGCATTATCTACTCTTTTATGTACAAAGAAGGCATAACATATCTGAAACCTGTTTTTTCCCGGCTAATCGACTCAGAATGACCTATAAACAAGTATCCGCCATATTCCAATATATCATAAAACTTATTTATAAGTGTGTTTTTAGTTATATTATCAAAATAAATCATAACATTTCTACAAAAAATTAAATGAAATTTCTTTTTAAATGGAAAACTATCCATCAGGTTAAACCTTCGAAATATGACATCCTCCTTTATTTGATCCTTTATTACTGAACTCTGACTGTTATATTTATTAAAATAATTTGTCTTCCAGTAACCCGGAAGCTGTAAAAGCTCCTCATCATTATATATGCCTTTTACAGCCGTTTCCAGTACTTTTTTTGATATATCTGTGGCCAATATTTTAGTATCCCAATATACTTTATCAGCACCTAAATATTCACGGTTTATCATTGCCAAAGTATAGGGTTCCTCTCCGGTGGAGCATCCCGCACTCCATATCCTTAAATCCTTGTTTTTTACTTCCTTGACCAAATTGGGGAGTGCTTTGTTTTTGTAATATTCAAAGTGCTCTGCCTCTCTCATAAAAAACGTATGATTTGTTGTAATTCTGTCAATGAGAACTTGTTCTGATCTCTCCGTTGTGTCGTTGACAACATGCCTGAAATACTCAGTAAAATTGTCAATTCCCAGTGAATTTAAGACGTTTTGAAGCCTCCCCATTACAAGGACACGTTTCTCAGGTTTCATGTGAATGCCATATTTATATTCAATGTACTCCGTTAACTGTTTAAATTCCTTTTCAGTAATAGAAATCATTAATTTTTTCTCACCAGACTGTCCAATTTTAATATTTGCCGAATTCTTTGTCGCTTAAATCAATTGTTTTAGGCTTTACATTGTGGTTAGTATTTCTGTTTTTTTCACTCATTTTATTAAGAATTTTAAGTATTTCCGGATTGATTTCACTTTCTCCTCTGTAGGTGTTTGTTGAACGTACAGCTTTCTTAAGAGTAAACCTTTCCACCTGTTCGCTCAATACCTCTGCTTGACTGGAAAGCTCTTCACTTGCAGCAGCACTTTCCTCAGAGGTTGCTGAGTTAGCCTGAATAACCTGAGAAACCTGCATAATACCCTGGTTTATTTGTTCAATTCCTGCTGCCTGCTCATTTGATGCTTCAGCAATACTGCCTACAAGATCAGCAGCCTTGGCAACACCCTCTACAATTAGTCCGAGAGCTTCTGCAGTCTCATTTGCTATCTTTGTTCCGCCTTCTACTTTGTGGATTGAGCCTTCAATCATATCGGTTGTTTCCTTTGCGGCATTTGCAGAACGAGCAGCCAGATTTCTCACCTCTTCAGCAACTACAGCAAAGCCTTTTCCGTGTTGTCCCGCTCTTGCCGCTTCCACAGCTGCATTCAGGGCAAGAATATTTGTCTGAAATGCAATCTCATCTATAACCTTGATTATTTTTGAAATATTACTTGATGAATCGTTAATTTCATCCATGGCATTTAGCATTTCTTTCATATGCTTATTACCTTTTAAAGCTATTGTTTTTACATTTTCCGCAAGACTGCTGGCTTGAGTTGCATTTTCTGCATTTAATCTTGTTTGGGCTGAAATTTCTTCAAGGGAGGAAGTTAGTTCTTCTATTGAGCTAGCCTGTTCTGTTGCACCCTGAGAAAGTGCCACACTGGAATCAGATACCTGCCTGGAGCCTGAGGATACCTGTTCCGCCGCTGAACTGATACTTGATATTACATCGTTAAGATTATCCGACATCTTTCTAAAGGCTGAGGCAAGCATACCTATCTCATCTTTAGAATTTTCCTTAATATCCACATTCAAATCACCGTCTGCAATTTTTTCGGCAGATATAACAATCCTTTTAACCGGAACACTTATTATTCTGGAAATGAAAATTCCCAGAAGTACTGCCACTATTACTGCTATAATTACGACTACAATCATTATGTAGACAGTAGAGTTAGAATCTCTGGAATATTGCTCTGATCTCTCTATTCCGCCCTTCTCCTTGAGTTCAAACAATTCATCTATGTACTGTTTAGCTAACTTTGCAGGTTCGGCCGCTTCGTTATAAAATAGTGTTATAGCTTGATTATTCTGTCCTGTAATAGAGATATTAATAACCCTATCCCTTATTTCATTGTACTTGTTAAGATTTTCAGTTAGGGAAGTATATGCCTTTTGTCCTTCATCAGTTTGTAAAGAATCATACAGCTTTTTAAGATTTATTTGAACATTTTTATCGAGATCCTTAATCTGATTGCTGTAATTTTTCTTTTCCTCAATACTATTACTGAGCAATATGTCCCTAGTCATTGCCCGGATGCTATTAAAATCTGTACTAGCCTTTCCTATATCAGCAGTGGCTATACCAAAATTTTTATAAAGCTCGGTATAGTTTTTATCTACTTTTTTAATATTGATTACACCTACAATTCCAACAACTCCTGCTAATAGTGCCACAATTATAAATGTTGTTACAAGCTTGGTACCAATTTTCAAGTTGTTAAACCATTTCATTGGAAAATGCCCCCTAATTATTATAATTAATTAACATATTTGCATCATCTTCGGTCAACAATTTCTCACAATCCAACAGCATTTTAACCTCGTTATCTACTTTTCCTATGCCTTTAATAAATCTATTACCTATTTTTTTAATATCCGGAGGCGGAACTATATCCGTTTCCGGTATTTTTATTACTTCCGATACACTATCTACAATCAATCCTGCTGATAGCTCGGCAATATCTATGACAATAACACAAGTCCGGTCATTGTACTCCTTAAAAGGTTTTTTGAATCTTAATCTAACGTCAATTACAGGAATTATCTTTCCTCTTAGATTTATAATCCCCCTTATGTACTCTGGCAGTTCCGGAACTTCTGTTATGGGCTGTATTCCTATAATTTCCGTTACATGCCTAATTTCCATTCCGTAAAATTCCTTTCCTAACAAGAATGTAAGAAATTTATCTTTTTGAGTATCTTCATCCTGTTCGTCGATTTC
Organism: Bacillota bacterium; assembly: GCA_023390335.1. GTDB lineage: Bacteria > Bacillota > Clostridia > Acetivibrionales > DSM-1351 > Ruminiclostridium. The sequence goes on along the minus strand of JAEWCZ010000066.1, from coordinate 436,157 downwards.
CTGACCTACTGCATTTTCCATAATTACAACTCCTTTTTGTTAAGATATTTATATTTTATTGGTCAATATAAGTCGGAATACATCAAATATAAGACTTATATTTCCGTCACCAAGCAAAGTACATCCTGCAAAATCAGAGTTCTGATAAATTTTTTTAATATATGGAGGCAGTGTTTTAACAACCACCTGCTGCTGGCCAAGCAATTCGTCGGCAAAGATACATATGGCTTTTTCGTCCTGTTCCACCATCAATAATATTCCTTGGTTAAATTCCGTTATTTCGGTTTTAATGTTATAAATGCGATGAAGCCTGTATACCGGATAACATACTCCCCTTACCATTATCATCTCATTTTCATCGGGGTCGGTAATCAAGTCATTTTTACTTGGTCGGAAAGACTCCTTGATAGCAGTTGTAGGTATTGTAAAACGTGAATTGCCTACTTTTATGTTCATACCATCAATAATAGCCAATGTAAGGGGAATTTTCAGCGTAATTACAGTACCTTTTCCTTGAATACTGTCAATAGATACACTTCCCCCAACAGCTTCTATATTCTTTGCAACCACATCCATTCCTACGCCTCTGCCTGAAAATTCAGTGATATCACTGTTTGTAGTAAATCCAGGAAGAAAAATCAAATTGTATATTTCCTTATCCAGCATTTCATTTTCAGGCTTTTGTATAAGACCATGTTCTATTGCTTTACTTATAATTGAGTTCTTATCAAGTCCCCGCCCGTCATCTTTTACCATAATCAATACATCACCGCCGGAATTCTTCGCCTCAAGGGTCAGAGTACCATATTCAGGTTTTCCTGCTGCTGCTCTTTCCTGTGCAGTTTCTATTCCGTGGTCTATGGAATTTCTTATGAGATGCATTAGCGGGTCTGAAATATGTTCAATAATATTTTTATCAACCTCTGTGTCCTCTCCGACTAAAACCAGCTCCACCTTTTTATCAAGCTTTTTACACATATCACGTACTACCCTGTGCATTTTATGAAACGAAGTTGCTAAAGGCACCATTCTTATAGACATAACCATTTGCTGAATTTCATTATGGATTTTTCGCATTTGACGCACTGCCTTATAAAAATCCGGCAGTTCTAGATTTTTCAAATCAGGATTTTGTGTAACCATGGCTTCAGCAATAACCATTTCCCCAACAAGATCCATAAGCGTATCAAGCTTTGAGACACTAACGCTTATCATACTTTGCTGCATAGAGGTACATGTTCTCATTCCGTCTTGGGATTTGTTATTTACCTCCTCATGCTTTTCGCTGGATTTACTATTGTTTTTAACCAGTTCCAAATCCTTTAAGAAAATTATTTGGTTGAAAAAGTTGAGTAGTTCTTCATATGTCTTATCTGAATTGAAAAATATTTTGAAACCGTTTTTTTGGATAATATTTGAGCTGTTATCGTCATCAATTATATCTTCAGGTATATAATATAAGTCTTCTGTGATTTGCTTTAAATTATGAATAACCGAATATGCACGGATATTCTCCATTTCACATCCATCTTCAAAACGGATTTTTGCCTGAAATTCTTTTCGTACAGTGCTGACTAAAGCATTCGCCTGCTTTGTACATGAACTATTTTTATTTACTTTCTTTTCACCGCTGTCTCTTTTTATGTAGCTTAAAAGATCTCTTATACCAGCTATAAGATTATCTGCTTTACCATCCGCAATATTGTTTCCTTTTATTTTTTGCAATTCAACCTTAATAAAGTCCACACCATCCAGGACCATGTCTGATATGGCAGAAAAATTAACATATTGATTTTTTTCTGCTCGTATAAAAAAGAATAAATCCTCAAGGGCGTGTGCCAAAGTTGAGATTTGGCTAAAACACATCATGGCAGAAGAACCTTTAATGGTATGCATTATTCGAAATATTTCGTTTATAGTTTCACACGTATAATTACCGACTTTTTCACTTTCAATAATAATATTTTCAAGCTGTTCTATAAGTTGATCAGTCTCATACAAATATATCTCAAGCATCGGCTCATTGTTGGATTGCTCTGACATAATGTACCCTCCACATACATAATTACTGATTAAAAAAAGAAAAGTTATGCATCAGCAATTTTTCTTATTGTGTTTATAATATGCTCGTCTTTATATGGTTTAACAATAAAGCTTATAGCTCCATACAATATGGATTCTCTAACCTGAGCTTCCTGCCCCATTGCAGAAACCATTACTACCTTTGCATTAGGATTAATTCCCTTGATAGCTTGTAAAGCCTGTAGTCCATCCATTTCTGGCATTGTAATATCCATTGTTACTACATCAGGTATAAATTCCCTGTACTTATTAATAGCTGAAAGACCATTATCAGCCTCGCCGACAACTTCAAAGCCATTCCTTTCAAGTAATAGCCTTAATGAAGTACGCATAAAAACAGTATCATCAACAATAAGAACCTTTTTACCCATTTTATGTATCCTTTCACTGAAGGCGAAATCCATAAAAATGAATTCCGCCTATTTCAAAGTTAAATTTATTTACATAATTTGTCTATTATTTGACTTATGTTTACAAACATATTATAAATTTATCCAGTGTTTATGTCAACTATTTACTTTTTAAGAAACTATAGATATTTTTAGAAAAGCTTCACGCATGGTCCGTGACCAGGCATCAGATATTTTATCTGTAGTGTTGAAATGTCTTCTTTCATCCGTTCCAGAGCTTCATGAGACGGCACTTTTTGCAGGTCAATATTTTTTATCTCCTCATGTATATTTGAATTTATAATGGGATTATCAATTTTACCCGCTCTGGTGAATATATCACTGCTATACAGTATTTGCTGTTTTGTTTCAAAAGCCATCAAACCTTCCCAGAGATGCATTTCAGAAGGATATGATATGAATTCAAATAAGCTGTCACCAATTTTCATCTTATCCTGAGGATTGACAACTGCAATGTTAGAAGAAATACCAAAGCCCATAAGTTGTCTTGCCGTTATCTGAGAACATATAGCTTTTATTTCAGGATAGTAATTTTTTAAAAGTGCTAGTCCACCGCACTCGTCTGATTCAAAATGTGAAATAAACACATACTCTAAAGGGCGATTTCCCAATACTTCCTTGATTTTTGGAAGTAACACTTCCGTCCGATCTATAGTCCCTGTATGAATTAGTATTGGATTGGGCGTTATAACAAGAAACTGATTGAATGACAGATCTATTGCATCAATATAACTATTAAAAAGGTATATGTTATCCATTACTCTGTATTCTTTCATATTTATCTCCCTGTTTGTTACATATTTTTATGAATTTAATATTAGTGTACATAAGTTCATAAAAAATTATTGGTACAACTATTTCCATATCCAATAAAATGCGCCAGTTATAATTTCATTATATTAACTTTACAATTTAAAATTTGCACTTAGTAAATGCCTGTACATAATCTCTTTTTCACTGAGTATAAAAGATGTCAATTGATTCTGAGTCGAATACATTGAGTTTTTATCCCTGTGCATCAGCTGTACACCATACTCACATCTACCAAAGTTAACCGTCTTTCTAACTATGGTAGCATCATATTTGATAACACTATTACTCAGGAAAGCACTAATCTCAACTTCATCTTCTTTATTGAAATCATCGGTAGAATATATGCACATGCCTGCATAACTAAAATCCTTTATACATATAGGTTCTCTTTTACTAGAATTTGCAAGCTTAATTTCACCAGTTAGTGAAGTAGGAAATCTTTCGTATTGTCTTCTTTCCGTTTCAAAAGCTATATTCTCAGGATTATTTGCATGGATTATGTATTCTTCTTCTTTTGGTATAGCGCCTACGACATTGCCTCCACTTAGGTAAAGAGTTTCGTCACTATTAAGAAAGCCAATGAGCACGGGGTCTCCTTTGAGAATTTCAGCACCGTTTTTTTCTTCTTCACATAACTTAACAGTGAATACTTTTTGGGTATCACCGCTCACGATAGTACAGTGCATAGGTTTGACCTTATTATAATGTCTTATTACTAAGTTCAACTTTTCCATACCTTCCTCCCGTACAAAATACATATACATAATATTAAGTTAAAATTGTATATTAAATACTTATTCTACTGATAAAAGAATAGCACATTCTAATTTCTTGAACAAGACTATTTATGGGAATTGCATGAACTATTTACATATTTTAGGAAATTTATATACTTTTTAAAAACAATTTTATAAATTATTATTATAAAACTTTATCTGTAACCACAAGATTCCTTCCATTACGCTTTGCTTTGTAAAGAGCCACATCAGCCCTTTCAATTATCTGGGTTATATCTGTGACCGTTTCAGGATAAGAACATATACCTATGGACACTGTTACTTTAATTTTCTTACCACTAGAAATCTCAAACTCATTTTCTGCAATTATTTTCCTAATCCTTTCAGCTATCTCGATAGCCTTGCTGTTTGAAGCATTTTCAAGCAATATGGAGAATTCTTCACCTCCGTTACGAGATATCTTGTCATCTGCTCTGCAATTGTGTCTTAATATTTTTCCAATCTCTTTTAGAACTTTATCTCCCGCCTGATGACCGTGTGTATCGTTAATTTTTTTAAAAAAATCTATATCTATCAGGAGTAAAGAGAATTTTTGATTATTGCTTACGGCCTTTTCAATCACAAGTCTGAATAATTTGTCAAATTCCCTTACATTGTTAAGGCCTGTCAGATAATCTTTGGTTGATTCATCTTTTAATTTTCTAAATAATAAACTCATATTATTTAGATATATCATATATTTGTATACTGTATAACTGACAACAGCAGTTCCAAGAATAAAGTAAGGATATATTGTATAAAGGATTCGGATGTTTTTTTGAAAAATATAAAAGTAAACACCACAGCTAACAATGGTCATGTATATCGTAGATAATAGCCATTTCCTTCCCAGTGATTTTTTTGTTTTAAAAATCAACGTAATGCCTACTGTTACCAATATAATAAGAACTGCTCCCGCCTCAGAATATTTGTTAAGTCCAAAAAATACAATTCTAAAACCTCCCATTACAAGGCCTGAAATAACCGCAGACAATCCTCCTCCAACAGCAGCAGCCAGTAAGGTGGCAATATTTCTAAAATCCACCAATGTTCTATTTTGGATTCTAACACTATACCACATTAGCAGTATACCTAAAATTCCACATACAACTCCGGCTAAAATCCTAAAAAGAGGTCGGGATTGTATTTCTGAATCCCGGTCTCTATACAATTGATTTGCTATGCTCAAAAAAGAAATAAGTATAGCTGCATTTATTATCAGATCACTTAACATTCTTTGTTCCCTTCTTATGTATCCTTCCCATATGCTATTATGGTATCAACATTAATTGTGTTATGTAAATATTTGGTGGTATATACTGATTTCCCTACCTAGTATTTCTATATATAATCTTAGATATTCTTGAAAAAATTTTTTAGTACCTTCAATTATATAACAAAATAAGCTTGAATAAAATCACTCAGGCATTTTATCTATACACGTAAAAAACCGGCACCTAAACTCTTACTTGGCCGGCTTTGTATATATTACATTTAATTATAAGAACACCATGTCAATCTTATTGTGAAATTACCCGACATTTTTAAGTTCATTTTGTACATCTGATTCGATACATTCCTTATTATCTTCTTTTCTTACATTAAGAAATTTCAGCATACTTCCGCTTATAACCGATGTTACAATCGACATAATAACAAATGCTACAAATAATCTATGGTCAATGATTTGAGCATCCATAGCCAGAGATGCTATAACAATCTCAATTGCACCTCGCGCATTTAAACCAAACCCAATGCTTAACGAATTTTTTAAATTCAGCCCCGCCAAATATGCTCCTAATCCAGCTCCAAATATTTTTCCCGTACATGCTATTAATAAAACACTAATAACCAAAACAAGATTAAAATCTAATATAAAATTTGCTTTTAGTCCTATTGAAACAAAATAAAGCGGTGCAAAAAGACCTAATGCCATGTTTTGAAAAGTTTTAGCGATTACTGTACCTTTTAATCTGAAGGTTCTTCTTACTGCTATACCAAGTATAAATACTGCAAAAAATGGATGGATTCCCAATTTTTCCGCTATAAACGATAACCCAAATATTAAAAAAACAATCATTAAAATGTTTCCTGTAGGCCAAGACAAAAACCTTTTTGTGCACCTCAGTATTTTAAATGATAGCTTTTGTCCTAAGTACATAACTAAAAAAGAAAATACCCCAACTCTTAATATAGAAATTAGAATAGTGGTTGCAGATGCATCGTTTGTTACTACAATACCCATAAGCGCTGCAAAGAGTGTCCATCCAATCAGATCATTCAAAGTTGCCGCTCCAAGAATTATTGTGCCTAAATCAGTTTTAATCATTTTAATATCTATTAAAATTCTCACAATTACCGGAAGAGCCGATATTGAATACATGATACCTATTAACAATGAAAAAGGTGCAAAACCAATTTTAGGTGAAGTGTATACGATATCCTTTAATACTATAACCATTAAAATTCCTTGAATGATAGGAATGACCATGCTCGGAATAGCAGTAAATATAACAGCTTTTCTTTTGCGCCATAATGAGCGAAAATTTATTTCAAGACCTGCCATAAACATAAACAAAAGCATTCCAGCCTGAATAAAATAACCGAATTCATCTGAAATACATTGTTTATACGGAAATACTCTAGAAAATAATTCTGGGGATAACATACCAAAAATCGACGGACCAACAATTATTCCACCCAGTATTTCACCTATAACAGCTGGTTGTCTTAGTTTAAGAGCAATTCCTCCAAAAACAAGTGCCACTCCAGCCATTATTGCAACTTGTGATAAAATTAATAATAAGCCATCCATACCTATTTCTCCTCAGAAATTATTCTATGATATGATTCTGTCCTTATTTTTTGTTCTTGATTTTAAAGAGTTTCTCTATCTGTTCAGAATTAAGTTCCCTTTCGCCACCTAATAGTCTTGCAACCAAACTGATTTTAGATGAAATTTCAATTGTCTCCATTTTAAAATATGCATCCATTAAATCACAGCCTACAGTCAACGCACCGTGATTTTCAAGCAGAAATGCATCATTGTGCTGCAAATACTTACTTACTGCATCAGGTATCTCATCCGTAGAAGGTGTACCGTACGGCACCAATGGTACTTTTCCAAATGTTAGTATCGCCTCAGGAGTAGTATATTTATCTAATGAAATCCTGGCAACAGCAAAACCTGTTGCTGTAGGTGGATGTGCATGTACTACTGCTCCTATGTCTGGCCTCTCTTTATAAACACGCAGATGCATTTTTAATTCAGAAGATGGTTTCCAGGTTCCCTGGATAACATTTCCGTCAGAGTCTACTTTTATTAGCATATCGGAAGTCATATATCCTTTACTTACACCTGTGGGAGTAGCCCAAATTTCATTTTCACTAACCTTTACCGTTATATTGCCATCATTAGCAGCTACAAAACCATTTTTATACATTCTTCTGCCAATTTCACATATTTCTTTCTGTATCTCAAGATCAGACTTCATTGGTGGTACCTCTCTTTAGTTATTTGCTAAGAACATTTTATCAAATTTAAATTCAAAATAAAACACAATTATGGATTTATATTCAAATATTGATATTTTTTTTACTATTTGGTATAATTTATCATAGTAGGATCAGATTGTAAATCTACTTAAGTTTAAAAGAAAAGAGGTATGACTAGTGAAACTATTACTTAATTACCCGCCTGTAAATTGTTACTTACATCATGCTTATCCTCTATCTGTTGCAATGTCCCATAAAGACTTTGATTCATGGTTTCTTAGTAATTATATACAAATGGAATTTTCACATAATCATAATACATTGAATTTTTTCACTTACGCAATATGCGGTAATAGCATTATTTGTCCGCTATTGGATTATAATATTCTTGATTTGGAATTCTTATATAAAACTTATACAAATATCATTGATTTTATAACAAAAAGTATCGAACTCGGATACTATGTAACAACTTATACAGACGAATTCTATATACCGCAAAGAGTAGCATACATAAGAAAAATACATTTTAGGCATGAAATAATGATATATGGCTTTGATTTAAATAATGAAGAATTTAATGTTATAGGGTATGATGACAAAGGGAATTACACTGAAACATTAGTTAGTTTTTCACAGTTTGAAGCTAGTTTCCTAAATTCAATTAAAAAGACGAATGATATGATATTATTTAAACCTAAAGATAGTGAATCATATAATCCATTTTACGAATTTGATATAGAAAATGTTAAAAGCTTGCTGTCCGAATACCTCCTTTCAAAGAATTCATCAGCTCGCTTTAGTACAATAGGTAATCGAAATAATTCAGTATATGGTATTTCTATATACAATGAATTAATAAAATATTATGAAGCTATCTTACAAGATAACGGTGAATTATGTAGTAAAAAAATGTTCGATTTCGAAGATGATTGCGATATTAGACATTTTCATATTCTTTATGAACATAAAAAAGCTATGGTTTTGCGGATAGAATATCTTATTAAGAATAATTATCTTGATAGTAATAATGATTTTAAAAATATATTTTCTAACTTAGAAAATGACGCCAAAAACGGGAGAAATTCAATAATAAAGTATAACATCTCCAAAAACAAGAAGTTAATAAGTGCAACCATTGATAATTTGCATAAAATGTACGAAACAGAAAAGAAAGCAATTGAAGATTTACTAGCACTGCTTTAAAAGTATAAATGCCGGATTTAAATACTTATGGGTAAAATCCGGCGTTTCTATTTTTGGAAAATATTATTTAAAGATCGTACTTATAACAATAATTCAAATGATCATTTACAATCCCGGCTGCCTGAAGATGTGAATAGATGGTTATGGAGCCTAAAAATTTAAACCCTCTTTTTTTCATGTCGAGACTTATTTTATCTGACAAGTCAGTTTTTGTAGGTATATTTCCCTCACCATGACTTGAAATAAGTACTGTACTATTGTCTGTAAATGACCATATGTACTTATCAAAAGAACCGAATTCTTTACGGATTTCAATAAATTTTTTTGCATTATTTATAACTGCGTTAATTTTTTTAATAGATCTTATAATACTCGTATCAGACAATAGGCTTTCAATCTTTTCATTGTCGTAATTACTTATTATTTCAAAATCGAAATTATCAAAAGCTTTACGGAGGGATTCTCTCTTTTTCAAAATTGTTAGCCAGCTAAGCCCGCACTGCATAACTTCCAGTAAAATAAACTCAAAATGTTTTTGGTCATCATGAAGAGGATCTCCCCATTCTTCATCATGGTATTTAACTGCTAATGGGTGGCAATTTGCCCACTCGCACCTTACTTTGTCCATATCTGTGCCTCCTATTATCGTAATCTTTTTCTTTAATACTCTCCCTCACCTGAGTCTATATAGTATTGCTGCAGATCATATGGAGAAAAAACACCTATGTCTGTTACAATGCCACTTATCAAATGTGGGGGTGTAATGTCAAAAGCAGGATATAAAGCTTTAACGCCTTCCATTGTAACTTTTTGTCCCATAAATTCAAGAACTTCTTTGGGATTGCGAATTTCTATATCCTGAAGTCTAGCCTCTTTATGTGCTTTATCAGGTGCTCCTGTTACAAAATATGGTACCCCAAAATATTTACTAACAATTGCTGTGTTGAAAGTACCGACTTTATTAATAATACTACCATCCATACAAATAGCATCGGCAGCAGTTGTAAAGATATTTATATTTTGTGTTTTCATTGTATAAGCTACCATACCATCTGTAATTACCGTTACATCAAATCCCATATCTTTTACGATACTTGCAGTTAATTTACTACCTTGTAAATAAGGTCTTGTTTCCGGGCAGAACACTTTTAATGTATAATTATTTTTTTGAGCTAATTTAAGCAATTGCCCAATAATAGTTTCTGCAAAACAGTATGTCATCAAATTTGTTTCTTTTGGACACATATTCAATAAATATTTAGACATATTCTCAATCTTCAAATAGCGTTTATTTAGTGTCTCAATTGTATGATTGAAAATTGCTTCTTCAACATTTTTAGAATTTTGTCGAGCTTGAATACCAATTTGTATTGACTTATCTACGATAGCCTTCATTCTGGCAGTAGTTGTGGGACGAGCATGAGCGATAGTATTTCCAGCATCCTTTATGTATTCTAAAAACTTATCATCCGGCAGTTCACGTGCTTCATAAGCTGCTAGTGCCATGCCCATACCAGCTGCTGTATAAGGACCTGCACTTTGAGTTACCATATTTGCTATAGCTTGTGCAACCTCACGGTGATTTTTGCAAATAACAAATTTTTTACTCTGGGGATAAATCCTTCTATCTAAAATTTTTACTGTTCCACTCTCATACCATGCAATATTTTCATATTTCAAAATAAATGCAAGGTTATTGTCAGCTCTATCCATAGTATTTGTCCTCGTACGTTAAATTTTTCTAACAATTTGACATAGCAGGTTTTCCATTTTGTTAATACAACTGGATACTACATGTTCAACTTCCTTAACAGATATTTTTTCTGACGTAACCCCAGCTGCCATATTAACAATAAGTGATATCCCTAATGTTTCAATACCACAATGTGCTGCAGTAAGTGCTTCTGTTACTGTTGACATTCCAACAACATCCCCGCCAAGCATTGAAATCAAATTAATTTCGGCTTTTGTTTCAAACTGTGGACCAGGCATAAAGAAATAAACACCTTCGTGAACCATAATTCCTAACTCTTGAGCACACTTTAGCGCTAATTCTCTAAATGTTTGTGAATACATATCAGTCACATCAAAAAAGCGGGGCCCGAATTCCTTGACGTTATATCCTCTAAGCGGACTTGCCCCATTTAGTTTTATGTGGTCTTTGATTAGCATTAAGTCACCCTGTTGATAATTTCGGTTAACGGCGCCTACAATATTTGTAAGAATTAATTTTTTTATTCCTATAAGTTTCAAAATTCTTACAGGAATAGTAAGCTGTTCAAAATCATATCCTTCATAGAAATGAAATCTTCCGGCCATGCAGACAACATTTTTACCCTCTAATTCACCCAATATAAGTTTGCCTTGATGTGATTCAACTGTAGATAATAAAAAGTTAGGAATATCTGAGTATTCAATAATTATCTTATTTTTTATTTTTTCTGCAATATTGCCCAAATCAGATCCTAAAATTATTGCAATCTCAGGTATAAAATTAATCCTATTGAGAATATATTCTGCTCCTACTTTAAAAAAATCATAATCATACTTGTGCATTTTAATACACCTTTTTTATGTAAAATTTTTAAGTCAACATATTTGTAAAATATATAATTTACTTTTTAATTTTTTGGAGAATTTCTATAGAAGATAATGAAATGTAAAGCTATCTCATTATCTTCTATATTTGACCATTATATTAAGCTTGCCATCTCTTTAAGGTTGGGTAAAGTTCATTGAGTTTTGCTCTTGCTTCCTCTGTAGGCATTCCCATATCAGGAATATTTGCTTCAATCATTTCATTCATTGTTGCATTTGGTTCTGTAAACTGTCCGCTTTTGAAGCAGTAAATACAATAATCTTCATTAGCTGAGCCATTAGTGTTTGTTCCAAATACTTCAGCTGTCATTTCCATTCCACAACTTTGACAAATTTTCTTACTCATAATTCTTCTTCCTTTCAAATTGTTATATTTTGTATTTGATTAACCGAAAATTTTTAACTCTGATAATATTTCATTTACAATTAATGGAGAACCATCTTTTAGATTAAATTGTTCGATATTGGTTTTAAACATTTCATAATTCTTAATCATATCGTCTATAACAGTACTTACATTTTCAATATTATCAAGTACAAGTCCCAATTTATATTCATCTACAAATTGTATGACCCCTCTTTCCTGATATAAAAAACCATTAACTCCATCAATTATTATTGGTACATTCAGGTGAAGAGTTTCATAGAAAGAATTCGCTCCAGCTTTTGAAATTACTATATCTGAGACCTGTATTAATTCTTCTATGTTATTGGCAAATCCATAGATATGCAGTATATCCTCAAGCATATTTTTCTCTGAGAACTTTTTTAACATGTTGTATAGATGCACATTTTTCCCGCATATAAAAATATATTGTAAGTTTGAATTATAATTAGCATATATAGTTTTAAATATCTGCATATAGTGGAAAATCCCTTGTGAACCACTATTTATCATTATAATCTTTTTATCTTGATCCAACCCAAACTTTTTACGTAATACTTCTTTACTTTCAACCTTTAAAAATTTGGGATTTATAGGAAAACCGGTTACTGATATTAGTTTGTCTTCTATTTTATTTTTTAACAGAATTTCTTTTACTACCTCATTGGCACAAAAATATCTTGTGGCACCAGGGGTTGCAAATCCTACTGAAATAGGATTGTATGGATCTGTTATAACTATGTAAAATGGTTTATTTATTTTTAATTCATTTAATATTCTTATAAATGCATGATTTATAGTATGAGATGTAGAAATAAAACATTCAATCTGTTGATTTTCGTTTATAAAGTTGACTATCTTATCTTTCACGCCTTCATAAAATACATCGGATAAATCAGGTCGCGTCATTGAAGACAGTTCACTAAACTTACAGCAAAGCTGAGTAGAATTGATCATTAAAAAATTATAAAAGTCGCTTAGTATTTTATTACTTATCATCAGATCTTCATAAAATGTAGGAAAAGTTTCAACCTCATAATCTAATTCCTTAAATTTTGAGGCTAAACTTTTCATTACACTATTATGTCCATTTCCAGTAACTGTTGAAAGTATTGCAATTGACATACTTACCACCTTTATTTTGCATAACTAACAAATAAAATTATGCAGCACCTTCTTCTTGAATTAATTCTATAAGATCATTTAGAGTTTCAATCGAAAAGAATTTAAAATTATTAGGGTTATCAAAAATTTCAATGGAGAACTCCTCCTCAACAGAGTAAAACAAACCCATTAACTTTATTGAATCGAAGCCCAAATCTTGAATAAAGTTTTGATTTCCGTCTGTATTCACAGGTGTACCGCATGTCATATTGCTTTGTACTATATCAATTACTCTTTCTTTGATATCCATATACCATACCTCCTTAAAATAACAATTAATTCATTTTAAAATCGAACATTTGATATAAATCAAATGCATATTTAGAACATCAGTATAATAACTTCTGCTATTAAACTAATGATTCATACAAAATTTCGGGTAGCTCAACTTTCAAGCTTGGATTGTAATAGAAGTTCCTTTTTGTTAACCTTACCGTTTGCCGTCATTGGAAAAGAATTAACAAATATAACCTTTGACGGTATCATATATTGCGGAAGAATATCAGTTAGATATGATTTTACTTTTTGAGACGAAATTTCTTTACTGTTAGTCTCAACAAAAGCTACCAAATTTTTATTATCACCTCTGTGAGTTACCGTAACAACAGCATTTTGCACCTCAGGTATACCGATAATGCTATTCTCAATATCGCCAAGTTCTATTCTAAAACCATTGATTTTAACTTGATTATCAATCCTATCAATATATTCAATATTGCCATTTGGAAGCCATCTTCCTATATCTCCTGAGCGGTAAACTTTCTTTGACGGATCGAATGGATCGGGTATGTAACGCGATTTTGTTTCTGCTTCATTATTTACATATCCAAGGCCAAGACCGTCACCACCAATGTATAATTCACCATAACCATATAAAGGAGCCCATTGATTTTCATCATTTAAAATGTAAATGTAACTGTTAGCAGTGGGTGAACCTATAGGTACACTGTTTATTATGTAACAATCAGACTCTTTTCTAGGAACTTTATATAATGTATTTCCTATTGTACATTCGCTAGGCCCATATCCATTATAAATTTCACAATTTTCGGGAATAACTTTTCTGTACCGTTCTATCATTTTATATGTAACTTTTTCACCGCCTAAATGTAAATGCTTTAAGCTTTGCATCGGTGTTCTGAAACTCGAAATAATATTGAAAAATGAAGGCGTAGTACATATATTGTCTATGTTATTGTCATTGATGAATGCTATGTATTCAGTAAGGCTTCGAATTTTTTGCTTATTTATGGAATAAAGACATCCTGCTGATAGAACAGTAGCAAGTACATCATATAGTCCAAAATCAAATGAATAGTTTAGATTATGGAATGATTTTGTAGTTGATTCCAAAGGAAAATATTGCTTAAACCACAAAAATACTGTCATAAAATTATTGTTATTAATAATTACACCTTTTGGATTACCTGTCGTCCCGGAAGTAAAAATAACATATAAAGGATCTGAAAGGTTTATAGTAACCGGCTTAAAACTTACTTCTCCTGGACTCGAAATGTCTTTTTCAATTAATAACTTATCTGTATTTTGCAAAGCTGTTTTTGTTTCAAAATTCTTTTTACATACTAAAACTTTATCAATACCACATTGATTTATAATATAGTTTATTCTTGCTTCAGGAAGATCGGGATTTATTGTAACAAGGCATTTTCCACTTTTTATTATACTGAACAAACCTATAACAGTACTAATAATGTCGGAAGAAATAATACCTACATAGTTGCTTTTTGAATTTAAAATCAAATTAGCATAATAGTCTGACAGTTTATCTAATTCAAAAAGACTTAATTCCAACCCATCGTACTTAACTATTGCCTTATCTGTGGTACTATTTTTTACCACATCAGAAAAGTAATCCCTCAGAGTCTGGTTATTACTTATTTTTGGTTTTTCGTTAAATGACCTAATTTTTTTGATTTCTATTTCTGATACAATTTGATAAGTATTAATGTTCTTAGAATTATCTATAGTTATCCCATTCAAAAGCGTATATAAGTTATTTATAAAACTTAGTACCAAATCCTCTGATAATTCCGATGAGTTGTAATAAAACATTGTTTCCTCATCGGAACATGATATAACAAAACAAAACGAATATTTTAAATTCTTTAAACTTTCAACATCAGTAGTATCTTTATCTACAAATATAATCGTTGCTTCATTATTATAATTTTTATCAGAAGTTCGTTGTTCAATTTGAGATGTTACGGAGTTATATGCACTTATAAATGTATTGTCAATTGATAAAAATATTGGCTTAATACTATCGTTTGATATGAAAGCTGCCTGCAATTCACTACAATTATAATATCTTATCAGCAGAGTCATAATCAACGTAGTTTTATAAGCGATAGGATTTAAACTATTTCCATCCTCGGTTGCTGTTATATTAAAGGTTTTACTGTAGTATATTTTTTCATCTTGGATATTATTATATGGAGAATTATTAATTACATTCTTGTCCATATATAATTAAACCTCTCTTTATATGAATTGGGTTTAAAGTACATCGACGGAAGCAATCCCTCGGTTTCATGTGTGCAATGTTTACAGCAATCAGCTCTATTAACATTCTGTTTCACTTGCATTGCTCTTTCACTATTCCATAGTTTAAGAAAATCGTAATCAAAATCTCTAAGGTTTCCTATTTTAAATTTATTTTCTGAAACTTCATCAAATACTTCACAAACATTTACATTTCCGCGATGATCAATAAATCCACCGTATTTGCCTGCATAGCATTGGAAAGATCTGTTCCCGGTTCTTAATGTTTTGGTTATGTATTCATAAAAAGCCATTGGTATGTATCCAAGAGGAGAATTCAAGTTACCGTTTTTCCCTTGAGCAAATAAGTTTTCCAAAGTCACTTTAGCTTGTTTGTAATTATTAATATCTATTTGTTTCATATATTCTCCATCTCTTGGAGATTGACGAACAAGAAGCAGTGAAATAACATTTGGTGCTAACTCATCAGCAACCCAATTGAAAAAATCACCTAAAATGTTTTCATTTATTGTTGTCATTGTTGTTACAATACCTACATTAAGATTTGAGTACTTTTGTTTTAGTTTATTAACTTCTCTTATGGTATCGCAACATCTGTCAAATACACCTTTACCTCTAATGAAATCATGCTGCTCTCTATAACCGTCAAGAGAGAAATTCATAACAAACCTTTTCTCCGGATCCTGTTCGCAAATTTTTGAAACCTGTGTCAAAATGCTTTCCTGCAGCTGACCATTGGAAGTTGTACTACACCATTGTGTATGGCAATTTCTTCTGAATAAATCTACTATTTCAGCAAAGTCTTTACGAAGGAACGGCTCCCCACCACCAAAAAATGCAGATGCAAAGAAACCTAATTTTTTAGTGATTAATTCGTATTCTTCCAGTGTAAGCTCAGTAGAATTTAAATCAAATTCATCAGTTTGAACAGTATCAAAATTGAAACAATGCTTGCAGTTTAAAACACATCTGTTAGTAACAAGAACCGTCATGGTCATCGGCGTTTGATCACTTAATAAATGCGTTAGTTGGTGCCTTTGAACAAATTTCTCCAAGATTTCGTAATTCTTTTGTACAGTCTCTTTATTTAACATCTTTACACCTCTTTCACAATTTCATTAATTAAAGTATAGTATTTAATTTCTTTTTCAATAATTTCATTAAACTTATTAATTGCGATACTAAGTTGTTCCTCATTAACCTTTTCTGAATACAAACTCTTTGCAGAAATAGATCTTATGTATGTCCAATCAAGTATGCAATCATTTTGTAACGTCTGTAATTCCGTTGAAATTTTATACGCCTTGTTAAAGGCATAATATTCGACTTTCTTATTAATAATAAGCTTATTAAGCTTATCAATTAATTCCTCCAACAAATTTTTTGAACGGTACATGTTGTCAAAGTTTTCTTTAAGAATACGGATATACTTTATTGAATCAATAATAGACGGTATTATCTCTTTATACTTTGCTGAAAACTTTGAAATACTAGCTTTTTCGTTGTGATCATTATTAGAATGGTTATCAGATAATTTAAATTTAAAATAACATGGAAATTTTTCATTAATTCTGCAAAAATCAGGAAGAGTATTTTTTGTGAATTCATTATTTTCTACATTAGCACGGAAGTATGCTACTGCAATTCTTAAATTTTCAAAAGATAATTTTTGTGGTGTGAATTTGCTGCTATAGCGAAAAGTATGCTCAAATATATTTACATTTTCATTTTCCGTATCTATTCCATATATAAGTAATGCGTGAGCAAGATGTTCTTTGTTATAAGTATCCCGGCGTATTTCTTCGTAAAAGCTGTCTACACCTATTATGTACAACTCCGATTTGTCATATTCCGCAATTAATTGGTCAACAACCTTTTTATCGTCGATAAATACTCCTTGGCATTCTATCCCGCTTTTTAAAAGTATTTTGTAAATATTATCATTGCTCAGAGGTATTTCCTTTAAACAAATTAAGTTATTTTCGTCAATTTCATAGATATAGTACGAATTTAACAGTAAATCAAAAATGTTACCGTCGTAATAAGAAATGATTGAATAAAGAAGAATATTGAAACAGTCTTTATACCAGATGTCGCTACTCGGGTTCAATTTTTCTACCGAAATACTATTCATAATATATTTCCTTTACTTAGTTTATTTCATTTCTATTAACTCCAATAAATAATTTTCAGGAGTTATCATGTAAACAGCCTTATATTTATCATTTTCCATTTGGGTTTTACGATTTTGTACAAAATCGTACTTGCATAAATATTTAACTGCCTCATTTATATCTTCAACTTCATAGCACATGTGATAAGTTCCACCGCCTAGACTGTCTATAATTTTTTTTACAGGTGATTTTTCATTAATTCCTTCAACCAATTCAAGTAAAGCGCTATCTTTCATTGCTAAAAATGTAACTTTTATATTTTGTTGAGGATATTCAAATGTATCTTCAAAAACTTCATATCCAAGAACATTCGTATAATAGTCAATCGCCTTTTGAGTACTTTTAACTGCACATCCAATATGATGGAGTTTGAAATTCATTATCTAATTCCCCCGACCGATCTATACTCGCATTTTTTCTTGAGCTATATAGTTGGCGACATCATCAACAGTTTGAAAATGCTCATAATTGAGAGATTCACCATCGAATTCAATATCGAACATTTCCTCTAGAGCTACAACTACGCGAATAAACAATAAAGAATTAATTCCCATATCCTCAAGTTTTACATCTTTTCCTATATTACATTCAAAATCAACAGTTTTTTTAATAATTTCAATTATTTTTTCACTATAAACATCGGTATCAATCATAATACAAACTCCTTTCCAATATTTCCATACTATTTAATTTATAAACCGCAGGATTATTTCGTGGAAGTTGTGGAGAAATTCGGCATAATTTTTAATATTACTTCATTAAACTCCTGCAATAATAAACCAGATTCATTTATCATATCCAAAAGCCTGTCTTTTTTTCCGCCATAATAATATTTTATTAACTTACCCGTATTAGCTATCCACTTATCATATAATTTATCTAGGTTTTGATTTTCAGAATCGCAAGTGAATTGAGAGCAGATAATTTTTATATAATTAAATAAAGGTAAAAGTATTAACCACTTAAAAACTTCCATTATCTCAGGAAAATCCGATAACTTCTCCATACCTTTATCATCTATTTCTCTATACAGTTTTAGATAAAAAGTTTTCAGTTGAGATAAACCATGTGCGCTATCATTGAGAAAGTATAAAAAATTATCCGCTATAATACTCTTTATTTCTTTTTTCTTTAACTCTTGACATTTTTCGTTATTGATAATCATTAATTCATTTACAAACGGTAATAAATCCGAGCATTTCAATTTACCGCTAAAAGTACTTATCTTACCATAATCATTAATCATGTATACATCATTTATTTCTATGAATGTTTCATCTATTTCCGTTACTATAACCATATGATAAGGGTATAATACCTTTTTTATATCGTGATAGTATAATGATTTACTCTGCACATACAATATGGGGAGATTTCCCTTTTTTAATTCATTACATATTATTGTATACATTTCATTTGTGTCAACTTGATCATGATAGCTGACTTTCAAATTTATATTTTTTTCGAGATTGTTGTAAGTATCTTTTAAAGAATTATATCCTATGCAGAAAGATTCATTGAGCATTTCAAAACAGAAGCCATTAGCAAGAAAAAACAAATCACATTCGGAAACATTATAACCGTAGTTATTTAAAACTTCGCTAATCGCACTGTATCCGCATGAATACTTGCCTTTTTCAAAATTATAACTTTTACATTTTAGTTTATTATCATCCACTAAATGCTGCATATCTTTTTAATCCTTTCACCCACAATATACAACCTAAACCGAATAAAACAAAAATCCATACTATACCTATAAAAATTTTGAATATGATATCATTTATAGATATATTCTCTGTTAATATTGAAACCGGAAAATACCCTAAATATTGAAATGGCAAAATCGCAAAAACAGCCAGTATATTCTTAGGAAAAGCATTCAAAGGAAAAATATCACCTGCAGCTATACCCTTGGCAACATTAAATGATGTAAAAAGCGATGTCACTTGAGAGAAATAGAAACTACACTCACTAATTAAAAAATTCAAAGTAAAATTTAAAAGATACCCTACTGCTAAAGATACCAAAAATAAAAGCATAATTACCATGTTAAATTCTATAGATATATACTTATGCAAAAATAGATATATAACTCCTATAGGGACTGCACCCACTAGTATAAATACAACTCTTTTAGGCAAATCTATCATTAAGTAATAAACCATATAATTGTAAGGTTGCAATAAAAATTTATTTAATTTCCCAAGCCTTATATCATCAGAAATTGAATATTGAATATTACATTCCGTGAGATTCGATACGATAAGTATTAAAAAATAGTATGTTATAATGCCTTCTGTTGTAAAGGTTGGATTTTCGCTTGTACTGATTGCAGCAAGCCAAATTAATATATTAACTCCAAACGGAATAAAAGATACTAATAAAGCTAGAAAACAATTTCCTCTATATTCTAAATGGTTTTGTAATCCCATCTGTAAAATTCTAATGTATTTTTTCATTTTTCTCTCCTACTATATTAAATATAAATATTTCTGACAATTTCCTCTGTATCTATATTTTCTATATTCAGATCAATTAAATTATCATAATAGTTTGTTACAGTTTGCATCATCTCTACAGTATTCTCAGAATCAACACTTATTTTAATACTATTATCTGAAATATTTTCTTCAACTGTATAACCTTTAGTTTCAAAAGCATTAATTATTGTTTTATCATATTCCTTGAATTTCAGTGTAATTATTTTTTTATCAGAAAATTTCTTCTGGAAATTACTAAATAAATCCGAATAAATTATTTCACCTTTATTTATAATTAAAAGCTTTTTACTCAAAGAAACAATATCATTAAAATTATGACTAGTTAAAATAATAGTTGCTTTTGTTCGTTCATTATAATCTTTTAAGAAGTTGCGTATAGCGTATTGAGATAGAATGTCAAGCCCCAATGTGGGTTCATCCAGAAAAACTATCTTTGGTGAGTGAATTAATGAAGCAATCAGTTCCATTTTCATTCTTTCACCAAGTGAAAGTCTTCTAACTTGAATATTTAATTTATCTTTTACTCCAAGAAGTTCCACAAGCTCATTTAGATTGTTATTGTATGTATTATCATCAACTTCATATATTGTCTTATTTAACTGGAAGGTTTCAATAGCCGGTATATCCCACCAAAGTTGGCTCTTATTTCCCATTACCAATGCAATTTGTCTTAAAAAATCGTTTTTCTTTGCAAACGGTGTATACCCGAGTACAGACAAATTCCCTGATGTAGGTTTAAGTAATCCTGTTAGCATTTTTAGAGTAGTAGTTTTACCTGCACCGTTGAGTCCAATAAACCCCATTATGCTTCCACGTTCTATTTCAATATTCAAATCGACTACAGCATGTTTATATAACTTCTCTTTATGAAAAATATTTTTAATACTTCCCGCTAAACCTTGGGATTTTTCATAATATTCGTAATCTCTGCTTAAGTTCTGAGCCTTAATTACAATATCTTTAGCTACTTGCACTGACATATCGTTTCATTCCCCTTGTAAGAATTATTTTAGAAATAGTCCACCAAATAGTAGCCATACCTATCGAAAGGAAACAGTACTGAATTGATAGTTTATCAAGCATATACAAAACTGGAAAATTGAAAGCTATTAAAACCGGAAAACCATATATCAATAATTTTTGCATTAACTTGGGATATATGGATAATGGTTTATTCCCTACCGTAATTAGCTGTGATCCAATGCTCATTACAACATCTATTCGTAGTAACCAAAAAGCTAGTGTCATAAGAATCAGAATAATACAGTAAATTATCATGAACCCACAGAATGAAAGAAATATATATACCATTATATTTTTGAAAGTTATGGTTACATTTAATTTGCATAAACAATATATTAATCCGACGATATTTATTGCAATATTTTTTAACTGTGTAAAATCATATTCTCTTAGGCTTATAATAAAGGTTTTGTTTACCGGTTTTAGTAGAAAAAAATCTAGTGTTCCCATATTAATTAATCCCGGTAGCTGACCTAAGCCAGGTACTATAGCAAACGTAAATATCGAATCCATAAGTCCGCCTTGAAATGTGAGAAGTAAAACTTGATACTTACTCCATCCCTCAATAGAACCGGTATTCAGGAAAACTATATTAATAAATATGATATACATAAAAAGCCAAACTAATTCAAACAAACCTCCAAACAAAAAGTTAAACTTATATTCCATTTGGTTCATAAGAGAACCACTAAAATAAACTTTTATAATTCTCAGATACTTTTTAACTATACCCATATTTGTTCCTTTTTCACATTTTAATTTTACACATTAACTCATTTCTTCTATTTTATTCCTTATTTACTATTATACACTATTTTCTAACTAATTCAACAAATTCATTACAAATTATTAAAAAAATTGTATATATATACCTTTTTTGTTTTTTATTTAACATTATTTATATTACAAAAAACAACTTTCATTTCAGAATAAATGTCCATAAGCAAGCTTTTTTCTTTTTCCTTGGTCAATTGGATGATATCAATTATACTTTGCAATGTTTTAGTCACAAATGATTGATTTGGGTCATCACTTTCCAACATAATCATCTGCTTAAAAAAAAGATTTCTTGCCTTTAGCGTTCTCCTTACTACTTCTTCTTTATAATCTTGAAGTAGTAAATTCAATTTATTATTGGGTTTATGAATACCAGCTATGTACTCAAGACGTCTATGCATTATAGATTTATGTTCGAAAAGCAAATGCATATATCTATAATCCATAGTCTCCTTCCCCTGAATCAAATCATTCAAATGAATAATCAGTTCGTCAAAAACTTTAAAGTTGAAAGATGCTATTGTACCATTGGTTTTAAGATTATTAGGACGAATTTTTGAATAATCCCCTTGACCTAATAAATATGTGTTCAGCTCTTCTAAAAATAAGTCCAAACTGAATTCATACTTGTCTTCAGTTTCTTTAAGTTTGATTATTTCTAGAGTTTCATTTAAAACCCAAATAGGAGAGGTTTGATAGTAATTCTTTCCGAGTTCATAAGCTTGGTTTATTTGTTCAAATGTATAATCATCTTTTTTAAATTCACCATCTTCATTAAATGCAATTGTATTAAATATTTGAGTCTCCTCGTTATAACCATAAATCATTAATTGATGCAAAAAATGTTCTTTCATATAACTTAATTTATGAGGTAAATAGTATTCGTCAAGAAAAACTATCACATAATTATCCATGTCAATGTTATTAATAATAAAATTCAAGATATCTTTTACTTCAATTAAACTTTTATAATCATAAAAATGCTTGTCTGCTACATCTTTAAAGAAATCAAGATCCTCTAAGTAGTCAACCCACAAGTTACCCTCATCATCATTTAAAGTATAAAGTTGGACAAAATGCTGATAAAACCAAGGATAATATTTATCCTCAGATAATATTGCACATAGCGGAAGCGAGTAATTTAAATATGTTGTTAAATCTTTTTGAACCTTTATTTTCAGCTCTTTAGACTTTAATGGATACTTCATAATAAGATGCCCCTCCATTATGTATTTTTTGTTTTATTATTCTTTGGAATTTAAATTACAGTCAAATTAAATATAGATTAATATCCACTTAAATAATTTTATATTCTGTTCATATTAGTATTTTATCAACTAATTTTTGTAAAATCAACCACTTTGTTACTTAAATGTAACTGCCTAAGTAATTTAAGAAATATATCAATTTTAATCTGAATAAAGGGAAACAATAAAAAAAACAGCCAGAATTTTGTTTTAACAATTCCGACTGTTTTTAAACTATTTTATTAAATTATCTAATTGTAAATGCATAAACTTGAATTTACTTTTTCTTAAGCTTTAATGTTATTGCTTCCGTTTGTGAAACAGTTATATTTTCTTGTGGAGCTAACATTTTTCCGCTTTTGCCTGATATAATTCCTGCTTTTATACAAGCAGCAACAGAACTTTTTGCCCAGCTGGCAACTTTATTTGAATCCTTAAATTCCTTGAGTATTTTATTTATCTCAGCAGCCGAGTAATTAACATTCTTTCCTGCTACCTTCATAGCCTTGGCGACTATTGTCATTGCTTCCTGACGAGTAATCTTAGCCAACGGCTTAAATTCTCCTTTTTTGTCACCGGAAATTATCCCTGAAGCATAAGCTATACGTATTGAATCATAATACTGTGAACCTTTTACTACATCCTTGAATGGTTCTTTGCCTTCATATTTTTTATTCAAGCCCATAGCTTTAACAAGTGAATCAATAAATTCTCCTCTTGTAATGTATTTAGCTGTATTACTGCTGTCGGAATTACTGAGGGTAAGAGTACCATATACCGATGTATCCTGGTATCCTGTTCCGGTAGTATCATTCCATGCAGCAACACTCTTACGTGAACCGTCTTTACCATCATTAACCTGAACATCAAAGCCTATTTTCATCTTATTTGATGGAGTTACTGATTTAAGAGGAATCATTATTTCAACCGTATAGTTTGTTCCCGCAACCTTTGTTGCAGATTTAAAGCCCTTTGAAATTTCTGCAGGATTAAATGAAGTCTCATTGTCAAAGTTAACTCTGTACTGTCCGTCATCATTCTCATAGAAGGATGTCTTTCCATTGTTCTCATCAACGAATACTTCAACTGAGTCTTGTTCGTATGCATTTGCACTCTTTTTATCAAGTTCGGAATCGCTTATCTGAACGAGAACATACAGGTTTTTGTCATCCCATAGAGCCTTTGCTGTTCCTGTTGCTCCCTGCCAAGCCATCTGATATTGGTTTACGGGTATAGCCTGCGCTTTGCTCCAAACACTATCTACAGTACCGTCAATTACAGGTGTTCCATATGCAGCAATTGCAGTCTTTGCACCTTTAGGTGTTTGAGGTTTATGTTCGTCCATGAACTTAGCTGGGTCTACTGTTCCAAAAAATGCAGGCTTTGCCTGAAGATTCTTGTCAAACGGTAAAGGATTTGTGGATGATCTCCAGCTTGTACCGTCATCTATTCCCCAAATAGTAACACGGCTTATATTTGCTGCATGCTTCTTATATATATCGAATAACTGTGCGTATAAATATCCCTGTGCATTTGCAACATCTTCTGACAATTTGAAGTCGCTGCCTGCCTGAACATCAAGCTCAGTTATGCTTACTTCAACACCCAGTGAGATAAATCTCTCCAATGAAAGTTCAACGTTGGAAGGATTTGTTGACATGCTGTAATGTGCCTGCATACCTACTCCGTCTATAAGACGTTTACCTGGGTGAGTTTTTGCATACTTTTCATTTAATTCTTTTACCATATAGTAAATAGCTTTGGATTTATTTTGATTATCATCGTTATAATCATTATAATAAAGCTTTACGTCCCAATCAGGATGAGCATCCAGAACCTCTCTTGCTGCTAAAAATGCCTGTTCCATGTAATCCGGGCCAATTGCCTGATACCATGGACTTTGACGCAATGCGCCTTTCCAATCCTCAGGGTTTGAAGGATTATCATTCATACCTTCATTTACTACGTCCCAAGATATTACCTTGTTTCCGTAATGTTCTACCACTGTCTTGATATGAGTCTTCAGATTTACAAGAGCTTCGTCACGTGACAAAGGAACAGTATTTCCGCTAGCATCAGTTTTTGTATTAAGCCATGCTGGTGATTGCTGATGCCAAACAAGGGTATGTCCGTGCATCTTGAAGCCCTCTGACAGAACCTTGTCAACAAGCTTATCCGCATCCCCAAATGTAAAGTTGCCCTTTGTAGGTTGTAATGCATCAGGCTTCATAGCGTTGCCTGCAGTCATTACATTAAAATGCTTCTTTAAGAGGTCAAGTCTTATCCCATCAAGATCCTCTGCAGCTATTGCGTTTCCAATAAGGAAATCATTCTTATATACATCTTTGATAGATTTCAAATCATTTTGAATTTTAATTTGACTTGAACCGGTTTGTTCAAAGCTGATATCGTCAATATAGAAAGATGCATCTGCACTGCTTGCGCTTTCTACATATATAGTTATGAATCCGCTTGAAACATTGTTGTAGCGATATGTACCCTCGTACTTAACCCAACCGTCAGAAGTACCTATTGTTTTTGCTGCAAGACTTACATAAGAAGCACTTCCGCCATTTCCAACCTGAGTAGAAAGTTGAAGTTGTGCACTTTCGGGGCTAGCAAGTTTTACCCACGCAGTAACCTTGTATTCACAACCTTGGCTTACATACTTCTCTACATTCATAGAAGGACCATGCCAGGTCATTGTTCTGTTTTCTACCTTTAAAGCATTTGCACCGCCATCGGTATGGTTGGCTTCTTTTGTTACGGTCACTTTTTCTGTACCGGCTCTGCCTGCAAAGCCTCCTGCTGTGTTATCCTCAAAAGTTATTGTTTTAAAAGTCTCAGCCTTTGGTGCGTTAGGATCAACGGGTATTTCTTCAACAGCCTCTTCTGTAATTAAAATATCTCCAATATAGAAAGAAACCTCTTTACCTTCATCATTGGATTGAACGCGTATTCTGTCATCCTTTGATGTATCAACAGTATACTTTCCGCTCAATGTGAAAGCCTTTCCTGCAACAAAGTTTGCACCTGCCAACCATGCATAACTGTTTGCAACCTGAAGAAAAGCCTGTGCACCAGCCGGAACCTTGGCATTTGAGTCAACAAAACCTTTTACTGTTATGTTATAAGTCTTACCATTTTTTAATCCAATATCTTCAAATTTGAAATCGGCCGCATCCCAGTTATTTTTTCTGTTACTTACATATAATGCGGCTCCATCATCATTACCTTCAAAAACCTTATTTCCTATCTTTTCAAGATTAGCTCCTCCGGATTGGGTAGCCAGACCCTTACCATTTGCAAAGGTTTCTTGATAAGTAGTTTTTGTTTCGGCTATTACTCCATTTAAAGGCATAACGGAAATGAGCATTGCAATAACCAAAAGCAATGCTAAGACTTTATTTCTGTTTTTGCTGTACATTTAATCGTCCTCCTGATTTTAAATGTTTTTTAATTGCCTAAATAGTGGTGCGGATTTTACTTGATATTATTGAAACTATCCCCCTTTCAAATGTAGTGTTCTTATATTAATTACATTTACCAATTTCCAAAAAGTGCCATAGTTACAATTTATGAGGAAAGCAAGAATTAAAGTAGTAAAATCATTTTTGTGATTTTACTACGAAAGATTATGAAATATAACAGCAAAAATTCCTCCTTGAAATAGGACTGATGCACTGTATAAACTGGAATATAATACTATATTTAAAATACTACTATTGTTTTTACAAGTCACGACTGATTTTACATAATTTGTACCGAAAAATTTTATATCTTCAACCTTATTAATTTTTTATTAATGGAAATTCAACCTGTATTGTAAGTTGGTTTATACACAAGTCTGCACTTATATTCCCGCCCATTTCTTCTGCCAGGATTTTTACAATTGCAAGACCAAGACCTGTTGTTTTGCTTCTAGATTTGTCTCCTGTATAGAAGCGGTCAAATAGACGTGTTATATCTATCTGCGATGCACTTTCTACCGGATTTTTTATGGATATGACTGCCGCTTGAAATGCTGTTAGTTTAACTTCAACGTTTCCGGCAGAATGTGTAAGACAATTTCTCAAAAGGTTTTGAATAATACGAAATGCCATTTCTTTATCTGCCATAATAAATATGGGAGGTGTCTCTGTAAAGGACAATGTCAGTCCATGTTCCTCAAATGAGGAAACATATCCTGCAAGGCACTCCGTTACAAGGTTTGTAAGATTAATTCGTTCCATTTGGGGTTTAAGTTCTGAATTTAAAAGATATGAGTACTCAAAAAAATGGTCAACCAGATGACCAAGCTGCTCGGCATGTTTTTGTGCAATGCCAAGTTTCTTTCTCTGTTCTTCTGTGAGCTGACCCTTTTCCATCAACTGCTGGTATCCCCTTATTGCGGTAAGGGGAGTACGTAAGTCATGGGATATATTTGCTATTAGTTCCTTAAATCGTTTTTCCTCTCTAACTGACTCAAGACGGAGGGTTTCCTCCGCCTTTAAGCACTTGTTTATATTGGAAGTCAATTGACTCAGTTCACGGTTAATAAGCTCTAGCCGGACAGGCTGCCTTGTATCTCCTGCAAGCCTGTTCTTCAACTGGCGGTTGATTCTCCGCAATTGGGTTTGTACAACTACAATGTAAATAATCAGAAGCAAAACTATGAATACTAGAATTCCAATAGCAATTGACAACCGCTTCACCTTACCTTCTATTACTTTATTTCTGATTTTCTGAAAATACCATAAGTAACTAATACCACTGCAGTACCAAATAAGATACTTACTGCAAATGCCTTAAAAAGTTCTCCGCCGCTGGATTGTACCGTCAAAAACATTCTGTTTCCTCCAAAGGGCGTCAAAGAGAAAATATTATTAACAACATCTGATCTTGATGCTAAAGATGACAATTGTCCGCTAATAAGTGAAATAGCATAATATATTGCAACAACTAAAATGGGCTTTTTAACCGCAAATGCAATAGGCAGACATAAGCTTAGCTGCGACATATGAACCAATATCAGTGTACCTGCTACTACGACTAATTTTACCAACACGGATGCACTAAGTTCACTACCCGATTCCTTTGATAATATATTTAAAAATCCAATGGATACCGAACCCATATCAAATTTATAGCCGGTACACACAGCAATGATTGTTGACAAAGCATAAGGAAGAATAATGAACAAAATTGAACAGAAGAATACAATGGATTTACTGACTATTACTCTGCCTCTGCGCCCTCCATCAGCTATAATGTTATGGATTGTTTTGTTTTCAAAATCTCCGCAAATAAAAATTCCGGCTGTTACAGCCCCAAGTATACTCATAGTATTCATATCTGAGAACAAAAATCCTAATCCGGTATATTCCCCTCCCAGACTGCCCTTAGGAATAAGGTATGCAAACAGTACCATCATTAAGGAGCAGAATAACGTAATTGCAAATAAAACCTTTATTACTGTTGATTTAAAAATTTTATATAAATCTGCTAGAATCATATTAAACATTCTGCTCACCACCAATCACTGAAATAAAGTAATTTTCAAGAGTATCTCCCTGTATTGAAAATTCAGTTACCGCTATACCATTATTCAAAATTGCCCTTGCTACTTTTTCTCTGTTATCAAGATAATCGTATAGCTTTATTCTCTTATCCGGCATTACCTTGTAGTTGGTTGTGCCAAGCTGGGTTTCCAGAACACTTGCCAGTTTTTCAGGCTGGTCACATTCGATAAAGATATGATGTTTACATTTTTCTTCCAGATCCGACAGTGTAACAGCCTGTTTCACTACTCCCTGATGCATTATTATATAGTCGGTAGCAACCTGATAAAGCTCCGGCAGATTGTGGCTGGATATCAGAATAGTCATATGCCTTTCATCACACAGCCTGTTAAGCAACTTCCTTATCTCTACAACCCCTAAAGGATCAAGTCCGTTGATTGGCTCGTCCAAAATCAGCAGTTCCGGCTCTCCCAGTAAGGCTATGGCTATTCCCAAGCGTTGCTTCATTCCAAGGGAAAAGTTTTTAGCCTTCTTTCTTCCTGTATTAGCAAGACCTACAAGTTCAAGTAATTCCTGCTCTAGGTTAACATTTGGAATACCTTTAATTATCCGGTAATATCTGAGGTTCTCCTGTGCGGACATGTAAGGTATGAAACCGGGATATTCAATCATGCAACCCATTCTTTTTCTTTGGGTCTCAAGCAGCTTATCCCCTTTCTGCCCAAATAATTCCACATGTCCTCCAGTGGGAAAAGCAAGTCCGGCTGCTATTCTCATAAAGGTCGTTTTTCCGGCACCGTTCCTGCCTATCAATCCATATATTTTGCCTGCCTCCAAAGCTAGAGATACATTATCTACTACTTTTACACCATGATAACTTTTAGTCAGGCTATTTGTTTGCAATACATATTCCTTCATTTTCTTCACTTCCCTTTCTTCACCTTAAAGTTCCATTCTCTACACCTTTAAAAAGGAACGTTCTGACTATGTTTTTAGTATAAAGCCAAATAGTTTAGAAAAGGTTAAGCCGGGAAACAAAAATGTAAGGTTTTTGATAAGATTTACTCCTTGTAAAGACGGTAACCAAGTCCCCATACTGTTTCTATGTATTCTTGCTGAGAATTTGCGGTTTTCAGTTTACTCCTTAGATTGCTTATATGGGTTTTCACTGCATTATCATCTCCAAGGTAAGCATCCTGCCAGATTGTTTCATAAAGAGTGGCCTTGGTGAATACCTTATCCCTGTTCCTTATGAGCATTTCCATTATCCCGTATTCCTTGGCTGTCAGGTCAAGTTCTGTATTATTGACATGTATCCTTTTTGAATCAATGTCAACAGCCATATCCTTGTAATGCAGTACTTTTTCTGACTGTGCCTTTATGCGGGAACGTCTGAGATTTGCATAAACTCTGGCAACAACCTCACCTAAATCAAAAGGTTTTGTTATGTAATCATCAGCGCCCATTTTTAGTAAGTCAATCTTAGTCCCAATCATATCCTTGGCAGAAATAACGATGACTGGTACATCTGAGAATTCACGCACTTCTTTAAGTATCTCGTCGCCGCTTTTAAACGGCAACATAATGTCAAGAAGAATCAGATCGTACTGATTCTTCTTTATCTCTTTAAGTCCATCGATTCCGGTATATGCCGAAAAAACTTCAAAGCCTTCCTCTGAAAGTGTTTCCGACAACATTTCATTTACGTCTTTGTTATCTTCTATAATAAGTATTTTTTCCATAATCTTCTCCGAATTCTATTACTTTTCTAAATTATACCAGACCTTTATAATAATCAATAGTACGAAAATTATTTAATCATTTGGACTATCTTTTTCTTTCCCACATAAAGTAATATATCCTTAACAGCCTGTACAGGGCCGCCTGCATTTATGAAGGAATCCCTCATCCTTAGTGCATTCTCCCGATATGAATAGTTAGACAATATTTTTTGTACCGAATCTTTTAGTAAGTCCGAAGTAACCTTGGATTTTTTCAGACAAATACCACTTCCGTTTCTGACTACCTGCATTGCTACATGGGCCTGTTCCTGCTGTTGTGGTATGATTATTAACGGAACTCCGAAGAAAAGGCCTTCTTGGGTACTGTTCATTCCTCCATGAGTCATGAATATATTACACTCTTTTAATATCTCCAGCTGGGGAACTTCAAAATAGTATTTTACTGTAAAATTGTCCGGGATTGTCAAAGCGGATATGTCAATACTCTTTCCTACGGACATTAGTACATCTATTTCCATGTTTCCAAAAGCCTTAGTGCAAGTATTGAAAAAGTCTATGTTGTTGTTGAATATGGTTCCCATGGATATGAATAACAGTGGCCTTTCAGTGTTCCTGTTGAGCTTTAGTTTCGGTATATTCTCTTCTCTGTACATACTGGATGGACCTACGAACTTGTAATTCTTCATAAGTTTTTCTGATTTTGGCTGAAATTCCTTTGAGGTATATACTAAATTTATTTCTTCCTTGTTAAGGACAATATCCATCAGACTGTTTACTTTTATATTATAATTACTTTCAATTATTTTTTTAATTCTTCTCACTTTTATCATGTTAGGGATGTTTTTTACTATATTAAAAGCCAATGCTAAAACAAAACCGGCGGTCAAAATAAATCCGTCCGGTTCCAAAGCTATAGTTGTAAAAGTGTTGATTGCAGGTATATTTGTAATTTTCGCCAAATGTTTTCCCCAAGGGCACATAGTATCATGTATTATATAGGCAGGCTTATCTCTTTCCGCATCCTCTATCAATTCATCCAGTATTATTGCACTTAATTCAATATGAACCTTGAACAAATCCGTAATATTATATGTAACATAGTTTTCATCGAGATAAAATTTACTACTGTATGCTCTAAACACAGCTCCGGTACTTTCAATCTTTTCTCTGAAACTTTCTTTACAATAATATATAACTTCCTCGCCACTCTTAATCAGCTCGCTAACAAGGCCCAAGCTGGGATTTACATGGCCATGAAAAGGAATATTGAAAAAAAATACCTTGGACATATCTATTTTCCTCCTTTATAGCCTGTTTCAAATTCCCTGCAAATGTCTCTTAATAATTCTTCTTCAGTATCTCCAGCCGTTCTTATTGTATCTATTACTCTCTGAAATGAAACCATTATTTCCCCAAAATTCACAGCAGCCGGATCAAAGTTAAACCTTAACATGTGCTCTAAATCAAAAAATGTAAGCCTTGCATTGTTCATCTTTTCAACCAAATTGTTAAATTCATTCAATAATTCGTCCAATTTTGCTGATGTGTAGAATTTACTAGTAATATATTTAAATCTGTCATAAAGTCCTTTTTTATGTTCGTAAAGTAAATGAATACTTCTGTAGTCAATTGCAGGCATTATGTCTGCTAGCATCTGTTCCTTTAATTGCTCTACCATTCCCTGAACATCCAACCCATGAAGAATGTCCCTACCAAGCTTTTCAAGACTTTCTACCACTGCACTGTATATTTTAGGGCCATATATCAAATCAGTACACATTTGCTGTTCTTCCAAAGGTATCAGTTTAGAAATTCTGGAGCTATCATTATTTGAACCGTCGAGATATTTGTAAATTTCCTCCATAAAATTATTCAAATCAAATTTGTATTCCCCTGATGTTTGCTTTGGTGTCAGTAGTTGTATAGCTTCCGTTTCTGCCCATGGTGCCGTGAGCTTATAATTTGTCTTAGCAGATTCATATGCCTTGGCAAAATCGTCATAGTCAAATTCAAGCTCTTTAAATACCATGTTTGTGTCAAAACCCAGTGCCATTAGTTTTCTTTCTGCTTTATTGTAACCAAAAACCATTGATTGGTGAACATAATGATGTTCGTTATAGCTGCCCTTCTGCGGCAAGTAATATTCATCAACATTTATTGTGAGATATGTACCGGAGTCAATATTCTTTTCAACAAAATCTATAATATCAGTCGGTTGGTCAGTGTATGTAAGGTATTTCTCATCAAATATTTCTTCAAAGTTGTTCTTTGGCTCTAAAAATTCCAATCTTGAAAAACTGTTATTGTATGTAATAAAAAACAATTGAATATAGTGTTCATTAAACCAATTATAATACCTTTCGTCAGATAAAATAGCACATAAAGGAATAGATCGATGTAGATATGTTGTTATATCCCTTTGATATTTTATTTTAAGTTGTTTTCCTGTTGTTTTGTGATAATCTCTAACTGTCTCTTTTTTAACATTGTCAGTAGTCTGCAAATTTTGGGCGATTTCTGAAATTGTCCTATAGTTAAAAATATCGTTGGGTGTTACCTGAATACCCTTTTCCAGACAAATATCCGATATCATTTCAGCCTTAAATGAATCTCCCCCCAAATCAAAGAATCTGTCAGTTAACTCTAATGTCTTTACATGCAATATTTCCTTCCAGATATTTGCCAGTATGTCCTCAATTTGCCCCACATTCTGTTTTTCTTTCATAAATATCCAACACCCTTTCTTTTTAATTATGTCATCCAATCAATGTTTTTTTATA
This sequence comes from Bacillota bacterium, assembly GCA_023390335.1. GTDB lineage: Bacteria > Bacillota > Clostridia > Acetivibrionales > DSM-1351 > Ruminiclostridium. The sequence continues at coordinate 402,957 of JAEWCZ010000066.1, read as the reverse complement.
TAAGAAAATATCTCCTCTGCGGCACGCTCCGGTCCGCCTGCTTCTAAAAACGAATCCTTCATTTTATCCGCATTTTTACAATATGAATCGTCAGAGGTTATTTTTTTATAACATTCTTTTAACGACTCCGGTGTGACTTCTGACATGTCAAGATAGATTCCGCTTCCTGTTTCAGCCACCCGTTTTGCCATGTGAGTCTGTTCCAGCTGCTGTGGCACAACAATTAACGGAATTCCGTTCATAAGTCCTTCATGGACGCTGTTCATTCCACCGTGAGTAATAAATACATCACATTCTTTTATTACCTCCAACTGAGGTATCTCATAAAAATGCTTTACTGTAAAATTTGGGGGAATTACAAGGGAAGATATATTTATTTTCTTGCCTACCGACATGAGAACATCCATATCCATGTTACCGAAGGCCTCGATACATTTTATAAAGAACTCTCTTTCATTATTAAACACCGTACCAAGGGAAATAAAAAGTAAAGGTCTGCTTTCTGACCTGTTTAACTTAAAATCTTTTATCTCCTCATTTCTATACATACTTACAGGCCCTATAAATTTGTAATCGTCCCCAAACTTTTCAGGATACGGTTGAAATTTACGGGATGTAAATACCAGTGTTAAGGACTCTTTATTGTCGATAATATCAATCAAGCCTTGTACTTTTATATTGTATTTCTTTTTTAACCTTCCGGAAATTTTACGAATATCTATCATTCTTGGAATGTTTTTGAGTATCATAAATGTAACTGCCAAAACTAATCCAACTGTCTTTAAAATACCTTCCGGTCTTTCCACAAATGTTGTATACATATTTATAGCCGGTATATTTGATGCCTGGGCCGCATGTTTTCCCCATGTAGACATAAAATCATGAACTATATAGTCAGGCTTGTCCCGTTTTATATCGTTATTCAATTGTTCCATTATCAGTTCACTTAACTCCATGTGAACTCTCAAAATTTCAATATTATTGTGTGTAACAAAATCATCATTAAGGTAAAATTTATCTCCATAGCTTCTGAAGACAGCACCAGAGCTTTCAATCTTTTCCCTGAAGCTGTCAGTGCAGTAGTATATGACCTCTTCACCTTTTTCTACCAACTCCCTGGCTAGTCCCACGCCGGGATTAACATGTCCGGAAAATGGTATGCTGAAAAAAAATACTTTTGACATATTAGCCCCCAATTTCAGATTGTAATCCAGCTTCTTTGTACAACTGATTTAATCTTTCGCTCTGTTCATTAACCGGTAACAATTTTGTATTGAATATTTGTTTTATTAAATCCACAGCCTCTTCAATATGCTCTTGGGTAGGCTGGATTGTTTGTTTTATTAACTCTTCTTTCATCTCAACTAACTTTCTGTAAGGTTCTACTACACCTTTCTGATAGGCATTCTCATCCCAGTTGCGGTTTTTCGTACTGACCGCAGCCGCAATACAGGAGGTTATAAACTTAAGTCCGTTATTTACCGGCTTTTCCGAATCTTTTGCTGAAAGCAGTTTTTTCTTCATAGTCGATATATCTTCCGTTGTTTCTGATGAAAATACCGTTACAGTTGCATTGCTTCTCATAAGGTTTTTAAGAACTGCTTTTGGCCCCATTTCAACAGCTTTATCTATACCGGATTTCTGCAAATATTCTATTGTAGACTGCCATTTTACCGAGTTTGTTATTTGTTGGGATAAATAATCTATAATGTGGTCTTTGCCGGGGTATGGCTTTGCCGTAACATTTGAAATTACGGGCCATTCCATTTCACTGAAGTTATACTTTTCCAGTTCTTCTCTAAATTTGTCTGCCGCAGGTTGCATCAAAGGGCAATGAAAAGGCGCACTTACTTTCAGATAAACCACTCTGGCACCCAGAGATTTCAACTGCTCTCCCGCATCATTAACTGCTTTTACATGCCCTGATATTACTATTTGCTCAAAGGAATTATAGTTGGAAACCACCACAATATTCCAGTCTTTTGAAACCCGTGAACATTCCTTTTCTATAATTTCCTTATCAACACCACTTACGGCAGCCATACTGCCCATTCCTTCCGGAACTGCTTCCTGCATAAGGCTTCCTCTTTGCCTTACAAGCCTGACAGCGTCCTTAAAATCAATACTTCCTGCACAGCAAAGTGCGGAAAGCTCTCCAAGGCTGTGTCCTGCGGTATAATCAGGCTTTATGCCTACCTCCTGCATATATACTCTGAAAGCTGCAACACTTGCAGTCAGTATGGCAGGCTGGGTATTTTCCGTCTTTGTCAGTTCGTCCAAACTTCCTTGGAAGCACAGTTTTTTTAAATCGAAGCCAAGAGCTTCATTTGCTTCATCAAAAGCCTGCCCCGCAATGGAAAAGTTATCACAAAGTTTACTACCCATACCAATATATTGAGCCCCCTGTCCCGGGAACAAAAATGCTAACTTATTCATACCATTTACCTCTCCTTTTGAAATTTGCTTTCTATACCTAATTTTGTAATTTCATAAAGATATTTTTTAAATTTATCAAGTAACTCCTTCATTGTGCTTTCAAAATACTGATGCTCATTGTAATGAAGAGTAGCATTCAAGTTGCCCTCTAGAATCATAAGTTCAATAATAAAGGTGTATTTTCTTTCAGATTCTGGACTCTCATTTAGGTTTTTATATAGAGGTGATATGCTGAAACCCTGAAAATCCTCATTTGTCCGGCCTGCAAAATCACCTGAATAATTAAACAATATTTCCGGGTGCAGGTTTAGTTTTAACTCCTTTTTATTTTCAGGTAGAGTTACCTCCCTCAAGGTTTCGTAACCAAGTCCCCTGCCGGGAACATTTTTGAACATATCTCTGATTGATATTATCTGGGTCGGAAGGTCTTCCAGTTCGGTCATATCAAGTATTGCCGGAAACTCTGTTGCAAACCAGCCCACTGTTCTTGAAACATCAATCCCGTCAAAAATGTCCTCTCTGCCATGAATTTTATAGTCTATGAGTATATTGTCCGTGCCTGTCCACTCTCTTACAGCTGCCCCGAAAGCCGTTGCCAGTAAATCCTTTGTATCGGTATTAAACCTCTGATTTACATTTTTCAATAGTACCTTTGTTTCATTTTCAAAAAGCAATGTTTCACTTATGGCAACATCGTACTTATGCCTCTCTTCACTAAAGGTCGTGTCCTTTGGGAGCAGTGCTATCGGCGTGTTTTCTATTTTTCTCCAGTAATCAATTTCTTTAAGTAATTCACTGCTGTTGGAATAAGCATATATTTTCTCCGACCAATCCTTTAAGGAAGAAGTTTTTGGTGGAAGCGATATGGGCTCATTTCTTTGGAGCTGATTATACACTGCGGCTGCATCCTCTAATATTGTCATAAGTGATAGCCCGTCGCAAAGCAGGTGATGTATCACAAGCAGCAAATGGTCTCCGTCATGGCGTCTGAAAAGCGCCAGTTTTACAAGTGGGCCTTCTGTAAGTCTCATGCTCCTGTGTAAAGCATAGGCCATATTATCCATATTGGTTGTATCATCTTTGTCAGCTATACAGTCAAATATGTTTATGTCAAATAACTCAACGTCTATGTCTCTGTTGTATTGGATTACCTTTTCTCCGTCAATTCTGAAATTTATTCTAAGTGCATCATGCTGTTCTATTATTTTGGTAAAAGTCTTTTTTATAATATCTTCATCAAGCCTGTCTTTTCTGTACATCATTACGGATATGTTCCAGTGATTTATTTCCGTCTTTGTTTTTCTGAAAAATCCTTTCTGGGTAGGAATCAAGCCTATTTCCCCGGTAACGGGTTCCTCTGCTTCAGTCTTTGTGGAATACTTTACCAGACCGCTTAGATTTCCTATTGTCTGACCTTCGAACAAGTCTTTTATTTCTAACTGTAATCCCTGTTTTTTAAGTAATATGATTGTTTCCATTGCTTTTAGGGAATCACCGCCGATATCAAAGAAATTGTCGTTTACTCCAATTCTTCTTATACCCAGTATCTTCTGCCATATATCTGCTAACTGTTTTTCCGTATCATTTCTTGGAGCTGTATAAACTCTGTCAGTTACAATTACAGGAGTGGGAAGTGCCTTCCTGTCTATTTTCCCATTGGATGATAAAGGCATTACTTCCATGAAAACATATATTCTTGGAACCATATATTCGGGTAGACTCTTTTCGAGGAATGACTGAATATCTCCTTGCTCCACTCTCATACCGTTTTCACATACTACATATGCTACCAACTGTATATCACCCTCGCCTTTTCTCCATGCAACTACCACACACTCTTTTACTGACGGATGAGCCGTTAATTGCTTTTCTATTTCACCAAGTTCAATTCTCAGTCCTCGTATTTTAACCTGAAAATCCATTCTCCCCAAGTACTCAATATTTCCGTCCCGTCTCCACTTTGCCAGGTCACCGGTACGGTAAAGCCTCTGGTTTGGCTGATATGGATTTTGTACAAATTTCTCATTTGTCAACTCAGGTTTGTTCAGATACTCTCTTGCCAGACCGATACCGCCGATGCATAGCTCTCCTGCCACGCCCACAGGTTGGAGCTGCATATTTTTGTCCATTATAAGCAGCTTTGTATTATCAATAGGCTTTCCTATTGGAACAGAATCAAGTTCTGTTTCTGAATCGCAGTCGAAATAGGATACATCAATTGTTGCTTCCGTAGGCCCGTAAAGGTTTGCAAGTTTCGTTCCAATTTTTGAAAGCAGTGACTTGAAAATACTTACCTGTGACGGTGTTAATGCTTCTCCACTGGCAAAAACCTGTTTCAGTCCTGCAACCCTTGATGCTTCACCCGTTTGTTTAAGATATTCCAGAAATATACCTAGCATCGATGGCACAAAATGAATAACTGTAATTTTGTTTTTTTCAATAGCTTCCACAATCTTTTCAGGGTCTTTTTCAGCTCCGGGCTCAAGAAAACATACCTTGGCTCCCACCATAGACCACCAGAACATTTCCCATACAGAAACATCAAAAGTATAAGGTGTTTTTTGCAGTATAATATCGTTTTTATCTAAAGGATATTTTTTCTGCATCCAGTTCAGCCTATTCACAAGAGACCTGTGTTCTATCAGCGTTCCTTTAGGCTTTCCTGTGGAGCCTGATGTATAAATTACATATGCAATATTCTCAGGAGTTGCTATTATTGGTAGATTTGATTTTTCTCCATTGGATAAATCAACTAAATCAAGATTTATCTTTTTTATGTTTTCCGGAATTTTTAAATCTCCAAACTCCTTGTGAGTAAGCAATATACTTGTTTGACTGTCTTCCAGTATATATTCTATTCTATCCCCAGGAAAATGCGGGTCCACCGGTAGATATGCTCCTCCTGCTTTTTGTATGGCCATTATTGCTATTATCATCTCGAGTGAACGTTCCATCATTACTGCTACAATACTGTCCCGTTCTACACCTTTTTCTTGGAGAAGCCTTGCAAGGATGTTTGCTCTGTCGTTGAGTTGACCGTAGCTCATTTTTTTATTATTAAATATTACTGCTGTATTCTTAGAATCTGCCGAGTCCTGTTCCTCCAAGTATTGATAAATAACCTTGTTATCGGGAAAAGCTGAATTAGTATTATTAAAGTGTGATAATATCTGTCTCTTTTCTGTTTCTGTAATATATTCAAGTCTGGAAACCTTCTCATTAGGCTTTTGTACTATGTTTTCAAGTAATTTTATCAGATGCTGTGATACTGCTTTAACTGTTGCTGGCTCAAATAGCGATATGTTATAGTCAAACCCGCCCTTTATACCTTTTTCTGTCTCTGTTAGTTGCAATCTTAAATCAAAAGGAGCCATATCGCTTGCGACATCTATTTCTTCTATTTTTATTCCGTCAAGTTCCAGTTCAGCTTTCTTGTTGTTGTGGAGTATAAACATAACCTGAAATAAAGGAGCCCTGCTTAAGTCTCGTTCCAGCCTCATTTCTTCCAGCATTTTATCAAAGGGCAGTTCCTGATGCTCATACGCCTCAAGAGTAGTTTTTTTAACTTTTGATATAAGGCTTATAAAGTCAGGGTCCTCCTCAAAATCAGTTCTAAGAACCAGTGTATTTATGAAAGGCCCCACTGTATTTTCAATTTCAGCTCTATTTCGGTTTGCAACTACCGTACCCGTAAAAATGTCATTTTGTCCCGAATACCTGTGCAAAAGTGTCTGAAATGCCGCAAGCATCAGCATAAACATGGTTACACCCTGGTCATTTGAAAGTTTCCTTAGTTCAGGCACTAGTTTTTCAGGAATAACAATGCTCTCATAACCGCCCTCATATGTACGATTTTTAGGTCTGGCCTTATCGGTGGGAAGTTCTAGTGTTGTTGGATTTTCAAGCTGGTTTTTCCAATATCCCATAAGCGTATCCAGCCTGTCCCCCGAAAATCTGTTCCTTTCCCATATAGCGTAATCTGCAAACCTTATGGGCAGTGATTTTACTTCTATATCTTGCCTATTGGCAAGCTGACTGTAATTTCGTAAAAATTCTTCGACTATTATTGTATTTGACCAGCCGTCAGATACTATGTGATGTGTTGTCATTGAAAAAATATATTCATTTTCGTTGAGTAAAAAAAGGCAGAATCTGAACAATGGTCCTTTTTCCAGATCAAATATATAACGTGCCTCTTGCTTTAATAGTTCTCTGATATCTCCTTCGTTATCTGCTGTCAGGTAGGTCAAGTCAATTTCATTGATTTTCACGTCAACGCTATCATTTATCACCTGAACAGGACTTCCGTTTATGCTCTTGAATGTTGTTCTTAAAGCTTCATGTGACATGACTGCATTTTCCAGTGTTTGTTTAAGTATTTCGATATTCAGTCCGCCGCTTATACGTACAGCACTGGACAAATTGAAAACTGCATTCCCCTTGTTCAGCTGATCATAAAACCACATAGATTGTTGTGAAAAGGAAAGAGGAAATTCTTTCGTTCCGTCGCAAACCCTGGATATAAGGTCTTGTTCATCGTCTGCATTATCTTTTTCTTCAATTTCTCCTATTAATTTTTCCAGTTGAGCTATTGTTCTGTTTTCTATAATCCATTGGAGAGGTATGTGCTTATGAAATCTATCTCTGAGTCTTGAAATTATGGAAACAGCAGTAAGGGAGTGTCCCCCCAGCCTAAAGAAATCGTCATTTACTCCTATTTTCTCAACTCCAAGTATCTCCTGCCATATTTGAGCCAGTATTTTTTCAGTCTTATTGCCGGGTGCTTTATACTCTTCATTTATGTTCCCGATAGGTTTATTGACTTTACCTGCTCCCTCAACCGGCAGTTTTGTAAGTAGTTCCCCCGAAGCATGTTCAAGAGGTAGCAGAAATACTTTATGGAGAAGCGCTTCCTTGTTTACCGCAAAAACTTTCCAGTCATTATTAACTGAATTGCATTCCTTGTCCCGTTTTATGTAAACAGGTTCATATTTACAATTTGCTACTTCTTTGGACTTTATTGAAGTCTCAAATTTAGAATCATAGTAGCATTCAATCAGATTGTCATGTTCAGATATTGCTTCAATATCCAAATGGTATTTACTGAATCCGCAACCTTCTTCAATACTTTTCCAACCACTCTTTTCAAGAAAACTCTTAAAGGGCATGTTTTTTTCAGTAGGTCGAAAATCCGCCTCAAGTACCTTTGCACCTGTTTTATTACACAGCTTTTTAAGACCAACAAGTATTGCATCTTCAATCCTTCTTCCCAATACTCTGCAACTCAACAAGAATGTGTCTATTAACAGCTTGTGCCCGTTTTCCTTTGATATTACTACACCTACAAGTCCGTAATCACCAAATCTGTCGCTTACTTCTATTACATGGCATTTGTAACCCGGCAAACTTGTAAGCAGCCTTAATTCTTCCTCTGTTCTTCTTATAGTGCTAAGATTGAACTGATTAGTTCTATGAGTCAGTTGTGCTGCTCTCATGTATTGTGAATCCTCTATGGGGTTCATACTCATTTTAAGTTCAAGACCCTGTATAAAACCGTCAAGAGAATGAACACTGGCCTCCATTTGTTTTCTTTCCTTTTCGGCTATATACATTTGTGTTCTTTGGGCGTCCTCCGAGGTAACTTTGAATCTATCAAAGGCCCAAACATGCTGTAAATATTCCGGTATTTGTAACTCAGTTTCAGGTAGTTTAAGTGTTAACACCTCCGGCAGTTTCATCATTACCTCACTACATTCCATAGGACTGTCGTCTATAAAAATAAAACTGTCAATTCCTAGATTAAGCTCATGGGCAATTTCTCTTATGTTATCTGACTTTGACTGCCAGTTGATTCTCCATGACACAAAATGCTCCTTTTTGAGCAACATTCCCTTGTTGCTGTCAAATACCTCCCATACATCCGCTTCATTGTTTTTACTGCAAAGGGCCAGAAGCATACCTTCCCTGTAACGTTCCAACATAAACTCCTGTAAGCTCTTAAAGGGTTCACTTATTATAACCCCCAGTGCTCCTTCTTCGCCACATACACCTTTCCATAGGGTATTGTCACAATCAAGTACTATAACCTTGAAATTCTGCTTTCTAAAAGTACATATTTTTCTGGCAGCAAATGTCCCCAAAGCGCTGAAATACATATCACTAAAAGGCATATGTGCTTCCGTATCTTTTAAGGAATCAAACACGGTATCAATAACAAACTGCTCATCCAGATTTCTACAGTCCATTACATATACATTTTCCATATCCTCTAAAGCCAGTTTCCATCTATTGTTCATATCTTCAATGTAATTACTGACTCTTTGACTTATATTCGAATATCGGGAGACAGGAAAAACTGCTACAAAATAAGGTATTCTCTTTGCTTTAGATTTCAAAATAGTCAAAAGATTGCTATAGTTCTCTTCAAGTTTTTTTATCTGTTCAGCGTCGTCTGACATATTGTTTCTTAGCCAATCTTCAAAACGGATTAGCATTATATTGATACCGTCATTTACGGTAATCAGGCTTGTTTCATCTAAAAGCTGCTGAAATACCTGATTATACGGTGCAAAAACCACCTCATTCTTAATACCGAATTGTTTGCACCACCAATTTATATAAGCTTCCACAGGTTCAGCTGTAAAGGTTGCTGCAACAGCTATTTTCAGCTTATGTAGGTTTATAATATCCTCATGAGTAAATATGGAAAGCTGATTAATTTTTTGCTCCTGGTTTTCAACTATGCATTCTAATGTGGAAATCAAATGCCTTACCATATCTCTGACGGTAGAGGAATCAAAAATTGAAAGGTTATAGTCAAAGCCTCCCTTTAATCCTTCCTGTGTTTCAGTCAATTGCAGTCTTAAATCAAATGGAGCCATACCGCTTTCAATATCAAGTGGCTGCAAGTTTACTCCGGGTAGTTCGAAATCCACTTTTTGAGTGTTTTGCAGTATAAACATAACCTGAAAAAAAGGATTTACGCCATCCTCTCTGAGTGGTTTAAGCTCCTCCACCATCTTGTCAAAAGGCAGTTCCTGATATATAAATGCATCATAAGTGGTTTTCTTTACTCTCTCCAGTATTTCCGCAACATTGCTGTCCCCTTCAATTTGGGTACGCAATGCAAGAGTATTCATAAAAAAACCTACTGCACGCTCAAGCTCTTTTCTGTTTCTGTTTGCTACAACAGTACCTATACAAATATCCTGCTGCTCCGAGTACCTGTAAAGCAAAGTTTTAAAGGCAGCAAGAATCAATATGAACTGGGTCACACTTTTATTTTTACAAACAGTATTTATTTTTTTTGTAAGTTCAGGGGATATTACAACAGGTTCATATCCACCCTCAAAAGCTCGTATAGTAGACCTTTCACGATCCAGTGGAAGTACTAAGGTGCTTGTATTTGCCAGCTGTTTTTCCCAGTAGCCCAACAAAGTTTCCAGCAATTCTCCTTGCAGCCTGTTTCTTTCCCAGTATGCATAATCAGCAAATTGTACTGAAGGCATTGGCAGTCCGTGAAACACGCCTTGTATACCCGCTTTGTATAAAGTAAACAGCTCTCCAACCAATACCGTATTTGACCAGCCATCGGATATTACGTGATGAATTACCATAGTTAATACATATTCTTCTTCACCAAGTATAAATAGATGGAAACGGAACAAAGGACCTGTTTCCAGATTGAATACCCGCCTTGCTTCCTCTTTTAAAAGGTCTTTTAGCCGGGTTTCACCACCGGTATTCTCCAGATGTGTTTTGCATAGCTCTGCTTTTATTTCTGCTTTTACTTTCTGAACTGGATTTCCGTCAGTACTTCTGAAGGTAGTTCTCAAGGCTTCGTGTCTTATTACCAGTTCATTTATTGCATTTTCCAAGGCATTAATGTTAAGATCCCCGGTTATTTTTACGGCATTTGATATATTAAATGCGGGATTTCCCTTTACAAGCTGGTCATAAAACCACATGGACTGCTGTGAATAGGAGAGTGGAAATTCAGTTTTGCCATCTCTGGGAGCCTGTAGAATTTGTTCTTTATTTGAACTTGCTTCCATTTTTAATTGTTTAAGAAATTCTATTATTTCATTCTTATTTTGAGATATTTCAGCAAGTAATGTTTTGTTCATTACTCCCTTTGGAGCCTGATACTTTAATTCATCCTTGTCCAGCCATAAATTAATTCCCATATTTCGCAATCTTGACAGAAATTGCATTACAGACACTTTAACCACCTCCTAAGAATTATATTGTTCCGCCTTCCATGTCCTCCTCGGCAGTTGCCGTCTCACCTTCTCCTTGCATAGCCCAACGGAAGGTTTCAATCATTTCTGCAACATCGGCTATTGTTGTAGCCTCCAATAGTTTTGTCATTGGTATCTGGATATTGAATACCTTACTTAAATCTGATGCAACGGCAGCAGCAATCAGCGAATGACCTCCAAGCTCGAAGAAATCGTCGTGTATTCCCAGCTTTTCAAAGCCAAGAACCTTTTTCCAATGCTCCGCAATTACTTTTTCAACTTCACTTGAGGGTTCCACATATGGTACATCCATATCGGGACGAGGCCTTTTACTAAGTTTTTCAAAGCCGTCCAAATCACTGCCTGAGAGTTTTTCTGAACCTTTTAGTACAAGCGGTGAAACGTTTATTTTGCCCTCAAATTCAGAGCATAATTTTTCAAGTTTTTCTTTGAACAAAAGCATTTCTTCTATTTGTTTTATCTTTGGGGCATGTGTTTCTGAGCCGAATGTGTTTTCATTTAGCTCTATGGAGACGGCAATGCTTGCCTTACTGAATTCAGTAAGCAACTTGTCATCTATTTCAGATTTAGCAGTAACCGGGAACTCCTGCTCCTTCTTGTTATCATTTCTTGCCCCCGGTTCAATCCAATACCTTTGTCTTTCAAAAGGATAGGTAGGAAGTGGAATGCGATGTCTCTTTTCTTCTTCATAGAATTTATTCCAGTCAACTTTTACTCCGTAAACCCATATCTTTCCCATACACTCCATGAATGCCACAGAAGAACTTTTATTTTCAATCTGAACTGAAATCAAAGAAGTTTTGACTTCCGACAAGAATCTTTTCCCGTTACCGATTTCAACAAAAATACTTTCATCATCAGAAAGAATTTCCTCCAAGTCTTGAGCTGACAAGGTGCTGTTACGCTGTTTCAACCAGTAATCAGTACTTGTGGCTGAGGAAGCCTCTATCCATTTCCCACTCAAAGATGATACGAAGGGTATCTGAGGTGCATTTAAACTGATTTCCGAGAGAATGCCCGGAAAATCCTTTTCTTCGGAAGCAGCAATTCTCAATGCATCTTCAAGGCTAAGAACTTCTGAAATACATGCGGCAACATATTCTCCCATACCTTCCCCTATCATGCTTTCAGGTTTCAAACCAGACTCTTGCAGTAGTTTTGCCATTGAATACTGTGCAACAAATACAGCCGCTCTTTCAATGGTTTGGTTGACGTTAATATAATTGCCGGAGCCAAGTACTGTTCGGATGTCAATGTCCATCAGAGGTATCAAAAGGTCTGCACAGTAGTCCACAGTATTTCTGAACTTTTCTTCTGTCTTGTACAATTCACCGCACTCTTTTATGTATTTTGCATCACCGGGAAACATAAATACAATCGGTCTATCCTTGTGTTTCTGGAAGTATGAGATAACATTATCGGAGGCAGAATTACTTAATTTCTTTGCCAAATCTTCAAGGTCTTTACATACTACAATTCTACGGTGATTGAAGCTCCTTCTGCCTACATGCTGCGTAAATGCTATGTCAGCCAAATTCAAGTCAGGATTATTCTTTATATGTTCAACAAGGTTTTGTGTCATTTTTTCCAGTGCTGTTTCTGTCTTTGCTGCTAGTGAAATCAATTGGTAAGGTCTTTGTGATACTTCAGATGATTCCGTAGAAGGAGCTTCCTCCAGAATAACATGAGTATTGGTGCCTCCGATTCCAAAAGAACTAACACCTGCTCTTAGTGGAAACCCTTCTGCTTCCCATTTTGAAATTTCACTATTTACATAAAAGGGACTATTTACAAAGTCTATCTTTGGATTTGGCTCCTCAAAATTAAGGCTTGCCGGTATTACCCTGTGTTTCATGGAAAGTATTGTTTTTATCATACTGGCCAATCCGCCGGCATTCACAAGATGCCCTATATTGGTCTTTGCCGAACCTATGGCACAAAATCCCTTTTTATCGGTATAAGCTCTGAATGCCTTGGTCAAAGCGGCTATTTCAATGGGGTCTCCCAGGTTTGTACCTGTTCCGTGGGCATCTATGTATGTAATGGTTTCAGGGTTTACACCTGACATTTCTATTGCTTCGGCAATACATTCCGCTTGACCGTCTACATTTGGAGCAGTATAGCTATTCTTTGAGGAACCATCATTATTAATGCCTGTCCCTTTTATAACAGCATGTATATAATCTCCATCAGCTATTGCATCTTCCAATCTCTTCAGGGCAACTACACCCAATCCGCTTCCGCTTACCGTTCCATTGGCTTTGGAGTCAAAGGCACGGCAATGTCCGTCGGCAGAGCCTATGCCGCCTTCCTGATAAAAGAAGGCCTCGTTTCTGGACACCTGAAAGCTTACGCCTCCTGCCATAGCAATATCACACTCAAAATTGTTTAGACTCTGACAAGCGTAGTGAACTGCTACCATAGATGATGAACAAAGAGTATTAACATTGACACTTGGCCCCATTAAATTCATTTTGTAGGAAACCTTTGTTGCAAGGAAATCCTGTCCGTTTGCTATCATTATTTTGAAGGAACCAAGACTTTCAACCAGTCCCGGATTGGAATACAGGTTTCTTACCATGTAACCGCTTAGATTTGCACTGGCATAGACCGCGATTCGTCCATCATACAGGTCGGAATTATATCCGGCACTTTCAAGCACCTCCCATGCACTCTCTAAAAACAAGCGGTGCTGTGGATCCATAATTTCGGCTTCTCTTGCGGAATAGTCAAAAAACTCTGCATCGAACATGTCCATTCCGTCCAAAATAGCATCAGCTGCAACATATTTGGGATTATCCAGCAGATGTTCGTCTATACCCATCTTTACCAGGTCATCGTGTTTAAAAAATTTAACAGACTCCACACCTTTATATAGATTCTCCCAGAACTCGTCCGTATTATTAGCACCCGGGAAACGGCCTGCCATACCTATTATGGCTATTGCACCGTCCATGGAACCGTTTTCTTCAAAATTACCCATTAATGAGTCTCTCCCCTCTGTATCATCATCCTTTGTTTTCTTTGCTTTAATCTTTCTTGCTGTTTGCTGACCCTTTCATTTATGCGTTTAAAGCTCGGCTTTTCTTCCTGATGGTTTACAACCTCAAGCTTTGAAGCCAGAAGTGCTATTGTATTGTATTTATATAAATCAACAACAGCCAAATCTGTCGGGAATATTTCTTTTATTTTTGTATGAAGCTGCACCAAAAGAAGAGAGTCACCACCCAGTGCAAAAAACTCATCATGAATTCCTACCCCTTCTATGCCGAGAAGGTTTTGCCATACTGGTACAAGCCTTTTTTCAGCCTCGCTTTTAGGTAGCGAATAGGCATTGGGAAGGTCAGGTCTTGGATGTAATGTTTTGTGTTCGTCATTCTCGGTAATAAAAGTATTACTCTTTTTGCTTATGTAGGCTGCGTTGTTTATTGCCTCTTTTATATCTTTTGTGGATACAATAACCTGAGTATTGAAATACTGCCCTGACATTATTTTTTCAAATATCATTCTACCTTCATCCGTAGTCAGTCCCGAATCCATAATATTGTCGCTTTTTGAATTTGTTATTAAGCTGTTGTACACTTCAGCGTCCTCTGTAAATGTATGTAAATTCTGTTTTCTGTTCTTTATGTTTTCACTGCTCTCGTCTGTAATATGCCTCATGGAAAAATTCTTTATTTCAATTAGCTGAACACCTTTTTCATCCACAACATCTATATCACAGGTTATTATTTCATTGGGTGCATCGTATTCATCCCTGAATGTTATATTTGCATAGATTTTTTTAGGTAATCTTTGTTTTACAATTATCTTCCCATACGAAACAGGAAGAAAATTTCTTTTGGATGCCAGCCTTACCGAACCGGTAGCAACATCCAAAAGAGAAGGATGTATATTAAAGTAATATAAATCATCTATAAATTCCGGGGACAATTCTATCTCTGCAATTCCTTTTCTACCGTGGAAACCAAGCCTTTTCAGTGTCCTCCACCTGCTCCCAAAACTTATAAATTCTTTAATATCTTTATTTATGTAATCAAATGCTTCCTGATTAAATATGTCTGCTGATTCTGAAATATCAATTTGTTTAACTTCCGGGTCAATTGCAGCTGCAATCTTCCCCCGCGCATGTTCCTTCCACGGATTATCCTCTGTGTTTGAATGTAGTCTGCTTACTATTTTAAATTCGTAATATGTTCCGTTCCTTTCTATAATTGTTAAAACATCCTGTTCTTCATTCTCCCTAACCGCCATTGGAGTTAAGAAGGTCACATCTGAAAATTCAACAGGTTTATCTCCGTTTATATCTGCAAAAGCAGCTCTTGCCATTTCAATATATGTAGTTCCCGCTATTGTAGGGATTCCCATTACAAGGTGTTCACGTAGTACCCAGTCCTTTTTAGGATTAAACCGTGATAAATAAATAGCTTTATTCGGGGATTGGGATAGCTTTTTATCTAATAAAGGGTGAATAGATTTTTTATTGCCTTTAGCCATACCCACTCCCGGCCACCTGTCCCAGTTGATTGATACAAAACGTGTTCCGTGCCTTGAATCGTGGGCAATTGCAAATGCATCCATAAAATTATTCGCGGCACTGTAGTCTGCTTGTCCAAAGCCTCCTGTTATGGAGTTAAGAGATGAACTCATAATAAAGAAATCCGGCTTGCAGTCCTTTAATACTTCATATAACACCTGTGTTCCAGTGACCTTTGGTGCTAATACATTTTCAACAAAGCTTTCTTCCTTTATCTGAATCATACCGCCCCCGGGATTTCCGGCTGCATGAATTACTCCATCGATTTTTCCAAATTGATTCTTAACCTGTTGACATACTCTTGTCATTTCTTCCATATTGTCAACATTTCCACGGCAAATGAGAATTTCCGATCCAAGTTCCCTTATATTTTTTAATGTTCTTATTTTTATGGATGTTTTGTCAGTACTCTCCTTATTTTCCAGCCATTCATCCCACTTATCCATTTCAGGGAAGGAAGAACGAGCCACAAGTACAAGATTTACCTTTTCCTTCTCGGCAAGGTATTCTGCCAAAACCAGTCCGATTCCGCCCAATCCGCCTGTTATAATATAAGTTCCTTTATTTTTTATTTGAAGTACAGACTTTTGTGTATTTTGTAGTTCCAATTTGTCAAAACTTTGAATCCAACGGCTTTCCCCTCTGTACACTATTGTGGTATCTTCGGAATCGCTATAGGCTTCATATAAAAGTTGCTCCAACAGCTCCCTTTCAAAAGAACTGCCCTCTTCACAAAGCATAAAATCGACGCTTCTGCACTTGATATTTTCATATTCTTTTGGAATTACTCTACAAGGGCCCAGTACTAAAGCTTTTTCAGGATACATAACGGATTCGCCGAATATTTTTTGCATACCGTTTGTGAGAACAATAATAGTTGATTCTTTTTTTAACTCCTGTTTACCCAACGCTTTTGTCATGAACAACATGCTGTAGAAAAGATCCTTGCCTCGGTTTTCATTTGAAATACCAAGCATGTTAATAATTCTGTCCGGTAAGTTGCCTTGATTTTTCATTTCTGATAGCAAGGTATCATAGTCCTGCTGCTGTTTCGGATTAGCCTCAATGACATTGGCTCCTGATTCTCTTAGAAGCTCAACAAATTTATTTACAAAGTTACTTTTTTCAGACAGTACCAGTATGGATTTCATATTCTCAGGCGGTGTCAGCTCTGATGGAATACTGTTAACTGTCTGTTTCCATAACTGTGTATAAAAATAATCCTTGATATCCTTCTTACCGGCTTTTTGGGATTTTGCCCAATAGGATTGTCCTTCAAAGGGATATACGGGAAGATTAATTTTGTTTCTTACCTGTCCTTCATATAAGCTATTCCAATCTATTTTTTCACCTTGCAGCCAGAAAATCCCTAATTCTTCTTCTGTGTATTCCTTTAAGTTTGCTGCATTATAGCTTTTTTCACTTTTTATTCCGTCTCCATATGTCAAATTATCGTTTTCTATAGCTTCTATTGCTTCTTCTCTTGTATTGCAAACAAGACAGCACTTGTACTCAAACTCTCTGCGTCCCAGTTTCAACGTATATGCCGCATCGCTCATATCTATATCTGAATTTTCTTTCAAGTGTAATGCAAAGTTTGCTGCCATCCTTTTTAGAGCACTTGGAGTTTTAGCTGAAAATATTAATAAATGCTTTGTATTTTTAGAAGCTACATATTTTTTAATAGGTGCTTCTTCCAGAACTGCATGTGCATTTGTGCCCCCGATTCCAAAGGAGCTTACTCCTGCTCTGCGTGGTATCCCATCAGTTTTCCATTCAGAGAGTTTTGCATTTACATAGAAATGCCCGTTTTCAAAATTACACTTGGGATTGGGCTTATCAAAATTAATACTTGGGGGTATTTTACCGTTCTTGATGGAAAGAACTGTTTTTATAAGACCTATTACCCCTGATGCTGCATCAAGATGGCCTATGTTTGTTTTGACGGAACCAACTGCACAATACTTTTTCTTGTCAGTTTTTTCATTAAACACCTTTTCCAGTGCTTCTATTTCTATAGGGTCTCCAAGTGGTGTCCCCGTTCCGTGGGCCTCGATATATGTAATGGTGTCAGGACTTACTCCGGCAAGTTCCTGTGCCTTTGCAATAACTCCCGCTTCACCTTCAATTCTTGGGGCAGTATAACCTACCTTCAGCGAACCGTCGTTGTTGACCGCAGTTGCCTTTATTACTGCACAGATGTTATCCCCTTGTGACAAAGCATCCTCCAGCCTTTTTAGAACAACTACTCCCGCACCGTTTCCTCCTACCGTACCTTTTGCTTTTTCGTCAAAGGCTCTGCAATGTCCATCCGGTGACAGTATCATTCCTTCCTGATACAGATAACCTGTTTTTTGCGGAAGTCTTATGCTTACACCACCTGCCAAGGCCATATCACATTCTTTATTCAAAAGACTCTTGCAAGCAAGATGTACCGCAACCATTGAGGATGAGCAGGCGGTCTGAACGGTCATTCCGGGCCCTTCCAGATTTAATTTATATGCTACCCTGGTAGCAAGAAAGTCCTTATCGTTATTTATCATTATCTGATAATTATTTGCCACATTTCCAATTTCATTGTCTTCTGTAAGATTTTTTATATATGTATTCATGCCGACGCTTGCAAAGGTTCCTATTGAACCGCTGAATCTTTCTGAATCACAGCCTGCGTCTTCCATTGCCTTCCACGCTTCTTCAAGGAATACTCTCTGCTGAGGGTCAAGTATTTCCGCTTCTCTTGGATTAAAGCCGAAAAACTGTGCATCAAATTTGTCAGCATCCTCTAAAACACCCCAAGCCTTCACGTATTCCGGCTTTTTTAAAAGTTCGGGGGCTATGCCCTCTGCTATTATCTCTTGGTCACTGAAACGTGTTATTGATTCCCTTCCCTGACAGAGATTTGTCCAGAACTCATCTATATTCTTTGCTCCGGGGACTCTTGCACTCATACCTATTACTGCTATGTCATTGCTTTTTGGAGAAATCGTTTCTGGCTTAATTGTTTTGTTGCTTATAACCGCTGTTTTTTTGCCCAACCTCTGTTCAAGATATTCTGACAGTGTGTTAACTGTAGGATAATTAAACAGGTCCATAATTTGTAAATCTATATTCATAGTTTTAAATATTTTGCTGCGTACTTTTGCTAAAAGTAAAGAATGTCCTCCCAAATCAAAGAAATTCTGATTGAGTCCTATGGCTTCTCGCCCCAAAACCTCTTTCCATATGTCTGATACTGTTTTTTGCACATCATTTGACGGCTGTATCATGTCTGAGTTTGCTCCATGAGCTGCTTTTTCAGGTATTGGTAAAGCTTTTCTGTCTATCTTATTGTTCGGTGTCATGGGGAAAGCATCCAGCAATACAAAATACGAAGGTATCATATAATCCGGCAGTCTGCCTCTCAGATACTCCCTTAATATGCTATCAGCTGTTTCCTTTGTTTTTGGGATTACATAGGCTATAAGGGCTTTTTCACCTGTTAATATTTCTCTGCATACAACTACACTCTGACTTATCAGAGGATTTTGGTTTAGAAGTGTCTCTATCTCACCTAATTCTATGCGGAACCCCCGTATTTTGACCTGATGATCACCACGACCTACAAATTCTATATTTCCATCAGGCATAAACCTGACAATATCTCCTGTTTTATATAATCTGGAACCTTCTTCGTCGCTGAATGGATTTTGAATAAATTTTTCCCGGGTCAACTCCGGAAGTTTTAAATATCCCCTTGCTAGGCCTGCTCCACCTATATATAGTTCTCCCGGAACCCCTACAGGAGTTGGTTTCATTTCATTATCAAGTATATATACCGTTGTATTTGCAATTGGTTTCCCTATGGATACCGGGCCTTCTTTTGAGTTTAACTGCATCATAGTAGACCATATTGTAGTCTCTGTTGGCCCGTAAACATTCCATAGGCATGAACATCTGTCCATCAACTCATTTGCCAAATCTCTTGGCAATGCTTCTCCTCCGCAGAGTATTTTGAGTTTATTATTACCCTGCCATTGTGCTTCTACTAGCATTCGCCATGTAGCAGGAGTTGCCTGCATAAATGTAATATCATGCTTGTCTATAAGATCTATAAGTTTTTCTCCGTCTATTACTTCATCCCTACCTGCAATTACTACTGAGGCACCTGTTACTAATGGCAGCATCATTTCAAGTCCTGCAATGTCAAATGAAAGAGTAGTTACAGCCAGTAGTCTGTCCTTCTCACATATATTTGTACTTGTACCCATTGATAATAAGAAGTTTGTAAATGCACGGTGTTCAATTTGCACACCCTTAGGATTTCCAGTGGAGCCTGAAGTATATATTACATATGCCAGATTATCTGTTGTCGCTCTGTTTTCAGATTTTTCAGAGCTTTGTTCCGATATTTCCTTCCATTGTTCACTGACGCAGATAATTTTTGCTTTGTTTAAAGGCAGTGTATCCTTGATTATAGAGTCAGTCAAAATGATTGGAACCTGCGCATTATCCAGCATAAACTCCAGCCTATCCTTTGGAAAAACGGGGTCCATAGGTAGGTATGCTCCACCTGACTTGTGGACAGCGACTAAAGCCGTAAGCATATCTATGGAACGATCCATATATATACCTACTATGGATTCAGAGCTTACTCCAAGTAATACAAGGTAATTTGCAAGCTGATTGGCCCTTTTGTCAAGTTCACCGTAGGAAAGTTTTTCATCTCCCTTTACTACAGCAATGGCTTCAGGATTGCTTAATACCTTGTCCTCAAACAGTCTTGTCCACAAATCACTATCAAAATCCACACGGGTATTGTTCCAGCCTTCCAGTAAGGTTTTACTCTCTTTCAAACTTAAAATATCAAACTGTTTGATTTTTGTTTCGAAATTTGCAGTCAAATTTTCCAATATATGAGTGTAATGACCTGCCATTCGTTTTATAGTGTCTGCATCAAATAAGTCGGTATTAAATTCAAAATTTACCTCAAGGCCCGACCCGTTGTCGTTAATATCAACAGAAAGATCAAACCTTGCTGTGTCACCCTCTATATTAATACTTGAAATACTCATGCCACGCAGCCTTGCTGACCGTACAGGATTATCCTGAAGGCTGAAAAACACCTGAAAAATGGGATTGCGACTCATGTCACGTTCCACACTCAGTTCTTCAACTATTTTTTCAAAAGGAACATCCTGATTAGAGTATGCTTCAAGGGTAACATTTCTAACATTTCTCAATAGTTCACGGAAACTGTTATTCTCGTTAAAAGCTGTCCTGATGATCAGGTTGTTAGTAAAGAAACCTATCATTGGTTCCAGCTCGGAACGATTTCGGTTTGCTACAGGTGAACCTATGATTATATCTTCTTGTCCGGTATATTTAAAAAGTAAAAACTTAAAGGCTGCTAATAAAATCATATAAAGTGTGGCGCCTTCCTGTTCCGCCGCATTCTTGAGGTTTTCATACAGTTCTTGTGAAAGACTGCATCTAAAATTTGAACCGTTATAGGTTTGCACAGTGGGCCTTTGTTTTGAAAAAGGCAGTTCTAGTACAGGAAGTTTTCCACTTAGCTTCTCTTTCCAATAGACAATCTGTTTCTGTATGGTATTTTCCTTGTATCTGTCTATTTGCCAGCAAGCATAATCAGAATATGAGATTTTTAGTTCCGGCAAAACATAATTTTCATTTTGTAAATAGGAATTATATAAAATTTCCAATTCTTTTAGCAGTACCTTGAAAGACCACCCATCAAATACTATATGATGAGCTGCCAGAATCAGAACGTATTCGTCTTTTTCAATTTGAAACAATTTTCCTCTTATAAGAGGTGCTTTACTCAAGTCAAAGGGATAGCTTATTTCCTCTTTCGCAAGAATTATTGCTTCTTGTCTTCTGCTTTCTAATGGTATTTCTGCAAGGCTTATAAAAGGCAGGCCCATTTGGACTCCTTCTTCTACTGTTTGTACAGGCTGTCCATCTTCTTCAAAAAAGGAGGTTCTCAAGCTTTCATGTCTTTCTATGATTGTATTAAAACTCTTCAAAAGCAAATCATCCTGTAGGCTTCCCTTTATGTTAAGGCCTGTATATAAAATATATTGGGAACTGTTTTCGTTTAGTCTGTCAAGAAACCATATACGCTGTTGAGCATATGAAAGGGGTAAAGCACCCTTCTCCTGTAAACGCTGTATTGTATTTTCATCTTCAGATATTTTATCCGCTTTTTCAATAATTTCAGCAAGTACGTTAAGCGCAGGGTTTTCAAACAAAAGCGTCTGTTCCAGTTCTACTCCAAATTCTTCTCTTATGCGGGAGGCCATTTGGGTTATCTTTAAAGAATCCCCACCCAATTCAAAGATATTGTCCTTTATGCCGACCTTATTTACACCCAATACCTCTTGCCATATCTTTACCAGTTTTTCCTGTATTTCATTTTCAGGTACGTCAATTGACCTGCTTTCTTCTTCTGATTTTAGCAGTAATTCTATTTCTTTCTTTATAGTATCGTATTCACAGTTAATGTAGCTTTCCCGGAGCTTGTAGCGTTGTACTTTCCCGCTGGTGGTTTTTGGAATACTCTTTATTGGAATGACCTGTGATACTTCTATTCCCATTCTCTCACTAATTAATTTTTTAAGAATGCGAACTGTTCCTATGAACTTATCAGCCTTCATTTTAAATAGGACAAAAAGTATTAGTTCATCTGATTTGATTTTTTCATTAAATGCTCCCACGGCGACAATCTTTCCGAGGTCAATCCCCTCTGCTTCCTGTGCGATACGCTCAATATCATGGGAATAGTAGTTTTGTCCCTTTACAAAGATTACATCTTTAGCACGTCCTGTTATAACAAGTCTACCATCTCTCATAAAACCCAAATCGCCTGTATTGAGCCAGCCATCTTGGGTTATTGCTTTGCGGGTTGCTTCCTCGTTATTATAGTAGCCGGATGTCACATTGGCACCCGATATGCATATGTAGCCGATTTTGTTTTCACCCATGTCATTATTATCAATGTCGCATATTCGGACATAACAATCATGTATTGGATAGCCTTCATCAGCAAAGCTGCAGCCTCTGGCGTCGTCCTTGCTTATTTCTCTTACAGTGTCACCTATATTCAGGTAATTACGGTCAAGGGTTATAAACCTCATTTCATCACCAAGGCGTGGAAATGTTACTGCAATTGTTCCCTCAGCCAGACCGTAAACGGTATACATTGAGTTTCTATTTAATCCGTAAGGTGACAGCTTTTCTAGGAATTCATCACATAATTCATAAGATATGGGTTCAGCACCGTTGTAAATGAGCCTGACCTTTGACAAATCCCAATCCTTCCTAACTTCAGGTTTAAAGAAGGTTAGAAAATGCTTGTATCCGAAATTAGGTGAGTACAAAAGTGTAACCTTGTGTTCACTGGCTTTTTGTATCCACAGTGAAGGGTGCCTTATAAACAACTGTGTCTCAATGTTGTACTGGTTTATACATGCAATTACATCCTTTATGTGTGTACCTATAAGGCCCATATCATGGGTAAGGGGCATCCAGTTCAGCCCTGAATCCTCTGAATTTATATTTACCCAGCGTATAACCGCACCTATATCATACAGGACATTCTTGTGGGTGATTACCACACCTTTGGGGTCGCCTGTAGAGCCTGATGAAAACTGAATGAATGCAATATCATTTTCCTCAGCTTCTGCAATTTGACCTAAACTTTCAGTTTGCCCTAACCTCTCCATGCTCAAGGTTCTGGTTTGCATTATGTCAACATCTTCAGATAAGCCGTTTTTGTCTCCGAAGTTTTTGAGTCTTGCAAAAAAATCGTCAGAAGCCAGCATTTTGGGATTTTTTAATATATTCCATATCTTAAACAGCTTTAGCTTGTGTTCGTCATTTGTTCCTGTTGTAACCGGAACGGGAATCATTCCGCCCAGTATACATGCCCAGAAGGCAAACATGAATTGTCTGTTATTATCTATCTGAAAAATTACTTCGTCGCCTTTATTAAAGCCGGATGTCTGTAAATTGTATAACAGAGTCCTTGCTCCATGGTACAGTTGTCCATAGGAAACAAAAAGTTCTTCCGTTTCATTTAGTATAAATGTGATACCCTTGAATTTTTCGTCCTGTCTTGCAACAATTAAATCTATTAATGTTTTAAAAGCATACATTGTTTTCACCACCTATTAAATTAGTATTATTGAAATACGGCTATTTTCTCAAAAGTAGGTTTATTAGGGACTTTCAACGTATTTCTGGGCACAAAATATATTTCCAGCGAAAGTGTATCTGGCTGAAAAACAGTCATACTCAAGGTTGCTTTAGTATACAGATACCTTGTATCCAGCAAAGCCCTTGGTGAGCCTTTTGTATAAGTCATGATATTTTTGATATCCTCCGGAGAAAGCTTTGATTGTCTGCCGGATAGCTGCTCTTTTATGTATTTCCATCTTCTTGTATTGAATTTATTTCTGGTATGGTTGTCCGTACTGCCTTCCAAAATAAATGAATTTACAGAAGCTACCGCATCCTTTATTCCCCATGTGACACCTTTGTTTAGCTTAGATTCATCAGTTCTTACTGCACGCTTTACCCGTCCTGCTCCTGTACCTCTTCCGCTGAAATTGTTCTCCAGAACTTTACTCTCATCAGGGTCAGAAAATACAATCAAGTGATTTACCGCATACTGTTTATTTTCATCCTTCATAAAATCGATAGTGGTCTCCATTTTATCAGTGTTTTCCAATGCATATCTCAAATCCAGAGGATAAGACCTTTTCCCCGCCGAAGAATATGCTGCTCCTGATGTTGATTCTTGAACAGCTGCAAATATCTTTCTGTCATTAAATCCGGTTATTATGCCCATAAAACCCATGTACCCAATGGAACATATGCTTCCTGTCTTATTCTTTATTGTCATAACCGCCTGAATTCTGGGTAATTGATTCTTGTTACCGCCATACCAATCAAGAATTCTTCCGGTAATTGTTTTACCAGTTGAACTTTGTGAGCCAAAGACTGATACAAAACTACACTGTGTAGACCTTATAACGTCAAGGAATAAATTGAATAGAAAAAACTCGTCCTTTGAAATTTTGTTGTCTCCCCTGACATTTTTATCACCACCGGAAAACACTTCCGACATACCTTCAATTTCTTCTCTGTATTTTTTATCAATCTGTGTTTTTATATCATCTACCCTCCAAAAAGCTTCCTTATATTCACTTTTAAAAAGGTTTTCCGCTATGTATGAATCCACCAGAGCTTCATAATCAGGTACAACAGAAAGTATTCCTCTGGCAAATTCCTTACCAATATCCCTGTGGCTTAAGCCTTTTGTATAATCAAGTGCTACATCAAAATAGTTTCCTTTATCTGTTATAGCTACACCGTTTCCTTTAAAATCTGACGTACCTTTTGTAACTGATATTTCCTGTGTGCATGCAGTCTGAAAAACCAGTAATATACATACTAATCCAGCTATTAATCTTTTCATTCCAACTCCCCCATTACACGTTAACAGATATAATACTGCTGACTATCTTTCCCATGTCCATTTTGATTATCTTATCCGCTTCATCAAAATATTTATCATCATGGGTTATTGCTATTACTGCTTTTCCTCTTGCTTTCAGCTCCGGAAGAAGGGTTTTGTAAAAGAACATTCTGAATTCAGGATCCTGGTCAGAAGCCCATTCATCAAACAGATATGCCGGTCGATCCTCAAGGTAACTTACCAAAAGGGCAAGTCTTTTTCTCTGTCCGGAAGACAGCTTGAGAGTACTGAATTCTCCGTTCTTTATTTCAACCTTACTGTCTATACCAAGAATTTTAAGATATCTCTCTATGTCATCAAGCTTGTCCTTGTATTCAATTCCATAAAGCTTTTCAAAGAGGTGATAATCACTGTAAACCGAAGAAAAGTATGAGCCCAGTTCTCTTGAATTCACTCTTTGCCCATTAACCAGCACCTGTCCTTCGTCCGGCAGGTATAATCCTGTTAATAGCTTTGCAAAAGTAGACTTTCCGCTGCCGTTGCCCCCCATGATAAAAACAATTTCCCCAAATTTAAAGGTATAGTCTATAGGGCCCACTGAAAAGGTTTCACCGTTTTCATTTTTATAGGTAAAATTGACGCCTCTGAATTCAATTGTGAGGTTTTCTGCGGTGTGTTCAATATCAGAATCACTGTAATCTTCATCTGTCGAAATGCTGTTGGCAAAGCTGTTTATTCTTTTCCAGCTTATTACCACTCTCATACATGTTGGAACAATAGCAAAGAGTGCTTCGTTTATTATTCCTCCCATATATAAAAGAACAAGTACGAAATTTTGTAGAGTTGCTATTTGTATGTCAAATAGTATTGGAAAAGTAAAAACAATAGCTCCTATTACTCCTGTATATAGAATTTCTCCCAGTATGGTAACGTTTGTAAATTTAAAATCTCCTGCTATTCGAGAGTCACGATAAGCCTCACAGCTGTCTTCTATGTCACGTCTGAACCCCATACGTTTTCCTGTATTGATATAAAGTTCCTTAAAACCTTCTACAAGGTCTTTTATATTTTTAAAGAATGTAGTCTGGTAGTTTCTGTTCTGTTCAAAGAATTTTTGAGCACCAGATACGGCCAACTGAAATATGCCTATTGTAATAATCAGGACAATCAGAAAGAACAGAGTTCCTCTCTTATCAAGAATAGCAAGATATATGAAGCAGGTTATTAGTGTAATAACTCCTGTTATACCCGCAACCAAATGCCCTACGAAATTTCCTATTGTTTCAGTATCATTATTTAATGCTGCATAAATACTTCCGTCTTCAAGGGACGAGAATTTTAAATATGGAGCTTTTAATATTTTGTCTATTATCTGGATACGCTTTTCGAATATTATGTTATTGGTAACAGATATGAGCTTTTTCCTTACAATCATAGCTGCTACTGTAAAAAGCAGTATTCCGCATATAAAGAAAATATATAGTCTGCTTTCTATAAGAGCCCATTTTTCTACGTCTCCCGCAAGAATTCCAAGTGCCCTGTTTATTATAAAAACTACTATAGAATTTCCGATACCGCTGATTATACTTAAGGATATTACCATATAGTAAGGTTTGTCATTTGGTTTATAAAAAAATGAGGTTAATACAAAATAAATGTACAAAATGGAAATTACAAAGCTTAAACAAATTATAACTTTTTCAACATTATCAGGTCCAACTTTATTCAGACTGTTCCATGATGACCCAAAAAAGAGAATTTCAGGTACATTGTAAAGGCAATAACCCATACATCCCATGAACACAATAGACGTTACAAAATTAATAAACCCTTTAATTCCCCCGCCCTTAAAAAACCTTTCTCTACATACAATTTCTTTTACTGAAATAACAATATAAAATAATGTTATTAAGGAAACAACGGCTGAAATACACAGAATAGCCCAAAACATGCCGTCACTTATCATTAAATCCTACACCCCCTAATGTAATAACACTTATAACAACAATTACAAGTGTCATTCATGCTTTATTATTTTGGTCCGGCCGTAGGGTTAATATATAAGTGTATTGTTTACTAGAAAGAGATTGATTTTGGCGGAACACTATATAAATACTTATATTATTATATAAGCAGGGGGTAATTTTTTATGGAATTATAAATGAAAGTTTTATGAAAGTTTTATGAAAGATTAATGAATAAAAGTTCTCAACTCCACATTAATCTGTTTATTGAATACAGGATATTCGTCAGGTGTGTAAATCTTTAGACTTTCGGTATATTCTTCAATTGCTCTAAGGACATATTCGCGTTTGTTGTTGTTCAAGCTTGACAATACCTTGTAAATATCACCCATATATTTGTGTATTTGAGCGTATTCCAGAGGATAGCTCTCTACGGTTATCGCAGAGAGTGCTTTTTCATAAGCACTTTCAGCGTGTTTTGCATTATTTTCTTTGTCTTTGATTAATGCTAAGGATTTGTAGACATTGCCTAGATTATATTGCAGTAATGCCCACATTTCCTCACTCTCCTCGTTGTTCACTTTTTTAAGTAATGCGAGGTATTTATTTTGTGCTTTAATAAAGCTATCGACAGCCAATTGTTTATTCCCAAGAGAGTAATAAACCATACCTATATTATAATCAATTAGAGCACTCTCTATATAGGTACCGTCCAAACATCCGGACTTTTGTATTTCGGTATAGATATTTGAAGCAGACATCAAATCAGCTTTTTTTCCTGCTTCTTCCCATGAATTTAAATATGCAGATGCAAGATTGTTCAAGGTAATAAAATAGTTTTTGCTTAGTTTGTTAAATGAATAAATTCTAAGTGCATTAGTATAGGCTGATATAGCATTTCTAATGTTATTTTGCGCATCTTTGAATCCTGCAAGAATGTTATAGGCATTTCCCATATTATTCATAACCTGGCAGTATATATTGGGATGCTCCTTCTCAGATATGTTTTCTAAAACATTTTTGTATTTTGCAATAGCTTCTTGGGGCTTTTTTGCACTTAAAAGCTTGTCGGCATCGTCTATTTGATCGTATACTATGTCAATTCCATAGGGTTCAAATATGTTTACTATCATACCATCACCGGCAATTATAATATTTCCCTGACCACTGACTTTTATATTCCCGGTGTCTCTGTTTGAAAGTATTATCAGATTTTCCTTCCTGTCCCATCTAACTTTTGTGCCGAATTCCTGAGCTATGAATTTACTGCTTACATAGGATATACCTTTTATAACCGTAGGAGGATTGCTTTGTAATATACCAGTTCCGTTGAGTGTGGCAATCTTACTGCCTATTTTAATTATAAGAGTATTCTCATCTTTTAAGGCCTGTACCGTCTTGTTCTTTGAATCCCAGGTTATTTTCCATCCCAGGGCCTCAAGTATAGGCTTTATGGGTATAAAGGGTTCTGTTTTTATTATTACCGGCTTTGCTTCAAAATTAAAAGAGGGAGCTTGTACTGTTTTTGTATTTTGAGCATAAGCCCTGGCAGCAGCTGTTCCTGCTACAACAAGAAATATTATAATTATTAGCAACAGCCTTCCCTTCACAGTAACACTCCCCACTTTTATTTTCTTCTGCTATTTGTTTAAGTTATTTTCTATTTGCGTTATGTAAACTTTTATTTGTTCCAAATCGGAAGTATTTTTAATATATTTTTTAGCTGCATTAAAATATTTTAGTGCCTTTTTTAAATTCTCCTGCGTGTCTTTAATCTTAGATATTTCTAAAAAGCAAATACCCAGTTGTTTTTGGATCTTTGCATACATAGCTGGATTATCTTCTTCGGGCACCATGGTTTCAGCCGTCTGATAGGCTTCTATAGCGCTTGTAAGGCTTTCTTCCTTATCCTTGAACATTGATAAAACATAATACATAAATCCTATTTCAGTATTAATTCCAGGATCAGTAACAATTCCATTTTCATCAATGAAATAACTTTTCAGTTCCTGATAAATCTCCTGAGAATTTTTTAATATATCTTCTGATCCCTTTAGTTGTGCTAACCGAACGTATAATGCAGCTTCATTTGCTCTGACCTCTATAAAATAACTGGGATCTTCCTCCAAAGTATACACTTTTAATGCTTCCTGACATGCCTCAAGTCCCTTGTTAAGTGTGTCTTCGGAGGGACTTGACTCGGCAATTGCGGAACATACGTACCCTATACAGTATTGGGAAAAGGCGTAGTCTAAAGGGTATTTATCCAATGTATAAACCTTTAGAGATTCCTCATAACTGTCCCGCGCTTTTGCCAGATTTTCTACCGTATCCTTGATCTCAGACATCGCCCAATATGCCGACCCCATATTTATTACTGTATCTGCATACCTTAGAGGATACTCTTCATATGTGTAAACCTTTAAGGCTTCTTTTGAAGCTTGAATTGATTTGTTTATAATTTCTTCATCATCCAGTACATCTCCCAAACTCATATAAGTATATGCCAGATTGCACTGTATTAAAGCGTAACTTAGAGGCTGCTTTTCAAATGTATTCACCTTAAGAGCATCATTGTATGCTTCTATAGAATTATATAGATTATCCATCTGAAAGGTTAATGAGTATATAGTCCTATATGCGTTACCCAAGCTATTCTTTATGTTTGCATAATATATGGGATAATTCTCAAGTGTAATTATATTTAATGCCTCGTTATACATTTCAACTGCTTTTAAGGTATTTACCTCCTTGTCAATTGTATCACCGAGGCTTCTGTAGCATGTTCCTAAATAATAAGTATTTAATGAGTAATCCAAGGGATACTTGTTGGAAGTATATACTTTCAAGGCTTCCTTGTATGCACATATTGCTTTGGTCAGGTTGGCTCTTTTTGAACTTATATCGGAAAGATTATAATAGACCGTCCCCAACCTGTTCTGAGCATCTGCATAGGTTAAAGGATATCTTCCTAACGTGAGAACCTTCAGGCTCTCATTGCAGGCAGCCGCAGCCTTGGTAAGATTTTCACCCGAATCCCTTACTTCTGAAAGCTTCACATACGCATAACTAAGGCACATATTGGTTACGGCATAGTTTACGGCGTTCTTTTCCGGTGTAATAACCTTTAATGCTTCGTTATATGCTTTAATGGCTTTTAGTCCGTTCTCTTCACGGTCTTTGATATCAGCCAGTTTTACATAGCATTGACCTATAGTGTTTTGAACGTATCCGTATTCATCTGGATATGTATTAATGCTGCACAGTTTTAAAACCTCATCAAATTCATCAAATGCTTTGGGAATATTTTTTTCTGGATCTGACAACATCCCAAGTTGTGTGTATATCAATCCCAAAGTATTGTGTAATTTAATATTTGTCTTAATGTTTTTTTCAGCTGTAAAGAACTTTAAAGCCTCATTGCAGTATTTAATAGCCGTTTCAAGATTATTTTGACGGTCTTTAACACCAGCCAGTACTAAATATGCAGTTCCGAGATTATTTTGTATTTGGGCATACTCCTGCGGGTATGTAACCTGAGTGTATACTTTCAGTGCTTGGGTATATGAGTCCAGTGCTTTTGAGATGTTTTTTTCAGTATCTCTAACCTGTGCCAGAATAACATATGAATAGGCCAACCCATTCCGGGCCGCAGCATATACAGCATTGTTTTTTTCAGGTGTGCTGACTTTTAGGGCTGCCTCGTATGCAATAACTGCTTTTTCTGCATTGTCCTCCTCGTCAATAATTATGGCAAGCCTGTTATATGCATTTCCCATATTAACCTTGGTTCTACCGTATTCCTCAGGGTTTTGCGAACTTGAAATATTCTCAAGAACTGTTTCATACATGCCTATAGCCCCGGTAAAGTTATTGTTTTCCATGAGCTTGTCTGCATCATTTATCATATCGTTGATTTCGTTTATACCATATTTGTTTGTTATGTTTACCAAAATATTATTTCCTACAGCGATTACACATTCGCTTGAATTTTCAACATTTATATTGATATTATTTTTAGAACCGGATATGTATAAGGTATTTTCATTGCTATCCCATTTAATAATTTTGTTTAATCCGCTTTCGATCAGCTGTACAGGTACATATAGCCTCTGTTCATATAAGTATGAGGCTGCACCGAAAGTAATTTTCTTGCCGTCTGCTGTTATTTCCCTGCTGCCAACCTTAGATGCATACAGCTTAAGATTCTTTATTGCTGTAGCAGTTTTTGTTTTCTTATCCCAACTTACATCATAACCGAATAATGTCATTGTTTCTCTGAATGGTACAAATAGCTGATTTCCCATAAGTTGAAGAGGCATGTTAAACTCTATGGGTTCGTTATCAATTTTAATTTTGATCTTATCCGAATTTGCCCCTATAGAAACTAGCTGCGCTATTAAAAGCATAGCAAAAGTAAGTAAACCTATAATTTTTTTCATGAAAATCCCCCTGGTTTTTTTGATTTTTATTGTTTTTATATATATTGCTGTCCTGGAGGTATGAATTATGCTGTAATGTTGTGAATTTTTATTTTTCGCTTTTATCTGTTGTTTCAACTGACGATGTCGCTGTCCCTGCTGTTGAATCAGAAGGATTTGACGCATCCTTACTGCTGTCGTTGTGAATTGTAATATTTTCGCCTACTGCTATGTTCAAATCAGAACTTCCCGATATGTTTATATTTATATCGTTATTATTCTGATTGGTTTGAGTATTTATGTTAGTATTTGTTTCTGGTTTGTTTACAGTTTTATTCTTAGATTTATCCACATAAGCAGGACTTTTTTTCTGCTGCTTATTATTAGTTTCCCGATTTTGATTACTTTTATTATCAGGCTTCTTTGTAGACACTGACTGCTCTGCTTTTTCTGAAACATCTCCTTTACCTGCTTTTGCAGGGTCATTTACCTGATATGTCGACTGAGAAGATGAAGCCTGACTTATGTTGGACGCTACATTTTTATTATTTTTGCCTGCCTGAATAAATGTATAGCTTAAAATAGCAACAATTACAATTACGGTTAAAACGCTTCTTGCTTCTATAAACTTTTTTGCACTCCCAAATTTATTCCTGGGTATCAGATTTATTTTACTGTTTTTTATTACTGAATTCTTCTTGTTTCCGGTATTTTCCTGGTTACTCTTATTTTTAAGTAGCTCCAGATCAAACTTTACAATTCCTTTATAGCCACCCTCCAATCCCTTTCCCAAATCCAAATTAAATTCATCGCTACTGCTGAGATTATTAGTAAATCCATTATTTGGGTTTACATCAGGTACATCATATGACCAAGAAGTACATACATTTAAAGACTCTTCGATAAATTCACCGAAGTCTTCTATCTCAATAAGCATTTCTTTTATTTCTTCTGTAATGGAAGAGCAGTTAATTACTGTTTGTATTTCTGTTCTGATCATTTTTCGCTGTACTTCACTGGTTTCTTTTACTGCAAACTCTACAATTCTGGATATATCCTCTGATTTAATTTCCGCTTTGTTATTTTTCCATTTAGATATTATGGAAACTTCTTTTAATAAATATCTATCTGCTAGTATATTGGCACTTTTTTTTGTTATTTTAAACAAAATACCCAGTATGTTTTTAAGATTAAAATAATTATCCTCCATACTATACTCCTATAGGGTTTTCATTGGAATTTTATTAAATTCAATACATTTATTAATATTTTACCATAAAATATGCAATATTGTAATCGAATTACATGTACTTTGGCGAGCTTATGACAAAAAAAGATATTTTGTTGTATATATGTTTATTATATGGTATTATTTGTATGACTTTTAGTTTAGTCCATGGAGGTGATAGATGGATTTTAAGTAAAATTAAAGGTTCTTTGAAGTAC
This sequence comes from Bacillota bacterium, assembly GCA_023390335.1. Taxonomy (GTDB): domain Bacteria; phylum Bacillota; class Clostridia; order Acetivibrionales; family DSM-1351; genus Ruminiclostridium. The sequence goes on along the minus strand of JAEWCZ010000066.1, from coordinate 370,414 downwards.
TTTCTCATTTATTTATTCCAATTCACAACTTTCAATCCCCTTAAATAATTAATCCCAAAAAGAGAAATGTATTAGTATTTTAATTTTAATTGGGAGGAAAGAGTATGAAAAAAACAATTAGTCTATTTCTTGTATTAATAATGCTTTTGACGTTATTAATACCGTCAGTTACTAAGGTTTCGGCAGCAGAACCAGGTGTATCCGACCCCGGTGATGATTGGCTGCATGTTGAGGGTACAAATATTGTAGACAAATACGGCAACAAGGTATGGATTACAGGCGCCAACTGGTTTGGTTTCAATTGCCGTGAAAGAATGCTTCTGGATTCATATCACAGTAATATTGTAGCCGATATTGAAATGGTTGCAGACAAAGGAATTAACGTTGTCAGAATGCCTATTGCAACTGATTTGCTATATGCATGGAGTAAAGGTGAATACCCCGCTTCTACGGATACAAGCTACAACAATGCTGATTTAACAGGCTTGAATAGCTTTGAATTATTTAATTTTATGCTTCAAAACTTTAAAAGAGTTGGTATTAAGGTTATTCTTGACGTACATAGTGCTGAAACTGACAATATGGGGCATACCTACCCGTTATGGTATAACGGCACCATAACAGAAGATGTCTTTAAGGCTGCGTGGGTTTGGGTTGCTGACCACTATAAAAACGATGATACTATTATTGGTTTTGATTTAAAAAATGAACCACATACAAATACAGGTACTTTAAAAATGAAATCACAAAGTGCAATCTGGGATGACTCCACACATGCAAACAATTGGAAAAGAGTAGCACAGGAAACAGCCCTTGCTATAATGAAGGTTCATCCTAATGCATTAATTTTTGTTGAAGGTGTTGAAATGTATCCTAAAGATGGTTTGTGGGATGATGAATCCTTTGATACAAGTCCATGGACAGGCACCAATGATTACTACGGTAATTGGTGGGGCGGAAACCTGAGAGGTGTGAAGGATCATCCTATTAATCTAGGTTCTTACCAGAAGCAGCTTGTGTATTCACCTCATGACTACGGCCCTATGGTTTTTGAACAGGAGTGGTTCAAAGGTGATTTCCCTACCTGCGATGACGCCACTGCAAAGAAAATCCTTTATGATAAGTGTTGGAAGGACAACTGGGCTTATATTATGGAGAATGGAACAGCTCCTCTGCTTATAGGTGAATGGGGTGGACTCACAGAAGGAGAAGACAAGCTTCTTGAAGCCAATAAGAAATATCTCAGAAGTATGAGAGATTACATTTTAGAGAATAAGTACAAGCTTCATCACACTTTCTGGTGTATAAATATTGACTCAGCGGATACAGGCGGACTTTTAACTCGTGGTGAAGGAACTGCTTTCCCAGGAGGAAGAGACCTGAAATGGAATGACAACAAGTATGACAACTATTTATATCCTGTTCTTTGGAAAAACAGCGAAGGAAAGTTTATCGGTCTGGATCACAAAATACCTCTTGGAAACAACGGCGTATTGCTTGGCAGTCCTGATGAGCCAACCATAAATTATGGAGATGTTAATAAAGACGGACAAATTGATGCACTTGATGGTATTGCATTGAAATCATATATTTTAGGTATAAATCAGAATATTGACACACAGGCAGCTGATCTAAACAAGGACAGTTCTGTAGATGCTTTGGATATGCAGATTTTGAAAAGGTATCTTTTAGGTCTGGTAACTCAATTGCCTTTGGGTTAAAAAATTAATAAAAGCATAAGCAAAAAGGGAAGTCGTCAAACGACTTCCCTTTTGACATGTTTTTAATAGTACAGGCATACAATGTACTATAATCTTGCAAATATTGAGGGGATGAAAATGGTAAAGGTATTTTTATCATGCAGCAGTCATGACAAGATATATATTAAATATATAATAGATGACTTGCGCACACTGCCTGAAAAATATAAACTTCTTTACTTTTTACCTCCTTACAAAAAGGACATTGACATTGACGATATCATAGAAAAATTATGTGAAATTGACTTGTTCATTTTGTTTATAACGAATAATTCACTTAACAGCAAATTTGTGCAGCGTGAATTGAGTCAGGCAATTTATTTAAATAATTTAAATAGAATTAAAGAAATTTGTCCTATCTCATTGGATAACAGTATAGATATATTTGATGACAGCCGAATACCTGAATATATTAAAAATCGTATTCAATTATCAGAATCACCTTTAGAAACACTGCAAATAGTAAAGAATTTTATTTTGAGTTATTAGGTAACCGATATGAATGATAAAAACAGACTTTACGCTAGAAATTATTTATACAGAAACCTTAATTATTACGATAAAAAAGCAGCCTCCAACAAAAAGCTGTACAACCTCTTTATTATACTTGAAATTGTTATTTCAGCTTTTATCCCTTTTGCTGCCTTATTTAATGACGTGTTTTTTCAGACCAAATATATTGTTGCCCTGATGGGTTCATTTATTACTATTTTATCTGCATTTAAAACAAGTTTCGATTTGCACAAGAAGTGGGTTGAATACCGTACAATGGCTGAAATTCTTGAATATCACAAGCGTCTTTATTTAATCGAATCAGCTCCCTATAACAAGTCAAACAAACATGAATTGCTGATTTCAAATGTCAATTCCATAGTTGAAAAGGAGAACCGGACTTGGAGGTCTGTTGAGCTCAGCGTAAAAAAATCCTCCAGAAATTAATTTATCAAATATTCAATATTGTATAAGTCTTTAAGAAGATTTCCTTTTTGCATGGATATCTTTCTCCGTCAACTCCTGTTATAATATAGTCTCCCTTGCTGATATAATGCTTTCCTTCCAGTGTTATTATAAATGGAATCTCGTTACAAGTATCCGGGTTTACATAATTTTCAGTATTTAATCCCGCATTAATGGCTGTTTGAATGTCGTCAAAACCGTCTTCCAACCCAGGTCTGTATTCAATTGCTTCAATTGGTATAGGGTTTTTAATATATTTTGCCAAAATAAATTCACCTCATAGATATTATCGCTCATTACGATATTTTTTATTCAAATTCACTATAGTCCTAATACATAATATGTAAAAAAGTATAAAATGCTATACTTGATTAAAATTGTTCAATATGCTTTACATTATGTTTATGTTAAAATTATCATATATTTTTTTGTGGGGTGAAGCTCATTAACGATTTTATTGAAATCAAGAATGCAAGAATACACAATCTTAAAGGAATAGATATAAAAATCCCTAAAAACAAACTGACTGTTATCACAGGAGTGTCCGGCAGCGGAAAATCCAGTCTGGCTTTTGATACCCTTTATGAAGAAGGGAAACGCCGCTACCTCATGTTTTCCGGTACACAGTTTATGATAGACAGTACGCCAACCTTTGACAGTATAACAGGGCTTTCTCCTACGGTTGCTGTGGAACAGAGAATTATCAGGCAATCAAACCCACGCAGTACGGTAGGTACACGAACAAAAATCAGTAATATCCTTGCTATGCTATTTGCAGCTTATGGAACAAGGGACAGCAGATATGATGACGGTCTACCCCTGTCTATGGAAATGTTTCAGAAAAATTCTCCTAAGGGTATGTGCGTAAAATGTCTGGGTTCAGGGATTGTAAAAAAAGTAGATGAAGATAAACTATTCGGGGACTTGTCTTTAAAGGTTGAAGATGTGTGTCTAGGGGTAGGCAAACGTGGTAGCACCAAGAAAATGCTGGACAGCTTTTACAAACATCACAATATATCACCAAGGCAGGAATTATCCTCTCTTACGGAGGAGCAGTTATTTTGTTTAAAGTACGGAGATAGCGGAAAATCCTCTTTTATGGGATTTATTCCGTGGATATTCCATGTTACAAATGGTGCATTTTCAACTAATAGCCGTTTATCCTATTTACTCATCGAAGCCGGCTACATGACAAAAGCATCCTGTCCGAAATGTGGCGGTACAGGTCTTGGAGTACATGCCTCCAGCACTACTATAGGCAATAAAACTGTTTCGGAACTTGAAAATATGTACATTAAAGACCTGTTTGAGTTTCTCACTAAAACTCCTTTAAAAAAGTCGCCCCTCCTTAATGAGATACTAAGCAAGCTTTCTTGTATGGTTGAGGTGGGACTTCACCATCTCTCCCTTTCCCGTCCGGTACCAACCCTGTCCGGTGGTGAAATACAAAGACTGTTTCTGGCATCATATATAATTGCTGAAATGGACAGTATAATATTTGTTTTTGACGAACCTACAATTGGTCTGCATGAATTGGAAAAAGAAAAGCTCATTTCCATAATAAGAAACCTTGTGAACCGTGGTAATACGGTAATAGCCGTAGAGCATGACGAAAATTTCATGCGTTGTGCCGATTACATAATTGACCTTGGCCCACTTGCGGGAATTAAAGGCGGAGAGCGGATTTTCCAAGGCAGCTTTGATGAATTTCTAGAATGTAAACATTCAAATACTGCACCATATTTAAGGAATGACGGCCTTCTAGATATAAAACAAACCTATAGAACAGTTAATTATGACCGAATACTAAAAATTGAAAACGCAAATATCCATAACCTCCAGAACGTGAATGTGACTATTCCATTAGGTTTAATGGTGGGTGTTGCAGGAGTATCCGGCAGCGGAAAATCAAGCCTTATTTCGGATACCCTTGTTCCGAAATTAAAGAATTTACTAAACGAAAAATTCATTTGTGACGAAGACGAGGACAATGAAGAAATTCCGGAGGATAATTCTGTTTTAAGCGGTTGGGAACAAATAAAAAAATGCTTAGTTATAGACCAAAAGCCTATTGGTAGAAGCCGAACCTCTTGTCCTGCTACCTATACAGGAGTATTTGACCGAATCCGCGCTTTATTTTCAAAGGAAAGCGGTTTACCTTCCGGGCTTTTTACAGTTAATTCTGAAGGTGGCTGCAAAGTATGCAAAGGTGACGGCGAAGTACATTATCATGTAGGATTTGGAAATTTTATTGATACGGAATGTGAGGCCTGCGGTGGGACAGGCTTTATACCCGAAGCTCTTGAAGTAACTCTGGACGGTAAAAATATCAGAGATATTCTGTCCCTTACTGTAGATGAGGCTGTAGCCTTTTTTAAGGGCAGGGATAAACAGATAGATAAAATACTTGCTACCCTCCAAAGAGTAGGTATGGGATATATAACTCTCGGACAAAAAACACCAACCATATCCGGAGGTGAGAGTCAGCGTATTAAGCTAGCAAAGGAACTTTCAAAGGGACAAGCAGCAAAGGATGCCGTTTATGTGCTGGATGAACCTACAACGGGCTTGTCTTTTCACGATAGTGTAAGGCTTATGAAGCTGATGGAGGAACTTGTAGAAAAAGGTAATACCGTCATTGTAACTGAACATGACCCCTATATTCTGTCTAACTGTGATTACATAATTGAAATGGGACCGGGAGGCGGTAGTGACGGTGGAGAATTGATTGCGGCAGACTATCCCACGGCTTTAAAAAACAACCAAAACTCCATAATAGGAAGGTACTTGAAATGAATAATGAGCTGTCAGAATATATAGATAATTATATAAAACAAAAGCATTACAGACTTATAAACAGTATCCTTTTGTTGAGGGATGGCCAGCCGATTCTGGAAAGATATTATAATAATTTCACTAGAAACAGCCGTAATAATATAAAATCCATCTGGAAGAGTATTTTATCTATTTGTACAGGCATATGCCTTGATAAAGGTTACATAAATAGTCTTGATGAGCCTGTTGCTAATTATTTAAGTGAATTTGCTGCCAACAATCATCCCTATCATAAGCTGATAACCATAAGGCATCTGCTAAACATGTCCTCTGGTATTTACTGGAACGGTGGAATTCATTATCACTGCCCCATGCTTGAGCAGCTCTGGCGTTCTGATAATTGTCTGGAACACTTGGCTGACACAGCTATGGCAAATGTTCCGGGAACAAAATTCGTTTACAAGGAATGGGATGTCATTTTACTGTCTGCGGTAATTTCCAAGGCAGCAAATATGGATACCTACGAATTTTGTAAGTCTTATTTATATGAGCCTCTTGGGATAACAAGCAGTGAATGGGCGAAATTGCCGGGAGGTATAAATTATAGTATAGACAGAAATTTCGATATCGAGGCTCAATCTGATTTATCAGCCGACGATTTGGCAAAGATAGGTTTCCTGCTTTTAAATAAAGGTATTGGAGTTGTAAGCGAAAGTTATATAAATCAGGCTGTTTCGCCTTCTCCGAATGCTCCGGAATACGGATATCTTTTCTGGCTTTTTGAAGGCGGTTTTGCATGTAGGGGTTACGGAGGTCAGGAGATAAATGTAGTCCCCGCCAAAAATGTTGTATATGTTATTCAGGCAACTCCTACAAGCCGCAGTAAAAGCTACGGGGATATATTTAAGGTATGTATGGATTTCATGGACAAGGGCAATTTATTGTAGTAAACTTCAAATAAAAATAATACAGGTGGAGGTTTAATATGAAACAAGATATAGATCATAATTACAGAGCAGGCGATTCAGATAAAATCACCCGCCAGTACTTTGATTCTCTTTTAATTGAAATGCGTCACATAGATTCGGTAATACCGTCTACCGGATTTGAACTTTATGGCGAAAATTTTTCTACACCTATTATGACAGCTGCATTGTCTCATCTCAACAACGGTCGTACCAATGGAATGGTAGAAATGGCTAAAGGTGCAATGGCTGCAAATGCAGTAATGTGGACAGGCATGGGGGACGAAGCTGAGCTCGAAGCAATAACTGCCACCGGTGCCAAAACCATTAAAATCATTAAGCCTCACTTTGATAACAATACTATTTTTAAGAGAATTGAACATGCGGAGAAATGCGGTGTTCTTGCCCTTGGCATGGATATCGACCATTCCTTTAACAGTAACGGTGAATTTGACAATGTTTTGGGTCTTCCAATGTCAAGTAAAACCCTTGATGAAATCAAAGAATTTGTTAAGTCTACAAAGCTGCCTTTTATAATTAAAGGGATTCTTAGTGAAAAGGATACATATAAATGCCTTGAAGCAGGCGTAAAGGGTATAGTAATCTCGCACCATCACGGAATTATGGATTATGCAGTTCCTCCCCTTATGGTGTTGCCCAAGATTGCAAAAACCGTAAACCGCAGTATCCCTATTTTCGTAGATTGCGGTATTGCCAGCGGTTTAGATGTATTTAAGGCATTGGCTCTTGGTGCTGACGCAGTTTCAGTTGGTCGTCCGCTGATTCCCCACCTGAATAAGGACGGAGCCAATGGTGTGCAGAAAGTAATTGAAGAAATGACTAAAGAACTGGCGGGCGTAATGGCAAGGACTTGTTCAAAGGATATTGCCTCCATTGATGCTTCTGTGATTTGGAATAGATAATTTAAAGGGTTGCTGTAGGGCAGAAAGTTTTTCTGATTTAACACCCGTACTTCCGTATAAAATTGTATCAATGATTGCTTCCAAGCTTCCATTGATACAATTTATACTAGCGTCCGTTAAGAAAGATAAAAGATTCTACTTATGCCTATTACCGGATTTCCCCTTCTTCAGTCTCTACCTTATTCACAAAGTCCATATTGTAACGCTCAGCACCATGGTCTTTAATTACCGTAGCTCTTGTAATGCGAATTGCCAAAATAACGCAGTTTTCATTTTGTTCATTGTTTGCGTGGTCGTACCATTCAGCAAAGGTTTTACGAAGTTTAGTCCTTAGCTCAGCATTTTTCGGGTCTAAAACCCATCCGAGGTTTTCGCCAATTCCATTTCCGGAAAACCACTCTAAGCAAACCGAAAATGCAACCTCTTTGTTTTGAGCTATCTGCTGCATTTTTGTTGATTCGGCCCAAGTAGTGACATAAAACACGCCATCTTCATAATAAGCATCCACATCACGGATGTATGGACGGGGTTTTCCATCAGTATTTGGTTCCAATGCGATAGTTGAGAGAGAGATGACATTATCTTTTCCGTTGCCGCATCTTTCCTCGATTAATTTTAATCCTTCTTCGTACCTGCTCAATTTTAACTCCTCCTACTACTAAATTTATAAACATATTACAGCTTAAGCCACAAAGCGGGACGAACACCACCAGTACATTTGCCATCGCTGATATTGTCCTTCAATGCTAAAAAACCTGCTCTATCCCATGATTTCTTATATATCCAGCCATCTGTATACCATCTCAGGTTGATATCTTTCTCTTCCATTTTGATCAACACTTTTTTCTAACGCATAGGCAAGCAATGCGTATTCGTTTTCCAACATTGTATCGAAAACACCCTGATCGTCTTTATTTATTGACACTGATAGCAGGGGGTTTTCATTTAATTTTTTTTCATTACAATTCTCCAATTAATACATATTTCACTATAGGTATTTTACCATGTTTTTGTAAATTCCTTAATAAATTTGAAATATTTTATAATAATCAGAAATAAAAATACCGACCCAACCTTTAAGAAAGTCGACTCGGTAATATCCACCCATTATAAAGCTCTCAGCTACTTGCACTTGAGTAATTTCTGATTGCAACCTTCCAAAAGAGACGTACCAATACAAAAGCCACAACAGGAGCAATTAGTCCCCATGTAAAATATAGCGGGCTCATCTTATCAAGAATAAAAAGAGCAGGAAAGTTTGTTACCACAAAGATAGGAATTACAAAGATTCCGATTCTTTGGAACCATTTACTAAAAACTACCATAGGTACATTATTTATGTCCCAGAAGGAGTTAAATGTCTCGCCTATTGCACTGGTGTTAATAAACCAGAAGGTTAAAATCTGAGGAATAAGAAAAAGTGAATAGCCTATAGCGACACCGCAGGCAATAAACATTGCATAGCCAATAATCTGAAGAACAGTCAAGGAAAGCTTCATCCTGATAACTCCCAAAGCTACCAGAATAATACCGGCTGTAACATCAGTCACAAACAAACCCATGTCAGAGCGGCGTAAAGTTGCAATAAACTGGACTGAAACAGGTTTAACAATGTAAAAATCCAGCATTCCCTCGCGCACCAATGTACGCATACTCATAAAATTGACCATGAACAACCCTGCATGGAAGCCTGTCAAAATAATAAATGTCCCCGCAAAAACCAAAAGCTCATTTGGAGTAAAGCCGTTTATATTGGCACCTGAACGAAAAATTACAATAACATAAAGAAGCTTTACAAAGAGATACCCGATTTCCATAGCTATACCGGAAAAGAAATTAACCCTGTATTCCATCTGCGCCATTATATTGTTTTTTACAAAAACCCAATAGACAATAATATGCTTTTTTATTACTTTAAGTATTCTCTCCATTTTAGCTTAGCCCCCCACCGCTATGTACTTCTTTGACCCTATTAGCCAGAAAAAATTGGCCAGCAGTGCAATGCATAATATCCAACCGATTTGTATACAGAAACCTCTTGCTATTCCCCAACCGGTAATCTGGGAATTCAAAACATCAACAGAAAAGTTGATAGTATACTTAAACGGCATTAAATCCAGTATTGACACCACTTTTGAACCGAAAATACTAAGCGGAAAAACCCCCCCGCTTAAAGTAATAATTATTATCCGCACTGCTTCAAAAATAAAGCCGATTTCATTCAGCCAAAAGCAAAGGGTGCTCACACAAAAGAATATTAAAAAATTAAGGCACAGAGATAATATCAATGAAATTGTAAATGCCACCATGGCCTGTGCGGTTAGGACAACACCCAGTGAGAATTTCAGTACTAAAATGGAAGTAATGAAGAGAATTATCATTACAACAAGGTTTACAACCTTTTGCCCCATAAAGCAGCATAGCTTATGGGTAAAATAACCTATGGGGCGAACGATAAATTTGTTCAGTCCGCCATTTTTTATATCGTCATTTATTTCAGCTTCAAAATCAGTTCTGACAAACCTTGATACCAATTGGGCTATAACAGTGTACTGGATAATCTGAGCAAAAGAATATCCAAATACTACGGAACTTTCGGAATTTTTATAGACTGATATCCACAGAAAGGTTTGTATGAAAATAGGAACTATTGCAGCAAGTATGCTTAAGAAAAAATTAGCACGGTACTCCATTGCATTCTGCATTCCAATTTGAAATGAAAACAGATATTTGTTAGATGATCTCATTAATTAATTCTATCCTTTCTGAAGCAGCATTGCTATCCCTTCCTCAACAGGGACATCGACAATATTAAAATCCTCAACCGGAAGCTTATCCTGTATATTCTTTGTTAACTGTAATGCATTTTGACGGCAAACCTCAAAAGTGGCTGAATAGCCGTCAGTTTCAAGTACTTCTCCAAAGCTTTCCAACACAGGCAATTCTACTTGCTGGGATAATTGCAGACGAACCAACTTCTTTCCGCTGAATACATCATTTATCCTAGCCAAATCACCGTCATATACCACGGCTCCCTTGCTTATAACAACAGCCCGCCTGCAAAGATCCTCGATATCCTTCATATAGTGACTCGTGAGAAGTATTGTAGCTTTATACTGTTCATTGTAGTATTTTAAAAAACTACGAATTTTCTTTTGTGACATTATATCCAACCCGATGGTCGGCTCATCAAGGAACAGTACTCTGGGTTTATGTATCAAAGCTGCAATCAGTTCCATTTTCATCCGTTCACCAAGTGAAAGACGACGTACCTGAATATTCAGTAAATGCTTTACGTCAAGAAGTTCTGAAAGTTCTTCCAGAAACTGCGAATAAGCCATGTTATCTATTTCATAAATGCACTTATTTAGGTAAAAAGATTCACTGGCAGGAAGATCCCACCACAGCTGATTCTTTTGACCCATAACAATGGAAATATTCCTTTTGAATTCAACTTTTCGTTCCCATGGCACAAAACCGCATATTCTGGCTTCTCCACTAGTAGGAAAAAGTATTCCGGACAGCATTTTTAAGGTAGTTGTTTTACCTGCGCCGTTTGACCCTATAAATCCTACCATTTCACCTGCTTTGATTTCAAAGGAAACTTCTTTTACAGCATCTTTACATAGTTTTTCTCTATGAAAAAGATTTTTTACGGAGTTTCCCAGTCCTGTCTGCTTTTCGTAATATGAAAATTGCTTGGAAAGTAATTTTACTTCAATTTCGGACATTATCAGTTCTCCTATAATAATTTACGTTACCAACTATAACATAATTGGTAAAATAAGTAAATATTTTAAACTACTTCCTTAGTTTCGTCACACCAATTGATATTATTTTGCTTTAGAGCATCCATCAAAATATCTCTCCATCTCCGCATATCTTCAGGTCCGAAAGTATTTGTCCTGATTGCATAACCCGTTAGTTTTTCCTTACCCACCTGTATGTAATTAGAGAAATCTTTATCAATCCAGGTTATACCATAATGGTCAGGTCTTGCATACAGATCAGTACCAGGGTATGGCAAACATGGATAAACCGTAGCCTCACCTAGTTTCAGGCCTTCTAGTGATTTTATGGTTTCGGAAATCGTCTCCTCACTTTCACCGGGAAATCCGACTATGAAAAAACCTCTGGTTCTAATTCCTGTTTCAAATGCATTGTTCAGTCCCCATTTAATACGTTCAATAGAAGTGGCCTTCCCCATTTTAGACAGCATTGATGCTGACAGGGATTCAATTCCTACACTTATATGCGTACAACCTGAGTCAAGCAGGGTTTTGCAAATATCAAGGCTTAATGACTCCGCCCTGGCAAAAATCCTCCACTTGATATTAAGTGGTTTAATCAATTCACATATTTTAATTGCGCGTTTTGGATTGGCTAAAAAATTATCATCATTAAACCTAAAAGCCCGCCAACCCTTGTCATAATGCATCCTAACTTCTTCTATTACACTTTCGGGACTTCTGGCCCTCCAGTATCCACGCTTGCTGACATTGGAATTGCAAAACCGGCATGTGAAATTACACCCCCTGGAACTATCGAGACATATTACAGGCAGATTATCTATTCGCCTGGTATATTTGCTCATATTGCAAAAGTAATCATAGTCCGGAAAAGGAAGATCATCCAGGTTTTTAATAACCTCCGCTTCAATTATTCTTTCAGGCTTTTTTCCCTCTTGTACTTTTTTTATCAAGTCGTAAAAAACATATTCGCCCTCACCGCAGATAACCACATCAAAATCCTTTGCAACCTGTTCCGGCAATGCACTTGCATGGGGCCCCCCCGCAACTACAATGGACTTAGGATATTTTTTTCTTAAATCCCCCAGCAACTTTTGTGCTATGTCATAGGTAGCCGAATAGGTTCCTATACCATAAATCTCAGCTTCCTCAATATAATCGATTAAATTAGCTTCCAAAACACCTGATAAATCACATACCTTTATGTCATAACCCTTTGATCGTACATATGTTGCAATCGAAACAAGTCCCCCCGGGGGCTGTCGTTCATCATCATCAACAAATGGTATAGGCAAATTTATTAATACTGTTCTAACCTCTTTCTTCATTATTCCGCTTCTCCTCCTAATTAAAAAATATTTACGGATTTGTATGGAATAGTACTTTTGTAGATTGTTTAGAGAAAAAGTCTTCAACTATATCTCTGATATTAAATCCTAACTGTAAACTGTGTATCTCATCGCGGCTAAAATAACCTAGTCCTGCACCCTCTTTTAGATTGACCTTTGAAGTGTCCAAATCCATTTTCATATAATATACAAATTGCAAATGCTCCTCTTCGTCGTCGTTATAATGATAATTGCCGAATAATGTGAAATCTTTTATGTCCAGATCCAGTTCTTCCATCATCTCACGCCTGATAGCTTGTTCAGGAGTTTCACCAAACTCCTTCCCGCCTCCAAACAGTACCCACGTCCCCGGGTACTTTATTTTTGGATTACAGTCCCTGTGATGAAGAAGTATCTTTCCACGTGAATCTTCAATTATTATGGCTGTCCCTACTTTATGTATTTTATTTATTATGTCAACAAAACAAAGGGGACTTTCAGCATTAGGGCTGCCACCCTGGCTGTATGAATCCACCACACAATTTCCAAAACATCTCTTTGAATAATGATTACACTCCAGACATTTTGAACTTTTGTTTATGCTCAGATTTCTGTACACATTCCAACGAGAGGAGTCAAGCCATATATCAATAAATTTCCCTTCTGACAGATTACCCGCTGTAAACAATCTTTTGGCGGGGGTACTCTCTGTCTCATTGGCAGGTGAGACCACACAGCCGTACACTTCTCCGAAGGGAGATATTGCAGCAACCTCTATCCCCGCTGCACAGCTTTTGTTATTAAGTAATGAGGATGGAAATTTCTCAGATAAATCAGGGGCTTCAATAATGTCATAATAGGTTTGTATTTTAACCTTGCATTTCTTACGGAGCTCCGTTACTTTTGAAACAACAGAATACATATCAGTAGATAAAAGCGGTGTGCCGTAGCCTGAGCCGTCAGCCCTGCCAGAAACCCTCAGAGGAGCAAGATTGAGTCCATCAATCCCCAGCTCATCTGCTAAAGCAACGATTTTTTCCAACTGGTCCTTGTTTTCCCTGCATATAACACTGTTTATTTTCAAAGTTATATTTTTGAATTTCTTTAACTGCCTTATGGTGTTGGTTATGGATTTGAAGGTTCCCTTACCCCTGGACTGGTCGTTATATTCTTCTGTACCGTCAAGACTTATTATAACAATTCTTATACCTGACTGACCTATTCTTTCAATCAGCTCATCATTCCACACACCGTTAGTCCCCAAAGAAATAAAGAAGTTCTTTTCCTTTATATATTCGACTATTTCAAAAAAATCCGGATGCAGTGTGGGCTCACCACCAGTAAGTCTGATTTCGAAGGTTCCAGCGTCATACAATTCGTCTATAAGTCTGAAAATCTGTTCTTTTCCAAGTTCGTTGGAGAAATCCTTCCGGCTGTTGTTGTAACAGTATACACATTTAAGGTTGCAGCGTCTGGTTATTTCAAAGTAGACCTTTGAGGGAGCCGACAAGCAGTCTGAAGGCAAGGATTCCCGGTCTTTTGTTGGCCTGAATATTGAGAACAAGGGGGTATTGTTTTCATCAAAAAGATATTTGAATTCATCTGAATTATTCCCCAATATGCTCTGATACTGAGATTCAGTTAAGTATGATGAAGAGCCGGTCAAGCTGTCAAACAACATAGCCCCTTCTTTTTCTTCACGAATCTTATATGTTTTCATATTATTTCTTCCTACTGTTTAAAATGTAATTTATCTGATTCTCACTCTTTACTGAATCAGATGATAGGGGCTGACAATATGTACAATTTTCGCAAGGCAAGTTATTTGTAAAATCCACTAATTCAGGCTTATTTTCAATCTGTGAGGTACGAATTTTGTTCAACTTTTCACCATGCCATATTTCCTGAATTGACTGTTTCTTCAAATCTCCTAAAACCAAAGTTCTGTCCATTTCAGGACCCTTAAACAACTCATTGAAGCAAACTACAACCTCACCATTGGTATCAACGTTGAACCTTCCCCAGTGAACATGGCATGCAACAACCTTGTTATTCTTGATTTTATCTTCTATGAGACTGTTATATGAGTGATAAGACCTTACAAAAATATCATCGGCATAGCCGGTTTGTTTCCAATATGACAAGAAATTTTCATCGTATTCCTTATCATCGCTTTCAACACGGCTTAATAAAAACCTTGTATTCAAGTTATTAGCTTTGATGTATTTATGCATATATTCTATATTTTCCTTAACCAGTTCAAAAGCATCCACGCCTTTTGTTTCTTTATAATCCATTGAATCTTTACTATTAACTGAAACTTCCACAACGCTGCATTTTGAAACCACTGTTTCAAGCAGCTTCTTATCTGTTGTAACCGCATTTGTAAATATCCAGGTTATGATTCCCTTTGAGTGGGTATACTCAACAGCTTCAGTCAGATTTTCCCACATAAGCGGTTCTCCCACAGAATGAATACGGAGGGTACAGTGTGGATATGCCGCTACTTCATCAGCAATTTTCTTAAATACTTCTAAGCTCATAGAACCGCTTCCAAATTTCTCTTTCCTTTCGCTTATTGCCGTAATGCCAATCGGGCAGTGTACACAGTTTGCCGAACATTCACCCTTGAATATACAAACATTGATTATATTTGGAAACTGATATTGCTCTTCGGTTGAAAATCCTGCCGGTAAATTAATCATAATAACCTCCTAATTTTAAATGTTATTTTATAAAATTATTACATTCTTATAAATTACTTCACTTACTTATATCAACCCATAATAATCTGCACAGTATTTACGGCCTCCATATAATCCAGCGGGATAAGGCAGCTGTTCAATATGGTTTTTCCGTTTATGCTGATTTCTTTTACACCTTTTTCTACACCACCGGGATTTTGTACAATAATATTCAGTTTCTTTCCTCTGAAATGTCTTATTATACTGAATTCTTTCCATTCCGATGGAATGCATGGATCAATAATTAATCCGTTGTAATCCGCTTTAACACCCAAAATCCCTTCAACTACGGCAGTCATTATAGACGATGCAGAGCCTGTCAACCAGTGTCCATGAGATCTGCCGTGGTTTGGGCTTTCCAGTCCATCAATAAACTGACTGTATACATATGGCTCTGTATGCCGTAAATCAGCATAGTCGTTTTGTGCAGCAGGGTTTGTGCTGTTATAGTAATCCCATGCACGGTTGCCGTTACCCATCATAGCTTCGGCCTGTATAATCCACGCTTCGGCCATTAAAAATATGCTGGCATTTTCCTTTATCCCGGGTGGATACAAGCTCATAAGGAATATTGGCAGTCCGAGCATCTTTGTAGATGGATAGAAAAGCATTGCTCCGTATTTGGTTTTGAGGGTATCGTGTACTTTGTCTAATGCTTTTTCGGCCTGATCACGTGTCGCAACACCGCTAATAACCGACCAGGTTTGCGGATTCAGCCACAAAGCAGCTTCCTTACTTTTAGATGAACCAATTACCTGGTTGTCCCCTGTAAAAGCTCTTATAAACTGGCCGTCCTCCCAACAATATTTCTGTAGACTGTCATATAGTTTTTCTCTGTTCTTTTCCGCCCAATTAGCATCCTCACGGTTCCCCTTACCCAGTGCAAATTTTTTGAATTCACATAAACCCAGATAAAGCTGAAAGGAGGCAAAAACAGATTCCCCCTTCTCTCCAAGCCTCAGACAGTCGTTCCAGTCTGTATCAATGCCCAGTACCAGATTATGCTGACCCAATCTTTCAAGGCTAAACTCTAGTGCTTTTTTTAGATGTCCGTAAACAGTATCCTCGCCTTTGTCGGAGTATGGAATAATCTTGTCGACAAAATCGAGCTCACCGCTTTCCTTTATGTATTGGGGAACAGCCTGAAATAACCAAAGTGCATCATCACAGCGATATTCCGTATAGCCGGTCTTATCTTGATACTCTGAAGAACCCGGAACCGGTTCGGTCCCGGGCTTATGGTCAAACCTGACAAGAGGAAGAGCTCCTCCGTTTGATACCTGACCCGATAACATTGTAACCAGTCTTTCACCTGCAAGTTTACTATCAAGATGCATAATACTCTGTATATCTGCCATTGTATCCCTGTAACCAAAGCCATTTCTCAGGCTTGAGTAAATAAGGGAAGCTGTCCTGGACCAGAAGGTATTCACAAAGCATTCATAGCTGTGCCATACATTCATCATGCTGTCAAAGGCAGAATCAGGCGTTCTTACCTGAAATACTTCCAGCTTACCATGCCAGTATGCCTTTAACTGTGCCAGTTCTTCTTCAACCACTCCTGCTACCTTATAATGCTTTACCTTCATTTCAGCCGTCTCTTCATTACCCTCCCCAAGAATAAAAACGATTTCCTTCTCGCTACCAGGTAATAAATCCAAATCTATTTGAAGAGAGCCGCAGGAGTTCCCGGTATAATTCAATGAGTTACTGCAGTATCCGTTGGTCAATGCCAAAGGATTACTGTACGACCCGTAGGGCCCTACAAATTTTTCTCTTGAACCATCATAACCTGAAACCTTTACTTCGCCGCTTGCTGCAAAAAACCGAAAGGTACTTTCTTCGGTAAGCTCCTTTAGTGATTGTAGTATGTAATTGCCCTTGAAATATGTACGGCTTAGATATCGAGTGTACTGGATATTCTCCATATCCCGCATGGAATTGCTATCACTTGTGAACTCTGCATAGCTGAAAACAGATATTTTCCGTCTTTTTGCATCATTGTTCCTTATTTTAAAATGCCAGACCTCGTGGTTTTGACCCAAGGGAACGTAGTAAAGCGTCTCGGAAGAAATTTTATCGTAGTCTGAGGAAATAACCGTATAAGCTGTACCGTGCCGACAAACTGATTTATAGTCACTTAAATCCTTACCTGTCGGCTGCCAGGAAGCTGACCAGTAATCTCTCGTATTCTGATCCTTTATATAAATAAACCTTCCCGGCATATCCTGTGTAACTGCGTTGAACCGAAAACGTAAAATTCGCCCTTCGGAGCCGGATTTCACAAAACTGTAGCCGGCTGCATTATTAGTTATTAAAGCCCCATATTCCATGGATCCCAAATAATTTGACCATGGAGTAGGTGTATCTGGTCTTGTGACTACATATTCCTTATTACAATCATCAAAATAACCGTATTTCATAAACGTCCTTTTACATTTAATATTATTTTTTCCATTATTATGTATTATTTTATATTTATGTAAGAATTGTGTCAATTATTAAATGTTATAATAATTGACATTTTTGTACAAAATCGGAATGAATTAAGAACGTTAGATAAAAAAAGCCTCCCACCGCATTTATTCTTGCGATAGGAGGCATTTTTTCTTATTGTTTTATATTTATTCCACCGACTTCAGTGATTCTATCATATCAATTGTCTGCAGTTTGAAATAAGTTACTATTTGCATTACAACAGAGAATATCACCGTAAGTAATGCTGAGAGTACGAAGCTTAGCCATTTTATCTTTTTGAACAACACCATTGAGTTTTCTCCAATAACGTCAATTACCATACCATGGATATAAATTCCCAGTACCAAGCCCACCCCGATACTTATTAATGTAAGTATAAAAGCTTCTCTGTAAATATAACCATTGGTTTCTTCATCGGTAAAACCCAGTACTTTTAGTGTTGCAATCTCACGTGTTCGCTCGCTGATATTGATGGATGTAAGGTTATAAAGAACTATAATTGCTAAAAGCGAGGCAACTACCACAATCAACAGGATTATGCTGTTAAGGCTTTCGTTACTGTCCAAAACCTTCTTTATCAAATCACTGTTAAACACCACATTCAAAACCAAGCCGCTGTCGATAAGCGCTTTTGCAAATGCGGTATCATCTGTTTTGTGATTTGACAGAATAGCGTTAAAGGATGCAGCTTTGCCGAAGATCTTATTGTACATTTCATTGTTCATATAAATATAATCGGCTGTATAGTTTTCTGCCACACCACTAACGGTCAGCTTATAAGAATTATTTTCAGCATCTTTCACCTTAATGGTATCGCCTTTTCCGGCATTATAAGCCTCTGACAGTTTTTTTGTAATAATGACCCCGCTGTCATTAAGGGTTAGTTGCTTCCCGTCAGCAGGAGTTTTTAGATTAAAATATTTGTAGAAAGCGTCCTCATTAGCAGGTACTATTAAAAAAGCATCGTGGGTTTTATTTTTTGATTCACATTTTAAGGCAGTCTGTTTAAGTAAAAGTGGTTCTTTTATTTGCTCGCTGGATAAAAGACTTTCCAAGTCGCCTTCTACATTCTTTATTTCATCCTTTAAAATAAACATATTGTCATAACGAAAGATTTCGCCATACTGTTTTTCCGCCACGCCATTCATGCTGTCTCTCAGACCGAAACCTACAAGTAGAAGAGCCGTACATCCAGCTACTCCTACAATGGTCATAAAGGCTCTCTTTTTATACCTGAACATATTTCTCAATGTTACCTTCCATGTAAAGGACAAGCGACTCCACAGAGGTTTTATTCTTTCCATAATAATTGTTTTACCGTTTTTAGGTGGAGCCGGGCGCATTAATGTCGATGGCTTCTGCTTTAGTTCTTTGTTACATGAAATAACCGTTACTATACTCATAAGGGCAAAGGTAATAAGTAAAATTATCGAAAAGGTTGCCATACTGTATTTAACAACAAGGGGCGGCAGATTAAACCTAAAGGTCGAGTAAATCAACGGAGGAATGACTCCACAGCCTGTGAAAAATCCTACAACTGCCCCCAATCCCGAAGCAGACAATACGTAGAACAAATATGTTGATATTATGCTGCCATCTTTATAGCCCAATGAGGTTAACGTACCCAACTCGCTTCTTTCTTCCTCTATCATCCTGACCATTGAATTTGATGCCATCAACATTACAATAAGTATGAAAAAGAATGGAAAAAGTGCTGCAACCGAAGTAACCACATCAATACCTGACTTTAATTCACTGTAACCCACGGCCGCCTCTCTTCCAAATATGTGCCATTTTGGCTTTTCAATGTCAGAAACGTCTTTTTCGGCATCCGTTAGCTTTGCCTGTGCGTCTGTTATTTCCTTATTAAATTTCTCCAAATTTTTATTATACTCTGCATACCCGCTCTTTAATTTCTTTTCATTCTCAGCTAACTCTATTTTACCCTGTTCTATTTTCTTTTTAGCTTTAGCAATTTCGCTGTTAAAGGTATTGATTCCTTTTTCCAGCTTTGCTTCTTGAGTGGTTAATGTAGTTATTGATTCCTTCAGCTTTAGCAAACCTATTTGCATTTGAGAATATTGATTTATAGTAGCATTGAGCTTGATGTATTCCTGACTTTCGACTGGAAGCTGGCTCAACTGTGCTTTCATACCACCAATGGCGGTATTCAACTCATTTATTTTAGTGTCTACTTCTTCTTTTTTTATTTTATTTTGATTAAGTGCATTATTGATATCCTTCCAGCCCGCAGATATTTTCCCCTTTGCTGATGCAAACTCTGCATTTTGCTTTTCGATATTTCTTTTCAGTTTTGCCTCGTTGGCAATAAGTTCAGCTTTTCCCTTTTCCAGCTTCCCGGCATTTTCATCAAGGGTAGCTTTTGCGTCAGCCAGCTTCTTTTCGCCTTTTTCCTTCTCATCCTTCAATTTTGTTTCATTTTTCCTTATTTCACTGTCAGCCTTTGTATAAATTTCCTGATACCTTGCGTTTTCTCTGTCTGACTTTATTTTAAGAAGTTCGTCTTTCAGCTTTGCGACTTCAAAATCATAATCTTTTGAATATGCTGCGGTTTTCTCTGTTCCTGCTGAAATAAGGTATATTTCGGTGTATGCATCTAAAATAAAATTATCCTTATTTATAAAAATAAAGGAGGACAGCTTTCCGTCACCTATAGTGGTGTTTCCGTAGTCATCAGCAAGATATAGCACCGATTGTACTGTACCCGTAACGGTATATTCTTTATTTTTTAGCTTTTTGTCCGTATCACTTGTAATTTTTATTTTATCCCCTGTTTTATAGGTTTTACTGTCTGCAATACACTCGTCATCTTTCTGTGGCATTCTGCCGTCCGAAAGCTTGAAGGTATTAACAGCACCTTCTATTGCATGAATTCTAATAGCTTTATCCTGTTCCAAAACATCCAGTGAATAGCTTGGTATAACTTTATCCACATTTTTAAGTTTCTTAATTACAGTAACATCTTGGTCAGTCAAACCCATTGTGCTAACTACTTTAAAGTCCAAAAGATTATTTTCTTTATAATATTTATCCGCTACATATGTCATATCAGGTGTAGTAGCTTGTATTCCCGCAAAAAAACCAACACCTATCATAACTATAATAAAAAGAGATATATACCTTCCAAAGGATTTCTTTATTTTTTTAAGAGTATTTTTATACAGCAAATTAATCACCACACAATCTCTGCGGCTTTTTTAGGATTTTTGTTTTTAAGAACATCCACAACGGTGCCGTTTTTTATTTTTATTATCTTATCTGCAATATCTGCGATTACTGCATTGTGAGTAATTAAAACTGTTGTCATACCCATTTCTTTACAGGTTTTTTGCAGCAGCTCAATAATTCTCTGACCTGTTACGCTGTCCAACGCTCCTGTTGGCTCATCGCACAAAAGTAACTTTGGATTCTTGGCAATTGCCCTGGCTATAGCTACTCTCTGCTGCTCTCCACCGGATAGTTGAGTTGGAAAACTGGCCATTCGTTCAGATAGTCCCACCTGCTCTAAAACAGTTTTAGGATCAAGTGAATCCGGGCATATTTGACAGGCTAGTTCAACATTTTCAAGTGCAGTGAGATTCCCTACAAGATTGTAAAACTGAAACACAAATCCTATATCGCTACGCCTGTAACTTACCAGCTTTTTTTTATTATATTTGTGTATTTCATTACCATCGACTACGATTTTACCACCGCTGGGACTGTCCATCCCCCCAAGAAGATTTAAAACTGTTGTTTTACCTGCTCCTGACGGCCCAAGTATGACAACTAGTTCGCCTTTTTCTATGGAAAATGTACAACCATCAACCGCCGTAATTTTGACATCACCTACTGCATACTCTTTTTTAATATCTTCAAATTCTATAAGTGCCATTTGCTGCCTCCGATTTAGTAAACACTGTGTTGACAATCCAACTTGAATATATTATATTGACAGTGTGAAACTAATACAACAATCAGAATAGTGATAAATGTAAGATACCCGACAAATATTAAAAAAATGTTTAGAAAATAACAAATTATTTTTTGGTAATGGGAGGCGGCATGGAAATAAAAAATGCGGACAGGCGTGTAAAATATACTAAGATGGTGATTAAAGACAGCCTTGTTAAGTTTTTAAAAGAAAAGCCCATATCAAAAATCACAGTAAAAGAAATCTGTGAAGATGCGGATATAAACCGTGCCACTTTTTATGCACACTATACGGATCAGTACGATTTACTCCAAAGAATTGAAAATGAAATTATTGACGATATTAATTTATACTTAAACGAATACAACTTTAAAGAAACTAATCTCATTGATATTAAAATAATTGAGAGAATTCTAGAATATATTGCTGAAAATGCTGAACTTTTTGACCTTTTGCTTAATCTCAACGGTGACATTAAATTTCAGCAAGAATTCATTAATATTATAGGACAACAGCATTTTCTTCCTATACTGGGAAACAACGCAGTAAATAAAGAAGATGCTGAGTATTTATTTCACTTTTTAGCCTCCGGTGCTGTGGGTGTCATTCAGATGTGGCTTAAAAGCGGCATGAAAAAATCCGCCCGGGACATTGCAGAATTAATACTAAAAACCTCAAATAACGGAAGAACATCATTCATGCCATCATAGTATAAAAGGGTCTGCTACAAAAAATAATCAATTTTGCAGCAAACCCTTTCAAATTTTACATATTAATAGTCTTCTTCTTCATCTTCGTCGCCAACGTTATAGACTGTGATTTCTTGAGTCTTTTTTACATCGCCGCAAGTTATAGTGATTGTAGCAGTTCCTGCACCTACTGATTTAATCTCGCAAGTGCCTTCCTCATCAGGCCCACTCACGGTAACAACCTTAGTGTCTGATGAAGTAACAGTAATTGTTCCCGGTGCATTATAAGGGTCTTTTGATATATAAAATCTAACGGGATCATCACCTACATACAATTCAGTTGCATCAAAATCACATTCCAGGTCTTCCAATACAACTTCTTTTACAGTAACCTTACAAGTTCCAACCAGCTTGTTTTTATCCGGAGTAGCTGTATTTTCATATATTGTTACGGTTGTAGTTCCTACTTTTAAGCCTTTTAAATAAACGGTTTTATTCTCACTCTGCAGGTCAACAATTTCTTCGTCTTCCGACTTAAACAAGTAATTAACATCTGTCCTGTAATTATTCATAAGCTCAAAAGCCCACATTGAGGAGCCTAAATCAACTGAGGTGTCTCCTGACATAGTTGCTTTCTTTACAGTAAACTTAATTGTACCAACTGTTCTGGTAATTTTATTATAGGTTTCTTTAACTGTTACGGAATATGTTCCGGGCGCTTTTGCTGTCAAACTGTGTTTAATGAAATACATTCCGTCAAATTGACTGAGACTTTCTTTCATAGCAAAATTTTTGTTATTGGAAACGTATGTATATGTTGCATCGTTGTTACGGTAAGAGAATTCTATAGGTTCATTTGGAGAACTTGTTCCCATAGGTACTACAGGTACGGAATCCTGAGATAAGGTTGAATTTTTTACTGTAACAGTACAAGTACCAACCTTTGTTGTTTTACCGCTTAATTTCTGATTACAGGTAATAGTAGCAGTTCCTGCTTTTACTCCTGTCAAATATGCAGTAGTTCCACTAACCTTTACTTTTACTACATTATTATTACTTGAGGTAAAGCTATAAGTTGCTTTTTTTACTGAATTTGATACATACAAAGTATACTTGTCATCCTTTGAATAGTAATCAAAATTACCAACAATACTTCCTGCTCCAATTGTCATTTTAGCTTGAATTGAAGGCTTGGCAACAGCATTAGCTACATTTGTTGTCAATCCTGTAGGCAGTATAGACATCATAACCAACAGCATACAAATAAAAATCCTTGCAATTTTGTTTCCTTTCAATTGGTACATAGGTTTAAACCTCCAAAAAATTTTTTTGTACTGCAACTTACTGGGATGTATTTTTTATAATTCTTCATATTATTACAATTATATCATAAAATTTCTATTATTTTAGCTTTTATTTACAATTTCGTCATAAAAGTTAGTATAATCTCCTCTATTACTATCTAAAAAGTCAATTGCTTCTCGAGGATGCTTATTTAATAAACCCGTAAGCATATATGCTACATCAAAGCCCCAGTTATTTTGTTTTTTAATTGAAGGTATATTTTTTTCGATACATTCGATAATCGGTCTTATATTATATCTGGGATTCTTTAAAAAGCCAAGAATCAACTCTATCGGACAGTTCCCTGCTCCTCTTCCTAATCCTGATATTGTAGCGTCTATGAAATCAACTCCATCGCTAATAGCTTCAAGGGTGTTTGAATAGGCTAGTTGTTGGTTGTTATGACAATGTATTCCTACTCTTTTCCCTGTTGATTTTGCATATTTCATGTACTTGCTTACTAATTCATGTATGTCTTTTGAGTAAAGCGAACCAAAGCTGTCAACTATGTAGATAACTTCTACTTCAGATTTGGATAACTGTTCCAAAGTATCATTCAATATACTTTCGGATAACAGTGATACTGCCATAATATTGATAGTAGTTTCGTATCCTTTATCGTGAGCATCCTTGATCATATCAATAGCTGTTGGTACTTGATGAGCATAGGTTGCTACACGTATCATATCAATTACACTATCTGTTTTTTGTAAAATATCTTTGTGATAATCGGTTCTTTCAGCATCAGCCATCACAGATATTTTCAA
This sequence comes from Bacillota bacterium, assembly GCA_023390335.1. Lineage (GTDB taxonomy): Bacteria > Bacillota > Clostridia > Acetivibrionales > DSM-1351 > Ruminiclostridium. The sequence goes on along the minus strand of JAEWCZ010000066.1, from coordinate 346,001 downwards.
TCCTGTATCGTTATCTCCTACTATGCAACGTATAGAATTTTCATCACAAAATTTCCAAAGCCCAAATTGACTGCCGGTAAATATTTTTCTATCAGCCTTGTAGCCTACTTCCATATAATCTATACCAGAATTAACACATGTATCATATACAGCTTTAACGAATACATCTTCAAAATTAAAATTGTTAATCAACCCACCATCCCTTATGGTACAATCTAATATCTTTATGTTATTATCGTATGACATGGTAAACTTTCGCCCCTCCCAAAAACTTTAGTAGACAGTTTATTATTAAATGGAAATTTATACTACTTAATACATTTTATACCTAATGGTAGTATAACATAAGTTTACCTAGTTTACAAAATACCATATGAAGCCTATCAGATTTCTTGTTTTTTACGTCTGAAATTTATGAAGGTGATAAGTTTTAGTAGCTTTATTTTAATGAAAATTTGACTTTGCCTAGTACTTGTTCATCTTTCTTTATTTCCAGTGTGTACTTTTCTCCCTGTACCAACTCCGGTAAGTCAAAATAAACCCTGTAAGATTTAAACATAAAAAAGCCCGGTCCTGCAAATATATTGAAGTCCTTATGCGTTGATTTATCAGACTCTGAAGTTAGAACAGCTTTTATCTTGAACATATCATCAGCTTCTTTATTTATCATTGCAAAATGAAGTTGATGTGTATTTTCAAAATAAACCGGTTCACTTATCCAGATACCATCCTGCGATTTACTTAGTATCGTGCCTTTAAGCTTTGTCTCTTCATTAAATGCATCTGTTTTTGTGTAAAAAGCATGGGATGAATTATAGAAATTAAATCTAACATTAAAGAAACTACGACCAAGTAACCCAGTTACAATTATTGCTATGACTATTATTGAAATTAGGATAAGCAATTTCTTTTTCATAAAATCCCCCTTTTTATATCAAATATTACATTTTTTATAATTATACCATTTTGCTATTTATTATTCTAGCTTGATAAAAATGCAAGAATATTTTAAAAAAATCCTAAATATGTATATATTTAACATTTTATCAAATATGTAGTTTACATTTACAAATATTTCCTTTATGATATAAATATGAATATTCATATTTATGATTTTAAATAGTATACTGTTCCAATAAAATGCTTACTTAACTAGGAGGTTAATAATGAAAAAAAGTTTATTTTCTTTTCTTTCTGTATTTTTAATTATTTCTCAGCTATTTTTATTTACGGCATATGCTGATACAAATGTAATAGACAAATCAGTTCCGGTTAATCAATCTATTGACACAAAGGAATTTAGTTCAAAAACTGAACTTTTGCAAAGTAAAGATTCAGACTTACTAATCGATAAGAATGAATACAATTACAATGAATTATACTCCTTTATAAGCAATCGTCAGGGGGGTATTCACACATTAGGGGAAAAATCAATTACAACCCTTCCTGTAGACTCATTTAGTGATGCAAAAAAATTTGTACCCGCTTCTGCAGTTATTAACGAACTAACTATAATAAATGATTCAGTTATAGTTGGCTACGTTAAAAATTCAAAGAGATTTATTATTGAGCTGTTTAAGGATGGTTCTATTCGCAAAACTATTTCAAAAAAAGACAATGATGTTATTACAGTTTATAGCAACCTCAATAACTCAGATTTAAAAGAAATGAAAAGCAATGAAATAAAAACAGAAACCATTAATGCAAAAAACCAAACTGCTACAGATAATGTACACCTTTTAGCTACAATAACCGTTGATCCTAAACCGGTTTCCGGTTCCTACCCTGCTTATAATGCAAGAAGGGTATATTCAGGAAATTGGAACTTTCCTGCGCTTAAAAACAATGGATACTCAGAGACTCAAGTGCTAAAAGTTTATGAGACAATGGATTATTATTCAGAAGCTAATAAATCCAGTAAGTTTTTTGACACTGCTACTAATATAGTTTCAATCGCATCATTCTTTGAGGTAGCAGTTGGAACTGCAACCGGCTGGCTGGCTGTTGCAAGTGTAGTTCTGGATGCTTATAACAGATTGGCGCAAGCTTGTAATATAATAAACGAACATAGTTATGAATTTGGAGGTGGTAAAGAAGGAACTGTTTACGACCCAACATCTTATAATAGAGATGTTGAGGTATATTCAGAATGGGGTGACGGCCTTCTTACACTTACTTGGCAGTATAATTCCTACACTGGATTTAATGATCCTACATGGGGAATTTCTACCAGACCAGACCCATTTTTAACTTCAAATTCCGATTTTGCAAATGAAACTGCACAAATCTATAACAACAATATCACTTTGTATGGTATTTGGAAATGGGGCCCTGGGCAATTAGGCTATTAATTTAGTGTAATATTGTACTTTTAAAACATAACCTCCGTACTAATTTGCAAGGATAAGTACGGAGGTTTTCTATTTTGTAAAAATGGTAGAAAGTCGGTTACAAACCAGGAATATAAGGCATACTAACAAGAATTACTCAATGACCTTTATAGTCTTAGCCTTCGCCTGAACAGGATATGATTCCAAGACTTCGCCTTTAAAAACTACTTCAACCTTCATGCCTTCCTTCAATTCGCTTACAGATATTTTTGTACTCTTATCTATGCGAACTGTTGCTTTATCATGTATGGTATCGCTTTCAACCTTCCCCTCAACAAAAATACCAGTTACTTTTTTGTTATCATCCGTCAAAACCTTGGTAATTGATCCCCGAATATCTATCTTTTCATTTCTATTATTGGATGTTTTCATGCAACCCATCATGTTTAGCATCAGTACGGTTGTAAGTGCAACGATTAGTATTTTCTTCATATTGAGGACGCCTCCTTTGTTAATACTCTATTTGACGCAGGAAGCACTTATAAGTTCCATACCTGCCCTCATTCATTTGACTATTACTTTTTTAACACAGGTATCCATATTTCACTTTTAAAGTTTGGTGAAGTAATATCTTTATGCTCGTTCCACAGAATTTCCGGTCCTTCTGCCTGTTCATAGTTTGAGGCTGGAAACCATTCTGAATAGATTCGTCCCCAAACATTTTGCAAGGCATCCGGAAATGTTCCAACTGCTTCGAATACAGCCCATGTAGAAGCTTTAACCTCAAGCTTTGCCAAGTTATCTGGACATTCCTTTGTTGTGGCTACACCAATGTAATGGTCAAGCTCGCCCTTTTCTTCCATTCTACCTTCCGAAAAGTTTACTGATGCACTAATAAGTCCCGACGGCTCAACATTGGATAGCTTTTTAAGTTTAGTAATAATTTCTTCGTTTAAACTTTTCCACATGGAGTCAATATCAGGATTCGCCCCACTAAAAACGATTGGTACCCTTTTTTTAATACCTATGATGTAAAATGCCTCTTTTTCTTCAATTCGATAGTTCATTTCATTTCCCCCTTTAATTGATAACTGGAAAGTCATTCTTGGATAGGCTTTTAAGGATTGACCATTATTTCTTGCTTCTGATGGTGTTATCCCATGCAAGCCTTGAAACGCTCTTGTAAAAGAATCTGGTGAGCTGTATCCATATTTAACCGCCAAATCTATAATCCTGATGTTGCTGTTGTTAAGTTCAAAGGCAGCGACTGTAAGACGTCTGCGGCGAACGTATTCCGATAGTGAAATACCTGATAAGAAAGAAAACATTCTTTGGAAATGGTATTCTGAGCAAAACGCCAATCTTGCCACTTCCTTAAGGTCAATTTCATTATCTAAATTTTCTTCAATATAGGTCAATGCGTCATTCATTCTCTTTAACGAATCCATTTGTGACCTCCTTTCATCAATAGGATAGCAAAATTTGAATAAACCTATCCGATATTCCCCGTACATTTTATGTAGGATTTTCTTGATGCTATAAGCAACATCATTGGCCTGCGCAGTTCATCCGCCATTCCAGGGGTACTGTTGAGTAAATCTTCTGCCGGTTTGGGTTCAACAAGTCCTGTTATTTCAAATCCTGCCTTTATGAGATTATTTAAGTATGTCGTAAGTGTTTTATGGTATTTTACAACTTCCTCACCCAGAAATATTGCCTTACGGACACCTTCGTTAAAGTATTGGTCAACCGGCCAGTGTAAGGGGTTTCCCTGATTATCATAATACCAATCCTGTGGGCCTTGTGCAGTAAAAATAGGATGTTCCACCGAGAATACAAAATCCCCGCCATTTATAAGGCATTTACTCACTTTACATAATACATCTTCAAATGATGGAATATAATGAAAAGCCAAAGAACTGATTACTATATCAAAAGAATCCACCGGAAAATCAAATTCCTCAATCGGCATGCAGATATACTTAATATTATCATATTTTGTTTTTCCCCTTGCTTCGTTTAACATATTTTGTGATATGTCAACTCCCACAACTGACTTTGCACCATTCTCCACAGCATACCGACAATGCCACCCAAAACCACAGCCTAAATCTAAAACTCTCTTGCCCTGAAAATCAGGCAGCAGCTTTTTTAGTTGGTACCACTCCCCCGCACCTTCTAGTCCTTTTTTTGAACGATCCATATTACTGTATTTTTCAAAAAAATTGTTATTATCATATTTATTTTGTTTCATTTTGCTCTCCCATATCAATCGATTTAAGCCTATTAATATCATCACTACAAAGACTAGGAATGTTTTCTGTTATCTTTTCAATACTCCATTTCCACCACGTTATTTGTTGCAAATACTCGATGACTTCATCTTCAAACCTCATTTTAATAATCTTAGCCGGATTCCCTCCCACAATGCTATAAGGCGGTACATCCTTTGTAACTACTGATTTTGCCCCTATTATCGCACCATCCCCGATTTTTATTCCGGGCATAATAATTGCTTCGTACCCAATCCACACATCATTTCCAATTATTGTATCACCTTTATAGGGTAAATCCTTTAATTCAGGAATTCCTGCTTCCCAACCATTTTGGAAGATACCGAAGGGGTAGGTTGTAAATGCCTTCATCTTATGATTTGCGCCATTCATTATAAATTTTACATCCGATGCAATAGCACAAAACTTCCCAATAATGAGCTTGTCTCCCAAAAAGTCGTAATGATATAATACATTTTTCTCAAAACTTTCAGGATTATTGTTGTCATCATCGTAATAGGTGTATTCACCTACAATAATATTTGGATTCTTTATTATATTCTTCAAAAAAGCAATTCTAGTGAATCCCTCCTTAGGATAAACAGCGTCCGGGTTCGGCCCGTATTTTTTTTCTTCCTGCATTAGAATTGTCCCCTTCCTCAATAAATCTTTCCCATTTAAATTATGAGAGATAATAATATTATTCTATGATAATATAGAAATTAATCTTTCACAACCGGACCCATGCTATACTTTAAAATACATAAAAGGAGGCCCATTATGGATATTCAAACTTTAAAAGATAAACTTAGTTCCGAAGAATATGATTTTTTAAGAAAAGATCCTCATTTGGGAGGAAATATATTAATTCTCACAACAGGTGGGTCTATTGCCTATGGAACCAATGTAGCTTCCAGTGATATTGACATCAGGGGCGTTACTCTTGAAAACAAGCAGGATATTATGGGCTTATCCGGTTTTGAGCAATTTGAGGACAAACCAACCGATACCGTTATATACGGTCTCAAAAAATTCATCTCTCTTTGTATAAATTGCAACCCCAATGTACTGGAGATTCTCGGAACAAAACAAGAACATCTCCTTGTAATTTCAAAAGAAGGAGAGTTGTTGAGAAACAATGTAGACCTATTTTTATCAAAAAGAGCTATTCAAAGTTTCGGCAGCTATGCCACTGCCCAGCTAAGAAGGCTGCAAAATGCTTTGGCAAGGGATAATTATCCTCACGCCGAAAAGGAACAACATATATTAAATAGCATTTTAGGCCAAATGGAGCATATGCAAAGAGTCTATAAAAGTTTTACTGACAGTGACATAAGTTTATATATTGATAAATCTGACAAAGAAGATATGGATACAGAGATATTTATCGATGTAAATTTAAAACACTATCCCCTTCGGGATTTAAAAAACATTTATTCCGATATGAATAATATAGTTAAGGATTATTCTAAGTTAAATCATAGAAACAGCAAAAAGGATGAGCTTCATCTTAACAAACACGCTATGCATCTGATACGCCTTCTTGTAACAGGTACAGAAATCCTCCAAGGCAAAGGTGTTAATACCTATAGAGAAAAAGAAAGATCATTTTTTCTTGATATACGAAGCGGAAAATATAGTTATAATGAAATTTTTGAAATGGTTGATGATTATGAACATGAATTTAAAATGGCAGCTGCAAGTACTTGTCTTCCGGATAAGCCTGATCATAAACGTATCGAAGAATTGATGATAAAGATTTATAGTAATACATTATTCTAGTTTTTACCTGTAAAAAAAGCCCCTTTAACTGAAAATATGTATTTCCAGCTAAAAGGGAGGACTAATATAAGCTAAACTATTTTATTCCATACTGTTTTTGAATTGCTTCAAATATACTCGCATATTGGGAATTCTTTTTATAAAATGCAGGTATAAAGCCCATTCCTGCCTCTACAGTTACTGTCCCACCGTGATACTCCTTACCCGTCCAGAGGTGAACCCACTGGTCGTTTGGAAGATAAACCTCCCACTCCTTTACATCAGGCAAATATACAGGTGCAACCAACATATCTTCACCAAATAAATATTCAGTCTGAATATCATAGGTCTTTTCATCATTTTCATAGTGTAAAAATAGTGGCCTTTGTACCGGAAGTCCCGAAGCTGCATTAATACTTACAAGGCTCTTTGTGTACGGTGCCAGCATTGTATAGATTTCCGTCAGTCTTGCAAACTGTTCCAAAGTATCTGCATCATCATAATACTGGAAGTTAGTCTCCGGTCTATTTCCTTCATGAGTTCTCATTACAGGAGTAAATGCAGCCATTTCAGCCCATCTCAGAAATACTTCCTTTGTCCTGCAGTTATCAAACAGGGAGGTATATCCTCCGATATCACTATGATGCAGTCCACATCCGCTCATTGCAGCACTGAGTGCCCCGCAAATTACGGTAACCAGACCATCGTGCATTGAAAAATCTACACTTTGATCACCTGCCCACAGCAAAGTACAGTACTTTTGGGTACCAGCTCCGCCTGCTCTCATAAAGTATACGATCTCGCCCAGTTTTCCTGTTTCTACAAGAGCTTCATAATTACATTTCGCCCAAAGAACCGGCCAGTGGTTGTGTTCTATCATCGCTGAAGCTCCACTGTATAACTGTAAATCCGTAGGGAGATATTCTCCGAAATCAGCCATCCAACCGTCTATTCCAAATTCAATGAGATGCTTTTTAATTAATTCTTTAAACCATTCATAGGCTTCTGGATTGGTAAAATCTACAACGCCGCAGTCAAACTCTCCAAAATCCACTAAATAATCATTTCCATCAAGTGACTTAGCGAAATATCCTTTTTCCTTACCTTCCTTATATAGGTCTCCCTCTTTTACAAGGTATGGATTGTTATAAGCAAGGAATCTGATATTTTTTGCTTTATATTCCTTGATTTTTTCAGGCAATTCAGGATACATTTCCTGGTTCCACTTCCAGTTCCAGTTAAGACGCTTACCAAATGAAGTGACTCTCTTGCCCGCCCAATCCTGACACCAAACGCCGGATACTTTTATCCCATTTCTAAGGGAACGGTCAACAAGTGAGAAAGAACGTTCGGTTCCACCTTGAAGTCCCAGGATTGCTCCATTGTATATCCAATCAGGCAATTCAACCTGTCTGCCAAGAAATCCTGTCAGCTTTTCAAGTAACTGAATATAGGTAGGTGCCGCTTCAATCCTAATTTGCTTTGGTACTTCCCATACCTGAAGTTCATGAAAAGCTTTATTCTTAAAGTTAAAATCAGCATATGCAGTTGAATCAACATGGAGGTAATAGTGTTTAGTTGATACGTAAGTAGGCTGAGGATAGTTTGTATTGTAGTAGTCTCCTCCAGCTTTATTTTCCACATCAGATCTCCAGGTCACATAAGTAGTTTTATCTCTGCCCACACCCGGTTCAGATGTCCAGAGTGGGAAATTTCTACCCCTCAGATTAAAATAGGACATCTGTTCTCCGCAGCCATAGCACTTCTCATTTTCATCGGCATCTATTCTAATCCAAAACCTGTTGATTTTATCATCTTTTTTTTCAAAGTCCATCAAGAACCTATTGTCTTCAATTTTAATATAAGCTGTTAATTTATTATCAAAATTTAATGAATATGCATTGTTATTTTTTTGTATAGATACATTCTTTAAAGGATATCTCTCAATTACATAATCCCTAATATCAAAGTTTCCTCTATACATTTCAACGGTTTCATCACCATATCCTATATAAATAGAAGGATTTTCTGCCGTGTGATGAATAATACACTGATTCTGATATAATAGCTTAAATCCATCATTTAATAAAACTAGTTCCATTTTCCCCTCCCGGTATACTGCAGTAAAAATCAATGTATTAACCCTTTACAGCACCACTTGTCAAGCCTGATATAACCTGTTTCTGGAATAACATATACCCAATAATACTAGGAGCTATACTGATAATAATTGCAGCGTACATAGAAACATAATCTGTAGTAAACTGGTTTGTAAAATATCTGATACCTATCTGTATAGTTTTTGTCATCGGTGATGAAGTCAGAAGATTAGCATAAACAAACTCGTTCCAGCAGGTTATAAATTCAAAGGTTGCTGCTGTTACCAGACCTGTTTTTGTTAGTGGTAAAATCATCCTGAAGAATCTTCCGTAAAATCCGCATCCATCAATATAAGCAGCTTCTTCTATTTCTCCTGGGAAGCTAGCCATGAAACCACGAATAATAAATGTTGAAATAGGTAACCCGATTGCAGCGTAAAGTATAATTAATGCGCCTAAAGAATCTACAAGACCCATTTTACTGAATATGGAGAAATAAGGAACCATAAGTGCATTAAGAGGAACAAGTACTCCTACTGAGAAAAGTGTAAATATGATTTCTCTTCCTTTAAATTTAAAGCGGGATAAACAATATGAAAGCATAGCAGCAACGAGAACATTTATTACTGTCGCAGTTATAGCAACTATAACAGAGTTTGAAATCATTCTACCTAGATTTGCTTGTTGAAATGCATTTACGTAGTTCTGCCATTGTGGTACGGCAGGCAAGGAAAATGGATTATCGAAATATTCCGCATTTGTTTTTAGTGATGTAATAAACAGCCATAATAGTGGAAACAATGTATATACTGCAAAAAATACGATTAAAACCCATTTAAAAAATGATGCTAAATAATCTTTAATGTTCTTTTTATCCCTTACAATTGACTGAGCAGTTTTCGCCGACATATTTCTCCTCCTTTACTCCTTATTTAATCTAGCAAATATACCTCGAATCAGTAAAATAACACAGGCTCCTGTTAATATAAGCATAACGCTGGATGCATTTGCTCCACCATAGTTATTTGTTTTCATTTGATTGTACAGATAAAGTACAAGCACGGAAGTTCTGTTTGCAGGTCCTCCGTTTGTTAACAAATACACCTGTTCAAACGTTCTTAATCCGAAAATCATAGCCAATGTAACACAAGTCTGAAATGAACCTTTGATTAAAGGTATTGTGATATGAATATGTTGTCTTATTCCGTCAGCACCATCAATCTGAGCTGCTTCATAATAGCTTTCATCAATATTAGTTATATCCGCCAGCATTATAACCATATAATAGCCGATATAGAATATCCAATAAATCAGCATAGCAGGAAAAGCTGTTTTAATAGTGCCAAGCCAATTTGTTGCATATTCACCAAGACCTACGGCTCTTAATAAACCATTAATCAAACCGAATTCGCTGTTATACATTGCTGCCCATAACATGGCGAGAGCAATTCCCGAAATAACCTGTGGCAAAAAGTACACTGTTCTGAAAAATTGCCAACCTCTTGGTTTTTTTGATAATATTAATGCCATAAGCATCGCAAGTGGAACCTGCACACCTCCGGCAACTACAGCCCACAGAACATTATTTTTCACACTTCGCCAAAAAACTTTATCACTAAAAATATCCTTATAGTTATATAATCCTTTAAATATAGGTGATGTAATCCCATTCCATTCAAAAAGACTGGTTATTGATACATAGCCTACCGGTATAATAAAGAATAGTGTAAATAGTGCTAGTCCCGGCAATATAAAGATGCAGATGTTTTTTATGTCATGCTTTTTAACTTCCATCGCTCCTGCCTCCATCGTCCAAACCAACTCAAAATATTATAGTCGTTATTTTTACTTTGGCAGGCTATACAGCCTGCCAAAGTATTCAAATCTTTATTGTATTGATTATAGTATTATTTATTAGCTTTTTTTAATTCTGCTACAAACTGCTCAGGAGTGTATTCTCCAAGAATAAGACCTTCAAGAGCTGCTGGGAATGCTGTTACTACCTTTGTTGGCATTGCTGACTCAAAAGTTCCGATCATATATGGAGCAGCTGTACTTTGTTCAATCATTGTAGCCTGAAGCTTTTCTGTCTGATCAGTAATCTTTGACTTGATTGTGAATATTGAGCCTGATGAATTTGACAATTCAGTCACTCTGTCAACATCACAAATATATTTTAAGAACTTAACTATTGCTTCTTCTTTTGCAGGGTTATCCTGCTTAGCAGCAGCTATGTAAGCCTGAACTGCGTTTACGTATGCTCCCGGTTTACCACCGTTGTAGCCTAAGCCGGCACTGATAGCTAAATTGTCATAAAGGCCCTGAACACCTTCCTTTTTGATTCTTGACAGAATCCAGGAACCATTTGTATATATTGCGGATCTTTCATTAAAGAAGTGTCCGTTTACAACTGTAGCATCTGCTCCAAGAGCATCAGGCGAAGTATAAGTAAACATCTTTTGCATAATCTTTGCAGCTTCTGCGAAGGCAGGATCATCTAATCCTTTTTCATAAACATCAGGTCCTCCTACTGCTGCAAGTGCATATGAGTACCATAACATTGAAGTCCATGCATTTTTATTTGTCATCTGTGCAGTTGGGAATATCTTCTTTGCTTTTAATGCATCACATACTTTCCACAACTCTTCATAAGTAGTTGGAACAGTTGTAATTCCTACGCTGTTCAATAATTTCTTATTAAACATTATTGCAATAACAGCATTTTCATATGGGAGAGCAAAGTTTTTACCATTATGCTGAGCTGTCTTTATTACACCCTCTGCAAATTTATCAGACCATTCCTTCTCAGCCAGGTAGGATGTGAGATCCATTAACTTACCTGATTCAGAATACAATTGTAAGTCTGCGCTTGATTTGAAGGTAAAAATATCAGGGGCGTTACCGGTTGATATCATAGCCCTTATCTTATCTTCATAAGCATCGTAATCTGTATACTCTTCGATTTTTACTTCGATTTTAGATTCATTTTCCTTGTTAAACGAATCTACCATTTGGCCAAATACTTTTGCTTTTCCATCAGTTCCAACCCAAATACTTGGGAATGTGATTACAACCTTTTCAGTACTCGCACTTTTCCCGGTTGTTGAATTCGAGGTTGAATTTGTCGACTGACTTACATCAGATTTACCACATGCTGCAAGAATTGACATTGACATTGAAAGAACTACCATTACTGATACAATACGTTTGATAATCTTCCCCATAATTGTTAACCTTCTTTCTTATATTATTTTACCAATTAGATTTTGCCCCTATTGTATGGATTTTAACATTGGGCCCAAGCTATATTTTTAGGCATTTATACCATTTCTTCAATAAATTAAAGCCTTTAATTTATTGAAGAAAAAAATAAAACTTGTCGGTAACTATATGGTCATAAATAACTGATTGGGTTCGTGAAGCTACTTATAACTATACACATTTACCAAAAACATTAGTTTACAATGGCAATTATATATCATATATTATAAAAAGTAAACAACTATTTTGTTTTTTTCGACTTAATAATACATTTTATATAATTGAATATGATTTCTGGTTGATTATTTGTTTAAATATTTTAATTATGTCATATTCAGTTTTAATATTCACGGTTTCGGTTTTATCCTTTTAATACTATTTAGGGTATAATACGGCTATTTACACATCTATAATTGTTTCAAGTTCTATGATTGAAAGATTTTGATTACTATGATATTCTAAAATAAAGTTCTACATAATATTTTTTATTAACACTTATAATTAATTACTCATTTACAATATAAATTTAGAAATACATTTCCATAATTATGTAGATAGCTTTATATTTTTTTATAATATATTATAATTATAAGGAGAACTCTGATGATGAATTATTGCAAGCAATTAAATCCTACTCTGCAAATAAAAAGTATATTTGATGAAACTTTTTTAAAGTATGGAAAAGCACTTGGCCACTATGACTTTTCCAAATGTATTGAAATTATGAAAACTAAAGACATTCCGGATTCAGGTAATGTATATGTTGCATGTGACGATGAATTAATGAACACTTCTATTGCAAAAGAGCTTAGTAATAATTTTTATGGCAACATGCCTATTCAGATAGGATACTGTAACGGTAACAACAGCAAGCTCAATGCTCTTGAATATCATAAAGGTTCTGAGATAGATGTCGCTGTAACAGATTTGGTACTTATTTTAGCAGATATACGTGATATTAAGGATAATAAGTTGCCAAGTACATCAACTGAGATCTTTTACGTCCCCGCTGGGACTGCTGTTGAATTATACGGCACTACACTGCATTTTGCCCCCTGCAAGGTATCAGATAAGGGGTTTAAAAGTATAATAGTACTGCCTGCCGGTACCAATAAACCGCTCGCCTCCATTCCGTCACCACTATGTGAAGAGGATAAGCTTTTATGGATGCAAAATAAATGGTTAATAGCCCATGAGGAAAGTATTCCAGCATCAAATGGAGCATATGTAGGAATAACCGGTGAAAATTTAGAAATAAAATATTAGTAAATTTGAGGTAATATAATCTAACGAAAAGAAGTGAGAGCTAATGGATCAATCTGCAAATGGAATTAATATGCTAGGAGTTAAGATAAAAAATAGGAGTTCAATCCTATATTTGATATATCGCTCTGGTGGTATCTCCAGAAAGGAGATAGCCAATAAATTGAATTTGACACCGGCTGCTATTACCCTTATTACAACCGACCTCATTAACGAAGGAATTCTTGTTGAATCGGCCATTGAACAAAAAAATAACCGCAAGGGTCGCAAGGAAATTCTGTTAGATATAAATAGAAAAAAATACGCAACTATCGGTATATATATCAGCACCAATAAATTTCAAATTATATGTATGGATTTAAATAATACGGTTATTTTTGAAGATACAGTGTTTACGGCAGATTGTCACAAAAAATCATCAGCAATACTGGATAAGGTATGTGCTATTTTGGAACACAACCTTATTTACTATGATATAGTCAGAACGAGAACCATTCTGGGTGTAGGTGTAAGTGTTAAGGGTATTGTGAATTCCAGAGCAGGAGTAAGTGTTAATTCTTATAACGTCTGGGAGGATAACGTCAATGTTGTTGAATATATTCAGAAAAGAATGAAGGTTCCTGCAATATTGACAAACAACATCTGTTCACTGGCACATGGAGAAAGTTTTTTTGCCAATATGGAACACCCCAAGGATATGCTGTTTATAAAATATGGCCCCGGTGTAGGAGCAGCCAGAGTATTCTATCAGGATACGTTAAGCGTATATGACTTTAATGCAATTCAACTTGGTCATACTATTGCAGACCCTAACGGCGCAATCTGTGAATGCGGCAACAGAGGATGTCTTGAAACAATCGCCGGATACGATGCCATTGAAAGAAATGTTGCTAACATATTATCAAACAAATTGACACCCTATCTCTTCTCATACACCGACGGAAACGCTGAAAATATAAATATGAAGAATATTATTAAAGCTTATAAAGATGGAGATAAATTGATAGAGGATATACTGGACCGGTCTATTTATTTCTTGTCTATTGCAATAAAAAATGCAATGTGCTTATTTGATCCCAAATCAATAATTTTATATGGTGAACTATTTGAAAATGAGAAGTTCCGAAAGAATCTGTATATACATTTGTCCAATTACTCAGGTTATGAAAAGGTAACCTTCAGCAATTTCAATCTGCAATTGGAAACTCAGGGGCCTGCTTCAACCATTATAAACTATTTCTTTGAAAACGGCGGCTTAATAGAGATGAAAGATTGATTTATATTCTACAAAAAGGGCTTGTGGCAAAACTATTTTATCTATCTTAACCTGTACTTAGGAGTATAAATGGTATCAATGGAAGCTTGGTTAAAGATATTTGCAGATGTTTCTCGGCGAACACGGATATTTTACCGGAAAACCTATCACGAGGTAGGTTTTAGCGAAACTATGAATCATGGACGATGAATGTGAGCGACGGTAAAATATCCTATGGTGAGCCGCTAGAAACTCTTGCAAATATCTTGGAAGCAAGCATTGATACAATTTTATACGGGGAGTACTGATGTTAAAATAAATAACTTTCGGTTTTGCAACAAGTCCTTACTATTTTAATGTCAAAAGACTGATGCCCATTGAATATAATTTATTCGCTGTGCATCAGTCCCTATATCTTATATAATTCAGCCTTTTTGTATTTCAGCTTTTTTCTTTTGTTCAATTAATATACCAAACGCTCCTGCTAATACTATGGCCATTCCAATATATTGGCCTAGCACCATAACATCTCCAAACAGGAGAAAAGCTACGATTGTTGCAACAATCGGCATTAAAAGCAGGAATACCTTAACAATCCAAACCGGGAAACGTCTAAGGTTATAATAATACACAATATATATAAGAGTCTGTCCCAACCCTGCAGCCAATATCGCCACCAATAGCGGCCTGTTTTCAGCCAACCTGCTGAGTTGTCCCATGGTTCCCATAAAAACTGACGTACCAATAAACAGAATCATAGTTATGAAATTATTATAAAACGCTACTACATTATCTGCCGCCGGATTTTTCTTGTCCAACTGCACACTTTTTATTACAAAGGCATTAATCGATACAAATAATGCACTTAATATAAAGAATATATCTGCTTTATTACCAATTTTGAACTTACTGAAATCAATTCCCATAACCATTAGAACGCCAAAGAGCATTATAAAGGTGTATGACCAGTCCAGCTTCGTGAATTTTTCTTTGTAAATTATAACCGACATAAGGTTTACGAAGATAATATCACACTTTAATAATGCTGTTCCGGCGCCCGCATGGGAAAGACTAAGACCAATGAACGCCGTCAAATCCAAGGAAAAACCCAGAACACCAATTAGTATTAATCTGAATAGAATGCCTTTTGTATTAAATAACAGCTTTAACTCGTTTCTTTTAAACATTATTACAGTCAGAAGAATCATAGTTATAAAACGAATTACAATTCCTACTGTAAAAACTGACATTTCCGAGACGGCTTTTTGGCTTGCGACATAATAGCATCCCCATATGAATGCTAAAAGCAATAAAGGAGCTGTTTGTTTTATTTTCATTAAATCATGTATCCCCTTACGAGTTTTAATAATTCGTCATACCCACCAATAAATCCGGATACTGTCGCTCTGAAGCCGCCATATTTTTCAAACTCGTTATATTTCATGCCAAATTCGTCAAAGGATTTTTGAAATTCGCTTAGCTTTTTAAGTTGAGTCATATATTCTTCTTTAACAGGTATATCTATTCTGCTTACTACATCAACATCACATGAGTTCAATTTCTTGTGCCAGTTGAACGGAATAGTCATTGACAAATCGCCGCCTATCAATTGTGACCAATGATGATGATTTCTGCACGCTGCTGATAACAATCTGGTCTTATAGCCTCTATCCTTAAATATTCTGTAGGCTTCTTTCATAACTGCAATCCCAGACCACTCAAGGGCTTCAGGATCAACAATTATATCCTGTTCATCAGTATATTTCTTCATCCAGTCATCAGTTCTGCCTATCATAATTGTGCAAACCGGTGACATACTTTCAGTAGACAGGCCTTCTGCTTCTCTTCTCTTTAAACCTCTTTCAACAGCTTCAGCAACTGCAACAGCCTGTGCAACCGTGAAGGAAACGGTAGCATTAATACTGATTCCTCTGTAAGTTGCCTCTTCCATTGCTCTAACGCCTGCTTCAGAAGCAGGCATTTTTACCTGCATATTTTCGCCAAGACTGTTTATAATATCAGCCTGCTGCAACATTTTTTCAGTATCTCTGTAATACTTGGGATTAGTCTGAATTGACAGTCTGCCCTTTTTACCCTTTGATTCATTGAAAATAGGAAGAAGTTTTTTTGATCTAAGTGCACCTATTTCATAAATCAGAGCCCAAGCCACATCCTCTTCAGTCATGTCTTTTCTTTCTGATACCATTTCTTTTATACGTTTTTCCCATATAGACAGTTCTCCCTTAATAACAGAACCTACTATAGCAGGATTACTTGTTGCACTGACACAGCCTCTCTCCAATGCATAGTTCAGTTCGTTTTCACCGCAGGAGTCCATCCATATATCTGTATTTGGAAATTTAACCACTGTTTCATGTAATTTGCCTTTAAATGTGCTCATAATCTAGCCCCCTGTATTTTTTAGATGCTTTTGTTAAGGCAATTACCATCAGTTTGTTATCTGATTGTAATTGCCCTATTTTCACTACTCTATAACTTCATAATTCATCATTTTTGCCGCCAGTCTTAATACATCTCTGTACTCTCCGTACAGCATAGCCAGATGGTGTGCAACACCTGTTTCTGTCACTGTATTGAGCAAGTCATTAATGTTCTGCTCAAATTTTACCTTTGTGTAGGTTCCGCAGAGCTGTTTCTCCATTTCTATAGACTCACCAGCCGCAAGGAACATTCTTGTTTTTCCACGTGCAGTGTCAAATCTAATCAGATTAACATGTCCCTCTTTCATTACAAAACCTGCAGTTACACCTTTACCTCCGGCAAAATAAGTATCAAGTGTTCTTTCACTTTTACCGTCCCAGAGATTAGCCGGTGCAACACCGCAATGCCACATAAGAGCAAAATCTTCTTGAAGGTCAACTTGGGAAAGGTCTGCAAGGAATGGTGTTTCAGCACCTAATGCAGCACCTGCCAACATGGATAGAGCACCCTCAACATCACCTTCACAGGATAAAATTATGCCTTTTGATTGTAGAATGGACATTGCTGCACAAGGTGAAACCCCATAATTTGCTGCAAATTCCGGCCAACATCTTACTGCTACTGCTGTAAGGCCATATTTCTCAACAAACTTGGAAGCACTCACACAAAGCTGAGCAACTTTTTTAACCTGTGTATCATTTACTTCCTTACATATAAATAATGCCCTAACTTCCTTCTCTTCTTCTTCGATTTCAATATCAGTAACAGGCTGTGAAAACATGTCTGCAATTTCATAATGGTCTATCAAAATGCCTGTTTTTTGGTAGATATCCATATCATCAACACCAACATTGAAAAATCCGTGGGCACGATAACCGACAAGTCCTACCCTTGCATTTTGAAGAGCAACCTTTACTCTCAATGCATCTACCCATTTTTCGTCAATACTGTCGCCTATAGTACAGGAATAGTCATTCTTTCCTGTTTTATAAAGATTTGAAGCATTAAGATTCAAACCGCAAACAGCATTCAGACGAATTTTACCGCCATCATATGGTAGCTCATTGTAAGCCCAGAGCAAGAACGGCTTTTTAATATATTTTGCAAAAATCAAGGCTAAATGACCCAAATGGAAGGTTCCGCTTATTATAACCACTCCATCTACATTAGCTGATAATAGTTTAACCGCAGCCTCTTCAGCATCATTTATTTCAATTACGCAATCTTCAATGAACGTAAAGTCCACATCAGGAAGCTTTTTAAGATCTTCAATTGTTTTTGTATACATTGCCTGAGCTGTTTTATATTCATATGTGGTTCTGGTCAGACAGACAACGCCAAGTTTAACTCTTTGCTTCATAATTATCCCCCATCTACGCATACAGCGTTCGTGATATTATTCTTTTGCTGTACCATCCCAAGCATTTCTGAATACACTTAATCCATATGTTGTAAATGGATGTTCAAAGCTTGCCTTGTATACATCTAATCCGCAGGTCACAATGTCTGCACCCAGAGCGGCAAAATCACCGATTTGCTTACCGTTTCTTACAGCCGCTACAATTATTTCAGTATCAAAGCCGTAGTTCTTGTATATATCGATAATGTCAGAAATGTAATTTATTGAGTCATCACCGCTATTTTCCTTCCAGCCCACAAAAGGTGAAACAAACTTAGCTCCCAGCTTTCCTACAGGAATTGCCTGTGAAGGAGAAAATACAAGCGTAACGTTTGTTCTTATTCCCATTTTTTCAAGTTTTTTGGCAGCAATTAGTCCCTGTTCAGTGCATGGAAGCTTTATTACGTAGTTTGGTGAATAAGCTGCTACTTCCTTGGCTGCCTCAACTATATCTTCCCACTTATCATGGTGTGGATTGATTTCGAAGGATACAGGAAATTTATCCATACCTTCGATGCCTTCTTCCTTTATCCAAGCTGCTACATCTTTAACAACCTGCATAAATGGCTTTCCGCTTAATTGGATATGTTTTGGGTTAGTTGTAACACCATCAATACAAAAATTCTCATATGCATACTTGATTTCATCCAGTTTTGCGCTGTCTAAAAAATATTTCATAGCAGTATCCCTCACATTTCTTCAATTGATTTGGTTAATGGTTTATTTGTAGATCTCATCTTCAATGTTTTTAACTTGGATTCTTGCATTCCTTAAATTCTTTGCTCGCCATTCTTCAAGATTCTGTGTAAATTCTGTATTAAGGAAGGTGTCTACCATAGCACATCCCACAAACTCAGCAGTAAGCCATCCGCCAAGGCACAAAATGTTGGCATCATTTATTGCTCTGGCTTTTTCAGCCGCATATGTGTTTTCACAAACCGCTGCATAAACTCCCTTGTGCTTGTTTGCAACTATTGATACTCCCATACCTGTGCCACAGATTAATACAGCTCTTTCAAACTCCCCGTCTGATACTCTTTTAGCAACTGCCGCAGCTACTTGAAAATATGGTTTGGGTTCGTCTTCATTGAGTGTGCCACCATCAGTAACTTCATAACCCAACTGTGTTAAATGTGCTTTTATTGCTTCCTTTAATGGAAAACCTGATTTATCTGAACCAATTATTATTTTTTTCATAAAAATCCCCCTTATCTTTTCATAGCTATGGCTTTTTCTGCTGCCTGAACTATTTCTTTTTCAGTAAGTCCGTATTTTTCTTTTAAGAAGTCTGTCAAGCCTACTTCTCCAAAGGTATCCTTTACTCCAACTCTCTGTACAGGGACAGGATAGTTTTCACCCAGGAATTCAGCAACTGCTCCTCCCAATCCGTTGAGTACGGAATGATTTTCAGCAGTTACAACTGCTCCAGTCTTTCTTGCACTCTGCAATACAAGTTCTTCATCCAAAGGCTTAATTGTATGGATATTTATTATTTCTGCGTCAATTCCTTTTGCAGAGAGTGTTTCAGCCGCTTTCAGTGCCTCAGCCACCATTATTCCGCTTGCCAGAATGGTAACATCTTTTCCCTCTTTGAGAACATTACCCTTTCCAAGCTTAAATTCAGTATTGTCATCGAATATTTGTACTGCATTTCTCCTTAATAACCTTATATATACCGGGCCATAGTGTTCCAATATTTGCGGGAATGCTTTCTTTAACTGAGCGCTGTCTACCGGTTCGTATATAATCATTCCAGGTATATTTCTCATAATTGCTACGTCTTCCATACTCATATGAGTACCGCCATTTAACTCGGCAGTCACTCCGGGATCACTTCCCATAATCTTTACATTAAGCCCAGCATAGGCAACGGATAATGTAACCTGGTCGCATACACGTCTTGTGGAAAAAGGGGTGAAGGTATGAGTAAATGGAATTTTGCCCATTGCAGACATGCCTGCTGCGACACCTATCATATTTGCTTCCTGAACACCACAGTTTACAGTTCTTTCAGGAAAAGTTTCTCCAAAACGTGTAGTTCCTGCTGCCTTCATAAGGTCTGCTTCTACTATAACAAGCCTGTTATCTTGCTTTGCATATTCTATCAACAGGTCAACATAGGTCTCTCTTAGCCATCTGTTTTCAAGTACCATAATTATGCATCCTCCCTTTTATCCAGTAATTCCACAGCCTTTTTCCATGTATCTTCGGAAATAGGCATATTGTGAGAGGCAACACTATTTTCACAGAAAAATCCACCTTTACCCTTGATTGTATTCAATATAATCATATGTGGTTTTCCTTTAATCTTTTTAGCATTGTCTATGGCATGTAAAATTTGCTTTATATCATGTCCGTCTATTATTTGCACATGCCATCCAAAAGCTTCCCATTTCCTGTCTAGAGGTTCAAGTCCGTTTACTTCCTCTATTAAACCGTCAATTTGCATTTTATTGTAATCGGTAAAGGCTATTATATTATCAAGCCCTTTAGCGCCAGCCAGCATAGCCGCTTCCCATACCTGCCCTTCCTGACTCTCTCCATCACCAATAACTGTGTATACATAAAGATTTTTCTTATCCATCTTAGCTGCAACCGCCATACCTGTAGCCGCTGAAAATCCCTGCCCCAGTGAACCTGTTGACATGTCGATACCGTTTGTTCTCTTCATGTCGCAGTGGCTTGGAAGGTTGGTATTAGGCTTGTTCAAGGTATCTAATTCTTCTATTGGAATAAAACCCTTTAACGCCAGCGCTGCATATAATGCCGGACCACCATGTCCCTTTGATAATACAAACCTGTCTCTGTTCTCCATTTTGGAGTCTTTTGAATCAATATTCATAACTTCAAAATAAAGTGCTGATAAAACTTCACAGAGTGATAACGCTCCACCTATATGTCCAACACCAAGTTTTCCAATGGTTTGTATAGTTAACTTCCGTATCTCACATGCTCTGTTTTCAAGCATTTTAATGTTGTTTTCCATTTGCTACCTCCAAATCTGTAATTACAAATTATTCTTACAATATATTTAAATTATTTATTATAGAATTGATTTAAGCAGCTGATAAACTGTTTCATTATTCATAACAGCCGGAGTTAATTGAATAATTGCAGCTCCAAGACCAATTTCAGTTATATGCTGCAGGTCAGTTTCCTTAACTCCGATTTGACTTAGACGTACAGGCATATTCATACTTTTCATAAGCTCTTCAATTTCTTCAGAGAATTTCTCCAGACTTTCAAAACCAAGGTAATCTGTTAATGCTTTCATTTTGGCTTCAGCCTGTTGCCCGCTGATTTTTATAAATGCAGGAAGTGTTATAGAACAAGCTGTTCCATGGTTTGCTCCGAATTCAGTAGTTAAAGGGAAGCTTAATGCATGTATACCGGTTGTTCTTGTCTGACTGAAGGCAATACCTGCAACCAAACTAGCCTTAATCATTGCTGCCCTTGCTTCTTTATTTGTAGGGTCGCTGTATGCAGTTTTTATATTGTCAAGAATCAGTTTCATTGCACCAATTGCAAGCATATCGCAAATGGGTTGTGACGCTTTGTTCCAGTACGCTTCAATAGCATGACAAAATGCATCCATACCGGTAGAAGCTGTAACCGGAGCCGGCAAGGTATATGTAAGCTCACAGTCAATTATTGAATAGTCAGGCCAGAATTCGTTATTTACCATAGGCATTTTTATGCCGGCCTTCTTATTTGTATATACGCCAACATTTGTTACTTCACTGCCTGTTCCGGCAGTTGTAGGAATACATACCAGAGTAGCCTGTCTCTTTGATAATGTCCTGCTGCCGCCGCTGTAGTAATCGTAAATGCTACCCTCGTTTGTAACCAGACAGGATACTATTTTTGAAATATCAAGAGCACTTCCGCCGCCCAAGCCGATAACGCAATCAGCATTAATAGCTCTTGCAACTTCTGCTGCCTTATCAACACTTTCACATGAAGGATTTGGCTCCACATCACTAAAGTAGGCAACATTTTTACCCGACATACTTTCTCCGATTTGTTTTGCAACACCGGACTGATAAAGGAATGGGTCTGAAATAATCAGAACATTCTTTCCGTTTATATATTTATCCACTTTTTTAGATATTCCGGCCTCAAAACATATTTTTGTAGGCATAAAAAATTCAAATTGGTTATCCATAACTTATTCCCCTCCTGAAATTATATATTTGCATTTTTTATATTTGATTAATCTTTTTAATTGAATTTCCAATTATTTATACATTTTCGACATCTTTCGTGCCTTTATGTATAAATTATATTGCATTTTAGTGTACTGTGTCAATATATTTTTAAAGGATTTAATTAATTCAATTCAATTGCTCGAAATAAATAGACCGTATAAAAATCTAGGATTTTCATACGGTCTGGATATTTTCTAAATTAAGTTTTTTTGTTTTAATTAAATTATTTAAGCTAGATTTAAATTTTTTGTTAACTCTGTAAAAATTACCCCAATAGCAACAGCTCCGGCATCAGGATAGTTTACACTTCTTTCGCCAACATAGCTTGCTCTGCCTTTTGTAGCCACCATAGTTTTTGTCTTTTCGCCGCCTGCAACAGCAGCCTCAGCAGCAGCTTTCATTGCAGCCAACATTTCTTCACCTTTATCAGCACTTGTTTTTAAGGATTCAGCAGCAGGAATCAACGCATCCAGCAGAGTTTTATCTCCCAACTTTGCTCCGCCTCTCTTTTGAATACCATCTACTGCGCTTTGCAATAGTTCTGCCAATCCAGGCAGGTCAAGTTCGGTCTTATCAGCGGCATACTTAGCAGCACTTCTGAAGGCAGACCCCCATATTGGGCCGGATGCTCCGCCACAGTACTCGGTAATAATCATTCCGCAACCCTTTAGAAAAGCTCCTATATTCTCTTGTGAAACTTCATTCCAATCCTGCTTTAATTGCTTAAATCCTTTTGCAACTGACATTCCAAAATCTCCGTCACCAGCTACAGAATCCAGTTCACAAAAATAAACCTCGTTTGCTATGATAATATCTGCCATGTTCATAACAAGCTCTGTTATTTTGTTCGTAGTCAACATATTATTGTACTTCCTCTCGTTTTATATTTTTAGTGCCGGAGTATCGGCTGAAGCATCCAAATATCCTTTAAGCTCATCATCCAGCTTTAGCAGTGACAAAGAAGCACCTGCCATATCTATTGCTGTCATATAATTACCAACAAAGGTTTTGTATATCTTTATGTTTTTATTCTCAAGAGCATTTGCAACTGAATTGTTGAGTAAATATAATTCCTGTAATGGAGTTCCACCTAATCCGTTAACCAGAAGAGCAACTTCATCCCCAGCAACAATCGGAAGATCCTTTGTTATCAAATCTATCATTCTAACTGCCAATTCTTCAGCAGTAGCAATCTTTTCACGGGCAATTCCCGGTTCACCATGTATTCCGACACCGAATTCTATCTCATCATCATTAAGACTGAAAGTTGGTGTTCCCTTTGCCGGAACAGTACATGAAGTTAACGCAAAGCCTATTGAACGAACGTTATTTATTACCTTTTGTGCTACTTCCTTAACCTGCTTTAGTTCCATACCCTGTTCAGCAGCAGCACCGGCAAGCTTGTGAACAAAAACAGTACCGGCAACTCCTCTTCTTCCAACTGTATACAAGCTATCCTTAACTGCAACATCATCGTTTACATAAACTTTTTCAACAACTATATCGTCGTCTTCTGCCATCTCAGCTGCTGCATCAAAATTCATGCAATCTCCTGAGTAGTTCTTTATTATCAGCAGTGTACCCTTATCGGACTGTGTTTCAACAATAGCATTGTAAACCTGTATTGTTGATGGTGATGCAAATACGTCTCCACAAACTGCTACATCCAGCATACCTTTTCCTACAAAGCCGGCATGAGCAGGTTCATGTCCGCTTCCACCACCGCTGATAAGAGTAACCTTGTTTTTATTCAATTGTTTTCTTTTAATAATTTTATATTTCTTACTGAAAGAAAGTTGCTCCGGATGTGCTTTTACAATTCCCTCGCACATTTCAATGACAATATCTTCAACCTTATTAATTATTTTTTTCATATGCATTTACTCCTATTCTATTGTCCGAGTTTGTCGGCAGTCATTATTGCAGCGTATACGTCCTTTGCCGTAACCGGGAAAGGCATGTTGTGTATTGTCTCACCTTCAGCAGTTGCAGCTTGAGCTACAGCCATAATTTTTTCCTCTGTAACCTGGACAATTCCAAGGTCTTTAAGACAGGTTGGAAGTCCTACAGATTTACAATAACCAATTATATTGTCTATTTCATCTTGCGGAGCATTCTCCAATACCAGGTGAACAACTGTTCCGAAAGACACTTTTTCACCGTGCATATAATGATGAGTTTCCTCAAGTACAGTGAGCCCGTTGTGAACTGCATGTGCAGCTGCAAGGCCGCTGCTTTCAAAACCCAAACCGCTCAGAAGTATATTTGCTTCAACTATATTTTCAAGTGCAGGTGTAACAACCTTCATTTCACAAGCTGCCTTTGCTTTCAAAGATTCCTCCATGAGTGTTTCAAAGCAAAGTGTTGCTAAAGCATATGCGGCCTTGGTACTTTTACCACCGGGCATGTTATTTGCACCGGATCTTATGCAGGATCTTGCCTCAAAAAATGTGGAAAGTGCATCGCCCATACCTGCAACAAGGAATCTTACTGGAGCCCTTGAAATGATTCCTGTATCAACAAGAACAAGATCAGGATTTTTATGCAAATGGAAATATTCTTCGAATTCACTTTTTTCAGTATATATTATTGCAAGCTTACTTGTTGGAGCATCTGTGGATGCAATGGTAGGAACAATTATTACAGGTTTCTTAGAAAGGAAGGAAGCTGCTTTAGCTGTATCCAGAGCCTTTCCTCCTCCTAAACCGATAAACACTCCACAATTTTTATCCTCAGCAAGTTTTTGCAATCTTGCTATTTCTTTTTTTGTACACTCTTCTCCAAACTCCCCATATACTATTTCAAAGGAATCGGTTTCCAATGCTTTATCAATATAGTTCTGTACTCTTGATTGGTCTACCTTTGAGGCTACCAGTAATGCCCTGTTGGAAAATTCCTTAACGTAGGTTCCTAAATTAAACAGTTCATCCTCACCCTGTATATATTTTGATGGCGATATCATTACTTTTTTCATAAAAATAAACCACTCCTTTAAATTTAATATAGAAATGAAATTAATGACTAATTACATTTTTATTATAAATTAAGGAGTGGTCATGAACTTGAACATAAAAGCACAGTTTTGGGAAAAATCAATAGTAAAATTGCGCAATGATAGTAAAATTCAGCACTGCTTTTTTATGTATTTTTATCAAAGCGCATCGTTTCTAAATTTAGAGGGAGTAACTCCTTCGAATTTTTTAAAGACTTTAATAAAATATCCGCTGTCCTCAAAGCCTAAATCCAAAGCTATATTAGTTATGGGAATATCAGTGGTCTCAAGGAGTTCTCTTGCCTTTTTTATTCTTATTCTGTTAATGTGATTTGAAAAATTATCACCTATTGTCCTTCTGAACAGCTTACTGAAATAGCTTGTACTGATATTGCACAAGCTGGCCATATTGTTCAGGCTAATATTTCGGGTATAGTATTTTTCAATATAATCAAGAGCCGGCTTGAGAATAATATTTTCACGGCTATTCAGTAATTCATCGTGGGTATGTTTATTTTTTTCAGTTGTATTTATACTCGATTTATCAGTATTATTATTTTCTCCATCACTAAGATTTATTTTCAGCAATGCCTCTCCTACGATATAATTACAGATGTTATATATCATTGCAGCATTAGCACGTACTTTTTGGAGCTTCATTACCGGCAGACTTTTATACAATTCTTCAAGTTCATTTTTATTAATGTATTCAAGAATATCTGTTTTTTGACTGGTAATTTTCTCTAAAGATTCCACTTCAGAGGTATCTTCAACACGAACCTGCCCGCCCATAACTGCACCAAGGTACTGACCGTCAACTGCTATAGGTATGGCAAAGTCTACTATTCCCATATGACATAAATATATATAGGGCTGATTTAAACGCGCCGCCTCTAATCCCCCCCTGGAATCACACTTTTCACATATGAGGGATAGTTTTGGATGTGAACGTACAAAATTACATAAATTTGTACATTTGCTGTGATGGGTTATTGGTTTACCTTTGTAATCTACCGTAATAATAGCCATATCTGTGGCATCCGCAATTGAATCCTGAATATTCCTATAGTTATCGGCATTTATTATATAATCCAGATCCAACAAGTTCTTTTTCACAGAAGACCTCCATTAGTACAGATTTTTTTCGAATATTTCCTTTTATTTACATAATATTTATAAGTCTATAGATTAACTCTACTATAACTATTTGTACTTTTGCAAGTGTATTTTATGGGGAAGATGTTAAACTTAAAAAAGCGAGTTATTGATTTAACTCGCTTTTTGTGTCCTAATATACTTTTATAACTTGGTAATCACTATTTTGTTTAATCATTGTAACCTTTTTATTCTTACTCAGCTTTGTCGAATCATACGTAGTATCTATTGTAACCCACTTGTTAGTTTCCTTGATATATACCTGATTCCATGCATGGTAAGTTTTAATATCCGATTTGTACCCTGTAACCAGTTTCGCAGGAACACCCACACTTCTTAGCATTGCAGAGTAAATCACTGCGAAATCATAACAAATGCCTTTAGACTTTTTATAAACAGTAGGTATATCCGTAATATAATCGTCACTTACTTTTGAAATCTTAGTATAATCATATTTATAATTTTTAATTATATAATTATAAATTGCAATTGCTTTTTCATTATCAGTTTTAAGGTTCTTTGTTAAGCTTGCAGCTTTCTTCATCGCCTCCATGCCATTATTCCAATTAATTAATTGAATCGACTGGAGAAATACTTTATTATTATCCTTTAAATCAAGAGTTATCGTATCGTCTTCTACTAACTGATAAGAGTTTCCGGCTATGTTCTCCCAAACGGCAATTTCATAATCCCCATCTCCTAGTGTCAATGGGTAAACACCATGATTATTTAAATTATATGTGTATTTGACATCCTCTTTTGATATTACAACCTTTGTTTTAGCGCCAGAGTCAGGTGAATAGTTTATACAAATAACACCGTTTCCAAGCTTGCTTTTATCAATTGTTGATGACTCTCCATTTACAATAGTAGCTGAGAAAAATACTGACAAAATCAACACTAACGATAAAATTACAGATAGTTTTTTACACATAAAAAACTCCCCTTTCGGTAACTGGCTATCAACTCAATTGAGTAAGACCCTATAGTTTTGCGTCCTAATCTTTCGATTAGTTTGCCTTTGTCGGTGGAAAGTCACCATAATCATTATATAGTTAAATTTTAACATATAGTGTTTTATTAATAAATAGGTATAAATACCTAATAAGTTTTCTTAAGTAATCCCTTTACTACCAGTCTATGCGTTGCAATTCTAATAGGTGTACAAGTAATTAAAGTAATGGATGCCTGAGCAGTAGGTTTAAGTACCCAAGTATCTTCAGGATTGATTACCATTTTTTCAGTAATGATATATTCATATGTTTTAGTACCACTCTTAATACTAATAGAATCTCCTTTTTCCAACTCATCCAACCTGTTAAAAAACTGTCCGTATTTATAGCTCCTATGCCCGATTACTGCAAAATTACCATTTTCACCGGGATAAGCAGTTTCTAAAAAATGCCCAACAGTGTATCTCATTGCCTCATTGGACGAACCATCTCCAATAGCTACTCTTAAGTCTAATTTAGGGATACTCATAATTCCTATAATCTTTGGGAGTTTTTTTTCATTTTCTTTTATCTCATTTTCCTGGTCGGGATTCATGATAGTGTCCGGTAACTTTCTTTCGGTAGGTTTATTACTACTCGGAGAAACCTCCGGAACATTATCCGAAGGCCCCCCTTTTTGATTCTTTACATTTTCACAATATTTCTCATACTGATTTATTAGCCTATGTTGGTGCCAATAAGTATCAGCTTTTAAAAATATTGCATATCCCATTATTAAGCAGCCCAGTACTATCAGAATCCAAGGTGTTAATTTTTTTAACATTGCTTTCTCCATTCAAACCCTAAGATTACTCTTTAGAAAGCTTTCTCTTTCTGGAAATAATGAGCTGTGTTGTACCTGTAATAACTAGTACCGCCCCTAACAATAGCATCATGTACGTATCCATCATTTCTCCCGCTTGTGGAAGTGCTCTCTTTTTATTGTCATTGGGATTGTTTGACTTTCCATCATTTTCATCCGGCTTATCATCATCAAACCAACCATAAGGTACCTTTTCGTCCTGTAAATCTTCTACTCTCCTGTTTCTAAAATCAAGTTTTAAAGTTTCCTTTTTATCCAACTTTATATCAAGCTTTTTAGTATCTAAAACATAACCTTTTGGAGCTTTTGTTTCTTGTACTTGATAGTTCCCCGGCTTAAGGCCAGAGAATACCGCCTGCCCATTGGCTCCTGAAACTGCTTTTGAAATAATATTACCGTTTGAATCATACAGAGTGAATTCAGCTCCTGATAATGGCTTATTATTGTTATTTATTTTATTAATAATTATTTTTGAGGTTCCCGATTCTTTTGGGATGTCGGTTCCAGGTAACCCCACATCTTTCTTTTTATTTACAAAAGTAATCTTTTTTGTAAGGCTGTCTTGGAGGACTACGCTAATGGAAACTGTAGAAGCAACATATCCTTCCGGAGCTTTACTTTCAACAATTTTATAACTTCCTACCGGGATATTGCTGAAAGATGTTATACCGGATTTATCGGTTATTGATTTGGCCACTACTTTACCTGCATTATCAAACAAAGTAAACTCCGCACCCACTAAAGGATTTCCGGCTTCATCGTTCTTTAAGACTTCTATTGTTCCATATTGCTTCTTTGTGTTATTTACAATAGTTAACTCTTTGGTATCTCCTGTTGTTACATTAACAGGGTAATCGTTTTTGTTAAGTTCATAACCTTCGGGAGCTGCCGTTTCACGGATTATGTATTGGCCTGATACCAAATTATTAAACCTAAGTTTACCGTCATTCTGTGTTATTCCTGACTGAATTATTGTTCCGCTTGCGTTTAATAGTACAAATTGTGCTCCGGGTAATAATTTACCGTTTTCATCTTTTTTTGTTATAACTAAATCTCCAAAAGATACTCCGGGAATAGGGTTATTCTTAATTACATTTTTAGAAAGAGTAACTGCCATACCGGTTTTATCTATATTTTCATCTACACTTGCTTGTATAGTATCACTTGAAGAATAGTAGCCCGAAGGTGCTTTTGTCTCTTTTATATAATATTCACCTTTAAGAATATCACTGAATAATACTTTCCCCAAGCTATTACTTAAAGCAGTTTTTACCACAGCCCCATTGTCTTTGTTATATAACGTAAACTCTGCTCCACCCAGTGGTTGGCCTCCCGCACTTTGCTTCTGGAACTCTATCTTTGCGGTTGCCTTCTGGTTTTTAAAGGTTAGAACATAAGGAGTCTCCGAATTAACTTTAACTTTTTGCAGTTCTGAATTTAACAAGTAACCATCAGGAGCTTTTGTCTCACCTATATAAAAGGTTCTGAACTTAAGTGAAGTGAAATCAGCCTTGCCGTCTACATCTGTAGTTTTTGTTGTTATTAATTGTTTGTTAATATCATATAAAGCAAACTCTGCTCCACTAAGTTTTTTGGAGCTATCATCGGCATCCTCTTTGATGATGGATATCTGCCCGCGTTTAGAGTAACCGATAGCACTTGAGTCATTCAAATTAACTGAAACTGTATTTGCAGTACTTCCTGCACTAAATGCCGAGCCTTGAAAGGTTATGCTGTTTTTTATAGTTGCGCTCTCTGTAAGTACATCTGTAGTAAATTCTAACTGATAAACCCCTGTGACAGGACCATTTAATGTCAGTGTAAATGTTTTACTGTTATAAGATACAGAATAGCTGGTCTTTGGCAATGGAGACAGAGGATTAACCTTTGTTAATGTTCCGTTTGCATCCATATTCATCTCATACAACTTCACAGTATCCATGTCCAATTCTAATTCATTTTGTAAATGATCTGTTAAGGTTATTCCAGCCCAACTTACCTTTGCTGTATTTATAGGCACTACCCAATCAATACTATCTGCACCGGTTATGTACTGTGATGTCTTTTTAACTATTGGATTTTTTATGGCCTGTATCGCTGATGAGCTTACCGTCTTACCATAATTACTAATACTGGCAGTATTAGTAAAATTTTGTGACGTAAATTGATTATTTTTAAGATAACTTTCCTTCATCTCAGTTTCATAGGATATATTGTATGTTTCACAATCCGTTGTTCCGTTAAATATGTATTGAAAAGTATCATTGCCAGCAGTATCGGAATCTTCTTTATTAACATACGTCAAAGCTCCCGCGCTGTTAGTTACAATATTTCCACTATGATCCCGTACTTCAAAGCTGTCGTTTATGAACTTCATTCCAACCGGTATGACGTCATTAATTTCGGCCTTTGTTAAGGGTATTTTGTTCTTATTTACAGTTATATTCCACTTCACTCTGCGAGTTAGGTAGTTATATTGTGTTTGTACGGTCTTTTTAATTACCTCGCTATCAAAAGTTTGAGTAGCCGGGCTTGATGTCTGAACCCCATCTTTAACGCTGGAGCTAATGAGTTTTGCTTTATTAGCAATATTAATTATTCCACCTGAAACACTATTGCTAAAAAATTTACTATAATCCGTTACTTTGGTTCGGAAAGTAATTTTATATGTACTATTTATGGTTCTATGTCCAAAATTATATTCTATTCCAGATATGGAGGGTGTTAGTGTTCCATTGAAGCTCTCCCCGGTTTTATCATTTATGTCAAAAGATTTATCTACATATTCAACACCCGAAGGGAAATCATCAGTTACAATAGGATCCACCATGTCAATTTTGTTTTGATTAACATATATGGTCCATGTAATAATATCATTTTTATCTTTTTCAAAAGATATTTTGCTTCCGGCTGATTTGGCTATTACACTTAATCCTACTCCAACGTCTACTCCATCAGTTGGGGTTCCATAAGATGTATTTTCATCCCATGTAATATTTGCAGTATTATTATATATTTTACTTCCGTTTTGATTTAAGTCAGCGTTAATATCCGATACTAATGTATCAAAAGTTAATACCTGTGGCCCTGTTAATATACCGTCATGGGTATAAGTTAGTGTATTACCCACATGTGTATATAAATCAGACTCTCCCGAACTGCTATCTGTGGTAACAGGAACGCCATTTATATACACAGAATCTTCAACTAAATCTAAGCCATCAGGAAGAGTGTCAGTAATTACAGGATTAGTTATAGATTGACTGGTTGTAGTTGAACTCTGTTTACTATCTTCGAATACAGAGTCATTATTAAAATTAATAGTCCAATGTATCAGTCTGTAATTACTTGAATCAACCTGCCCGCTCTTTTGAATCCAATTTAGAGCAACCTTTGCAGTAGCTGTACCCTTGACATCGGTTCCCTTTTTTACTGTAGCAGTGTTAGCAAATTCAACATTTTCATGACTACTGTCTTCTTCATCAAAAGAATTTGATTCCGGTATTGTTTGATATGTAATTACTTTTTCTACTCCCATGCCTATGTCTTCCGGGAATAAATATGTAAGCTTACGCGCTGAAGTATCAACACCTAAATCGGCAGAAGTCAGTACACCATCAACAGTAAATGAGTCACTAACATATTCCTGATTGTTGCTATATACATCCTCTACGGAAATATTCTTTCCTGTAGCATTTGTTGGCTTTACTTTGACAGTCCAGGTTATTAAATTGCTTTGTGCATCATAAGTACCTGACTTGTAGGTATCAATTACTAAATCCGGGTCTGGTGGTGGTGGGGGTTCTTGATGGAAGTTAATGATTATGGTTTCACCTGCAAAAGTGAATGTTAAAGGCTCCGGAGAAGGGTTTTTTATTATATCACTATCAAAAGAACCATTTATTGCAAAGGAACATCCCATGTCACTGTTACTAGATGAATCATCAACATAACTATTAAAGGTTACTACAATAGAGGATCCGCTATATGTCACTACCCCCATTTCGTTATTACTGCCATCCTTAATTGGTATACCACCGGAAGGAACACTAAAAACTATTCCGCTTGGCAAAGGAATTGTATGCGTTTGTCCGGCATGATAATGGTATTCAGTACTACCACCGTCATCATCAAGTAATTTAAATGCATACTCAATTTGAATTGTAGCACTGGTTGGAACATTATCATACACCCCACCAGTGGGTAGTATTTCAGTACTTCCGTCCATAACTTTTAAGTTCGCTGTTGTAACTTTAATCTGGTTTTCCGGTATTTCATCTGTACCCGCCGATACAAAATTTATGGGCGCGATAATTTGAAACACCAATGCTATTACTACTAATAGCCATAATTTGTTTTTGTTTAGCATTTAGCATCCCCTTTCGGTAAATAAAAATTATACTTTAAAGCATGTTTAGTAACTATAGATAAATAGTTCTGATAGTTACCTTTCTCTTTATTGGAAATATTGGTAATAAGTTAATATTTAACTATATTATCGCATAACTTGTATTTTGTAGCAATTAGTCAAATGTCATACAAACTGACATACAAATTGTGTAATAAATTAGCAACCTAGCATAATAGACAGGTAAATAACACTCTACAAATTGTACCATGAATTTATAATATTAATAGTATCATTAATAATTAAGGTGGGTTTGTTTTCAGCCATAAAAAAAGCTTCTTATATAACAAGAAGCTTTTTTATAAATTATCTCAGAAGTGAATTAATAATAAATGCTCCCAAGATGCCTGCTACCCATTTTACAATTTGCCATTTACATTTATGCAGTTTATTGAAATTAATCTTTATTACTCCATAATGTAATGCCAAAGCAATTATAAGTAACAGAAATATACCTACAATTAAATATTTCATGACAAATCCTCCTATCAATAAATGATAATTAAAAGACAGTCATTTGTACTTTAAAACTCTTTTGTACTTTATTTCTTCTTTTGTAGGTACATAAAACTATTAGTATTATCTCCCAAATAAATCATATTTATACGAAAAAATAAAGTTAAAACCCTTAGATTAACTTTGGGCTTTAACTTTATAAAAATATTTTGATTATAAGTCAGACAAATCAAAGTTCATTGCTCAAGACCCGGGGCCTTAAAGGTCAAATCCCCAACACTCTACACCAAATATTCTAGCCATGTTATCTATTTTTGACGGTTTGGTA
The DNA here is from genome assembly GCA_023390335.1 of Bacillota bacterium. GTDB lineage: Bacteria > Bacillota > Clostridia > Acetivibrionales > DSM-1351 > Ruminiclostridium. The sequence goes on along the minus strand of JAEWCZ010000066.1, from coordinate 312,556 downwards.
ATATAAATACGATAATACCTATATTTTTGTTTCTCTAAATAATTTATAGTCTGCTCTTTATTATTTCCTTCTATTTCCATTAGGTTTGCCCAATCAATCATATTATTACTGCCTTGAATACTATAGTCAATCAAGTACAAATCAGGTGAACGAAAATCATGTATAATTACAATCTTAGAAATAGGTATTTCTTTCTTTAAGTCTAGCATTAACCAGTGAGGATTTGCAGTATCCTCTGAAATCCACATATCAGTGTCAAATCCATTATATTTACCGTTTATCACTCTTTCTGCTTTAAAGGATATGCCATATGCGTCTAACTCACTGCTTGCAGTTATTAATGCATCAGCCGCATAGTTTATAAGCTCTTTTTCATGATTACACTGCATAGAAATACCATTGGAAACTTTTGTGCAATATTGTGTGTACAATTCATTAATTAACATAGCAAAATCGTTATTGAGCGATTGTATTTCATTGGTATATTTAGTTATAGCATTTTCATCAACATTTCTGTTAATAGCTTTTCTCAAGAAACTAGAAAATACTATTGACCTTTTATTTGAATATTTGACTTTAAATTCTTCATAATTATTTACGCTTATATTATCCTTAACTAATTGATCGTATAACCTATCTAATATTTTGAAAATGTTCTTTGTAGAGTCAACAAGGTCTCTTTTATATAGCTCAGCAGCAGAGATTTCAAAGTTTTTATTATGAATTACATTTCTAATTAAATTATCGTTTTCAGTAATATACTTATTTTCTACTACATCTTTTAGAAAATTGAAATCACTAAACATAACTTTTTTTGTATCACTGGGTTTTATATAGTATAATCTATCAGCATAATTGGCGAGATTTCCATTGAAGTATTTATTTGATTCTTCCCATAGGTCTAAAAAGATATCTTCTTTCAGTGTTAGGCTATAAAAAGGGTTATCAAAACCAACATGTGAGCAATCCATAATTGTGATAGTAGATGTTTCTTCATTGTAGCCATTTATAATAATTCCGTGAGGCCCATGAGCCTTTTTATAATTGAAATCGCAATAGAACATACTAAAATAATCAAAATATATAACGATAGGGTATTTTTCATCCAGAACAGATTTTATAGTTTTAAGTAGTGTCTCTCTATTTGGAGTATTTACTGTCACTAATTCTAAACCCAATTTATTCAGTCTTATGTTTACTGATTCAAAGCGATCAACATTCGTCTCCCATATTAAACGTAATGAATAATACGCACAAAAATAAAAATAGTTCTCATAGTCAAAATATCCTGATGCTATAGCTAAAGGAGCGTCCACACAGCTTATAGTTTTATAATAATAGCTGTCATTTGCAAAATTAGGTATGTGTAATCTTTGCATGGCTTCCTCCTTAAAATACAATGACTGTATAAATATTGATGTAATTCCATTTTATAGTACAAGTATATTATTTAACCATTTACATGTCAATTGGATAACTAATAATATAAAAAACCGCAGGAGAGTCTAATTTCAACCTCCTACGGTTATTTTAGTTATTGTTTCAAGTATTTTCTTGGTTCTACTCAACTAAACTGCTTATATGTTCAGCATTAATGGCAGAAAACGTGAATGTCTTACTATCATTTTCCAGATCTTCTTTTGCAATAATGGCATCGGTAAAGAAAAATCTCCATTTCCAAATTGCAGGGTCATAGTAGTTAATAACACCATGCATTAGTGTTGGTACATAGCTGCTGTTTCCATTAATTGTTATCTGGCTAGTGGGAGGAGTATATATTTCGGAACCAATTTTAAAAGTAACTATATCAACTAAATCCTTAAATTTTGTAAACCAGCCATATGGATTACACTCCACATTTTCAGAATTTGGTATAACAATAGTAGCACCAGTTGATGCTGTTACATTTCCAATAGTAAAATATTCCTCAGACAAATCACCGGCATCATTCTGGTATAAATCCAGGGTTCCGCTGCTTCCCAGCTCAACATCACCGACCAATACTTTTCTCTTATTCTGTGAATTCACATCAATGGCAACGGTATAAGTACCTGTGCCACTGATATTTCCAACCTCAGTCACACCCTCGGAGCCCTGTATACTGAGTTTAACTCCGTCAGCTAAGGTAATGTTTCCTACCTTACCGCCCATTACATATATAGCATAAGAATTTTTAGAAGCTTGATTTACAATAATATCACCAATTGTGTTTCCACCGATGATGGTAAGTTTTGCAGAATCAGAATCTACATAAACCGGAATACCGCTTGGTGCAAAGTGACCCACCAGATCAATACCGATGGTTACATCACCAACTACTTTTATAGCTTCTATGGTTCCATTATCACCGAATTTGAACATTAATGAATTTGTGTTATCAAACATTTCACCATACATAATGGTCAACATACTGTTTATTCTATCAGCCACACCTTGAGCTACCTTGTAGTAAACTCCACCTATCATAACTCGGTCAGTATCGGCACTTGGTACTCTGTAATAATCTTTTGTATCTGGAAAGGCTGTTGGAGTTTCCTCAGCTGAAAGTCTTGTCCAAACATCGTTTTCACTAAAGCTAATACTTGAGTCAGCAGGAGTAATAGTCTTTGTTATTTTATATCCTTTAGTGGGTTCTGGATACAGCTTAGTTACCATGTTACTATAGAAAGTAATTGTACTAGTAGAATAACTTATATCTTTAATCTTATTTCCGGACACTGGATAGTTATCATATTGCGATATCTTATATTTAGCAATATATTCATCTGAATTGTTTTCGATTGTCAAATCCCTTGAAAATTCTATCGTAGACTCAGAAGCTTTTCCACTAACCATACCGTTTATGCTTGCCCATCCCAAATCCGTGACAAATTTATTTGTTCCCGTAGCTGATGTAAAGTTGGCATCACCTGTAATTGCATTATAATCATTAGCTGTCAAATATATTTTCACGTATTCCGGAGCTGGTAAGAAATCATACAATAACTCGTAAGTTCCAGGTGAATGGGTTTTCTCCTTTGTGTAAGTTGATAATTGATGTTCTGTGTCACCTATCTTAATTTTTAATTTAGACGTATCAATAGTTAAACTGCTTCTCAATGCTCCATTAGAACCTGAAAACCTAAACATTATACTTCTATCTGCTGCATCTATATTAAAATTAGATACATAAGCTACTTGAATGTCTGGCTCTATGGGGGCTACTGCCTGAGCAACTGCCACAGCGGTATATGCACTGTAATCAGAATTCTGATATACTTTATTACCATCTGTGACAATAGCTTGAATTCGTGCAACATATGAGTTTCCGGCAACAATAAAATTGTTCAACAATAATACCCCTGAAACACTGTTTTTCGGAATTGTAAACGTGATTTTATCTGGCGGTGTTCCTAATGCTGAGATTAGAGCAACTTCTATGGAATATTCTTTTACATTGCTGTCTTCTGTACCATTCGCTGAAGTGATTGTGTAAGCTAGCCCGCCTATTCCTGAAGTATCTGAGGATAGTATTAGACTTGGAGTATTTAACTTTTCTAAATCAGCATTTGAATATGGATTTATGCCAGTAATTGTAAGAATATTAGAGGTATTACCTGAAGCATCTTCCATTACTATATAGGCTGTATATTTTTGACCCGCTGTAAGTCCTTTCAGATCGAACGAATAATTTACAGGATTTCCGATATATGTCGCTTTTATTTTTGATGTTTTAATCTCCGCCACATTAGGAATATCCGCACTTGCATCTTGTATTAAACAATAGTAATTAACCCTATCAGTTTCATGTGTAGCATGAAATTTCAATTTAGCTGTTGTTCCTGTTGCTGAACCCAGATTTTCAACTGTTCCGTCAGAAAGTTCAGGCGGTATCGTGCCAGCTGGATTAACAGTTACAGTAGTTATTGCTGATTTAGTCGGATCTGCAGCTGAGACAGCTGAGATTATAGTTGTACCTTCAGTCAATGGAGTTACTATACCATTATTTACGGTTGCAACCTTAGTATCGCTGGATAACCATGTTACATTTTTGTTTGTTGCATTTGAAGGTATGACTATTGCTATTATTTTTCCCGTTGTTCCACCTGCTATCAAGGTCATAGTCGTTGATAAAACCCTAATATCACTGACTGGCGTTACAGGTGGTGTTGTATTATCACCGCCACTGTTTCCGCCATTACCGGGATTAGGTATTGGTGTTACGACTGGCGTACCGTTTCCGGTACTATTATTTACGACTGAAGTTCCACCCGTTACAGGCACTCCTCCAGCGGTTGCCCCTGTTACACCGGCTACTGCTGTTATATGCGTGTTGGGTGTTGTAACACTGGAATTATTTGCACCCTCCTTGAGAAGGACTTGCTCTACAGTTCCTTCTCCACTAACAGTAGTTTCTGCTTCTGAAAATACTGTGTTAACAACAGCACCTTTTTCAGCCTTTATTGCAGTATTTTGTGCTGAATTATTTACAGAAACAGATTTTATCTTTGATTGCTTATCTACCAAAATAGTAGTGTCGGTGCTTGCAACCTTCGTATCTGAAATATTTGCTGCAACTGCTTTAACAACTACATCTGGAGTTGCTATTTCCAAAGTCCCTACAGAACCTGTAACTATGATTTCTTCACCTTTTGCAATTTCAATTTCTTTTACAGTGTTGCCATCTGAGATTGCTATTCTCAGTTTATCATTTATCTTTTCAATTTTGATATTTGAGATATTTGAAGTTCCGGTAATATGTATGGAATGTTCGCCACCGCCTCTAACAACAGTATTCCCCTTAACAGTTACACTGTCAAGAGTGACATCCCCTTGTCCAACGCCTTCTGCAATTATCAGATTCTCCGTAATATTAACTCCCTTGAGTATAACGTCAGGTACCTTTATAATAACTGTTCCAGTCACATTATCGTTATAAGTACCAGCTTTTGTATAATAACCTTTTACAATGTTATTTATGATTGCTACAATTTCTGCTCTGGTAATATTTGCTTTAGGATTAAACTTACCCTTATTCCCATTTACATAGCCCTTGGCCTCCATCCCAAAAACAGAAGTCCTTGCCCAGGATGATATTTCTTTTTCATCAGTAAATTTCGTATTGGAAGTAGTGCTTTCATTTACTGCGAATGCTTTTGCCATCATAACTACTGCTTCTTCCCTTGTAACTTTATCTGCCGGGCGAAGCAATGTAGCTCCATTACCATTAATAATTCCTGCGGCATTTGCCTTTAGAACTGCATTGGTATAGAACTGCCCCGCTTTTAAATCTGAAAAAGTGTTCTTGGAAGCCGATTGGTAGTCCATAACGTTGTCAAGGATACATGCCATTTCTCCTCTGGTTATAGAATCATTAGGTCTGAAATGTCCGTCATATCCGTTAATGACACCCAGTGCTGACCATTTGTCAATAGCATCTGCTCCCCAGTGACCATTTAGATCTTTGAACGTTTGTCGTACTGTTTCAATCGTTGAATCTGCTGCTGCAAATGATGTTCCGAATGAACTTATCAGCATGATGACAGCAACGATGATAGAAATTGCTTTCTTCATAGTACTTCACTCCTCACAGTAAATTTGTTAAATACTTTATATTTTGACATTTATTTTAATGATTGTCAACAAAATATTACAATATTTTACTAAAATCTACTTTTTTGATAGTTATTAAGTTGTATAAGATAGAAGTGATTGAACGAAACGTCTTATAGAAAGAAATAGTTAAAGCTAAAATAATATGGTGAATAATTCATGTGTGCTGCGATATAATTAAGAGAAATCCGCTCTGTCAGGTTTTCATTAATGTAGTTTTTTACATCCTGTATGTTCATGAACACTCCCAAAACATTTTCTTTCTAAAGTTTGATTATAAGTGAGACAAATCAAAGTTTCTCGATATTTCTTGCTCTTTTTTATTATTTTTATTTCAAAACTATGCTGTTTAACATGAATTTTTGATATATTTAATTATTGTTTATTAACTACAATTACATTAATTCCTAAATCCTCAATTTTAGATAATTCATCTTCTACCGCATCCCAATCTGTTATTAAGATATCAAATTTAGTTGCATCAACATCTTTTAAGAATGAATTATGGCCTATCTTTTGATTAGGGAATAAAGCAATGTTTTTCCTAGAATTTTCTGCAATTGCTCTTTGAAAAGCTGAAGTTTCCGGGGTACCATTTGAAATCCCAAAACTTGCAGAAAATCCGGCACCTGTTAGAAAACTAACGTCAAATCTCATATTCCTAACAAACTCTTGAGCAAATGAATCTACAATCCTTCCATTTTGCCTCATTTTACCTCCCACAACATAAACTTGTATATTATCATAGTTTCTTAAAAATGAAGCATTATCAATAGAATTAGTTACAACAGTATACTCTATATCTGTGGGTAGGTACTTTAACATCAAATATCCAACAGTTCCTGAAGTGATATAGACTGCATCGTTAGGTTTAATAAACTCTACAGCTTTTTTAGCAATTGCGTCATAGTTTTCTTCAACTGTTTTCATTTGTGTTGTGCTCCACTTTTTAGGGTAATGCAAACCAACTTGCATCACTGGTATAGCCCCTCCATGTGTTCTTTTTAGCAGGCCTTTTTCTTCAAGTATTCTTAAATCTCTTCGTGCAGAATCAACAGAAACATCAAACTTATCTTGAATTTCGCCTATTGAAATCCTTCCATTCTCATTAATGATATTCAGAATTTCCTGATGCCTTTCTTCAATGAACATAATATCAACTCCTTCAAAATATACTATTTATTCGCAACAATATTAATGCTTATTAAAATAATATCATGATTGTTAACGTTTGTAAATAGTTACGTTTCATTATTCGTTAACATTCATTAATTTACGTGAACTTGTGTAGTTCTTTTCCGTAATTAACAGGATTAATTTTGGGTCATAAAAAAGTACACCTCAAAAGTTAGATTTTATAATCCAACATTTGGGGTGCACTTCATATAATTCTTACCTACTTTTTTTACAACGTCACTAAGTGGTGGCTCTTTTTAAAATGAGGTAATTTTTCCCAATAAATAGCTTTTAAATACTGCCAAGTCAATAGCATTTACTGAACCATCATGATTAACATCAGCGGCAATCAATTGGTTACCAGTAAGTGTTGCTAAACCGAGAAGATACTTTTTTAATGCTGCAAAATCGAGAGCATCAACTCGATCGTCTTCATTAATATCTCCAATAGTAGGAGTTGGTGTACCTGAGTTAGGCTCACCATATACAATACCTCTTCCATTGGTTGCAACAAATACACGGCCATAAACTCTTAAGTCTCCTGTAATTGAGTAGTTTATAGAACCATACTGGTGCTGGTCGTCATTCACTCTAACCCAGCTTTTAGCCATATCATCGGAACGATAGACTGCATATAGACCGTCTTTTTCTCCACACATATAGATTGCCAAGTAATCTCCGCCATCCTTGGCTTTACCGAATCCAACTACATCAGATCTGGTAATGTCGCTAACTTTATTAATTGTTTTACCTCCGTCAGTTGTGTAGGAAAGACCTGTGGTTGAACCAGGAATCCAAACATGCCCTTCTTTATTAGGAACTGCTTTGATTTTGGAAGCAGCAGCCTCAAGACCTGTTTTTACAGCTGTGAATGTTAGACCTCCATCGTTACTTGAATAGAAAGTATTATTTGCATAAGCATAGAATACTTTCGGGTTAACTCTGTCGGAACAAACATTTGCACCTGCCGGAAGTGTACTGACTGCTTTCCAGCCACCATTTACATAGCATACAACTCCCTGACTTGTGCCTGTTGACCAGACAAAGGTTGAACCGTCGGCAGCCACTGCAACAGTACCACCCTGTATAATGTCATCTTCAGTACTTGCAGGGAAGGTATAACTTATATTTGGCTGAACTTCAGCCCATGTTGTGCCACCATCTTTAGAAATGGCGACGCTCTTTTTGATCATTTCATATTGTTCTTTATCAGTATTTCCTACTCTTACTATAGTTTTCGGATTGAGCTCTGCATAATCCAAACCTGTAGTACTTGTAAATCTAGGAGTTAGCATCATCATATCTGGACCTACTTTTAAGTCTTTATGCACGAAGCCACAGATATCTCCAACTCCGCTTATCAGTTCTACGCCATTAATTGGAGGACATATCAGACTTAATACAGCGGTTTCTTCAACTCCCGTTCCCATAACTTCGATATTTACAAATTTTCCGCTATCCCAATCTGTCAGATTTTTTGAGCCATAAATAGTTGCACCTGTACCATACATCATTTCATTGGAATCAAAAGGATTGATTGCAAGAGCGCTCATCATCCAACCAAGCTTTGGTGCAGGATAATTCATTATTTCGTCGCCTGTTACCAAACCGCCGCTTGCTGCATTTATCTTATTTCCAAATGTAAGCCAAGGAGCTTTTGAAATATCCATTGTATATTTAAGATTTCTTGACGGATATGAATCACCGTGTTCCCAAATAGCATTCCAAGTTGCACCAGCATCCCTTGAACGGAAAATAAAGTTATCAGGCCACCATGATTGAAGTGACGATATTATAAGTGTATCAGGATTTTGTGCATCAATACTTAAACCTGAAAATCCGTAGTAGTTTTCATACTTTGGTGAACCATCCCAGTTTTTCCCGGAAGGAGGTGTTATATCTGTCCAAACACCTGTATTTGTGTCGTATTTATAAACTGCACCGTCATCACACTGATAAGGACCTCCCCTATCACAATATGTAACATATAAAATTCCTTTGCTGCTTACAACTGCATGCTGAGGGATACCGATTTTCAAGGCTTTACTATTATGCTGTGTAAAAGTACTTTCTGTAGGTTGACCTTGAACCGGGTTCCATGTTACTCCCGCATCATGACTGACATACAGCGGATTCTTTTTATCAGCAACACCGACATAAATGTCCTTAGTCGGTGTACCTTTAGTACCCTTATATGAATCAAAAGTTACAAAACACAATCCCAGATTATCCGATGAATACTCAAAATTGGGGTCTTCAACATAGTTTCCTACATTTGTGAAGCTGCTAACCTTTGCCCAGGTTTTACCGTAATCTGTACTTTTCCAGAGACCTTTGCCGCTTCTTGCCGCAAAATATAATATGTTATTGCTGTTGGGATCAACCATTAAACGTTCACCAACTGAACGCCCTGGCATGTTTCCTCCGAATTTGAAAGGCAGTTCCGTCCTTTGCCACGTTTTACCGTAGTCGTCAGAACGCAGAATATACCCGTTCATTGATGTCCAGCTGTTTGTATATGTACCGGCTGCTATATAAACTCTGTTTGTATCAACCGGGTCGGTAGCTATACTTTCACACCCTAAAAGGTTCCATTCATCCGGTGATACCCAGTCGGTAATAGGTTCCCATTCTAATGTTTGCTTGTTCCTTATATATGCTCCACCCATGTCGGTACGAGCATAAACAAGGCCTTTCTCAGTTGGATTATAAACAATTCCGCAAACATATCCTCCTCCTCCGCCGATTTTAACATTATCCCAATTATACGAAGCACTTACGGCTCCATTGGCGGATAGTGGTTGTACTAATAGAGAAGTACACGTAAAAGCAATAAGTAAAAATAAAATCATAATTTTTTTGCTATTTCTAATCTTCATAAAACTTTCCTCCTAGATTTTTTTACTTTAGAATTAAAAACTAACAAACACAAAAAAACTTAGCCCCCCTTTCTTTTTGAATGTAATATATTTAGCTACTTGTGTTTTGTACAAATGACTTTGACAACATAATAGGCTTAGTCTAACTAACCTTGAGAACTCCATAATATAACAGTTAATCCGATCTAGGATGTTGATAACAATAATATGTTATGAGGGATAGTAGGTTGTGAATAATGAATAAAGCCGTAGGAAGGAATGGTTTAAGATATTGTACACATTTTTCAAGTCTTGAAAAATGCCTCAATTGTATGATTCTTGTTAAAAAAATGGGATATTTGAACTGCAGATTTTTGATATGTGAAACGCCCCTCTTACAATTGTTTGGTCGGTGCTTAACAAATTTGTAAGTGATAAGGTTTCACCTTTTGTTATATTATGGTGCCTGATATATTATATTTTCAAGGTACGCGTTTATACGAAACTTAGGTAGCTAGTACTTCCTCTGTTTGGTTCTGCTTATCTATAAAAAGCTTGCTAAAAGCATAAAGTGTGTTGCTCTGTCTTTATCAATAGCAAGATTTTCGTGTAAGTTTTAGAGTTGGATTCGTTAACGAAAAAGCATGTTGCATCAATTGGGATCCGTCTAGCTCTATTCATTTATTTCTTTAAATGTAGCTTCAACACTATCCGCTTAAAGAGATGGCATATGGGTTGAATACCGTTTCCGTATAATTCCCTTATAATACTTCAATTACTATAAATATACATTATAGATATTGAATTTACAATATTAAAAATTATAGATAGACATTTGTAGAATTTATAGGTAGGCACTCATAGAATAATATGAAGTTTACCCATAATTATTGATTACAGCCTTTGGATATCTACCTAATAGTATTAGTCCTTCATCGGGTATATATATTCTCTCCATAAAACCTCGCAGTAACTTTTTCAGGTGTTCTTAAAGTGCTTATTGTACTTCATTCTATCCGCTTTATTAAGTTTTTGTGGATCACAGAAGTAAAACCATGGCAATCCCTGACGTTCCAATTCAGGTTCAACAGGCTCATACCAATCTTTTTCACCCTTTTCCCTTTCATTTCTTACACAAGTTCCAAAATTACAACCACAGCCAGATTGAAGTATTGGATTGGCATGTTTCATGTCTTCATTAATATTTTCATATAATGCTGAAGCAAAGGAGTTTCCTGCTTTGCTCCAAAAGAAACAAAATTCATTCGGACAAATATGTAAAGATGGTTTTTCGTAAGGATTTCTATTCACTCTATCTACTCCGTTCTTACTTAATACTCCTATTCAGAATCTCTAAGATTTTTTCCTTCGGAATATTCAATTCACTTTCTACCTGCTGTATGAGTGAATCTGAGAATACAACTTTAGGATTCTGTTCCCATATTTTCATATGGTCTAAGTAGCTATTCACAGCATCTTCAAGCAAAACAACTTCTTTAAACTCCACACTGACAACTTCTATATCTAAGAATTTTTTACAAAACGCTCTTGCACAGGTGTCTATTACTTTCTTATCTACTCCATTACTTGGATACCAAGTTTCAATAGAGCGAGGTTTTATGTTATTTTCGTTTCTTAGTGCTTCATATGGAACTTCATAAAAGTCTGTATCATTAAGTTTATCGTAGTAATAATTGTATCTTATTTGGTCGCTATCCAAAAACTCAGTTATTTCTTCTACAAACCCCTTTTCATTAGGTTCATTTTTCAAATCTTCCAGAGCACTCTCAAAGTACGGTTTAGTACAAATACATGTCCAGGCGAGCTTTCTATAGCCTTTTCCCCATTTTCGATATAGAATCACATCTTCCCAGGAGGTTTTATCACAGAAGCCCAAAATGCCCCACCAAAAATTGAAATGTGTGACTTCTACGTAGATATCCATTTTCTTCATACATTCTCACCTCATTTTATTTTCAATAAATTACAGCGACTTTATCTATTTACAGCCTAAAAGTTCTCTTACCATGATTTTCTTCTCTGTTGTTGGAGCTAGTTAGTATATATTTTTCTGATAATCCATGGATTCCCCATCCTTTATCAAATAAAAGTCAAATTAATTAAGCAAATGTTTTATCCCTTCTTTTTAGTTAATCCTTCCTCTATTATTTTTATTAAGCCCTCAAACATTGATTTATCAAACACTTCGTTATTCTCATATCGACTAATCACCCTGCCATGTCCAACTACTTTTGCCCCTTCTAAAATACTAAATTCGGTCCCCTCAATAAGCTTGCTATAATTTACTTCAGGATAATATAGTAAACGAACTATTGCATAAGCACTCTCTCCAGGCTTGACAGGAGCATGTGATCCTTGTATAAACTCAACACCAAGTAATTCATCGTCCTCAAGCAATTTGAAGTGAGGGCGATACTGGTGGCTATTTAAGTCAACAGGAGATTTCCGCCCTCCATCCTCAAAAAATCTAATTGCAACTTTGGCATTTATATTGCAATTCATATTATACTTCCCTTCATTGGTCATTTTGTATTTTCTCTAAGTTTACTTGATTTTCGAAAACACACTGTATCCAAAATCATATTGTTTTATAGCAACAATCCATTATTTACGCAAAAGCTTCTTCCAAAACGATTTTTCCTCTTTTTCAAATTCGCCAAGAACTCTCCCAGTTAACCAAAATGAACCGTTTAGGATTCCCCCTTTTATTAATTTACCGTCAAGAATTTCAGGGTCAGCAACAACATCTATTTCATCTCCTAAGACACTTATCTTAGCCCAGATATACTCTTTATTTGTATGCACATTAACACGGTTCTCTGTTTCTATAATTCTTCCGCTAAATATTGCTTGTGCAACTGGAGGTGTAGTAGTTTCCCCATCTGGTTTAAATAATCCAGATGGTATAAAAGATTCAACCGCAAACTTCATTTCACTTTCTTGAGCATTAAAATACTTCTCTTCAGTCTCAAATCCTTTCAGCTCATGGGCAAATGCTGTTAGCTGGATAACAGCAACTTGAGGAAGTTTTATGTTGCCATATGTACAAATATCAGGCACATCAAATACAAACGGGTATCCTGCACCTTTTCCCTCTTGGGGATTCGTCATTGCATAAAATGCTCCATCGAGTTCAGTATCATCTGGTCTATTAACCCTTTCACTAATAAGTACTTTCATTCTAGCAGTGCCAAAAAAATGAGGATTCAGCCCTATTGCTTCATTTTTATTATTAAGTTGTCCCCAAAGTTCAACTTCATTATCTACTTTCCATTTTATATAAGTACCTTTACTTACTTTTATGTACTCGCCTTTATTGTGTGCCTTTTCAAAGTAAGCTTGAAAATCTTCCTGACTGCTTGCTGGTATACCTAAACTTGACAAATGACTCGCCATAATACACCGCCTTAAATATTTATTTAATGCAAATTGTATTCTATCTATCTCGGTTTTTCAACTTTTCTAAAATCTGTTAACTATTTAATAAAATTAGACCCATGCTTTCTTACAAGATCATTAAACTTATTATCAATAAAACTCTTAGCCATTGGTGTTATTCTCAAATAGGCTTTCTGATAGTGTCTGGTTCTTAGTTCTGCATGTGTACCACATTATTTTTCCCTTTTTCCTTATCGCATGCTCCTTTTTTCTATTCCCTATTCTGCTCGTATTTTCTCTTAAAAAGGCAGGGGTTGCCTCGGATTCTACGTCCGATTTCCCCTGCCTGTTGAAGGATTTTATTTTCACTTGAAGAACTTTTTTATTCGTTGAAGAGGCTTTTTATCTGGATACAGTAATGTTTTTTAGTTTTCTGGAAATAATAAATACATAAATCTTTTATAAATTCTAAAACTTTTTTATGATTAATTCCGCTCTTCCATTAACCCTCTTACTCCACCGTTACACTCTTAGCAAGATTCCTTGGCTTATCAACATCGCAGCCCTTTTCTAGCGCCATGTAGTAAGCGAAAAGCTGAAGCGGAGTAACTGCTGAAATTGGAGCAGTTAGTGAGTCCACGTCAGGTATTGTTATTACAGTGTCTGCAGTCTTTCGCAGTTCTTCTGCATGCTTTTCCTGTGTAATAGCGAGAACCACTGCACCTCTGGCTTTAACCTCACGGATATTGCTTACCATTTTGTCAAACAACGTATCCTGAGTCATTGGGCAAACAACCAGAGTTCCTTTTTCAATAAGTGCAATAGTTCCGTGCTTCAATTCGCCACCTGCGTATGCCTCCGAATGAATGTAGGAGATTTCCTTCAGCTTTAACGAGCCTTCCATAGAAAGTGCATAGTCAAGGCCTCTTCCGATAAAGAAAATACTCTTGGCATTGTAATGCTGATGAGCAAATTTCTGTATATCGTCCTTATCTTCCAGAATCTTTTCAATATCGTTTGGAATCTCTTTTAGCTGATTGAGAACAGCATCGGCTTCCTCTTTTGTGATTGTACCCTTTTTAAGTCCGAGCTCAAGCGCCACCATATAAAGAGCTGTCAACTGGGTGTTATATGCTTTTGTTGATGCAACAGCAATTTCAGGCCCTGCCCAAGTATATAAAACGTCATCTGAATCACGTGCAATAGAGCTACCAACAACATTTACTATTGAAAGAATTCTTGCTCCCCTTTTCTTTGACTCACGAAGTGCAAACAGGGTATCCAAAGTTTCTCCCGACTGACTGATTATAATTGTCATGTTCTTGTCAGAAATAAGCGGATTACGGTAACGGAATTCAGATGCAACATCTACTTCTACCGGGATTCTGCAAAGCTTTTCTATAATATATTTTCCTATAACACCTGCATGATATGCTGTTCCGCAAGCAACAATATAGATTTTTTCCAGCTTGTTTATATCTTCCTCGGTAATTGTAACATTATCAAGAACCAATCCGCCGTCCTTTAAACGAGGATTGATAGTATCCCTAATAACCTTCGGTTCTTCATACATTTCCTTCATCATAAAATGCTCGTAGCCGCCCTTTTCAGCAGCTTCCACATCCCAGTTAACCTTGAAAATCTCTTTATCAACATGAGCTCCGAGGCTATTGAATACCTGCACACTGTCTCTTGTGAGAATGGCAACTTCCTTATCCTCAAGAATATAAATATCTCTGGTATATTCAAGAATTGCAGGAATATCTGAAGCGATGAAGTTTTCTCCATCCCCAAGACCTATAATCAATGGGCTGTCTTTTCTTGCACAGACAAACATATTTTCATCGTCCTTGCAAAGCACTCCCAATGCATAGGAACCTTCTATTTCATCAATTGCCTTCATTACAGCATCTACAAGGTCGCCCTCATAGTAATATTCAACAAGGTGTGCAATAACTTCGGTATCAGTCTCTGATTTAAAAACATATCCTTGACCTTTTAAAAACTCTTTTATTTTCATATAGTTTTCAATGATTCCGTTATGGACAACAACTATTTCACCTGACTGACTTATGTGGGGGTGCGAATTTACATCGTTAGGCTCGCCGTGAGTAGCCCATCTGGTATGACCGATTCCCATACAACCGTTTAACTTCTCTGATTCAAGCTTTTCTTCCAGAAATGCAAGTCTGCCCTTGCACTTAATAACCTTTAAAAAACCGCCCTCATTAACAGAGACACCTGCTGAATCATACCCTCTGTATTCAAGCTTTGATAATCCATTTATAAGAACAGGTACTGCTTTTCTATTTCCAATATATCCAACTATTCCACACATATTATTATCTCCTTCTATATTTGTTAGTTTACATAATTATTCGCTGTTTAAATAGTTTTAGTGTCTCCATAAAGATACACTTCTCCCTTAGTACGTAAAAATAGCGACAGTTGATAAATATATATACTTATTTTATATATACTCATCCGTAAAAATTCGTAATGACATAGAAATACCGTAAAAAGGTCAATAACAAAAAACCTCGGTATATGCCAAAGTTAAAAAATATTAAATTAAGTTTTATAATGAAATTTTATAAGATAAAATACAGGATCAGTTACATGAGACCATTTTGTTATTGCAGTCGCCTGCAAGCTTTGTTTTGTCTCTCTCGACCGTAACAGCCGGAAGGTATCCGCCGAATCTTTCGATACGATACACGTTGGTTTGTGCATCGCTTCCTTCTCCTCGTCAACAGACTTATATTAAAATCTGTCCTGGCGCCTTTTTAATTCATGTTAATCCTGCCTTTTTTCCCACCCCTTTCGTATCCAGTTATTTCTTATATTAATTCACATCTATACTACAATATATTATATATACTATAAAATTGTCAACACAATTCACAGTTTTTTAACTTTTGTGGAAAATGAAAACAGAAGGGCGGAAAAATAATTTCCACACCTCCTGCTATGTATACCTTTAAGACAATCTTCCTTCAATAACCCTTACGAGTTCCTTAGCACGTCTAGTAATAATATCCTTGTTCTTGCCTTCAATCATTACTCTTACCAAGGGCTCGGTTCCTGAAGGTCTTATAAGAACTCTTCCTTCTCCCTTAAACTCGTCCTCAAGCTCCTTGCACATTTTCTTGATTACTTCGTCGTCGAGATATTTATACTTCTTTTCATTGGTTACCTTTGCATTTATCAATACCTGAGGCAAAATCTGCATTACTCCCGCAAGCTCTGAAAGCTTTTTGCCTGAGTCCTTTAAAACCTTAATCAACTGAACGGCAGTTAAAAGACCGTCTCCTGTAGTGTTGTGATCCAGGAATATAATATGGCCGGACTGCTCACCACCAAGCATATATCCTTTATTGAGCATTTCTTCCAAAACATATCTGTCTCCAACCTTTGTTTTCTCAATATTAAGGCCGTTATTTTTAGCCATAATATCAAGTCCCATGTTGCTCATAACTGTAGCCACAACAGTGTTTTGAGCCAACATACCTTTATCTTTAAGGTACAGGCCAATTATAGCCATTATTTGGTCGCCATCTACAATATTGCCGTTTTCGTCAACAGCAAGAACTCTATCAGCATCACCGTCAAACGCAAGGCCAATATCAGCATTTATTTCCTTTACATATGCCTGAAGCTGCTGCATATGAGTTGAACCACAGCCGCTGTTTATATTTGTTCCGTCAGGTTCATTATTTATAACACTTACATCAGCCTTTAAGTCTAACAGTGCCATTGGCGCCGCTTGAAAGGATGCCCCATTTGCGCAATCAATGGCTACCTTTATTCCTTCAAGGTCGCCCGTAATAGTTCCCTTTACAAAGTTTACGTAATCTTCTAGAGCATTTTCCTGATAACATTTAAAAC
The DNA here is from genome assembly GCA_023390335.1 of Bacillota bacterium. GTDB lineage: Bacteria > Bacillota > Clostridia > Acetivibrionales > DSM-1351 > Ruminiclostridium. The sequence goes on along the minus strand of JAEWCZ010000066.1, from coordinate 295,643 downwards.
CAATATTTTGACCTACCGGTTTAGGCAAATCTTCACAGTCGTTTTGTATTATTTCTTCAATTTTGTCCTCGATAGCATCAGGCAGCTTATACCCGTTGGAATTGAAAAACTTTATTCCATTATATTCAAAAGGGTTATGTGAAGCTGAAATAACAACACCCGCATCAGCATCATACTGTCTTGTAAGGTATGCGATTGCAGGAGTAGGAATTACTCCAAGGCTGACAACCTGCGCCCCTACAGAACAAATTCCTGAAATCAGAGCAGCTTCCAGCATATCCCCTGATATTCTGGTATCCATACCAACAAGTATTTTTGGTGTATGCTTGGTTTCTCCGGTAAGTACGTAAGCACCTGCCTGACCAAGCTGATATGCAAGTTTTGGAGTCAATTCAAGATTTGCAACACCTCTGACCCCGTCAGTTCCAAATAATCTACCCATTTTATCCTCCAAGTTCCATTTATTTCGAATTTAACTTTCCTTATATAATATATCATCTTTTAATATGTTATTAATAGTTCTATTTCGGAATTGCATAAGTTTTAATAATTTGTTCTGCTATCCGTATTCCGTCCACAGCAGCACTTATTATTCCTCCTGCATAGCCAGCTCCTTCGCCTGCAGGATAAAGTCCCTGCAAATCAACACATTCAAGCTTATCATTTCTTGGAATTCTCACAGGGGATGAGGTTCTTGTTTCTACTCCTGTCAGCAGTGCATCCTTCATACCAAAGCCTTTTAACCTTCTGTCAAAATAACTTATTGACTGTTTCATACTATCCGTAACGTAATCCGGCAAACATTCATTGATATCTGCACATCGGGTTTCTCCGGTATAGCTGGGCTTTACACTGCCAAGCATTCCCGTCCTTCCCTCCAGAAAATCCTCAAGCCTTTGAACAGGAGCACTATTATTTTTTCCGCCTGTTTCAAAAGCAAGCCTTTCCCATTTCCTCTGAAATTCTATTCCCGCAAGAGGGTGTGAACTTCCAAAATCTCCGGAACCTACAGAAACTACCAAAGCACTGTTGGCATTTTCCTTATCCCTCTTGAATTCACTCATACCATTAGTAACTATAGTGTCTGTCTCAGAAGCTGACGCGACAACTACACCACCGGGACACATGCAAAAGGAATATGCAGTACGCTCTTGAAATTTGCAGAAAAGCTGATAGTCCGCGGGACCTAAAGCAGGATGCCCGGCCGCATCACCATATTGAGCCGTGTTTATAACCTCTTGGGGATGTTCTATTCGCACACCAATTGAAAATGGCTTTTGTACAAAGGTAATTCCCTTTCTGTACAGCATTTCAAAGGTATCACGTGCACTGTGACCTATAGCCAACACTACGGCATTTGTGTCTATAAACGAGTTTGTATTGGTGTAAACTCCACAGACTTCCCCATTACGAGTTTTAATATCCACCAGCTTTGTATTAAAAAGAACAGTTCCTCCAAGGCGTTCAATTTCCATTCTCATTTGTACTACAATATTCTTTAGAATGTCAGTACCGATATGGGGTTTTGCCTTATAGACTATTTCGTCCGGTGCACCGAACCGATGAAATTCGCTAAGAACCTTTTCGCACCTTGCATCATTTATTCTTGTTGTAAGCTTCCCGTCAGAGAAAGTACCTGCCCCACCTTCTCCAAACTGTACATTGGTTTCTGTATCTAAGGTTCCCCCGTTCCAATATTTGTGCACCTTTAGGGTACGCTCGCTGACGTTTCCGCCCCTCTCAATTACAATAGGCCTATAGCCGTTCTGAGCAAGTACTAACGCACAAAACAAACCGGAAGGCCCTGTACCTATTACAAGAGGTCTTCCGTCTATTGGTTTATTCCCCGGAAATAATTCTTCCTCTGGTAATTCCTCAAGGGTTCGAATATCCTTATCTGCAGGTATTTTGACACCTTCATTAAGTTCACATGAAACCGAGTAGACAAAACGTATGCCAGGTTTTTTCCTGGCATCTGTTGATTGTTTTACTATTTTAATATTTTTAACTAAATTACCGTTTATCTTTAGCTTTTTAAGTACCTGATGTTCAAGTTCCTTTTGTCCTTCATCAAGTGTTGTTACCAAATTTGATATTAGAATTTTCATGTTTTCACCTTGTGTCTTGCTGTATATTCTGATTTTCTTCTGCAGGCACTTTTGTTATTTTTACAAGTACTTTGGATTCCCCCGACTGAGTAATATTCGTGGGCAGTGTAACCTGTAACGGGATTAGATGTTCTCCATCCTTAAGCCCGCTTACATCTATCTTTGCCAACAGGCTATTTAAAGTTACATTAGCCATATCTTCCTTCTTTCCTTTTAAAGTTACGGAAGCAGGCTCTATAATCTCGTAGGCAAGTGTATTGTCATTTTTAGTACCTTCCAGAGTTATGTCTCTTGGTTCAAATTTATAGGTCTTGACATCCAACGGAATAATCTGTACTACAACAGTAACTTCACGGGTAGAACTCACAAGCTTGAGACCATTTGGAATCTGCAATAAAACCTGTGTATTTAATGGTTTATCAGCATTTTCAATATTTATTGGAACAGTCTTAATCTCGTTTACTTTCTCCATAATATCCGTATCGCCTGTAACTAGTATGCTGACAGGCTTCACAGAATATTCGCCCTCCAGATAATTTTCCGCCGGAGTACCCTGTGTAATCGGGATAACCGGTACTCTTTTTCCTATTTCTATCTTTATGTCAACGCTTAGTTTTTTGGCAAGGCCCGGCATCTCCACGCCTTTTTTGTCGTATACTTTACATTCCTTCCTGATTTCCAGGTTTCTGTCCAGGCCAGTTACGTCAACAAAAGCCTTTACAGAACCAACTGAAGCTATTACAGTGTCAATATCTTGAATTGATACTGTGTCAGGTTGCGCGGTCTTAGAAATTATCTCATAACCTGCGGGAAGTTTACCGAAGGTTTCTATCTGCACTATAAACGGATTCTCTTCTATACGTGCCAGATCCAGTGTAATGGTTTTTTGCTTGAGTTCTATATTTTTAGGGTTAATTCTCTCCCTGCCCAGATAAACAGGCGGTTCTAATGCAATAACCTTGTCATTTACACTTTTAACTTTTGACAAGTCAAGGGTTACTTCAAAATCAGTGTCCTTTATATTATCAAGAACATCCCCCTTGTCTCTGACATCCACTACAACGTATTTGTTGAAGTTTTTACTGTTCAAAACAAGTCCTTGTGATTTAAGACTCTCCTCATTTATAACATTTAATGGAACAGTATAATGTTCTGTCTGTACAGGGTTAATTGCAAACCACAGAAATATAGCGAATAGTATTGAAAATATTTTTAATGTTAGATCCTTCTTCAGGAATTCTTTCACTTTGATTTCCCCTTCCAAAGTGCCAGCTTCTTGTTTACAGACTGCTTTTCCAGTAAATTTTTATTTAGCGCCTTACGTAAAATGTCAGGAGTAAGATTTCTAGTCAAACCACCGTTTAATGCATATGATATCTTTCCGGTTTCTTCGGATACGACTACCGATATGCAGTCCGAAACCTCTGTAATCCCAAGAGCAGCTCTGTGTCTGGTACCAAGCTCCTTGCTCAGGTTTGGGTTGTCGGTTAGCGGCAGAAAACATGCTGCAGATTTTAATTTGTTGTTTCGTAAAATTAAGCCTCCGTCATGCAGCGGTGTATTCGGAGTAAATATATTTATTATCAATTCAGCACTGACACTTGAATCAAGTCGTGTCCCGGTATTTATGATTTCCCCGAGTTTTGTTTCACGCTCGACAACAATAAGTGCTCCAGTCTTTGTTCTTGACAGCTCGGTACACGCTTTTACTATTTCTTCTATCGTAAAAGTCGTATGTATGGTTGTGTCCTTTTCATCAAAACTGAAAAAGCCTTTAAAGTTGCTTCTTCCAATCTGTTCAAGTCCACGTCTCAATTCCGGTTGAAATACAACTACCAGTGCAAATCCCGCTAGTTCTATAGTCCTGTTCAGTATATAGGCTAGTGTGCGCAATTTAAGCCAGTCACTGAGCATTGCTACAATGAGAATTACAATAATACCCTTTACCAACTGCCATGCTCTTGTCTCCTTAACAAGCTGTATAAGCTTAAAAGTAAGATACGAAACAATACTTACGTCAACTAACGAACGCAGTATTTCTAATGGCTGGGTAAATGGGACATATACCGATAAAAAATCCAATATGCTTTTAAAATTAACAGCAACAGCGTCCAGCAAACAATTCACACCCTTGTAAAATACAATACTTTTACGGAAAAATATAAAATCACATAATAATTCTATTATATTTACTACATTCGTAAAATGGGTAAAATTGACTAATTTTTACCCATTTATAAAGCTATTTTTTTAATACTACTGTCCGGAAGTAAGAATTGAAAATCCAGCCACACCCAATGTGGTAAGTAGCATTATAATCGCAAGTACCAAAGCAACTGTTTTAACCCATTTCTTTTGCATAATAACCTCCTAAAGCTCATACTTCTGATAACTTTTTTAACCATATGCTGACATCAGCATCACTAGGCATTCTCCAGTCACCCCTCGGTGAGAGACTTATTGAACCTACCTTTGGACCGTCCGGCAGACATGAACGCTTAAACTGCTGGCTGAAAAACCTCTTAATGAACGTTTCAAGCCATTTTTTTATAGTAGCTTTATCGTATTTGTCCTTAAAAGCCTGCTCCGCAAGTTTGTAAATCTTATCCGGCTCGGCTCCGTATCTTACCATATGGTAAAGGTAAAAATCATGAAGCTCATACGGGCCCACGATATCCTCGGTCTTCTGCTGTATACAGCCTTCGTTGTCTGTTGGAAGAAGTTCAGGACTTATAGGAGTGTCCAGAACACTTAACAGTACATCTCTGATGTCATTGTTGAATAAATAATCTGCACACCATTGCACCAGGTATTTTACCAATGTCTTTGGAACTCCGGAGTTTACCGCATACATTGACATATGGTCTCCGTTATAAGTTGCCCATCCCAAAGCCAGCTCTGATAAGTCACCGGTACCAATTACAAGTCCCCCGATTTTGTTCGCCATATCCATCAATATTTGGGTTCGTTCTCTGGCTTGAACATTCTCGTAGGTTACGTCATAATTTAAAGGATCATGTCCGATATCCTCAAAGTGCTTCAAACACGCTTCCTTAATATCTATACGGTGAGTTGTTACATTCATAAGCCTCATCAGTTCCAAGGAATTAACCAGTGTATTTGATGAGGTTCCAAATCCGGGCATTGTAACTGCATGAATGTTCTTTCTGTCTAATCCCAACCTATCATAGGTTTTTACAATAACCAAAAGTGCCAAAGTAGAATCAAGTCCTCCGGAAATTCCTATGACACATTTGTTGAGTCCCGTGTGCCTGAGTCTTTTTCCTAAACCTGAGGTCTGAATGTTGAATATCTCTTCACACCTCTTGTTTCTTGCATTTGGGTCTGATGGAACAAAAGGATGAGGATCTATCCACCTAAGCAGTTTATCTGTTTTACGTTCCTTTACACAAAATGGTATTTTTCTGAAAACCGTATCATTGGCTTTGTTTTTAAAAGCTGAATTCTTGAATCTTTCATTAACAAGACGCTGTATGTCTATGTCAGAAATAATCATTTTTTCATCAAAAGAAAACCTTTCTGTCTGGGCAAGCACCGAGCCATACTCACTAATAAGTGTATGTCCTCCGAAAACTAGGTCCGTAGTTGACTCATTAGGCCCTGACGATACGTATACATAAGCAGCAGAACATTTAGCCGACTGCATCTTTATAAGGTCTTCTCTATATTCATGCTTTCCAACAATTTCATTGCTTGCAGACAGATTAAACAACAGTGTTGCTCCATTAAGAGCCTGATTACTGCTGGGTGGTATTGGAACCCACAGGTCTTCGCATATTTCTATTCCAAAACACAAGCCATCCATGTTTGCAGCTTCAAATAATATGTCAATTCCAAAAGGTACGGTCTCTCCAAATATATTTATTGTTTCTGCCGGTTTATCCAGCCCTGACGAAAACCATCTGGCTTCATAAAACTCGCTGTAATTGGGTATGTAGCATTTTGGGACAACTCCCAGAATACTTCCGCTTTTTATAATTACAGCACAGTTATACAACCTGCTGTCCAAGGTGAACGGCATACCTAATATTATAACACATTCCAGAGAAGCTGTTTCAGAAATTATTACCTCTAGAGAGCTTAATGCTCTTTTTTGCAGTGTGGTTTGCAAGAACAAATCTCCGCAAGTATAGGAGGTAACAGACAATTCTGGGAATACAACAAATTGTGCTCCCTGACTGTCAGCTGTTCTAGCGGCCTTTATTATTTCCCCGGCATTAAAATCACAATTTGCTACTTTTAAATCAGGTACTGCAGCTGCAATTCTAACAAATCCATAATCCATGATTATCACCTAAACGTATTTTTATTATTTTTTCCATTTTTACCACTAGCAATACTTCTTTCCCGCTGCGGGGCAATACTATGGTTTTAATTAGTTTATCATATTTGTATATTTTTTGTATAGAAAACGAGAAAAACTACGGAAGATTATAAGAATTCTCCGTAGTTTAACTTAATATTTCATTTTACTTTTTCAAACTTTCCAGTCTCTCAACTACCTTGTCATACATATCCTGGTATTTTGCCTGCTTTGCCTTTTCTTCTTCTATTACCTTCTGTGGAGCTTTTGCAACAAAGCCTTCGTTGCTAAGCTTTCCAATTACTCTTTTTAGTTCTCCCTCAAGGTTTTTCTTTTCCTTTTCCAGTCTTTCGATTTCTTTGTCAATATCTATAAGCTCATCAAGAGGAATAAATATTTCCGCACCGTGAACAACTGTTCCTACAGCATCAGAAGGAATTCCTTCTTTGTTCAGCTGTACTGTTACATCAGAAGCACTTGCAAGTCTCTGGAAGAAAGAAGTTCCTTCTGCCAAAGTAGCTTTTTCTGCTTCGCCGGCTGCAACAAATATAATCTTTGCTTTTCTTGAAGGCGGAACATTCATTTCAGCACGAGTATTTCTTACGCTTCTGATGGCATCCATGATAATTGTCATTTTTGCTTCATCTTCAGCAAAGTTCAGTTCTTCGCTATACTCCGGCCATTGAGAAATCATTATACTTCTACCGTCATTTATCAGGTGAGTATAGATTTCCTCAGTTACAAAAGGCATATACGGATGCAGCAGCTTCATAGCGTTTCCAAGAACAAAGTTGAGAACATACTGTGCTTCTAGCCTTCCTTCACTTTCTCTATCGTAAAGTTTAGGCTTAACCATCTCAATATACCAATCGCAGAACTCTTCCCATATAAAGTCGTATACTTTCTGCAAACCGAGACCAAGCTCGAACTTCTCTATATTTTCAGTAACCTCTTTAGTTACAGTATTTATTCTGCTCATAATCCATTTATCTGCAATAGAAAACTTCTTCTTGTCTACTTTGCTGAAATCAAGGTCTTCGTCGAAATTCATCAGAACGAATCTTGAGGCATTCCATACCTTGTTTGCAAAGTTTCTTGCAGATTCAACCTTTTCAGGTGAGTATCTCAAATCATTTCCCGGTGAGTTACCAATTGTAAGGGCAAATCTCAACGCATCGGTACCATACTGAGCTATTACCTCCAGAGGGTCTATTCCGTTGCCAAGAGATTTACTCATCTTTCTGCCCTGTGAATCCCTCACAATACCGTGTATGAATACATACTTAAATGGCTCCTGCTTCATGTGTTCCATACCTGAGAATATCATTCTTGCAACCCAGAAGAATATAATATCATAACCTGTTACCAATACATCTGTAGGATAAAAATATTCCAAATCCTCAGTTTTTTCAGGCCAGCCTAAAGTTGAGAAAGGCCACAGTGCTGAACTGAACCACGTATCCAGTGTATCCGGGTCCTGTTCAAGTCTTTTGCTTCCACATTTAGAGCAGGTATCAGGAGCAGTTCCCTGAACCATCATTTGCCCACATTCCTGACAATAGTATGCAGGTATTCTGTGTCCCCACCAAAGTTGTCTTGAAATACACCAATCCTGGATATTTTCCATCCAATTAAAGTAAATCTTGGAGAATCTCTCAGGTACAAATTTTATTGTTCCATCCCTAACAACATCTATAGCAGGTTCAGCCAATGGTTTCATGCGAACATACCATTGTTTTGAGATAAGAGGTTCAACAACAGTCCTACATCTCTGGCAAGTACCAACATTGTGTGTGTGTGGTTCAATCTTAACCAGTAGTCCCAGTTTCTCCAGATCTTCTACCATTTTCTTTCTGGCTTCGTATCTATCCATACCCTTGTATTGACCGGCGTTGTCATTCATTATGGCATTGTCATCCATTATCCTTATCTGAGGCAGATTGTGACGTAGCCCAACTTCATAATCATTCGGATCATGGGCAGGTGTTATTTTAACACAACCTGTGCCGAATTCCTTGTCAACATAAGAGTCAGCTATCACAGGAATTTCCTTGTTTACCAAAGGCAGAATCAAGGTTTTTCCTACCAAGTGAGTATATCTCTCGTCTTCGGGATTTACTGCAACAGCGGTATCACCCAACAGTGTTTCGGGACGGGTAGTTGCAATTATTATAAATTCATCAGAGTCCTTTACTGGATACTTTATATGCCAGAAGTTGCCTGCTTGTTCTTCATACTCAACTTCGATATCTGATATTGAAGTGTTACACTTAGGACACCAGTTGGTAATTCTCTCTCCCTTGTATATGAGGCCTTTGTCATAGAGCTTGAGGAAAACTTCCTGAACTGCCTTTGAAAGTCCCTCATCCATAGTAAAACGTTCACGTTCCCAGTCACAGGAACTTCCAAGTTTTTTTAGCTGCTCAACTATCCTACCACCGTAAACTTTTTTCCATTCCCATGCCTTTTCAAGGAATTTTTCACGGCCAAGACTATCCTTTGATATACCCTCTTTTGCCATCGCATCAACAATCTTTGCTTCTGTTGCAATACTTGCATGGTCGGTTCCCGGAAGCCACAATGCACTGTAGCCCTGCATTCTCTTTGTTCTTATGAGAATGTCCTGTAAGGTATTATCCAGAGCATGGCCCATATGAAGCTGCCCTGTTATGTTCGGTGGAGGAATCACAATTGTAAAAGGTTTTTTGTTCTTATCAGGTACTGCATGAAAATAACCTTCATCCATCCATTTTTTATATAGCCGGTCCTCAACTTGTCCCGGATCGTATTGCTTAGCTATGTTTTGCTGTTCGTCCATAAAAACAACCTCCTGTTTATTCTTAAATAATAACTATCTGAAAATAATTAATAAAGCAATTCCAGGTGTTGCCACAAGAAATGCTAACATTTTTATATTAAAAACAGCCTTGTTAAACTTGTATTCCTCTACTTCCTGTTCAGTCATTTCTGATTCATGCTCACAAGTCTGTTTTTTTGCCAAATCAAACTTTCTCACTATTGTTTTTGCCATATAAACGCTAATAAATCCAATAGCCATTAAGACAAGAGACAATATTTCAATAGGTTTCATATCTTTTCTCCTTTCTGATTATATTAAAAAAACTCCGTCCAATATTTGGACGAAGTCATATTCGCGGTACCACCAAAATTCACGAATAAATATTTAAGGCTTTGACCTTAAAATTTATTGATGATCTCTGACGAGTTAACGTTCGCAACTCCGCTGCAGCCTACTGTTATTTCGGTACAGAGCTCCCAAGCTACCTTCTACAGTCCTGATCCGAAGCTTTTCACCAACCGCTTCTCTCTTTGGGTATCAACGAACCGCATACTCCTCTTGTTCACAGCCTTTATTCCATATCATTACTTAAAAAAGTTTATTAAATTTATGATATATAATATGAGCTTTACTGTCAAGTGTGATTTTCTTTGTCTTTGTTTTCGTCATTGGTTGTCACATCTGTTGTTTCATCAGTAGATGAACTGTTTTTTCTTTTGTTGTCGCTAAAAAGCAGGACAAAAGCCACTATCATTAGAACCATACCCACATTATTTACTGTTTTGGGGTTCAAATTGAAGGAAAATATCTTGTCAAGAATACCATATAAAATCAAGATTCCGGCAATTATTACAGTAATTGTTAATTTCGTCTTTCTTGTAAGCTTCATATTTTTCTCCGTTTCCACACTCTTTTTATATATATAATAAATAATCTTTTGTTCTAAAGCAATAGAGTCTATACTATCAAATCCACTGCCTTTTTAATAATAACTTTTAACATCGCTGCCACAGGCACACCTATTAACATTCCTATTATACCAAAAAATTCTCCTCCCACCAGTACCGCAATGATTGTTGTCACAGGATGAAGTCCAAGCTTTCCTTCGATAATTTTGGGTGAAATAAATGCATTATCAATTTGCTGAACCACTATAAAAACAAGTGCTGCCAAGGCAGCTTTATAAGGAGATTGAAGTAAAGCTACCGCAACTGCCGGTACAGCTCCCAGAAACGGGCCAAAATATGGAATCATATTTGCCACGCCACCTAACAACCCAAGTACAAAAGGATACTTTATACCCACGATATAAAGCCCAATAGTTTCCATAGTGCCTACAATAAGTGCCGTGGTAAGCTGTCCCTGTATAAAATGGCTGGCTATTGCATTTAATTCCCTGCCTGTATTGATAAAATCATTTCTCCTTTTCTTTGGAACAAGCATGAGAGCAGAATTTTTCAACGTTTCCGCATCCTTTAAAAAGTAATAAGCAATTATCATGGACAATACTATGTTAAGCAATATTACTATTGAAGAAGCAAGTACAGATAGTGTTTTTTTCATTATCCTGGCAGCATAAACCTGCAAAAATCCAGAACCATAATTAATTTCATTAAAAATCAAATTTTTTACTTCGGGCGGCCATTTGCTTGCTTTGATTCTGGATATACAGCTATTAAAATAATCCCGGTAACTGCTTGTTATATTAGGTAAGGTTTTAAATAGCTCCTTTCCGTTGCTTAGAACCTCAGGCATAATGTAAATGCCAAAGAAAACAAGAGTTAGAGCAATAAAAACGTAAATCAAAATTATAGAAACACTTCTTTTTACTCCTTTACGTTCAAATCTTATTACAAGCGGATATATAATATATGCAATCAAGGCAGCCATAAAAAACGGGAAAAGAATCTTAATTATTTTATCAATATAGAAATAAAAAAACACTGCGGTACCGAGCACTAATAGTATTAATATTATGTAAAATATAATTTTTCTTGTCTTAGTCATAGTACACCCCATTTTTGGTATTTGGGTCTGCTGCATGCCGATTCGTACAGCAGACCCCCTGCCTAGTCTACCTTTTTTCTAATACAATGCTCATCTGAACATCTGAATCATTTCACCCAGCATATTGTTTGATCTGTGTAAAATTTTTCTTCCTGATTTCATCATTCTTTTTCTCATTCTAGGATCAACTACCTCAGGATTTGTTAAAACACTGATAGATGCACCAATTAATCCTCCGATTACCAAGCCTTTTGTAAAATTTCTCAACATAGTCCACTCCTCCTGTTTTTACATTAAAGTATTTTGCCCAAGCCGGCTTCGTAAGCCTCCGCCTGTACTTACCATCTCTTCAACTGCACCATTTTCGATTAAAATATTACTTTTACTTATTTCAACCTTGCCGATAAAAGGTAGAATATTTCTTCCTCTAAGGATGTCCTGTACTAGGCCGTCGGAAACCTGCACTCCTTCAACCTTGCCAGTTCTGTAGTCAAAAAGTATATCCTGAACAATTCCTATATCCTCACCTTGTCGAGTATATATTTTCAATCCCCTAAGCTCAATTTTTTCGCTTTTGTCAAAGGATTTCTTAAACTTTCTGTAATTAAGCAGACAATCCGGGTTACTTACTATCAATGCATCATTTCCCAGACTCAGAACGTCATGCAGCATTACCACGTTACCTTTTACAGGATTACCTCCCTTTTCCATTACAAACGCTATTACATCTTTATTTTCTCTGGAAAATACGACATCCTTTAAGTTTCCTATTTTTAATCCATTGGTTGCACTTATTACCGGCAGTCCTAAAACATGGCTGTACATACTCAACATTCTGCTCACCTGCACTTTAATTGATTTCTTATTAAACAAATTTGTACACACATTATTATTTGTTTTATTTTTTAAATCATTCAAAGAAATCGAATAATAATTAAACCAAAATTTATTGTGAAAATTGAAGTGTTAAATTGACTAAAAAGTGCAATTAATGTAGAATTTACATGAACACTTTAATTTGCTAAATTGTGAGGTATATAATGGATAATTACAAAAAAATTCTATCTGTATTAGGGCTAATAATTCCAAAAATTATGCTCCCTGAATCGAAATGTCAACTTGAAAAATGGGCTGTTGTTGCATGTGATCAATATACATCCGAACGCGGTTACTGGGAAAAAGTTGAAGACCTTACTAAGGGTAATCCTTCCACTTACAATATAATATTTCCTGAGGTATATTTGGAAGATGGTGACAGTGATAACAGGATAAATACAATTAACAGTAATATGGATAATTATATAAAATCCGGAACATTAAATGAACTGGAGGACTGTTTTATCCTTGTAGACAGAAAAACTTCCCATACTCCGTCGAGAAAGGGATTAATGGTTGCACTTGATCTTGAATGCTATAACTATACAAAGGGTTCTTGTACTCTCATAAGAGCTACCGAAGGTACTGTTATAGAAAGACTTCCACCCCGTATTAAAATTCGTCAGAATGCCCCTATAGAGCTACCTCATATTATGGTTCTCATAGACGACCCTGAGAAAAAGGTAATTGAACCTCTGGCTCAAAAAGCTGATAAACTGGAAAAGTTGTATGACTTCGAGCTTATGATGGACGGTGGTCACATAAAAGGTTATTCCGTAACAGATGAAGACGATCTTTCCTCTGTTGCAGAAGGACTTTCACAACTTGCAGACTTGGATAACTTCCGCAAGAAGTACAGCTTGGAAGACCAAAAAGATGTACTGCTTTTTGCAGTAGGTGACGGTAATCATTCGCTTGCCTCAGCAAAAGGCCACTGGGAAAACGTTAAAGCATGCCTTTCTTTCGAAGAGCAACAAAATCATCCTGCAAGATATGCATTAGTTGAGCTTGTAAACGTTCACGATGAAGGTCTGGTGTTTGAACCTATTCACAGGGTTTTGTTTAATGTAGATGCAAAAAATCTTTTAGCTGAATTTTCAGCTTACTACAAAAACAATTCAGATAGTAGGGATTCAAAACCACATGTATTTAAATACATAACTTCAGACGGTTCAGGCGAAATCCAGATTAATAATCCTGTAAACAACCTTGAAGTTGGTACACTCCAAGCTTTTCTGGATTATTACATAAAAGAACACCCTCAAGTTAAAATTGATTATATTCACGGTGAGGATGTAGTAACAAGACTCGGGTCAGAACCCGGAAATATAGGCTTTTATTTGCCCTCAATGAATAAGACAGATCTTTTCAAAACTGTTATTTTAGATGGTGCTTTGCCAAGAAAAACCTTCTCAATGGGAGAAGCAGAAGAAAAACGTTTTTATCTTGAATGCAGAAAGATAAAATAATCTTTTTCATGAACTAAAAAACCTTCCTTTATGCATATTTTTATGCAAAAGGAAGGTTTTTATTGTTTTAGTTATTGCTTAATTAAGAAGCTTCAACAGTTTCAAACTGGCTGTTGTACAAGGAAGCATAGAAACCGTTTGCTGCAAGAAGTTCCTCATGGTTACCCTGCTCTACAATATCTCCGTCCTTCATAACCAGAATCAAATCTGCATCTCTGATTGTAGACAGTCTGTGAGCAATGATAAAGCTTGTTCTGTCTTTCATGAGGTTTTCCATGGCCTTTTGTATCAATACCTCTGTACGGGTATCAACCGAGCTGGTTGCTTCATCCAGAATAAGAATCTTAGGGTCTGACAAAATAGCTCTTGCTATTGTAAGCAGCTGTTTCTGACCTTGTGATACATTGCTGGCCTCTTCATTCAAAGCCATGTTGTACCCTTCCGGAAGGGTCTTAATAAAGTGATGAGCATGTGCTGCCTTGGCTGCTTCCTTAACCTCTTCATCAGTTGCATCCAATCTTCCGTAACGAATATTTTCCATAATACTTCCATTAAACAACCATGTATCCTGAAGAACCATTCCGAACAATTCACGTAAATCATTTCGTTTAAAGTCATTAATATTTATACCGTCAACGAATATGTCACCGCTGTTTAAATCATAGAAGCGCATTAACAGCTTAACCATAGTAGTCTTACCCGCACCTGTTGGCCCAACTATGGCAACTCTTTGACCAGGTTTAACTTTAGCTGAGAAGTCATTTATGATGATTTTTTCAGGATTGTACCCGAAATGAACATTTTTAAATTCAACTCCGCCCTTAACAATACCGGTATCAGCAGGATTTTCAACATCTTTTGCCTCTTCTTCTTCTTCAAGGAATACAAAGACTCTTTCTGCTGCTGCCGCTGTGGACTGAAGAACGTTTGCAATCTGTGCTGCCTGACCTATGGGCTGCTGAAAAGTACGAACATATTGAATAAAGGAAACAATATCTCCAACCTCAATCTTGTTCTTGATTGTAAGCCATCCACCCAGCATAGTTACTAAAACGTACCCGATATTCCCAATGAAGCCCATTATCGGGAACATCATACCAGAAAGAAACTGTGATTTCCAGGCTGACTTAAACAGTGTATTATTCAGATTGTCAAACTGTTCAATTGCTTTTTTCTCACCGTTAAATGCTTTCATTATGTTGTGTCCGCTGAATATTTCTTCAACGTGACCGTTAACATGACCCAGATATTCCTGCTGGGATTTAAAGTACTTCTGTGATCTTTTTACTATCAGAGATATAAAAATAACTGATAGAGGTATTATAAGCACAGCTGCCAAAGTCATAATCCAGCTTATTGACAGCATCATTATCAATACACCGATAAGTATTGTAAAAGAAGAAAACATCTGAGATAAGCTTTGGTTCAAGGTCTGGCTGACGGTATCAATATCATTTGTAACCCTCGACAAAACTTCTCCATGCGTAACTTTATCAAAAAATTTCAACGGCATACGGTTTATTTTCTGAGAAATATCTTTTCTCATATTATATGAAACCTTCTGTGCTACTCCTGACATTACATAACCCTGTACAAATGAGAATATGGCACTTATTAAATACAAACCTATGAGAAATAATAGTGTTTTCCCAATATATCCAAAGTCAATTCCATTACCTGTTCCGCTGACTTTATCAACCAAACCAAGATAAATCTTGGTAACCGCTTTTCCCAATATTTTTGGTCCTGCAATTGAAAATGCGGCACTGCCTATAGCAAATATAAGTACTATTATGATAGACAATCTGTATGGCTTCATATAGGCAAGCAATTTTTTCATTGTACCTTTAAAGTCCTTGGCCTTTTCTGTCTTCATTCCCATTGGGCCCATTGGACCACCACCCATGGGGCCTCGTCTTCTGGGTCTTTCATGCTTTATTGAATTTTCACTCATGCCAATTCCTCCTTTGATAACTGAGATAAGGCAATCTGTTTATAAACATCGCAGTTCTCCATTAGCTCCCTATGAGTTCCTATACCCACAACCTGACCTTCATCCAGAACAAGTATCTGGTCAGCAGCCATTACCGTGCTTATTCTTTGTGCTACAACAAGAACTGTTGCATTTTCTGTCTTTTCTTTGAGTGCTCTTCTTAATGCTGCATCTGTTTTAAAGTCCAATGCAGAAAAGCTATCATCAAATATAAATATTTCAGGTTTTTTAACAAGAGCACGGGCTATGGAAAGCCTTTGTTTCTGTCCACCGGATACGTTGGTACCACCTTGTGATATATCTGACTTGAAGCCCTCTTCCTTTTCGCTTATAAAGTCCATAGCTTGCGCTATCTCGGCGGCAGTTCGGATATCTTCCTCGCCCACTGACTCATTACCGTATTTAAGGTTGCTTTCAATTGTACCCGAGAATAGGATTCCTTTTTGTGGAACATATCCTATTTTTTGCCTTAATTCATGTTGGGTGATGTCTCTTATATCAACCCCGTTAATAAGAATCTGTCCTCCAGTAACATCATAAAATCTAGGTATCAGATTAATAAGAGTTGATTTTCCGCTTCCCGTACTCCCTATAAATGCAGTAGTCTGGCCTGGCTTTGCCGTAAAGTTTACGTTAGATATAACATCATCCTCAGCACCGGGATATTTAAATGAAACATTTTTAAATTCTACAGTACCCTTTATTCCATTAACAAAATTCTTGGAAACAGCAGGGTCTTTAATTGAACCCTTTGTATCAATAACCTCACCTATACGTGATATTGAAACTGATGCACGCGGCAGAATTATGGAAACCATTGAAATCATAAGGAAGGCCATAATAATCTGCATTGCATATTGTATAAATGCCATCATATTACCAACCTGCATATTTCCTAAGTCTACCTGGTGTGCACCAACCCATACAACTAAAATCATAACACCATTCATTAATAGCATCATTGCCGGAAACATAGCAGACATGGTTCTTCCAACAAAAAGATTAGTTTTTGTGAAATTGGTATTTGCCTGTTCAAATTTTTCTTCTTCTGTCTTCTGTGTACCGAATGCTCTTATTACAAGCATACCTGTCAAAGATTCACGTGTTACAAGGTTAAGCTTGTCAACAAGTTTCTGCATACTTCTGAATTTCGGCATTGCTACAGCGAATAATACCCCTACTATAACCATTATCGCTAAAACGCCTACTCCAATAACCCATGTCATTGACGTATCTGTTTTTAATACCTTCAATACACCGCCTATACCTAATATAGGAGCATAGAATACCAATCTCAAAAACATTACCAGAAAAATCTGTACCTGCTGTATGTCGTTGGTACTTCTTGTAATAAGTGAAGATGTGGAGAATTTATCGAATTCTGCATTTGAGAAACCTACAACATTTTCAAATACATTCCTTCTCATACTTCTACCAACACCAGCAGATACTCTTGCTGCCATTAGACCAACCGTAACAGTAGCACACATACTGATAAGAGATATAAGAAGCATCTTCAAACCGGCTATCAGTATATAATTTGACTGAAGACTCCCGGTATCCCTTCCGAGGTCTTTGTACTCCTCTTGCACATATTTAACTGCACCCTGTGTGATTATACTGTCAGGCATATTCTTTAATTTATCATTTACTGTTTTCATCATGCCTTGCACCTGCTCTTTGGGGAGCTTAGTAATAACAGTAAAGGGGTCGGTTCCCGGTGGTACATTGGCGAATAATTTCTCCATCTCACTATTCCCGGCTGTATTGCTTTTCTTTTCCGATGAATTATCCCTCATCTTGGCGGAATTTTCGATATCTCCTACAAATAGCATAGGCTTTCCGACTGCAGTATTTATCTTGTCAATAACCTCGCTGTCGCTTGTATTCAACTTGTATACATCGTTATTTTTAATTTCAGGATATCTTTTTAAATACTTATCCATATCATCCTGGGATGCTTTACCTTTTTCAATTAAAGTATAATTGTTCAAAACAGTTTTTTTATCATTATCATTCATAAAAAAAGTGATTTTTTCCATCTCAGTTTTTCTGATTATGTCAGGTACAGCATTTTTAATACCTCCCTGTTGAATACCTACATTAACAATATCAGACATATAGTCCGGCAGAGATAAATCACAATATGCCTGGACAAGTAAAAATAAAACTATGCCAATAATTGATATTATATGAGGTTTCAAATGTCTCATTAATTTCCCCATGTATTACTCCTTTCTACAGTAGGGTAAAGTCTTGCCATAGGACGAATTTACATTCAAGACCGTATCCAATTTAATTTTATAATTTGGTATATTAATAGTTCATTTTTTAATTATATTTATATAACTATTATATGTCAATAATAATTTGATTGTATTATTAATTTAATTCGTTTATAATTACAATATAAAGTAATAAGTTAATAATACTACCGTATAACAAATAAATATACGCGGATATTTATTTAATGTCTTATTTATTGGAAAATATAGTAGTTTATTCATTTAAAAGGAGTTTATGGAATGTTACCCAAAGATGAAATTAATAGTATATCTGATGATTTGTTTTTACTTGTACTTCATTTAAGCGGAAGAATATTTAATCCGTCAACCATGTTCAAAGGACTGCCCATTCCACCGTCCCATACGAAAGTACTGTTCAGGTTGTCAAAGCTCGGCCCATGCCCGGTATCACAGTTGGCTAATGATTTGATAATTTCAAGGCCTAATATGACACCCATTATTGACAAGCTTATTTCGGAAGGTTATGCGGACAGATATGACGATCCCAATGACAGAAGGGTAATAATGGTCAAATTGACTGAAAAAGCATGTACTTTATTACACAATATCGAACAGAAATCCAAGAGTTTATTTGTAGAAAAGTTGACGGGACTGGATGATAGTGATTTAATGAATCTAAAAAATCTTGTTCCTGAATTAAATAATATTGTTTTGAAAATTAAATAAAAAAGGTTAGGCTTCTGCCTGAGCCATTAAATTGGCTTTAAGCAAAAAACCCAGCGGATAATATCCCCCGGGTTTTTTGCCAAATAATAAATCAGATGTTAAAGCAAAACCAACTTCATACTTCTCTTAATTAATTATATTTGATCTTCAAATAATCATCGTAAGTATACTACGTACCGTTATCTGAAGTACAAACCAACTGATATCCTGATGTAGTTATGTTCTCACAATCCATATTCAATCCTGTGTTTGGATCTGTAGGGTTTGAAGGATTTGAGTTTCCATTAATAGTAAATGTATTGGTGGTTACATAAGCACTTCCGTTACTTTGACAACCTATGATAGTAAATACAATTTTAACTATCTTACCCATGGTCATTCCTAAGCTTTCCCATTTCTTAAAATGCTCGCTGACAGATATTGTTCCGCTGGTACGTTTAGTTTGGCGAACACTCCAATACTGCTTAAAGGTTTGAGTTCCCTGGATAGAAGGTTGGTTGACACGAGTAGTCTCATATATGTCATATGTACCTCCGTCAACAGTAAGAGTTCCCTTAAATGTTCCTGTAGGACGATATGTACCCCAGTTATCCACAATGAAAAATTCTACAAGAGGATTTATAGTCCATCCATAAACACACAAATATGAATTCCCGCCGGGATTGAAAATTGCAGAGTAGTTGATTGTTATGTCTCCAAGCTGTTGGTATGTCTGAGTACCGTCAAATTTTTTACCTTTACAAAATAGTACATTACCGATACTGTTCCACTGGCAGCTGAAAGCTCCACCATTCCCGAGAGTCATGCTTGTGTTACCGTAATCTTTCCAGAGTTCATAGTCGTACCCGTTTTGAGTACCGGTCTGGTTTGATGTGATAGTAGTTGCCGCTTCTACGTTCATTGCAGTAATTGTAAATGTTAAGCACATTACAACCGCTAAAAACAGGCCCATTACCTTTTTTTTCACATTACATTCCTCCTTGAAATTATTTTCAACACCCAAATATAAAATTACCATATATAATCTATTTTGTAAATATTTCTATTGTAAATTATTGAACTTTATTGTAAATTATTGATTTGCATTGTAATATCTTGAACTTTACTGTAAATATTTGCTTAATATATAAATTAAATATTAGAAAATAAAAAATACCTAACGAATTAGGTATTTTTATCAATTTTCGGATGCTTTAAACATATGCGAATCGTTTTTTATACAATTCCAGTTCCCTTAAAGGATCTATTTCATTATCGGTTTTCATGTATTCTTCCAGCTCACTGCTTAAATCTGTTGCAGTAATCAAATCGTTCAATGCAAGATCCAGATTTCCCGTATGAGTATAAAAACATGCTCTGTTATAGTATAAAAATGAAGCATCAGGGTTAAATTTTACCCCATTGGATATAACCTCTATAGCTTTATTTATGTCGTTTTCTTCCATATATATAAGAGAAAGATTGAGATAGCTATATGCATATCTTGGGTTTTTCTCTATAGACGTATTATAATAAGCTATAGCCTTCTGTGTATAGCCAAGCCTGTTCATAATTACCCCAGCATTAAAAAGTGCTTTAAAATGGTTAGGTTCCAACTCCAAACCCTTTCTTATAGCAAGAAGGGCTCTATCGTACTTTCCTAGTTCTTCATAAACGGCAGCAAGATTGTTATATGCCCAAAAATGGTAAGGTTCAAGCTCAGCTGCCTTTTCATAGTACTCAGCTGCTTCTTCTTTTCGTCCGCCCTCATCACATGAATTGGCAAGAAAAAAGTATGCTTTTGAGTAGTCAGGATTTATTTCAATAGCCTTTTTGTACATATCTATGGCTGTGTCAAATTCTTTCTGGTCATCATAGATTATTGCCAGGCCGTAAAATGCTCTGGCTTCTTTTGAATTAATTTCTAAAACCTTGTTGTATGCTTTTACCGCATCCTCCTGTTTTCCTAGAGTATCAAGGGTTACTGCTATGTTCAGCATCAAATCTATAAAGTCAACTTCCAGACCATTTTTTAAATAAATGTTAAGAGCTTTGTTATAAAAATATAGGGAGAGTTTTGGAGCCCTATTAATCACCATTCCTCCGCAAAAACAAAAAGTTTTATAACAAAATAAATACAATATTATCACTATCCCATATATTAAAATTGTTTTTCATAATATTAATCAATACTTTCCAAAATAATTCTATGTTCAACAAGTTCCATTTCTTTTATTCTGGCCCTTACTGTTTTTCTTTCGTTATAAATGTTCTCCAATATTATTTCATCTTTATCAGGAATCACCTTGTCCACAGAATCAAGAACAAGCGTCTCCTTTCCATTCTTATCTATAAGATATACATTAGCTTCGCACACATTTATCACTCCTTATTACGTTTCCAACCATAGCTACAGCATCATCCAAATGATGTGGTAGCGGCTCATCACAAGTTCCGGTTACCATAATGTTGCACCTATTCAAAGGAATCAATATTTTTACAGCTTGGCTTTGCGCAATAGCCGATGCCATCGCAGGTGTAAGTTCCCCCAACATGGAATTTGCACAAATAATGCCTATTGTCCCAATTATTATATCCACCCTGGATGCATTAAATAAAATTGCATTTTCACCGGAGGCTCCCTCGTTTGCACCGGCCTTAAGCATTAAGGCTGCAGCAAGTGCATTTGTTCCCAAAGCAAGCAGCTCAATTTCATTGCCAAATGCAGCACGGAGCTTTTCAATCATAAGCTTGCCTATACCTCCGCCCTGACCGTCTATAACTGCAATCCGCATATATCCTCCCAACCAATACAATTTCGCCTGTCCTCCACGGATACTACTATCTGAATGAACATTCTATTACCATTATAAGAAATAAATCTATTCTGTAAAGTATTGAACGTAACTTTTTTTATTTATAAGGTTGATGTTTGTTTTGCCTTACGGTATATAATACCATAACTGTAAGACAGTTCAACCCCTTTGACTTCGGCTTACTGCTTGTACGGTTTCTTCAGGACACATTTACTATAATATCCTTCTCATATCTAATTACTCTTACATTTTCAGGTGGAGTATAAATAGTTCAAAAGAATTTAGATTTTTTACAGACAGGACAAGTTTGCATTGCAAGAGGAATCTCAAGCCCACAACTATCCATAAGTCCGCTATTTCCCAATGTTTCTGTTGTGGGCCCGTCTGCAGCTATTTTCCCGTTTTTCAGAATTATTGTCCTCTCACACATATCCATTATCATGTCCAAATCGTGACTTGTTATAATTTTTGTATGACTGAAGCTTTTAAGAATGTTCATGATTTTGCGTCTTGCTTTTGGATCCAATGAAGCGGTAGGCTCATCCATTATCAGTATATCCGGCTTCATGGAAATAACCGCAGCTATAGCTGCCAACTTCTTTTCACCGCCTGATAGCTTGTATGGAGGACGGTCTTTGAGATGTGATATTCCAACCTCTTCCAAGGCACGGTTTACTCTTTGCTCAACCTCTTTTTCATCCAGCCGGTAATTTCTTGGTCCAAAAGCTACATCATCATATACTGAGGTCATAAACAGTTGGTCGTCAGGTTCCTGAAATACAAGTCCTATACTACGCCTGACTTCTGCAAGGGTTTTCTTTGTAACGGGAATATCTCCAACCCTTACGCTGCCCTTCTGCGGAAACACTATTCCCGATAGTATTGAGAGCAGTGTTGACTTACCTGCTCCGTTGGCCCCTACAACACCAACCGATTCCCCATGTCCAAGCAGAAAAGTGATATTATCAAGTGCCTGATGCCCATCAGGATAACTAAAGCTGACTTCTTCCAGTTCTATTTTGTGATGACTCATAAGTCCTCCATAAAAATCTCAATAAAAAATCCCCGCTAAAAACATCGGTATATTAAACAATCGTGCCACAGTAAAAAACATAACCCATACCAGCAGATAAATTCCATCCGCATATCTGAAACCTTTGTTCCCGGAAATATTATACCTTCCATTATAACCTTTTAAAACCATGGATTGATATATTATCTGTGCCCGGTTATAACTTCTGATTAGGAGTTGTCCAATCATTGAGCCCCAAACCTGTATTTTTACACCTTTTTGACCGGGTGCCCTGAGTGAATAACCTCTGAAAAGTCTTTCAGCCTCATCCATGAGGACAAAAACGTACCTGTAGGTTAATAAGAACAGCAAAACAAATATGGATGGTATTCTTACCATACTCATTGCCCCAGCTATATCATCAATTCCTGTAGTTGCAATAAGCAAAAAACCCGCTGAAACCATAAGCGTACTTTTTATTATTAGTGCTATCAATGTCATCCATCCACTTGAAAGGGTTAAATGTCCAATATAAACGGTGTTTCTGTCTAATATGGGGTTCAATATTCCTGCAACAATAATAAAGGGTTCTAAAGCCAGAACCCTTTTTATAATCTTTCCTGCAGGTATTTCGCAAATCATAAGCACGACAACAGGATACATTATAAAAGGTATAATTGCAGATACCTCATAACGGTCAAAGGATGCAAGTAACCCTATATAAGTCAAAGTAACAATTAGTTTAACAAGAGGATGGATATTGTTTATAAAATTTTTTCTTTTGGATAATTCATCCAGATGTTTTATCTCATACAATGCTCCTGTCATGTCTGCCATAAAAATACTCCAAAATAATTATTTAATTGGCTCTCTTCCGCTTCAGCACCTTTATCAAATAGCCTGCCAATACTACCAAACCTATTGTAATTCCAGAACCCACAAGTCCCGAAACAACCGTTCCGGCAGATTCACTTATATTTTCCTGCTTTTTAAAACCATAGTCCGGCAGCACAGCTATTTTCTGCTGTGCTTTTTCAAGAGATTCGTGAACTTGGGTTTCGCCCTTTAACTCCTTATCTCCCGCCACCTTGCCGATAGACCATTCGAGACCGTCTGGATTTGCAGATGCAAAGAGGGATACCCCTCCTCCCAGCAACAGAGCTGCCGCAAGAAATCCTACAAGCACAGACCTATAGCCCTGCTTTTTACTCATAGCAGTTGATTCAGCATTGATTATATCAGGCTTCACCTTCCAGACAAAGGATACTACCGCAGCCGTCACCACGCCTTCCACTGCTCCTATTGCTAAGTGAATCCCCTGCATGGCAAGTGCAAACTGTGTAAAGGGCAGTTCTGTCTTACCTGAAAGAAGTGTCTGTATCACTACACTGAAAGCACCCATCTGGAGTGCAGCCACGCAAGCCAGAATACTTCCTGTCATTAATCTTGTTCTGGTCAATCCTTTTTTAGTTATAGTACGGTATATCAACGGGTATGCAACAAAACATGCAAAGAAACCTATATTTATTACATTACACCCGTAGGCAAGCAGGCCTCCGTCAGCAAAAAACAACGCCTGAATAAGTAGTATTGCCGCTATCGACAGAAATCCTGCATAAGGCCCCAACAGAATCGAAAGCATTATTGCCCCTGCCAGATGTCCACTTGAGCCTGTACCCGGTATTGTAAAATTAATCATTTGTGCTGCAAAAACAAAAGCGGACATTACACCCATTAATGGGATTTTTTTCTCATCCATGTCCCTTACTTTTTTTATTGAAATAGCCGCTGTTCCCACAGCTGCCGTCATCATAGTACCGCCAACAGCCGGTGACAGCATAAAATCTCCCATATGCATTGATGATCTCCCCCTTGTGCATAATAATAGACCCATAAGGGTATGTAAAATACTAGCCCTTCTTGGGTCTAATTAATTTTAATGATAAATAAAAAAGTTAATCAGGGAGACCTTCATGGCCTCGTTTCATTTGTTATTCTACAATAAAGAAATATATGTGTCAAACATAATACACGTTATTCCATAAGCTCACTTTGTTCAAATATACCCTTGCTGAGATATGCCAGCAATATGGAAAATATCACATTTACGCTAGCATGCACAAAGCTGTTTCTGTTACATTTGGTACACCGTTTGAAAGAATCGCAATTACAACCAAAATAGCTATTGCAGGAATGCAGGCAACAATAACCAATATCATCCTAAGCATTGTAACTACCACTGCATTTGAACTGGAGCCTATGATCCTATATGTAAATACCTCTGCGAAAACAAAAAGCACTGCAAAACTTAGAAATACCAGTATATAGCTACTCCAAGCAGATGGATCAAGTTTGTAAGCAATAGCCGCAACAGTTATGGCTATCCCTCCGCTTATCATGGTTTTAATTAATCCCGGCAATACTGAATAAATTACTTTTTTAAAGGAGCTTTCCGGAATCAGAAATACATAAGGTTTTTTAAAGTCTCTGTGCCAAGAATCATTAAGAGACATTGACAAGGCTCCGAAACTGACCATAGCCATTACAAAACTGAATCCAAATCCAAAGATTAACCCAAAAGCTACGTAGAACAGTTCCATTAATATTTCCCGGTAATTTGCCAATATACCAAGTTTCCTGCTCTCCAACATCTGTTTTGAATATATAGCAGAAGCTCCCGTTCCATATTTGACAGAGACAGACTTGTTTTTTAACTTTGAAAAGGCTCGTGCATCTGCCTTTCCCGAGGTTTTAATATCATCCATTATTTTCTGCAAACTGACTGAATCTTCAAGGGTTTTTTCATAGAAATCAACTTTTATGTTGTATATCATAATACAAAGCAAGGCATTTACAGCCAAAAGCAGGCATATAGACGGTAAAAAACCTGTCAGTATATTTCCCGCCATCAGTGAACTTATTGCCCATTTTGTCCATCCGAAAAGAGGTACCCAATTATACCATGAGCTTCCAAAATATTTTTGTACTGTTATCTTTAATTCAAAATCATTATTAAATAAAACAACTGCAAAAATAACTGCAAGCACACCTATGAAGGCCCAGAAAACCTTCTTTGAGTTTTTCTTTAAGCCAGTTTCCTCCGAATCAATTATGTATATATAATAGTAGGATAGGAAAATAAACCCGAGAAAAAGACTTATCACAATAAGTGTAATTATATATTCAAGACCACTCAATGCAGGGCCCATTAATAGTGGTAGATAAAAGCACATGAAGAAACCAATCATCAAGGAAGCCGGTGCCACAGAAATTAAAAGATACAAAAGCACCTGCCTTTTTTCAAAGGGCCCGGTAAAAAGGAAGTTTGCATCAGCCATTGTCAATATTCCCGTATCTCTGGAAAGAAATGAATTGTATAATAAGACACCCATAAAAAGGACACTGGCAGCAATAATAGTCTCAGAAGATACATTATTAAAAGGAGCTTTTTTCATTTGAAACGATGAAATAAAAATAAAAATAAATCCTATCAATCCCAAGCCTGTGAGTATAGCTGATGGAACACTTTTAAATGCACGCTTTACTTTATTTACATAAGTTCTTTTAATTAAATACATTATTGCTTGCATTCTTCTTCCTCCCCGGTGAGTTCAAAGAATATAGTTTTTAAATCCCTTCCGTTAAGATCATTTTTTGTAATGTCACAAACTATTTTACCCTTATTCATTATGTAAGCTCTGTCCCATACATCATTGATTGTATCGATTATATGAGTACTTACCAATACACTTTTCCCTTGCTCTTTAAGCTCCTGGAATATTTTTAAAACCTCATTTATTGCTTTGGGGTCAAGACCCATTAAAGGCTCATCAAAAAGTACTGCTTTGGGTTCAATAAGCAAAGCCAGCGCAATACTAAGCTTTTGAGTCATACCTTTTGATAGTTCCCTTACGTATTTATCCTTTTTTTCGTAAATTTCAAGTCTCTCAAATATAGCCTTTATTTTGTCCTCCCATCCGGATTCCAACTTGTAAGCTTTGGCAATGAATTCGGCGTGTTCCATTGGAGTGAGCAAATCGTACAAAGCAGGCGTTTCGGGTATATATCCGAATACTTTCTTTGCTTCTACTGTTTTATTGGGACAACCCCAGATAGTTATTTCACCTTCAAATTTTAATAACCCGGCAATACTCTTAATTGTTGTCGATTTACCAGCACCGTTAGGTCCGAGAAGTATAGTTATTTCACCCGGTTTTGCAGCCAATGAAATCCCATCAACCGCTTTGAACTTACTATAGTTTTTTGTTAGATTATTAATTGCAATCATTTTTTTCCTCCATGTTTTTTGTTGAATTAACAACTTAGAACCTTGTATATTTCACTGTTTGAGCAGCCTGCAGCCCTCATGGGGTCAACAATATCACTTATAAAGTCAGGGATATATATTTTTAAAGTCTGTAATTTTCCGGAAATAATATATTCACCTAAAGCTGCAGGAAGGAATACGGTTTCGCCTGCTTTAACTTTAACCTTTATATTTCCTGTTTGAATTATTCCATCCCCTTCTGTAAAAACATATATATAGAATTTATTCCCATCACATTTTTCTTTAACCTCACCAGTTAATTCATATCTTTCGCAGGCAAAATATCTGTTAGCAACAAATATTGTCTTGGAACAAGTGTCATTAACTTTAACCTTTACGCCTTCACATTTAATGTTTCGACCTTGGTTTTCAAAGTTAATTACATCAAGTGCTTTGTCTAGATGAAGCTGACGTTCTACTCCGTTTTTATCAACTCTGTTGTAGTCAAAAACCCTGTAAGTGATATCTGATGGCTGTTGTATTTCCACAATTACTATACCTTCACCTATAGAATGAACTATTCCTGCAGGTATATTTATAACATCCCCCGGCTTCACCTCCACTTGCAAAAGATAGTCTTCAATACGGTTTTCTCTTACAGCCTGAAATAATTTCTCTCTGGTGACATCTTTTTTAAATCCGCTAACCAGCTTTGCACCCTGTTTTGCATCTATTATATACCACATTTCATTTTTCCCAAAGCTATTTTCATAAACTGCTGCATAGTTATCATCTGGATGTACCTGGATAGAGAGTTTATCATTGGCATCAATTAATTTTATCAGTAGGGGTAATTCACTGCACCCATAAGGAAATTTTCTTCCTACAACATTTATGGAATCAGACTTGATAAGCTCAGTAAGTGTTTTTCCTGCATATTCACCATTGGCTATTACACTAAGACCGTTTTTGTGCGATGATATCTCCCAGCTTTCGGCAACAACACCTTCAGGGAGAGCTCTTCCCAATTTCTCAAAGTATCGGCCTCCCCAGATATAATCCTTGTAGACGGGTTTAAATTTAAAGGGATAATACATAAATGCCTCCACAGACAAAAATGCCAAATAGTTATTCATTTGACATTTTTTAGTTTACATATTATTCAATTTATTCTAAACCCCATCGTATAGTGATTAAAATATTGGTTATTTACTCACGAAGGTTTTACTTTCTTTTGAAACCTGTAACAGTTTTCCTATTTTCAATCTATCACCGTAATGTAGTACGGCAAAGGAGTATAACTTTACTGATATCATTCCTACAAATGCTATAGCTATCAACAATACTCCCAGTGACACACCGATTTGCCAAAGAGGTATATCTGTCGACACAAGTCTTGACGGTATTGAAAAGGGAGATGTGAATGGTATTATTGAAGCTACTTTTGCAGCCGTACTGTTTGGAACCGCAAATGTGCCATATGAGAAATAGAATGCAATAAGTGTTACAAAGGACATTGGCATCATAGCGGAGTTTACGTCCTCTGCCTTGCTTACTGTTGCTCCCACTACAGCGTACATAAGTGCATACAGGGTATATCCAAGTATAAAGTAGATTATAACCATTGCAAATGTAAAAGGTGTAAAGCCTGAGAAATCCAACTTCATACCATCAATCGTAAAATTTGACGGGAAAACCGTATTATATGTCAATGCACCAACCGCTATTATTAAGCCAAGTTGTATAAGTCCCAGAACTCCCATACCAGCGGTTTTTCCGATTATTATTCTTGAAGGTTTAACGGAAGTAATCAGCAGCTCCATAACTCTTGAAGTTTTTTCAGATGCTACGGACATTGAGACTCCATAGCCATAGAAATATATTGCAAAGAATAATATTATTACTATAAATATGCTGGCGATTAAGCCCCCTACTTTACTGTTGCCCAATTCCTTTACGTTAACATTTAAATCTGCTAAAGTTTTCGTAATAACATCTTCCGAAACATTTTGCCCTTTCAGTATAGTTGTCACGTAAGCATTCTTTAATACCTTACTGATCGTATCAGGGTCAGGACCGCTTCCATACTGTTTTGTAAAGTACTCAACACTTGGAAGGTTGTCTTTCAGGCTAACAACTACCATATAGCTTTCACCTTTATCCTTTATCTGCGCTTTCAGGCCTTCCTCTTTGTCAGCAGTCGCCTTTTCAAGTTTAAAACCCTGCATTTGCTGCTGCAATTCATTTATTCCCTGTTCAAATATTCCGGTTTTGTCAACAAGATATACCGTTTTGATGTTTATTGAATCTGTCTGAGTCTGCGGTTTCGGAACATCATTGCTTCCCGTTTTACTCTTGGATATTGCCGCCGGTATGACCATAGCCGCTACTACTATTACTAGAATCAGTATCGTTGATATTACAAAAGATTTTTTTCTTACATTCTCTTTAAAGGTATATTTGAATACTGCTAAAAATTCTTTCATTTCGCTTCACCAGCCTTTTCTATAAATATTTCATGGAGCGATGGCTCTCTTATCTCAAATTTATCAAGCATAAGCCTTTTGCTAAGTATTTTTTCGAGAAGTTTGTAAGCCTGCTCTTCATTTGAGATTTTAAATTCATAACCTGCCGCAGTGCGGTTTACTTTTGTGATACCCTCTTGTGCAGCAAGTTCAATAATATTGCCTTCGGAATTTATCAACAGATTGTTTCTCCCGTAGCTGTGCTTGATTTTTTTTAGATCTCCATTAAGTACGGTGTTACCGTTTTTAAGAATTACTATATCCCTGCAAAACTCCTCTACTGTTGACATTTGATGGCTTGACATTATAATGTATTTATTCTTATTAATCAATTCGTGGATTACGCCCTTGAACAATTCTGTATTTACAGGGTCCAGTCCACTGAAAGGCTCATCCATGAATATAAGATCGGGATCATGCAATATAGAAGCAATAAACTGTATTTTCTGCTGATTTCCTTTGGAAAGCTTTTCTGCTGCCATGTTTGCATATTGGCTTGCCTCCATTCTGTCCAACCAGTAGCTTATGTCCTTTCTTGCCTTGGCAGCACTGATTCTTCTCAAACTTGCAAAATACATTAGTTGCTCCGTAACTTTTACTTTAGGGTACAACCCTCTTTCTTCAGGAAGATAGCCAAAATTTATAATCTGGCTTTCTACAGGTTTGTTATCCCACAATATGCTTCCTGAATCTTTTTTTACAATATTCAATATCATCCTTATAGTTGTGGTTTTACCTGCTCCATTTGTACCTAGCAGTCCAAACACACCCGGTTCGCCGACTTCAAATGAAATATCGTTGACAGCAAGCTTTTCTCCAAATTTTTTTGATACATTTTGTACTTGTAAACTCAAATTATCCACCTCTTTATTTTAATTTTTAATGTTTCTTTCTGAATTTAGTTATTTGCATCACTACATTAGTAATTATAAATGCAAAAAATGCTAGAATAGCGGAACCAGATATGCAAAGAACGGGCAGCATAGCTTTGTTACTGTCATTATATGTGTCCCATATCAAATTTCCGAATGACACACACTCCATTATTGTAGCAACCACTACTATTGCAAGTAATGCTTTATTTCTGGCAATTAGGCTTTCAAAATCAGTGTACAGTTCAGGTCTCTCATCTTCATACTGTTTCCTCAATATGTACCAGCCCATTCCTATCTGATACAGCTCCCATCCGTCATCTCTAACCAGCGTCACATAATCAGGGGTAAGCTTGGATTGGTAGTCAATACAATATCTGGCTTTTGTCGGTTGGCACTTTTCAAAGTAAAATAATAATCCTTTAATTCTTGTTTCAACCAGTCTGTGTCCATTTGACTCCATTTCTTCCAGCCAGTTTTCAATCCTTTCGTACTCCCAGGCCCACCACCATTTAAATATCTTGATCATGATTAATTCCCCCCAGAACTTTGTGCCCGTTCACATACATCTCGTCAATACGACCCATTTCCTGTTCAAGCAACCATTTACCCTTCTCTGTTATCCTGTACAGTTTACGCCTGTCCTCTTCCCCCGAGGGTTCAATAAGACTATCCTTTTCAAATTTGGTAAGGGTTCCGTAAATAGTCCCTGCTCCAAGATTTATCCTGCCCCCCGTTATCTCCTTTACATGGAGTATAATTCCATAACCGTGCCGGGGTTCCTTTAGTGAAAGCAGAATATAAAAACCGGTTTCGCTCATGGGTAAATATGTTTTTATTAGTTTTTCATTCATACCTTCATTCTCCTTTGTATATCACGCTGTGATATATCATGTTTATAATATATCACGCTATGATATAACGTGTCAAGATATACTTGGTATAAATTTCATATTTTTATAAACTTTTTTTAGCGTGGCAAAGAGGCTGATGCAAATAGAAGTTTTTGTTTTAATACCGTACTCCCGTATAAAATTGTATCTATGATTGCTTCCAAGCTACACAGTCACCTTATTTCTTTGCTTCTTCCTTACAAGCCTGACTATAATTACAATGACAGCAGTTATAACAACAACTACAGCTAATACAACCAAATATAGCCTTACTGCTATACTATTGGGGTTACCAAGAATAGCCGAGAGAGTGTTTGTATTATCAATAATTTTGCGTCCTTGTAATTTATTATAATAGTAGGGTATTTGGGGTACTCCCTCAGCTTTCGGGAAGGATTTCAGATATCTGGCGGTAGCAAGCCATTCTTTGAGTTCAGTAGTATGTCCACCCGAATTGGAGTAAATTATATAGGAATTAAAGTCTTTTATTGGCTTGCCTTCCTTGGTTTTAGGCACTACAGGCAAAAGTCCGAAAGATTTGGGCCCCACTGTGGCAAGCATCTGCGCATTATACAATCCGCTTACGACTCTATAAAGCTTTTTGTCATCTATTTTTTCCTGGGTTCCGTCAGGCTTTACCAAATGAGCCTCCGTTACCTTATTAAGTATCATTCGATTGGGATTGAAGGTATAACTGATGCCTGACATGTACAGTTGGGCATAACTCATCATAGGAGATATAGAGGCGTCCAGTTCACATAGGTGTTTAAGTTCTTTTCCCGTTAGATATACTGATATGAGTGGATACCCTGATGTCCCGTCAGGGCCTATTCCAAGGCAGCTTGAAATAAATGCATCCTGTACTGTAATATCCCCCTGCACAAAAGAACCCCTCATCGTCCCCACAGCAACAACTGCAACTGCGACAGGTTGATAATTTTTACCCTCCGCCTGCTTAACTGAATATATGTATCCGTCTGAAATAAGGTTACCCAAAGTATCTTCCTGAAGTTTTTTCCCTATTTGTTCAGTTGAAATAAAACTAAATGGAGACCGACACAAAAGTTCATCAAACTGCAAGCCAAAATAGTTGAGATATTTTTTCTGTACCATTTCATTAAATTTAATAACAGTTTGAGAAATTTCTGAATCCTCATTAATTGATTGGTCAATATGCTTTAAGTGGTAATCCTTAAGAGACCATCTTTTTCCACTTTTAACAAGTTCAATAACTCCCAGATTATTTCCGTATTCTCCACAGGAGCCGATAACCGTGTTTCCATGTATAATAGGTTTTTTTAAAAGAGTATGGGTGTGTCCGCTTACTATAACATCAATGTCAGGAACCTTCTTTGCAAGTATTTCATCCTCTGATTTGGAGGCCTTATCCCATGTACCGGAGTGGGAAAGGCATATAATAAGGTCAACACCTTCCTGTTTAAACTTTTTCACTACTCTCTTTGAACTTTCTACAATATTATCAAATGCTACTTCAGTTGTTGTTATACAATTATCAGCATCCTTTCCAATAAGGCCAAATACACCAATCTTTATGCCACCCTTATTAAGGATTGTATAATCTTTTACTCCATATGCCTTCATAGCCTGTTGCAACTCATAAGAGGACTTAGTTATTTTATCTCCGTCAGGAAACACTATATTTGAGCTAACCATTTCAGGCAACTTGTCACCGCTGTTTTTTGCAGCATACAAATGTCTAGTTAGTCCGGAATCCTTGAATTCAAATTCATGATTGCCAAAGGTAGTTACATCAAAACCTATTTGCCCCATAATCCTCAACTCCGGTGCATCTGTTGAAAATAATGATTGAAATAAATCTCCCATTGAATAATCCCCGGCATCTACCAAAACTATATTTCTACTGTCCTCTTTTTCCTTGTCAATTGCTGTTTTCAATCTTGAATAACCGCCTGTCCAAACAGTGTTGCCATTATATTCTCCCTTATTTGGAAGCAGGTGATCGTGCATGTCATGAGTAAAAAGAATTTTTATTTCTCTAGGCTCCTGATAGGCGTATGTTTTTGAGAATGCGAAAATAAATATCATTATGGTTGCTATCGCAAGTAAAGCCGGACTCTTATACCTCATTTTTTATCTCCCCTGTTCAATAAACTATACTGCTACTTATTCACACACTTCACAGTTTATGCATTTTATCCGTGTTTTTGATATACTCTAGATATTATACTAAAAACAGAGGAGGTTTTGTAATATATGTCACAATTTACAAATAAGACCATTATTATAACAGGTGCAGGCCAAGGTATAGGAAGAGCGATATCAAGAAAATTTGCCCAAGAAGGAGCCAACGTTATAATCGCAGATATAGATCAAGAAGCAGGTTTAGAAAATGAGCAATATATAAGGAATCAAGGCCTTGAAGCCATTTTTATAAAAACTGACGTTTCAGACCCGACCTCTGTGGAAGCAATGGTTAATCATACAAATAATAAGTATGGCAGAATTGACGTGTTGGTAAACAATGCAGTTCTCACCGGCTTTGGCAATATCTTTGAAACATCAGTAAAAGAATGGGATAAGGCTATTGCCGTAAACCTTTCCGGTGTGTATTATTGTGCAAAATTCTGTGCTCCCGTAATGAAAGCCCAAAATAGCGGAAGCATCATAAATATGGCCTCAACAAGAGCTTTTATGTCAGAGCCTGATACTGAGCCTTACTCCGCTTCAAAGGGTGGCATTATCGCACTGACCCACTCTCTGGCAATCTCTCTTGGGAGATACGGAATAAGAGTCAATTCCATTAGTCCGGGCTGGATAGATGTTTCGTCCTGGAAAAAAAGCTCTGTCGCATGTCAGGACAATTTATCTTTAGAAGACCATGCTCAGCACCCGGCAGGAAGAGTGGGTGTTCCCGATGACATAGCGGAAGTATGTATTTTTCTGGCTTCAGATAAAGCCGGCTTCATAACAGGTGAAAATATAACTGTTGACGGAGGAATGACCAAAAAAATGATTTATGTATAGAACTATGTCATCCCTCAACATGAAAGCAGTTAGCCGGGTGCTCGAAAGTAGACTTGTAATACTTTCTAGGAGACATACCATACATTTTCGAGAAAGTTCGTACAAAGCTGGAGTAATCGTTAAATCCACATTCTCCTGCTGCTTCCGACGGAGACTTTCCTGCCCTCACAAGGTCAGCACTTTTTTGCAATCTTTTATTGTTTACGTAACTATGAATTGAATATCCTGTGTTAGCTTTAAACTTGTGCATAAGATAATATTTGTTAATGTAGAACCTTTCGGATAGTGCCGCTATACTCAGGTCTTCTGACAGGTTCCCATTAATGAATTGTATAACCTTCTGAATCTGTTCATCAAATTCTACTTCAATATCCTCTACATGCTTATCAGGCTTCAAATACATTCGGTTAACATAAACCATAAACTGTACAAATAGTGCATTTGCAAGGATACCCGAACCAAATGTAGCATTTTTAAGCTCCTTTTCAAGGTTTCCAAGTATTGACTTTATGGTGTTGAGAGAATTATTCCCCAGCCTTACAATATGCCTTTTTTCCCTGGCCATGTTAAAGCATGTCAAAAGATCATTATCACAGTTTCCATGCTCCTCTAAAAATTTATTATTTATCCATATGACCATTCTTTCGTAATCAAGTTCAGGTGCTATTATTGGTTTATGGACCTGATTTGCCGGAACAAAAAGAACATCCCATGGCTTCAGCTTATAGTTTTTACCCTCAATATTGTATATAACGTCACCTAGAATAAATATTATTATTTTATTAAAATCGTGGTAATGGTGTTCAAACTGAATATTGTTTCTATCCTTTAAGTGGAAAAATTTAAAATCATCCTCCAGATAGCCCCTTTTTATACCCGGCTCCTTATCCATCTCGACCATCCCTTCTATTAACTTTTAAAAAAACTTAGTATCACTATTCTATTATATGTTTGAAAAAAAATAAATGGACAAAAAGCACTTTTTGCAAATTTTTAAACAGTTTATGCAATAAACTTGGCTAAAAGTTAGAATATAATATAATATGTAAACTAATTAATTTGGATGGTACATATTTATGAATATTATTACAAAGAACAACGCACAAATATTTCTTATTTTAAATGCCATACTTTGGGGTTCATCGTATATATGGTCTAAAATGCTTTTAGGTTTTCTTCCTCAGTTTTCAATACTATTTATATGTGCTGTATTAGGACTTGGTTCCACAGTAATACTATTTAGAAAAAAACTGCAGGGCTTTAATAAAAAAATTATTGTCACGTGCGTACTTATAACCCTGGTTTCAGTTGTAAGCAACACCTTCTGCATGCTGGCATTGAAAAAGACTTCAGGGTCAAACACGGCATTTATCGTACAGTTGTCCATTGTAATAACACCTGTCATAATGGCTGTTTTAGAGAGAAAAGCACCTACCCGGAAAACAATTCTTCTGGCAATGACTGCGATGGTTGGCATTTACTTTATTACTTTTGCAGGAAAGGGTTTTAGTATAAATATAGGAGATATTTTTGCTCTATGTAATGCAATCTTTTTCTCCTTGTTTATTGCTCTTCAAAACAAATTTTCAAATGTATTTACCGCCGTTCAGTTTACATTTGTACAACATACTACCAATATAGTTTGTTTTTTAGCTCTGGCTCTTATATTTGAAACAGGTAAAATTGTATTTTCAAATGTGGTAAATCCGGTATTTGTACTGCTTATTTGCCTTAACGCAGCTGTCACCATATTTACCTCTCTGTTTCAAAGCTCTGCAATCAAGTTTGTACGGCCTGAAAACGCAGCCATTACATATGCTCTGGAGCCTGTAGTTACTGCAACTCTTGGTATACTGCTTTTAGGAGAAGGCTTCGGCGGAATTCTCCCGGTTATTGGCTGTGTGATTATATTGTTTACCATAATCGTTTCATCATTTAAGAAACGAATGGTATTTTCAAGGCAGTCTTTGAAACTACGTATTACAACAAAGGCATAATAATTAAAAGGACGCATCATTGTAATTATGCGTCCTTTTAATTCAGAGCAAACTAATCATGATCTTTATGTTTCATCTTATCCATCTTGAATTTTGGAAAATCTTTGCCATCCCATTGATCAAGCTCTTTTTTGAACTCAGTTAAGAACTTTTGGCCTTCTTCATTTGTTAATTTTCCCTCTGAAACCTTTCTATCAATGTGTTTCTGGAATCTGCTATAAATTTTTGCTTTTTTCTCTGGAAGGGGTAAGCTGTTGAATTCCTTTATTTTTTGCATCCTCTGATCGATTTCCTTTATCTTCTCATCAGCTTCT
Source organism: Bacillota bacterium (assembly GCA_023390335.1). Classification (GTDB taxonomy): domain Bacteria; phylum Bacillota; class Clostridia; order Acetivibrionales; family DSM-1351; genus Ruminiclostridium. The sequence continues at coordinate 259,413 of JAEWCZ010000066.1, read as the reverse complement.
TCCTTGGAAATACGCCCTTCCTTCAAATCTTTTTCTATGCTTTGTTTCTTATCTTCAAGATATTTAAGGGGATCTTTACGACACTTCTCACATTTGTCTTTGTCCTTAATTTCTTCTTTATGTTGATCAACTGCACCATCTTGTGATTTGGAACCTATGTCGGACTCAACTGCAAAGACATTAGAAGATAGTATTGAAACAATAAATGCGATAGTAACAAGAAGTTTAATTTTTTTCACTACTATCACCTCCTTTCTATACTATCTTTCTCAACTATTGTGTAAATATTGTGTAGATTTTGTAAATTCTTTTATACAATTTCTGCCATACCTCCTATGCCAAATCCGATTCGAACCAAAAAAGAACACCTTCAGGCTTGTTTAAAACACCATATTCATTGTTATGGGCGTTCTGTATTGCCTTTACAATAGATAAGCCAAGGCCTGTTCCACCATACGCCCTGGTTCTTGCTTTATCTACTTTAAAAAAGCTCATCCAAATGTTATCAATAACATCATCGGGAATATTTTTGCCCGAATTGAATACCTCCACCCGCGCCTTTTCCCCTGTTATTATAAGGTCAATATTTATTATTCTTTTATCATCCAAATGATTAAGTGCATTGCTGAGATAATTCACAAAAACCTGTTCAATATAATAATAATCGGCATTTACAGTTACATTCTCTTTGTCCTTTGAATTGAAGGTTACTTTCGCACCCTTTTCTGCAAAAAGAATAGCTTTTGTTTTTAAAACGGCGATTATAAGTTCATTTATGGAAAATTCCTCCCGGTCAAGGGATATTTGATTGAATTCGAGTTCAGAAAGTTCTAGAAGTTTTCTCACCATGCTGTCCATTTTATTTGCTTCATCAATTATAACGTCACAGTAATAGTTTTTATTTTCCTCGTCATCGTTGACGTTAAGCTTCAATCCTTCTGCATAACCTTGTACGATAGCTATAGGTGTTTTCAGCTCATGGGATACATTACTGATAAATTCTTTTCTCATTTCATCAATCTGTCTTTCCTTTTGTATATCCTGTGTTAACTTAATGTTAGCCTGTTTTAAGTCACTTATAGATGATTCCAGCTGCTTTGATAGCGAATTTATGCTTTGCCCCAACGTGCCAATTTCATCATTCCTTTTTACATAATATCTTTCACTGAAATCAAGGACAGCCATTTTTCTTGCAATGTCGTTGAGCTTAACAATAGGCCTTGTAACTCTTGAAGTAAGTATATATATAATTATTCCTCCAAGCACTAAAGTCAACAGCCCTGTGAGAATCGAAAAGCTTATGGCCAATTGAGAACTTTCCTGAATTGCAGCAAAAGGCGTTCCCATGTATATATATACGTTATCATCGATTTTTGCATAAAGTGATACAAAGTTGGATTCCATTCTTTTGTCATATCGGATTTCAATTTCAGGGGTATCCATTTTCAGTCTGTTTATTTTATCCATTATCAGCTTTCTGTCTATGAAAGGGGCTGTCCCCATGATACGCCTGTTGTCTCTTAGCATTTGCAAATTTCTCTGTCTTGACTGATAAATTACATTTAAATCCTCGTCAAATAATAGAATAGCTGTTCCCCGCAGGCTTTCTATTTTTTCAATGTCCATCATTATATTGTCAGAATCGTTATTATAGGCTTCCTTAATAATATTGTAGCTCTGTTTCATGGTATTTCTCTGGTTATGATAGTAATATTTTAGAAGTAGCGTACTGTTTAAAACCCACGTCAGAACAACCGAAAGTACTATTAATCCGAAAAATGCACCAAAAAGCTTGGTTTTTAATGAGATTTTCATTTAGTCACCTCAAACTTATAACCTAAGCCCCTTATTGTCTGTATGAAGTCACCCTTATCTCCCAATTTCAGTCTCAATTTTTTTATATGAGTATCAACGGTTCTGACATCACCCAAATAGCCATAGTCCCAAACTGAATCAAGAATTTTTTCTCTGGACAACGCTATTCCCTCATTATCACAAAGATAAATCAGCAGCTCAAATTCTTTTGGTGTGAGTTCTATTTCCCTTCCATCGGCATAAACGGTATGGGCTGCGGGGTCAATCTCCAAACCGTCGAAGGATTTTTTATTATTTATATTAATATTTGTTCTTTTCAGAAGTGCCTGTACTCTTGCCAATAGTATCATCAGGCTAAAAGGCTTGGTTATATACTCGTCTGCACCTATTCCGAAGCTCAGTAATTCGTCTGCTTCTGTGCTTTTTGCTGTCAGCATTATTACGGGAACCTTTGAATATTGGCGAATACTTCTTAATGTCTCCCACCCGTCCATGACAGGCATCATTACATCAAGAATTACTAGACTTAACGCTTCTTTTTGTTCAATAAATATCTTTAATGCCTGCATTCCGTTATCCGCTTCAATTACGCTGTATCCCTGCTTTTTGAGAAAATCGGCAACCAGCCTTCTCATTCTATCCTCGTCATCGGCGATAAGAATTTTAATTAAACCCACGAAATGTATGCCCCTTTCATATAAACTATTAAATAAAATTATAGTTTATATTTGTGAACAACACGTGAATTTTCCGGGATATTCCGTCTTAAAAGGTTAAGCCTCATCGGTAGGGCCTGCTTTTTTATTTTTTAAGTACGCCACAAAGCCCGGTACAACAGATATTGCGATTATGGCTAATATGACAAGTGTAAAGTTTTCTTGAACAACTGGAACATTTCCGAAAAAGTAGCCTGCTGTCAAAAACAGCGCAACCCAAAAGACACCGCCTATTATGTTATAGCTTATAAATTTCATATAGTTCATGGAACCCATGCCTGCTACAAAAGGAGCAAATGTCCTAATAATTGGTATAAATCTTGCAAGGATTATGGTCTTACCGCCATGTTTTTCATAGAAATTATGAGTTTTCATCAAATGTTCTTTTTTGAGGAATCTAACATTGTCTTTTTTAAACACCATAGGCCCGAATAATTTGCCTAAATGGTAATTACAGGTATCCCCAAGAATAGCCGCAGCTATCAATACTATTGTTATAACAGTTAAATTAAGCTCACCACTTGCCGAAAGGGCCCCTATTACAAAAATCATTGAATCCCCGGGAAGAAAGGGAGTTACTACAAGACCCGTTTCACAAAAAATTATAGCAAATAAAATCACATAGGTCCAAACCCCAAAATTATTAGCCAATAAGGTGAGATTTTCATCTAAATGCATTACAAAATTGAAAAACTGTACGATAATATTCATCTTTACCTCTTTCATTAGTTTTTATGTTTACCCCATTATATACTTAAATTTAACCCAAATGTCTGTTTATATATACTAAATTTTTTTAATTTTCTTTATTTTGGGGTAAAATTTAACCGGACAGCCGATTTAAAGCTATCCGGTTCAATTCTTTCGTGAATATTAATATTTACAGTCATTATTGTGAATTAGAAGGTTGTATAAAGAAGCATGCCTTAGTTCATCCGTAATTATCTCCACCATCATGTTTATAAACTTCCTGTTTGTCATTGCCGCTAAAATTCTGCGGTATTTTTTTACTGCACTAGTTTCACCCATAAGTGCTCCTCTAAGTCCGTCGCAATATGTGCTTGGTTTTTCAAAGCTAACATTTTCATCAGGTTTTACTGTTTGTCCTGTAAGTTCGAAATATAGCTGTCTGAACATTTTTGCATGTTTTATTTCATTATCCCTTATCTCTTCGATAATTTCCTTGTCCAGCAGTGCCGGGGCATTATCTAAAAGATACTGATAAAATAATCTGTCGTGTATCTCACCTTTTATTGCCTCTTTAATCAATTCAAGTGCCTCAGACATATCCGTATCCATTTTTTCATCTTGCATCATATCGGGACTCATACCCTGTTGCATCATGCCCTGCTGCATCATATCGGGACTCATCCCCTGTTGCATCATGCCGGGTTGCATCATACCCTGACCCATACCTGGCTGCATGGCATCCTCATGGTTTATATGTGGTGTATACCCCGGCTGTAAATCCGGGCTAATATTGGGCTGCATAAACCAAGGGTTAGGCATCCCTGAACCCGTATTTTTATTTGAAGGACCCGGAACCATCATATTATTGCTGACATATGGCCAATTTCCGTAATTATGCACAATTATACCTCCTCTATCATTAACATAAATCCCTTGTTACATGGTATGTAATATACTTGAAAATGTTTCCTAGTACCAACAATACACGTTAAATAACAATTTTATGTTAATATATTTTGTAAGTAAGTGCATAAAATAAGCATTGGAGATTTTAGGTTTGCAATTATAAAAATTTAAACAGAATGATTAATTAGGTATAGCATTGAAAGCTTGAATTTCCTTGTGGATTTCGATAACGTAATGGGCATAGGCACTTTTAATCTCTTTCCTACCTGACTGTCGTATTGGTACAGTAGTGCCGTTTTTAAGCACAAACTCATTGTCTTTGGTTGCAATTATATGCTGCATATTTACAATAAACCCGCGATGGGATCTTAAAAATCTTTTATCCCTTATAGCATCGCAAATTTTTGCGATAGGCATATGTATTTTATATTTTTCTTGTTCCGTTGTTATAACAACACCATTTCGGATAGCTTCAACATATAAAATGTCCTTGAGATTGATTTTTACAGACTCTTTCCCAAAGGGAAGTTCTACGTATTGTGCGTCAAAGGCTAAAACTTTCTTACAGCGGTTTAGGGCCTGCTCAACACGTTTATAGGTAATAGGCTTAATCAGATAATGTGTTGCAGCAACTTCGAATCCTTCCCCTTTGTGATCCATACTAGAGGTTGTAAAAATGATTTTGCAGTCTTCATCAGTTTCCCTTATTCTCTCTGCAACTTCAACTCCGTCAATACCTTTCATATATATATCAAGAAATACTATTTTATATTTTTCCTCTGAAAAAGACGATAACATTTGTTCACCACTATCAAACTCTACAACCTCTATATTTATAAAGGTATTTTTTGCATATTGCATTATGTACTCGCACAGCAATGTACGATCAAATCTTAAATCGTCACAAATAGCTATTTTCATAGTAACCTTCCTAAGATGCCTAAAATAGATGGTATAAGTTTCCTTTTAAAATTATAACACGAAAGATTTGTTTTTTTCAATCGTATTGCACTTTTTGCCGTCGAATTGCACATACCGCTTCACTTTTATCAGAAATACTGATATTATTAGCCTTGATAAAGAAAAAACAGGTATGGAGGAATATTATAGATAACACTAATCAATAATTATCAATATGCATATATTTACCTTTTAAAAGCTTTCTTTTAGTAAATTTAAATGTTTTATACTGAAAGATTAATAATGGTGTTTACAGCAAAATTTCAAACAAAGAGGCGAGGCAAATTGGATAAAATTAAGAAACTACGGTTAAGACCTATTGTAAATTTTAAGGTTGTCACCATTTTGCCAGATTATTTAGTAAACATACGTGCAACACGTAATCAGGCAAAAGTAGGCAATAAAGAGTTTCCTACACTGGAAAAGGCACTTGACTCCATAGATAGTCCTAAAGAAACAACTCTCACATTGCTCACAGATGTGAACCTTGGTAGTTCAACGCTGACTCTCGGTATTAATACTAACATTATCCTAGATTTGGCAGGACATAAAATCACAAGCACAAATTGTGATGGTACAATATATCTTGAAGGCGCATTAACTGTAAAAGATTCCAGTGAAAAGGAAACTGGCGTAATTGAAAATTTATATCCAAAAGGTATGGGCATCTATTTTAATAGATCCGGTGTTCTTAAACTTGAAGGTGGAACAATAAAAGGCTATAGTGCATTATACAATTGGAGTAATACTCCCGCGCCTTTTGTAATAATGAACGGCGGAACGTTGAAAGGCAGTTGGTACGGAATATCATATCTTGATGCAGCAAATATAATAATAAATAATGGCACAGTACAAGGTGGAATTATGGCTTTTAATAATTGGGGTAAATCTAAGCATTCATTTTACATTGGAGAATCAAGCTACATAAAAAAGGGTGCGTTGCTACATACTGGTGTAGCTAAAAAATATGATGCTACTGAAAACACTGTCATAGTTAAAAAGCAGTATGAAATTGTTAATTCGTTTTTTGCACAAAGTGCTATTACATCTTCTTTTTCATTGGCTTAAAATTATGATTTGATTAGTAACTAAATACCTGGTAATAATATAGTCCGGTAAAGAAATTATAACCTTCTTCGCCGGACCTTTTTGTATTATCTCATTTCTAAATACATTTCCATGTCAAATTACAGAATAAAAAACTTAATAAAGCAAATAATTTTTTATATCTTATATTTTTGTATAGGGTTAATATTTCTCATTTATTAATAATAATTATATTACTTGGAGGTAGTTATGAATAAAAAAGATGCACAGCTTGACGGACGGGATAACAGACGTCAGACTGCTTACAGGCCAACAGACAATGAGGGAACAGCCGCTTGGACAAATGAGGCTACAAAGCAAAAGCACACAAATGTAGTAATTCCTAAAATGGAAGGTGTTTCAGAGGCTAAAGAATGGGTAGATAATGGAAGTAAACTTTAAAACGGGGGTGTTTTTCAATGTCAAAAATTAAAATGACGGTCGACGGTAATACTGCAGCTGCATATATCTCCTATGCCTTTACTGATGTTGCTGCAATCTATCCTATAACACCATCATCAAACATGGCAGAGTCAGTTGACGAATGGTCTGCCAAAGGTAAAAAGAATATTTTCGGACAGAAAGTCAGAGTTGTTGAAATGCAGTCAGAAGCAGGCGCTGCAGGTGCTCTTCATGGTTCTCTTCAGGCAGGCGCCCTTACTACTACGTTTACAGCTTCCCAAGGTTTGTTATTGATGATTCCGAATATGTACAAGGTTGCGGGAGAGCTGCTGCCTGCTGTTTTCCATGTCAGTGCAAGAGCTATTGCAACCCATGCCCTTTCGATTTTCGGAGATCACCAGGATGTAATGGCAGCAAGACAAACCGGAGTAGTAATGCTGGCTTCTGGTTCAGTTCAGGAAATAATGGACCTGGCACCTGTAGCCCATTTGGCTGCAATTAAAGGAAGACTTCCTTTCCTCCATTTCTTTGACGGCTTCAGAACATCTCACGAAGTACAGAAGGTAGAAGCCCTTGAATACGAGGATCTGGCTAGTCTGGTAGACTATCAGGCAGTCAATGAATTCAGAAACAGAGCTTTGTCCCCTAACCATCCTGTTACAAGAGGTACAGCTCAAAATCCTGATGTTTATTTTCAGGGACGTGAAGCATCTAATCCTTTTTATAACGATATTGTTGGTATTGTTGAAGATTACATGAATAAGGTGGGAGCTCTCACAGGTCGCAAACACGGCCTTTTTGATTATTATGGAGCACCTGATGCTGAAAATATAATTGTTGCAATGGGTTCAATTACAGATGTTGTTGAAGAGACAATTGATTACATGAACAGTCAGGGTAAAAAATACGGCTTAGTAAAGGTTCACCTTTACAGACCATTTTCTGTACAACACCTAATGAATGCAATTCCTAAAACAGTTAAAAAAATAGCTGTTCTAGATAGGACAAAAGAACCGGGTTCTGTAGGAGAACCTTTATATCTTGATGTTAAAGCAGCATTTTATGATGTTCCCAATGCTCCTATTATCGTAGGAGGAAGATTTGGTCTTGCTTCAAAGGATACTACTCCTTCAGATATCAAGGCAGTATATGATAATCTGGAACAACAGAATCCTAAAAACCAATTCACTATTGGTATTGATGATGACGTTACACACACATCGTTAGCAGCAAATGAAAAAATTAATGCAGAACCCAACTCAACTATTAGATGTAAATTCTGGGGACTTGGCTCAGATGGTACCGTAGGTGCAAACAAACAGGCAATAAAGATTATCGGCGACCACACCGAGAAATATGCTCAAGGGTACTTTGCTTATGACTCAAAGAAATCAGGCGGCGTCACCATGTCGCATCTCAGGTTCGGAAATGAACGTATAAAATCTGCATATCTGATAAATGAGGCCGATTACATTGCATGTCATAATCAATCCTACGTGAATCAGTACGATTTGTTGAAAGGTATTAAAAAGGGCGGTATTTTCGTTTTAAACTGCCTGTGGGATGAAAAGGAACTGGAAGATCATCTTCCCGCTGAAATAAAACGACAAATTTCCAGAAACAATATACAGTTCTATACAGTTGATGCAACAAAGATTGCTGAATCCATAGGTCTTGGAAACAGGATAAACATGATAATGCAAGCTGCTTTCTTTAAGCTTGCCAATATTATTCCTCTGGACGACGCTGTAAAATATCTAAAGGAAGCAGTTGTTAAGAGCTACGGCAATAAGGGTGAAAACATCGTCAAGGTTAATCATGAAGCAATTGACAAGGGTATTGACGCCATAGTCAAGATAAATGTCCCTGATAGTTGGAAGGATGCACAGGATACTTCTAACACTGACATTAAAGAGCCGGCATTTATAAGTGAAATCATGAGGCCAATGAATGCAATGAAGGGTGAGGATCTTCCTGTCAGCGCGTTTAAGGGCATTGAAGACGGAACTCTTCCAAACGGAACCTCGGCCTACGAAAAAAGAGGCATCGCAGTTAATGTCCCCGAATGGATACCTGAAACCTGTATACAGTGTAATATTTGCTCTCTTGTATGTCCTCACGCCGTTATCCGGCCTACTCTGGCAACCGAAGAAGAGTTAAAGGATGCACCTGAAACCTTTGTTACAAAAAAAGCTGTTGGTAAAGGTCTTGAAGAGTACCAGTTTAGAATACAGATAAGTCCTATGGACTGTACCGGCTGTGGCAATTGTGCGGACGTGTGTCCCGCAAAACCTAAGGCTCTTGTTATGAAAAAGCTTAGTACCCAGACTGAACAGGAAATCCCCAACTTTGACTTTGCAATCAAAAAAATCGGATATAAAGGTGGTAACTTTGGTAATAAGACCATTAAGGATAGCCAGTTCAGAAAGCCTTTAATGGAATTCTCAGGAGCATGTGCGGGTTGTGGTGAAACACCATATATCAAACTTATTACACAGCTTTATGGCGACAGGATGATGATTGCCAATGCTACTGGATGTTCATCCATATGGGCTGCCTCATATCCTACAAGCTCTTATACGGTAAATCATGAAGGCAAGGGCCCTTCTTGGGCAAATTCCCTTTTTGAAGACAATGCTGAATTCGGTTACGGCATGTACTTGGGTGTCAAGCAGATAAGGGAACGCCTCAGAGATGTTGCCCTTGAGCTTTTAGAGCTTGATATTAATGAAAATCTGAGACCTTTGTTATCAAAATGGCTTGAAAGTGTTGAGGAAGGCGCAGACTCCAAGGGAGCCAGCGAAGACCTAATACGTGCTTTGCAGAGTTATTCAAATAATGATCAGAAACAAATGCAATTGGTTAACGAACTTATTGAAAAGAAAGACTATCTTATCAAACGTTCAATATGGGTAGTAGGAGGAGACGGTTGGGCTTACGATATAGGTTATGGCGGAGTTGACCACGTTCTCTCTACAGGAGACGACATCAACATGCTTGTATTCGATACTGAAATTTATTCAAATACAGGAGGTCAGGCATCCAAAGCTACTCCAACCTCTGCTATTGCCAAGTTTGCTTCTTCCGGTAAGAAACAGGCTAAAAAGGATCTTGCCGCACAGATGATGACTTATGGAAATGTGTATGTGGCACAAGTGGGAATAGGTGCAGACAGAAACCAGATGCTCAAGGCTATTGCTGAAGCAGAAGCATACAATGGCCCATCAATTATTATTGCATATTCTCCATGTATAAGCCATGGAATCAAGGATGGCATGGGAAGAAGTATAGCAAATTCAGCTGCCGCTGTATCAGCAGGATACTGGCACCTGTTCAGGTATAACCCTGACCTCAAGAAGGAAGGAAAGAATCCGTTTATATTGGATTCCAAAGAGCCCAAGGAAAGCTTCAAGGAATTCCTGATGTCACAGGTTAGATATTCGTCTCTTGCAAAAATGTTCCCTGAAGAGGCTGAAGAACTGTTTACTCTTGCAGAAGAACATGCTAAAGAAAAATATATGCGTTTAAAGCGTATGGCGGAGCAATAAAAATAAATAAAAAAATAGCACCATCCCTCTTTTATTAAGGGTTGGTGTTATTTTTTTTAAGTTATTACTGATTCTCTTTAAAAGCCTTTACCAGAACTTTCAGATTCTCATCCATAGTCTTTATATAGCTGTCTGCAGGTGCATTTTTTTCACCCGTTACAACAGGATCAAGCATATAAACCTTTGCACCTGTTTGTTTTGCTATAGATTCGGCTGATCTTGCAGAATACTGTGGTTCTGCAAACAGTACTTTTACATTTAAACTTTTTATGTTGTCTATTAATCCTGCAAGCTCTCCGGCACTTGGTTCTGTTCCGGGTTCACGCTCTACCACAGATACTACATTAAGTCCGAATTCTTTTGCGAAATACGGAAAAGCTTCGTGGAAGGTGATAACATTCTTATTTTTGAACCCATCCAGTTCCTTGTGCATTTTCACTTTCTGAGCCTCAAGCTGCTTTACATATTCAGAAGCATTTTTCCTGTAGGCTTCTGCATTTTTGGTATCTGCTTTTGCAAGTCCTTCAGAAATATTTTTCACTTCTTGTATGGCACCTGAAATCCCAACCCAGACATGTGCATTTTCTTCGCCATTTGCATCTTTTAAAAGCTCAATGTTCTCTGACGCTTCTACTATTTTAAGAGAGGGTCTCTGTTTTATTACCTTGTCCATAAAAGACTCCATTCCTGCCCCGTTAATTACAAAAATGTCTGCCTTCTCAAGGGTTTTCAAATCTGCAGGTACCATCTGGTAATCATGAAGACAGCCTTGCTGTGGCTCCGTCATGTTTTCAACCTTTACACTTGGTATATCCTTTACAATGTTTTGAGTAAAAACATACATTGGATAAAATGAAGTGACAATTATAGTTTCTTCTTTTTTTGTAGTATTTGCAGTCCCGTTGGAACAGCCGGCTAATATAAATGAGAACGCTAACGTTATTAACAACGTCCATATGAGTTTACCTTGTTTCAACAAAAATTACCTCCGCTAAAGTTAAATGGGAATTATTCGCATTTATATTATATACCAATGCTATTATTTATAAAACTGTTATTTATTAATTAACTTATTTATTGTTTCCAATTCTGGCGGATACAATGCAAGTGGAAATCTGCTACACACAGTTGCAGCCGTTGCTGCAGCAAATTGAACTATTTGTTCGTCACTCATATTTTTTAGTAATGCATATATTGCTCCTGCCTTGAAAGAGTCCCCCGCACCAAGAGTACTCTGAACCTTTACCTTATAGGGTTTTATTCTTTTTATGGGTTGATTTTTTCGTCCAAACATTATGTCACGGGAGCCAAAAGTAAATATTACCAAGCCCTCGGTGTATGCCGTATATTCTCTGAATAGTTCTTCAACGTCCCTCTCAGGATAATTGCTTCTGATAAACTCATTGGATATAACATTAACTTCCGAATATTTATGAATCACCGTATCAAACTTGCAGTCAATGGTAACGTACTTCTTCCCTAATTCATGGCAAAAGTCAGCAACTGCTTCGGACTGCTCCATAAAGAATGGGTCAAGTCCCACAACACTGCAATTTTCAATATCCTTACGATCAGGCTTGTTCCATCTTTTTGTTTTATTATTGAAATATGCGCCAAATCTACCAAAGCATGTTCTGGTATTTGTCCCTATCAACACCATGTCCTGAACTCCGTCAAAAGTTTCATCGAAATATACACCTGACATATCGATTCTAAACATCCCCACAAGGTATTCTTCCAGAACTTCTTCGGTTTTTCTTCCCTGAAAGTTTCCGTCAAGCTTTACTGTACAACCAAGTGCCGACAATACTACTGCACAGCTTCCGGTTTCTCCTCCCGGAAGAACGTAGCTTTCCTTTATTTCGGAATAAGTATCAGCTTCCGGATACTCTCCTTCCAACAAATTCATTGTTGTAACCAAAGTCATTCCGTAAAGGTAAACATCATATTTTCCCATTATATAACCCTCCTAATATTTATTAATTTTAAAGGGGGTTCTTCATGAGTCTCACCGTAAACCTGGTACCTTTCCCTATAGTACTGCTTACGTATATTGACCCGTTCTGACCTTCCACAATAGTCTTTGTAATGTATAGTCCTATTCCGATATTTGTTGGATTGAAGCTGTAAGATCCTTTGTAGAATCTGTCAAAGATTCTTGGAAGTTCATCCTTTGGAATCCCCTGACCCTCGTCCTGGATGATTATTTGTACAAAAACACTATTTTCATCCCAGGAAATATTAATATCTCCTCCAGAGTTACTATGTTCTATACTATTTTTGATAATGTTCGAAAATGCTTCCGTAGTCCAGTTTATATCATGCTTTACTATAGTGTTTGAAGTACCGTGGAGCCTTAAATCCACATTTTTTTCGGAAGCAATTGCTTTAAGTGGGGAAAGGCTTCTTTGAATAGTTTCAGATATATCTGCTTCCTCCATTGTAAACTCAACTACTCCTGCCTCAAGTTTTGCCATTTTAAGTATATTTTTTATTAGCCATTCCATTCTATCCAGCTGATTCTTACTCTCTAAAACAAAACCATCCCTTTCCTCTTCAGAAAGGGTACTGTCATTTTTCATTATATCGTTAAACATTATAAGAGAAGCAAGGGGCGTTTTAAGCTGATGGGATATGTCCGCCATAATTCGTTTTAAAAAAATCTTTTCATTTTCCAACGCATGAACATTTTCACTTAAACGTTCACTCATACAATTTATTTGATATATGAGATATCCGATATCGCCTTCTTGGGTATCCCCTTTTATTGAATCGTAATTTCCTTCTACAATGGCTTCGGCACTGACACTAATCTTTTTTATTTTAGAAAAAACTCTGTTAAAACAAAGGACACACAACAAAATCAGAACCATCCAAAACAATACAAGAGTTATTCCCAGTTTGGTATTTGCCTTTTTAAAGCTATTTTCAAGCATATAATTCTTTTCTACAGCAAGGCTTTCGTCATAAGAATATTTCTTTAATATTGATTTTCCATACTCATAGTCTTCCTTGAAACCCCTTGTGTAGTTCTTAACGATATCACTTTCCAAATGTGGATATTGCTTTACAATAGAACCTATCACCGCAGTATTTTGTTGGATTTGTACCTTATTAACTGAATTTACAAAGGTCTTTACTGTATAATAAGTAACAGCACCGAAAGCTATAATCAAAACTGTAATTATCCATATAATAAGCTGAATTTCTTTATTTTTCAGAAGCTTCAATATACAACCTCCATGTATACACTATCATTCTTTCCACATATACCCCAAACCTCTCACGGTCTCTATGTGTTTTTCATCTCCGGCTTCAATCTTCTCACGGAGTCTTTTCATATAAACATTTAGAGTATTATAATCAACAAAATTACTGTCAATATCCCAGAGCTTTTCAATAATAGTGTTTCTGCTTATTACAATCCCTTTATTCTCAAGCAGTACAAGTAATAGCTTGTATTCGACCGCTGTAAGAAATACCTCTTCTGAGTTTACATATACCTTGCATTTCAAGGGTTCAATCACTACATTACCACTGTTGATTTTCCCCGTATCCACACCCTCAACCTGCTTTTGCCTTCTCATAATGGCATTTATCCTTGATATTAACTCGCTGGTTCTTACAGGCTTTGAAATATAGTCATCACCGCCTATATCAAGTCCGAATACTACATTTGGCTCATCATCAAGTGCTGTCATAAAAATAATAGGTACATTGCTGGTCTGCCGTATCTGCTTGCAAAAATCATATCCGTTTCCGTCAGGAAGAGTAACATCAAGCAGAATCAAATGTATGTCTTCATTAAACAACCGGTAAGCATCTTTAATATTTTTTGCTATTGATACAACAAAATCCTGCTTTTTCAATGCATATTCAATCCCCATAGCAAGTGGTGCATCATCTTCCACAAGCAATATATTCATGGATGGTTGCCTCCTTTATACATTAGGACATTAGTATAATTATACACTATAAATAAAAAATATATAGCCTGCCGGGAATCCGACAGGCTATGTCAAACTAAAATAAGCTGTTACAACTTACTCCTCAACGCGAAGTGATTCCACAATGTTCATATCGTTTAATTTTCTCAAGGGGAAAAGTGCAGCTAACAGTGTAATTGCAATCATTCCCAGACCCCCATAAACGTATGGCCACCAAGCCGCATGATATCCAATGTCGCCAATTGGATTATTGTTTATTATACCAAAGTAGGTAAGCAGGAAGGAGATTGGCAGTCCTATTATACAAGCAATTATCCCGAATAATGCACCTTCAAGGAGAACTAGCTTCTGGAATTGGCCCTTTGTCATACCTATGGCCTTAAAAGTAGCGTACTCCCTCTTTTTTACAAGAAGATTGATTGTTACTGTATTGATTATATTTACTGTAGATATAAGTATTATAAGGCTGATAAATCCGTAGACAAGAATCAACATCTGATTCATCTGGTCGTCAAACTGTTTTTTCTGTTTATAAACGTCAATGTACTGAGCCTTGTTCTCATCAGCAAGCATGTTGAGCTTTTCATAATTTTTTTCAGCATATTCAGGCGAATCAAAGTTTATTGCCAATATTGATAGTTCATTTGTTCCAGTCAGTCTTTTATAACTGTCATGGGACATTATCATACCGAAGCTGTTGTAGGGTGTATTTTGCAATACAGACTCATAATCAACCACACCGACTACCTTAAAGGTAATCATTTTACTATTGTCAATAAGACGTTTCAACTGTTCTGTATCAGGATTTTTCAAGTAGTTGCTGTTTAAAACAGGCATCTTTATTTCATCCCCTACTTTGTAATTTGTAAAACTATCAAAGATTGAGGTTTTATCTATACGTCCTCTTGCCTTGTTTGCAATGATTACCTCATTGTTATTTTTAAAGCTGTTATAGTCAATATTCGTTTTGTTTTCTTTGTTAAGGAGCTTTATGCAGTTCTCATCATAGCCTATCAGATGAACACTGTTGATAAGATAGTTCTGTCCGTATTGTTCAGGCTTATCAATCCTACTTAAAGAGGTAAGAAATTTTTCTGAAAGCATTTTCTTATCAAGTGCATACGTAATATACTTATTAGTCATCTCGTAGGTTTCTTTTATTCCGTCCAGTTCCTTAACCTTTTTCGGAAGATTATTGAGATTGACATCGCTGGTGTTAACAAAAGTACCCTCGACCTTTACAGCCTGATTTGCTATCTTGTTGCTCTGGAAAAATATATCAATAAAATTGGAGAAAAATACGAACATAACAATGGATATCATAAGCGATATACAAGTGATGTAAAACCTCTTTCGGTTTCTTTTAATGTTCTTGTAGGCAACCTGCCCTTCAAAGCTAAAAAGCAGTTTGGCCCAGAGTCCGCCTCTTCTTTTAACTTTGTCTCCTTTAACAACCACAGTACCCCTTATTGCATCTATTGGGGATACCTTTGATGCTGTCCTTGCCGGGAAAAATGCAGAAATAAATACAGTGAAAATTCCTAAAACAGCAGCAACAACAATTACCTGTGGGTAAAAGCCAATTTCAAAAGCTCCTAAAAAGCCATTCATGACCAGCTTGAAGGTGATAAATATCCCTGCAAAACCTGAAATAATACCAATAGGTACAGATATTGCACTCATTATAGCAGCTTCTTTGAAAACCAACTTCCTTATCTGGCCTTTGGTCGCTCCTATACTGCGAAGTATACCGAAATGTTTGATTCTTTCCATTACAGATATATTAAATGCATTATATATAACTACCACCGTACATATAACAACAAATCCTGCAATTATTGCAAATATCTGATTGATACCATCGTTTCTGGCTTTGTCAGGCCCTTCACCCATAAGGTATAAGAGACGTGTGTTTATATCCAGTTTTACATTGTTTGCTTTTGCGATTTTTTGCGCATTATCAACTATGTTTTTTCCGCTTTTCATATTTGCATAAAAAATAAAGTCATTTGAATCGGAAGAAGTCTTGATATCCAGATAGCTTAATGCGGTGTTAGTGATATAGTTGCTGTCGTATACCCCTACAATCGTATACTTTTTCTCACTTGATGATTTATCTCTTCCGGTCAAAGTACCTATTAGCACATTGCTTATTTTTTTATCCTTTATTACAGAGCTTATTTTCTTGTCTATTAATATTTCTGAGCTGTTCTTAGGAAGACGTCCTTCTATTAACTTAACCTTAAATATATCTTTAAATGCCGCGGCATCATAGCTTTTTATATCAAGGGTTCTCAAGGATTCTGTCAATTTATCGTTTTCAAACTTGTATGTGCCTTCCAGTTTTATGATTCCACCGTTTTTAAACTCAGCATTGGAAGATAAGGTATTAGCATTTTCTTTTCCCAAATCGAAAAAGTTAACTTCATAATCACCGTTTGCCTTTGCATTTTCAATTTCACTATTAATACCACTGTAGTAAATACTGCCTATAGCCGTAAACATTGCTATGGCTATAATAATTCCGATAAGAGTAAGTATCGTTCTTCCTTTATGTTTTTTCAAATATCGTGAGGTAAGTGCTGAATAGTTTTTCATTGTCTCACCACCTCATCGGAAGAGATTTTACCGTCAACTATACTTATAACCCTGTCTGCCATGCTTGCTATATTCATGTCATGTGAAATTAGTATTAATGTTTGGTTATATTTTTTTGCAGAGTATTTTAGAAGTTCCAAAACCTCTCTGGAGTTTTTTGTATCAAGGTTTCCTGTAGGCTCGTCAGCTAAAATTATTGATGGTTTGTTTGCAAGTGCCCTTCCTATTGAAACACGCTGTTGCTGCCCTCCTGAAAGTTCTGATGGCAGGTGCTTTCTTCTGTCTTTTAAATCAAGTATTTTAAGTAGTTCGTCAATGTATTGCTTATCTTCCTTCCTGCCGTCCAAAAGCAGAGGCATGAGAATATTCTCTTCTGCTGTCAATACCGGGATAAGGTTATATGCCTGAAATACGAAGCCCACTTTTCTTCTTCTAAGTATGGATAAGTCCTTTTCCCTGAGCCCATAAATATCTTTGTCGTCAATATATACTTTACCCGAAGTGGGCTTGTCAACTCCCCCGATTAAATGCAGCAATGTACTTTTACCGGAACCACTTGGCCCTACTATTGCAACAAATTCGCCTTTTTCAACCGAAAAACTTATATTGTCAACTGCGGTTACCTCATTTTGGCCTTTACCATATTTCTTTGACAAATTTTCAATTCTTAAAACTTCTTTCATTTTTATTTCCTCCATATATCTCTTGTTTATAACAATAGTAAATTATTTTAAAAGCAATCCGCGGAGATGCTTATCTATCATATACAAGATTATACGGAGCTAAAATTACAATTGCATAAATTTTAAAATTACAAATCTGTAAGTTTAAATTAAAAAAGTGCAAAAGGAGCTGTTGCAAAAAAGAAAGTTTTCCTGTTTTAACAAAGGTAACTCACGTATAAAATTATATCAATTGATACAATTTATACTTTCGTACAAGTTAAAAAGGATAGAATTTAATTTTGCAACGGTCCCATCTGCACATTTTTCCGTCATCAAAAAACTAAATGTATATTTTGTATTTACCTGCCAACATCAACAAGCTGAAAAAGTAGAGACAGTTGTCGTAATATCTGCGCTCTCCTTTTCTTAAGGGAAGCTCCCAAAAGTCCTTGACCCACTGCTGTCGGTATTTACCTTTTGCCGCCAATGATCCTGCAGCATTGGTTACAATTATTGCTACTGGGTGCATTGCAGGCTCCTCAAAGGGTTCTCCTTTAATAGTATAAGCTTTATATTCGCCCAGTTCGGTGTTTTCGCTGAAAAAGGCCTGCAATCTATCTACTATTTCTCCAAGTGACTTGTCCTTGTTAAACCAAGCTGCATCTAATCCTATGTTCATTGCTACCCGGTATGCATCTGAATAGAATTCATAATCTCTGAACAGCAACTTTGGAGTGCCGTCAAAATTTGCATATTCAGGTGCCATTCCGGTATCTTTGTTACATGACAAATGCAGATATTTCCTGCTTTCCTCTGCTGCTTTTTTCCAAAAGGGCCTGTCTTGTTCATCTGCCTTTAGTGCAAAAAGCTCGTAAAAGTGAGGTAAATGGTAAGAAGGATCAGAAAAATCTGCTTCAGGAATAAATTTGATGTAATAGTTTGCATTGTCCCACATAGGGTTTCCGCCTTTAACAATTTCCGCTTGATGTAGACAATGTTTTAAAATTTCTCTTGCCTGAACACTGTAGTCAAAAGGCAGAATCCCATCCCCCCACCTGCTGCTGGCAAAGAAAAGTGCCATTGCAAAATACTCTTCTCCATCCGGTGCAGGGCCGTCATAATTTTTTGTCCCGTCAGTTGCCACAGACCATGCAAAATAGCCCTGATACTTACCACTGGTTTGTTGCATATATGTTTTTGAAAAAAGCCACAGTCTGTCAAATATATCTTTCCGGTCCATTTGAACTGCCATCATCATGCCGTAACTCATTCCCTCGGTCCGTACATCATTATTACCTGTATCAATTATATACCCCATGTCATTACCCATTTCAAAATAAATCTTCTCCTCTGGGTCAAAAAATATGGTATTGAAAGTTTCATCTAGCTTTTTATTGATTAATTCACTGGAAATACCTATTTCGGAAAACAAATCAGGATATTTTTGTGTATAGTACGCTCCGTTTGTCATTATGTAACCTCTCTTTTTTCTAATTTTAATGCTACCACCATTTTTTCTTTTTGAAATAATAAAGCATAGAGGCGGCAATTGCAATCATTATTCCCCATAATACGGGATACATGTATGGCCAGCCCAGTTCAGGCATATTTCTGATATTCATGCCATATATGCCTACAATAAAGGATAAGGGCATAAAGACTGTTGATATAATCGTCAGAACCTTCATAATTTCATTCATACGGTTACTGGTACTTGAAAGATATATATCCAACATACTTGAAAGTATATCTCTGATGGTTTCAGTTGTATCCATAGCCTGAACAACGTGATCATACAGATCTCTAATAAATATGCTAGTAGATTCATTTATAAGTTCACTCTCACCTCGTTCAAGGGAAGACAAAACATCTCTTAAAGGCCAGACTGCCTTGTGAAGAAACAAAACCTGTCTTTTTAGCTTATGTATAGTTTTTAGGGTTTTTGAAGTAGTTCTTACTATCAGTTCATCCTCTGCAACCTCAATCTCTTCACTGAAGTCTTCAAGTACAGTAAAATAGTTGTCCACAATTATGTCCAACAGACAGTACATAAGGTAATCCGTTCCAAGCTTTCTTATTCTGCCTGCACTAAGTCCTAACCTTTTAATTACAGGTGCAAAAATGTCCGTATCCTTTTCACAAAAGGATATAACAAAATTTTTGCCGAGAACAAGACTGATTTGTTCTATATCAAATTCACCAAGCTTTTTGTCATAGGAAAGCATCTTTACGCAAATGTACATATAGTCCTGACTAAACTCGATTTTGGGGCGTTGATCTGTATTTAGAATGTCCTCCATAACAAGGGGATGCAGACCAAATCTTTCACCTATTTGGGCCAAAACCTCAGTTTCATGCAGGCCTTCAATATTCAGCCAAAGTGCTTTTCCTTCAGTTTGTTTTATTTCAGCCAAATTTTTGGTAGAAATATTATTTTGCCTAAACGTATCTTCTCCGTACTCAATCTGAGTAATAACTGTAGTATCCCTTTTTTTGTCACCAATATGAACAAGACTTCCCGGAGGAAGTCCTATTGTTTGTAAACGGGATTTTACGATTTTTTGCATAGCATAAACCCTCTGCTTTTCTTAAAGGTTCACTTCCAACTTTACCAGTCTGGCAATAATTTTTATTTCCTTAGCGCTGACAGTCTCAGTTATAAGTGTTCCCCTATTGTATACCAGAAGAAACTTGTCCCCGGGAAGTTTCTTAACCTGTCTGACAGCTCTTTCACCATTGTATTCAATAAGAAAAATGCCATCCTTATCTACCTGATTTTCAAGAACGCCTAAGGCTCTGTCTCCTTTAAATATTCTGAAACTGGCCATATCAGTGTCTTCTATGTTTAAATAAAATACCTTTTCCTTTGCGAAACCCTCTACCTTGTTTTTTTCAATTGGAAGCAGTTTTTTATCAATAAGCTTGTCCATTTTGTAGCCATAAACCGGTACTGTTTTCAAAATGTTTCCGAATGCATCATCCCACACCTGCTGTACAGGTTCATTTGAAGCAACAGGTGCCACTTTTTTAACAGGACGAATATTTGCATTATTTCCATTATCCGGAGTAAACTTATCATCAGAAGCAAAAAGACCTAGTGGGCCAAGTTCAAAATCAAGTGCTTTTGAAATTCTGCCGATCATTTCATCACTAACTATTTTTTTTCCTGATTCAATATCCAGTACAAAACTTTCTGAAACTCCCAATGCCTTTGCAAGCTGCTTTGGAGTCTTTCCTTTTTTAAGCCTCACCTTATTTATTTCTTGGCCTATCCTGCTCATAAATAACAATCCCTTCCCCGTTAAATTACATCACCGTATACTAAAGACATGCTATCTTGCCCAAAGTACCAGCATATATGAGTTGTACTTGTCAAATTCATTTCCGTTAAAGTCTGAAAATAGCTTTACTCTCTTAAATCCTGCATCTGAAACCGCTTCTACCAGGTCATCCTCTCTTAGCGGATAAAGAGGTATTTCATTTTCATAAACTTCTTCGTCAACACTTAGAACAGTATTAAAATATATCCTGTTACAACTCCTGTCGTATCTATAGTTTCTCTCAAAAGTAAGCCCAGCTTCTTTGTTCTCAATAGTAGGCAGGCTTTTTATATCTCTAAGTATTATCCTATCAAAGTTTATTATCTGAAGCACAAGGTTGCCTTCTTTACCCGTAAGCTGTTTTGCAGTCTTTATAAATTCTCTTATCTGCTCAAGATTTTCAAGATGCACAATTGAATTCCCAATGCAAAAAACCAAATCAAAGCTATCTGAAATCTTATTCTGCAACTCAAGCATATTTCCCTGCATAAACCTTACAGATTGATTATTTTCTTTTGCCTTAATTTCAAGTCTGTGTATCATTTCTTTGTCTAAATCCACAGCGGTTACATTGTAACCCTGTCTGTCCAGTTCAAGAGAATACCCACCTGTCCCACAGGCTATATCCAGTACGGATTTTGGCGGTTCTCCTGCAATCTCCCTAAGGAAATCAATCTGCTCTTTTCCCGTTGGAAAAATGTAATCATAATATTTAGATATTTTTTGATAAAATGACATAGTTAATTTTCCTCTTTTGTATTTATACCAATGCAAGCAACTTCCGGTATTTCCTTTTTATATTCTGCAATCAGAAACTTTATTGGAATGCCATCTTCAGAGAACATTATCTCATGTTCTGTTGGAACATTCTCCTCAAAGTCACTTTCATGTAAATTCCAGGTTTTATATTTTATTATAAACCCATTTTCTTCAAAATATTTTACTGAATCTTCAAAAAGACCGTCATCATCGGTCTTAAACCAAATTTCCGCACATGACGCCAAGAATTGCTTGTACTTTACAAGTTGTTTACCATGTGTCAGTCTTTTTTTCTTGTACGGAGTCTTAGGCCACGGATTGCAGAAGTTAATATAAATCTTATCAATTGCGTCTATGGTGTCCAGCATATTGTCTATTAATTCAATATTCTGGGACATGAGCCTAATATTCTTTATTTCTTTAATACCTTTTTCATTATATTCCTTCTCAATCTTTCGTTTTGCAAGTCCAAGAACTTCACTTTTTATATCTACAGCTATATAGTTGATATTTTGATTGTCAGCAGCAAGCTTAGATATAAAGCCTCCTTTGCCGCACCCCAGTTCCAGATGTATCGGATTGTTGTTACCAAAAAACTCCCTCCATCTACCCTTATAACTGGGCGGGTCATTCACATAAAAATCACATGCTGCCAATTCAGGCCTTGCCCATGGTTTTCTTCTAAGCCTCACAGTATACACTCCCGTTTTATAAAATAAACATACAAAAATATTTTACAGTCCACGCACCCCCCTGTCCATAATAATTTATACCCATTATGCCATAAATAAGCTAAATTTTATTATTTCCTATCCAATTCTCTTGAAACGGGAACATTTCAGACAATAGCGTGTCTAAAATCGTAAAATTAAATGTTATTACCCGGTGCCAAAGTTTGCTTGACTAACTTTGAGTATTTAAGTAACCTATATACAAAAGGTTATAGGTAGGAAATACATTATTAATTAATCTAAAAAGGTGGTAAGAAATGGATACTTTGTTGTTTGTGCTTAAATCAATAGTTCTGGGAATTGTTGAAGGCGTCACTGAATTTCTCCCTATTTCTTCAACAGGGCATTTGATTATTTTTGAAAATATAATGGGTTTTAAGAGTGCCAACCCCGACTATGTTAAAATGTATACATATGTAATTCAATTAGGTGCCATTATGGCAGTAGTTCTTCTATATTGGAAAAAGATAAAGGAAACTATTGTAAACTTCTTTCCTGGTAGGGTAGGATATGAAAAGTCCGGTTTTAAATTTTGGTTTATGATTTTTATAGCCTGCCTCCCCGGAGCAGCTGTTAAGCTTCTTCTGGATGAACCCGTTGAAAAATATCTTATGACTCCTGTCACAGTAGCTATTGTTCTTATACTTGGCGGTCTGTGGATGATATATGCGGAAAAGAGATTCAGAAACAACAATCTCGGTAAGCAAAAGCTTAGTGTAACCCCAAAGCAAGCATTGATAATCGGTGCTTTTCAGTGTTTGGCAATAATCCCCGGTATGTCTCGTTCCGCGTCAACAATTATAGGCGGATGGGTCGCCGGTCTTTCAACTGTTGTAGGAGCAGAGTTTTCCTTCTTCCTTGCCATTCCTGTTATGTTTGGCTATAGCCTGTTGGAAATAATTAAAATAGGAGGCCTGACCTCACTTCCAGCTGCTGAACTTATCTCCCTTGTAGTTGGGTTTGTAGTAGCGTTTTTAGTATCAGTGGCTGTTATTAGTCAGTTTATTGCATATCTGAAAAGAAAGCCTCTCAAATCCTTTGCAATATACAGAATGATTTTTGCAGTTATAGTTTTAATAGCAGGATTTATGGGATTCTTTAAATAATGGCAGATTAAAGGGTTGTCGCAAAACAGAAAGTTTTTCTATTTTGCGACAACCCTTTTTCATTTAGAAATAATAATTATGAGTTCAAATCACTTGGCATTACTACCTCAAAGTTTCCGTTTATATCTGAAAAATTCATTTGGTAGGTTACTGAAAAATTGTACTTGGTGCCTTCTATATCAGTAGTCCCTGATTCTTTTAATATAATTTTACTGATACAATTTGTACTTATATTTATAGTTAACTCAACGTATTTTGAAGAAATTTGATTTTTTAATAACTCCTGACTGTTTAAAAACTCGGATAAAGTACTGCCGATAACAACATTTCCTTTAAGAATTATTTCGTTATTATTTTTCCCATTAACGGCAGTTAAAGCAGATAAAACTGTATTATCATATTTTAGCAAAGAATTGAATGTAAAACCATCTAAAAATTCTTCTTCGCTCATATCATCCTGAGTCCATTCTCCCTGGTCAACCTGTGTATATTGTTTGTTGTCAGCCATTGCAATAAGAATATTATTCTCTGTAACTTCACCGTTTATATTGATTTTGTAGTTGATGGTACCGGAGGCCTTTTTTGACTTTATATCCATCAGCGTTGTCGTCGGTGCAGTAAGTTTTAAATCAAGACCGGTTCCTTTTAGTGAAAGCTCTGCATTTTCACTGTTCTTTATTTTTGATAACAAATTCATCGATTTTATAACATTATCCAAAAGTGCCTTGTTTTTTGAAAAAGAAGATTTATCCTTAAGGAAATATGTATTGGTCTGACTATCCTTATTTATATTTCTGCCAAAGCAGTCTGCAACAAAATCAACCGGAAAGTATGCCTTGGTTTTATAGATAAAAGGTTTTACAGAAACAGTTTTCTTAGTACCATTTAATGTAGCAGCTGAACTGTTAATCTGCATAACAAGCTTTGTTTTTCCCTTAGTTAAAGTAAGCTTTGTTTTACTTTTATCCCAAACCTGACCGGTTTTAGCTATTCCCAAGCCCGAAAAAATTTCGGTTGACACCATAAGCTTTTTATCCTTGATTACTGCCACATTTGAAAGCTTTAGCGGAGCTCCGTCAATAATAATCTTTGCCGTCTTATCCTCTTGTACAGAGCTGGTCTGAGCGGCCATAACAATTCCGGTATTAAGTAGCAACATAATGCATAGAAGTACGGCAATAATTTTTTTCATTTTAAAAAATCCTCCTTTAAATTGGCTAATATATACTAATTAATCGCCAATCTATATATCGGCAAATACTATCCTTTGCCTAAGCAATAACAAATGAGGTTGTCGAAAAACTGAAATTTTTCTGTTTTGCGACAACCCTTTTAAAAATCATAGCCTATTTATTCAATTATTCCGATGCCGGAGTTTCCTTACCGAATTTTGCTCTGGCACTTTCCGCTTGGGGATCATGTTTTATATTTTTCGAGTGGAAAGCACCGTCTTCCTTCTGCTTATTACTTTTTTTAATTTTCTTATTGCTCATCACATAGCACTCCTTATACTTACTTTTTTATGAGATATACTTATTTTACCTGTAATTTATTTTAATATTCTTATAATTTATTGACAGTTAAGGAACATATATCGTATTATTTTAATATAATGATATATAAATATTATTGGAGGTCTTAATATATGAGAAAAAAAGTGATAATCGTAGGCGGAGTTGCAGGAGGTGCAAGTGCTGCTGCCAGACTTAGAAGACTCGATGAAAATGCGGAAATCATACTGTTTGAGAAGGGTCAGCATATATCCTTTGCTAATTGCGGCCTTCCCTATTATGTAGGTGAAGTTATAACACAAAAAGAGAATCTTATAGTAGTCACCCCCGAAAAAATGAAACAGCGTTTTGGAATAGATGTAAGAGTCAATAGTGAAGTTCTGAGAATAGACCCCGTAAAGAAAATAGTTGAAATTAAAGACCTTTTCGGAGATAGCACATATACAGAGTCCTATGATAAACTTGTGTTATCTCCGGGTGCTGAACCTATCAGACCGCAGCTTCCAGGAATTAATTCCTCAAGGATTTTTACTTTGAGAAATATACCTGATACTTACAGAATAAAGGACTATGTGGATAAAATGAATCCTCACAGAGCTGTAGTTGTCGGGGCAGGCTTTATAGGTCTTGAAATGGCAGAAAATCTCCATATGAGAGGAATTAACGTTTCAATTGTAGAGTTGGCAGACCATGTTATCGGGCCTATGGATTTTGACATGGCCGCAATTGTCCATAACCACCTGATAATGAAGAACGTTGAGCTTATACTAAAGGACGCAGTATCAGCCTTTGATGACAACGGAACCCATATAAACGTAACGCTTTCAAGCGGTAAGTCGATTAAAGCCGATATGGTTATAATGGGTATTGGTGTCCGCCCTGATGTACGTTTGGCAGCCGATGCAGGTCTCACAATCGGAAATTCGGGTGGAATCAGCGTCAATGAGTATCTTCAGACTTCAAACCCCGACATTTATGCCGTGGGAGATGCTATACAGGTAAAAGATTTTATAAGCCAAAATCCTGCTCTTATTCCTTTGGCAGGGCCTGCAAACAAGCAAGGTAGAATTGCAGCAGATAATATCTGCGGAGGAAATGAGAAATACGAAGGCACTCAGGGAACCTCTATTGTTAAAGTCTTTGATTTGACAGTTGCCATTACCGGTAACAGTGAGCGCTTGCTGCAAAGAAACAATATTGAGTATGAAAAATCCTTTACACATTCCGCCTCACATGCAAGCTATTACCCGGGAGGTATCCCCATGTCAATCAAGGTTCTTTTTGAAAAAAGCAACGGAAAACTTCTGGGAGCACAGATTGTAGGATATGACGGAGTGGACAAAAGAATTGATATTCTCTCAACAGCCATTAGGGCAGGAATGACTGTATATGATCTTGAAAAGCTTGAATTAGCGTATGCTCCGCCGTTTTCATCTGCAAAGGATCCTGTGAATATTGCAGGCTTCACGGCTTCAAATATACTAAAAAATAATTGTAGTATTTTTCACTGGAATGAAGTTGACAGCATAAATAAAGATGTCGGAATATTGTTGGACGTTAGAGAACAAGCAGAGTTTCAGCTTGGAACCATAAACGGTGCAATTAACATTCCTCTGGATGAACTAAGGAGCAGACTCCACGAACTTCCAAAGGACAAAATCATTTTTGTATTCTGTCAGGTGGGTTTAAGAGGCTACCTTGCAGCAAGAATACTTACTCAAAGGGGCTTCGATGCCAGAAATCTTAGCGGAGGTTTAAAGACCTACAGAATGGCAGTTGAGAAGCAGACAAATGAAGGTATATTTGAAAGTCAAACGCCACCTGAGCAACACATATTGGAAGAAAGTCCTTCTTCCGCGATCGAACTTGATGCATGTGGTCTGCAGTGTCCCGGCCCAATAATGAAAGTATTTGACACAATGAAATCTCTAAATGATAACGATATTATCCAGGTTAAAGCTACAGACCCGGCCTTTCAGGAAGATATTAAAACCTGGTGTAAATCCACAGGAAATGAGCTTCTTGGGGTTAAATTCGAAAATAAAACCTTTATTGCTAAAATAAAAAAAGGAATAAAAGAGGATAATTCAATGGCAGTGCAGTATAAAAACAAGAATAATAAATCTATGATTGTTTTCAGCAACGATCTTGATAAGGCTATAGCGTCTTTTATTATAGCAAACGGAGCAGCTTCAATGGGAAGAAAGGTAACAATGTTTTTTACCTTTTGGGGACTGAATATTCTTAGAAAGCCAAAAAATTCCGACAGCATAAAAAAAGACTTTATTTCCAGAATGTTTGGTGTTATGATGCCTAAGGGATCAGGTAAATTGTCACTGTCCAAAATGAACATGGCAGGCATGGGGCCAAAAATGATACGTTATCTTATGAATAAAAAGAACATATATTCATTGGAGGAACTTGTTGCTCAAGCACAGAATAGCGGAATTGAATTTGTAGCCTGCAATATGTCCATGGATATAATGGGTATTAAAAAAGAAGAACTTATTGACGGAGTTACTATTGGAGGCGTGGCTTCATTCTTGGGTTCTGCCGAGGAATCTGATATGAGTTTGTTTATTTAGGGAATAATTTATATTTAGGCGATGTTTAAGAAAAGGGGGATTACAATCTTGATAGATTTAAAAATTTTTGAAAAGAAAGCAGATAAAATCAAGGCACTGGCGCATCCTCAAAGACTGTGTATTGTAAAAGGTTTAATAGAAGGGGGTTGTAACGTAACCAAAATACAAGAATGTCTTGGTCTTCCCCAGTCTACAGTATCACAGCACCTTGCAAAACTAAAATCAGCAGGCATAATTGACGGAGAACGAAAGGGACTTGAAATTTGCTATCGTGTAGTTGACGAGGATATTATCGACATTGTAAAAATCCTTCTTAAAGATGAAATTGAAAAAGGGTAAACCCACATTTTTTTGGATTTACCCTTTTCACTAATAAACTTTTTTTGTATCATCATCTTTGCGAGACTTTAATTCATGTTCCGTAAGCTCGTCAACATAAGATCTCAAGAGAAATTCTTCTGCTATGCAACTTTGTTTGTAATACCAATTTTTAACTGTCTTCTCAATTTCTTCATCCGTACCATCAATTTTGTAGGGATATACAGCAAGAAGCTGTCTGGTCTCCTTATCCCTTATCCCGACTTTTTCAGCACCTTCGAATCTTCCCATAATAAGTATCCCTTCTTTAATAATTAATTATTAATTATTAATAGGTTTACCTAGTTCATCTGTTTAAATTCAAAATATTGATTTTTCTATTTCAAGAAGCTTTTGCTTTATTTTTAAGCCACCTCCATATCCTATCAAACTTCCGCTTGTCCCTATCACACGATGACAGGGTATAAATATGGGAATCGGGTTTTTATTGTTGGCCATTCCTACTGCTCTGCACGCCTTTGGATTTCCCAAGACTTCTGCTATTTGTTTGTAGCTTCTTGTGTCCCCATATGGTATTGTAAGCAGAGAATTCCAAACGCTTTTCATAAAATCTGTTCCTTTGGGTGCCAGTGGCAAATCAAACGCTATGCTTTTACCATTTAGATACTCATCAAGCTGCTTACCTGCATCTATTAAAAGTGCTGTTTTCTTTAAATATAACCCTGACTGCTGCAGGAAATTTTCTTCATCTTGTTGAGTTTTAATATTGGAGCCTGTTTCAAAAAAAACGTTTGTTATACTATTTGCTTCCTCAGCAATGCCTATTCTCCCTATTTGTGTTTCAAAGAAATAAATATTTTTCATTTATTTTTTTCCTTTTCTGCTTTATTATTTTTCCGATATATTAAAGGCATTACCGTTTGTTATCGGTAATGCCTTTATATTTTATACTTATATTTATTTTAAATCAAAATCAGCTTTAAGTAAATCCTTGCAGGCAGAAGATGCACCTATTAATGCAACATACCCAATATCCTCAACCACCCATTGCTTTGATTCGCTGCAATAGTATGCCAAATCGTCCTTATTTATCTCAATCACCGCAGTCTTTTTCTCTCCCGGCTGAAGATGAATTTTAGTGAAGCCTTTTAGATCCTTTACATGTCGTTCAACCTTTGAACCTCTGTAGCCTATATATAATTGAACAACTTCATCTCCGGCCATTTTTCCTGTATTTGATACATCCACTGAAACAGAAATTGTGTCACCGTTCTTTGACACTTGTGGATTACTGTAGCCGTAGCTTGTGTAGCTGAGTCCGAATCCAAAAGGATATGAAACGGGATACTTTTCCTTGTCCGCAAGGAAGTAGCCGTGGTAATAATCATATACAATGGAAGTTGCATTCATATCATAATAAGGCAACTGTTGCGGAGTTGCAGGTACTGTAACCGGTAACTTAGCAGAAGGATTAACTTTTCCGAAAAGAATGTTTGCCAGAGCAGTTCCGCCTTCCATACCTGGATACCATTGGATAAGAATGGCCTTGGCTAAGTTTTTCCACGGTTCAACAATAATAGTACTTCCGCCCTGTAAAACTACGATTACATTTTTGTTTACCTTTGACACAGTCTCAATAAGATCCTCGTCTTCAGGATGCAGTCCGAGATATTTTCTGTCTCCTCCCACATCACCACCGTTTGTAATAAATTCTCCTTCATCGAGAGAGGTTAATCCTGCTACTATAACAACTGCATCTGCATCCTTTGACAGTTCCTGAGCTTGATGCGGTATTCTTCCATCTACATACTTAACTTCTACTCCGCTTCCTACTTCGTTAATAATTCCCTGAAGCGGTGTTATAACATAAGGAGGGAATACAGCACTACTTCCCTTTAAATCTCCTGTATTAGGTTCAACCGCCAACCTTCCAACGACTGTAATTTTCTTAACCTTTTCTTTTTCAAGTGGTAGTAACCCTTCATTTTTAAGCAATACCGTGGATTTTTCCGAAACTTCACGAGCCAACTGTGCATGTTCCTTACTGCCCATTTTTTCCGGGGAATATTGTGACTTATCTCCAACAAATGAAAATCTGATTTTTTGTCTCAATATTCTCTTTACTGCCGCATCTATCTTATTTTCATCAACTTTTCCGTCTCTGACAGCCTCAACGAGCCTTTTTCCAAAGAACTGGGTTGCATACATTTCCATGCATTGTCCGCCGTTTGCTGCATCTACAGTATCTCGTACACCCCAAATGAAGTCGGACATTACAAATCCCTTGAAACCCCAATCCCCATTAAGAATCTGGTTTAGCAGGTAATCATGGTGACCGCACCATTCACCCCTTACTCGGTTATAGGAGCTCATAATTGCTGCCGCACCAGCATCTACACATTCCTTGAAATGAGGCAGGTATATTTCACGCAGGGTTCTTTCATCCATTTCAACACTAACTTTAAAACGTGCATTTTCCATACTGTTGGCAACATAGTGCTTTATGCAGGCCATCATATGCTTTTGAACGCCCTTGGTTAAAGCCGCACCCATTTTACCTAAAAGTACAGTATCCTCACCATATGTTTCTTGAGCACGTCCCCATGCAGGATGACGAAGAAGATTTATACATACTCCTGCAAAAAAGTTTGCGCCTCCTGAGCGGCCTTCTATGCCTATTACATTACCCACACGTTCCTCAAGTTCCGTATCCCATGTTGAACCACGAGCAATTGATACCGGAAATGCCGTAGCATTATAGCTCATAACAATACCTGTAGGTCCGTCTGTAAATTTTACTGCAGGTATATTCAATTCCAAGTCTTCACCTGCATAATATGGAATAAAGTTGTATCTTGGCGGGTTTAAAGGTGCATAACGTGCATCATTATCACATGACATCTGATAAACTTTCTGTTCTAAAGTCATTTCAGATAAAACATCTTCTGCAAGCCTGTCAATTTCTTCTTCTGTCATCTCAGGAAGATTTTCAAAGCGGCCCCATTCGGTATCCAGATGCCTTATAGGGTTTTCTTCAAGTTCCTTTTTAATAATACTTTCAAATTCCTTTTTTTCTTCTCTTGAAAGTCGGAAAAATTCATCACAATGAAAAATTCGAGTATTTACAGCCATAAATTTTATCTCCTTTTTTATTATAATGTTTACTGCGAAGGTTTAGTTTATTCTTATTTATGTTGAGCATAAAACTCATTATAATCTTGCAACTGTAGTTTTAGAAGACTTGGAGTATCAATACTATATGGGCAGTGGTTCTTACATTGTCCACATTCAATACAACTATTTATTAGTTCCATCTTTTCTTTAAATTCATCGCTCAAAAAAGGCCTATATGGCGCTCTTCGTAAAAGCAGGGACATACGTGCCTGAGTCGGAATTTCGATTCCTGCCGGACAAGGCATACAATAGCCACAACCTCTGCAGAAATTCCCCGCCAGTTCTGTACGGTCCTTTTTTATGACCTCCCATAATTCATCATTGAGTGTGGGAGGGTTATTTTCTAATTCAAGGAATTCATCAAGCTCCGCTTCCCTTTGAATCCCCCAAATGGGTACAACATTGTCAAACTGCCTTAAAAAAGCAAAAGTGGACGCCGCATTTGTAATTAAACCACCTGACATGGCTTTCATTGCGATTAAACCAACATCTTTTTTCCCGCACACCTCAATAAGTTCAAGATCAATATCCGAAGAAAGTGAACTCAGCGGGAACTGCATTGTGTCATAGAGACCCGATTCAACTGCTTCTAAAGCAGTTTTTATTCTGTGGTTTGTCATTCCTACGAAACGTACCATACCCTTCTTTTTAGCTTCTATCAAACCTGCATATGAGCTTTCAGGATCATCTGGGTCAGGCAAGACACCGGGATTATGAAGCTGAAGTATATCTACATAATCTGTTTTCATGTTTTTCAGGCTAGTTTCCAGGTGCTCAAGTAATGTCTTTCTGTCAGTTGCAACGCTTTTTGTTGCAATTATTATGTCATTTCTTATATCAGAAAAAGCATATCCAAGCTTCTCCTCACTATCTGTATACATGCGGGCGGTATCATAAAAATTAATACCGCTGTTATAAGCCTTTAAAAGTATATTCTTTGCTTCATCAAATGAAATTCTTTGTATGGGAAGTGCCCCAAAGCTGCTTCTGGTTACCATCAAGTTTGTACGTCCCAATCTTGTTTTCTGCATATAAACCTCCATCATGTGTTGTACTTTAAGTTGTTATGTATTAGCTGCTATATCTCAGGGTTGTTCTGCCTGTCCCTGAATTCTGTGGGGGAAAGACCGGTATTCTTTTTAAACGCCAGAGAAAAATAATTCGTATCGTGATATCCTACCTGTTCCGCTACTTCATAGGTTTTAAGTCTGGAAACAGTTAGGAGATGTTTTGCTTTTTCTATACGTTTACGAGTAATATATTCGTTGCAACCCTCTCCCATTTCCTTTTTAAAAAGTCTTGAAAAATAATTTCTTGCAACATGAAACTGTTCAGCAAGAGTAAAAACCGTCAAATCGTCCGTTAGTCTTTGGTTGATAAATACAGTTGCCGCCTCTATTATCTCATGCATTTGCTTCTTATTAGTATACATTAATTTTACAATAAACATTTCAGTAAATACACAGCAGTTTTCTAAATCGTTGGTTTGTAGTGTTGTGATCAATGTTTCCAGTCTACCATCTGCCGGATTTCCTGTGGTTTTAAGATATTCCCAATAGAAAGCCGATGCCAGATCATAAAACTTCTGTTCCGCTACAGACTTAGTTACTCCTGACGTTTTAACTTCATTTATGTATTTCTTAAGATAATCCTTTGCTGCTTCAGTATCATGTATGCTGGAAAGTATCTTTTCTTTCAGAGTCAGAAGTTTATCTTTTTTATTTGCATAATCATTCCCAAACTTATTATTACCTGTATCGGCAGTTAATATCTTAAACCCACACTTTTCCCTTGCACTACCATAGGAATATTTTATGCGGGACATGTTTGGAACAACCGGGCCTATCCCTACCCGCAATTCCACATCAAATTCCACATTGATAATTTCTTGCAGTTTTGAAATTTGTTCTTCCGCATTTTCAGATTTTTTATCTACGTAAAATATAACTACTATATCACCATCAGAATTCTGAAAAGTCCAGCCAGAATTTTGTGCATCCACCATATCAATAAAAAAACTCTTTACTGACATCAAAAGCAAATTCCTATGCTGGTTCCAGATACTATTCTCAGATATTTCTGGAGCCAGTACTGCAACCTGATATTCACAGTTATCTGCAAATTTTATACCTTCCGGTACTTCAATAGCATCGTATTGATCTACTGCTTTTTCTGTGAGCTTTATCAGTGACTTTTCAAACTCTCTCTGATTTTCAAGCATCCTTTTACGGCTCATAATACTATTTTGAACTGCAGATTGTATTTCAGACTGAATGTTGTCTATTTGCAATTTAATACATTTAATAAGACTGCTCTCATCAACCGGCTTTAGTATAAAGTCTTTAACCCCAAGTGAACAGCTTTTCTGAGCATATTTAAAGTCGTCATACCCAGTCAGGACGATTACTTTCAAATCAGGCACCTTTTCAAGCATAATTTTGGTCATTTCCAGCCCGTCCATTTCAGGCATGCAAATATCCGTAAGCATTATATCCGGTTTTGTATCCTGTGCTATTTTCAGGGCTTCCTTTGCACACGATGCTGTCAGAACATCGCTTACTCCTAAATTTGACCATGGTATCATATTGTAAAGACCATTGCGAATTATACTTTCGTCATCTACAATCAACACTTTGTACAAATCCATCACCCACCGTTCTTTGTATTTCACTACGAAGTCTGACGTTAACGGTTACTCCGCCATATTCATTACTTTGGTAATGCAGTCCATAAGGGCTACCAAGAAATAGTTTTATCCTTTGGTGTACATTCCTGACACCATAACCCACGCTTGGATCATTATCCTCTAAGGTCTGGTTTAACCTGCTTATCTGCTCTGGTGTCATTCCTGTACCATTATCAATGGTTTTTACAATTATATCGTCTCCGTCTCTTTCTGCTGTTATTTTAATAAATCCCTTTGCTTCCCTTCCTCTTAATCCATGATATATTGCATTCTCAACCAAGGGTTGCAAGGTCATTTTAGGGATTTTCACATGATAAAACTCCTCAGAAATGTCAATATAACTTTCCATTTTTTCCTTATACCGTATTTCCTGTATTGTCATATAATTATCAACATGTTCCGTTTCATTTTTTAAAGGGATAATAGCCTCCCCCTTACTAAGGCTTATTCTGTAGAAACCTGCCAACGCCTTAACCATTGTAGAAATTTCATGGTGTCCACAAAGCAATGCCTGCCAATGAATTGACTCCAGTGTATTGTAAAGAAAATGGGGGTTAATCTGTGATTGTAGAGCCTTGAACTCTATTTCTTTCAGTTGTCTTTGTTCCGCATATATCTTTTTCATCAATTCATCTATATGCTCAACCATTATATTAAAGCCCTGTGAAACCTGCTGAAAATCAGGTCCGTATGTAGGCAAACTTATTCTCGTTTCCATATCACCCGTTGACACTCTGGACATTCTGTATATGAGTTCATCAAAGGGTTTGAACAAATGCTTGCTGAATCCATATGAAATAAAAATACCAACTATCAATGTTATTATAACTATAATAAATATAGCCAGCAGCATTACATTATTATCTCTGAGCAGATAATTTATCGGCAGTGTTCCTATAACATACCAGTCCCAATCCTTTACGTACTTATAAACAACCAGCTTTCCATTTATCTCTTTAGAACCATCCTGCTTGTGAACTATGTTTTTAAGACCGGCATCAGCATATATCCTGTTTTTATTCATATGTGATATTATTGTACCGCTTCCATCCATTATAAAGGTTTCAAGGGGTAAATTTGTATTTATATGCGAATAGAATCTGGCAACAACATCCTCTGAAACGGATATGCCAAGAATTCCTATTGGTTGTCTTATTCTATATACATCGAATATAGGGCGATAAATAGAAAGAGTATATTCCTTGTTTATGACAGGATCTTTCCTAAAACTTGTTCTCATAGGACTGCCTGTTGTATTATTTTTCGAAATATAACCTATCCCGGTTGAAAAATCCGATTGACTTCCGGCTTTTGTTGGCCCCAGATATAATTCCTTGCCATTGAGAAGTTTATAAACATAAACGTATAATATATTTCTTTTTGATCCAAGTATGTTGGACATCAATTTGTATACATCGTCAACCTTATCAGTAAACTCGAGATTATCTTCATCGGGGTTTGAAAGGTATTCCTGGAGACTTTTGTCATTTATAATATTGTCTGGGGTACTCTCAATATTCTTAAGATAGTCCTCCAGATTCAGTGTATTCTGCTCCAGTTGTTGCATTGTCATGTTCTTTGCCTGCTCCTTTATTGATCTGCTCGTAATTGTGTATGAGCAAGCCACTACAATCAAAACTGTGATACAAATTGTTATTACAAGAAAATACGTAATTTTTGATCGGAATGTCAAATTTCTTATTGTTTTTTTTACTGACTGTAATAACCAATTTTTCATATCCTCACCTGTTATTGATTATAGTATTGCTTAGTAATCTTTTCCATTTGCTCGGCAGCTTTTTTGGGGTCTTCACCTCCAAATATACGTCGTGAAAGCATTAAATGAGCTTCTGACAGTTTCGGAGGAAGATACTGGTCATACCAGAATTGAACATTTGGAGATTGATTTATATAACCCAATATTTCATTAATCAAAGGATCTTCTATGTCCAGATCCTTGACAGGCGGTATTTTTCCTGCAGCTATACGCTTTTTTACTGCAGTATCATCAATTAAGTACTTTATAAGTTGAAAGGCTTTATCAGGATACTCGCACGAACTGGCAACAGAGTAAAAATTGTCTCCAAGTGTTCCGATAGTATTGCGTGGATCTCCTTCCTCCCCTGCAATCGAAGGAAATGGAAATACTCCTATCTTTTCTAGAAAATCAGGCTTTTCGTATCTGACATTGCTTATAAACCAACTACCAGCCAATGTCATACATGCTGATTTATTGTATAAAAGATTTCTGGAATCCCCGGCATCTTCGTCCATCCAGTTAAAGCCTTTTGGGAAAGCCCCCATATTTACAAGTTCCTGCACCATTTTTCCAGCCCGCACAAATACATCGTTATCAAATGAGCCATTATTTTTTCTGTTTGCTGCATTGTCAAAAACAGAGGGCCCCCCAAGGCGATCTACAAAATACATGTAGAACATTGACCCAGTCCAGGCTGTTCTGTTGGCAAGTGCAAATGGGATATATTGCTTTTGCCTTAATTTAACTATTATATCTTTGAGTTCATCAAAAGTCTTTGGTTCAGATAACTTGAAGGCATTAAAAATGTCTTTGTTATAAAATATGAGAGCAATTGCCATGTTTTCAACAGGAACTCCCCATATTCCATTCTCATCAGTAACCATCTTTAACGCCTTGTCATTATACTTAAAACTGTAATTGTCGGTCTTCATGTATTTTTCAAGATTAACTACTCCACCAATACTTATGTACTGCTTTAAAATTCCTCCGGACCAGGTGGGAAAAACGTCCGGCATTTGATTAGTTGCTACACAAACAGATAGCCTGTTCTTATACAAGTCGTTTGGTATAAGCTCATGTATCACTTCAAAGTTCCTGCTATCCTTCTCAAACCTATACACAGAATCAGCAATTACCTGATTTACAGATGAATCGCCCTGTATGGTATACAATGTCAATTGTTTTTTAGGAGGATTTGGCTTCAACAGTACATCTTCTCCATCATAAAAGCATCCAGAAATAATTAATACACTCATCAGTATAATAAGGGCTTCAAATATTTTTTTCATATTATACCTCATTAGTTAATTTATAGCCTTATTATATACTATCTGGAGGCTTCTGTCTGTAGCAAACTACTGTGATTTCCCTTGTATATTATTTTAACTTTATCCTTTAACTGCACCTGCCATCATTCCTTTTATGAGTTTATCCTGACCAATGGCAAATGCTAAAATCATCGGTAATGCACATAAGGTCAAAACAGCCATAATCATAGGTATGTTAGCATTATACTGTCCCTGGAATTCCCATATTGAAAGGGGAAGTGTACGGCTTTTTTTGGATTGTGTAAGTACAAGTGCAAAGCTGAACTCATTCCACATGTTTACACTGTTATATATAGCAAGAGTTGCAAGTCCCGGCTTTGAAAGTGGTGCAATAATGTTGAAGAATGTACGATACTTACCGCATCCGTCGATTTCAGCTGATTCTTCAAGTTCTTTTGGTATTTGTGCCATAAATCCTGTAAGGATAAATACCGATATCGGAAGGTTGAAAGCGGCATATGGGCCGATGAGTGCAAATATTGTATCATACAAGTTCAATTTTTGTGTAAGCTGAAATACAGGTATCAAAGTTACATGTATCGGCACAGCCATTGCTGCTACTATTATTCCGAAAAGAGGCTTGTTTAGTTTAAATTTGAATCTTGAAAAAGGATATGAAGCAAACAGCGATGTAAATAATATCAATATTAGTGATACTCCAACTACAAACAAGCTATTGAATAGATATTTGTAAAAATCACTGGCAATAACTTTTTGGAAATTCTGCATATAAAAGCCTTTTGGCACTGCAAAAACTCCCGTTGTAAATATCTCAAACTGCTCCTTAAAGGCTGACGCAACCATAAAGTAAAAAGGAGCTCCTGCAATTACAAGCCATATCAATGCCAGTAAGGCAACGAATATTTTTCCGACTTTTAATTTCTTTATCATGTGCATCAGGCCTCCTCTTTTCCATTTATGACTTTAAGTGTAACCAAGGAAATAACGGTAATTATTATAAACATTCCGGCTGCTACCGTAGCACCGTACCCCATTTTACCTATAGTAAATGCATTCTTATACATGTACGTCGCCATGAGCTCTGTGGCACCATCAGGACCACCTTGTGTCATAACGTAAATCAAATCGAAATATTTAAGAGAACCTACAAGTGACAGAACCGCTGCACTTTTGATAGTTCCTTTCATGGATGGTAAAGCAACCCTCCAAAAATATTGTCCATAGGATGCCCCATCAATAATTGATGCTTCATATATTTCAACCGGCAACGAACTTAATGCGGCCAGAAAATAAACCATGTAAAAAGGTATAAACTGCCAACATATAACTGCTATTACACCAAAAATAGCTCTGTGCGGATCTCCCAGCACATCCACCATACCCTGTCCGCCTAACATTGTGTCAACTGCACTAATTAGACCGAACTGAGGATCATATGTATATTTGAATAAGAATCCAACTGCTACAGATGACATTAGCATTGGAAGAAAATATATCATTTTGAGAAAATTAAGTTTCTTTCCTCCTGTGTCTAGAAGAAAAGCAATAGCCATTGCTATGGGAAGCTGAACCGCAATGGATAGTACCACTATAATCATATTATTCAAAAAAGCTTTGAAAAAGATTTTATCTCCAACCAGTGTTTTCCAATTTTCCAGGCCTACGAAAGCTTTTCCAGAAGTAATTCCGTTCCATTCATGCATACTCAGCCAGAACGAATCTATTATAGGATATATAATAAAAATAAGAATAAAAAAGAATACCGGCAGAAGGAATATTGTCGTTGCAGTTAACGTACTCCTTTTTTTGTATTCTGATAATGAGCGGGTAGCTTGCATTATATCTTCCCCTTCCTGAATTGCATTGATTTTAAGAGAAATAAGGATAATATATCATTTTTTTCTTACGTTATATTTATACTGTATAAATTGATTGGGTACCTGTAAGATAAAGTACCCAATCAACTTATACTTTAAATTTACTTTACTTTCCTGCTAATTCCTTAGCCTTTGCTTCCATTTCCTTGTCAACCTGGTCAGGAGTCTTTGATAATCCAAACAGAGCCTGTGTAGTACTCTTATGGAGATCACCTAATTGAGGTGAAAGGTACTGGTCATACCACAACTGAACAGAAGGAGCCTTTTGAACTGCATCCAAAACATTCTGGAGAAGAGGATCGCTAACCTTTACACCCTTTACTGGAGGAACTCTTCCTGCCTCTATACGTTTTGTAACTGCTGTATCATCTATCATGTACTGGATAGCCTTGAATGCGCCTTCAGGGTCTTTACAT
The DNA here is from genome assembly GCA_023390335.1 of Bacillota bacterium. Classification (GTDB taxonomy): domain Bacteria; phylum Bacillota; class Clostridia; order Acetivibrionales; family DSM-1351; genus Ruminiclostridium. The sequence goes on along the minus strand of JAEWCZ010000066.1, from coordinate 220,549 downwards.
GTCTTTGCAATATGATAGAAGTTGTCTCCAACAGTACCAACAACTGCATCTGGTTCACCTTTACCACCTTCAACAGCGGGGAATGCGAATGAGCCTACTTTTTTCATAAAGTCTTTGTTTTCACCTGCAGCTGTTGAAAGGAACCATGAACCCATAAGAGTCATAGCTGCTTTTCCAGTGTACAGAAGTGTACGAGATTGTCCTGAATCTTCATCAAGACCGTTGAAGCCCTTGTTGAAGTAATCTTTTTTAACCCAATCTTGTAATATAGTTCCTGCTTGTTTAAATGATTCATCTTCAAATGAACCAGTACGTGCAACTGCATTTTTGAATGCATCAGCTCCACCGATACGGTTAGCAAGGTACATATAGTACATTGAACCTGTCCACTGGGTCTTGTTTGCCAGTGAGAATGGGATTATGCCGTTCTTCTTTAAAGTATCACATATAGCTTCAAGCTCTTTTGTAGTTTTTGGAACCTGAAGGTTGTATTTAGCAAATAAGTCTTTGTTGTAGAAGAACATTGCAACTGATGTGTTTTCTACAGGAACACCCCATATCTTATCTTTGTATGTAGCCTGATTAATACCTGCATCCATGAAACGATCCTTGTAATTGTCTTTATCCATGAAAGGTGTTAAATCTACAATCTTGTCGGCATCAACATATTCATTCATTGGGCCGCCGGTCCAGCTAAAGAATATATCAGGTGCAGTATTTGAACTCAATGCAATTTTCAGTTTTGTTTTGTATGCATCATTCTGCATAGGCTCAACATCAACTGTATACTTTGGATTGTCTTTTGTGAACCTGTCAATATCCGCCTTAATGTTGGATGTCATAGGCTCAGTTGTCTGACAATGCCATAGAGTGAATTTTACAGGATCGCCCGAAGCTGCAGTACTTGTTGTAGCCGCTGATGAAGTATTTGCTGCTGACGAAGAGGATGATGATTCGGATTGGTTCCCTGAACCACAAGCCGCAATTGATACTGTCATAGCTAGTGCTAAAGCGGCAGAAAGGGTTTTTCCAATTACTTTTTTCATATTTTTGCCTCCTTTATTAATATGTTCTAATTTTAACATGATAAAGGAGGCATTTTAATTTATAAAACTTACTTCTTCATATAAAATTGTAACTTTTATATAATTTTGTTACTATAAGTTAATAGTATTGAATACTACAATAATGGATTTTTCTTGTTATTTACCATTCTTAATACTTTCCCATATAATTATAGTTATAGTCCCAATCAGATAGCAAAAAACGTCTTTTATATCAAATGAAGTTCCAATAATTGTTGAGATTACTTTTTTATCTTGAAGGTTCAGAATATTTACAATATTATAATATTGAGCCAATTCAACAATTGTTGCAAAAACAAACAAATATATAGGTAAATACTTTATATATTTTTTTGTAATTCCTCTAATAAAAGTGTACATTAAAATAACTACAAGAACATCTCCTACGTATGATCTTATAATATTATCATGTAAATAAACTCCAATAAATATTTCTGTTGCAAGTAAAATCAAAAAAGCAAATAAAAATTTCAAATTTATCTTCATACAACTATTCCTCTTTGCTCCCTCAATATTAGTACAAAAAACAAGCATGAAGGCTTAAAGCAAAGTTACTCTAAACCTTTTGATCTTTAATTAATTTGTTCTGTTATTGTACCATAGTCATCTTTATTACTACTTTTTTTCATGATATCGTATCTTTTTTGCGGTTCTGTATCAGACCGCCTTACTGTGGTACATGTAGCACCAGAATAGTGATTACCCTTTCTTTTAATACAAGTTAGAACTGAAAATAAATAAAAGAATTAGTATTAAAAACTCCAAATATAATAATAAGAATTAATGCCGAATAGTATATAACCCACCTGAATGCAACATGTCGAGTATTTAACTCATTGACAATTTTCCTATTTCGTTGAAGCAACTGAACTGCCAGTAAAAAAGCAATTACTCCACAGCACAATACCAGTTGGTATCTGGAAACGCCTGCTCTACCTATATCAATTTTTAGGCTGAAATCCATAAAAATTCTTTTAATAATTGTTATGGCCTGTGTAAACGAACTGGCTCTAAAGAATACCCATGAAAAGCATATCAAATTAAATGTACAAAATACTTTAACCATCTTGTTTATATTAGGGAATTTACCAATACCTGTCCATTTTGTAATTTTACCTCTTAATTCCTTACTAATTATTGCAAATACTAAGTAGAAACCATTCAATCCACCCCAAATGACATACGTCCAGTTGGCTCCATGCCAGAGTCCACTAAGAAGAAATACTATCATAGTATTCCGAAACCATTTCCATTTGGCACATCTGTTCCCACCCAAAGGAATATACACATAATCAGTAAACCAGCTTGACAGTGATATATGCCATCTCCTCCAAAATTCAGATATTGTCTTAGAGAAATACGGTCTTTTAAAATTCTGCATCAATTCAATTCCCATCACTCTTGAAGCTCCACGCGCAATATCTGTATATCCTGAGAAGTCACAGAATATTTGAAAAGCAAAGAAATAGGTTGCAATTACTAAGGAAAATCCGTTTACTGCTGTTGGATTTCCATAAACACTATTTACCACCAAAGCCAGATTATCTGCTATTACTACTTTCTTGAATAATCCCCATGCCATAAGCTTTAATCCATCAGAAACTCTCTGAGCATCAAATTTATATTCTTTATGAAATTGCCACAGCATGTTTTGAGGTCTTTCAATTGGTCCTGCAACTAACTGTGGATAGTACATAACATATAACGCATAAATTCCAAAATGCTTCTCAGGCTGTTGTTTACCCCTATATACCTCTATTATATAACTCATACTCTGGAAGGTGTGGAATGAAAGACCTATAGGTAATATAATTGAAAGACTTGCTATTGGATAATTCCAATTTAATAAGTCAGCCAAATGCTTTATATTTTCATTAAAGAAGTTAAAATATTTAAAAACAAATAACAACCCTATATTTGTAATTAGGCTTACTATAAGAAATATTCTCTTGTTGTAACCTTGCATCCTCGAAATAATTATCCCCGCAAAGTAATCGACAACTATTGTTACTCCTAATATCAATATGTATTTGGGGACAAATGCCATATAAAAGATACAGCTGCTAATTAAAAGCAAAAACCAACGTATTTTGTGTGGTAATAAAAAGTACAACACTGTAACTACAGGAAAGAATATTAAAAATTCGAGTGAATTAAATAGCATTTCTATATCTCCTTATCAATTTTATTCCATAAATCTTGTGCGATAAAAGAATATCCTTCGGGCAGTAGGTGTACATGATCTGAAAAAAGTTTATAATCAACTTTATTATTGTAATTTATAAATTTTGCATTCTTATCGTTAAAAAGCTTTTCTATAGAATCAATGTTATCCTTATAGCCCTGTTTCGACGTTTGATCTTTAAGCAGTTGGTTATTGGATGCGTTTAATACAAATATAATATTTTTATCCTTTTGCAACTCTAGAATCTTATTAATAAAATAAATTTGTATACCGGTTTCTGTCAGATTGAACTTCTTATCAGAAAAATACCAGCTATTTTCGGGTTTAGACATAGTATTTTTCAAATCTGCCTTTGAACTCCACACACACAAAGCAGGTTTAGATTCTTTTAGTAAGTTATTTGTTGTTGATTTTATTTTATTTGTTACATACCCGCTATTTCCAATAATTCCAATATTTTTATTGGCAAAATGATATATCTCTGCTTTGATGTTTTTCCAAAGTGAATCTTCTTTTATTGCACCTGAATCCACCAATTCTTTATAGCTACTATTATCCAATTCCTTTAAATAATGGTTAAACCAGTAAGTTGGAGTCTTTGCATTTATCTCCCAATAAGAAAAATTCAAAATAACATTATCTGTTGAAACATCATACTTTTGAAGTAAAAGCAAAACTGTGTAAAAATCCCCAAACATAGTTGACGGTAATGCTAAATTAAAAAACCTAATATCTTTGCCTTCTTTTTTTGAAATAGCATTTAAGTTACTACTAATGGTTTTATCTGGCGGACATGGTGTGCCATACCCGACAGAATCACCAACACATATGTAATAATTCTTAATATTTTCTTTTGTTATAATTTTTTTAATGGATTTAACAGCTAAATCTATAGAATAAACATTATCCTTGAATACGTCATAATTAATTCTTTGATTATAAACATATCTTGCCGGGAAAGCACATGCAAAAATAATCTCGGTTGATATCAAAAAAATTATTAAAAATACAATTGCTTTTCTTAGAATTTTCATACTTCACCTTTTATTTGTAATTTTTATCAAACCTTTGCATATCATACTATATTCCTTCTTTATTTTCAATATAGAGTAGAATAAGATACATATACTATGATTTAGCAAAAATAATGCGGAAAGTGTATCCCAGATTTATATCAAATCCGAAATACACTTTCCGCATCAAGTTTCATCTATCAATTTATGATAATCTACCTTCAAAATCCTCATACCCAAACTGCTTAATTATCCTTATTCCTTCCTTTTCACTGTAGAGTGCAATGGCAGGAAGGTTTACACCGTTGAAGGTATTGTTCTTAACCATTGAATAATGTGCCATATCACAGAAAACAAGTCTGTCGCCGGGTTTCAAAGGTTGCTTGAAGGAGTAGTCTCCAATAATATCCCCAGCAAGACAGGTATGTCCTCCAAGCCTGTAGGTTAACAGGTTTTCATCCGGCTTGCCGGAACCGATTATATTTGGCCTGTAGGGCATTTCAAGTACATCAGGCATATGACAAGCTGCCGAAGTATCCAGTATTGCAATATGCATTCCATTTTCTACTGTATCAAGTACCTTTGCTACAAGATAGCCTGTGTTTAATGCAACTGCTTCTCCGGGCTCTAAGTATACGGCAATCCCGTACTTATCCTGAAAGTAATTAATTGAGCGTACAAGTGCTTCTATATCGTAATCAGGTCTTGTTATGTGATGGCCTCCGCCAAAATTCAGCCATTTCATATCCTTGATGTAACTTCCGAATTTTTCATCAACCACTTTAATAGTTCGCTCAAGTGTATCTGAATTTTGCTCGCACATCGTATGGAAATGGAGCCCTTCAATACCGTCAAGTTCCTCTGGCTTGAAGTTGGGAAGAGTTACTCCCAGTCTTGAGAATTTATAGCATGGGTCATATATTGGATGCTCCAATTCAGAATACTCAGGGTTTATACGAATTCCGCAGCCTATTTTTTTATCTGATGATTTGACCTTGTCCTTATATTTATTCCATTGGTGAAATGAATTGAATACTATATGGTCACAGTATTTCATTATGTCGTCGAACTCTTCTTCTATATATGCAGGGGCGTAAATATGAACCTCTTTGCCCATTTTTTCGTAACCCAGTCTCGCCTCAAACAAAGAGCTTGAAGTAACACCTGCCAGGTATTTTCCAACCAGCGGATATACAGAATGCATTGAAAAACCCTTTTGTGCCAAAAGTATTTTGCAACCTGTACGCTTTTGAACTGAATCCAGAATTTCAAGATTCCTTATAAGAAGACGCTCATCAACTATGTAACATGGCGTCGGCAAGCTTTTTATATCAATATCTAAATTATTAATCAATTTTCATTAGCCTCCATGAGCCGAATTTTTTAATTGAAAGTTAAATCAGCCGCCACCAGCCCAACTATTTCAGTAGTTTTGGCATTTGGCAGCGGCTGCTTATTGTACCCTTATTAGTCGATAAGCTCTGGTGAAAAGCTTTCTTTCCAAGGAAGTCCGCATCTGTTCAGTTCTTCCATAAACGGATCTGGATCAAATTCTTCTATATTGAAAACACCCGGTCCTTTCCAGATTCCCTTGAGTATCATCATTGCACCTATCATTGCAGGAACTCCTGTTGTATAGGAAATTGCCTGTGAACCTACTTCTGCATAACATTCTTCATGTACACATACGTTATATACATAATATGTTCTTGGCTTTCCATCCTTTATGCCCTGTATAATACAGCCGATATTTGTTTTTCCCTTAGTCCTTGGCCCAAGTGAAGCAGGGTCAGGAAGTACAGCCTTCAGAAAATGCAAAGGTATAATCTTCTGGCCTTCGAAATCAATAGGTTCGATAGATGTCATACCCACGTTTTCAAGCACCCTCAAATGTGTTAGGTATTTCTCTGAAAAAGTCATCCAGAAACGAATTCTCTTTACACCTTTTATATTCAATGCCAAAGATTCAATTTCTTCGTGGTGCAGCAGATAAACATCCTTTGGTCCTATTTCAGGTAGATCGTAAACCCTTTTTAATTCTAGGGGTTCTGTTTCAACCCAATCTCCGTTTTCCCAATAGCTTCCTTTTGCTGTTATTTCACGAATATTTATCTCAGGATTAAAGTTAGTAGCAAATGGGTATCCATGATCTCCTGCATTTGCATCAACTATATCTATATAATGTATTTCATCAAAATAATGTTTCTGGGCATATGCGCAGAATACGCTTGTTACACCTGGGTCAAAACCGCTTCCCAAAAGTGCTGTTATTCCAGCCTTTTCAAATTTATCTCTATAAGCCCATTGCCATTTATATTCAAACTTAGGTATCTCAGGCGGCTCATAATTTGCAGTATCGAGGTAATCTACACCTGTTGCGAGGCATGCATCCATTATAGTCAGATCCTGATATGGTAGTGCTACATTTATAACAATGTCCGGCCTGAATTTATTGATAAGCTCGATTAGCATATCAGTATTATCAGCATCCACCTGTGCTGTTTGAATTTTAGTTTTACTTCCTGCCAATTTATTTTTTATAGCCTCGCATTTTTCCAGTGTTCTGCTGGCTATACATATTTCTTCAAATACATCGGGGTTCTGACAGCATTTATGGATAACAACACTTGCTACACCGCCCGCACCGATTATCAAAGCCTTTCCCATATCTTCAATACCTCCTGTTTTCCATATCTTAATTACTTCACGGTGATTATACAGAAAAAAATATCAAAAATCAATATAATTTATATGCTTATGAATATATTATGTGATTAACATTAATTTTCTATCCTTTTGCATCTATACTTAACAATTTTTTACATGCTGATAATTAATAAAACGGAACCGTGGATAGAAAAGATCTATTCCCACAAGTTCCGTTTTTTAAGCAAATTTATTCATATTTCAGGCAACTTCATTACTCTCTGTGTTAGGGTCGGACTTTGCGATTTTCATATATTCTACTATTAATTCATCAAGTTTTTGGCTCAAATCTAAAACCTCCAGACTCAGGCCCCCATTTTCCTGAAAATTTTCCAGCTCTAGGTTCAGTTTTTCTCTTAATGTTTCCATATCGTTATATAATTGTTGTCTATCCAATTAATGTATCTCCCCCTTGATATAACAGAGAATACTCCGTATTTGATACGGCTGTTTTACTGTGCTGCCTGTCCCTGTGCTGTTATTGGCTCTGTCTGTGTTGTTGTCGGCTCGGACGGTGTTGTTGGTTCTGCAGGTGTTGTTGGTTGTGCGGGTACAGTTGGAGTTGGTTTTTCAATCTCAACTACCTTTGAATCACTATCCCATTTTACCAATAGTCCCATTTTCTCAACAATAAATTTTATTGGTACAACAGTTCTCCCGTTTATTGAACATGCAGGTACATCAATCGTTGACTCAACGCCGTTGACGTATATCTTATTGTTATCTAATTTTAGAATTATTTCAGTACTGTCTTTTGTAATGACAACCTTTCTTTCGGCCGAAATCCACTTAACTTCAGCTCCGAATGCTTCTGTTAATGCCTTTACGGGAATAAGCGTTCTACCGGATTTTATAACCGGAGGTGTATCAAATTTTACTTTTGCACCTTTAACGATTATATTTTCTACTGGCAATACAGTAACATTTTTATTATTCTTCTTGATTTTATCCCCTGCAATTTTCAGTTTAGCAAGTTCATCTGCTGAATAAGATGCCCTGATGGCTGCCTTTTCTGCATCTCTTTCTTTCTTTTTTTGTTCCTTTAACTCTTGTTGGCTGGCTCTTTTTAAGTCGTTAGCTTTGTTACTTGAATTTTCGTTTTGGGCTGTTACATGTGATCCCAGTGTATTACTGCCGTTGGCAAACACACCTGGTGTTACTGCAGATGTCATAAGAATTGTAAAAGCCATTGCCCCAACCAATATTTTTTGAATTTTCATTTGAATTCCCCCTGTAAAATGTATTATGCAGACAATTTTCGCTGCAATATATTCATTCGTCATAAAATAACTTTTTGAGGGGGGAGTAATTATTTTATCAATCTACATTAATTTCCCACTGTTTTAACAGCTTATCAAATACATCGGCACAATTCAACGTATCATCAAGAGGAATTATTTCACTTTCAAGCATTCCGTTCATAAATAAATCGTTGAAATGCCTTATTTGATATATAAATCCATCCTGGCAGGTATCTTCAAAAGATTCAACCAGATTATTATTATTGTCGTAAAGCTCACATTTTTTTGAACTAAAAAACTCATACACTATAATTCTTCCGTTTGTTCCGTATATTCCGGCATCCCTGTTCACGTAAGCCCGGGTTCCACAGCTTAACATTGCCAGCGCACCTGATTTAAAGCTCATATTAATTACCGCAAAATCATCTACACCGGTCTCTGCTTTCGATGCAAACCCACTGACCTTATCAGGCTTTTCTCCCAAAATCCCCGTTGTAAATTCTATAACATATACACCTACATCATACAGACTCCCTCCAGCAAGTTCGGGATTAAAAAGTCTGTGCTTAGGGTCATAAGGTGAGTTAAAGCAAAATTTTGCGTCAATAAGTCTTATATCACCTATTCTGCCCTCTTCAACCCACTTTTTTGCCTTTTGAAAAGAAGGCAGACAGCGTGTCCACATAGCTTCCATCAAAAGTACTTTCTTTTCCCTAGAAAGAGTAATCAGTTCTTCTGCATCTTTTTTATTTGTAAAAAGCGGTTTTTCGCATATCACAGCCTTGCCGTTTTCAATACACATTTTTACGATTTCATAATGCAAATTATGTGTAAGTGCAACGTATACAACATCTACATCCTTATCCTTTATAAGTTCTATATAACTATTACATACTTTTTTTGAATTAAAATTTTTTGCGAATAACTCAGCTCTTTCCCTGTTACTGGAAGCTACTGCCGTCAGTTCTGCACCATTGATAGCATTTAAAGCCTTTGCGAATACTTGAGCTATAACACCTAACCCTATTATTCCATATTTTATGCTCAATTTTACTTACCTCCACTACATTTAAGTGGTATAATATAACATTATACCACTTAATATTATTTAAAAACAATAAGTTTATAAAATACTTTTCTAAATCACTTTACGTAAACTTTTATTTTCCATGAAGAGTCCATCTCTACAAGGTAAACTTCGTGTACATAATCCTTTATACCTTGCTTTTTCAATTCTTCTATAAGCCACGCTTCATTTTTACCAATGTATTTAATATTTTCTCTGACTATTCTTCCATTCATTATCAATGGCATACTTATTGGCTCATTAGAAGATGTTACATTCAAGTCACTTTTGGTAACAGGCTTATTTTCCGCCTTAGCAAAAACAGAAAGTGTACCGTTTGGTTCCAATACAGCAGCCTGAATATCCGAAATCCGATCAAACCCTTGCTGTCTTAACATCCCAAAAAGCTCATTAAGACTTATACTTAACCTTTTTATTTCATTAAGATCGATTTGACCGTTATTTATAACAATAGAGGCACTATGCTCCATTACTTTTGTAAACCTATCCATAACGGCTATCCTTGATGTTATTAACATTAATAATATAAGCAAACCTGTTCCGTATACGGATTTCACCATTACCTTGTCAACCAGTGGTTCCGCTGCAACATTTCCTATAACCATAAGACCTGCAATCTCATAGGCTGTCATCTGAGCGATTGCCTTTTTGGTAAGTATCCTCGTTGATAAATAGGTAAAAAAGTAGACTAATACTACCCTTACAGAATAAGTTAAAACTGTTTGCATATTTTTCTCCTACACTTAATTAATACTTATTTACGGCTCTGCAAATGGCCTTGCGACGTATCCAAGTGCTGCTTTTAATAATCCGGTGTACTCAATCGCACTATCCTGCTTATTTTTTACTGCAAGAGCAAGTTGTTCAACTGTATGATTGAATGTAATACTTATTTCACTTGAGTTGTTAATATCAATAATATATTTTCTGGTCTTGTAAGTAGCTGTGAATTTTTCTGCCTCTTTTTGTGCTTTTGGCCAATCTTTGCTCGTAACGGCCTGTTCGATAGCTTCCAGTTGGCTTCGCATGGTTTCTGTCTTAAAACAGCCCGTAAAAACTATCCACATTAACATAAATAACACAAGCCATACAATTGCGAGTTTTCCTCTTATATCAGACCCGATAAACATGAAATTTTCACCTCCGTTACACTTAACATTATTCTGCTTTAACTGCATAAAAAATATTTACTACAGAATAATAACTTATTATCGGTTGTCTGGAGGAATTGAATTGAATGAAGGACTGGTAGTATGTGTCAGATCAATTATAAGCTTTTTTTCACTGTTGATATTTACTAGAATATTAGGCAAGGAACAAATAAGCCAACTCACATTCTTTGATTATATATTGGGTATAACTATCGGTTCCATTGCAGCAACATTGTCAACAGACCTTTCCAGCCGATCATGGCCCCACTGGATCGGGTTACTCGTATGGGCAGCTCTGGGTCTTTTGCTGGAATATATAACTTTGAGATGGAGATATGTAGCCAAGTATTTGGAAAATGAGCCTACTATAGTGATTATGAACGGTAAAATAATGGAGAAGACCTTGAAAAAAATGAAATTCAGGGTTTCAGATATCACTGAACTCTTAAGAAACAAGGATATTTTTGACATGAATGAAGTTGATTTTGCAATCATTGAGCCAAACGGTCAATTATCAGTTCTGAAAAAACCTGAATTTCAAAACCTTACTCCAAAGGACATGCATATTCAGAAAAAACCATCAGGTATAAGTAGTGAACTGATTTATGACGGAATATTAATAGAGGAAAATCTAAGGCAGCTGGAAAAAGATAAAAACTGGCTTTTAAGTGAACTAAAAAAGAAGGGAATTACAAACATTTCAGATGTTTTCATTGCAACTCTAGACTCCTCCGGTTCCCTTTATCTTGATTTATACGACGACCGCATGACCAAAATCACCGATATAGGTGATTACAAAGGACCTTATTAATGGAGTGAATCAACATGAGAAAATTCCTAATTATAACTATTCCTATAGTAACAATTGTTTTTTTTATCTTGGTTATGGAAAGTGATAACTTTTTAAAAAGGCCACTTGGAAAAAATGATAGTATTCCTAAATCAATAAACACCGTTATTAATGATATCCAAAAGGACGATTGGGATAAAGCCGTTAAGGATACAAACAATTTGTCTGAAGTCTGGAAGAAAATCGTCAGAAGGGTTCAGTTCAGCTCAGAACGTGATGAGATTAACGCATTTAGTATTAATCTGGCACGTCTCCGTGGTTCAATACTTGCAAAGGATAAAGCGGGAGCTTTTTCAGAACTGTATGAAGCATATGAACACTGGGAGGATCTTGGGAAGTAGGCATTTGTAAATAGAAGGGGTCTCAAATCAAAAAAGGTCTGTAGCATTTCAGACTGTCTAGTCCTATTGCCGCAGACCTTTTAGTAATAATTTTATTAGCTAATACTTCTATCTCTCGTAATAGGTGTATCCTCTTAACCCATTATCATATGCCCTCATTATTTCAGGTCTTTCACTGGCGCTTATTAAGCCCTCATGAATTGCCTGTTCGGCTTTTTCACGGAAGCTTACCAGCATGTCTTTTGGATCAAATTCAACATATGATAGCACATCAGAAACACTGTCTCCATGGATTTCTTTTACAAGATCATGCGTACCGTCACCATTTATTCTTACACTGACAACATTTGTGTCTCCAAATAAATTGTGAAGGTCTCCTAAAGTCTCCTGGTACGCACCAACTAAAAATACTCCAAGGTAGTAGTCCTGTTCGCTTTTGAACTCATGAAGCGGAAGTGTAGTTCTTACATCATGAAGATCTATAAAATGGTCTATTTTCCCATCACAGTCACAGGTTATATCGGCTATTACCGCATTTCTTTTTGGCAATTCCAGCAGTCTGTGTAAAGGCATTATAGGGAACAGCTGATCTATAGCCCAACTGTCAGGTATTGATTGAAATACCGAAAAATTACAGTAGTAAATGTCGGCAATTGCGCTTTCAATATCCTCCAAGTCAGGGGGAGCATTTTTCAGTTTTTGTTTTTCCTTTGCTATCTGGTTTATGGTATTCCAGAATATCTTTTCGGAAAATGCACGTTCGCGGAGGCTGATACGTCCATGTTTGAACATGTCACGTATTTCATCCCTATAGTAAAGGGCATCGTTATAGCACTCCTGTATATTTTTAAGAGTTATATTCTTATTTACGTCAAACAGGTTTCTTATCTGCTCTGATGTATTTTCATTCAGCTTGTCCGGTATATCATGCTCTTCAAATTTTTCGATATCCAGTACATTGAAAATTAGTACAGAATAATACGCAACCGTTGTACGACCTGACTCTGTAACAATTACAGGGTGTGGTACGTCGCTTGAATCAAGGGTGGTCATAACAGCCTCTACAATGTCTGTACAGTACTCCTCCACAGTATAGTTACGGCTGTTTGTATAATTGGTGTTTGAACCATCATAGTCTACTGCCAAGCCGCCGCCCAAATCAAGGTATCCCATCGGTGCGCCTTCTTTTACAAGCTCAGCATATACTCTGGCTGCCTCCAGAACCGCAGAACGGATATCTCTAATGTTGGGTATCTGTGAGCCCAGGTGATAGTGAAGTAGTTTAAGGCAATCAATCATTTCCTCTGCCTTCAACCTATCAACCATGGAAATAACCTGAGACATGTTCAGTCCGAATATACTACGGTCTCCGCCGGATTCTGTCCAGTGGCCCCCTGCTTTTGCTGAGAGCTTTATACGGATGCCAATATTTGGCTTAATGCCCAATGCCCTTGAGCGTTCAAGTACTATATCCAACTCACCGGGTATCTCTATAACAAAAAAGCACTTAAAGCCCATTTTTACTGCATAAAGTCCTAAATCTATAAATTCTTCATCTTTGTATCCGTTACAGATAAGACAGGCTTCCTTATCTTTCATTACTGAAAGCGCGGCAACCAATTCAGCCTTACTACCCACTTCAAGTCCGTGGTGGTATCTCTGTCCGAATCTTGTTACTTCCTCTACTACCTGCTGCTGCTGATTAACCTTTATGGGATAAACACCGCGGTATGCACCCTTATAGTTAAGCTTTTGCATTGCTTCATTAAATGAATTATTTAAAAATGAAATCTGTGAGTCCAGCAGATTTTCAAAACGCAGGAGCACAGGCATATCTAACCCACGTTCACGGACACCGGATATAATATCCATCAGACTTACAGCTGCAGAGTTGTTATCCTTGTATGGATTCACTAACACCTCTCCATTGTCAGATACAGAAAAATAGCCGGCTCCCCAATTCTTAATACCATAAAGTTCTTCGGACTTTTCTTTTGTCCATCTGCCTAAAAGTTCTGCTTTATTCATGGCCCTCTTCCTTTCCATATAACAATTTATTCTCTACCTAACAACGGATTATTCTTGAAAATTCCAAGGTGCTTCACAAAGGTAAAGTCAAAAATTTATTTTCTAAAAGCGTACAATACCACACTTAAAGGACTGTTGTCAATATAGTATGGTACACATGTAAATATTCCTAGTAACACTTAATTTATACATCTATATTTTTTAGGAAGAATTCTTTAAGGGATTTGATAAAATAAAAAGGAGTTACGGTTAAAATAACCAGTAGGAGACTGGAAGTAATTATAGCCCTTATAGAAAAATATCCTGCCAATACACCTCCGAGAGCCATTGCAAATGGTGTCATGGATTGGGTTATCATACTCATAAAGGCCATTACTTTGCCTCTCATCTCCTGGGGAGCTGCCGCCTGTACTGTTGTCATAATAATTACGTTTACAATTGCATTTAAAAAACCTCCAATTAGTAAAAACAGTATCATAGCAGCAAAACTTGTCAAGTAAGCCGAAATAATCAGGCATAGATTTGAAAAAACATTTGCTAATATTAGGTAATCCAGTTTTCTTTTAAGTGGAACCGATACGGTAGATGACACGAAAAAGCCTGCAATTGCTCCACCCATAAAGCAAGCCATAGCCATACCGTACTTACCAGGGCCCAAATTTGGATTCTGTTCAAAATAAGGCATAAACAGTACTATTGCAATGTAGGATAAGAAGTTTACTATTGCGGCCATTATTAGCAGCAGTCTCAGTCCCTTCATTCCCCACATGAATTTGAAACCCTCTCCCATGTCCTTAAAAAAGTGATTTTTATCCTTCTTTTTGATTTTAGGTATCTTTACAAAAAATAATGATGAGCCTGAGAAAATATATGATAGTCCGTTAAAAAGAAATAAAAATGGTGCTCCTATAAGCTGAAACAAAAAACCACCTGCAACATTTCCAAGCATATTGGAGCCTGTAGATACTATTGCAAGCATTGAATTTGCACCTGCAAGCTTGCTCTTAGGAACCAAATCAGGTATCGATGAATTAACTCCCGGCCTAAAAACTGCCCCGCAGACACTCAGTAATATGCCAGCTGCAAACACCATCCATATTGCAATCAACCCTTTGAATGCAGTAATAGAGAGTGTAATAATAGACACCCCTCGTAAAATGTCCATCAGAATCAATAAGCGCTTTCTATTGCTTCTGTCAATAAGTACTCCCGCAAATGGAGAAAACAGTACCCCCGGGAAAGTCGACGCAGCCATAAGCGTTCCCATAAGAGCAGTTGAACCTGTTTTTGAAAGAACCCAGAAGCCAAGTGCCACACTATAAGCAGCGTCCCCTAATGTTGAAACTAACTGGCTTTGCCATAATATGAAGAAATTTTTTGTCCACAGTTTTTCCATATTAACCTCCTAAACCACAAAAGCCTATCTACATACAATCAACTACAATCGGCTAATTTTTTTGTATCCGGCTTTTCTTTATACTTTTTACTTCTTACCATGTATGCTGTAACTGCAATGAATTGTGTTAAAAGTCCAAAAATACATACGCCTGTCCATGAAAAATGTGCATAACTGAAGGAGCCCAAAAATGAGCCCGTAGCCCCTCCTACAAAATATGATACCATAAATACCGTATTTATCCTGTTTCTTGCTTCGTTACTTAAAGAGTGAACTCTCGTCTGGTTTGATATCTGGCATGACTGAACACCTAAATCCAGCAAAATTATACCTGTAACCAGACCCCAAAGCTTAAATCCAAGAAACAGAAAACACAGATATGCCCCAATTACAATAAACATTCCCACCCCTACAGTAAATCTTGGACTTCTCTTGTCTGCAATTCTTCCAACTACAGGAGCAGTTAAAGCACCAACTATTCCAACTAGGCCAAATAATCCGGCAGCGTCGGCGCCCATGCGGTATGAAGGGCTTTGAAGCAGGAATACCAGGGTTGTCCAGAATGCACTAAAAGCACCGAACATCATGGCCCCGTTAAGTGATGCCTCCCTTAAAATCTCAAGTTCTTTAACCAGCTTCCCCATTGATGTGAACAAATCTTTATAGCCTAGGCTTGATATAGCAGGACATTCAGGTATGAATTTTCTTAAAAAAACAGCCAAAGAAAGCATCAATACCGCTGCTATCAGGTAGACGACCCTCCAGCCAAGGTATTCCCCTATCAGTCCGCTAAAGGTACGTGATAAAAGTATTCCAATGAGTAATCCGCTCATTACTGTTCCAATTATCTTGCCTCTCTCCTTTGGGTCAGCAAGCTGGGCAGCCAAAGGTACTATAAGCTGTGGTACAACAGACGTAAACCCTATAGCAAATGATGAAAATGCAATCATTACGATGCTATTAGAAAAGAACATTAACAAAAGTGAGCAGAATGAACAAAGCAGCATTGTTACTATTAGTTTTCTTTTTTCCTTTATATCCGCAAGAGGCAACAGAAATAACATTCCCAGAGCATAACCTGCTTGAGTAAGCATTGCCACAAAACCAACACTGACCTGTGATACATTAAAGGTTTTTGCAATTTCTGCAAGCAAAGGCTGAATATAATAAAGGTTTGCCACAGTTATTCCGGTCGCTGCAGCCATTATAAGCACCAAAAACCTGTTCAATTTTGAACCGTTATAATTTTCGTTATTATTTTGCAAAATGTCTTGCTCCTCTCATTAATACAAGTATGGGAATCATTAGTACGATTATAGCTATACCGCATGAGACAAAACCAATCCGGGCATTAAAATTTTCTGTAATTTCCCCCGCATACAGGTTTCCTATAGGAGTAGAGCCTGCAAAAACCAGCGTATAAATGCTCATTACTCTTCCCCTGTACTCATTGTCAGTATTTAGCTGCAGCGCGGAGTTGGAACTGGAACTGAACATGACAAAGAAAAAGCCTGTGACTGCTAGTGCCAAACCTGTGAGTATAAATGTATTGGTATATGCAACCCCAATTAAAAGGAAACCTACTAAAACCGGTACTGCACGAAGAATAAATCTTTTTGGCCCTGACTTGCTTAAAGAAGCAACATAAATGGCCCCGAACAACGAGCCTACACCCATAAAGGACATAAGATAGCCAAACCCGGCTTCATTTATATAAAGAATTTTAGATGTGAACACAGGTACCAAAACGCTGAAGTTGGGAGCAAAAGTTCCCACTACTGCCATTATAATAATAGTTGTAAAAAGTATTTCGTTATTTAATATGTATCTAAGTCCTTCACCGATATTTTGAAATACTGTTTTACCCTTTTGAACCGCCTCACTTTTTATGTGAATTGGCTTAATGAAAAACAAGCTTATAAGAACTGCTCCAAAGCTTATTGCGTTTGCAAAAAAACAAAAAGCTGCGCCTGAGTATTCCATCAAGATACCTGCTATTGCGGGGCCTATAATCCTTGAGATGTTAAAAACCGTAGAATTCAGGGCAATTGCATTCATAAGGTCTTCTTTTCCCACCAATTCAATAACAAAAGATTGCCTTGCAGGCATATCCAATGTATTTGCCAATCCAAGGGCTGCGGCCATTATTATCAGATGCCAGTATCTTATATCCCCCGTAAAGGCTAAAATGGCAAGTACAAGTGTTATTAACATAGATGCTGACTGTGTAATTATCAAGATTTTCTTCTTAGGAAATCTATCAATTAAAACCCCGGCAAATAAAGAAAATAAAAGCACTGGCAAAAATTGAAGAGCACCAATAAGCCCAAGCAGAAACGGTGAGTCTGTAAGTTTATATGCAAGAAGAGGCTGGGCTATATTTTGCATCCAAGTTCCTATTTGTGAAATACACATTCCAAACCAGTAATACCTGAAATTTTTATGTCTTAGCGATATAAACGGGTTATTTAATTTTGCCAAGTATACGCCTTCTTTCCAGTTTAACTGATAAATATTATACATTCAAACAACCATAATCTTCAACTATTTATATCTTGGAGGTTATTTTATATTGACTAATTTATTACATTGACGATTCGGAATTGAAGTGAGCGCATTAGGATTAGGTTGTTAGGCTATTGGCGGACCATTCTTTTATGACGGAATGTACGACGGTTGGGGTGACGTTGATGATGCTGAGTCAATTAAAGCCATACACAGGGCTTTGGAACTTGGTATAAACTTTCTGGATACAGCAGATTGCTATGGTGTTGGTGATAGTGAAGAAGTAATTGGAAAGGCGGCTAAGGATTTCGGTCCTTTAACGCAAGACCAAATGAATGAGATAGATGGAATTCTCTATCAAAGAGCTAGATAAATTATCTTATTTTTTGGGGCTTGTAAGTAATATTTGAGCTTACAAGCCCTCTATTTATCAATTTATATCTTAACACTTGGCTTTCCTGCTTCTACAAGAACCTTGTTCAAATATAATGCAATTCCGATAAATACAATAAACAATCCCGTAACCCTCAAAAGCCATTCTATTCTTATATAATCAGCAAGGGGACCAAATACAAGCATACCCGCAGGCATCATAGAGCTTGTTATCATAGAAAGAACTCCAAATACCCTCCCCATATATTCCTCTTCAACCTTCTCCTGAAGTAAAACAGTAGATGGAATATTGAAAACAGGCATAGAAATCCCTATGACACCCATAAATATAAGATAAATCCAGAAAACCGGTACTATACCTAGAACAATGGTGCATATGCCTGTTACCAATGTAGATATTGCCATGGTGTAAGCTTTATTCTTGAAGCCTCCCCATGACGCCATTACAATTCCGCCCAAACTCATACCTACTGAAAACACTATTTCAATAGCCGTAAGCCTCCACACATCGTTTCCAAAGGAACGAGTAACCTGAAGGGGTGTCAGGAATGCTGCGGGTGCTGCCGATATTAAAAATACTGCTTGAAATACAAAAAAGGTTTTCAGGTATTTATGGTTTTTTGCATATATAAGTCCTTCATGAAAATCCTTGAAATAACCGGCTGAGCGTTTATCCACCGCTTTTGCATGTACAGGGACATGTAAAAATAAAAGCAGTACCAGAACTCCTATTATTGCTGTAACAACGTCAATGAAAAATATAGCTTTTATAGACGTTACACTCATTAATGCACCGCTTATCATTGGTGATGCAAGCATAACCAACGACTGTATACTGCCGTTTATTCCATTTACCTTAGTGAGGTTTTCCTGAGGCACAATCTGCGGTATAAATGCCCCTACCGTAGGTGTTTGAACTGCTGTTCCCAGCGCTCTGATTGCAAGTACTACAAAGAGAAGCCACATACTGTCATAACCGGCCATAAATAAAATCGCCATTATCAGTGTAGCAAGTGCTATAAAACTGTCTGAGATCATTATAAGTAACTTCCGGTTGTATCTGTCTGCCCATACGCCTGCGAAGGGTGAAAGAAAAAATGTAGGTACGAAGCCACAGATAATTGACAATGTCATCATAATTCCGGACTGTGTATTTAAAGTAATATACCAGATAATAGCATACTGAACCAGAGATGAACCTAAAAGTGATATTGTTTGACTCGTCAAAAACAGTATGATGTTCTTTTTCCAACTATTACTCGTACTACTGATGCCATTCATGGGAACTAGTCTCCTTATTATTAAGTCTTGGATAAACATTATATCATCAAATCAGATAATTAATATAAATTTTTCTGTATTAACACCGGTACTCCCGTATAAAATTATATCAATGATTGCTTCCAAGATATTTTTCAAAATCCTTGCTGTACTTTATTTTACCGTCTTTCATTACCCACAGTGCCTCAGTATCAGGCAATGAGTCAATCAATTTGTTTCCCTGCTCGAAAGGCATATTGAAAATGGCAGTAGATAATACATCAGCCATGCCTGAATCGTGAGTGACTATAGTAACTGCTGAAAAGTATTCAGACGGAAATAGTGTAATTGGGTCTATTATATGGTGATATCTTTTACCTTTAACAGTATAGTATCTTTCATAGTCTCCGCTCGAAACCACTGATTTATCTGCAACATATATAAGCTTTAAGGTTGGGTTCTCGCTTTCGGTATCAGGATTCTGTATTCCCAGATTCCAAAGTAGTTGACCATCAACACCCTTGTTTCCTATTGAACGTATATTTCCTCCTACGCTTATAAGTCCTGATTTAAAGCCTTTTTTCTCTGCGAGCTGGCTAACCTGTTCCGTTGCATATCCTTTTCCCACAGCTCCCACGTCCAGACTCATTTTAGGGTCTTCGAGATATACTGTTGAGTTTTTTTCATCTATTTTAAGTTTATTTATATCCGTGTGTTGTGATGCTTCTTTTAGTTTATCCATAGGAGGTATTTTGGCACTTTCTTCATCTTCTAAACCTTCTGTACGGTAATCATGCCATATTTTCAAAACAGCACCGAAGGCAATATTCATTTTACTGTCGGTTTTTTTATACCAGTCTTTTGAAAAAAGTAGCAGGTCTATTATTTTTTTATCTACCTTAATAGGCTTTATTCCTGCGTTGTCATTGATAGTCTTAATATTGTTTTTTCCGGGATAATTATTATATATATCATAAAGCTCATGATATTCTTTGAGACTATCATATATGAGCTGTGAGTATTCTGTAAATTCTTCCTTTGATTCCGTATATGCAACTATTTTTGTTACTGTGTTAAATAGCACAAGAAATTCTGCCTCATATCTGGTTTTGTTTTTTTCTCCGCATGCCGACAGTTGTATGGTAAATGCCAGTATAAGCATTAAAGCTGTTAATTTTTTTAATATTCTCATTTTATATTAGCCTCCGTAAGCCATGCGGCACTGTTTTTAATCAAAAATTATGCTTAAACGCACGCTTTTTTAGCCAAGCGTGCAATTTAAGCACTAATTTGTTTTACATTTATATTATTTGTGGATGAATCGTTTTAATTCAATAATTATTTAGCAGTTGCTGCTGCCTTTGCTATAACAGCCTGGTAGTCACCAATGTGGATTGTTACAGAGCTTGTTAACTCAGCCTGTGAAGGTACTCCTTCTGCATTTACAGCAATTCCTTTGATTTCATCAACTGTTTTTCCTACAACGTATTTTGCAAGAGCGTCAGTCTGTTCAAACCATTCTTTTTTGATCTTTGAAGCTTTAGCAAGACCATAATCTGCTCCAAGTTCAATTTTACTCTTTAAAGGAGCCTTCAAATCTGAAGTGATTTTTCCAACCTTTGAGAAGTTTACGTTTGACTGTGAAGCATCAATGATACAGCTTGTTACTTTACCGTCTGCACCGAATGTTGTAGCTGTGTAGTTTGAGTAAGCCTGTGCTACTCCATCTTTTTCGCCTACATCTGCTGACTTACTGATGTTTGTTGCAACGCCAAGGCCAAGCTTGTCTCCAGCTTTTGCACCGAGATCTTTAGCATTATTAACAGCTTTTTCAATTGCAGCAGTTAAGTCTGCAATATGTATTGAAACTGTTGCTGAAAGTTCTTTATCGGATGGAACTCCTTCTGCATTTACAGCTATTCCCTTTACTTCGGCAACTGTTTTTCCTACAACATATTTTGCGAAAGCATCAGCTTGTTCATTCCACTCTTTACCTATTTTTGAAGCTTTGTTCATACCGTATTCAGTTTTCAATTCCTGCTTTGACTTGAATTCTTTTTTCAAATCAGTAGTAATTTTACCTGCTGCTGAAAAATTGATTTTTGTTTGCGCTGCATCAATTGCACACTTAACGATTTTACCGTCTTTATCCACAGTAACGGCAACAACAGTTGAGTCAACCTGTCCAAGACCGTCTTCTTTTCCAGCATCTTTGGATTTTGCTATTGATGAAATAACAGCAAGTCCTGTTTTAACTGCATCTCCGTTTGCGTCACTGCTTACAGCTGCAGTTGAACTGCTTGCGGCAGAAGTAGATGTAGCGGCGCTTGTTGAATTACTTGTTTCGGATGATGAACCACAGCCGGCCAAAAGTGAAACAGCCAGAACAGAGCTCATTACTAGCGAAATAATTTTTTTCATAAGTAGTCCTCCTATTATAATGTATATGTTTTTATTTAAACCAGCTTTTTAAGGGCCGGTAAAATAAACCTGAGTAAAGTAGATGTTGCTATCCCTGCGATTACTCCCGCTGCTAACAGCACAGGCAGGTATACCCAGAGATACATGTTTGTATAAAGAATTGATATTATTATAAACTGACCCACATTGTGGGATACTGACCCAAAGATACTTAGAATCAGATATGAAACTCTATCCTTAAAAATGTATATTAACAGTGCCATAACAGCTATTGATAAAACTCCTCCACCAAAGCTTAGCAAGCCTGCTATCGGGCCTCTTGTGGACAATACAAACAGTGCCTTTAAAACAGCAATTGTAAATGCCTGTCTCTTATATAAGAAGAATAGGGCAAACATTACAGCAATGTTTGACAATCCCAACTTTATACCCGGGATTCCTGCCGATATGGGTGGAAAAGAATTCTCAACTACAGAAAGTACCAAGGCAACAGCAAAAAGCAATGCAGTAAGAACCAGTTGTTTAGTTTTTGTCATACTGTTCCTTGAATTATTCATGACTAATATTGACCTTTCTATTTACCAATTATCATGTCTATATCATCGTCACTGCGGTTATCGTTTTTAGGTACAATTTTCAGAAAAACCTCATTGGGAAGGCAAGCAGCAGTCTGTCCAACCTTACTAAGCCGACCTGCTTTAATGCAGACCTTGTCCGGACAATCCGAATCTTCAAAGCATATCTTACCATCCGATGTCAAATGAAATTCTATATGGTCGCTTTGGGGTATGCTAAAGGTTTTATCCTCACCCTTTGATAAATCAACGGTTTTAATCAGTTCTGATTTGTAATAGATTTCAGCCTTTGCCGGCTTATTTGAAACAGAGCTGTTGTACACGGCCCATAAAACTCCGCCGGTTATTAGAATTATTAATACAATTAAGATGTCGGACTTTTTAGCAAATTTCATATTAACTCCTTATATACCGTTAGAAAAATCCTCCTATGAATATCAGCAATGATATAGAACCCATTATAAGTACATAATTTTTTATTGAAACAATAAATGTCTTTGCTTTATCCTGTTCCTTGAAAAACAGATTGATGTTTTTCTGTACGGGATATAATGTTATTAATGAAAGCAGACATACAACAGGCAACTTGCCCAGTACAACCATGAGTATAATATCCAGATACACCAGATAATATAAGCCTGCAAACAAGTAAACACCTTTTCTTTTGCCCAAATAGTAGGGCAGTGTAAATCGCTTTACTGCAATATCCCTTTCAAGGTCACATATATTATTTGACAGCATTATATTTGCTGTAGTACATACAGGCGGCACTGAAAGCAGGATTACCGTAATTAACGGCATTATATTTAAATTCAGATTTATGGCTGTAAAATTAACGCTAAGGTTCAAAAGGGTTCCCACTGGAAGATTTATATACAGAAGAATAAACGGAATCAGTAATCCGTAGAATAATCCTGAAAAAATCTCTCCCAAAGGCTGTCTTGATATGGGTATTGGCCCGAAAGTATATAGAATACCGCACATGAAACATACAGCGCCTATAAGCAGTACTACCAAGTCACTGAGATATGCCAGGTATAAACCCAGTGCAATGCTTATGCCCAGCAAAACAAATATTATAGCCAGAGCAGTTTTCCTTTCAAAGTCAAGTGACTGGTGATTGGTCTTTGTATCGATATAGTTGTTAATTGCAGTAGTGGTCATATCAAATATGAACATTGATGCAAAGAATATCAACGTAAGCTTCCAGTTAACAGGATTTCCTATATAGAATAAATAGGCCATTGTAATAAGAAATGCAAATGTGCTGGTTATCTTAGTCTTTATCTCAACATAATTTAGAAATCTTCCAATCACCATATCACCCCCTTCTTAGCAGATAATGCTTTTAATCATACTTAACATTAATCGTGATATATATACCACTTTTTAACTACAGGCAGCTTTTTCCACTGTTTTTTCAGGAAAGGCATAGCATAATAATCTAGTCCGAAGGTTCTTCCGGCGCCAATCAATACGGCAATTCCCGCAAATATCATCCAGAAGGTTCCCAGATACAAGCCTGTAGTACATACGAACATGAACTGTAATATTAAAGATACGGCAGAAGCAGGTGTTGTAAACAAGCCTCCTATCAATGCAAGACCTATTAAGATTTCAGCTATTACGATTGAAATCTGCATAAACATCTGAATAGAATCATTTGCAAGTATAACTTTATTAACAAAAGTATTCATTAGAGGTATATCAAGTCTGAATGCAAAATCACTTAGTGCAGACTCTGCAAGCTGTTTGCCGCTAACAAATATAACACGGAACAGGTTTAAAAAATCAAAGTTGATTATTGTTGTTCCTATCTTACCGATTCCTCCCGCAACTGCTTCTCCGCCTCCTGCGGCTGTCGCCGAGGAAACTGCTTCTGCAACGGCCTTTCCGGCTTCACCGGTTGCACCGCTTGTCCCTTCTGTCACACCCTTTAGAATACTGTCATACCAGCCGTTAGCTCCTCCGAAGAATCCTGCCAGATGCGGCTTGTTAAACCAGCCCTCAACAATCTTCATAATACCTTCAAAAAGCCAAACTGCTCCGAGCCATATTCTGAGAGCCACAAGCAAAAAGCTTGGTGTTCTGTTAGAGAAATGTCCGCCTACAAAGCTTCTGCAATTTCTTATAGTAAAGAATTCATGTTTTATATAGCTAAATATCTTGTTCCAGCCAAGTACTTGTATAAAATAAATAATATTTATAAAATGCTTTGCAAACATTGCAAGAAAAGAAGGCAGATTAAACATAAACTTCGGCAATCCAACTCTTGCAACACCATATCTTCCGCCTACACAAACCATCATTCCATGGAAGGAAGGCTTGTAAACTGTCATTTCGCCCTTGCCAGTAATAGCGCTATAGATGTTCTTTGCTGCAACCGCAGCACTTTGTTCACAGTTCTCTACCATCTGAGGAACAGGTCTTTCCTCTCCTTCAGCTGTAAAGAGCATGTTATCCCCGACTACATATACGTGGTCGTTATCAAGTGAGCGCAGGTATGAATCAAGCTTTATACGACCTCTTGCAGCAGATTGAAGATTTTTTGCAACTTCGTTGGTAATATCTGAGCTTTCAATACCAGCCGCCCAAATAACTGTTCCGGCAGTATGTCTTGTAACCTTGTCTCCGTTTTTGGTTTCTATAAAGTCAGCTCCTACACCTACAACACCGTTATTAAGCATCATGGTAACGCCCATTTTCTTCAAACGGTTTTCTACCTTGTTTGATAGCTTTTCCGGCAAATTAGGAACAGTACGTGTTAATACGTCAACGTTGTATACACTTACATCTTTTTTGTCTATTTCATACTTTTCACAGAGAATAGGAACGTATTCTGCCAATTCCCCTACCATTTCGACTCCAGTAAAACCTGCTCCAACAACGTGGAAAGTCAAAAGTCTCTTTTTCTTTTCAAGGTTTGTTTCTGTTGCAGCCTTCCTGAAACAGTTATGGATATGTTCTCTTAAATTTACAGCATCGTCGAATGACCAAAGCTTATGGGAAAATTCCTCTGCACCCGGTACACCAAAATATGTTGGTTTTGAACCTGCCGCCAGTACAAGATATTCATACTCATATGTGCCGCAGTTTCCTGTAACCTTATTATTTTCAAAGTCAATGGATTCTACGGTATCAAGTACAACATTAACCTTCCTGCCAGCAAACACCTTGCTCAAACTGATTTTAATACTATCTTCATCAACACGGTTTGCGGCTACCTCATGCAATTCTGTAAGCATTGTATGAAACGGATTTTTATCGATAATGGTAATGTTCACATCATCATTTTTTTTAAATTTCTTAGCCAGTTTCTTAGCAGTAAGTATTCCCGCATAGCCTGCACCAACAATTAGTATTTTGCTTTTCATTGGCTCCCCCTCTTCATATATACCAAATATTACTACATTTTTCTACACAATTCTACACATTTCTACATCATTTTATCAAAGGTATCTAAAATAATCAATCAAATTGTTAAATGATAAACACACCAAATATTTACATAATATAGAACGCCTCAGCCTGTTGACATATACCGAAAATATTCTATAAAAAAACAGCGGCCGTAGCACACAATCAGCATCATTATGCTTATTATGTGACTAAGGTCGCTGTCTTTTAGCCGTACCTTGGAGTGGCAAAAATAAGTTTGTGTAAAAAACTAAAGCATCTTTCTTATATTGAAAATAGAGCTTAATATCAACCAATTCTGCGGGAAGTAACGGTTTATTGTCCAATAGCTTACTCCACCGAGTCTGTAATCATGTGCCAGAGTCAGTCTGGCGAATATGCTTCTGGCATCTTCAAACCAGACTACATGCTGCTTGCCGTCATCAGCATAGTAATAGAAGAAAGGTGCCTGTGATATTTCGTCATACTGAATTTCAGCTCCCTCTCTTCTGGCAAGATCCACTGCACCTACGTTAGTGACGGTTCTTGCAGCAGTACCGGGAGTATATGGCAACGTCCAATCATATCCATAATTTGACATACCCATAAATATCTTTCTTCTAGGTATAGCTGTTACAGCGTAATCCAGAACACGTTTTACCCCAGTTATAGGGGATACCGCCATTGGTGCACTATATGTGAAACCCCATTCATAAGTCATAAGTATAACGTGGTCAACCAACGCTCCGTGAACGGGATAATCGTGAGCCTCATACAGTTTTCCCTGCTGTGTAGCCGATATCTTAGGAGCAA
The DNA here is from genome assembly GCA_023390335.1 of Bacillota bacterium. GTDB lineage: Bacteria > Bacillota > Clostridia > Acetivibrionales > DSM-1351 > Ruminiclostridium. The sequence goes on along the minus strand of JAEWCZ010000066.1, from coordinate 194,103 downwards.
GTGCCGTGGTAATGGTGTAGCCAAGAGGGCGTAGAGTCCTTACGACTCTTCTCAAAAAGTTATTATAGCTCTCTCTGTCATATGGGTATATATATTCAAAATCAATGTCCAAACCAAAATAATTTTTTTGTCTTAAAATTCTGGTAACATTATTAAGAAGATTTGTCTGTGCTGTCTCATTAGTAAGTATTGAATGGGCAATATCACTGTCAAAGCCTCCGCCTTCCTTTATGTTTGTAATAACCATAAGCGGAGCTACCCTTGCAGCTCTTGCAGCTTGAATAAGGGGTTCGTCGGGTATAGATTGCAGATTACCGTCAGGACTGACCTGATAACTAAAAATACTGAGGTAAGTAAGATTTGGAAGCGTCTTCCTCAAGACTTCCATATCAATATTGGGGAAGGCATAGCCGTTTACTTCCATTGGCCCAAAGTCATAAGTTACGGGAGGTATGGTAATAACCATTCCCGGCTGTATTCTGGAGGGATCCGTTATCTGAGGGTTTGCTGCCAATAGTTCATTGACACTTATTCTATAGGATCTTGCTATGGTATAAACAGATTCGCCGGGGGCAACAACATGTCTTCGAGTTCCCTCAAGTATAACCAAAGTTTGTCCTACTACTAGTTGTCCTGGGTTGGTCAGTTCATTATCTGATATTATTTTTTGGGGTGAAACTCTGTATTGCTGTGCAATTGAATATATGCTTTCACCTGACTTTACAACATGAATTCTCAAAGCAAATCACTCACTTTTATATATTTATAGTTCCAATATATGTGAGTATAATTTGATTGGTTACTGTAGGCTTTTCGGCTTAACTTCATTTTCTACAAACCTACCCTGATGAGGAACGGATATTTCATTAAAATTTTTAACCAGGTATTCCAGATGTCTTTTTAACTCCTCGCCCACCATTGGCATTCCGTGACTTGGTATTGCCAGATGTGGTTTTAGTTCCGCTAAAAGTTCAACGGACTTGCGTGCCGCATCCCAATCAGTAGTAAGATATGCAGGCGGCCCTTTTATTTTCTCTTTCTGGGTAAGCACAGATATAAAAGATTCCTGTTTTGTTGTGGTAAAAGCATCACCTGCAATGAGTGTGCGGTCTTCTTCACGGAAAAATGAAACGTGTCCTCTGGTATGTCCGGGAGTATGAATCCATTTCCATCCTTTCATGCCGGGAACACTTCCATCCTGCGGAAGTGCTGCGGCACGGTAGCCGATATTAATGCTGGTATGTGGAAAGCTGGGAGACATTTTAGCAACAAGTCCTTCGTCCACAGATGAATCAGCCGTCGGATAGTCCTCTTTTCCTGTAATGTAAGGCATTTCAAGAGAATGGGCGAATACCGGAACATCCCAATCCTCAGAAAGTTTTATAACAGAGCCTACGTGGTCAAAATGCCCGTGGGTCAGTATTATTGCCTTGGGGCGGCTTTCAACCTCAAAGCGTTTTTTTACACTTTCTTTTATAAAGTCATATGAGTTTTCCAGGCCGGTATCAACTAAAACCCACTCCTTTGAATCTCCTACAATACATGCACTTACAATAGTAAAATGCAGCAGCAGAATATCAGGTAAAACCTCCTGGGAGGAAGAAGTTAATTTTGATAAGCCATTTATCATCTCATTTATCATTGTTTTAGTCCTCCAGAGCACATAATCAAGGTTTTAGTACGACTTTAATACAGTTATCCAGTTTCTTGTCAAATATTTCGTAGGCATGTTCTCCCTCATCCAACTTAAGCTTGTGAGTTATAATATCTGTAGCATCAAACTTGCCTTGTTTTATTAAATCCAGAATCCTTGGAACATAGGTCTGGGCAGGACATTGTCCCATTTTAAGAGTTATGTTTCTTGCGAAGAAATCTCCAAGTGGGAACATATTGTATCTGGCACCATAGACACCTACCATAGACACTGTACCGCCTTTTCTTACTGCTTGGGTAGCTATTTCGATTGCAGATTTTGAACCTCCCTGAAGTTTCAAGGCAGTCTCAAGCATCTCGAACTTAGTCATTTTTCCATCCATTCCAACACAGTCAATAACCACATCTGCTCCGCCATGAGTTATTTCCTTTATATATTCCCCTGTGTTGTCATGCTCTTCAAAATTTATAACTTCTACGCCGTATTGTTTTGCATGTTCGAGACGGTATTTAACGTAATCCACAGCGATTATCCTCTTAGCTCCGTGGAAAGCAGCCCACTTTATACTGAGAAGTCCTACAGGCCCGCAGCCAAGAACTACTACAGTGTCATCCTTTTTTACTCCACCGTTTTCTACTCCCCAATAAGAGGTAGGCAGAATGTCTGTCAAAAAAAGCACTTGCTCATCAGCCAATTCTTCGGGAACAATCGTTGGCCCTACATTTGCATACGGTACTCTCAGGTATTCAGCCTGTCCCCCGTCATATCCGCCGTACGTTTTACTGTATCCCAAAATTCCTCCAACCTCTCCATTTGCATTGGAGTTATCGCATTGACTCCATAAGTCATGTTCACAGTACCAGCAGTGTCCACAAGAAACAGGAAAAGGGATTATTACCCTATCTCCCTTTTTGACTTTTTGAACTCCTTTCCCGGCATCTTCCACTATCCCCATGGTTTCATGTCCCAGTATATATCCCAGTGGCATATTGGGTATCATACCATGTATGAGATGGAGATCGGAGCCGCATATGGCAGTTGAAGTAACTTTTACAATTATATCGTCATCGTTTTTTATTTCAGGATCGCCTACATTCCTTACTTTAACGTTTTTTATTCCTTCGTATAAAATAGCTTTCATAGTACCCTCCATAAGCTGCATATTTTTATTGTTGAAAACTATATTTAAAAATATCTTTGCCCATGAGAATAATTAATATTCGATGCAATAATTACAGAATATTTTATAAAATACTACAAATTCTAATACTAAATAGTTTACAAAAGGAGAAAACAATATGTTTAAACATGATAAAGCACTTTTACAGGATGTACAGGTAGACGGCCCAAATCCTAATTACGCAGCAATGCTCCAGGAACAGTTGGGAGGTCCTCAGGGTGAATTGAAAGCTGCTTTGCAGTATCTTTCACAGAGTTTCAGGATAAAGGACCCTGAGATAAAAGATTTGTTTCTAGACATCGCATCTGAAGAATTGAGCCACATGGAAATGGTTGCTCAAACAGTAAATTTACTAAACGGTCATGTTCTGGATGCTAAAAATGCAACTATAGGTAACATAGAAGCACACGTTTTAACAGGACTTACACCTATGCTGGCCAATGCTTCAGGCCAGTTGTGGACTGCTGCTTATGTAAACGAAACAGGAGACCTTCCGGCTGACATTCTTTCCAATATTGCAGCAGAACAGCGTGCCAAGGTAGTTTATGAATATCTTTACAGACAGATAACAGACAAAGGTGTAAGACGCACCATAGATTTTCTCCTAAACCGCGAAGAAGCTCATAATACTATGTTCCGAGAAGCCTTTAACAAAATTCAGGATACCGGTTCATTGAAGGATTGGGGAATCACAAAGGATTCAAAACTTTACTTTAACCTATCTACTCCGGGGGATCAGTTCTTTAACGCCGATAACCCACAACCAGCAAGTTTTCAGAATCCGAATCCTCAGCAACCGCAGCAGCATTAATCACAAGAGGTGTATGGATTGTTTATCATTCCAGCACCTCTTTTGTTATTTTTTAATAAATTTACTTGGCCCAAATATTAATTGGAAGTCAATAAATGTTATCATGCCCCGTTGATTGTATCAAAGACAACTGAAAAAGTAAATGCTAGACATTATTTACCTCATTAATACAAATTTAAATAACCTTTTTACAAGGTAAAAGATATCCGAAAGTGAAGATATTATTACCATCTTCTTTGATATTAGCATACTTATCGAACGAATAGTATTCCATTGAAATCCCAACAATTGAATAATCAGGCTCATACCCGTTTTCTTTCATTATTTTCTCGGTTTTTACATGAGCACCCTTTTCCAGCTGAGAAGTATTTCCTTTTATCCAGCCAATCCCCATTAGACAATCAGTGATATCACGATAGGAAAACCCATTTGGAACTTGAGTATCCGGCTTAGTAAATATTCCTGCAATATATGTAAACTCTTTAGTCTTTGGATTATACTCACCCATCCATCCAATTGTGTCTCCCATGGGAGACACTCTCTCAGGCATGTTTTGAAGAAACTCATTAGTACCATCATTTAGCATACTATTCCACAATTCCGGAACAGGATTTTTCTTGCCAACAATAACCTCTTTACCGATAAATCGTACTGCACTAAAGTTTTGTACTTCAAAAGAAATTTTCAGTCCCATAAAGCCCTCCAATAAAAATTGTAAATAATTCCTTTAGTATTCTATTCCTGCACATTATACCACACTATTCCATTTAAGTTTATTGTTTGCAATCATTTCATCATACAATTATCTCAGTCACAGCAATTGAAACCAGTCGCTCAATAATTCACTTTCTATAAATCCTCTTTTTTTATACACATTCAGGGCTACTACATTTTTTGTAACAACAGTTAAATTAATTTCTGCTACCTTCTTTTCGTTCAAAAAACTTATAGCTGTTTCCAAAAGTTGTTTTCCATAACCCTTTCCCCTTACTTCTTTTATTAATCCCAAATCAAATTCACCAATACAGTTTTCAATTTTGAATTGTAAAAAGCCCACCTTTTCATTATTCACGCTTACTATGTAATAACAATTATTTTCATCAGCATTTTTCACATATTCTTCAAGTTCTTTCTCCGTTAAGGTGCTTCCGTTTGGGGCTTCTCTAAATGAACTATTATAAATTGTTAAGTATTCATTTTTATTCTGTTCTGATAATTCAATCAAATCTAATGGTTTATATTTTACATTTCTATCATCTAATTTCATTCTTATTATCGAATACTGTTTCTCCATACCTAAATTTTTGAGAATTTTTATTAATGCATCATCCTTTGTTCCTAGAAATACTTGGTTCGCCCCGTACTTTGTGGCAAGGTCCTTGGATTCTTTAATAATTTCGCAAATAGCAAATTTTTTGTTCTCTGAGTTTTCATATATATCTAACTTAATCACGTAGGCTATTCCTTTTTCTTTACATTCCTTTAAAACAACCGCTGCCGTGCCAGTTATATCTTCTTCATCAATAATTACTATAACACTCTTACCAAAATCAAATTCTTCAGCCCGGTATTGTTTTTCCATATCTTCAAAGGACATTTTATTTATTTTGTTTCTGTTTATAAACTTAAGCAGTTTTTCTGCTTCATATTTAGTTAACTGCAAATAATTTTTTGTCATGTTTTCATCCTCTTTTTATGGTATTTTGTTTTATTTTATAGTTTTTATAAATATTGTACAATTTTTTTAAGCGTGTTATAATGTCCGTAAGTTAATAAAGTTTTTTTCGGTTGAACGGATAGCATCCGTTTTCAAGAGTATTAGGCTTCTGGGGTGGGAAGCTCGTATGTTTACGAGTTTTCCACCTTTTTTACGTTTATTCACTTCAAAAAAATGGTTCTCGTAGCATAAATTACTTCCCAATATTTGAAAGTTCCCCAGCTGTATTAGATTAAAGGGGGTGATTCTAATGAATAATATAAAAAGGCATCTTATAATGGTAGTTTGCTATGTTGTAGCCGCCATTGGAATTGTAATTGTTTTAGCTAATCTTATGAAATAAAAAAGTAATTTTGGAGGATATAAATGATTATAGGACTTTTGATTGTATTAGCATTAATATTAATACTACCCTTTGCATTCAGACCCATTGAGCATAACCTGGAGTATTTTTTGCTGGTAATGGGGATCGCAGCAACATTAATTTCAGGAACACTTTCTACAGGCTTACTGTTGCATATATTTGAAAACTATCTTTTATACTTTATTACTGCGGCTGTACTGGTGGCAGGCTTAATTTTCAGGATATCCGTAAGTAAAATTAAAAAATTTGTAGGTTATGCTACAGAGAGAATGCCTATAAGTATATTTGTTTTTCTACTAATAATTGTACTGGGTCTGGTTTCAAGTCTCATTACAGCTATAATCGCAGCTTTAATACTAGTTGAGATAGTTCACGCCCTACCCTTCAAGCGCAATCAGAAGGTAACACTTACTGTAATTTCCTGTTTTGCAATTGGTTTGGGTTCAGCCCTTACTCCTATTGGAGAGCCTCTTTCAACTATAGTTGTATCCTCATTAAAAGCCGATTTTGGGTATTTATTCAGAAACATAGGTATATATGTAATTCCTGGAGTCCTTGTTATGGCTATACTTGGAGCTGTTGTTGCAATAATGACACCTAAAGCTGAAAAAAGTGAAGATGAAGGGATTTTGGAACTGGAAAGCATAAAAGCAGTTTTTGTTCGTGCCATAAAGATATTTTTATTCATAATAGCTTTGGAACTGCTGGGTTCAGGATTCAAGCCTCTTATAAACACGTATGTCATCCATCTCCCCAGCATGGTGTTATATTGGATAAATATATCTTCGGCTGTCCTGGATAATGCAACCCTTGCAGCTGCCGAAGTAAGTCCTGCTATGAGTACGAAACAGATTCAGTCAATTCTTATGGGTCTGCTGTTAAGCGGTGGAATGCTTATTCCCGGCAATATTCCAAATATCATATCAGCCGGGAAGCTGGGGATAAAGAGCCGTGAATGGGCAAAAATCGGACTACCGCTGGGATTTGCACTGTTGATTATTTACTTTGTAATAATATTTTTTATATAGCTGATACAAAAAAAAAGCGTAATAACCGAAGATAATTCATCTTACTTCGGTAATTATGCTTATTTTTGTATCTTGCTATTTTTATTAGATTATTCTTTTATAGCTTCATTCAGTTCTTTAATCAATTCATCTACATTTATACCATGAGCCATTGCACCCTGCTCTATGTTCTCAAATCTTGCTGCCATACATCCGAAACAATGCATTCCGCGGTTCATTAATATTTCTGCAGTCTTAGGATATTTCTCAACTATATCAGTTATTGACCAGTCCTTTGTTATCATTTTATCACCTCCTTACAAGATTAATATTATGCTAATTTAGATACCCATTGCCCGGGCAGCCCAATCAGAATCTTTTAAATCGCTCTGCCTACTCCTATCAAATCAGTCGTTCCATCAGCCAAAAGCTGTTCTGTCGCCATCGCAGCCGTGATTCCACCTGTAAGTATAACTGGTATGGAAACATGCTCCTTTAAAGCAATTCCACACTATCTACTTCCATACATAATTAGCAGACTTTAAAAAGATACTTATTATTATATTCTAAAACATTAAAGTTTACTTATGTTAAATAGTTCAAATATAATTGAACTGTTTAAATATATCACAGGCTGTGGTATAATTCAATAGTATATAAAATACAAATTAAGTCAGGAGGTACAGAAACTTGCGGGAATTATTTCATCCCACAGCGGAACAAATGTGTTTATCTACTGTTTTGAATGCACTTGGTGACCCTATCCGCCTTCAGATTATTAAGAATCTTGCAAATCAGGAGGAAACCACCTGTGCTTGCTGCAATATCGACCTGACGAAATCCGCTCTTTCACACCATTTTAAGGTTTTACGGGAATCCGGTCTTATAAAAGTACGCATTTTGGGTAAGCAAAGATTTATGTCCATAAGGTATGACGAATTAAATGAAAGATTCCCGGGATTATTGGAATCTGTAATAAAGAGTATCTGATATCGAAAAAAGCATGAATCGGCAACTTATGCCAATCCATGCTTTTCTTATGTATATGAAATTAATATCACACTGGAACTATTCTGAATTTGAATTTATCAAGTTTTAGTTCGTTTTCACCGCTGTCAGGGGCTGTTTCAACAACGTGATCCGAACCTTTTTTGGTGCTGGAGGCAGCAAACATGTAATTAAACTTTACATTCTGTATGTACATGCCTATCATTGGATCTTCTTCGTTAATATAGCCTATTCTCCATTGTGATTTAGCTATATCACCCACATTTCCTGCTTCAACATAGTGGTCATTTTCATCCTTTGTACTGCTGGCTGCAAACATAGTACCATATTTGAGATTTACTATTGAGTAATATCCCCCTGCATGCTTTGTAATTCTAAATTTAAATTTTTCATAATTAATATCATCATCTGACGGTCTTGACTCAACAATATGATCATCCTCATCCTTATCACCGTCAGCGGCAAAAATGTATCCGTACCTTAAATTTTGGATATAGTATACTCCATCCAAATCTTTCATAAAAAAATCCTCCTGTTTTTTAAAGTTATGTACTGTTTTTTAAACATTACTGGATTTTATAATGTAATCCAGATATATATTTACAGGACGAGTTTCTGAATCACCACCGGCAATAACATGAGTATGATTTCCGTTATTATCGGTTACTTGGCCTGATGGATAATTGGCAACTTCATGTCCTGCACAATAATTTTCTATATATTTATCCTGTGGCAGTTTTGGGGCACTATGAGTATGAGTGCCGTCTGTTGATAAGGAAAAATTGGCAGTCCTTGGAAGAGAGGTTGAATACTCTTCTATTTGACCAACTCTTGTTGCTCCATGCACCCCGGAGGTATCAGATGTATTTGAGTTTACACCTCGTACAAATAATCCTCTAAGATCCGGTACATTGAAATTGTTCTGATCTCCACCATATATGTTATTGATATTCTCATATAGTTCAGGGTATTTACCAACTTCATATGTACTGCCTATACAAGGAAGCCAGCCGTTGGCAATAAGGTCATCACTCTGCTTTAATGCATCCCCTGCAAAGGAAACTATTGAACCTGCCTCTAGCAACATTGAATCATCGTAATCACTGGAAGTGAATTTTATAATCCAGTGCATATACAGGTTTACCGGTCTTGTTTCACTGTCTCCGCCGGAAACAATAGTATGTGAATGTTGTCCAGCTTCCCCTGATGTTGCTGTACGTCCCGGGAAATTGGCACCTTCATTATTGGTTATTGCACATGCGGCATTCCAGTAGTCTGTAGGCAGATGGTCAACAGAATGATTATGGATACCTTGATCGTTTGTTATAAAATTGTTCTTCGGCTTGGCGGTTGCGTACTCTTGAACCGAGCCCGTATTGTCTCCGGCGGTTCCTCCAGATCTAGCCGCTTTACGATTCTGAGCATTAGGGTCATACCCTCTTCCGTGATCGGTTGCACGGACAAATCTGCCTCGAAGATCAGGTATATAAAAATTGGGGATACCGTCTCCGCCGTATTTCGTCCCTATTACATTAAACAGTTCTGAATATTGTGTTTTATCCAACACTCTTCCGTCACAAGGAAGCCAGCCGGAAGATTTCAACTGGTCTTCTTTAAGTGGTCCGGCAAAAGGTATAACAATACCTACGGGAAATTTTAAAGGCATATTTCTTCCTCCTATATAAATAAAAGTTATTTGCTGTCTTTACTGAATTTAATTAAGAAATGCAGATTCATATTTCTTGGACGGGTTTCTTGATCTCCGCCTCCAACGATTTCATGAGAATGGGAACCAGCTTCGCCTGTCTTAGTGTTGTCACCGGCCTCTTTTCCGCCGTCTCTGCCTATACTGCCGGCATATGCATTGTGAGAACCGTCAGGCAAGTGCGGTAAACCATGTGTGTGACTACCCGTTACATCAGTAGTAAAACTAGTCTTAGGAAGTCCTGTTGCAAAATCCTGATATGAGCCTACGTTATTTCCGGTATTTCCTCCAACTTTAGCAAATGTTCTCTGGGCTGCATCAGGGTCCATCAGCTTACCTGATTCACTAACAGCATCCCCATTAACTCCTCTTATAAATTTACTTTGCATATCGGGCAGGTAAAAATAATTATTATCCCCGCCATGTGAGTTTCCGATAGCCTCAAAAAGATCAGGATATTCAGCAATTTTCAATTTACTTCCGTCGCAGATAAGCCACCCCATTCTATACAATCTGTTAACCATTTCAGATTTAATCTCTCCTGCAAATGATATAACACTTCCTACAGGCATTCTTTCCGTAGCTGCCATAAGCAAACATTCCCCCTTCTTTTGGAATCAAATTTAAAATTTCATTTATTCTATACACAATAATAAGTCATAATTAATGACATGTCAATATATAACTTTTATTTCATTTACAGGTATATTAATATGATTTTTTCGTTACTTACAGATTAAATAGCCTGAACGATTTTGTTCAATATAAATGACATGTTTTGTTTTTGCTTTATGTTAACATATCGACATTAAATAACATAAATTATATTAATAGCTCAAATTTCGTAAATACATATCCCAACTTTAGGAGGTAGGTAATTTGACACTCTCATTAAGAATTAAATTATTTTTATCATTCGGTATAATATCAGTTATATTAATTGGACTGGGAATATATGCATACTCAGGTGCCGGGCAAATCTATAATAATATTAATAAATTTGATAATTTATATCTTTCAAGTGTTAATGCAGCACATACTATAGAAACTTTGGGATACGAATACAGAGCCAACGAATACAGGTTTATGCTTTATAAAAGTACTTATGCTAATAAAGAAGCCTATGAAAAGTTTGAAAAAGATATGAACAGCATAGCAGTAAAAGCTGAAGAAACGATAAAAACATACAGGGATTCGGCTGTTTTACCTGAGGATGTTAACAAGTGGGACGAAGTTAAAATCCTTTGGGAAAACTATATAAAAGCTAGCCGGCAAGTTATTGATAATACTAAACAGGGTAATTCAACAGAATACATCAATCTTTTTCTTGCAAGTAAATCAAGTCAGGCTTTTGATAATTTACACAATGCTACCGATGCTCTGGTAAGCTACAGCCGTGAGAATGTTGTCAGGGCCAATGAAAATAGTCAGGATGACTGCAAAAGTCTCAATGATGTGCTATTAATGTATATCATAGTGTCATTGGGTGTCATTTTATTAACGACCATATACCTTGGTACAGTTCTATCCGGTCCGATTACCGGGTTGGAAGAAGTATCCCATGCAGTAGCGGAAGGCGATTTTACAATAAGAGCAGAAATTGATTCAAATGACAAACTGGGTCAATTAGCAGAAGCATTTAACTCTATGATTAAAAGGCTTAGAATGTTAATGGTGAAAATAAGCGAAAGCTCTCAGCACTTATCAGCTTTATCAAAGGAGTTAACCGTAATTTCCCGAAAAAGTTCAAATGTAATGGAAAATATTGCACATACAAGTCAGCACGTAGCTTTGAGTACAAGTAAACAGTTATCAAGCGTCAAGGAGGTTTTTGACTCCATTTCACAGGTATCTGCCGGACTGAATCAGATTTCAGTTAGCAGTCAGAATGTCACGGAGCTTGCCCGGACATCTGCTGATGCATCAAATAAGGGGATGGTTACAGTTAACGCCGTAGCTCAACAGATGAAAGAGATTGACAGTACTATTTCAAATACTGCAGAAGTTATCAAGAACCTGAATAAAAAATCAATAGAAATATGCAAAATTATTGATATAATTTCGGATATAACCGATCAGACAAACTTGCTATCTCTTAACGCTGCAATTGAATCGGCCCATACAGGCGAATGCAGTAGAGGCTTTTCCATTGTTGCCGACGAGATTAAAAAACTGTCTCAACAGTGCAAGCTTTCCACAAGCCAAATAAAAAGCCTTGTATTAAGTATACGTGAAGAAACCCAAAATGCAGTTACCTCAATTTCAAAAGGTACTGCCAAAGTTGCTGAAGGCCTTGAGAAATCCCGACAGGTAAGTCAGGTATTCGAAGAAATACAACAATCTGTACAAAACGTAGATGTACAAATTCTTGAGGTATTCTCTGCAACAAAACAAATCACGGCAGAAAGCAATAACATTGTGAAAACCATTGATGTTGTAGAGAGAACAGCTGAACAGATCAATAGTACTTATCAGGAGAATGCAGTTGCCACACATGAGCAATCTAAGGCATTGGAAAAAATATCTTCTAAAGCCCAATTATTATTAAATTGTGTTGATGAATTAAACGCCGTCGTTTCTCAGTTTAAAACCCGGTAAGATAAAATCAGAGACATTTTTAGTGAACATAAAAGTAAATGAAGCCTCTGGACTTCACTACCTTTTATGTTCACATTCTTTAATTTAAGAAGGCATTGGTATCCAGTAAATATATGAATTGGTAAGACTAATACCCTCAGATGGGTCTAATTCGGGATTGAGCAGATAGAATATATAGCTGGAATTAACCCATATACCTTCCATCTCCAGATTTCTTCCGTCTATATTATTTGAGATTGATATTGCAGTTTTAGAAACAGCCCCTGTGCTTGCCCCCAATCTTTTAATGCTGGCAACGCCATTTGCTCTTCCTCCCGCAACATATAATGTTCCGTTATATATATCATGTGACTGATAACTGTACACACCGGCACTAAGAGTACAATCGACACTCTTTGCAACCGTACTTATAGTTTTATTGGTGGTTCCCAATAGAGCATTTTTTATTTTATCATTTGTCAAGCCACCGGAAATGTTATTAAAATAAATATACTTTGATTCGGTTTCGTTGCCCTCTCGAATACATATAGATGCTGTAGAGAATGCAAAGGAAACCCTTCCGTAAACCCTGTCGGGATTGGAAATAGTTGCTTCGCTATTTGGAACCTGTGCCACACCTCCGGATTTGTCTACAGTAAAGGTGTAAACCATATCAAAAGTTCCTGCACCGATGCTGCTTGGTTCGTTATATTTTATACATGATATTTTTGTCGACCAATTGTAGCTCGATGTTGTATCAGCTCCCGAGCCTAACCAAAGATAGGTATTACCATTTTCTTTTACTATTTCAAGGGACTCTCCATGTCCGAACAACGGACATTTTATGTATGATTTTGCAGTTGCCACATATGAATAGTCGGATGTACTTGAACTTTGCACATCACACTTAATAACATACGTAGTGCTTGTGGCCTTCATTGTTAAATAGATTTCTGTAGGCATCTTGTCAGCACCTTCTACAAATGCCATACTTTGAATTGCTTGATCCGGCAACTGGCTTTTTAATACCTCCGGAAAAGAGATTTTGATCTTTGGTACTCCAGCTGCCGACACTATAGATGCGGGACAGAAAATTAATGCAATTGTAACTACTATCAGCAGGATTGAAACTATACACCTGCTCCTTTTATTGATTTTCAGGTTCATTAAAGTTACCTCCATTTCTAATATTTGTATTTTTTTACCATTTTATTATAACATATTTTATCGTTGACCAAACTACAGATTTTTATTATAATATATTTAATTGAACAAAGAAGCACAAAATGGGGTACACCACCGCGGGTGTAATTTCATTTTGTGCTTTTTTTTCGTAATTTTGTTGAAAGGAATGAGCAAGATGAAGGTAAACGGAACGTATACGGAATTAACAGTTAAACAAAGTCTGCAGGACTTTTTGGTTTCCCAAAACCATGATATTTCACGAATTGCAGTAGAGCTAAACGGTGAAATTGTTCCTAAAGCAACCTATTCACAAGTAATACTGGACAATGGAGATACCCTGGAAGTTGTCAGGTTTGTAGGAGGAGGTTGAAAATGATTATCACATTAAATGGAAAAACAAGGGAAATTAAATGCAAAACAGCCTTTGAGGTACGCCGTGAATTTGGTAAAGAAACTGACATAGTTATTTTAAATGGCTTCCAAATAGACACTGATTGCCAGCTTTCGGAGAACGACACACTTGCTGTCATTTCCAAGGGACATATGCCTGACAGAGATGAGCTTGAAAGCATGATGATGGCACGGCATACGCCAAATGTTCATAACAAGCTGAAGGAAGGTCGGGTTGCCATTGCCGGACTTGGCGGACTTGGTTCAAACATAGCTGTCATGCTTGCACGAATAGGCGTTGGTCACCTGCTTCTTGTAGATTTTGATGTGGTGGAGCCAAGTAATCTTAACAGACAAAGCTATTACATAAACCATTTGGGTATGGAAAAGACCGCTGCTCTCAAAATGCAGCTTCAGCAAATTAACCCCTTTATAGACGTTGAAACAAGGACGGTACGTGTAACAGAAGATAATGTATGCGAGCTTTTCAGGGACTACGGTATTATTTGTGAAGCCTTTGACAAACCGGAAGCCAAGTCCATGTTGGTAAATACTGTTCTTGAAAGGCTTCCGGGCAGTAAAATAGTTGCTGCTTCCGGTATGGCGGGGTATGAAAGCTCAAATATTATTAAAACCGTCAAACGAATGAAAGGCTTTTACCTGTGCGGTGACTTTGAAAACGGAGCAGGAATCGGTAACGGCTTGATGGCACCTCGTGTACAGATTTGCGCCGGTCATCAGGCCAACATGATTCTGAGGCTACTCCTTGGAATTGAAGATGTATAAATAAATTACATACGGAGGTATATATATTTTATGAAGGATAAGTTAGTTATAGGCGGACATGAATTTGAATCAAGATTTATACTTGGTTCAGGAAAATTCTCTTTAGATATGACCAAGGCAGTTATTGAAAATGGAAATGTTGAAATGGCAACTCTTGCTCTTCGCCGTGCAAATGTTGGCGGTGAAGAAAATATTCTTGACTACATGCCTGAAGGAATAACTCTGCTTCCAAATACCTCGGGTGCCAGAAATGCTAATGAAGCCGTAAGAATAGCACGACTTGCAAGGGAAATCGGCTGTGGAGATTTTGTAAAGGTTGAAGTGGTAAATGACTCAAAATACCTCATGCCAGACAATTATGAAACCATTAAGGCTACTGAGATTCTTGCCAAAGAGGGCTTTATAGTAATGCCCTACATGTACCCAGACCTCAATGCAGCCAGAGCAATGGCAGAAGCCGGGGCAGCATCAATTATGCCTCTTGCTGCTCCTATAGGAAGCAATAAAGGTCTCAGTACAAAAGATTTTATTCAAATTCTGATAGATGAAATTGATTTGCCAATTATTGTTGATGCAGGAATAGGCCGCCCCTCACAGGCATGTGAAGCAATGGAAATGGGTGTAGCCGCAATTATGTGTAATACAGCGGTTGCTACAGCAGGGGACGTAGCTTTAATGGCAAAAGCCTTTCGACTTGCAATTGAAGCAGGGCGTGCTGCTTACCTTTCTGGTCTCGGAAGAGTATTAAGCTACAAGGCAGAAGCATCAAGTCCCTTGACAGGCTTTTTGGAGGATTAGTTATGGAAAAAACAAATCACATGGAATATCAAAAAGGCATGGAAGCCATTGATTCCAATATAATGAGTCAGGTTCTCAAGCTTACAAGTGAATACGACTATAGCAGATATACCGCAAGAGATGTTGAGACAGCTCTCATGAAATCAAGGCTATCCCTAGATGATTATGCAGCCATACTTTCTCCTGCTGCCACACCATTTCTAGAAAATATGGCACATAGGGCCGCAATGGAAACACGTAAACAATTTGGCAATTCGGTCAGCTTGTTCACACCCCTATACATAGCCAACTACTGCGAAAATCATTGTGTTTACTGTGGTTTTAATTGTCATAATAAAATTCGCCGAGGAAAACTTAATCATCAGGAGTTGGAGGAAGAACTAAAAGAAATCGCATCAACAGGGCTGCGGGAGATATTGATTTTAACAGGAGAAGCTCGTAATGCTTCAGGAGTTCAATATATAGGAGATGCCGTAAAGCTTGCTTCTCAGTATTTTTCTACTGTGGGACTTGAAATATATCCTCTCAATTCAGATGAATATGCTTATTTGCATGAATGCGGAGCGGATTTTGTATGTGTCTATCAGGAAACCTACAATACCGACAAGTACCAAGAGGTTCATCCAAGCGGATCAAAGAGGATTTTTCCATACAGGTTCAATGCCCAGGAGCGTGCAATACTTGGAGGTATGAGAGGCGTTGCGTTTGGTGCCTTGCTTGGTTTGGATGATTTCCGCAAAGATGCCTTTGCAGCAGGCCTTCACGCGTATTTCATTCAACAGAAGTATCCTCATGCAGAGATTTCATTCTCTGTTCCCCGGTTAAGACCATATATAAATAATGAACACAACAATCCAAATGACGTACATGAAAAACAGCTTTTGCAGGTTATGCTTGCCTACAGACTTTTCATGCCTTTTGCAGGTATTACTATTTCTACACGGGAAAGAGCAGGTTTTCGCGACAATGTGGTGGGACTGGCAGCCAACAAGATTTCGGCAGGAGTAAGTGTAGGCGTAGGAGGTCATAAAAATGACGAAAAGGGCGACGAACAATTTGAAATAAGTGACAGTAGAAGTGTACAGCAGGTTCATGAAATGATTTTATCAAGAGGCTTACAGCCTGTTTATTCAGATTACATCAGAGTTTAAAGGAGAAAAGCCAAATGCTTATTTATGTAACCAATCGTAATTTGTGCAAGGATGATTTTCTGAAAAGAATAGACTGTTTGGCGTGGAGCAAGCCCCATGCCATAATATTGAGAGAAAAGGATTTGTGTGCTGAAGATTATCAAGCTCTGGCGGAAAAAGTCAAAGTTATTTGCGACTCCGCCGGGGTTCAACTTATTATCAATAAATTCATTACGGTTGCAAAAAATTTGGGAATATCCGCTGTACATGTTTCGATGGAGGACTTTATAAAAAACAGGGATTCACTTAAAGCATTTTCAAAAGTTTGGGTTTCGGTACATTCAGCAAAGGAAGCACAGGAGGCATGCAACTTAGGTGCTTCCGCCCTGATAGCCGGGCATATTTACGAAACAAACTGTAAAAAAGGGTTAGCCCCAAGGGGCTTGGATTTTTTAAGGGAGGTTTGCAGTTCTGTTTCTATCCCAGTTTTTGGAATCGGAGGTATTACACAAGACAGAGTAAAAGAGGTTTCAAAGGCAGGTGCAGAGGGTGTCTGCATAATGAGTGAAGCAATGACCTGCCCTTCCCCCTCCTCTCTTACGTCAAGGATATTATCTTTTACACTTGAAGACTCCGGCTATACTGTCACAGATAACTATTACAATAAAAACAGCGGCAAATAACCAAAGGCCTCTCTGCCATATTAATGTTACTTGTGACAGCGTCAAGTTTGTAAGTTCCTCCAATAAGGTAAGTAATCCACCATTGACCAATTGACTATCTTTTACCATAAATAGCATAAGAATGGCTGATACAATGTTAAAGCCCGCATTTGCTGCAGCCAGAGGTATGCTCCAATATGGATTTATCGTCTTCCATACCTGCATACCAAGACTGATAACTCCCAATAATACTATCCCGATTATATATGTATTCAATCTGTCTACATTAAGTATTGGCACAAATTGGCTTCCATTAATTGAGATACCAATAACCTCAGGTCGGAATATTAAAACCACTGTAACAATAATTGTAAAAAGAATCTCTACAGTTGTAGATACTCTTGATATTTTCTTTTTGCCGTATTCAGGTATATCGGGTAAGTCTTTCAAAGTCCATTTTTTATTTGCAAATGGGCTATGTCCCTCTTGCACCCCGCTTCTTTCCATAATCACAAATATAAGTGTAACCCAAAAGGCTCCCTGTAAAGCCCCTTCAAAAACTGCAGATATAACGTCAGATACTATGTTTGTCGGTGTTATTGCAACATCAGGACTGAAAATCCAGGCCACTAGGGCTATACATCCCATAGTCAGTGCAGCAATACCTGTTACAAGCTTTAGTAGTTTTATATACTGGTTATAGATGCTTGGGCCTATCAGGTATCTTCTTTGGGGATTATATTCAATGGCAAGTTTAGCGGGATTGCCCAATTCCTCAAGGACGTCCTTTATCTGATCATCTGTTGCATCCTCCGGCAACATATCCTGAATATTAGACCTAAGTTCCTTGCTTACATCCTCACGGATATTTTCCGGCAGGTGCTGTGTAACTGCATATATATAACGGTCAATCATCTCCATATTCCTTTTCCTCCCCCAGTAAATTTTCCAACTTCTGTGACAGTGTTCTCCATTCTTCCGTGAGACACTGAAAAACTTTTTTTCCTTCTTCGCTTATTACATAGAATTTTCGTGGTCTGGTTTCGCTTGTATCCCAATTGCTTTCCAAAAGTTGCTGCTTCTCCAACCTGCGCAGCAACGGATAAAGAGTTCCTGCGTCAATGGGATTATTTTTTTGCTCCAGCTTTTGAACTAGTGAATAACCGTACTCAGGGTTAAATAACTGGCTCAGCACCGATAGTATCAGAGTTCCTCTCTTTAGCTCCACAACCAGCGAACTTAGAATGTCATCTGTAGATTCCACTTAATCACCTCGAAATTATTATACTGTACGTCATACAATATTGTCAATATATCATTATTAACTATTTACAATTAATATGAATTTATACATTAAAAAACTCCCAATAGGTTATTTTCTAACCAACGGGAGCTTTATTTGCACATCTTTTGCACATCTATAAGTCAATCTACTGTGAAATACTTTTCAGAATACGCTTTAAGAAGGAATTTGTATATATTTTAACAAAACCTATCTGAAGTAAAATCATTATCGCTGAAATAATGCCGCAATACCCCACGCTAAGCCATCTATAATACCAATTATATGACTTGCATACAAAATAAATATAAAAGATTGCAATAACGCCTCCTGCAAAAACAGGAAGTAAAAACATGAATCCATGGTTTTTATTAGCAAGTGACCGGAACTCATCCTCCTGCATTCCCATTTTATATAGACTCCGGAACTTTCTTTGTTCGTCTTCAAATTCCAATTGTAATTTTAAATAAAGAATTATATTTGCAGAAGCCCAAAATAAAAGAAAAACAAAGGTTTCAAGAAATATTAGAAATGTTGCTGATTGTTTTGCAAGATTATATTCTCCCAATCTTGAGGACATTTTGTAATACTTTGGTTCAATTGTGGAATTTACTTCATATTGTTTTTGCTTCAGCTTATCTAAGATTTCCCCTGATTTTCTCCAGTTTTCAAATTTAAACATCTTAACATTTCCGGCCTCGTAATTACTAGAGACTTTTTTAATTTGTCGGTAATCAGCTTCATTAACTATTAGTGTAAAGTCAGCCAGAGCGTTATTATCACCAAAAAGTATTCTTACATCCTTTCCAACAGACTTTAAGGCAAGGTCCCCATCATTACAGGGAATATTTATTACAGGTGCAGGAAGAAAAGAATGCTCATAACCATCCTGTAAATCATATTGGTATAACATTAGAAATTTTCCTTTTGGTACATGATAGTCAGTATTGAAAACTTCATTTACCTTCGAAGCTGATAATATGTTAAAAGCTCCTCTTAATATTTCAACTGATTTCTGTTCAGTTACCTTGGTAGCTGCATTTTGAAATATTTTATCAAGGTCGCTATCTGAAATATTATTCATACCATAAATCTGAACATATACCATATGATAAGGGGTATATGTAACTGCACTTTCAACCATGGTAGGGTATGTAACTGTACATAAACCCATAAAAAAGATTGCAAAAACAAACAACCATATCATAGTAAAAGTAACTTTTTTGGTTGAATGAAAACGGTATTTCAAATCTCCAAAGAACAGACAATTTTTCATGTATAAATTTGTAAACCTTTTTTCTACAAACAATGCAATTACTTCCGAGTTGGATAAAATCAAATAGGTAGCCCCACAACAGATCAGCATACTTACAAACCACATGTTTCCCAGTTTAATTTGATCATTTGCAAACATAAGCACTATAGAAATAACCAGAATAGTTGTTCCAATGCAAAATATAATGCGGGATGACTTACCGCCTTTATCAGCCTTATACCTCTCCTTTATTAAATCTATTATTTCCATTTTGAAGGATTTAAGAATACTTATTAATACAGTCAAAATAAATATCAAACCGTAAAACAGTAATGTTACTATATAAGCTTTCAGGTTTATTCCAAAGGTTATATTTTTGATACCGACTACATGTATAATAAAGGTAAAAAAGCCCATTGAAACCATAGTTCCTGCAATCAAGCCCGTTACAATGGAAATTAAAGCAATCATTCCATTTTCAAATAAAATATTTCTGAAAATTTCCTTTTCCGTCATTCCTAAAGTCATGAGTATCCCATAATCGTTTCTCCGCAGCTTTTGGAATGCACTGTGGGAATATGGCACAAACAGAACAAGGAATATTGAAACAAAAACGCTTGGAGCGATAACATTGCTGGATACCATGCGGATCTCTGATGTTTTGTTCATAAATGAATCATTTGTGAATAATGCGGCGAAGCAATAAAATAGTACGATTGAAAAGGTATTGCAAATAAAATAAAGCAAATATCGTTTGTAGTTTGTGCGAAACATCTTTTTGGCTATGAAATTAAAATTCATCTGAATCACCGCCAATTAAAGAAAGTACATCTAGAATTTCCTTGAAAAATTGCTTTCTGGACTCTTTTTTTGAAATTTCTGTTATTATCCTTCCGTCCCGCAATAGTACAACACGGTTGCAATAACTTGCGGCAACTGAATCGTGGGTTACCATTAATACACTGGTTCCGCACTCCTTATTAACCTTATTGAGATATTGCATAACATCCTTTGACGATTTTGAATCGAGGTTTCCTGTAGGTTCATCAGCTAGTATCAATTCCGGCTCGTTTACAAGTGCCCTGCATATTGCGGCCCTTTGCTTCTGTCCGCCCGATATTTCGTATGTATTTTTGTCGAGAATATCGGATATTCCCAACAGTTCTGAGAGTTTCTGTAGCTGTGACTCTATAACAGCAGATTCTTTTTTCTCCAGTATCATAGGAAGTATAATGTTTTCTTTCACAGAGAGGCTATCAATCAGGTTAAAATCCTGAAAAACCATGCCCATCTGTCTTCTACGTAGCAATACCATCTCTGATTTATCCATATCCATGAATTCTCTGCCATTAAATACCACTGTTCCGGCATCAGCCCTGTCTATGCCACTGATTATATTCAAAAAGGTGGTTTTACCGCTTCCCGACGGCCCCATGATTGCAATCATTTCGCCCTTGCCGATATGCAAGGTTATACCGTTGAGAACTGTAATTCCACCTTTGTTTTTTAGTTTATAGGTTTTAGTTATGTTCTGAATTTCCATTATATCCATACAGGCTATCATCCCTTCAATCAGGCAGTACAATATACATTATTTCCCATATGTTATCATTTTGAAAATTCTCCGTCAATGCCCCCTCTATTCTGATATTTCACTGATACTTATGTTGGGATTGGTATACCGTCCCTTTTTCTCGGTACCTTTCCCATATTGTATTGCCTTTGTCGGGCAAAAATGCAAGCATGCCAGACATTGGTTACACTCTTTACCCCACTTGGGCCTTTCATCTACTTTTATACTTTTGCAGGTACATACCTTTTCACAGATACCGCAGCCATTGCACTTATCTGTTGCATAAAAGCTATCAGTCCTAATGGCATGTTTGTTAAACATAGGATTTACTAAGCCTGTAAACAGTCCCGGTAATGAGCCCTTTACCACATTGTACATACCCGGCTTTTTCTCCGAAACAATTTCAGATATTTTTTTAATAGTAAATTCTGCTTCAGCAAGCTTTTTTTCTTCCGTTGCTTTTGAATCCACATTGCCCATAACTACATAGTTGTTTGGCATTATTAAAGAAAAACCGGCTGAAAGGTTTACATTAATATTATTCAGACATTTATCCATAACCTTTATCGTGTTCCCGACATTGCCGCCACAGACAGCGACACAAAAAGTGTAGTTGTTACGGTAATTATTTAATTTAAGCTTACTGATAAAATCAAGAACCATTTTGGGAGGTGCCCATGCATATACAGGAAATGCAAATCCGATTACTTCACCCTCCTCAAGCTCGTATTCGAAATATTCTGCTCCACTGTTTACAGCAGAAGCTATGGACACTAATTTCAAGTCGTTTTGTTGTGCAATACTTTTTGCTGTATAAAGTGAATTCCCAGTTCCCGAAAACCAAAATATCATACTATCATCCTTTCAATCAAATAACTGTGTTTATTGTATTATATTTTATCCAATATGTAACATGCCGCAAATATACAACATAATATAATGTTAACTGATATTCTAACTGTACCACATCACGACACGAAATCATATACTTCTAAAATTAAGGATGATCATCATGAGTTTATATGAAAATATATTAAGCCGCAAACAAAAAATAGCAGTAATAGGCCTTGGGTACGTGGGATTACCTCTTGCTATTGCCTTTTCTAAAAGAGCCTCTGTGATAGGTTACGATATAAACAGTGATAAAATAGATCTGTATAAAAAAGGTATAGACCTAACCAAGGAAGTAGGAGACGATGCAGTAAAAAATACTACTGTAGAATTTACGTCTGATGAACCAAGGCTTAAAGAAGCAGGATTTTTTATTATCTCGGTACCTACACCTGTTAGATCCGACCATACTCCCAATCTGAATCCTGTAGAACTGGCAAGCCGCATTGTGGGCAGAAACCTTGTCAAAGGGTCAATTGTTGTATATGAGTCAACTGTATATCCCGGCGTTACAGAAGAAATCTGCATTCCCATACTTGAAAAAGAATCGGGTATGAAATGCGGTGAAGATTTTAAGGTAGGATATTCTCCTGAAAGAATTAATCCTGGAGATAAGCAACACAGGCTTGAAAATATAATAAAAGTTGTGTCGGGTACAGATGAAGATGCGCTTGATACTATAGCTAAGGTCTATGCGATGATTATAAAAGCAGGGGTATATCCTGCTGACTCAATAAAAGTCGCAGAAGCTGCAAAGGTTATAGAAAATTCCCAGCGTGATATCAATATTGCATTTATGAACGAAATTTCAATGGTTTTTAATAAAATGAACATAAATACCAAGTCAGTCCTTGAAGCAGCCGGAACCAAGTGGAATTTTCTAAAGTTTTCCCCCGGTTTGGTTGGAGGGCACTGTATAGGTGTTGATCCGTATTACTTTACCTATAAAGCAGAACAATTGGGGTATCATTCTCAAATTATCCTGTCCGGCAGAAGAATTAATGATGTAATGGGGAAATACATCGTTGAGAATCTTGTAAAAAACATGATTATGGCCGATCTTTCGATTAAAAATTCCAAAATTGCAATACTTGGCTTTACTTTTAAAGAGAATTGTCCGGATACCCGTAATACACGAGTTATAGATATAGTTGAAAGCCTCGGTGAATACGGTATTGTGCCAGTTGTCTCCGACCCGGAAGCTGATGCTTTGGAAGCGAAGCGGGAGTACGGTATTGATTTAACACCTATTGAAGACATCAAAGACATGGATGCAGTAGTATTAGCCGTTAGCCATAATTCATTTTTAAAGCTGTCAAAAGTCTATTTTGATAAGATGTTCAAGGCTGATACAAAAGAAAGCAAAGTTATTATTGACGTTAAGGGTGTATTAAACAAAAATGAATTTGTTAATCCTGAGTACATTTACTGGAGCTTGTAAATTTTTGCACCATTCATGTCACAAGATATACATTTTGTGCTATATTGGTATATTTATGTAATATCTGTTTGAAAGTGGATAAGATGTAGAGTATAATTGTATTCGTAATAAAATATTTTTTTAAAAGTATTTTTATAAGCTGTACTGAACCTTGAAAAATCAATATTATATATATCACAAACACTTCCCAAAATTCAGTAATAAATCAAATCATTATGTTTATGCCCTCACTAATGTTCCTGTAAATTGATTCTCTTCATAAAATTTATTTTCCAAAGCTTTTATTATTTACCTACTTATGTTATATGCACCTGCTTAAAGTAGCCTCTACAGAGATTTTTAGCGGTTTCTCTCAAAACAACCGCTGATTTTAATGTTTACCCTAATTATTTATAGGAGGTATTTTGTATGAAAAAAAGTAGTTTGCTAATTTTGTCAGCATTTTTTATGCTGTTCACTGTAATATTAACAGTGTCACCTGCCAGTGCTGCTACAGTTTACGGAGACTTGAATTCAGATAGTTCAATAGATTCTATCGACTATTCCATTTTGAAGGGTTACCTTTTCGGCAGCATAACCATAAGCAATCCTACAGCAGCCGATGTAAATGGAGACGGTACCATAGACGCTATTGATTTAGCATTAATGAAACAATATATTCTACACCTTATTACTAAATTTCCGGCAGATAATACTACAACGCCAGTAGATAATTCTCCTGCGGCTCAGTTGACCGGAGATATCGTTTTCTCAGTGCCAAGCTGTACTTTTAGCAACCAGATTTCAGTATCCTTGAGTTCAAAAGTTGCTAACTCCCAAATTCGTTATACTACTGATGGAAGCGTACCTACAGCAAGTTCTTCTTTATACAGTAGTCCTTTATCGTTTACCAAGACAACACAGTTGAGAGCTCAATCCTTTGTAAACGGAGCTGTAAGCGGTAATATGGGTACTGCAGTCTATGTTGCAAGTGCTATAAGTGCCAAGCATGATCTCCCTGTATTGATTCTGGATGCCTACGGAGCAGGAAAGCCTGCACGTGACTACAAAGACGTTGCTGTTATGTTGATGGAACCCCAGAATAATGAAGCTTCAATATTACAAACACCCACAGTTGCCACTCGAGCAGGGTTTCATGTACGCGGTCAGTCCTCAGCTAATTATGAAAAGACTCCTTATCGTCTAGAATTGTGGGATAACAACAACGATGATGCCAAATACTCCTTATTGGGTATGCCAGGAGACGGTGACTGGGCATTGCTTTCACCTTTCCCGGATAAATCGCTTATAAGAAATGCTCTTGCTTATGAATTAGGAGCCAGCATGGGATTGAAAGCACCAAGGTACAGATTTGTGGAAGTATACTTGAATCTTGATAATCAACCGTTATCCTCTGCTGACTACCAGGGTGTATATTTGCTAACAGAAACGCTGGAAATAGACAAGGACCGTGTCAACATCAAAAAACTCAAGGACGATGATCTTACTGAACCGAATATTTCCGGAGGTTATCTGATGCAGTTCAATATGATGGCAACTGATGGCCCGTTAGTAAAAGGATCTGGTTGGAACGATCTTGAGATAACAGATCCCGACGATTTGTTGCCTGAACAATTGACATGGATAAGCAACTATATTCAAAAGGTGCATGATTCTATCCACAGTTCTAATCCTTCTGACTCCACCACAGGATATCCTGCTTATATCGACGTTGATTCCTTTATAAATTACATTATTGGGAATGAAATTGCCCGTGAAGGTGACTCATATATGCGCAGCACCTACATATACAAGGATCGTGGTGCAAAGCTTGCTGCCGGACCTCTTTGGGATTATGATCTGGCCTACAACTGTGTAACAGGTATGTTTGGGTCCACAAACTATGTAGAAGGCTGGCAGTTCCAACCAATGTTTGGTATGAACTCAACCTGTGACTGGTATTACAAGCTTATGCAAGACCCTTCTTTCCAAAGCAAGATAAGTGCTCGGTGGCAGGAATTACGTAGCGGACCCCTTTCTGATACGCAGCTAAAAGCATTGGTTCAAAAGTTGACAACGCCTTTAACAAACGGTGCTAAACGTAATTTCCAGAAGTGGAACAACTTGGGCACATCAAGTGTAGGTGGTTTCAGTACACAGACAACCCAGACCTGGGAAGAACAAATAACAATTTTACAGAACTTTCTTCTCCAAAGGGCAGCTTGGTTGGATAAATCCGGATGGAAACCAACTACCAACACTAATCCCGGATGGCCTGGATGGGGTGGCTGATCCAAGAAAACATGGAACCACACAACATCCTCCACTTGGGCGGGATAATACTTACATCCTAAAGTGAAAAGCGGAGGATCACCTTTCAAAGATACTGTAGTACTACTTTGAGTAGCAATTAAGCATATATAAGGAAAGGCATCAATCAGCACTTCATATAGCAGGTTGTTGTCTAGACAATATGAAGAGAGTGCACTCCCATATCATGGGACTGCACTCTCTTCTGGTTTATTTATATTGATAAGGAAAAACTCTTAATGAACGTGGAATTCATGCGTGTTCTGGAAGTGCATTTCTGTCTATACTGTAGTTCTTGATCTGCTCATATGGATTCTGAACCATTTGCTCAAGCAATTTTACATACTCTTTGAGTAGGTTCAGGATACTCTGCTGCTTAAAAATACTAGTACGGTAAGTACATCTTATTCGTATCCGGTTATTAATTTCAAATACGTAGAAAAGCATATCAAACTTGCTGATATCGGTACTAAGTTCGTACCATGAACATTTTAAGCCATCCTGTTTTGTTTCAAAGTATTCATAAATATCTTCATTCATATTCTGAAAGTTAAAAACCACATCAAAAAGCGGAGTTCTATTGGAGTACCTTACCAGTTCAAGCTTATTCAACAACATTTCAAACTGGTAATCCTGATTTTCGAAAGCATCTATAGAGTTTTTCCGTACTTCTTCTAACAATGACGTGAATATCTTATCCTGTGAAGGATAATTTCTCAGCGCTAAAGTGTTAATGAACATTCCTATTATATTTTCCAGTCCGATATGGCTTCGTCCGGAGGTCGTTGCTCCTATTATGATATCTTCTTGTCCCGTAATTTTGGAAAGTAGGACATTATATGCTGCAATGAGGACCATAAACAAGGTTGACTTACTCTGATGCATCAGTTGTTTCACCCCGGTAGTCAATTCTTCGCTCAGTTCATATTCCTGTGCATTTCCCTCAAAGTTCATAATCAAAGGTCTCGGGTAGTCAGTAGGCATATTAAGTAAAGGAATTTTTCCAGTGAACTTTTCCAGCCAGTATTTTTCCTGTTTTTTTAGTTCATCTGACTTTAAAAATTTCTCTTGCCAAACGGCATAGTCCTTATATTGAATTTTTATTTCCGGCAACTTGTTTCCATAATATAAATCAATTAGTTCCTTTATAAAAATCCCCGTAGATGTACCGTCAAATATGATATGATGCATATCACAGACGAGAATATGCCTGTTTTCACTGAGCTTTATAAGTCCAACCCTAATTAATGGAGCCTTGCTGAGATCAAATGGGTATATGAAATCCTTAATAAAATCGTTTACCTTGTTCTCGTCGGCCTCGATCCAGATTATTTCAAAATCCACATCTTCATATATTTTTTGTACAGGCTGCCTATCTACTTTTATAAAAGCCGTTCGAAACGATTCATGCCTTTTGATCATTGCCTTTAAAGCAGCTTCAAACCGTTTCCTGTCAAGGCATCCTTCCAGAAGCATAGCCCATGGTGTATTATAAGTAGTTCCTATTCCCTCCATCTGGTTAAGTATATACATCCTCCGCTGCGCTGCCGACAACGGGTAATATTCAGCAGTTGTATGTCCCAGTTCATTAAAAGGCTGAATGGATAAGTATGTACTCTTTCTTTTATTCGTTATGTGAATCGCCAGTTCTCTAACCGTCTGATGATCAAATATCTCTCCCAGTGCAAGCTCTGCACTAAATTCCTTATAAATCCTGGACACAAGAACTGTGGCCTTTAGAGAATGTCCCCCAAGATTAAAAAAACTGTCATTGACTCCTAATCTGTCTATTTTCAATACTTCTTTCCATATTTCTATTAATTTTGCCTCTATTTCATTCTCTGGTCCTTCAACTCCTGCCTCTGTCCTCAAATCCAGCTGGGGTTTAGGTAGTGCCTTCCTGTCTATTTTACGGTTTGGTGTTATTGGCAGCTTCTCCAACTGTATAATAAATGAAGGCACCATGTAATCCGGTAGTTTTTGCCTGAGAAACTCCCTTATCTCTTCCGTCTCAGGTTTTATTTTCTCATCGGTAGAATAATATGCAACAAGATAGTTTTCTCCCGCTTCATTTTGAAGCACTACAACCACACTCTCTTTTATGCCATCTACTGCGCCGAGTATGGCTTCTATCTCATTCATCTCGATACGGTAGCCTCTTATCTTAGCCTGAAAGTCCTTTCTGCCTGTAAATTCAAGACTCCCGTCAGGCGATATACGTCCCATGTCTCCGCTTTTATATAACCTTTCGCCCCTGTCAGCAAATACTTCCTTTGTCTTATCCTCCATTCTCCAGTATCCTTCAGACATGTATCTGCTCCTGAACGTTATTTCCCCTGTTTCGTGCAGTCCCACATCTTTTCCATCTTCGCCAAGCAGACATATTTGCACCATTTCCGGGGGAAAGCCTAACGGCAGTATATTACCCTTTATCTCTGTTTTCTTATCTACCAGATATCTTGACCCTATTAATATCTCTGATGATCCAAATAAATGTATCAGTATACATTTATCTGAGAAGTGACTTTTATAAAATTCTGCATCCTTCTTGTATACGGCTTCTCCTCCCAGCACCAACCGATTTATATGTGGTAGTATTTCTCCTTCCCTAAGGCTTTGCATGCAGTACCGGAACACTGAGGGTACCGACATATAAACGGTTATTCTTTCCTCGTTCAGCCATTGAATTAGATTTTCCATACTTCCCTCAGCTTTTATATCATACGGGTATAAGGTGGCACCATTTAATAGTGTACTAAATATGATTATCGCCCCTATGGCGTGGCTGTAGGAAGAAAATAGCACAATCCTGTCATCTTGGGTTATATGAAGCCAGTTCGCATAACACTTTATAAAATACAGGATATTACTATGGCTTTGCAGTACTCCTTTTGGTCTTCCTGTGGAGCCAGAGGTATACATGATATATGCAGATTGTTTAGCATCTATCTTTAAATGGGGGTTTGTACACACTATGCCCTCTAACGCTTTACTTATGTTTATGATTTTGATAGCTCTGCCGCTTTTCTTTCTTAGCTCTTCTGCCATAGATACATGGTCGTTGCTGGTAATGATAACTTCTGCTTCGGAGTTTAAAAGCATATACTCAAGCCGTTCAATCGGGTAAGTCGGGTCCAAAGGTACATAAATCCGATTGGCTTTTAATGCCCCAAGGATCCCCATTATCATCTCACCATCATGTCCGAACAGCAAAGCAGCAATTTGTAAGGTCTTTTCTCCGTAATGCTGCAGGATCGCGTGTGCGATCCTGTTTGCATTTTTATTTAAATTGTCATAGTTCGAACAATACTTACCCGTTTTTACTGCAAGTCTATCACAGTATAGTTCTGCCTGCTCTTCAAAGCATTCTATAATTGACTTATTTTCGTCTATACTTGTTAATTCCATAGATTTATCTCTCTTTAAGTTTTTCATCAATTTTTATTCCTACATGTCGCCCACCCGGACAGATGTATGTCATCAATTCATCCCCTGGTTTAATTGTAGAAGCGTTGAGTGGTTCCCCACTAGCAGAGAAAATTCGTATATGCCAATCATCCTGAATAATCACATTTAGGTTTATTCCACCAGCTTCTAATTCTATCTTTAGTAGTGGCCTCATCTCAGTCTTTACTCTTCCAACAGATAGCTCTCTGGTAT
This sequence comes from Bacillota bacterium, assembly GCA_023390335.1. Taxonomy (GTDB): domain Bacteria; phylum Bacillota; class Clostridia; order Acetivibrionales; family DSM-1351; genus Ruminiclostridium. Next base: position 164,738 of record JAEWCZ010000066.1, on the reverse strand, counting down.
TTCCTTCCGTATCTACACAAAGAACTCTGCTTCCGGCTTTAAGCTCAGTCATATATGCCGTCATACCTGCAGGAGCCCATACATACGAGTGTACCGCGCCGGCATTCACACGAAACGGTCTTAGTTCCATATAGGGAAGAAAGTGGGTTTCCGAGCTAACCAGAACTCCGCCTTCGGAAGTAGAGCCAATCAACATGCCTTCGTTATTTTTCATTAAGTTTGTAGTATCTATGCAAGCTCTGTATCCCATACCAATATGTTCAACCTTTGTAACTCTGCCACTCACTAATTCCAGTTTTCCTCTTTCGTCCTTTGACATAAAATTGTTTACCTCCAATATTTGTTCCATATCTTCACTTACTAAAAGAATTCCCTCGCTTCCAACCTCCATAACACCAAAAGCAATCTCAGCATCCTGCAGGTTACTAACTGATTTCAAAATTTGTGTTTCTGTGTGCTGCAAGCGTGCAATCAACAGTTCAAGCGGTATGTTCGATTCGTCGGCAAACTCCACCAGAAGGTAATCAGCGCTACTCCCCTCCTGCCATGCGAAATTCATGTCATCACCATTATTGATACTTTTACATAATGCCGTTTTATAATCCCTTGCGCGTGCTTCACGAAGAAGTTCAGTATCCCTGGATAAAATTATGGCTTCTTTTGGGATTTCCTCAATTTCTGTAATGCACTTTACCTCAATAATTAGATTCATTTTGTGAGGAACTTTAATTTCATCAAGCATATCGCGAGATATCAATAAGTTCTCATATCGCAGATTACAGACCAGAGGTAATACCTTTTCTTCATCCTTCAGATTTCTTGCATCAAACCAAACTAATTTCTTATTCATATGTATCCTCCTTATTTAATTTAACTTATTCTGTAAGTTCTTATCGTCCTTGCTTTTTACAAATTTCCATGGAAGGAAACCTTTATAATTTAATCCGGATTATTTAAGTACTGGCTATTAAAATAAAAAGATTTTAAATCATTGATTAGATAATCCAATTGCATTTTCTTAAACATTTCGACTGTAGATTTATAACTATTTTTTAAATCATATTGAACCATTCCTACTTGTTTTAACGCATTATCCCTTGTAATAAGCCCGTACCGAACCATAGCACTTAGTTTAAAGTCAGCTTCCGAATATCCCAGTAACCCAAAATAGAATACTTCTTTTATTCTTTCAACCACGCAATCAAAATGCCAGCTTATTTTTGGTCTTTTCCATTGTAAATGACTTACTACATATTCCTCTATTTGTTGTGGATTATTTTCTAAATAATTATCAATATCATACAATTCATAACCATTAAAAATAGTTTTCTTTTTATTTTCTTTTGAAATACTTCCCTTATATTTAAAATCTTGATCTCTTAATATTAATTGTAAATTGTCATCATAATCAAACTCTGGATAATCCTCCAAATAACGTAACAGCCCTTCTTTAGCATCATTATTTATAGACCCTTCAACCAATAATTCTTCCTTAAATGGGGCTAACTCCAAATAAGAAGCTCCGCTTACAAATTTAGTTATTTCCATTTCTCTTCCTAATTTATATAGATTTTCAGTAATACCATAACGACATCCTACACACAATCCGACTCTTACAATTGCAGGATTCGGTTTTTTTAATAAGATCTCCAGATTTTTCTTAAATCGCTTAATCATAAATGAATCCTTCTGCAAAACTAATTCTGTATTTAGAATTTTGTTGGCATTTTCAATATTTTCTATTGCAATAGGATGCGTTAATCCTTCTTTTATATGTGAAAAAGCGACAACTCTATCCTTCCCGAATAATTGCGTCAGTAAATTCCATGCAAAAATACTATCTTTCCCACCGCTAACAGTAACCCCTATTCTTTCTTTATCACCTAAATTTATGTCCTTTACAAATTGATCGATTCCTAATAATTCCTTGGCTTCAAATTCTCTACAATATTTACATGTTCTATCACTTTTTTCCACACCAAATTCAGCAAATTTATAATTGTAAGGAAGAATACATTTACAACATCTTTGTTTTAATTCAGCTTCATTACTAGAACATTTCGTGTCTTCTTCGATAAAAAACTCACTGTAAATCATTTCTTACCTCCTTTAACAAGTTATTTTTTTGTAACGCTATTTCCGTGCTTGATTGTCCAAGCTTTTCTTACAAGACAACCGTATAAAAACTTCAAATTAAATATTGCCATCCTATAACCCATAAATTTTTTATATGTAACAATTTTGGACATAGGATAGTATCGTGGAATGGAAGCACTCTTCTCTTGCAGCTGAATCCATATATCCAAATCAGATTCCTCGACAAAATCCTTGACTATGATTTCGTTCCCCTCTTCCTTAGATAAAGCAACTATTGTTTTTTTAATGTTTTCCAATTCTTTTATATTTTTGAACTCAAGGACGGTACGTTTGCAAAATCTATTCTTTTTAGGCGCCATGTCAATCGCATGCAATCCTCGAAAGTAACTATATATTGCATCCTTAGGTGCACGTATTGCGTTGGGGTGCTTTTCCAGAAGATAATCAATATTTGCTTTTGATTTACCAACTGTATTCCTGTGAGCTAATGCCTCAGATAATGTCCACTGAAACTGATGAAAAACCTCTAATTTACTTGATACAACAATCTTAACTCCTTTTTCGTACATCCTATATCCCAGTTCAATGTCCTCGTGGCCCCATTTTTTTAAATTTTCATCAAATCCACCAGTCTCATAAAGCCATTTCTTCTTAACTGCCAGGTTGGCACCATACACTTGAAGCCAGGGATAGAACTGATTTGCCTCATTATACGAGAACTTATAATATAAGAAATATCTCGGATCCAATAACTGGACAAATTTTGTAACATGGCAAATTTTTTCACGAAAAGCATCCCTGTCACAGATCATTTCATACGGCGTATCTTCCAGCAGCATTATAACTGTTCCAATGACAAGCGTATTCTCTGTCATACTCATACATCTGTCAATTTCCTGTAAATAGTCCTCCTTTACCAGGATATCTCCATCAATAAATATGATTATTTCACCTGTGGCTTCCTGCCATCCCTTATTTCTGGCTCTACCACTGCAGGAATCACTGCTTCTCTCCAAGTATAGATATTTTAAATCATAATTTTTGTTTACTCCCTGTATATATTCTTTTGTACCATCGGTTGATCCATCATCCACCAAGATTACTTCATAATCATCACATCCATAACCCTTCTGATAGTTTAAAGATGCCAACGTATTCTTTACCAACCTCTTATTCTGATAGGTCGGAACAACAAAACTGAATTTCTTCATTTAAACTCCCCTCTATACGCACAACGCAAGTTCAAAGTTAATTCTATTGACTCAAAAGGTTAAAAAGTTCCATATTAAATTGAATCTCAAGATTATATATTTGTTCAATAGTTTCAGTAGCAGAAGAAAAAGTTTCTTCTTTATAGACCGAAGAATATAGATATTTTGCTATTACTTTTCTGATATACTCCCATTTCATCAAAATTTGTTCCAGAAGTTCCAACAATTTTAAATGTCCGTCATAAAGCTTATTCATCCTGTAGATTTCAACTTGTTTTATATTAATGGCCTGATTAAGTGCAGAGAGCATACCTTCAATATTCCTATCCAACAGCTCCCGACAGCCGGTGATGTACGCGAAATCTCTCTTGTAATCTTTTAGTGACTCTATTCGGGCATACAAATTCTCTTTAAAGCCTGACATATTTTCTTTAAAGCGATGTATATAGTCGTATAAACTCTCCTCCTCAACTGCACAGGCGTTCTCTGGCTCACAGTAAAACTCCATATATACTGGCATATTTATCTTCCTATAAAAGTGTTCATGATAGCCTTTACAACAATTTAAAATATCCTGGAACTTCATTACCTGCGCTATGTAGGATAAATTATCCCTATTCTGATGTTCAATAATGTTGCAAACCTCAAGGTCATCATCATAACCATATACCACAATACAGTGCTCCCAATGGTTCTTTTGATACATATCAGACCTGATAGGAGAATAAAAACAATCAATCCACAGAATTACCGGCCTCCCTTTGGATATCGCCCTCCTAATATCACTTATGAGGTTGCTGCTTTCTGTGTTTGTTATGATCTTAAGTCCTATCTGGTCAAATACATTGTTTAAGGGATTAACAGGTATATATTCAATGATTTTTTTCTCTTCCACATTTTTATAACCGTACATAATAATCTCGTTAACTAAGAAAGGCAGAATGCTCTTATTAAAGTGCTTTACTATCGGTATAAGTGCATTAAAGTAACAGGTTCTATAGAATATATCATTGAAAGGAATTATGTTATTTAGTATCTTCCGGTTCAAGTTCTCCGTAATCATCCTCTTCCACCCTCCCTTTACTATTTTCTTTCCTGCCCTGTACAGTATTTTTCACATTTAGTATCGGTATCCCGGCTGCATTGAATGGCCTCTCCCGGATTCTTTATATAAAGTGCAAGTTTCCGAATGGTTTTAAATTGATAAACATCATTTGAGTTTAGATTTAAACCTCTCTTTTCCATTTCTACTTCAAACTTGATAGCCAGTATGGAATTACCGCCCATATCAAAGAAGCTCTTATTAACCCCTACCTGGTCTAAGTCCAGTATTTCTTTCCAAACCTCCACCATCATTGCTTCTGTTTCGTCCTCAGGCTGATCCTCCTCTTTTAAATTGTTAATAGCTATCTTAATCCTATCCAGTTCCTTCCTGTCTAGCTTTCCATTCTCTGTTAGGGGCATTTTTACCAGTCTCAGGAAATAGGATGGTACCATGTAATCAGGTAAATCCATCTTAAGATATTCTCTAAGTTCTGCTGAGGAAAGCTCTCTGTCAGAAACAAAGAAAGCACAAAGGTAATTGTTCCCTTTAAGATTCTGTTTTGCTATGACGGCTGCTTCCGTAACTGACGGATGGTTTAACAACTTTGCTTCAATCTCCCCCATCTCTACTCTGTTTCCGCTAATTTTTACCTGAAAATCCTTTCGTCCGATATAATCAATACTCCCATCAGGCAGAATCTTTCCTAAATCACCGCTGTGGTAAATCCTAATTTCACTATCTAGCGTATCCTTTGGAAATATGTCTTGTATAAGCCCATCCCTCTTCCAATAGCCGGGAGTTAGGTATCTGCTTCTGTAAACGAGCTCACCGATACCGTTTGTTCCAACCTCGTCTCCATTCTCATCCAGCAGCAACGCATCTACTCCTTTTACAAGGAAACCAATAGGTACTGAATTGTTTATAAATGGTTTTTCCTTGGATATAACATTTATCATGGCGATAATTAATTCAGAAGATCCGAATAGATTGACAAATAAACATGCTTCCGAGAAATATTTTTTATACAGCTCTATATCGTTTTTATATACCGTTTCACCTCCTACGACTATGGTTCTTATACTTGAGACTTGCTCCCTGCTGGTGATTGTTTCTATAAAGTAGCGATAAACCGTGGGTACAGAGTGGTAAATAGTGATTTCTTCTTCTTTTATCCAATTAGCAAGCTTCCCCATATTCCCTTCAGCCTTGATGTCATAGGGGCATAAGGCTGCACCACTTAGAAGAACACTGAAAATATCTATTGCCGCCATAGTATGGCTGTAGGAGGTTAATAAGGCCATTCTGTCTTCAAATGTGATCTCTAAGTTTTTGACGAAACAATGTGCAAAATACAGTATATTTTGATGTGACTGTACTACTCCCTTGGGCCTGCCTGTTGAACCTGATGTATATAGAATATAGGCAGCCTGTTCTGAAGTTATTTGTAGATTTAAATTGTTACATACTCCATTTACGTCTAATGAATTTAGATTCAAGATGTGGACGGGATAGTCTGCCTGTCTGCTCAACTCATTAGCAAGTTTTAAATTATTATCATTGGTTATAATGAGCTTTGCCTTTGAATCTCCAAGCATATACGACAATCTGTCCACCGGATATGTAGGATCAAGCGCGACATATGTTTTTCCAGCCTTGAGAATACCTATGATTCCTGCAATCATAGCCGTATCGTGTTCAAATACCATGGCTATCGTTTGCACATCTGTTTCCTGGCTGACCGGACAGCAGTTCAATATCTGACGAGCAATAAGATTCGCTAATTTATTTAAACTGTCATAGGTCATACTATTAACTTTTGTCTTTACTGCAATTCTATCGCGAAATCTCTCTACCTGTGCTTCAAAACAATCTACTATTGTAGTAAATTCCTCCATACTTTCTTCCTCCAATCGATTAATTATTTATCCTCAGAATATTGCTTCAATATTTCCCGAAACAACTGCACACTATCACCTTGAATGGTTTGAATATAGTCCAATGTTTTATCACGTGGTATCCCTTTACCTCTGTATAGACCTGTTATATAGTTGTCAACTAACATGTTGGATTTTTGGATTATTTTATATGATAATTCTTTTACTAAACTTTTCCTCTCCTGTTCACAGCAGAAATAGTTCAAAACAGTATCTAGCATTAGTTCTTTACCGCCAAGTTGTACATACAAATCATCAACACTTCCTGTATCAAAATTGTCACCCTTGTTGCTGCTGTTGTAGATGGTCCAGGAATCATTACCGGCTTGTCCACTATCGGCCAAATACTTGAGAATACTTATTATCTGTCTTTGTAAATCTTCCATTTTCGGCAAATTTCCTTCCGAGGTCTCGTCCAGGGTAATGACAAATTGATACTCCGATCTCATACCTGAATAGATATTCTCAAGTACCTCATAGGTACAATAAAACTGTCCGTAATCAATGAATTGAGAAGGGTTATTTATTCGGAGATGATTATGGTCAATAATGGAATATAGCCTGTTGTCCTTGTTATAGCCATTTATAGCAGCTATATGACCAGTATGAGATTTATGATAAAAAGGTGTATAGAAGATGTGGTATTCGTCCATCCAAAAGCCTACGGGTTTCCCCTTGTCGATAAAATTGGAAATCCTATCATGAATATCTTCCGGTTTGTCAACTCTTGTTACATTTACCGAATACCCGAAACGGTTCAATATCCGGTTGTGAAAAACCTCTTCTATCCAGTCTCCCGGTTGTGCTATCTCCGTTTCTTTTAATTTGTAGCCCCTCTTTGCTCCAATAAAAAACTTAAAATAATTGACAAGAGCCTCGTTTTTATGACTCAGCAGAAAAGCGATAATCCTGTCCCTACAGTTCATTTGTCTCCAGGACAATTCGCTAATGAACAAAGAAGTCTTGTTTTGCTTACTAATATCCTCTACAGGCCTTCCGTGTTTGGCTGTAGCGTATCCTATATCTTTGTGTGGTTTGGATTTTTCGATTTTAATCTCTTTGTCTTCTGTGTTTTCCTCTGCTTGCCCATATCTTATTATATAATTTCGAATTTCAGAGATTCTGTTTCCCGATTCGTCAAACAACGTAATGTGATAACCAACTTCTTTGATGTTGTTTGCTTTTTTATTACTTTTCCGGATATAAGCATAAGTTTTACTTGTAATCACCCCGTAAAATTTCATGTTTTCACAGGAAATTGATTTCAACCCGTTCCCGGCAAACTGTTTAATGGCAGTGTCTATAATACAATCTGTTAAGCATGGGTGTAAAATATGTCCTTTCAATTCTTCTATTACTTCGTCCGGGGTATCCAATTCTATCAGGGCTTCACCTTCACCTGTGTATGTATGAGCGATACAATCCCATACCCTTACGGGGCCTGAAATCCCTGTCACAGCATTAATCTCTTTTGTTTTTTTATCACTGTCACATTTGTCTTTAAGGTCTTTTAACGTAAATTGGGGTGTTTCACTCTCTACAAGCTTATACATTGAGCCTTCGGCATGCTTAATCCACTGTAAACTTTCCTCTGCACCCTCTTGCTCCGTTCTGCTGGAAATAATAAACTTCAGATGGTCACTTTCTTTTTTTATAATGGTCCGAATTTCCTGCGGATTTTTGATTTCTACCACCAGGGGAGAAAGGTATTCCACATTCCTGAGCTCCAATAGGCTATCCTGGTAGTATTTCATAAAAGCATCTTTAGATATTTCTGCATAAGTTACACTGGATATTCCAGCAAACTCACAGCCACCCACTCCTTCATGCCTTACCGCACTAAATTCACTCATATATGTCTCTATTGAATTTACTCTTTTCTCCTGGCTTTTGTCATTCATTATCACATTGATTTCTCTCCTTCCTCTTTTTCTTTATATTGTCTATATGCTCTGCGCAGCTCCAAAGCTTTCTCCTCAGGTCTGGTAGGGTTAATGTGCGCCCATGCACCAGTTTCACCAGCTGCATTAAACTTTTGACTTCGCTCTGACCTCATAGGAGAAAAAAATTCTATATGAAAGTGGGAATGTGCTCCAAAATCCCCACTGTTTACAGGCCCCTGTTGCATGCACATCATATACGGGAAGGGATATTTGAACAACATATCGAAACTTCCTGTAATATCCTTTAATATACCTGCTAATTCAGACCTCTCTTGATGGTTGAACTGTTCCAGATTATTTCTGTGGTTCTTACTGACAACATATACTCCATAAGGGCATTCGCTAAAGAATGGTACAAAGGCTGCAAAACTGTCATTTTCTAAAATAATTCTATCCCTATTTTTCAATTCATTTTGTAGCATCTCACATATCAGACAGGTATTCTGTGTTCTGAAATATTCTTCACAGGATTCAATCTCTACCATTGCCCTTTTGGGTATATAGGAATAGCCGTATATTTGTCCATGAGGATGTGACATGGTAGCCCCTACAAGCTCGCCCCGGTTTTCAAATATGTAAATATACTTTATTCTTTTATCTGCTTTTAAAGCATTAAACCGCTTGATCCACAACCCCACCAACTTCTCCAGATGCTCCACCGGCAATTGATACAGGCTTGCCGTGTGCTCGGGTGAATACAAGACAACCTCACATTTGCCATATGCGTCCTTGCTTCTATTAACTTCACTAGCATCATCGGAAGGTAAAGGATCGTCCGAAAAATTTTGAGACAAGGCAGAAAAGTCATTTTCAAAGCTGTATACATCATAATCCTTTGGTACCTTCCCTGAACCCACACAAAAAGGGCATTGTTCCTTTGATATTACAGGTCTTCCCTGTCGTTTTGGTGCAATGATTACCCAGTCTCTTAATAAAGGATTCCACCGTAGTTCTGCCATTATAATTCCTGCCTTTATGTAAATAAATTTAAATTTCAGTCCATATATATCTCTGCAATCCTCTCAGAGCTATCTGCTCCTTGGTCTTTATTCTTGAAATCCCAGCAGCTTTGACAACTTGATCTCTGGCTAAACTGTTTTGGTCTTCTCTGCTAAGTGTTTCAGCCAGTTTAAGATAAAATTTTATCAATAGGCTGTCTCTGTCTTCAGTACGTAGGCCTGTTACTTCGTCATAAATTCTTATTGCTTCCAAAAAACCTTGTGTGTCAATAGCCGCTTTCTCTGAATAATATCCTTCTATCCTTGCACGAGAAACTGTGGGAGTACCTTGAGGAATTCTATATAATGAGGGAATACCGGCAGCATATACAAACTTTCCTCCTCCTGCTGAATACCTTAACCATGCATGCTGATCTTCGGATACCCTAACGCCTGGGAAGGGATATTTATATGCTATTTCGGTTTTTACAGCCGTTGATGAAGTAAGGTTGGTATATCCCTTTATAGTACCTATTTGTACCCATACATCCTTCCCTTGCACCGGGTTCTCCCTGTGCCCTTCAAGAATTTCTAGTATGGATGGAGTCAACGCACTCTCTGGAACGGGTTTCGTATTTTCGTCAATCACTTTGAATGTAGAATATACAACTCCGGCTTCGGGGTCTTTCATAAAAATTCTTCTAACAGTGTCTAGTCTTTCAGGGTGGGATATATCATCAGCATCATTGAAGAGGATAATAGGCGAATTATTTTTATATGCCCATTCAATACCCATATTACGGCTTATTCCCGGTCCATCGTTTGTTTCTTTAAATATTAAATGAATCTTTTCAGGTTTAAGCTCTTTTATTCTTTTTAAGTATTCTCTGGCCTTAAGGCAAGGAGACAAGTCATCCACAATAACAATTTGCCAATTATCGTCCGTCTGATTTAATATTCCATCTACTGCTTGTTTCAGATTTTCCCTGCTTTCTTCGTGATTTTGACTCCAATGTGCCATTACAAAGGTTGCAGTTCCTTTTTTATAATCTGTATTCACATTTACCTCCATGATATAGAAAATGACATCTTCATTCGGCTACCTTTTCCGCCACCCAGATAGAAATGGCATGGAGAATTACGGTATGTATTGTTTCAATTAGTTCCATGTTGTCTGAATTCACGACAATTGGGGCATCCACCATAGAAGACAGCTTTCCGCCACCCATTCCGGTTAAACCAATAGTATACATTCCCAAATCCTTCGCAGTGGCTACTGCTTCCAGTATGTTTGGAGAATTCCCGCTTCCGCTGATAGCAATTAGCATGTCTGCACCATGTGCTAAGTTTGCAATTTGCATGCTGAATACATCACTATAGTTAAAACTTTCAGCCACATGAGTTATGACTGCCATGTTGGAATTCAAACTGATCACACGTATATGACAGCTTTCCGTCACAATTTTTGACATGGTAGCGGCGAACAAATTGGCATTGGCTCCGCTTCCTCCGTTTCCGCAAATAAATACACTACATTTTTTTTTCAGTGCATCCAGAATATATTGGGCAGAATTCTTAATTTGTTCGTTGGATATATCATTTAAAGACTTATTAAAGTCTTCAATCATTGTTGACAGTGTCATTGCAATTACCTCTTTTCACTATCCATCAATATTTGGGTTCCGTTTAATTCCAAATCAAACTCAAATTCTGTTAAACCAATCAGTTCATTACGTACAGTCCCATGTAATTCCGGTTTGCAGAAGACGAGAAGGAATCCTCCACCACCTGCCCCTGTGATCTTTGCACCCATAGTCCCTGCCTTATATGCCCTATCAATTAACCCGTTAAGAAAGTTGTTGCTTATTTGGCTTGCAAGTTGGCATTTTAATCTCCAGCCTTCCTGCATCAATGCTCCCAGTTCCTCAACATCTCCATTAGATAAAATTTCCAAAGCATCATTAACCTGTTCTTTTATTTTCCTCAAAATAGGCCTTGTCTGAGTAATTAGTCTTGTCTGTTCTTCAAGAATGTCTTCTGCTTTATGCCCGATCCCGGTATTAAACAACAGTAAATACTTCCGTAAAGTTGGTAAAATGTTATATGCCGGTTCAACCTGTTGTACCTTTACACTCCCATCCGGTTTAAATACTATTTTATTCAATCCCCCATAAGTTGCTATATATTGATCTTGCTTTCCGATAGGCTTACCAAGGATATCAATTTCAATCTCGCATGCCTGCTGCGCCAAGGTCTCTTTAGAAACCTTTCTCCCTGAATATGTATAGAATGCATTAAGCAGTCCTACTGTTAAAGTGCTGGAAGATCCTAACCCGCTTCCGGTATGTGGAATATCCGATAAAATCACAACTTCGATTCCACCGTCTATTCCTGCTTTGCGCATTGTTTCGCGTACCAGATCATGTTTTATTTTATCTATAGAATCAACATTCTCTTGTTCAAAATATTTAACATGTATTAACCGGTCACAGCTTTTATTAACAATTACATAGATATATTTATTGATAGTGCAGCTAAGGACACACCCATCTTCCTCCATCCAGAACTGCTTCATATCAGTACCTCCACCAAAAAAGCTAATTCTTAGCGGTGTTTTTGTAATAACCAAAACTTCTCCTCCTTCTCATAATTATGCACTCCCATATCATGGAACTGAGATGCATTGGTAACCTATTGTCTGCTACCGACTCAATGCGGATTTCATAATGACTGACTTACCTTGCATATCCTTCATGGCAGTAGCATATACATCTTCAATATTTCCTGCCGTATTCAAGTACTCAATATAATCACCGATCATATTATGCAAGTTCTTTTTGCATCTCCACCCCAGATCTTCAAGCTTTGCACTGGACGATACGATATGACGTACATCACCCACCCTGAACTCGCCGTTTATGATAGGAATTAATTTACTATCCATGGTTTGGGCTACTTCTTTATAAAATTCTAATACATTGGTACTAATACCACTTCCGACATTGAAGGACTGGAAATCTGCCCTTGAATCTTCTAGTACCCTCATATTTGCCTGTACCACATCATCAATATGTATGTAATCCCTTAGCATTTTGCCGTCTTCAAAAATTACTGGTGCTTGGTTGAACATGAGTTGGGTTGTAAAACTCCGAAGTATTCCCGTATACATATTATAGAAAGACTGCCTTTTCCCTAATACGATAGAATACCTTAAGCAAACTACCGGAATATTAAGTCTTTTGCCAAGATTAAAACCTATCATTTCTTGTGTGTATTTTGACATGGCGTATTGCGAATTGGGATTAATAGACGTCTCCACTGCTTTCTTATTTTCCATAGGTTTGCCGCATATGGGACAAGTATGTTCCCACTGTCTATTCATCAGTTGTTGGATAGGCCTTGGCATCGGGTTGACTTCCCCATGTTCTTTGCAAAAGTATTGACCCTCTCCATATACCGCCTGCGATGACGCAATTACTATTTTTTTGATATTCAATCTTTTTTCTGCAATAGCCTCAAACAACATTGCGGTACCAGTGCTATTAACATCGAAAAAGGTACTGTAATCTGGCATATATCCCTGATGGGCAGCCTCATGGAAAACAACTTCAACTCCCTCAAGTGCCCGCAATACTACAGACTTGTCGCGTATGTCCCCTACGATAACCTCTGTATACTTTGATAAATAGTCTGGGATTCGTCCCTCTGGGTGTACCGGTTCTTTCATCGTATCCAATATACGTACTTCATAGCCTTTGGCAAGAAGCGCATCTACGATATGTGAACCTATAAAACCCGCCCCACCTGTAACTAGAGCTAACATAAAAGCCCTCCCTTATTGATTTTTGGTTTGAATTCATTGCTAAGAATCAACTGGACTGCCGCAGTTAAATCCTTCACTGAATAATCGGGTGTTACCATTACGTTGTTTCGGTTGTCTCGTCCGTGTGTTAGTAAAATTGTGGTAAGCGAAGATTTAATGCCTGCTTCGATATCGGTAACCCTGTCTCCTATTAGAATGCCATTTTCCATGTCCAATGGCAGTTCTTCAAATGCTTTTCTGATCAATCCGTTTTCCGGCTTTCGGCAACTACAATTTTCAGAGGAGGTATGTGGACAATAGTATATTTTGCTGATAATTGCTCCTTGTCGTAACAAAGTATCGCACATTCTTTTATGAATCTCCTCCAACGTTTCTTCACTCATAATTTTTTGTCCAATTGAAGACTGATTTGTTACAACCACTACTGCATAGCCTATTTTGTTAAGCTGGCTAATTGCATCCGCCACGCCGGGAAGAAAATTAAATTCATTCCAGCACTTTATGTAATCAGGTCTGTCCTCATTGATAACACCATCCCTATCTAGAAATACAACTGGCTGGGTGAGTTCTTCCCGCAGCAGGATCGCCCAACTATGACACAAAAATTCCTGCATGTCTTCAACATGTTCCGGTATGCTGCTTCTAATCTGATATAGAACATGGGAGTTCTCTGCCAGTGCTCCCGGTATATTCCCTGTAATTGAAACAACACGCAGCCCCCTCGCATAGCTGAATTTTGCTGCTTCTATCAAATTTCGGTGTGGAGTCTGGGAAGAAAATATCATAACCAAATCACCCGCCGAAGCATATGCACGGAGATATTCTGTATATGTCTGTTCTAGACATATATCGTTGGAAACAGCCGTAAAAAAGGACATGTTCTCCGGAAGTGCAATGACTTTAATGCCAAATCCAAGCTTGCTGGCTATTCTCCCTCCTGCATTTTTCGTTAAATCATTGGCAAAATGGCAGGCTGTGGCAGCACTTGTACCATTCCCAATAACAAATACAGTATGTCTTCTCTTTGAAATACGCTTAATTTCATTTAAAATATCATAAAAAGCGGATTGCTCGATAGAAGCTGTAAGTTTTGCTGCTTTCGTGAGATAAGCTTCAATTGTTTTTGCCACTTTTATGCTCCCTTCGTTTATGTACCGGCAGCAATGTTATTTTGTATATATTCTGCCAGACTCCTTAATGTTCCAAGCTTGTCCATGTTAATACTGTCTTCTTCTATTTCCAATCCAAATTCTTTTTCCACCTCAACAATTAATCTAATAAAGCTTAAAGAGTTAAGGTTCCAGTAATGAAAACTATCTTCCGACCTTATATCCGCATTTTCATCAACCCCAAGCTTCTCTTTCAGAATTCGCTTTAGCCTATACTCTACATCGTTCACCATTGGTATACTCCCATTCCTCAAGTTTGTTCAGACTGTCCCCGATACTTAATGTACCGTGTATAAGCTTACTGATAATCCCTGTGATAAACTCAGGGTCTTTATGTAAAAAAACATTGCGCCCTATAGCAACTCCGGCCGCACCAGCCCTTACAGCGGCATCGACAAAATATAGAAGTTCTTTCGTGTTGTCCACCTTTGCTCCCCCTGCAATAACTACAGGTATTTGTACACTATTTATCAATTCACCGGTACTTTCATAACTCCCGGGATAAGTTACTTTAACTATATCCGCACCCAATTCCTGTGCTAAACGTGCAGCATGCATAATGTGATGAAAATCATTAGGAATTTTATGGCTATACATCATTGCAAGCAAAGGCATTCCCCATTCCATGCACGCCCTTGCAACTGCTCCCAAATCTTTTATCATTTCAGGTTCTGATGCAACTCCAAGATTAACGTGTACGGAAACCCCTTCAGCGCCTAATCTGACCGCTTCTTCCACTGTACCGGCCAGTACCTTATATGTAGGATCCATACTCAGAATTGTTGAAACCGATAAATGTAGAAGATAGTTTCCTTTTGCCAGTTCCGGGCAATTCGCAATACTACGTAAGAGACCTTTGTGAAGAATAACAGCATCAGCACCGCCATCTAATATTTTCCTTATTGTGCCAGAGTAGTCCTGAATACCATCAATTGGACCCAATGTTGCGCCGTGGTCAATAGGAACGATGCAAGTCTTATTAGTAGTTGTGTTGATAAACCTTGACAATCTTATACTTTTCCCGTTCATTTCTAAGCTCCTTTTTAATTAAAATTTCTTTATAATTTTACAAAATCATAAAAATATAAATTAACCATAAGATGTTACAAGACAATATAGTGTTAAGAAAAAATATCGAATAAATCATTTAGTGTTAATTCGTTTAATATGATTGCTTTCATTACAGCATCAACCCTGCCGGTTGCATTTAATTTTTTAAATATCTCCTGATTATGATATTTTATAGTAGATAATGAAAGATTTAGTTCCAGCGACATATGCTCATCGGATAATCCCTTGGCTATCATTTTTACCATAACAATTTGCTTTGCCGTTAATGGTCTCGTCAAATCACAATTCACTGTATGATTGTCTATTTGCAAATTAAAACCTAATAAATCAATAAATCCTTTTAATGCCCTTGATAAGGGATTCTGTGTACTGACCACAGATACATATGCATTGGTAAGACTGCTTTTATTGATAGGCACACAATACTCATACCATTTTTTTAATATACTGCAATAATGAAATTCGGGGTTTAAACATACTGGTTTATTTAGTAATTTAGCAATTGAAACAGCATTTGTCCCTATACTTTCCTCTTTAAATAACACCCCAGGTGTAAGAAATACTTTATGCGAATTCTTTCTTACAGATGCTCCTGGTCTATACTTGGCATTCAACAGATAGCCGTCCCCATCAAACAGTAAAATCCAGAAATTACCGTCTATGTTTTTAACAGTTTCGATATGTCTACATAAAAAATCATTATAATCTGATATTAAATGTTTTTTTTTCTGTAATTTTTTTTAACCCTTCATTAGTCAGAGTTACAATGGGTTTCTGTATATCGATTGGTACACTATTTTTGCTACATATTTCCCATGATTTTAAAATGCTATAATATAAGAGTGAATCTTGTTCCACATAATACCCCCTAATCAAATTTATTATTCTTGTTGCCTTACGTGCTACTAGCTTTTATTATAGGAATATTTTTCCTAATAAAAACTATTCAATAGTACAAGTCGAATTAGCATCGCAAAAATTCCGTAAATTACATAAAAATGCCTATAATTCCCAACTAAAATATAAATTCTTATTATATTTTAATTGGGAACATTTACAATTTGACTATTGAAAGTATAGTCGGATGTAAAAAAATGTAATTGTATACTAAATATATAATAGTTCTATTTGAACAAGGGGAAAGATTGAAGAAGATTTTTTGAATTTTATACGCGTGCAGGGCACGCAGATAGGAGCCTAATATGCAAAAGAAATTACCCATAACTATTAATACCGGCTTCACTACAGAATGCTGGACGTTTCTAAGACTTGCTGCTATTCTATCCGACAGCAAGAATATACCCTGGTTTATTGAGAATTTTAATAACTATTTTGTTGACGAAACATACGATGTGCTGTATTACGAGTGGAGTTCCAGGGAATTCTTGTGTATCTATGACGAGATTCTGCAATTTGAAGATATATCGGATAAAAGGGATATTGTTGGTGCAGTTATTGATGCAATAAATCAGGATGGATATGTTGTACTTTATTGCGACAGATTTTACATAAAGGGTAGCCCTCATTATCAAAAGGAACATTATCCCCATGATTTACTGATTTATGGTTATGATAATGACTCAAAGGTATTTAATTTTATCGATATTAATATCGACGGTTGTTTATGGGGAGAGCATACAATAAGTTATGATATCATAAAACATGCCTTTGAAAGTATGCTTGAGATTTTCACCATTGACTTCGATCGATGGACCTGGATATACCGGACTAAGCTTCCCGCAAGTGTTTTTTACCTAAATAAACATTTCAACAGAAAGCCTAGACTTGATATTTTTTATGAAGAAATATGTAACTGCCTTAGTGGCGGAGAAACTTTAGAACGGGTAAATAACAACGGAAAAATGGGTTATCGTTTAAAGAGATTTGGAGTATCCAGTTATAGAAGTTATTATGAAGATCTAATTAACACTATATCCAACTCTGATAAAAATTACTTAGGAAAGGAGGAAAATAAACATGTATTATATAAGATGAAATCATTGATAGAAAATAAGTACAATTTAGAATTTAAACTTAAATATTTAAATGAGAATAATCTAACCAATTTTCCGGAGAACATTTTTTTAAACATTAAGAATCTATGTGAATTGTTGGAATCTGCGTTTTATTCCTCGACCAAATATTCCTTTACTTTGGATAAAGCTTTACTTTCCATTGTCAGAGAAAATTTTATTGATGCAGAGAAACTTGAGATTAATATCTTACAAGAAATAAAAAAATGCTTAACTGTATATATGAATAAGCGACTAACATAATAATCAGTATACAAACATTAAAATACAAAAAAGTACCAAACTATAAGTCTGGTACTTTTTAAATTCATTTATATTATTATAGCTGTTACATTTAGATAACCCTTACTATGAGGATTAACAATTTCAAATATTACACATATAAAACTTTAAATTAAAGAATATTTGGATTTATTCCTATATAGACGTCTATAATCATATCATCAATGGTCAGTCCGGGCATAGGCTCATTGATAAGAACGTTGTACCCTACTGTTATCTGCTGCAAATTATTTTCCTGAATAAATAAAAGCATTTCATTATACGTCTTCTGCAAATCAGCCGGATTACCTTTGTGTCTTGCATAAACTGCATTTGTTACCTTAAACAAAGGTTTAAATACATAGTCACCCGATAGTTCCAACTCCTTATCCATAGGTACAAGTATTTCCATATCCAATAAAGGTTCTTCGTTTTTTGTATCGATTGAAAAAGTTACCGTAACTATAGGCCCGGCTTGAGTTGTACCATTACTTACAAGAAATTCTCCTATTTTCTCCATTTCGTCGTCTAATTGCCTCTGAGTCATCTTTTTTCTAAGAGACAGAACATTTTCCATTATAAATTCTTTACCTGATTGTACCATGTGTTTACATATTCCCCTATCTATGTATAATATTTGCAAACATCTGCAATCAATATTATATATCATTATCAGATAGGTTACTATAGCTTTTTTAGTAGATCATATTTACATATCCATCAAGCCAATCCACCAAAGTCTGAGTGTACGGCGATAGATTCTCCTGGTCAATATCGCCGTGTTTCTTCAAAAATACATTCTGAAAATATCCATTCTTTACGATATTTCCACTATAAGCACTTATCCCTATATCACAAGCGGCATTCTGAGGGTTTGATATTGCGCCTTGAGATGCCAAGTATAAATCCATATACATTGCCTCAAGCTCAATTCTTGGTACTTTTATGGTCGAGGGATCTACTTTTGGTGTTAAGGTTCCGTTAGCATAAACATTTCCTTGATTATCTATAGTTACATTTATATTTGTATAAACCCATGCACCATTCACATAGCTAAATTGAAATACTGTTTGGGGCATATTTTTAATTATATCTGTTGAAGGTAGCGATGCCAGTGTGCCTGATATAAACCTGTTAAGCAGGTCGGCATCCTGCTGGTTAATATATCCGTCATCATTAACATCCATTGTATAGTCCGCCATATTATATGGGAAATTATCTAGGCTACCGGCTATGTATCGATTCAGCATAACCAAGTCAGTCAAATTAACAATTCCATCCCCATTTGCATCACCAATAACTAAACCACCATCCTGAGCCGCTACAGGAAATGCACAGCAGGTAATCAACAAAGTAAGTATCAGTGTCATAGCAAAAACCACTTTAGTTTTTCTTAAACTTTTCATTTTTTGTCCCCCTTTATAATTTATACATTATATACCAATAATACCATTTATAAACAAGAAGGTAAATATATACGGCAAAGCTCTTTTTCTAAAAAATAGAAGCATAAAAAAAGTATCATTCAGCAAGTTATAATCCCCCTACTGAATGATACTTTTTTTAGAAACAATTGCTTAGTTGCTTGGAAGTTTGCTTACCATACCAAGCAGGAATTTTTTCAAAATTGCAAGGTCAAATGCGTTTACTTCATTGTCCACATTAACATCCAAATTTTTAACATAGGCGTGGTCAGCAGTCAAAATATATTTCTTTAAGCCTGCAAAATCAAGCGCATCAACACTTCCATCGTTATTATAATCTCCATATACAATTACTGGGTCTGGATCATTCTGCGCTTCGAAAGCATATTTCACCATTCCATCTATAATTTCAGGGAATTTGAACTGGCAGGTACTTCTATTAAAGAAACCAAATAATTCACCAGTACCTGAGAAGTTATTGTTATCCCACAATACGCAACATATACCACGTGCTTTAGCTGATGCAACATAATAGGACATATATTCTACTCTTGTCTTTAGATTGTTCTTATCTACAGCTCCACATTCACCGATTATTGCAGGAATACCCCTGCTTGTATACTTATTGTAAACATTATCCATAAACCAAGTTACTTCGCTTTGATCTTTTGAATCATATAAATTCCAAGCATTTGTACCTCCCTCAGCCATTGCCAATCCTGCAAAATTCCAAGGTACGTATGCATGTACAGATACGATTATTTTATTATTATTACCTGAATCATTTGGCAATCTAAAGTAATCGTTTGTTGCTCCGTCAGGAGATGCAACATATCCTGGACACATTAGATATCTGCTTGCATTGTTTCCACCTGCTGCACGTACTGTATTAACAAAATCCTGATTAAGTTGATTAATACAATTAATAGAATCAAGAATATCTGAATTTGTCAGATCAGGCCACCACTCATTAGCATGACCTACAAGACGAGGCTCATTCATTCCTTCAAAAATAAGATGTTGATCGTAGTTTGCAAACTTAGCAGCAATTTGTGCCCAAACTTTAGTAATATAATTCCTAGAACTTGTCATATATTGACTGCTTGGGAAATAACCTTTTACTTTGTCAACGTCATGATGTACGTTTAAAATAACATACATTTTATTAGCTATACAATAATTTACTACTTCTTGAACACGATTCATCCACACATCACTGATTTTGCAATCCGAACCACTTACGTGTGGATGCCAGGATACAGGAATACGAACAGTATTGAATCCTTTTTGCTTTATTGCATCTATCATCTGCTTAGTTGTTTTGATACCGCTCCATGATGTTTCATAATCCAATTCATTAGTAATATTTGTACCGTTAAAAGCATCAAATGTATTACCTAGATTCCATCCAAGTCTTAAACCTTTTACAAAATTCATTGCATCATTATTTGGAATGTTCTTTTGTTGAATCTGAAGATTCGGAATAAGTGAAGCATCATACGCATTAGCATTTTGCATTGGCAGTAATGCTGTGAAAATCATTAAAAAACATAATAAAAAAGCTATTGGTTTTTTCATTAAATTTGACCCCCTCGATTATTATTAGTAGTGGTAGTTTTTTCTTTTGATTTGTCTTTTGTAATACAAGTCAACATCTTAATAACAATGTGACTACTTTGAGCTTGAGTTAAGAGGTATGTTTTAAGGTGCTGTGTTTGAATAATGTATGTGTAGCATATGAATTGACGTTAAGAGCAACGTTCCGGAAATTATGAATTAAGTCTAAAGACGGGAAATATGAAAGTGCAAATATAAATTCCATAAGATGCTGTATTATCTTACCTCATACAAACTACTTTTCTCCCCCCCTTCAAAATACCGTTATTCCATAGATTACTTCAAAAATTACTTTGATCGTTATAGTAAACAATTGTAGAAAATTACAATAAATTACTGTTCATATTATACTTTAATATTACCTACTATTCAATTAATTTTTCATTTAATATATATAAAAGAGATGTACCAAATTAAATCGGTACATCCCCTGTTTGTAAAATATAAACTGTTATCTTATTTCCGCACCGGATGGCATTGGCTTTTCAGGTACCATAAGTGCAAGTTCTCCATTTTCATCCTCAGCACATAATAACATACCCTCGGATAAAACTCCCGCCAGCTTAACAGGCTTGAGATTTACCAGTACCATTACCTTTTTACCCACCATCTGTTCCGGTGTATAATGTTTCTTTATACCTGAAACTATCTGCCTTATCTGTCCGCCTACTTTTACCTGTGAGCACAATAACTTCTTGGATTTTGGAACTTCTGCACATTCCACTATTTCGCCTATCTGGAATTGCATTTTTGTAAAATCATCATAGGTGATTTCTTCCTTAGGTTCAATCTCTATGACATTTTCCTTCTTTTCTTCCGCAACAGGTGCAGGAGTTGTTTCAGGTTCGTCTTTTTGTCCCGCTTTTTCCAGTATATCCTTTATATCCAATCTTAAAAATAAGATTTCAGGTGTTTCAGTAACTTTTGTTCCTGATTTGTATTGTCCGTAAACCTTCATATCCTCTAAAGGTCTAATAGAAGTATTTAACTGGGCAACTATCTTTTGTGCGGTTTCAGGCATGAAGGCTTCCAATAAGCTTGCGCCGGTTACAATGCTTTCTACAAGATTGTACAATACTGTTTCCAACCTTGGCTTTTTGTCCTCGTCCTTTGCAAGTATCCAAGGCATTGTTTCATCAATGTATTTATTGCAGCGTTTAAATAATGAAAATATCTCTGAAAGTGCATCTGCTACTCTCAATTTATCCATTTTTTCAACTACTGTTTCAGGTGTTTTCAAGGTTAATTCAATAAGTTCATTGTCGATTTCTTCCCTGACATTAGAATTATTTACAACACCTGAAAAATACTTATTACTCATAGCAATTACACGGTTAACAAGATTTCCAAGTACATTGGCCAAATCTGAATTTATACGTTCAGTTACCAATTCCCAGGAAATTACACCATCATTATCAAAGGGCATATCATGAAGCACATAGTATCTGACTGCGTCTACTCCAAAAATATCAACCAGTTCATCTGCATATATTACATTTCCCTTTGACTTACTCATCTTGCCACTGCCCATCAGCAGCCAAGGATGACCAAATACCTGTTTAGGAAGTGGAATATCCATAGCCATAAGCATAATAGGCCAATAGATTGTGTGGAACCTTAAAATATCCTTGCCTATCAAGTGTAAATCAGCAGGCCAGTATTTATTAAATAATTCATCATTATTACCGTCAACATCAAAGCCCAAGCCTGTAATATAATTGCTCAGTGCATCAAGCCACACATATACAACATGCTTATCATCAAAGTCTACAGGAATTCCCCATTTGAAGGAGGTTCTTGAAACACACAAGTCCTGTAGTCCCGGCAGTAAAAAGTTGTTCATCATTTCATTTTTTCTGGACTCCGGCTGAATAAATTCAGGATGTTCATTTATATGCTGAATCAAACGGTCTGCATATTTACTAAGCTTTAGGAAGTATGCCTCTTCTTTTGCAGGATGACATTCCCGTCCGCAATCAGGGCATTTGCCATCCACTAGTTGTGAAGCTGTAAAAAATGCTTCACATGGAGTACAGTACATTCCTTCATAGTGTCCCTTATAAATATCTCCCTGCTCATAGAGCTTCTTAAAAATTTTCTGAACCTGCTTTTCGTGATATTCATCGGTTGTACGTATGAATTTATCATAAGTTGTATTCATTAAATCACAGATACGCTTTATTTCTTCAGCAAAGTTATCAACATATTCCTTTGGGCTGATGCCGGCTTCCTTTGCTTTCAGCTCTATTTTCTGACCATGTTCATCAGTTCCGGTCTGGAAACGTACATCGTACCCCTGCATTCTTTTAAATCTTGCAAAACTATCAGCCAATACTATTTCAAAAGTATTACCTATGTGAGGTTTACTAGATGTGTACGCTATAGCCGTAGTCAAATAATAAGGTTTTTTTGACATTGTTACTCCTCCTGATTTACTATCTTCTTTTTAAAATAAAAAACGCCTTTAAATAAATAATTATTTAAAGACGAGAAAACTCGTGGTACCACTTTAATTTACTTTTGGCCTCACGGCAAAAGCCTTAACAACTGCAATAATACAGTATGCACTATAACGGGTGTTCCCGTCGATACCTTAAGCCAAAAATACCAGCTCTCAGCAAAGAAGCTCCAAGTCCATCTTCAACAATTTCACGATTCCCCTGTTCTCAGCACTCCCAAGGTTCTCTGTAATCGTTACGTCGTCTACTCTTCTCTTCATAGCCTGTAAACATTATTAATATTAGTCTAAAGCTAACATGAAAAGTTGTCAAGGGATTAGTGGTCGTTGTTTTAAATGGCTATCTGTTTAATGTATGATATGGACATGACCTTATATGGTCATCTACCATACCGATTGCCTGCATAAATGAATATATTATAACAGGCCCAACAAATTTAAAGTTTCTCTTTTTCAAATCCTTGCTAATCTGTTCTGACAAAGGAGTTTTTGCAGGCATTTGTTCATCGCATTCCCAAATATTTATCTGAGGGTGATAATCTACGAAACGCCAAAGGTAATCTGAAAAGCTTCCGAATTCTGTTTGTGTTTTAAGTACTGCTAAGGCATTGCTTCTCACAGACCTTAATTTCAAGGGATTTTTAATAACATTATATTCATTTTTGATATTTTCCAGTTCTTCATCGCTTAGGGAAGAACAATATCTGATATCAAAATTTCTAAAAGCCTTTTTATATTCTTCTCTTTTGGAAAGGATTATACTCCAAGATAATCCGCTTTGAGCCCCTTCCAAGGTAAGCATTTCAAATATATATGAATCATCATAGCTTGGTCTGCACCATTCGTTATCGTGATACTGTTTCATTGTAGGATTATTGCCGGGCCACAAACAAGCACTCATAGAAAACCCTCTCTGCTAATAATTAATTTTATTTATAGATAATCAAGTGTCAGCACTTTAGAATATTGTGATATATTATCTGCATTTAATACGATTTCATTACTAGGGTGCTTTTTACCGTCCATTTTTTCCAGAAAACTATCCGAGTTTGCCAGGTCAAAAGACAAATGTTCTGTCTTATAGTGCATAGGAATTGAAATCCTTGGATTTATCGATTTTATAACCTCTATCGCAGTATCTCCGTCAATTGTGTATACATCGCCTATTGGAATGAGAAGCACATCTACTTTTCCTATTTCCTTAACCTGCTCTTCAGATAAAGCATGTCCCAAATCTCCCAAATGACAAATAGTAATACCATCAATAGAATAAATGAATACTATATTTTTACCCCTTTTTGCACCTCCCACTTCATCATGAAAGGTTGATATTCCTTTTATACCTATATCTCCGTGGGTAAAATTGCCTTCATCTTTTATATGCTTGAAATCGCCCTTCACAACTCCAACATTGTCATGGTCAAAATGATTATGGCTTACCGTTACAACATCTGCCTCTGTATGCGGGAGAGTATAACCCACCTGTTCATCAAAAGGGTCTGTCAGTATCCTTGTACCATTATCCGAAGTTATAAGAAAACATGAGTGTCCAAACCATTTAATCTTCATATTTATCCTCCTATTAATCTAAGTTATTATACATATTTTACTATAAATTCGCCAGAGTTTAAAACCTTTCTAACCTTTTAATCTCCATTTTATACTTTTCACTGCTTTTAATGTAGATGTATAAAAGAAGTATTAAGGTTATAGCTGTCATTAGAATCATTGAATATTTGTAACCAATCATATGAATAATTCCGGATAAGGAAACCATTAGTACAACATTGATTATGTTATAAACCAAGCTCATAAGTGACATATTATATGCCTTATGAGTTTTTGATCGGGTCAAGACATAATTATTTATAAAGGGTTTGACTTTGGAGTTAATCAACGCTACCAGAAATACAAATAAAATTACCGCAAGGGTATTCTCTATTATAGTTATCAAATATATCAACGGTATTAAAAACATGAGTATTCTATTAAATTTAAACTTGAATTTATTAAATATAAATTGTGTTGCATTTCCGGCACAATACAATACTCCTATTACGTATGGATCAATCTTTAAATTGTTGTAAAATATTTGTGAAATTACATAGCTACCTGACATGATACCAATTAACGTTCCGCATATGATTACATCTTTGTCAAAATAAAGGCAAGACTTAAGCTCCTGTGTGGTTGCGGTGATAGTAGCCTTATCATCTTTGCCGTTAACTTCATTCCTCTTGTTTGTAACAAATAGGACATAAAAAATTGCAGCTATAAAGTAAGTTAAGGCAGTTAGCAAAAAGGTCAATGTACCTTTTGAATCCAGCTTGAACATCGTCCCCGACATAATATAGCTTAAAAGCATACCGACAACTGAAATTCTATATATTTTATCCTGATATTTTGCACTATTCTTCTCTCCGCATTTATCAAAATATACATATAGACTGCTATGGTCAGACCCACTTATACAGGATGCGAATATACCAAGTAATACTTGAGATATAATTATCATTGTCAGACTATAAGAAAATGAAAATATCACATAGGATAATATGGTTCCGCCAAGTCCCATAACAACCAGTTTGTCATGCCCGATTTTATCACCTAAGACACCGGTAGGTATTTCAAACAGAAAAATTGAAAAATAGTAAAATGCCTCAATAATCAGCATATCACCGGCTGTTACATTTCTCTCGTTATATATCATCAACAGCACAGGCAAAAACAAGAGAAACGATGAAAAGAAACTATAAATATAAAAATGTCTTACGGTTTTTGAATTCATATTTCTATATAACATCCTTAATTTAAATATATTTACATGTTTGTTAAGTACTGGTAATATGAAAATAGAATAACATATAATAGATTATTTTATCACACTTTATTTTCATCTTAGTACACCTCTTGAAAGGGGATTTTTTATGATAAATAGTGTTAATAAAAAAAAGGTAATTATCATAGCAGTTACAGCCGTTATTTTGATATGTTGTATAGGTGGGTATACATTTTCTAAAAGTGAGAGTGCTGCAAAACTCTTTGGAATGAAACAATCACAGGAATTAACTAATGCAGGGAATGACATCGTTGCAACTATTGATGGAGAGAAAATATCTAAAAAAGGCTTTGACACATACAAAGCAATGATAAATAGTGAAAATAAGTTGTCGGATAAGGAGATATTAGACAAAATTGTTGAAAGCCATGTAGTTTATACACAAGCCGTCAAGGAGGGATTTCACGTATCTGACCAACAGGTTGAAGCTGCTATAAAATCAAATCAGGAAACATTAAAAAAGGACAGTAAACAATATGAAGCATTTAAGGAGTATATAAGAGGGTTGAAAATGAATGAGGATGAATACTGGGAAAGCGTTAAACCTGCTTATAAAAAGGCTTTGATGCGCGGAGCTTATAAAAATGCATTAAAGGAAAAGTTTAAAAAGGTTAAACTGGAAAGTAACGATGAGATTAATACTAATTTCTCCGAATATTATAATCGGAAAATAAAAGACTTAATAAGTCATACTAAAGTACAGTCGTTTTTAAAATAACAACCAAAAACCATGTATAAAGGGCTTTGAAACTCAACGATTCTGAACTGTCTGTGCAGTTGGGTAATGTTAGTTAAAGAACATGGATAAGAAAATTTTAAACTAAAAGCAGCAAAATCATAAAAAATACTCCTCTCTGGTTAATACTTAGCTTCTTAACCATAAAAGAGTATTTCCATGTAGGTTTTGCATTTCGCTTAAACATTGAACCGCACCGGTTTCTGTCCCTTTACGTTTAGCTATATTTATCTTTTTAGAATACCCAACACGTTTATACCCGATTTAACTTCAATCGGTTCAAAGCAATGTCCGTTAATATTTATTTTACCATTTTTGTCAACGCTAATGTCTATATCCAATTCATCCATATTAACCTTCTCCAAAACATATGGTGAAACGAATATAAATAAAGAATTAATCTGTACCGGAGATATGTTGTCAGTACCAACCAAATTAGCCTGATTGGAGGCGTTTATTAAAAAATTATAGGATTTTTCTTGGCCTTCAGAAACTTCCATCTGATTCCCTCCCTATTCATCACTATCTGTTATTCTTTTATCTGAATAAATACATATATTATCTATATCATTATTATTTTCTTCGTCAATATTCACAATCTCAATTTCACCTGACTTACTAATACTTATTGACAAAGGGATATCTTTAATATTATCATTACCTTTCTTCAGGAACTCTCTACCCATTATTATTATAAAATTAAATTGTGCCAAGTGAGAATTGAATGCTTTAGTATAATTCGCTTGGTTCGAAAGGTTAAGTAGTGTTGATACCTTTTTATCGTTCATCTGATTCTCCCTAACCTTTCTTTTTGAATTCTTTAATTAATTCATCGAATTTCTCAGTTCTTTCTTTCTTTGATAAAGTATCGTCACAACGTAATTGGTACATTTGCTCTATCAGTGCAAAATGTCCTTTTTTTTTATCATCCTTATTTAGTTGAATATTGAAGCTACTGGTATTTATACATGCAGAATCAGTTCTAAATTTAATCCCTTTTTTATCCGGTTCATCATTTTGAATGGAGTCGCTGCTATCATACAATGTATATTCTAGTCCTTCAAGCATATGTTTAACCTCCCTTTATACTATCTAGAATTTCACAGCAGTTGTCTGGCTCTTGTTGGGCGTATGAACATCTGTTAGTACAACCGTTTCTCCTTTAGCTGCCTTCTTGCTTGCATCAATCATTCTTTGAGTATCTTCTCCCTTATTAACAACATTGTGTTTTTCCGCACTAACATAGACCCCTTTGAATTTATCCTGATTCTGTTCATCATATAACTCACCGTCTATATATATTTCGCCGCTTTTGCTTATCTGAATTTTGGAAGGTTTTCCATTTATCCTTTTCTTTAATGTTATTGCAATTCTATCATTATTTTGACTCATTTTCATTTCCATCACCATCCTCTAATATCCCATTGTCATCTGTTTTTATTGACAAATGAGACTGAGTAATTACAGAATTCGCAGATAGAGTCATATTTGATTGGTGATTTACGTTTATTTGATCTACCTCTTTAGCACTCATATCGACTTCAGCCTGTTTCTTCATATTAATTGGATTACTATCTTCATCATTCATAATATATACATGCTCCTATATGAATTTTCCCTATATCCATATTATGATTATTAGGTGTCAAAAGTTCTTACATGGTTGAAATACTTTTAATAATATACCAAGGAGAAATTTTTCTCCTAAAAACTAGGATAGTTTTCTCCTTGGATTTTTTTAAATATTAAGTCATTAGACTATTAAATTATTAAAAATCAATAATTATTTAGTCCTCTTCCTCAGCTTCAGCTACTGCTATTTGGAATTCTTCCACTTCCTGCTCTACTTCAAGATAAGAGCTTAAGGTAACGTTTGCGTTTAAGCTCAAATTTTTCTGGTTTACTGCTGCTGCTTTAAATAGATCTCCCATAATTAATACGCTCCTTTATTTTTTATATACTATACTCAAGCTTTACTTAGCTAAAAATGTTTTGAATTTCTCTAGCTTTGTTACTTCTTCACCGGAATTCTTAACGCTGTAAAACCTTTCTACAGTGCTCATAGGATCAGATTTTGCTTCAGGCTTCTCAAGTTCAATGGAAACTTCTTTGTATGAGAAACTATATGGGTCAATTTTTTTAGAATTTATGGTCAGACCATCTTTACCATATCCAACTTTCAATTGATTCTACCTCCTCTCTTTATAGTTCCTTGTAAGCATCTAGCAGTCCTCTTCCTCAGCTTCAGCTACTGCCAACTGGAATTCTTTCACTTCCTGCTCTACGCAAATATAAGCATTTAACGTTACGTTGGCATTCAGGCTCAAGTTTTTCTGGTTAACTGCTTGAGCTACAAAAGCATCACCAGTTACAGGGTTTGGTTTTGACATGATTTTCACTCCTTTCAGTCCTATATTTGAATCGCAATACTGAAACTTATGCAGACCAAAGAACCTTTTTTATCTTAATTAGCATCATACTGCATAAATCAAAAGTAATTGCTTCTCAATATATAATATTCAAGATATTGGAAGTTGTTACCTTATGTCAACCAATGAAAAGTATTTTGTATGATGCTTTGATACTCACTGGATGAATCAAATACTACACAAAAAAACCATGTATAAGGTAATTACCCCTGTATACATGGTTTTTGCTTAATTTATATTCTTTTATTCGTTGCAAGTCTTTTTAAACAAAGCAATTGTTTCTTTCATTTTTGGTATATCCGTATGAAGCTTCAGAACTGTACTTCCTACAAAAACGCCGTCAGCTCCGGCTTCTTTTGCCATTTTTATGTCTTCGGGTGCATATATGCCCACACCGCAGTATATCTCCCTTTTTATTCCGAGACTCTTCAAATGATCTATACACTCCTTGAGGGTTGGGAATTTAGGATTAACGTTGTTGGTAGTTGGCTTTGCCTGCATGTAAACAAATCCATTGGATTCAACTGCCGCCTTAATTTCATTTTCATCCATATGGAATTGAACGTAGCAGGAAATCTTTATTCCGTTGGCAATTAGCTTACTTTTTAATTCCTGATTGTCTTTTCCTACATAGATAAGATCCATCATATTATTATCAACACAGAATTTAATAAAACGATCTACACCAATCTCTAGAATCGTATTTTCATAAGACAACAGTATGAATTTAGTATTAGGATGGCTGCTTTTTATCTCAACAATTCCATCCATGTACTTTTCGTAATCATTGCAGGCAGCAAGCGCTTCTTTCATTCTGTTTGCGATATACTCGCCTTCAAGGTAAGGGTCTGAAGAAGGAAAATCCACTTCAATAATGTCACAGCCTGCGTCAATATAGTCTTTAGCCATCTCTATGCTAGACTCTATTGTTGGGTATCCGTTGGATAAATAACATATTAGTTTCACATTAAGCCTCCATAAGCCTTACGGCATAATCATTTTTTACTCTCCTTTCCCGGCGGTAATTACTTATTCAGGTTTAGGGCATGTTTATTAGTTTACATAATATATTTTAGTGTGCTGTAAATTCACCAGAACAATTTCATACCAACCGAGAAACTTGAGTATTTTTTAAGCTTTATATACTTTAATAAATAATTCCTTGAGTTGCTCTATTGAAGGAATCACAGGATTGGTTTTAGTACAGCCATCCTTTAGAGCCATTTCAGCCATTGCATCCAACTCATCTCCATATTTGTTTTCTTCAGTTATTAGTTCTGCAAAACGACTTGGAATTCCGATTGATTTATTCAGTTCCCGAACAACATTTACTAAATTTTCTGCTCCCAGTTCTTTTGCCAATTCATCATAGGAATTCTTTGCGTCGGCATTATGTGAATTAAATTCCATAACATAAGGCAGTAGCACAGCATCAGCAAGTCCGTGTGAAATTCCAAAAAAGCTTCCCAACGTATGTGCCATAGAATGAACTATTCCTAGTGAAACGTTGGTAAACGCCATTCCTGCAGCCATAGAGGCATTAATCATAATTTCTCTGCATCCGATATCATTTCCTTGGCTGCAAGCCTTTGGGAGATTTAATATAATATCCTTTGCTGCATTTTTTGCAAATATATTGCTAATATAATTTGCTCTATTTGAAACAAGTGCTTCCAGTGCATGAGTCAATGCATCCATACCTGTTTCAGCTGTAATTTTTGCAGGCATTGTTACAGTAACCTCCGGATCGCAAATTGCAATATCCGGCATCATTTCCATGTTTCCTACTCCGTACTTTATATGGGTTTCATCATCGGTGATTACCACAGAACGGCTTACCTCACTGGCTGTCCCGCTGGTTGAAGGAATACATACCAGAATGGCCTTGTTTCTTAACTTTGGTACTATATTTGGAGGTACTATGTCATTAAGGGTCTTCAGTTCAGGATGTTCATAATATACCCACATTGCTTTTGCTGCATCCATTGCTGAACCGCCGCCCAATCCGACAATTATATCAGGCTGGTACTCTTTCATTACCCCGGCACCTCTATAGACCGTACTGAAAAGCGGGTCAGGCTCAACACCTTCAAATACCTGGCTGTCTATTCCAGCTTCTTTTAAGTAATCTATTGTTTTTTGCAGTACTCCACTTTTTTTCATGCTTGAGCCACCGGTTACAATTACTGCTCTCTTCCCCGTCAGTGTCTTGAGGTGTTCAAGTGAACCTGCACCGAACATCAATTGACTTCCAGCAAGTTTCATTGGTCTCATCATATACATTCAGTCCTTTATTTTTAATTTACACTATACATTCAATGCATTAATCAGCTCTGTGCAAAGCTCCAGTGAAATAGGATTTTTTATATTCCCGCCCTCTTTAAGGCTAGAACCGACTATGGCACCGTTTGCAATACTAAGTTGCTCTTTTATATTTCCGGTTTTAACGCCACTTCCGGCAATTACAGGTATATTGGTTACTTTCTTTACCCTCTTTATAATATCTATTGGAGTCTCAACCCCTATGTGAGTACCTGTTACTATTATCGCATCCGCTCCGCAGGCTTCCGCAGCCCTTGCAGAATCCTCAATGCTTACATGTGTAAGTACCATATGTGTATGCTTAACCTGAATATCTGCAAGAATTTTTACATTTTCTGCATCAAGATTCTTTCTGAATTTCATTGCTTCTCTGGCACATGGCTGTATAATTCCACCGAAAAATTCTACGGTGTCTACAAACACAGGGATTCTGACGAAATCAGCGCCTACTGCCTTTGCTATTGATAATGCAGTTTTGTAATCGTTCATTGCTGCATCAATACCTATTGGAATATTGACATTTTTGGCAACGATAGCACTTATAGCCGCAAGAGCACAGGACTGTTCAATGTCAAGATTTACTCCGAATACATTGTCACCCATATTCTCAATGATAATGGCATCCATTCCTGCCTTTTCAAGTGTTATTGCGTCCTGAACTGCCTGATCGGTTACTTTTTTCATATCACCGCAAAAGTCAGGTGTTCCGGGCAGTGCGAGACAATGTACCATTCCTATTACAAGCGCTTTGTCCTTAAATTCTAATCCCTTCATTTAGAAGCCACCTCCTTATCGTATATAACAAGTCCATCCATTGCGATTTTGCATAAGTCAATTTCTGATTGTTTTCTTTCCTCACCTTTTAAGAAATCCTTCAGGTTTTCAAGAACAGTTGTCATTGTAACAATACATCCCTTTATTCCCATTAGATTTGCAAGGACCAGCATACAGCTTGATTCCATATCTACAGCAGATATATTGTATTTTTTAAGAGCATTAAAGGTTTCACTCATATCCCTCTGCATTTTTGCTGACAGACGTGAATCCCTCATCTGGCTGTAGAAACCATCCATTGTGCAGGATAATCCGTTTACATATTGCCTGTTATTTTGCAAAGTACTTTTATTCATACAATTAATTAAATCAATATCCGCTACTGCAGGATAAGATACCGGCACATAAGTTTTGCTGGTAGCTTCCTCCCTCATTGAGCCTGTAGGTATAATCATCTTGCCCAGCAAATCATCCTTTAGACCCATTGTTGTTCCCATACGTACCGCTACTTCCATACCGCACTGATACATTTCCTCCATTGCAATTGCAGCAGATGGTGCACCTATTCCCGTTGAGGTTACCGTAATTCGCACGCCTTTGTAATAACCTGTATAGGTGTTAAATTCTCTTGCAAACGCTATATGTTGAACATCTTCCAACTGGCTTGCAACTGTTTCAACTCTCCAGGGATCGCCTGAAAAGAGGACGTATTTTGCTATATCTTCTTCTCTAGTTTTTGAGTATAAAGTCTCCATATATCACACTTCCTCTTTTATAAATTTATCGAACCTCTCAAGGAATTCCTGTTCAGTAGGTGCATTAGTGGTACAGCCAACCTTTTCAATTATAAAGGATGAAAGAACACTTCCAAGGCTACAGCAATCTTTTATGTTTCTGCCTTTCAGATATCCATACAGGAAGCCCGCCATAAATGCATCTCCTGAACCGGTGGTATCCACTACCTTTCCAAACTCTGCTGCTGTTATCCTGTGGGACAAAATTCCATTTTCTGCCTTTTGGTAATAAACGCTCCCCTTCTTACCCAGTGTTGTTACTATAATCTGAGCCGCTGTCTTGTCAAACAGTTCTGTGATATCATTGAGTTCAAAAACCCTTTGTATCTCTCCCTGTTCACCTTCATTGCAGAATATAATACTGCTGGAGGAGAGAACCTCTTTGAAGAATTTTTCAGGGAAAGCATCAAAATCACATTTCATCCCAAAAACCAGAGGAACTTTTTCAGCCATACACTGTTTATAAAATTCAAGATTATCTTCATATGAACCAACTGTCATAATACCTAGCTGTGACTGTCTGAAAAATTCCGGATTCATACCTTTTGCATACTTTTTGTCCATAGCTCCCGGATAAAAAATTGTAACGTGGTTATTTTGCGAATCGGCTATTAAGTAACAGTTTGAAGTTGTTTCATTTGGAACTATCTCAACTGCATCCATACATACGCCGGCATTTTTGAGATAATCATAGAATCCTGTTTCCTTATAGTCATCTTGGCCTACTCTTATAACAGGAAGAGCCTTCATATTAAGCTTCGCCATAAGATAGGCAATATTAGTGGAACATCCACCGTATTGAATCTTTGCATTATCACTGTTCTCTACCAGTGAAGTGTATCCGTATCTTAAAGGAGTTGTTGTTTTTATAATCCTGTCCAAACTGACATATCCGTTTATTACAACATCATATTTCATCAGACCATCTCCCCTTTGTTCAGGAGATCAAAAAGCTCCTGTGAAGTCACTACTTTTCCTAAATATTTCTTTATGTCTGTTAAGTGAACCTGATTTACTGTCTCGTCATTGGTTGCCACACAATCTGAAACCACTATAGGAGTATAATCCAGATAATATGCATCTGTAACTGTTGCCCTGATACAGCAGTTGGTTTTAGTACCAACTATTATGACATTCTGTATCTTATTTTCTCTTAGCACCATATCAAGGTCAGTACCAAAAAAACCGCTGTAGCGCCTTTTCTTAATAACATAATCCTTTACCGGGTCAACCGTAAGCATTGGATCAATTTCATCTCCCCCGGTGCCCTCAATACAGTTTGGACGCATGTTAATGAGATTTTTATCGAATTTGTCCTTTCTGTTGCTGTGCCTCAGAAAGATAACAAGTATATTATGTTTCCTGCATTCATCAAGAACCGTCTTTATTCTTGGCAATATTTCAAGGTTTTGAGGGTAGAACACCAGCCCTTGGGGGTCAGTGAAATCCTTTACCATGTCTACTATAATGAGTGCTGTGTTATTCAAGCTTAAACCCCCTTATATTAGTACGCCGCTTC
Source organism: Bacillota bacterium (assembly GCA_023390335.1). GTDB lineage: Bacteria > Bacillota > Clostridia > Acetivibrionales > DSM-1351 > Ruminiclostridium. The sequence continues at coordinate 130,301 of JAEWCZ010000066.1, read as the reverse complement.
TCAATAGCCGAAACTGCAAACAATACTATAACAATCATCAGGTATGGTACTATTTCAAACAAGCCTGATACCGGGCCTGCAAACAATGCAAGGTTTATGGCCAAGGACTTTGCAAGTCCGAAAATAATTGCGTACATAGCTGATTTAATCGGCTTTGCTTGTCCGCAATATATTGCAGCTATTGCGATAAAACCTCTTCCTGCTGTCATATTGTTGGTAAACAGTGCCATTCTTTCAACTGCCAGGTTGGCACCTGCCAAACCACAGAGAGCAGCTCCTATAAGCACCGCAATATACTTTATTGCAGCGCTGTTGATACCAACAGATTTTGCAGCTTCTTCATTCTCACCCACAACCCTTACGTAAACACCGAATTTTGTGTTATACATAATTACAGTGACAACAGCAATGAGTATAATACTTAAATAAGTAATCGCTGTGTGCCCGCTTAAAAGTGAATTTAGTACGGGTATGTCCTTAATAACAGGTATATTTATTTTTAAGCCTGCTGTGTTAACAATAGAGCTTACATTGATATTAGCCATTGCCATGTACTTAAGCACAAAGGAACTCAAGGCTGCAACAAAAATATTTATACCGAAACCTGTAATGATAAAGTTACTTTTCATTGTGATTCCAAAGAACGAAAAGATTAGTCCCAAAACAAGTGTACATAAAACACTAATTAAAATTCCCAACCACAAGCTCCCCGTAATCAAAACAAACAATGTACTGCTGAAAGCACCCATAAGCATCATACCTTCAAGCCCGATGTTTAAAACGTTTGCCTTGTGTGCAAATAATCCACCCAGTACGGCAAGAATCAACGGAGCACTATGATAGATCATGTCATACAAAATGTTATTCAATAAGCTCATAATCATCTACCTCTATTTATTAAAGTCTGTACTTGAAGACTTCTTCCATAATAATTTAACTTTCTCAAACAAATGAAACCGTTCATTAAAGAACTTTACAGATAGTAGCAGTATCAAAATACCCTGAATAACACCTACAATATCCTTTGGAACATTGGTAAATACGCCGATATAGTCACTTCCTGTTTTAAGTGCTGCATAGAATACAGCTGCCACAATAATTCCTACAGGATTATGACTGCCAAGAAGTGCAATTAGCATACCGTCCCAGCCCAATCCCGGACTACCGGAAAAATCAAGAGTAAATCGATATTTCTCGCTCATGAGGAATCCGGCACCTGCCAATCCGCTAATGGCACCGCTTATAAGCATAATGATAATAATTTTCTTGCTGACATTCATACCTGTGGCTTCTGAAAACTCAGGGTTTTTACCAATAGCTTTAACTTCGTACCCAAGTTTTGATTTGTTAAAAACTATATACATGATTCCAAAAACTATAAGTGCTATAAAGAAGAATACGGTAAGATTAGAGCCGAATATTTTTTTAAACATTGCACTTTCCGCTATTGGATAGGTTGAAACATATCCTGAAGCCGGGTCTTTGAAAACTCCCTGAGAAAGAAACTTTACTATTTCAACAACTACGTAGTTGAGCATGAGTGTTACAACCATCTCATTTACATTAAAGTATGCCTTGAGCAGTGCAGGAATAAGTGCAAAAAGCATTCCCACAACAATACCTGTTAGTACACATAATGTAATATGAAGAACAGGAGGTAATCCTTTTACGGTAAAGCCTACTACTCCGGCAAAAAAAGCACCCAGTACTGCCTGACCTTCAACACCCATATTAAAAATATTTGCCTTAAAGGTTATTGCAATTGCAAGACCGGTTAATATTAAAGGAGCTGCAAAGTGCAAGGTTTTTAAAAGTCCGTCCATGCTAAAGAGAGATTTTTTAATCATAACGGAATAAGTCAAAAAAGGATTTTCACCTATTGCTGCAATTATAATCCCGCCTAATATAAGGGCACTGATTACCGGAAATAAAACATTAAATATATTTTTTAAAAGATTATTATTTTTCTTCATAATTTCCCTCTTATTCTAAGGATAGTCCCGCCATTAGCAGTCCAATTTCAGTGCTGTCGGCCTTTTTGCCTTCAACTTCCCCTACAATACGCCCTTTGTACATAACTATTATCCTGTCACTCAGGTTCATTATCTCGCTGAGTTCGCTGGAGACAAGCAAAATGGCTTTGTTTTCACTTCTCAGTTCAAGAATCTTATTATGGATAAATTCTATGGAGCCAATATCAACACCACGGGTAGGCTGGCTTACTATTAGTACCTTTGGGTCTGAATCGAATTCTCTTGCCACAATTATCTTCTGGGCATTTCCTCCGGACAGCTGTGATACATTTCCGTTCTTTTCAGCTACTCTGATATCATATTTTTCTATAAGCTTGTTACTGGTATCTTCAATTTCATTTTTAAGGAGGATTCCATTTTTGCATACCTTCTTATTACCGTGATACCCGGCTATAATATTCTCAAAGATTGTCATGTCCTTGCACAGTCCCTGGGCATATCTGTCTTCGGGAACAATTCCGATAGCCGCTGACCGCAAATCGCTTGGCCATTTATTTGTTATATCCTTATCATATAAGCGAACCGAACCTTCCGTTGATTCCATTAATCCCGAAAGAACACGTACCAACTCGCTCTGTCCGTTGCCTTCTACCCCTGCAACACCTAAAATTTCGCCTTCTTTTATATTAAAACTAATATCCTCAATAACTTTCTTCCCGAAGTTATCTTTGGTGGATAAACGGCTAACAGAGTAGGCAACCTTATTTCCACTTACATCTTTATCTTCCTTGCTTACATTCAGTATTACTTCACGGCCAACCATCATTTTGGCTATTTCAGCCGAACTTGTGTCTTTTGTTGCTTTACTTCCAACAACCTTGCCTCGTTTTATAACTATGACCTTGTCGCTGACTTCCATTACTTCACGAAGCTTATGAGTTATGAGTATAATAGTCTTTCCCTGATTTTTAAGTTCTTTGAAACTTAATAAAAGCTCGTCCACTTCCTGTGGAGTCAGAACCGCAGTAGGCTCGTCAAAAATAAGTATGTCTACGTTACGGTAAAGCATTTTTAAAATTTCTACACGCTGTTTTGCTCCTATGGAAATGTTCTCAACAATATCGTCTGCTTTAAGCTCAAACTTGTAATCCTCTATAATTTTTTGTACTTCTTTTTTTTCAAATTTCTTATCAATTATGGGAGTTCCCAGTTTAAGTTTTTGAGGAAGTCTTATTTTTTTGTTTTTTTCTACTCCAAGTAATATGTTTTCAAAAACAGTCAGGCTGGGCACCAGCTTAAAATGCTGATGCACCATACCCAGGCCACAATTAATGGCATCTAATGAAGAACCAAATGAAACCTTTTTTCCATTAACTATCAGTTCTCCGCTTGTAGGACGTTGTAGCCCGAAAAACATGTTCATTAGAGTTGTTTTTCCAGCTCCGTTTTCCCCAACTATCGCGGTTATTTCGCCTTTGCCGATGGAAAGGTTTATATTATCGTTAGCAACAAAATCGCCATATTTTTTAGTTAAATTAACAGCTTCTATTGCATACATATTGCCGCCCTCATTCTGGTTTATTTTTATTTTAGTCGTTTGGCATTTTTAGATTTGCAAGCTTAGTTTTATCAAATTTCTCTCCTGCCTGCGCATTTGTAACCTTGATTTCACCGCTTCCTATCTTTTCAGAAATAGCCTTGAGTTGTCCTTTGATTTCATCCCACTTTGCTTTTCCGTCAGCAGTAATCTTTGACTCGATAACACTTAAATCAGTGATTCCTGTAGCTCCTGAAGCAAGATTGTAGCTAATAACTTTTCCATTAACCTTATCCATTGCATTTTCTTTAAAGTTCTTTGATATTTCATATACAGGTACTTCTGTGTTCTTTAAAACACTTGTAAGTATATTTCCTGGTTGGTTTGCATCCTTGTTTGCATCAACTTCTATTGAAAGCTTTTTAACTTCTTTGGCCTTTGCATCTACTCCGTCACCTACGGCACCTGCAACTGCGTATACTATGTTTGCACCATCAGAATAGTAAGTATTAGCTTTTGTTGCACCTGCTGCTGAATCACTGAAACCTGCATTATAATCACTGTAGAAGGTATAATTTACGTTAAGCTCTTTAGCTACATAGTTGATACCTTCTGCAAAACCATATCCGAATACTGTGATACCGTTCGATTTTGTACCTCCAAGGAAGCCTACTTTCCTTCCTGCATCACCTGCAGTAAATGAATAGTCTGAGCTATTGAACAACTTGGAAGCATTTTCGTTTACTAATGTAGATAATGCACCTGCCATAAAGGATGCTTCATGAACGTCAAAAAGAACTGAAACAACGTTTTTATGCTTTACACTTCCGTCATCATTTACGTTTGGATTGTCATTGAATATTACAAATGTAGTATCTGGGTATTGTTCAGCAATAGGCTTGCTTCCTCCAACTCCCTTAATTAATGCGTCAAAGTTGTACTCAAGGCTGAAAATGAGCTTGTAGCCGGCACCTGCCAATTGTGTCAAACTTCCGGGTACATCAGTAGTTTCAACAACCTTATAATTAATTCCCATATCTTTCTTTGTTTTTTCTAGTCCTGCAACTGCCGACTGGTTGTATCCCTTATCGTTAGGGCCTGCAGCAGAAGTAATCAGTGCTATTCCGGGGCCTAAATCTACAGTAGCGGAACTTGAATTTGAAGCATTAGTACTGCTGGCAGAGGAATCACCAGCTTTGGAATCAGAACAGCCTGTAAAAACCATAGATACGAGCATAACTAGTGCGAGCAGAAAAGACAGTTTTTTTGTAATTTTTTTCATGTTGACCTCTCCTCCGATAATATAGTGTTATAGATTTGATATATTAAATTATTAGAAGCCTAAGTCGCGATCTTAGGTCCTCTTTTTATAAAAGCCATGGCATAATGGATTTTTGAGTGCAAGAAACTAAGCCATAGCATATTATCTTACTTGGCAGCTTTACTTCTTTGTTTACTAATTTGCAATTTAAGAATTATTCGTGTATCTGATTGATGTAAAATTTAAACTTGTCCGATCTATAGAAGCTTTTAAACGATTCTATAGGTATCTCTTTTCCATTTACCATTCCATATGTGATAGCCTTAAATAAAAGTACAGGATCTCCCTCTTTTACCTTAAGCTCTCTGGCTACCTCATCAACCGCCAGTACTGCCTCAATGGTTCTTGTTGCTTTTGTAATTTTTGTACCGTATTTTGTTTCAAGTACTTTGTAAATGGAATCTACTCCGAAATCATAGGTATCAATTAGGGGAAATAATTTGCATGGTAAGTACGCGGTAGTCAGGTTAACAGGATCGTTATTTGCATAATATACACGCTTAACTTTATATACCTTGTCCCCCTGACTAAGTTGCAATTTTCTGAGCATAACTTTGTCAGCCTCAATAATCTCCGACTTGAGAAGTCTCTTAGAAGGGGTCATTCCTAATTTAATTATATCTTGAGTACAACTGGTTATTGAAATCAAATCCTGATCCAGAGTATCTTTTTTAACGAAAGTTCCCTTACCTTGAATTCGATACAGATATCCTTCGTTAACGAGATCATCTATAGCCTTTTTAACAGTTATCCTGCTTAGTCCAAAGATACCCATCAGTTCTCTTTCGCTTGGAATAAGGCCATCGGAGCCGATTTCCTCATTATTAATCATTTCTACTATTTTTTGTTTTACCAAATAGTATTTAGGTACCATTCCGCTCACGATTATCCCCCTTGAATGTCCTAGTTATTATAATATTATATTGTTATGTTGATATGTCCACTTACATAATATATTATATATTGCCAAAAGTCAACACGATTCGACATTCAAATTTGTTTACTTTTTTCTTATTTCATTGTCTTAATTATTGATAAGGTTTTTACAATTTGTATAATTAGTATTTGTATTTATTATTATTTTATTAAAAGACTGCAAGTAAAAGGACTTAAGTAAGGCTGTTGCAATCGAACAACACTTAATTAAGTCCCTTTTTAAATCTACTCTATATTTTTGATTTATCATCTGGTGCCTTTTTCATAAGGTATTCCATCTGCTTTCGGCATTACTGAGCGCCCAACAAACAAAACAAGTACTATTATAGTTGTAATATAGGGCAACATGGATAATATCTGAGATGGTATGTGAATCGTGCCTCCGCCCAGCAATACCACAAGTGCCTGAGAAAGTCCGAAGACTAGACATGCACCGTATGCCCCTTGCGGTGTCCATTTTCCGAATATTACTGCTGCAAGTGCAATAAAGCCCTGACCAGATATGGCTGTAGCAGAGTAAAGTGACACCACAGCAAGTGTCATTGCCGCACCTCCTAAGCCGGAAAATACACCTGACAGGATAACGCAGGAGTATCTTATTGTTGAAACGCTTATACCCAGTGAATCAGCCGCCGCAGGATGCTCACCTACAGATCGTATCCTTAGTCCCCATTTGGTCCTGTACAATACGAACCATATGGCCAGCATAAGTATAAGTGCTATTATTACTGTGGTATCCATGTTGAGCAGCGAAAGTACCGGATGTTCCTTTGAATTTATTTTACCTAATATTTTAGGTATCTTTTTAGTTACGGGCTTAGTCATGGTTGCTCCTTCAAAGAAAAGCCTTGAAAGAAATAGTGAAAGACCCAGTCCGAGAAAATTCATGGCAATACCTGATACTGTCTGATTTGCTTTAAACGATATAGACGCGATTGCATGCAATAGTGCAAGTATACCTCCTGCTAAACCTGCTGATAAAAATCCGAGCCAGGGATTAGCAGTATAATAACCAACAGTAGCACCTGTAAATGCTCCTATGGTCATCATTCCCTCTATTCCAAGATTGATAACACCCGCACGTTCGGATATAACTCCGCCCATGGCACCAAAGACCAGCGGTGTTGAATACATCAAGGTTATACTTATTAACAGTAATATGCTATTTAACATTATCAACACCTCTCTTCCTGAGTCTTTCCACTATTAACGGAAATATTGTCGCCAAAGCCACAAAGAATACAATTGTACCTATCATTATATTGATTATTTCTGACGGAGCCCCGATATCCGATTGTATTGAGCCTCCTCCGTAAATTAAACCGCTAAAAAATAAGCCTGCAAAAATACATCCTACAGGCGAACTTCCTGCAATAAGTGCAACAGAGAGACCATTCATGCCGTTTCCTTCAAAAATTGAAAGTGTTGAAATTCTGTGGGGGTCGCAGCCTGTAATCTGCATAGCACCCGCAAGACCAGATATAGATCCGGCTATAACCATAGACATTATTATTTTTGAAGTTACATTCATGCCTGAGAATTCTGCCGCATCGCTGTTGAAGCCTACTGCACGGAGTTCAAATCCTTTTGTGGTTCGGTGAAGAAAAAATGTAACTAGTATTACGACTATTATGGCTATCAAGATGCCGTAATTCAGGTTTGTCCTGAGTAAAATTTCCTGTAGGATTGGGTGTTCCTTTAACCATTTAATTCCCTGTTTGGAGGTTTTCCAACTCTGCAGAACTGTCGTATAAGTCTGAGTGTGTATTTCATAAGTGGCTTCTGCATTTGGTTTTTTCAGACCGGGCAGTGTAATTATGAAATTATTCATATACAGCGCAATCCAGTTGAGCATAATGCCTGTTATAACCTCATGAATTCCGAAGCGCCCCTTAAGAAATCCTACCAATCCTCCATAGACAGCTCCTACCGTAACAGCTGCTGCAACAACTACCAAAATTTGGAGAGGTCCCGGAAGATTTAGTTTATACCCAAGTACTGCCGCAGTTATAGCACCCATAATGTACTGACCCTCAGTCCCTATGTTGAACAGACCTGTTTTGAATGCAAAAGAGACACTTACGGCCGTTAGGATTATAGGTGTAGCTTTAATTATGGTATTTGAAATATATTTGGGTTTTGAAAATATACCTCTGAACAGGGATGCGAAGGCATCTATAGGATTGTATCCTGCTATTGAAAGAACTATAGCACCCACAACGAATCCTAATATAATTGACAGAAAAATTCCGGTCAAGGGCTTTTTAATAATCCTACTTATATGCTTCATTTTTTTTACCCCCTCCTGCCATAAGCATTCCGATGGTGTTTTCGTCCGCTTCTCCCTTACTGAAAGTGGCTACGATTTTTCCGTCGTAAATTACAGCAATTGTATCCGATACATCCATAATTTCATCAAGTTCAAAAGATATCAGCAAAACCGCTTTTCCTTCATCACGCTGGCTTATAAGAGATTTGTGCACATACTCAATGGCTCCTACATCCAGACCCCTAGTAGGCTGTACCGCAACAAGAATGTCCGGATCGTTAGTTACTTCCCTGGCAATAATAACTTTTTGCTGGTTTCCTCCTGAAAGAGTCCTGGCTTTCAGGTCTACACAATCCGAAGGCCGGACGTCGAAGCTTTCTATACAATCTTTTGTAAATGAATATATTTTTTGGTAATTTAATATCCCTAAACGTGAAAATGGTTGCTTGTGGTAGTTTTCCAGTACAAAGTTTTCGGCTACCGAAAAATCAAGCACAAGGCCTCTTTTGTGGCGGTCTTCATGAATGGTGCAAAGTTTGTTGTCCAATACATTCCTTGGAGTTGTATTCTGTATTTCTTTGTTGTGTAACTTTATCTTTCCGTTTTTAACTTTTGTCAGACATATAAGGGCCTCCACCAATTCCTTTTGTCCATTGCCGTCTATGCCAGCTATTCCCACGATTTCGCCCTTTCTTACTGAAAGAGATAGGTTCTTCACTTTGTCTATTCCTCTACGGTCGGCAACCGTGAGATTATCAATTTCAAATATAACCTCTTGCGGTTTTGCAGGCTGCTTCTTGATATGTAGATTTACATCGTGTCCGACCATCATAGATGCAAGCTTCATTTCATCAACATCTTTTACGTTCACTGTGTCTATGTACATTCCTCTTCTGATTATTGTACATACATCAGAAGACTCCATTATTTCCTTCAATTTGTGTGTAATAATTATTATTGTCTTGCCGTCGGCAATAAGGTTATGCATGATAGAGATTAGTTCCTGAATTTCCTGAGGAGTCAATACTGCTGTTGGTTCATCAAGTATCAGTATTTCGGCTCCCCTGTAAAGTGCTTTCAGAATTTCAACTCTCTGCTGCATTCCAACGGTAATATCCTCAATTTTCGAGTCCGGATCCACATACAACCCGTATTTTTTACTGAGCTCTTGAATATCTTGCCGTACTTTTTTATTATCAATGACTCCGGCTTTGTTTGTAACTTCTTTACCAAGAATTATATTCTGTGATACAGTGAAGTTCTCAACCAGCATGAAGTGCTGATGTACCATTCCTATGCCGTTTGCAATAGCCACATTTGGATTTTTTATATTCACTTTATTACCCTTAAGATAAATCTCTCCACTGCTGGCCTGATACAATCCGTAAAGAATATTCATCAGGGTTGATTTACCTGCACCGTTTTCCCCCAGCATTGCATGAATAGTGCCTTTTTTAATATCAAGGCTGACATTATCTAAAGCACAAAAATCGCCAAAGTATTTTGTTATGTTCCGCATTTGCACTGCAAACTGTCCGCTAATATCCATAGTTACCCCCATACTTTAGTTGGTAAATGTAACAGTTGGGGGGAAGTGCATCCCCCCTGATTTATATGAATTTTACTTAAGTGTACTTATGTAGCTGTCGAATGTATCCTTATTGTATGGAACCTTGATTGATTCATCCATTATTTTTCCTTCAAGCGCCTTGGCATCTGTCAAAACTTTCTGATCCACATTAGGATTTTTTTCAGGAATTCCGACACACCCTTCCTTCATACCAAACACCTGAGTGGTTCCCCCAAGTTCCTTACCATCTTTTATCTGTGTTGATACTAGATCCATTGCCTTGCCCACAAGCTTCATAGCGGATATAAGAATATTCTTTGGAGCCAGATAGCTCTGGTCCTTGTCAACGCCTATAGCAAACTTGTTAGCTTCCTTGGCTGCTTCAATAACTCCAATGCCTGCACCACCAGCCGCATGGAATACAATATCGCAACCCTTGGTATACATGGAAGAAGCTATTGCCTTACCAACTGCTTGATCTGAGAAGCTGTTAGCATATTGCACATTAACTGTAATTTCCTTGCCGAGTTCCTTAGAAGCGAAAGCAACACCTGCTCTGTACCCATACTCGAATTGGTCAATAACATCGCCCTTAATACCACCTACAAAGCCAACCTTGTTTGTCTTTGTGGTTTTAGCAGCAACGTAACCTACTATAAAGGATGGTTCCTGTGCTCTGAACACAACACCAATGACGTTAGAAGGCGTCTCATCCCCATAGGAGTTGTCAATGATTGCATAGGTCTTGTCAGGATATTGGGAAGACGCGGTCTTTAATGCATCCGCCATTGCATAGCCTATACCCCAAATGAGATTTTTATTCTGGTCCGCCATCTTGTCTAAGTTTGTTCCGTAATCACTCTCCTGCTTTGATTCCAGATAGGAAATAGTTGCATTTGTTTTTTTACAAAACTCTTGAAGACCTTCCCAAGCAGACTGGTTGAAGGACTGATCGTTGATTCCACCAACATCAGTTACCATACCTACTGCAAAAGATGAAGCAGCCGCACTGCTATTAGAGGCTGAATCCCCTGTGGAAGTGCCAGCAGTTGAATTACTATTGTCTGTTGTACTGCCCCCGCAGGCAGCAAGTGATACTACCAATGCCAGTGTTAAGATACTTGATAATATTTTTTTCATTTTTTCCCTCCTAAAAATAATATTGTATTTATATACAGCGAAAATAATACTCGTGAGCTCATTTCGCTACATACCAAGATATGGAGTTTATAAAAATGGAGTAGATGTTTATCCTAACATTTTTATACCATATATTGCATTGCGTGTAAACTATGTAAGATAATAGGATTGTTAGTTATAACTGGGCATCATATAATAGGATGAAAGAGTTACGAATTTTAAAAATAGATATTACTAAATAATTGTAGGAGGGTTTTTAATGAGAAAAAGTATGTTTATTGCCATTATCATGTTGATATTATTTGTGAGTACAAATGTTTACGCTGGAGATATACCAGAGTCAATTATGTTAGGCAATCAAAAGGCACTCGTGATAGGAAAAATAACAACAGTCAATAAAGATACATATAATATCCTTCCTTCTACTGTTATGATGGGGACTATACAACAATCAGAAATTACAATTCAGAAATTTGACAAATATTATGGAACAAACAAAACACCTAAAGTTGGAGATTTTGTCGTAGCAGTTTTGTTAGATGAGAATAAGGTTGATAATACTTGGGTATTTAAAAGTACATCCGGTGATTATAAAACCTTAAAACTTGTAAGTGAGCCATATGATATGGTAGTTCGTTATGAAAAATATATCAATGAGGGAAAATACTTTGAAGCACAAAAGAGGATAAATGAAGAAAACAAGGTTTCAATTACTTCTAATAATGTCAATTTAGATAGTACAGATAAAGTTAAGATTAATATAGGGCAATCTTACTTAAATTATAAACCATTGATAGCGTTATTAACTGTGACTGTTTTTTTCTTAATGTGTTTTTATATAAATAGACATAAAAAAGCTATATTAAGTAAGTTAAAAAAGTGAGTTAAAATATTAAGGAGCTGTTGCAAAAAAGAAAGTTTTCCTGTTTTAACAAAGGTAATTCCCGTATAAAATTATATCAATGATTGCTTCCATTGATACAATTTATACTCTAGTACAAGTTAAAAAGGATAGAATTTAATTTTGCGACAACCCCTGAATGTATATTGTCAACACTGTTCTTAATTATAGCCTGATTTTTACTCCTCAAATCCGTGGACAATATACTCCTTTACCTGCCCAAGTTCTTCAATAACGGCAGCAGTCTGTAAAAGGTCCTGTATACCCGACGTAGGATTCCGGTAACCAATACATGCTATTCCTGCTGAAACAGCTGCCTGAACTCCGGAAGCAGAATCTTCTATAGCGATTGCATTGTCCTCTTGTATTCCACTAATAGAAAGTACTTTTTGATAGATATCAGGACTTGGTTTCTGGAACTTTACCTCGTCTCCAGTAACAGAATAATCAAAATATCCGCTTAATCGGAAATAATCTAGCACACGACTGACGTAGTACCTGTTGGAGGATGAGGCAATTGCTATTTTGTAATTATTTGTTCTAAGCTCGGTCAACAACTTCTCAAGTCCCTTTGAGGGTAATATATTTTCATTTTTTACATAACCCAGAATTAGATTAAACTGACGCATCTCCAACTCTTCAGGATTCGCATTCAGGTTGTTTTCTTTTATGATTCTTGTCCACAAAACCTTATTGGATTTACCGACGTATTGTTTGAGATTAAATGACTCATTAAGTCCATAGCTTTGTAAAATTTCCAATTTTGCACGATAATGAAGAGGTTCACTATCAAATATAACTCCATCTACATCAAATATGACTAATTTGATTTTACATTCCTCCGTATTCACTTTATCACCCCAGACCTTTATGTTATCTTTTTTTAAAATTTACAGAACTATATTTCATGAATACAGTTCAGTTCCGCTGCATGGCTAAGGGATTGTAAAACCTCGGTATGCGGCCGGTTTTCCTTTGTTTGTACCGAAAGGAGGACAGACATAGCTTTTTTATCCTCGCCTCTGTTTTTAACAATTTGAACATCCATGACGTCAATAGCGTTTTTCTTGGCCAGGGTGAGAAATGAACCCAATCCCAGTGAGTTTTCAAATTCCAGGTATAGATGTATCATATTGGATTTCTTACGCATTATATTGTCCATCTTATGTAAAATAGTCATGACAAAGAATATAGTTGTACCGCCCAAAATTGCACCTTCGTAAAAGCCAATACCTATTGACAAGCCTATGCAAGCTGAAGCCCACAAACCGGCTGCCGTAGTCAGACCCCTGACTTGGTTCCTTCCGGTAATAATTATGGTTCCGGCACCCAGAAATCCTATGCCGCTCACAACCTGAGCTCCCAATCTGCCGATATCTCCGGTATGATATGTTTGGTAAATATATTGATTTGTCATCATTACTATCGTTGAACCCAGGCATACAAGTATGTATGTACGAAAACCTGCGGGGTGGCGTTTACGTCCTCTTTCATAGCCAAGAATTCCGCTAATTACTACAGAAAGAATAATACGGACGCAAATGGAAAGAACATTTACATCATTTAATATGGCTAATTGGCTGATCAATCCGTAAATCACCTTCTTATCTATGGCCTTTTAGCATTTAGCTGTGCAGTCCTTTCGCTTTCAATATCTTAAGTGCGGGAGTCGGGTTGTTACAAGTCATGAGCCTTGCACCGCAGCGTATGGATTCATGAACCAGTTCTTCAGTGTCGGGGCAATAGGACCATGGCAATATTCCAAGGTTTTCAAACTCCTGAACACGTTCGGGAGTTATTATTTTCATATCAATACCTACTGCAAATAATTTTGAATAAGTACCGTTTTCTCCTTCAACAAAGTTCTCCATTTTTTCCTTAGGAAAGCCCTGTACCTTCACCCCATAGGAGTCATACATATAGGCTGCAATAAAAGCGTCAAAGCAAGTAAAAACACAGCGATGCATTAAGCCGTATTCTTTAAATATTTCCATAGCAAGATCTACTGTTTCATATGTTTTTTCCTTTATTTCAGCATTTAAAAGCACATTTTCATATGGTTGAACCAACACGCAGAATTCGCGCAGAGTAGGTACTTTAAGTCCTTCGAATACTTTACCGAATTTTCCACCCGCGTCTAACTCTTTTATCTGTTTGAGAGTCATGTCTTGAATATAACCTGAACCGTTTGTGGTACGATCGACTGTTCTGTCATGCATTATGACAACGACTTTATCTTTAGTCAGATTCATATCAAATTCAATCATATCAACCTTCATATCCAGAGCTTTTTGCATGCTAAGCAGAGTATTTTCAGGATAAAACGCATCAATCCCTCTATGCCCGGCAACTAATATGCTCCCTTTATCCAATAATCTGTCTACGATTTTACACATATTCAAAAGACTTCCTTTCAATATTTCACTTAATAAGATGTAACTTTTTTAATATTTTTTAAACGCTTAATTACGCTATCAGTATCTTTTCCGAAATAATCATGAAGTTTCGAGTACTCCTGATACAGTAATTCATATATTTTGCTGTTCTCTGGATCAGGCAAATATGTATTTTTTATTCCTCCACCCATTGCAATTCCGGCTTGTTCAATGGTATCGTATCCTCCATTGTCACTTCCCGCAGCAACAGCTCCAAACATTGCTGCACCCATTGCGGTTGTCTGCTTTGATGCCGTTACATGTACAGGCATTTGTATTATATCTGCAAAGGTTTGCATCACAAATGGACTTTTTTCCGCAATTCCGCCTGTTGCGTATAACTTTTCTATTGTAACTCCATACTTTTTAAAGGTGTCTATAATCATACGTTTTCCATATCCTACTGCCTCTACAAGAGCCTTATACATTTCGGGAGCAGTAGTGGTGGTGGTCATTCCAAACATTACACCTGTCAAATCCACGTCAACCAGAACAGAACGGTTTCCATTCCACCAGTCTATTGCTAGCAGCCCGCTGCTTCCCGGCTTAATCTTCGAGGCAAGTTCGTCCAGATATGCAGTAACATGCATTCCTTTTTCTTTTGCCTGTGCAGAAATTTCTTCCGATACACAATTTTTTGTAAACCATGCAAAATGATCACCCATACATGATTGTCCGGCTTCGTAGCCAAAATATCCCGGAAGAATTCCATCTTCGCAAATTCCGCACATTCCAGGTACCTTTATATTTTGTCTGCTTGCCATCATATCGCAGCCTGATGTTCCGATAACCATAAGCATTATATCCGGGCCTGTAATACCGGCACCTGGAACAGCTGCATGTGCATCTCCGCAGCCAACGGCTACAGGCGTTCCAACCGGAAGCTCTGTCCATTTGGAACTGCTTACTGTAATACAACCTGCTTTACTTCCCACAGGATATATGGTTCTTGACATTTTTGTATCAATTACATTTTCAAGTCTTGGGTCAAGTGCTTTAAAAAAATCATTGGAGGGATATCCTGTTTTCTTTTGCCAGATTGCTTTATACCCTGCTGTACAGCTATTCCTTTTTTCTTCACCTGTAAGCATCAAAGTAATCCAGTCTGATAGCTCCATAAACCTGTCGGCAGCCTCGTATATTTCAGGAGCTTCATTTAAAATCTGCCATATCTTAGGGAACATCCATTCAGATGATATTTTTCCCCCGTAAAATTCAAGGAACTCTTCTCCTCGTTGTGCTGCAATCTCGTTGAGTTTATTCGCTTCATCCTGTGCTGCATGGTGCTTCCAAAGCTTTACATATGCGTGGGGATTATCCTTGAATTTGTCCAACATACACAGTGGAGTACCGTCCTTCAAAGTGGGAAGCATTGTACATTCCGTAAAGTCGGTACCTACCCCGATAACTTGTGAAGGGTCGATGCCTGACTCCTTGAATACATTCAACAATGTGGTGCTTGCACATTCAATATAGTCAGGAGGATATTGCAGCGCCCAATCTGCTTCCAGCTTTGTAGTTCCATTTGGAAGTTTTCTTTCCATAACTCCCTGGGGATAATCCATGGAAGATGCTGCTTTAATTGTCCCGTCCGATACATCAACTAAAATTGACCTGGCACTAAGTGTCCCAAAATCAATACCAACCACATACTGTGACATCTGTTTATTATTCCTCGCTTCCATCTTGTTTAGAAAGTGATACAAACCTTGAAATCGCCATACTTTCCAGTTGCATATTCAAATGCCTTTTCCCATTCCTCAATTGGGAAACAGTTTGAAATAAGACCGTCTGTTTTCAATTTTCCATTATTTATGTTTTCTATTACAAATGGGTAACAATATGGGCTGAGATGTGAACCCAGAAGGTCAAGCTCCTTGCTGTCTCCGATAATTGACCAGTCAACAGTTGTCTCCTGACCAAATACACTGAATTCTACAAAACGACCGAGTTTACGTACCATTGAAAGTCCTTGCTTAACGCTGGACGGATGTCCTGTAGCTTCTATATAAATATCACAACCATAGCCTTCGGTAAGCTTTAGCACCTCAGCTACTACATCCTGATTTTGAGGATTAAAAACCAAATCAGCACCGAATTCTTTAGCTTTATCCAATCTGGATTGAACCATGTCCAATACAATCAGTAATTTAGGATTTTTCATTCTTGCATAAGTAATCATTCCAAGGCCCAGAGTTCCTGCTCCAGAGATTACCACAACATCGTCGCAGCCTATTTGTGCTCTATCAACACAGTGCTTTGAGCATGCATAAGGTTCTATCAGCAAGGCTTTATTAAGTGGCATGTCCTGTGGCACTTTATGTACAATTGAAGTCTTTGGAAAACGTATATATTCTGCCATACCACCATTATTTTCAGTCTGGAAGCCAAATATATTGTGAGGCTGACACATCCAATAATGTCCGTCCTTACAGAATCTGCACTCTCCGCAGGGAACAATTTGGTCTGTTGTTACTCTGTCTCCTATTTCAAAACCTTTTACGTTTTCTCCCATTGCTACTATCTTTCCAAGGAATTCGTGTCCGGGAATGAATGGAGCTTTTACCCAGGAAGGTTGGCTTTCATCTCCCCAGAATTTAGGAGCACCGTGCTGGCACTTTAAGTCTCCTGCGCAAACACCGCAGCCTTCAGTTTTAATAATTATATCGTCAGGGCCGCATTCCGGTGTAGGGTATGCGGTTTCAAATTTGTAATCACCAAGCCCGTAGGCTACTAGAGCTTTCATAGTCTTTGGATAATTAGACATAATATCTTCCTTTCTTAATCAATAATATATATTTTAAATGTGAATTCTCATAAGCTATTGTAAAGAGATACGCAGTACTGACCAACATCGTATGCATATTTGGCTGCAATATCTTTCATACTTTCAGGCATGTTTTTTGTAAAACCGTAAACTTCATAAGTGAAGTCGCCTGTATAATTAGTATCTTTTAATGCTCTAAGAGCTTTTTCCCAGCCTACAGTACCCATAAAAGGCAAGAAATGCAAGTCGCTGATACCCGTATTATCATTTACATGAAGTGCAACTATACGACTGCCAAGTGTTTTAATTGAATTGGACTCATCATAATACAGACGGTTTCCATGTCCAAAATCCCAGCAAACGCCTATACGGGAATCCTTGTAGGAATCCACCAGCATACATAGTTCTTCGGCTCTTGCAGAAAACTTTCTTCTCTGAGGGTACTCAATCATATTTTCATAAGCTATGCTTACTCTATTTTTCAATGCAAGCTCAATAATTGAATCATAAAATTCATGATTGTACCGGACACTTGCTTCATCGTCGAATTCTTGTTCAATACATTGTGTAAAAGGATGAACTACCAACCACTTTACCCCCAGCATACTGCTGATTAACACGCTTCTGCGTGCAAATTTATAGTAATCTTCTTTCTCCAAATCACTTTTCCATTCCGGCATGTAGCCCGGATTGTAAGGTAAATGTGCTTGTGAAAAATCAATCCCTAGTTTTTGACTTTCATTAATAATTTTATCGACGTAGCTTTGCCAGTTATCTTCGCTTAATTCAGTTCTTGTGAAAAAGAACTCGGTAAAGCTGAAATCAAGTGTTGTAAAACCAGCCTCCCTGCATCTGCGTATTGATTCCAAATACGGTGTATGCAGTCCGCCGTCCCTGCGTTTTGAAAAAAGATTAGTAGAAGTTGCCAGACGCATGATTTTACTCCCCTTCTATTTGTAATCAGCACAATGAAAGTAGATAGTTTCCTACATCAACGCTGAAACGTGCACTTGGAATTTTTAAGCCTTCCGGCATATAATTGTTTATTCTTATTTCATATACCAAATCGCCTTCGTACCCGATTTTAGTAAGTGTTTTCATGACTTTTTCCCATGGAATTGTTCCGAGAAAAGGAAGAAGATGCAGGTCATCCTGACCGAAGTTATCATTAATGTGAAGGGCCTTTATACGACTGCCAAGCTTTTCTAAGGCAGGAACCTGATTTGTATAAACACGGTGTCCATGTCCTGTATCCCAGCAAACACCCACAGGCGCACCTTTGTAGGAGTCAACCAGTGCTATCAGTTCTTCTGCTGTTGTGCCGAACCGACGTCTGTTATCCCTGTCACACATGTTTTCAAAAGCAATTCCTACATTTTCTTTTGCAGCTTGTTCTACAACCTTGTCAAAATTCTCATGGTTTGCCGCAAGGTCTGCCTCTAAATTGTATTCGGCCTTGTCTGTCTCTGTTACAGGGTGCATTACAGCCCATTTTACCCCCAGAATACTGCTGACGTGTATCGCACGACGGGTAAGTTCATCAAAGCGTTCTTTTTCTTCAGTGCTTTTGAAATATGCACCTTTAAAAGGACGATACGGCGGGTGTGACTGTGAAAATGTAATGCCAAGCTTTTCTGCCTCATTACGAATATTTTCAGCATTCTTTATCCAGTCATCGCCGTTTAGTTCTGTGTGACGATTCAGCATAGCACACATGTTAAAGTCAAGAACAGTAAATCCAGCCTCTTTACAGCGGTGCATTGATTCAATGTATCCTGTAAAGTCTTTTGTTTCTCTGCATTCTCTAAATAATGAAGTCATTGTAGCAACACGCATGTTTTATCTCTCCCTTCCCATACAATCAGTTTAAATAAATATTTTTCTCTGCCCTAAGGCAGAGAAAAATATTATAGTGGATTATTTTCCGTTTGCATCCAAATAGTCTTGTAATGTTATATTCACTTTTTTATCAATATTTGAAATGGTAGCTGCTCTATCCTGAGAACCTTCACTCAGTTTTATAATTTCATTCTGAACGGTAGTATCAATATCTGTAAATGCAGGAACCCATGGCTCTAAGTAGTTAGGATATTCCTTGGAGTTGTCGGCAATTTTCAGAATAATATTATACAGAGGATTTTTTTCTATGAATGTCTTTACTTCAGGTAGATCATAAGCTTTTGAATTCATGGCATAGTAGCCTGTGTTCATAAACCAGTCCCCTGACACTTTTGGCGTTGCAAGATATTTCATGAAGTCCCATGCACCAAGACGTTTGTTATCATTTCCCGCATCAAAAACATACAATGCAGAACCGCCGATACCTGTACCCTTTGTACTATTAGCATCAACACGAGGGAGTTCAGCCACACCAACATCAAATGTTCCGGTATTCTGAATCTTTGTAACAATTGAGGCCATTGAAGAAGTACTTGCAGTCATCATTGCATACAAACCGGATTGGAATCCTTCATTCGGACTAACTACACCGTAGTCAACACCACCTGTAGCCAACACCTTTTCCCATTCTGTCAGGAAGTGGTCAAGAGTTCCGTCTTTTGTCATTGCAAGAGCGGTAGGAGTACCCTTACGGCCGTCAGCGTTATCAAACATATACTTTTCGCTGCCTTGCATTGGAATCCATGATCCCAGGAGGAAGAAACGAGTCTTTGTACCGAGACCGAAAGTTTTGATTTTATCTCCACTCTTAACAGTCAGAGCTTTTACATATGTAGCCAGTTCTTCCAAAGTTGTAGGTGCTTTATTTGGATCAAGCCCTGCAGCCTTAAACATATCCTTGTTATAGTACAACATAACTGATGAGTTTGAGAACGGCAAGCCAAGAACCTTGTCGTTGTACATTGCATAGTGTAGTGCATTTGCATTAAGGTCATTTAAATTAAGTCCGTTAGCATCCATATCAATAAACTTCTGAATAGGATAGATATACTTGCTTTCCTTTACGTCAAATATACCCTTAGAACTCATCTGCATAATGTCAGGAAGTTCGTTTGCAGCGTCAGCCTGTAGTATAGCAGACAGTTTTGTTGAAGCTTCATCATATTCACCCTGATATATCAGATCCACAGTGATTCCCTTTTTAGTACCTTCTGATGAATTGTACTCGTCAACCATTTTCTTTAGCTGATCCGCAATATTACCTTTCATTGAGTGCCAGAAAGTAACCTTGACCGGAGCTGAAGGCAGTATACTTCCTGTTGCTGTCTTAGTCGCTGTAGATTCTGCCTTTGTGCTATCCGTAGGTTCCGAAGACCCACAACCCACAAATATGGAAGCAGACATAACTACACTTACAAACAAAGCTAAAATTCTTTTAAGTTTCATTTTCCTTTCCTCCTTTAAATATTATTAATATTTTCTTATTTAGAGCTATATATAAGAAATGTGTTACAATTTAACCCTTTACCGAACCGCTGGCAATACCGCGAACAATGTTTCTTTGACCGAATGCAAAGATAATTATAGTAGGAAGCAATATAATTGCTATTGCTGCAAAAATCGGAGCCTTAACGCCGGAATCATCTGCTGCCAGCATTGTTATACCAACCTGTACCGTTCTCATTTCAGGCCTGTTGGTAACAAGCAGAGGCCACAGGTATGTGTTCCATATTGCAACAAAGGAATTTAACGAAAGAGCGGTAATGATGGCTTTTGAAACCGGAATACATATCTGGAAGAAGAATTGCAGGTCTCCGCAACCGTCAAGAAATGCCGCTTCACGAAGGGAGCTGGAAATTGTCTTGAAACTTTGCCGGAACATAAACACTTGAATCGCTGATACAAAATAGACTGCCATGATACCTACATACGAGTTAAGCAGACCCAGTTTGCTTATAGTAATGTAGTTGGGGATTAAGACTGCTTCCGTTGGTATCATCATTGTACCTATTATTATGAAAAACAAAACATTTTTGCCTTTGAAATTAAAGAATGCAAAGGAATATGCCGCAAACATTGAAAGCAACAATCTTACCAGTGTAACCGCTACTGCTATTAAGAGAGAATTCAGCATAAACCGCGGTACCAGGGAGTCAAACAAAACGTGTTTAAAATTATCAAGATAAGTAAAATCTTTTGGAAATATTGTTGGTGGAAAGCTATCAAATGTAGCGTCATCTTTAAACCCGCACATAAAAGCATAAAAAAGAGGGAATGCAATCAGTATACCTAACGCCAAAGAGAGAACCGATTCAACAATACTTTTAGCCTTTATAATTTTATTTGGAATCAATCGTATACCACTCCTTTCTTTTCATACATGAAGTTGAACATCAGGAATATAAATGCAAGCAGGAAAGTTACAATACTGGCTGTAGAACCAAGTGCGTAATTGCCGCTTCTGAAACCGGTAGTATATACATAGTAAATCATTGTGGATGTAGAATTGACCGGTCCACCCTTTGTAAGAATCATGGTTGGTGCATTCATCATTATACCCGCAACCATTTGTGTACAAAAAACAAAGAATATAGTTGGTGATGTAATAGGTATTACAATCTTGAAAATCTTTCTCCAGTAGCCGCAACCTTCAAGATTGGCTGATTCAATCAATTCATCAGGCACATTACGTACCGCAGCCAACAAGAGCATAAAATTGAATCCGATATGAATCCATACCATAATTACAGATAAAGAAGGCAATGCCCATACTTTATCGTTAAGCCAATCTATGTTGGTTTTGTTTTGCATTACACCGATAATTTCAAGGAAGTAATTGACCAAACCTATTTTACGGTGTAATAATTGCTGGAAAATATAACAAGAGGCAGATACTGATACCGCCATAGGCAATGCAAACAAGGTTTGATAAACATTTGAAAAAAGCTTTCTTTTGTTGGCAATCAATGCAAGAGTAAATGGTAAAATAACTGCTAGAGGTACATAAATTAAGGTAAATTCAAGGGTTACCCCAATAGCATTCATAAACTCCTCACGACTGAAAATACTCAAATAGTTTTTTAAGCCGACAAATCTAACAATCTCACCCTGTTTGTTTACAGCAGACAAGCTATATAACAGCGTTCGAATAAATGGATAATAGGAGAACGCTACCGCAAAAATAAGAATTGGTAATACAAATAAATAAGGTTTCTGAAACTCGACTATTCTTCTACCCAGCGTTTTTTTGCCCGCTATTTGTCCCCTTTCTTTAAGGACTTTAGAAGTGGACATAAATAAACACCTCCCATGTTGTAAAATTCTTCTATATAACATCAGCTGTGTTCAGATATTCCCAAAACAACAGACAATGATATCGAATAAATGTAAAATTTGGAACATTCCAAATTTAATTCTAAAATACATTTTCTTTCTTTCCTTCAAATTACTATGCATAATGTATAATTTTTTTATAAATCAGCTGATTTTATTGAATAAATTGTATATGCCTATGTAAAACTTTGCCATTTGGAACGTTCTAAATTCGGATTAACACTTTTTGGAACGTTCCATGAATCTGATGTCTATATATTAGTTCATATCATAATTGAAGTCAATACATTTAGCATAAATTTTTTGAAAGATTTTTTTATTTTTTGTCGAATTGTAACAATAATAATTATTGACATATTCTATTATTGCATCAACAATATTGACATTATTTACTGTAGGTTATATAATTTGTTTTGGAACGGTTTAATATTGTTTTATATTGATAAATAAAGCCCTCGGAGTTTCCGAGAACAGACTTTCATATATAAGGAGGGATTTGAATGAAGGTTACAATTCTTGACGTTGCACGGGAAGCTAATGTTTCCAAAAGCACTGTTTCGCTTGTCCTCAATAATTCAAAGGCCGTTAAGCTTGAAACACAATATAAGGTTCGTGAGGCAATAAAGAAGCTGAATTATACGCCAAACCTAGCTGCACGTGAACTGACCACCAGTCGCACACATACTCTGGGTATAGTTTTTTTAACATCTAATCATTTTAAAAAGGCTTATGCTTTTGATTCTGTGGCGGAAACACTTTTATATGACACCAGCAATGGAATATATACCGGCCTCAAAAACACGGATTATGCATTGCTTACAGAAAGGTTTTCATCTGTCAGCAATCCCGATGCACTACCGTCATTGATTATGAACCGCAGAATTGACGGAGTGTTTCTCATAGGAGGTTTGTTTACGCCTGACCTTATTGAACATTTAAGGCAAATAAATCTTCCGACTGTAATTATTGGTCTACAATATAACGGAACGGATTCCATCTTTTCTGAAATGGAACAGGTTGGTTATCTTGCCGGTAAGGAGTTTCTGGAAAAACGCCATAAGAGAATCCTGTTTCTAAACGGTCCTGTTAACAGTAGCAATTCTCAAAAAAAGCTTTCAGGTATACAACGGGCCTATTCCGAATACGGTGAAGATCCAAAGGGATTATATGTAGTTAATTCAGGTTACGCCGGTTTGGACGGTTATAAGTCATTAAAAGAAATTTGGGAATCCGGGTTTCGTCCGGATGCTATTTTTGGCGCAAGCGATGGTATTACTTCAGGCGCCATGAGGTTTTTGTTTGAGCAAAAGGTTAATATTCCGGAGGACTTATCTATTATTGGGTATGAAAGTTCTATTCTGTCTGAATATTCACCTGTCAACTTGACTGTTATTGATGCTCATAAGGAGAAAATGGGTGAAGAAGCTTGTCGTGCACTCTTGAAGAGAATAGAAAAGCCCCGCTCAAATACCGTTTGGTTGGGAATTCCACCAACTCTATCCCATGGTTCCTCTGTAATAGAACGTTAAATTTTACTTACAACATACGCTATAAAAATAATAATAATTAGTTCAGAACAAGAGAGGAGATTTTTTATGAATATTCAACAGTTACAATGTGATGTTGCGGTTATCGGAGGTGGACCTGCCGGTATTGCTGCAGCATTAGCAGCTGCAAGAAACGGTGCTAAGGTATTTCTTGCGGAACGCAACGAGTATCTTGGAGGCAACATGTCTTCCGGACTTCCTTTACTCGGTTTCCTTGATAAAAATGGAAATCAGGTAACAGGCGGTATAGCACAAGAAATCGTAGATAAATTAACACTTCGTGATGCATGTCTTGGACACAACCGTTGTCCTTTGCATAATTCAGTTACAATCATCGACTCAGAAATGATGAAAGTCCTCGCCTTCGAGATGTGCAAAGAAGCGGGAATTGAGGTTTTACTACACTGTGAGGTTATTGATGTTAATGTTAAAAACGGACGAATCGACAGGGTTTATCTCATGGGTAAAGGCACACGCTATGATATTGAAGCTTCAGTTTTTATAGACGCTACAGGCGACGGCGATGTTGCATATCTTTCAGGTGCTACATATGAAAAGGGTCAACAGGACACAGGTATTTTACAACCCCCTTCCCTGCTTTTCACTCTTAGCAACTTTAATGAAGAAAAGTTCTGGAGTTTCCTTGAAGATCACCCTGAGGATTTGATTCCGGCAGAAAGTATGAACGTTTCCAACGGATACGACGTACCGTTCTTTAGAAGTCACCCTGGTTATGTATTCCTCGGTCTGCGCAATACATTGACACGTATGAGTGAACAGAATTTAAATCCTTTTAAAAGAGACACTCTTATATATATTAAGACACCACACCCGGGCCAGATTTGTATTAACGCTACACGTATTCTAAACTTTGACGGAACCGATCTCAAGGATTTAACTCGTGGCGGCGAAGAAGGTATGCAGCAAATTGTAAAAATAACAGAGTTTCTTAAAAAGTATATACCCGGCTTTGAGAACACATATGTTTCCTACATTAACAGTTCCATAGGCATTCGTGAAACACGTCGTTTCTCCGGAATTAAGAGACTGACCATAGACAACGTGACCAACGGAGCCATTCCTGAAGACAGCATTGCTCTGGGCTCTTACAAAGTAGACATTCATAACGGTTTAAATAGTTCTACTGATCTTATTGACCTTGAAGGACCTTATGGTATTCCTATGGGCTGTCTTATCAGTAGTGACGTTAATAATCTGATGCTTAGCGGAAGATGTATTTCTATGGATGCACCGTCATTGGCAAGTGCTCGCGTTATGACTACCTGTATGGCAATCGGACAAGCTGCCGGAGTATGCGCTTCTCTTTCAACTAAAAATAATATTCTCCCTTCTTCGGTTAACAGTGCAGAAGTCAGAGATATACTACTAAAAGAAAAAGCAATTCTTAGTGTTTAATAATAATTGCCTGCACACTTGGGTCATTCCAGTTTTATTGAAGCACACCCTGTTTACATAAGACATAAGATAGTATTATAAATACTATTAAAAGGAATGATTTGTAGTGTATAATATGCCCAAACCATACCCGTGTCCATATAACTATAATAATCAAATGAATAATCCCGGTAACATGAACCCAGTTCCCTATTTTGAAAATGTACCGGACTTTTGGAATCAGTTTCCTAATCAATATCTTCCTTATATGGAACAATCCAAACCTTGTAATCCTTTAATGCTAAAGGACTATGGCCCTGAACCTTTTGCTATTGACATTGAGAAAGCGACCAAGGAAAATGATAATTTTCGATTGGCTTTATGGACAGGAAAATACTTACAAGTTACTCTCATGAGTATTAACGTAGGTGATGACATAGGTTTGGAAATACATCCTGATCTTGATCAGTTTATTCGAATTGAAGAAGGCCAAGGGCTTGTTAAAATGGGCAGCAGCAAAACCTGTCCGGATTTCGAGGCTAATGTACGGGATGGCTATGCTTTTGTTATCCCTGCCGGAAAGTGGCATAACCTGATTAACACAGGAAACAGGCCTCTTAAATTATATTCAATTTATGCACCACCACAGCATCCATTTGGAACTGTACAAAAAACTAAAGCAGATGCACTGGCAGCAGAAGAAAAACACAGCCGATTATACTGAATATTAATAAATGAAAATAAGCTTCCTATTGATATATTGTTTAATCATAGGAAGCTATTTTTATTTTTCATAAAATCTTCAATTATATAATTTACATTTGAAATTATTCCTGTAAATTTTGACTTTAGAATTGACGACAAGCTGGTGCCAAAATCAATTTCATAAGGTTCAATACCTATTAGTAAACCTTTTATGTTTTGTCCGGATTTTTTAACCCAATCAAGGAAATGCATATCGTGAACGGAAACTGGATAAACCGGATTTTCAGAGACTTTATCAAGGGATAGTATACTGATACTTCCGGGCTCTTTGTTTAAATAAGCAGCATCAACTATAATAGTCATTAAGGCATTCTCTATTTGATTCAAACAAAAATAAACATCAGTTTCTCCAGCGACATACTGAATATTTGTGTTTGTATTTGTTTTTTGCAATTCTTCTACTATATGTATACCAATTCCGTCATCCGACATTAATCTGTTACCTATTCCAAGTACAATTAACTCCTTCATGGCATTACCTGTATTGTTTTAATACATTTTCCCATGGAATAAACATGAGTAGCACAGGATACACAGGGGTCAAAAGAACGAATAATCCTTCCCAATTCAACCGGGTTATCAAAATCTTTAATTTTTGTATCCATTAATGCTTCTTCAGCAGTTCCTCTCACATTGTTATTGCCTCTGGTAGAGAGGTTCCATGCAGAAGGGGTTATAATTTGATAAAACGATATACTTCCATTTTCTATTTTAATCCAATGTCCCAGTGCACCCCTCGTTGTGTCTATAAGTCCTACTCCTTGTGACGAGGCAGGAATCGTATATTCTTTTTGTACGGATACCCCCGGTATTAGGTTTTCTATAAGTATATTTATGATATCAGCAATTTTTCTGGCTTCCAATACTCTTGCAATGGTTCTATCCATAGTGGATATTCCATTCCTGTATTCTCCGCTTAGCCATTGTCTGGCTAATGGGCCAACTTCATAGGGTATACCGTTATACCGCGGTGCTTTTACCCAAGAGTATGCTTTGTTTTTGTCCATATCGGCTTCGGCTATTACATCCGTGGGTTTGTACTCATTGGTATTACCCCGGTACCAAGAATAATCAATTTCTTCAGTTATTTCATCAGGATTGAAGGTACTTATATTGCCTTGAGTATAGACCAGTGGGTCAACATATAAAGTGCCAAGTTCATTATATTTGTTAAAACAACCATAACTCAAAAGGTTTCCGTAGCCTCTGCCGTTTTTATAATAATCACTATAATATCCGGCAATGGTGTATACGTCGGGTATCATTCTATTTTCTATAAACTGGCGTATGCTATGTAATATTGACTTTATCTTTATAATCTTGTCGGTGGTTGCCTGAGTCGTAATTCCACCTATAAAAATCCCATGATTATGGGGTGTCTTCCCTCCCAGTACTGCCAGCATTTCATGTGCGCTTCTGCTTATATCCAGAGATTCAAAATAGTGTTTAGCTATTTCGTTATTTCCATTTTTGGGTATTCTGAAATCATTATGTTCTGTAGCATATAGAGGGTACTTGTCAGGGAGTCTCACGAAATCAGGTATAGTGTATTGATAGAAATGCCTGATATGATTTTGAAGGAACTCGCACCCATGGAGAATATCTCTGAGATATCTCCCTTGTTCAGTAGGAACAATTCCCATTGCAGTCTCGAGTGCCATGGTTGATGCCACGGAATGGGCTGTAGAGCATATGCCGCAAATTCGTTGTGTAAAATATACCGCGTCTAGCGGATTTCTCCCTGACAACATTTGCTCAAATCCGCGGAAAAGAAGTCCTTCCGTTTTAACGTCCGTAACAGTATTATTGTTAATAACCGCATCTATTTCCATGAATCCGCTGATTCTGGTAACCGGGTTTATTACAATCCTTTTAGTCATTCCTTTACCTCTCTTGTAGTATTGTAGGTGATAAAAGGTTCCATTTGATCAGGGAATCCAAACTGTGCACATCCAATACATGGTGTATCATCCTCCACAGGCCAGTTTACGTACTGATTCCATTTTCTTATAGGACAATCTATGGGAGTAACAGGCCCTCTGCACCCCAACTTAAACATGCAGGTTTTCTCTCCCAGTTTTTGTGCAAAAATTCCTTTATCAAAATATGATCTTCTGGAACAACGGTCATGGATTAATGTACTATAAAACAATACCGGCCTATCCATATTGTCAAGTTCAGGTTCTCCATACAAAAGTATATGGGCCAACGTTCCCATAAACCAGTCTGGGTGGCAAGGACATCCCGGAAGCTTTATAACCTTTCTATTCAATACACTTTGTACACTTACACTGTCAGAAGGATTTGGTTTAGCCGCTGAAACACCTCCGTGAGAGGCACAGGCTCCAAGTGCAATAACATGTGAAGCCTTTTCTCCTAACATTTTAATCACATTAAGTGCGGTAACGGGTTTACCTTTCCAGCGTCCGATGACATTGTACATTCCGTTATTTTTAGTTGCTACTGCTCCCTCAACAGCTAGAATATATTCTTCACCCGAAATACCCATCAATTGCTCCATGGCTTTTTCGCCTTCCGCTGCCATTAGGCTGTTGTCATATATATAATTGGTCATTTGTGAAATCAGATATTTAAAGTCAGGGTTTGAACCGTCCAACAGGGAAATAATGTTGCCTGAACAACCTGTCAGTTCCAGCCAAACCAGGTTTTTTTTAACCAGTTTACCTTTACTGATTTCTGCCCTGACTTTATTAAACAATTCACGCGCCGTCTCAAGACGTGCAACATATTCGGGACAAGGTTTTGTTTTATTCATTAAATTAACTTCCCTACCACCTTTAATTTATTTAATATAGACTGTCCTCCATGGCATGAGGCAAACTCGTCTGTTAAGTCCTTACCTGCCGTAAGTCCAAAGTGTGTAGCTGCTGCCCAGGCTGCATTATCCGTAACATCGTATACAGTTCCGTTTACAGCCACATATGCAGGATTTCCATCCTTTCCATTAAACTTCACAAGTTCCTCAGGTGTAAAATCCTTTTTATGTTCATCCTGAAGTAATTCAACCGGAGAAACAGACCTTTGATTCCCCTGTTCAAATAGTAAACCATACAAAAAGTCAATCTCGTTTATTTTATCCCTTAGTTGATGCAAAAGTATATTTCTGGTATGGAGACAAGGTGCTGCATAAATTAAATTGATATAGTTGTCAGTTTCTGCTGTCATTGTTTTTATTCTACATCGAATATCATTCTCGCAATTCATATAAGCCGCTCCTATAAATATATTTTTCAAATAAAATGATTATTCATTTTTATATTTTGTTGGTGAACATAATATAATATGCGAAATTCGGGCTTATAGTTACTTGAGCAACTCTCTAGAGACAGAAAAGGGTTGTTGTTGCAAGAAAATTTTTCTGTTTTGCAACAGCCCCCTAATATATTTTAAATTTTATTTTTCTTTGACAGGAATCCAGATTTCGCTGATATAGTCTTCACTCTTTGTATCCCCTTCTGTATAAAGCTCTATATCATATCCGGGTATCAACTCATATTTTGATTGTGGAAGCCATTCGCTGTAAATCCTTTTCCACATATTTTGAATAGCATCCGGCATTGCTCCTACGCACTTGAATATTGCCCATGTGTAAGAAGGTATATCAATGGTAATAAAACCTTCCGGTATCTGCTTTACACACTTTTCCTCACATCCGATACCATATTCAAATTCCTGGCAGCCGGATTCAGTTGGAAAACATATTCCTAACATACCGCAAACCTGTTGGTGCAAACCTTCTGAGGCATATTCTGACCAGAACATCGGAATTCCATTAGCGCTTTCTTCCGATGTGAACTTTCTTGTTTTAGTAACTACCTTAAAGGAGTCCTTTTTTTCAATTTTGTAATCCATAACACTACCACCTTCCAAAACGATTTTTAGTGCAAGCCGATTAAATGATTTGAGTTCAGTTCCATGCCGTTTTGCTTGTGACGGTAATACCCCGTGAAAGCGTTGGAATGCTTTTGTAAAGCTTTCGGGAGTTTCGTATCCGTACTTTAAAGCAACATCAATAATTTTTGAATTGCTGTTTAATAAATCTTGCGCCGCCAGTGAAAGTCTTCTGTTTCTTACATATTCATTCACCTTCATTCCTGTAAGTAATGAAAATGTCCTCTGAAAATGAAAGCTTGAGTAAAAAGCACTTTGGGCAATTTCATCGCAAACGATATTTTCATTTAAATGTTCTTCTATATAGTCTATAGCATAATTCAAAGTTCGAACCCATTCCATCCAATCACCTCCTCGCATTATCATTTTACAAAAAGCAGTAGTACTCATTCCTGTCATTTACTGCTTCTACTTGTCTAGAGAATTTTTGAGAATCATAATTTTTTCTTCTATAGTTTTAATTACTTTGATAAATTCTTCATCGTTTTTGCCGGTTGGGTCTTCCAGACCCCAGTCTTCCCTGTGTTTGCATGGCAAAGACGGACACTGCACGTTGCATCCCATTGTCACCACAATGTCAACGGCTGGTATATCCCCAAGAAGCTTTGATTTTTGCGTTTTTTCCATATCAATTCCGTAAAGCTGTTTCATCAACCGAACCGCATCCTGATTAATTTGAGGCTTTATTTCAGTGCCCGCGGAATAACTTTCAAATATGTCCCTTGCGAGATGTTTGCCCAGAGCTTCCGCTATCTGACTACGGCAGGAATTATGAACACATATAAATGCTACTTTAGTTTTTTCCATTTTACTGTTTCCTTACTTTTTCCAATATGCTGATTACTTCCTCAGTTTTCAAAACTTTTCCATATGATACAACTTTCCCGTCTACAACCAAGGCAGGGGTTGACATTACACCATATGCAGCAATCTGAGCAAAATCCTTTACGTGCTCAACATTAGTGTCCATTCCCAACTGTGACAATGCTTCTTTTGTAGCGGCTTCCAGTTGATTACATTTTGCACATCCTGAACCCAGCACCTTTACATAAGCATCCCCTTTAACACCTGTTTCATCTAAATCTTCCTTTTTCTTTTTAAACAATGACATAATTAAATCCTCCTATATGATTATAATAACAAATATTGAAATCCATTAAACAGATATCCAACAATAATAATACCAATTGTACAAATCGCAACAAACAATGCTAAAAGCCTTGGTTTCACAGCCTTTCGGAGCATAATAATAGATGGTAAGCTGAGAGTTGTTACCGCCATCATGAATGACAGTACAGTTCCCAAATTAGCTCCTTTGTACAGTAACGCTTCTGCAACGGGTATAGTCCCAAAAATGTCTGCATACATAGGAACACCAATTAACGTAGCAAGTACAACACCAAACGGATTATTACTTCCTAGAACCGTTTCAATCCAACTTTCAGGTATCCAGTTATGAATCACTGCACCGATTCCTACGCCTATTAAGATATACGGAAATACCTTTTTAAAGGTGGCTGCTACTTGGTCTTTTGCATAGGTTACACGTTCTTTTTTTGTTAAATTCGGTGACTCAATATCCACATTTGAAGCATTTAGTATAAAATCCTCAACATACTTTTCCATATTCATTTTCCCAATAATTGTACCACCTGCTACTGCAATAATAAGACCTACTATAACATATACAAAAGCCACCTTTGCACCAAAAATACTTATTAAGATTACTAGCGAACCAAGGTCTACCATAGGAGAAGATATCAAAAATGAGAATGTTAACCCTAGTGGCAATCCTGCACTGGTAAATCCTATAAACAGCGGAATTGACGAACAGGAACAAAAAGGCGTAACAGTCCCCAGAAGTGCCGCTATAATATTTGCTCCGATTCCGCGGAAACGGGTCAATATTTTCTTACTCCGCTCCGGCGGAAAATAGCTCTGAATATATGTAATAATAAAAATAAGCAGACATAGTAATATTGTAATTTTCATTACATCATATATAAAAAACTGAATACTGCCTCCAAGTCTTCCGGACATATCAAGGCCAAAGAATGAAAGTAAATTGTGTATAAGTGTGTTAAGCCATTTCATTCCCAGCACCTGATTCTGCAAAAACTGGCCTATTACTTTTAAAACCTCCATACATGTCTCCTTTTGCATTAATATATCTATTTTTATCGATATATCATATTTTTATAAAGCCATCTCAAGATGGCCGTATTATATTTCTGTAATTCTACCAAGCAGTTCTCTAGCATAGGCACTGCCTTCTTCGTTTATGGAATAGTGAGTCCATTTTCCTTCTTTTCTTGCATTTACAACACCTGAATCACACAGTATCTTCATATGATGGGACAAAGTGGACTGACCAATATTCAAATCCTTCAAAAGTTTGCAGGCACATTTTTCACCTGCCTGAAGCAATTCCAGAATCATAAGACGATTTTCATCACAAAATGCTTTAAAAACTCTTGCATTTTTTTTGTATTCATTAAGTATCACTTTGCACCTCACATCTAAAATATTCGATATGATAGCATTATATGTATCAAATCGAATATTGTCAATGTATCATCCGCTTACTTTACAAGTTTTTCTACGTCCATACTTCTGATTGCAGTTAAGTTGGCCTGTATTTTTTCAATATTCCAATCCCACCACTTAATTTCAAGCAGTTCTTTTATAACAGAGTCTTCGAAACGTTGTCTTATTTTTTTGGCGGGTACACCACCCACAATTGTATACGGTGGTACATCTTTTGTTACAACAGCCCTTGTTCCTATTATTGCCCCATCCCCAATATGTACTCCTGCCATTATTATGGCATCATAGCCTATCCACACATCGTTTCCAACAACGATATCTCCCTTATTGTCCCATGCTTCAGTAACCTTTATCGTTTCATCCCATTCCTCATAAAAAATCGGAAAAGGAAACGTCGAAAATGAATGCAAAGTATGATTTGCACTGTTGAATATAAACTTTGCACCACAGGCAATGGAGCAAAACTTCCCTATAATAAGTTTGTCTCCATTGATAGGGTAGTGATATAGAATATTGTTCTTCTCAAAATCCTCTGGGGGATTGTAAAAATCATTGTAAAATGTAAAGTCGCCTATAGAAACATTCGGCTTTTTTACTACGCTTTTAAGATAACAGGTACTTTTATCATTGCTTCTGGGATATATAATATTAGGATTTGGTATTTGCATTTGTATCACCTTTTCCCTTCATGTATTTCCTCGTTGTCATTATATATTATTATATCTGGTGGAATTAAGCTTGCACCTTGCCACTCTGGTTTTTGATCCTGTAAGCAGAAATTAATATCCAAATCAACTTGATCGTTGGGCTGGATAACAAATTTGGCGGGTTCATTCAATGCATTACCCACAGTGATAATTTGAGCTTTCTTAGATAGAAAATCTTCACGGACAGGTATTTTAATATAGAATTCTTTCATGTCACTGCTGTAATTCTTTAATGTGATTTTTCCCTCAACTGAAATACTCCCACTTTTATTTGTAAAATTAATCTTACTTCCATCTTTTATATATTCTATGGATTGTAAACCATTCAAATTGGACCGAACGAATCCGTATACCGAATCATATGCAGGCTGGTATATCATAGCTCCTACTATAAAAAACATCACAACAAATTTTCCGAAATTTCGGTGAACATCTTTTTTAAATCGGATTATCCCCACAATCCCTAGTATTATTAGCATTGCGGATATAACACCTGGATAGTATAAACCTGAGTTTCCGTTAGACCACACCTTTATACCCATCTTTTTTAAAATAAAACCGCCCAGTACAAAATTATGTCTATTTTCACAGAACAGTACTGACAAAAATATAATCATTAAAAAGGATACGATACCCAGTATTTTTCTTCTATTCATCTTGCCCCTCCATTTCTATAATATACAATATTTACTATAAAATGTAAAATAAAGTACAAAAAAAATTGTACTTTATTTAGGCGTAAAATATATTCAAACTATTCAAAGAGACTTTATACTTATTTTGCCTTAATCCCTTTAATTTGGTTATAAAACTTCTTAGTATTTTCTACATTAGACTGATTAAATACTAGTATCTTATCACCGTAGTGTATTATTACAAAAGCATTTACTTTTGAATACGAGTACAGCTTGTAGCTGCCAAATCTTTCATTTTGGTAGGTGCCAGAAGCCATTTTATATGTTCCCATTCCAAATTGCCTTGAGCCAATATCTAAACTATCAACATACTCAACAGAAGTAATTTCTTTTATTGGAATAGTCGTTCCACTAACAAAAGTGCCTTTAACACTAACAGAATTATTTGTAATTGAAACGTTGACACTTCCAACAAATAATATAAGTATGCCTGCAAGTACTAACGTTATGATTGTAATAAGAACTTTCATTGGGCTTGACTTCATAGAAAAACCTCCAACAATTTATAAAATAGTATTGCTATTGATATAGTTTATCAATATTTATATGACAAGTAAACTTTTGAATGTATACTCTATTTTTTTTGTTCTTGAAGGCAGCTTTCCTGAGCGTCAAAGGTCAAAATATTCTGTGCTACAGAGGTCAGGAAATTACCAAAAACATTACGTTGACAGTTGTCTAATTCCTCTGAAACTGCCAGTCCAATAACAGTGGCAAGCAACGTTAGCTCACTGGGACTTAGTGAAAAAAATTTATTGCAACAACTATTATTCATATTTTTAAGCCTCTATCTTGAACAAATCCTATACTTATACTATGTTTATTGTTAGTCTATTGTTAAAAGTTCAATAAAAAAAGACACCCATTAGCCGAGTGTCAAAAAGCAGGAGGTTTGTTAAATGGAAGAGTACATAGTATAGCATATATTTTCTGCTACCATTTAAACAAAACCTCTCTAATAAAAAATTACATTTATAACATCTATTTATTCTTTTGGGTTTTTATTTTAAGGTAGCATATTTTAATTTCCAATTAGCATTAAAATCCTTAATTAAGGGCATATAATTTCTTTATTTATCTTAAATTTACTCCTCCCGTTTTCACCTTTACTGTTCCTCCGTTTATCTATAGGGAAATACCTTTTTGGGTACAATTAGTACCAAAAAAATTATATATGAAATACCATTGTTAGTCAATATATTTACCAATATTTTGTAATTATTAGCTAAAATTATTGAATATGATTTACATTTGACTGGATTTGTTGTGAAATAATTAATATTGCATTCATTAACTACCATATCATATAATTATTCATTGAGGTGATTAGGATGTCCGTTCTTTCAGAGAGGGTTAAAAAATTACGCAATGCTAAGCGACAATCCCAAAACGAAGTAGGTAAAGCTTTAGGTAAAAGTAGAGAAACTGTTTCAAAATATGAACTGGGTGAAAGAGAACCTGATCCGGAAGCCATTGTACTTTTTGCGAAACACTTTAATGTTTCTTCAGATTATTTATTGGGAATCAATAATGAAACGGATAATATTGCGGTAAGTAATAAATCCTTTAGCCCTGATTTGTATGCTTATGAAAAGTATTTCAAAAATCATGAATTTATCCCTTATTTACAACTTGCAGTAAGGATGAAGGACTCAAATATAGATATAAAACAATTTGAAAAGCTTATACAAAACCTTATTAAGAAGACAAAATAATTTAATAAAAAAGAAGTGTACCAACCTTAATTAAATTAAAATAAAGTGCTTATAAGATAGTTTGTCGTTTATGCTTATTTAAAATTGGTGCACTTTGTACCATTTAATTATATTACTAGTATTTACAAAAATCAACCTCGTTTTGTAATTTATTGAAATATATTACAAAAATATAGCATAGCTGGTATGGTTTATAATAATATCCTGAGGGATAAAAAACAAAAACACCCTAAAGTATTAAGGTGTTTTTGTTTAACCTTCGTGTATTGTCAATAATTTTATTAATTCCTTTTTTGTGCAGCCAAATGCTTTGGTGCTTTCGGCTGATAATAGAATCCTCCACAAGCTGAACAAACACCTGATAACGCAAGAAGTGTAATTAATATTGACAAAGGTGCAAGCAATAATTTGATTTTAGACTTCATAATCTTACCCTCCCCTCTGCTGTAATACTTACTCATTAATGTAATCTATAAGTTTAACTGCCTCGTCAACTTTGTTACTTGCCAATAAAGAACGTATTTCATCCAAAGTGAATCTTATGTCGTCCTCAAATTCACAATACTTATTATATGAGTTTACTATTAAGCCGCTTATTACAGTATAAACTAATTTAAACATTAGAATATTCAGAACCAGCACTATCACAAACAATGATACCGAGAACGTAATTTGATAGGCAAGCGTTAATTTATCAAAAACATCGAAGAATACATAACATGTAAAGTATTCTCCTAATGTTAATAGTATAAACGAGACAATAAATAACCTGTTTAAACGTCGATTAATCCGTGTAACTAACAAAACATCGTGTTGCCACAAGAATAATATTGCAATTACCTGAACAATTCGTTGAGGCATAGCCAGTAGGGCATACCAGTGATAAGCATTCTGAAAGTTTGTCATTCCTTTAAATACATATGTAATAACATAAGGTGTATATAAAACCTCTATCGCTGACATTATCAGGAAGAAAAACGCTGTTCCAAACAAAGCATATACTGGTTTCATTCTATAGACTATCATTAATATCAATGAATATGCAATAATATGTAACGAAACACTTGTTAGAATATTAGGAGATATAGGCCGGATAAGCCAGGATGAGGTTAGCATTAGTATTATAGCTGCAGCAAATTTTAAAATGTTTTGACTATTCATTTTTAAGTTTTCTTTTCTTCCGGTAATAAGTAAGGCTATTATTAAATTTAAAAATGCCTCAGGCAATGATACTAAAAGTAAAATGTATAAATTCATTACCATCCACCACACACCTCCTACAAATTTATTCAATATTGCTATTTTATTACATGTTATTTAGGAAGTAAATACAATCAGAAAAAGACCGAATAACTCTGCTAATACTGCAGGTTTCGACATCATACCATTCTTTATCTAATGCTTATTAAAGAAATAATCGTCTACCCAACCCGTAATTTTACTCAGTAGCCAACCCATACTTTATTTTGTCAAAAAATTTATGTCCTGTGGGCGTTATTGCAAATATTTCCTGCAAAACACTAAAGCATAACAAAAGAGTATACATTTTCATTTCAAACACAGTTAATACTGTAGCCACCAGTAGCCATATACAAATATATACGATGGACAATGTCTTAAATCTGCGTCTCTCATTGATATCTGTAATCAACCTATTGGGAGTATCCTTTGGTGCGTATTTTACTAACATATAAAGACCTATGGAAAAAGTTAAGGCAATCAGTATTACCAACCATGTGATACTCCAATAGCGATATGTATGCTTTGCAAGCAATGCTGCGGCAACAAAAAATCCTATTGACACCAGCAAACACTTACCATATGTATCCATGTGATAGCCTCCTGCTACTTTTCGCAGTAATGCAAATGATACAGATATTATCAAGGTAGGAATCAATACACCTAAAATCGTTGAAACAGCAACTAATATGACAGTTTTTACAATGCTGCCGATGGCTACTTGAAAACCGAAATAATATTCGGCCTTCTTCTGGTGACTTTCTTCAAGAACATTCGCTAAACCCTTTGCACAAGAATATGACCATTTATTTATAAATCTCAATATACTCCCCTCCTGTAAAAGGATTATATACCATATTTTGTGTTACATCTACCTTTTCATGGAAAGCTCCTGCCATTGCACTTTTGTTATGCTTGTTACATGAAGTGTTCTTACATCATTAGTAAGGGGCAATTCTTTATCCTTATCAGTATATCGATACTTAAAACCACATTTCTCTTGAACACGTTTTGATTTTACGTTCCCGTCAAAATATCCGCACCAAATTGTTTTGAGATTAAGGTCTTCAAAACCATATCTCATTAGTTCAACTACCGCTTCAGGAATCAGTCCTTGTCCCCAAAAAGGAACACCGATCCAATAGCCGATTTCTCCTTCATCTTTTTCTATGCCAAGATTACTCTTTTCTCCAATCATGAGACCTGCACTTCCAATAACGGCCTTACTGTCTTTCAATACAACCGCATAAGTTTCGTCTTCCGATAGAACATCTTTGATAATCTGACGGCTGTTTTCAACACTGGTATGCACCGGCCAACCCGCACTAGGCCCTACTCTTGGGTCCTTTGCATACTTGTATAATTCTTCAGCATCTGTTTCTTCCCATGGTCGTAAAATTAATCTATTTGTTTCTAAATTCATTTTCTGCACCTCTCTCAATTAATTAATGCAAATGTTTAACTGTTTTATATAGTACTATAATAACGCAGAATTCTATATACTTGTAGAGTAGGTCGGAGGGAAAATTAATAAAATGCTTATTTTAAAATACCTAATGCTTTATTTTACTGCATCAACGTGAAAACAGGTGCTTAATAGCTATTATCGGACTATAAATAAGCATCCTTGGTCCAGAATATTTCATTACCCTTGTAATATTCTCACGCATTTCAGGCTTGTAGCAATGCACGGTACACTTTGAGCAAAAGCTTTTACTTTCCCCGAATTTGCATTTATCAAGACGCTGTAATGCATAATCAAGAAGTTTTCTACAATCCTCACACGGTTTTTCACCATGTTTATGCCCTTCACAATATAAATAAATCATTTTGGTTAAAGTTTTTTTTTCAAGTTCTATTCTGCTTTCTTTCATTTTCGTAATCCCTCCCACTGGTTTTTTAATTATTTTATAAACCCAACAGTTCACAATATATGTTCTAGCAAATCGGCATCCATTATTTTTACTGTTTCTCTGTAAAATTTCAGTCCTTATATATCAATCCGCCTAATCTATCGGAAATCATACAATCGAATACCGGTAAAACATTTGTTCAATTTCTTCAGCTTAGTTCAATCATGGAGGTTGTTACGGGAACATCTATGTTATTTGCATGAGCTAGCTTTCTTCACTGGGCGCTGTAACTACCATATAGTTAATGATAGAATACATATAATCTTCGTTGTTGCCTGCTAATATAGTACCGTCCTCCAGTTCCGTGGTAAATATTGTACAGGCCATTGCTGAGCTAGATAGACAAAGCACTAGTACTAAAGTAAGGAAAACCGTTGCCAATCTTTTAAAATTCATAATATCAACTCCTTAAGAGTTATAGCCTACCACAATCATACATTTCCAAATATAGTAAGTCAATTTGTTTCTATAAGGCTATGGATATCACTTACCATTACTGTTCTTTCAATACATACTGATTCCCTTACACCGCGGGATTCTTCGATGGTGCTATCCAAGTTTTTCCCATCTTCCATGGTTTCGCCTATATCACCAAGGCTCGACTTCCCTTTGTTTCTCCGTAAACTAGAGACCTTTTTTGACGATGCGGCAGAATTCACGTTATGTTACGGTCTGCATTTTCGCTTGCCATGTTGTTTAGACAGGTACTTTATCCTCCAGCTTCGCTGGACGCATCTAAATAAAAAAAGACGTGAAAGCATCATAACTTCCACGTCCAAGTAAATTCCTCAATTGTAGCTTTTCTTTTTAAGTAACCCTAACTTTACACAGCAGGGAGTGTACTTACCATTCCCAGCAAGTACTTTTTCATTATAGCAAAATCTAATGCATTTATTGTATTATCAGCATTTAGATCCATTAAATTGTTATATGTACTTCCACCAGTCATTATATACTGTTTTAATAGTGAAAAGTCTATAGCATCGATATTTCCGTCATTGTTACAGTCTCCAACTTTTGGTGTTGGTGTAGTGCTTCCAAAGAAACCGACTTTTTTCATTTCTGCCCATATGGCATCCGCTGCAGCATTGCTTCCTGCCAATGTTGGATGAATTCCATCAGACAAAATGTATGAGGAATATTTCCCTTCAAAAGTAGGCCTTAAATCAAGGAAATATCCTTTTGGTGATGTTGAACTAGTTACAATACTCTGAATCTGAGGTCTGAGAGTGTTAAGTTTTGGATTTAACGTACTAGACAATCCTCCTTGAGCATCTGGGTAAAACAAATAAAACACTTTTACAATTCCGCTTTTAGCCATCTGCTGAAATAAAGTTCTTGCAGCTGTAACCGCACCATCAACGCTACCGCCTAAGCAGTCGTTTCCGCCGCCATCCATAATTACGTATTTTACAGTCCCTGCATTTACACCATTCTGAAACTGTGTGGGAATATTTGGTGATATTCCACCATTCAACATAGTTCCGCTTACCGAGAGATCTCTGAACTTGTC
This sequence comes from Bacillota bacterium, assembly GCA_023390335.1. GTDB lineage: Bacteria > Bacillota > Clostridia > Acetivibrionales > DSM-1351 > Ruminiclostridium. Next base: position 90,272 of record JAEWCZ010000066.1, on the reverse strand, counting down.
AGTTGAAGCCATAACACCATCGTTTATTGCATTTTGTTGCAGTCTGCTTGTAATATCATGAGACAATGCTAAAAATGAATCTCCGATTACAAGGACTTCACTTCCTGTAATTTTGCCGGCATCAGCGGCAAATGAAGTTGTTGGTAAGCAAAAAGTAATTAATGCCGCCAACAACAGGAACGTGATAAAATTGGATTTTTTCATATTAATCTCCTCCTTAATATGTCTATCGTTTAGTACGATAGTAACTTTGAATCCCCTATCATATTCAGAACATGTTTTTTGAAGCTTCACTGAATACATTCGGTGAATTCATTAGATAAATAATATCATAACAATTATGGAAAATAAAGTATAAATTGGTGTTTGGAGTTATAAGTATTAGTAAATGGATATTTTTCTAGAGCTGTTTTGTCATTATTTCAATAATTTCTCTCATTTGCCCTTTCAAATCAGTTTTACCATCATACAAACACCAATCAAATATGATACCTCTTGCAACAACAAAAAGCATCTTTGTCAAAGTTTCCGGGGCTGGATCATTGCTTATTTCATTATTTTTCTGACCGACTTTAATAATATTCGTTAAAACGTTCTGCATACCCCTACCATCAACAATAAACATTTTGTTTTCTGACGTATAAAACTTTTTTATGACATCAATTCCATCTTTCAAAGTATAGTCTGCATATATGTCAAAAAATTCTACTATTCGCTTTTTACATCCTGTTTCGGTTAATTTATCTTCTACTTGTTCCAGGAAATACTTATCAGCCTTATTGAATGCTTCTCTTAAAAGATCCATTTTAGATTCATAATAATAATAGTATGTACCTACCGATACACCGGCTTTTTTTGCAATCTGTTCTACTGTTACAGAATCAAAGCCATATTTTTGAATTAGCTTTTCTCCGCACTTATATATTTTATTTTTTGATGCAATTGCCTGCTTGGTTCTTGTTGTCATTTTATTGTTCATGTTATAACATATCCTTTCCGTGTTTGTATTTATAAATAATGCATTTTACAATTTTAAACAATAGAGTCAATTCTATCAACTAGATTTTTTAATTTGAAATAGTGAGATATCACGCATACAATGTAGTATTTCAAACAGCCATGACTCGTTGACTGCAAGGGAGGGCAAGTTTTTTCTGTATGGGCTTTACAAGCCTTGAAAAATATTTACCCAGCAAAAAGGTTAAAACAGCAAGTAATAGTGAAATACCGGCTAACTGCACATTTATAAAAGCAGTAGCTACTAAACATAGAATAAGGTCAAGAGCTGCAGAGATTCCGTAAAATATATCTGAGTAGATAAAATTCATAACTTCATCAGTATCATTGTTCATACGGTATATAATATCCCCTGATTTCAGGTTGGACAATGTGGAGCCTCTGTACGACAACACCTTGTTGAATATAAACTGTTTAATATCATATAAAAAGCTAGTACGAGTTTTATCTGTCACCATATCCAGGGTAAACTGCAAAAGCTGACTAAGCAGAAAAATAACAAAGTACACTACTAACAACGAAATAAAGTTTGACATTTTTTCCTTATAATATAATGAATCAACCATTTTACCGAATAAATACGGATAAGTCATACCTAAATATGTAGTGGCTATTATTACCAGCAATATGATGAGGAATTTATATTTATATGGTTTTGCAAAACTGACAATAAATTTAAGCTTTTTTTCCATTCATTTCACCCTATAATCGTGATTACGAAGTCACATTACCTATTGATTTGGGTCCCAGTTTTTTATTTACATATATGCTTGTATGGTTTCTATTTTTCCAAAGATTACGTATGTTGTCAAATGTTGATTTTTAACTTAGTACTAATAAAGCAATTCTAATCATAACCTTATAATGAAAAGAATTTGAAGGAGAGTTATGTCAGTTGAAAAAAATTAAAGTTAATTTACGACCAATTGTCGGTAATATAAATATGCCCACTGTTTTGAAAACAGCTATTCTTCCGGGTTATTCTATGGAAAGGTTATTTATAGCGACCCAAGTAGGTGAAATCTTTTACATAGGTAACGGAGTCGCAAGAACTTTTTTAGATATTCGACCACGAATTATAAAATTGGGTTTCTCCGGTGGTAAATATGATGAACGTGGACTGTTAGGATTGGCGTTTCATCCACAATTTCATTATAACGGTCTATTTTATCTTCATTATTCAGTGGCGGGAACACAAGGCCCGGGTGCCCTCCCCAGTTCAGAGGTTTCAAGGCAGGATCTCCCTGAATTTTTTAAGCCTAACCCCTGTGATCCCAAAACCTTAAACCAAAAGTGGATAAATAGATCAGTCAATTATGATCATATTGATACAGTTGAAGAATGGGTTTTTCAGTCCAATGGACAATCTCAAAAGCGCAGGACATTACTTAATATTAGAAGGCCGTTTTTTAATCATAATGGTATTAATAGTTTAAACTATTCACCTGAAACTGGGAAACTTGTTTTAACAGTTGGCGATGGCGGCTCTGGTTATGATCCCTTTAATTTAAGCCAGAACGATATGGAGATTGCGGGCAAAATAATTGAAATTGATGTAGCAAGGAATACATTTATCGATAACCTACCGGCAGTCACGCGTTTTGACGAACTTCCTGCACCTATTCAAGAAATGCTTACGGTTATTGCTAAAGGCACCCGAAATATAACCGGAATCTCATTTCAAAGACTTCATAACCGATACATCAAATATGTAGGGATTGTAGGGCAAGATCTGGTAGAGTCAATTTTTTCATTCACAAATTATAAACCAATACCGGTTTCCCAGCTCATCCAAACTTCCTTAATAAAATCTCAACCTGAACCGGAAGGCTTTATAAACTTTGGGTGGCGAGGATGGGAAGGTATTTTTCCAACTACGATAATAAAAGGCTGCTCTGGGAATCCGGCTTTAGATGAAGAAACGATTGCCTATTACAATGATGCAGTAAAGGTTTCAACCCAACGTATTTCGCCTCTTACAAGTTATTTTCATAAAGATCCCCGGCCCGATAAGTTTGGAGCAACTGCACTAACAGGAGTTCAGCCATATATGGGAAATGAAATCCCCGATTTAACTGGAGGCATTGTTTTTACCGATTTTGCCCGAGATGAAGGCTCTCAACCACCTGTTCGAGGAGTTTTAGCTTATACCCGGGCAAGAGCGGATTGTAAACTTAATGATTTTTGTGAAATTGAAACCTATTATAATTTTGGATCTCAATCAGCTTATTATACCAGTTTGGGAACCAATCTGGATCAAACGAGAATGTATCTGGGAGTTTATGGCTCTATGAATGTAACTGATTTTAACCAAGGTACTGTTTTTGAAATTGCTCCATGATGATAGGAGGAATTTAAATTGCGAAAAACAAATATAGGCAGGTTTATATGTACTGGAGGAATATTGACAACAATAACCGTACTATTCCAATCAGCACCTGTTTTTTTACCAGCAATCGGGTTGGCCTTAAGTCCGTTAAGTACTCTGCCTATTGCGATAGCTGCTGTTTGTAATATTTCTCTTTGTTTCACTGTCTATTTTTCTTCAGCATTAATTCTTATTATAGTTAGTGCACAGGAGACAATAATCCTGCTTTTTACCACCGGGCTGCTAGGTATCGTTATGGGAATATTACTTTATAGAAAGGGAATGGTAATTTCTATAATATCTTCAAGCGTAGCATTATCTCTCGGGATGATATTTCTAACTTATATAGTAGGTATTTCGGCCTTTACAGATATATCCGGTATGTTATCAGCACCTTTAACTTTACTAATTTTTTTCTCCTTTTCACTTGTTTATGCAAGTACCTGGAATATTTGTTTTAGAAAATTCATTAAAACGTACCCGTTAGTGTCAAATGATTCATATTCAATATTTTTTTAAATATTTCAGGTCTTTCAGTTTTAATTTGATCCTGATTTTGCAAAATGGAATTCCAGATAAGCTTTGGGGTTTTATATTGGCTATATGTACCCTCCAATGTTTTTCCTTCCACTAAAGAGAACAAGTAGTCAAGTTCATCATCTGTATATGTGGGAACCAGTGCATAACCTTGAGAAACTTTAAGATATTCATCACTGTTAAATTCAAAAGATTCATTCCACCAATTAGTATAATTTTCAAAGCCATTCTTACCGTTAAGCTCACTATTAATAGCCTTTGCCGCATGATATCCGCACATTAAAGCACCCTGTACCTCAACTTCAACAAAAGCAGCACTGTCGCCTATAGAGAGGAAATTACCCGTATACGGCTTTTTCAGAGACATAAATGCTTTAACTGCACACCCATGAGTATCTATTACAGTTGCTTTGGCAAACTGGTTTTTAAGGGGACTGTTTGTAATAACGTTTTCAAAAATTGATACAGGCCTCATATTTGCACTGCCGGAAAGTGTTAATTCAACAGTATCATCACCATATAAGCTTGGTCCTACAATTACTGCTGCATTGGAATGATATGCTTTTCCATAGTATAAGTTCCAACTCTCAGGTATGTACCCCGATACCCCTTTTAGAATATATTTTACAACGTGAGCTGTTGCAAAATGTTGTCTGTTTTTATTGAGACCGAATATTCCGGTTAGTTTTGCATTAACACCTTCAGCAATAATTGCTTTCTTTGCTTCAATGGTATAATGCTTATCATTGGCTTTGAGGTCTATTTCCACATGGTCGCCCATATCCGAACCTCCGTACGCCAGAGTTGCCATTCTAATATCTACTCCAAGATTTTCACATTCCTTGCATAACTCTTGCAGGAGCTTATTCTTATCAAACTTCACAGCAAATGGTTTGTTATCAGGGTGAGCGAAATGGATTTTATGTCCATTAGGTGAGTAATAGAATTTATCAGTAACATTTATAAGAGGGCCAGAATATTTTACCCGGAATTTATTGCGTTCAAAGATTATATTTTGGTTCTTTATATGAACAAATTCATTCTCGTATCCGTCATCCATAATTATCTGCGCGGAACACGCACGTTTAAGGTGATTAAAATTTTTATTTTTTTCTATTAGTACAACTTTAAGGCCCATTTCGGCTGCTGTTTTTGCGGCCATAAGTCCTGCCGGACCGGCACCCACAATAATTAAATCAGTTATAGTATTCATAATTTAACCCTCCATATAGTAATATTAACATAAAAATGTAATTTTTGTAATTGATTTACTTTTCTTTAACAAAAATCCCCCAAACCATAGGTTTGAGGGAGCAAAATCTAAATATTAATATCAAATAACTTAATGTATTTTCTATATCAGACAATGTGTATTACATCTTTACGTGGTGAAGCCGGATCGGGGTCCTCTGCTGCATAGCCCATAACAACGGAACCATATATAATGTGATTCTCCGGAATTTCCAAGTCTGTCATTAGTTTACGGATTAAAGGCATATTAGTAAGTCCTGGCAATTGGTTTAACCAGCAAGAGCCAATGCCAAGCGAGTGTGCTGCCAGCATCATATTTCCAATAGCTAATGCTGAATCCGGCATTGCATTTCTGTTGTCTTTCAAATTTGAGACAATAATATAGGTAGGTGCATTATATAGGAAGTTGGAATTCACGTCTTCCGCTTTTTTAATCAGGCTCGCGATATATGGGTGAGTTTCCGCCACAACCGGAATTGTTAAAAGGGTTTGGCGTAAAGCCTCATTAACCTTTTTCATTGTATCCGCATTTTGTATTGCAGTAAATTTCCAGCTCTGCATTCCCATACCGCTTGGGGCATAGCTTCCAGCCAATAGAATTGTTTTTAAATCCTCTACGGATATCTGTTCCTTTTTAAAGTTTCTTACACTTCTTCTTGTTAACATATTTTCTATTATATTGTTCATTGTAAGTCTCCTTTTATAAATGTAATAGAGTAGCTAACTTCTTTGTTTATCTAGTATATATTAATTTGTGAAAAATACAATCTGAGTTATATCTTGTGTTTTTTCCCATTAAAAGCTTGTTGTAAACCCATGTACTTATTATCTAAAAAGGTGTAATAGTATGATAAGATAAACATAAGTATCTGTATTGAGTAAATCACTAATCGCTCTGTTAAACCCAGAATATTTAATTTTAAGTTCATTGAAATTGGATTAAACATTCCGAAAATAGTAATAAGTACAGCCATAACTAAAGTAAGTTTCCCCAAGTTCTTCATTCTTTCCTGCTTTAAGTAACCCAAAGCAATTAAAAAAGAAGATGCAATTGTTGTAAACACTACAACAACTGTCACAATAATATGCATAGTATTTTGAAAGTTCATTTCTGTTTTATCCCCGGTTAATGGAAATAGACTATACCCAAACAGTGACGTTAATTGCATTATAATTAAAATTATATAACCGATTTTTAGCATGATATGGTATTGTCTGAACGATTTTATAATCAAGGCTATTACCATTAAAACCATACAAATACCATAAATAAAGCTTAATATCTTTAGCATTTGCGCATTAGGCGCTCCATCTGCTGTAAGTGAACTAATATCTGTTGTAATTGGGTTATATTCTTTCCATAAAATATTACCCAAAATAGTATGTGCAAAATAAAATAAAACTCCGACCATGCCAAGGGGCATTATATACTTATCAAACTTTTTCATTATCTTGTAACCTCATTCCTAATCTCCTGTTCCTCAAACAGTCTGAAAACAGCTTCTTCATAATCAAATAAACTTTGTGACTTCTTAATTTTCTTTGAGTATTTTTCATTGTCAGTAAACATATTTATCATATAAAACCACAACTCTTTCATTTTGAACAGAACATTTCGTTCCCCGGAAAGTATGTCTTTATAATCATTATATACTTTATCGTGAAACTCTTTCAATAAACCCTTTTCCAATTTCCTACTATTATTAACATCATCTGCAAATGCAGGATTTATTAATAATCCTCTTCCCAGCATTACAGTATTCACAACGGGAAAGTCTTTACAAAATTCTGTGTAATCATAATGCGTAAAAATGTCACCATTGTAGCAGACAGGATTTTTGCTAAGCGATAACGCATCCCTAAAAATCTTCATGTTGGGTTTGTTTTTATAAAAATCCTTTTGAATTCTGGGGTGTATAATAAGCTCTGTAATAGGGTATTTATTAAATATATTTATTAAATCATAAAATTCTTCCGGCTGGTCTTTGCCTATTCTAGTTTTGATTGATATTTGAGTTACAGCTTGAGAAAAAATTTCTTCTAAAAAGATGTCCAACTCTTCCTTTTTTGCAAGAAATCCGGAGCCTCTGTTTTTGGAAACTACAGTCCCTGATGGACATCCTAAATTTAAATTTATCTCGGTATAACCCATATTGTTAATTTTCTTGGCTGTATAAATAAAGTCTTTCGCATTATTTGTCATCAATTGAGGAATCAAAACCAGTGACTGATTATTTTCAGGTGAAATATCTTTCAGGTCTCTGGTTTTAAAACCGTCTTTTTGATTTGCAATAATAAAAGGAGAAAAGTATTTATCTATATTGTTAAAAAAAGCCTTATGAGCGTTCCTGTAAATGTATCCTGTTAAACCTTCCATAGGCGCAAAATAAAATCTCATTTATTAAATTTCTCCTTTGATTCAACCGACTCCTTAATAAATACCTCCATTTGCTGTTTAGCTTCTGCAGGCAATGTATCCATAAGATAGCTTCGGTGTTTTCCCTGTATTTCCTGAAGCTCCTCTTTTATTCTTCTATTGGCCTCTTCCACATCAATTTTCAGCTCTCTAGCGGATAACAAGGCACACCCTGCGCCCCTTACAATTATCTGCTGCAAACCATCAGATGTTGCAACTGTTATATTATATTTTTTCTGATTGTCATGTGCGAATTTTTCAATGTACTGATCCGCCGTTTGTGCCTCTTTAGTATATACCACATGAATATTATGGTAACTCACTATTTCCTCACGATGGCCTTCAACACGGTAAGCATCAAATACTACTATTATCCGGCATTGGCGAATTCCCTGATAGTTGCTGAGCATATCAAGAAGCTTCATTCTCCCAGCGTCTATATCCTTATCTGAAAGTTCTTTCAGTTCAGGCCATGCAAATAGGATATTATAGCCGTCCACAAGAAGGTATTCTTCTTTGATTTCCCTCTGTGTACGCATATAGGATGACTTTTCATAATAACTTTCCTCGGCAGTTTTACGTCTTTTCCAAGCAGACTTTTTTCCTTGATTTACATAATATGTTCTTTCAATTATCTGGTCAATCTCCTCTAAACTGATAGACAGTTCTTGAGAAATTCCATGCCTTTTTTCAGGTTCTGTTAATGAGTTATCTTTATTTTGAAGGTAGCTTTCCACATGCATGTATTTCTTTACTTCATCCCAAGGCACAGAAAATCCTGTTCCGTTCGCACAAAATACAGACCCGGTGGGATTTGCCAAATCTCTTTCGGAGTCATAACCTATACTTTCTATGATTTCCTGTGCATTATGGCAGGGTTCATAACCTTTCACAGTACAAAATAGCCTGCCTGCACCTTTTGTGTATGCATTTACTTCTTTCTGGTAATTCCTCATAGTGATAACCGGTGCACTCCCCACTAAAACAGCAGTCTCACCGTTTGTCTGTGATATTTGGCTTATTCCGTGCATTTTCTCAATATCAGTCATAGCTCTGCCAACCAATTTTTCAGGCAATTCTAGCTGAAATGAATAATACGGCTCAAGGAGTATGGACTCTGCCTCCATTAAGCCTTGTCGCACCGCACGGTAGGTTGCTGCTCTGAAGTCGCCGCCTTCGGTATGTTTATTGTGTGCTCTTCCCGAAACAAGAGTTATTTTAACATCAGTAAGGGCAGAACCTGTAAGCACTCCTCTATGCACTTTCTCTTCCAGATGGGTTAAAACTAATCTTTGCCAACTTCTACCGAGAATATCCTCACTACATTCCGTTCCAAATTGCAGACCGCTTCCCGGATCTCCCGGCTCTAATATAAGATGAACTTCCGCATAATGTCTCAGTGGTTCGAAATGACCAACTCCCTCAACAGTATTTGCAATGGTTTCCTTATACACAATCCTACCTGCATCGAAGTCCACCGATACTCCAAACCGGCTTTGTATTACGCTCTGCAGTATCTCTATCTGAACCTCTCCCATAATTTGTGCATGAATCTCTTGCAACTGCTCATCCCATACAATGTTAAGCTCCGGTTCCTCTTCTTCAATCTGACGCAGCTTTGGAAGCATCATTCTTGGGTCACAGCCTTCCGGCAGTATAATCCGGTAAAACAATACAGGCTCCAATAGCGGTGAATCAGACGCTGCCTCTATTCCCAGGCCCTCTCCCGGTCTGGTCTGATTAAGTCCTGTTACTGCACATACTGAACCTGCCTCCACCTCATTTACCGCATCGTATTTCTTTCCCGAATAAATACGGATTTGATTTACTTTTTCTTCCCATTTCCCATTTGTCAGGAGGTCTTTTACCTTTAGCTTTCCCCCTGTAAGTTTCAAATGAGTAAGACGGTTTCCTTGTTCGTCCCTTGTTATTTTAAAAATTTTAGCCCCAAATTCTTTTGCATAGGAAGGTATCATTGCATACTTCTCAATGCCTTGCATTAATTGCTCAATACCTTCCAATTTCAAAGCTGAACCAAAGAAACAAGGAAATACTTTGCGCTCCCTTACAGCTTTACTAATCTGCTGAGTGTCTACATTACCTTTTTCCAGATAGGTTTCAAGAATCGTTTCATCACACATGGACAATTGCTCTTTAAACTCTGTTGTCTCAACCTTTCCGAATTCAATACATCCATCGTTTAACTGTTTTTTTATGTCTTTTATTAATTTGCCTTTATCCGTCCCATTCTGATCCATCTTATTTACAAATATAAACGCAGGTATATTATACATTTCCAATAAATTCCACAGCGTTTTTGTATGACCCTGTACTCCATCCGCACCGCTTATAACCAAAATGGCATAATCCAGCACTTGTAGTGTTCTCTCCATTTCAGCTGAAAAGTCTACATGCCCCGGTGTATCCAGTAATGTAACATTTAGCTCGCCAGTTTCAAATACGGCCTGTTTGGAAAAAATTGTGATACCCCTTGCCCTTTCCAGTTCGTAGGTATCCAAATATGCATCCTTATTGTCCACTCTTCCCAATTTCCCTATTTTACCACTAAGATAAAGGATACTCTCTGATAGTGTTGTCTTGCCCGCATCAACATGTGCCAATATTCCAATGATTAGTTTTTTCATAGTTGATTTTCAAATCCTTTAGTCTTTCTGTCTGTATATATAGTTTAAGGCCCCTTTGAGCCTGTTTATTTAAGCTTTTATTATATGATACCAGTATGTTTGGATTTTGACAATTTAACAACGTATATAGTTGGCGTATCTCAGTAATTTCCTATTTAAGCGTGCGTTATTCTCTGATTACTTTGGGATAAAAAAAGATGCCACTTGAAGTTGGCATCTTTTAGGGTAATTCTATAAGATTAAAAACTGTTTATTTCCGAAATTTTTTACTTATTAGAAGCTGCATACATATCTGCAGTTACATATAGATAATAGGAAAGCCCAATTTGCTGACTTTCAAGCATCTTTCTATGGAAGTCGTCCTCTAAAAAGAACTTAGCTTGAGCAGCGAAGGCTTTAGCATCAGTATTATGTCCATGCTTATTCAAAAAAGCAATATGCTCGTTTAATACCTTTTGCAGTCTATTATCATTTGCCTTCCAGCCGTTTTTCAAAGCTTCTGATATACTGATAATAAATTGTTGCGCTTCTGCAGCTTGTTCATTTAAGTTATCAACTTGAGTAGCCTTTACTTCCGGCAATTCGTATCCATATTTGTCTTCAAGGTATTCGCTCTGTTCTGAAAGTGCATTTTCCCATTCCTCTCTGTTAAGACCATTAAACATCGCAGATTTATCCATAATTACTCCTCTCCTTGCGAGGACAATCGAATCTCCAATAGTCTTTAATAAACAATCCAGTCGCTGCTTGCGCGCGTTGAGCAGTTCCTGCTGTTCAGTCAAGCATACTAATCGACTCGGTTCATCCTCAAGTGCCCTTTTGATATCATTAAGTGAAAAATCAAGCTCACGATAGAATAATATCTGCTGTAAACGCTCAAGTTCCTTTTCCCCATAAAGACGGTAGCCGGCATCTGTTATCTGACTGGGTTTTAACAAACCAATTTTATGGTAGTGATGGAGTGTTTTTATAGTGACTCCTGCAATTTCAGCAACTTCTTTAACCGTGTAAATCATAATTGTTCACCTCATGAATTATCATAAGCCCTCCTCCAAGGTAAGAGTCAACGATTTTAATAATATTTTTTAAAACAAATGTATTGAAATTTATCTATTCTTCTAATACCTTTATTATCAATAACTTAGAAATATACATAGCTTTTATCATCTTATTAAAGCGAGTATGATGAGAAGTACTCTCTGCAAATTTAAGCTGTGCTTTTTCACATTTATTGATAATTGAAGATACGGGTGGTAATGCAGCTTTCAATTCTTCTTTTGTATATTTGTCCATGATATTTTCATTAGTTAACAAAAGTTTGGAAATGTGCATTGCTTTTATCCTGTTAAAAAGTAGTGTATGTTGAGAAGTACCCTGAGCAAATTTAAGCTGTGCTTTTTCACACCTGTTAATTATTGAAGAAACAATGCGCAGGGCTTCTTCTAATTCCTCGTTTGTGTAGCTTTCCATATATCCTCCAAATCTTACATGATTAGTAAAAATGATAGTTTTATGTCCGGTTTGACTTTTAACTAAACCAACGGCTTACCGGATTATCGGATACCCCTCCAACCGCTAACATCACATTGGCCATATTTATTATCACCCACGGCTATCACTGTTCCGTCAGATTTGAGGCCAACGGTATGCGCACAACCAGCTGCAACCGACACAATATCGCGCAAACTACATACATTGCATTGGCCGTACTCATTCCAACCCACAGCCTCAATTGTACCGTCGGCTCTAAGGCCAATTGTATGATTACTCCCTGCAGCTATCGCCACTATATCGTGCCAGTTGCTTACATTGCATTGTGCATGCTTATTCAAACCCACAGCCGTCACAGTACCATCCGTTTTAAGCCCAACTGTATGGAGGTAACCTGCTGGAACCGCAACTATGTCGCACCAACTGCTTACATTGCATTGGCCATACTGATTATTACCAACAGCCACCACCTTACCATCTAATCTAAGTCCGATGGTATGCCAGTCACCCGCTGTTATTGCCACTATATCACGCCAGTCGCTTACATTGCATTGTTCTTCATTATTTCGGCCAACAGTTATCACTGTACCATCCGATTTAAGCCCCATGGTACGGCGCCAACCTGCCGCTACCGACACAATATCGCTCCAGCCGCTTACATCACATTGATTATATTTATTCCAGCCCACAGCCAACACCGTTCCGTTGGATTTAAGTCCAATTGTATGAGAATTACCTGTATTTGTAGCCATATGAACATTACCAGCTGCGACTGCGACAATATCAAACCAACCGTCAACATCACATTGGTTATATTTATTATCACCTACGGCTATCGTAGTTCCGTCAGATTTAAGGCCAATGGTATGACGACAGCCCGCCGCAATGGTGCCTTTATAAATTTTAGGTATAACGTTATCCATTTTTACTCCTTTAAAATAAGGGCATGTTAACACAATCAATATTCCATACATCCTTATGTATTTTAGCATGTTCAGAGTGTGGAATCCTAGATATTCTTTTTACTAAAAAACCGTCTGCTGTAATTTAAACAAACGGAATATTATTAATACTATCAAATTTTCCACTTTCTATTACTTCCTCATTAATCAATGTCCATTATACATCACACCATTAACTTGCAAATTTTCGTGACAGCTTTATGGCTTCGTTATAAATGCTCCCACTACCCCATATTTAAATTTAATTTTCTAAGATTTTCTTTGCAATGCTTAAATATTCTTTTTTATATGCATAAGCTAATTGTTTACTTATTTTTAGCATACTAGCAACTTCCGTTAGAGATTCTCCCAATATAATATTCCTGTAAATTAAGGTCTTCTTTTTCTCATTTAAATTTTTAGTATAGTAATAGAGATTCTTGTTTTCAATTGATTCTACCCATTGTTTCTGGCTACATTCATAAGCTAGGTCATCAAGGAAATACGTATTGTTTTCTTCTAGACTATTAAAGCTACAACTTAACTCTTCATTACGCTTGATATCACTTTTTATAAATTTTATTCGCTCCCCCAAATACCATTTTATAAGATAAGTAGTAAATTGTTTTTCAACCAAAGAAATTTTTTCTGACATTTAAAGATCTCCCCCTATTAAATAAGAGAATTTATCATGTTTTAAAGTAAAATAAAGTTTTATATTATCGAAAAAACATTGGGATAACCACTATAGCATCATATTATAAGAAAAATCGTTTGATATGCTAACTTTGACGGACATAACCCCGATTAAATAATAAAATCATGGAGGGATTCTTCGTGTTACAGGTATAAAGAAAAAGACATTATTTACATATTATGGTTAAAGTTGTAAAATTACATTATTCAACCGTTAAGGAGTATTTTATCATTATGAATACAAAGGTAAAGAAATCACTTTTGTTTGGAAACTTTTATGCATATATAGTTACCGGAATGCTTGTATTAATGACAGGATCACTGCTTCCCTACCTAATGAAAGACTTTGAATTAAACTATAGAAACGGAGGCCTTCTGCTTTCTATTCAGGCTGCAGGATACCTCTGTTCAGGGTTGCTTAGCGGAATAGCATCTGATTTTTTCGGAATGAAAATTACACTGATATCAGGAGCAATATTCCTTACGATAGGTTTTGGAGGAATACTGCTAATAGACTCAGTAACTTTTCTCTTTTTACTTATTTTCATCTCGGGTATGGGTTGGGGAACAATGAATACGCTTGTCAATACAGTTGTTAATAATTCCGTGGAGGGTAAAGCCAGTATTTTGAATCTGTTGCATATGTTTTTCTCGATAGGAGGATTTTTGGCTCCGCTTGTCGTACTCGTTACAATCCGGCTTAATCTGGGCTGGCACTTTGGAGTTATACTTGTAGTGTTTATGTCGGCGATATTAATTTTATTCTTTGCTTTAATTTCTCTGGACTCCCCTACCGTCCTGAAGAAAAAAGAGAATTCATCTCTTAGATTTTTAACTGATAAACGTTTGTATATATTAATTCTCATCTTGTTCTTTTATGTCGGTTCGGAAAGTAGCATCAACGGATGGTTTGTTACATACTTGGTTAGATCAAACTTAATGGATGAGGCTCGCGCTGAAAATATCCTATCCATAACGTGGGTATCCGTAATCTTTGGCCGGTTGATTTGTTCATATATTTCTAAATTTATCTCCAAAGAGAGAGTCATTTTGATTTGCAGCGCAGGAAGCATTTTTTTCTTCCTAATGTTTATAATTTTTAAGAGCTCTATTTTTGTTACTGCATGTGTGTTGGGACTCGGTTTTTGCATTGCAGGTATTTACCCAACAACCGTTGCAAACGCCGGATATCTGGTAGGAAAGTCAGGAATTGCAGGAGGACTTTTCTTTTCATTAGGAGGACTCGGCGCATTGGCAGTCCCATATACAGCAGGTATATTTGCTCAAAATTTCGGGATCAACTCTGTAATTGTTACTATTTTTTGTTCATTTGCATTACTAATGTTATTTTCTTTTATTAATACAATTATGAAAAAACCAAACTCAATAAAAGCTATAATTTTTGATCTAGATGGAACAATAGGTGAAACTGTACCTTTGTGCATTAAGGCATTTAAAAAATCAATAGAGCCACTATTAGGAAAAGAATTAAGCGATGAGGAAATTACTGCGACCTTTGGACCTTCAGAAGAAGGAACAGTGAAAGCTTTGATTCCTAATCAATATGAAAAAGGAGTTGAAAATTACCTTAAATACTACGATGAAATGCATGATATGTGCCCAGAACCATTTGATGGAATAGTTGATATCCTCACATTTCTTAAAAGTAAAAAAATAATATTAGCAATTGTAACAGGCAAAGGAGAAAAAAGTACTGCAATAACTCTATCAAAATACAAAATTAATAATTTATTTGATGCTGTTGAAACCGGTTCAATTTCCGGGCCAAGGAAGACAGAAGGATTAAAAAGCATTTTGGAAAGATTCAGATTAACTCCACAAGAGGCAATTTATGTGGGCGATGCGCCTGGTGACATTAGTGCAGCAAGGGAAGCCTCCATTAGGATTTTATCTGCTGCATGGGCAAGTACGATAGATAAAATGAAACTAAAAGAATTAAGACCTGATGAAATCTTTTATAATATTGAAGATTTTAAAACGTATTTGACACAAAAAATCGAGTAAGGTAATAGCTCTCCCCTATTATTGGTTAACACCATTTTGAACATGTTCTTTCCTTTTCCCACATAGTGCAATAAATGCACTTACAAACAGCACTATAGCTATAATGGTTACAAAAGTGTTCAGAAGAAATATTTGCCTTATTCCAAATCTATTACTTAGATAACCTCCAAGTACTCCACTTAATGCCCGAGCTATCCCCATTACGGTTAACGTGTATATTACCTGAGCAGTTGCTTTAAACTCCTTGGGTGACTCCTTATTTATATAGGTAACCATAGAATAGTTAAAAACAATAAATGTTAGACCATGAAGCATTTGCATAGCAAGATTAATATAAGGGTTAGTAATAAAAAATAATAAAATCCATCGTAACACTGAAACTATTGCTGATCCAATAAGAGCATTATGAGTTCCTATTTTTTTTAATATTCTATCAGCAAATATTAGAAATGGAATTTCGCTCATAGAACAAATAAACGTTGCCAATCCCAATAAAACATTATCAGCACCTGACTGTATATAATATAAGGGGAAAAAATTTGAGTAAAAACAAAATGTAATGCTTATAATCAGGTTAAAGATAAGGAATATTACTAATTTCTTATCTCTAAACAAACTCATTATGGATACCTTTTCCTTAGCTTGTTTTAGATAACCTTTCACTTTGGGCATCCGGATGGTGAATATCAAGGAAACAGCAACGATTATTGCATATAAAAAAAATATAGAATTTATGTTCTTTTGCGCAATAAAGCCTGCAATAATCGCCATTACTGCATATCCTATTGTTCCAGCCATGCGTATAGGCCCAAAACTAAACTGGGTTCTTTCTAAAGACTCCAAAATGATTGTGTCTCCGATAGGTATAATCCCTGAATAAAACGTAGTAAAAATTACTGTTACGGCAATTAGATAAGAAAAAGATGCTGAAAAGTTATACAGCAAAACAGAAAGGGTTGTTCCCATTGTAATAATAAACAATATATCATTTTTGTATCTTGCCCTATCACTGGTAATTCCCCATAATGGCTGCGCTACAAGTATTATCAGCGGTCCTATTGCGAGTAGTGTTCCTATGTCTGTTTGATTATATCCTTTATTGCTTAGGTAAACCGGGAAAAAAGAATTGAAAATTGCTGGCGGCATAAAACTAATAGCATAAAATAGTATAAAATTGCAAGGGTATTTCTGTATATTTAATTTAGCCAATTTAAAGCTCTCCTTTGAAAAATATTTTGAATATATGACTTATTTTTAGAATATTCAATTAACTCATCATCTGATAGCTCGAACATATGATTCATTTTAAGGAATTCATTTATTATATTATATAATCAACATTATTTACAGTTTTTTTAATATATTCCATTTCTTCAAGTTCTTTGGATAGATTAATTGATTGTAACGGAACAATATCTTTTGAATCAACAAAAATTTTCAGATCGGAAATGGACAAAAGGTAAGGAATATCTAATGACACGGCTCCTTCGATAATGATTATCTTTTCCCCAGTCAGTCTAAAACGATGCCTTCCATCTTTCATCGAAATATAACCCCCTTGTAAAAGATTATGGATATCTTCTGCTATTTGCAGGTAATCAAACCTCTTGTGGAGTCCACTATCTTCATCCATCGGATCAATTTCAACAGCCCAATCATCTAATGAAATAATGGTTGAATCAGTTGGAAAAACATCCTTAATCTTATTTACCAAGCTGGATTTCCGATCTTTTGAACATCCTCCGATTAGTACAACAACTCTTTCATAACTTTGTATTTTCTGGTTAATTGAAGACATAATTTTTTCAAATGAAGTGTTGTTATATTTACAAATAAAAGTTACCGCATCCAATAAACATTCAAAAGTATAATCCGGCGTAATCCAATACTTTTTATCTTCCTCTTTACGACCCGTTTTTACCAAAATAGTTCTACAACCAGCGTCTGATCCCGTTTTAATATCGATTGAAGTATCCCCGATCATGAAACATTTCGATAAATCAATCTGGTAATCATTTTTGGCTTTTAATAACATCCCAATCTTAGGTTTGCGGCAATCACATTCAAGTTTATACTCAACATTTTCCTCTGGAAAACCTTTATCCGGATGATGAGGACAATAATAGATTCGGCCTAAATAGGCACCGTTTTTTTGTAAAAGAAGCCTCAAAAAATTATGGATATTTTCCAAATCTTGTATCGTACACAGATTTCTAGCAACAACCGGCTGATTTGTAATGACAATTGCCGGAATATTTGTATCGTTTAGTAGTTTAATAGATTGTGGAACATCTGATATTAATGTCAAATCCTCCTTTTTATGCAGCAAACCTATTTCGACATTTATCACGCCGTCTCTATCTAAAAAAACTGCCTCAACCCGATTAAAAACTTTTCCAAACGAAATATCCGAATTGGCCTCTTCATACCGTTTTATTGTGCCGACATCTTTTATATATTCTTCTGTTCTGTAGCCAAAGACTCCATATTCTTTCTCAATCAATTTTGGAAGCAAATCTTTTCCAAAGTCAAATATACCCTTTTCAGGGATTTCTGAAAAACATTCCGGGTTCAATATATATAATGCCGCATTTGAAATATTTCCAAATTGATCTGAACCCGGTTTATGTATGATCTTTACAATGCGATTGTCATCATCCAGAACTACAATATCACTATCTTCCGGATGACTCGATTTATGTACAACTACAGTCGCCTGGGCTTTCCTACAGAAATGATAGCTAAGCAATTTTGATAAATCCAAATTTAATAATACATCCCCGTAAATAATAATTAACGGATATTTTTCACTTTTTAAATAATTTAAGCCACCGCAAGTCCCCAGTGGATCTTTTTCAATAAAATAATCAATACTACAGCTAAAATTAGCACCATCCTTAAAATAATCTTCAATTTTATCGGAAAGGTATCCTGTCTTAAATATAAATTTACTGAACCCATATTTTATCGAGTGATTCAACAAATGCTCCAGTAATGGTTTTCCGCCAATCAAAATCATGGGTTTTGGGAGATCACTGATTAATGGATATAATCTTGTTCCTTTGCCTCCTGCAAGAATGACTGTTTTAATTTTTTGGGATGAAAGGTAATTCATGGTTTCCTTCATAAAAGTGTTCCCCCATATCCATTAAATTGATTTCATTTTTAGTAATATACTTTCTTGAACAAACTTTATGGTCTTTCCAATAGTTCTAAAATGACACCAAGTTTTTCTTTAGTGTTCATACAAGCAACAATTCCGTAGGGATAATTTGCCTTTTGAACTACCGGCATACCCTTACTTTCAAGCATACTCATTGTTTTTTTCATATCCTTGATATAAAAGGCGATATGGTGAACACCTTCACCATTTTTATCAAGAAATTCACGCCACGTACTATCAACCTCATTGGGTTCCAATATTTCCAACTCGATGTCCCCCATTTGAAAAAAAGCAATCTTGGCTCGGGCATTCGTCAATCGGCCTTTGTATTCATTTTGTGAGTACTCCAAAGGATCGGTTAAAATTATTTCTGGCATATCCATCCCAAAAATATCGGCATAATTACGGGCTGTAACTTCAACATTTTTAACCACTATACACAATTGAATTATTCGGTTTGTTTCCATAAATCTCTCCTCCATTATTAATAATCTCTCGGAATCTTTAAGCTTTGATTTATCTGGCTTTAAGATTCCTTTTTTATTAACCTTAAGGGCTATCATAATCACTATAGATTCCGAGAGATCATTTTAGTTTATTAACACAATTAACATATCCGGCGCTCCCAGTAATATTAATTGCATATTCCAGTTGATTTTAGTAAAAATTACGTTTGTCTACTTTTCAAGCATTTTTTAATTGGGTTTGAGTCCCCATGTTATTATAGATTATGCTGCTTCCATGTTTCTCAAATTCAAAATGTAGTTCCTGATAATCCTTTAAAAGGGTTCTTAGATTGTTTTGCTTCTCCGGCGGACAAAGAAATAAAAAGAACCCTCCCCCACCTGCTCCTAACAATTTACCTCCAAATACTCCGGCTTTTTTACCTAATTCGTATATACGATTGATTTCATCATTGTTAATCTTGTTAGAAAGTAACTTTTTCTTTTCCCAACTAGTATTAAGTAAATTACCGGTATTTTTAAAATCAAGATTTGTCAGATAATTTTCGCCGATTATTGCAATTTCTTTCAACATATTCAAATGATTAAAATTTACTTCAATATTAGCTTTTTGAACACTTAATATGGGGGAAACCTTTCTGGTAATTCCGGTATTAAACAACAAAGTATTATTTTTGAATCTTTTATAATGCTCCGCCGAGAAATCGATTTTATTTACCAATACCGAACCATCTTTGTTGAAATGATATTTTCTTAACCCACCAAAAGCTACCGCATATTGGTCCTGCTTACCGATAGGGCTTCCCAAAATGTCAATTTCAATTTTACATGCAAGCTCAGCCAACTCATGAGGCTTCTTAGTAATACCTTTATATGTATAAATCGCATTCAATAATCCAACGATGAATGCACTGGAAGAGCCCAAACCACTACCTTCGGAAGTAATATCAGAGATACTTGTAATTTCAATTGATTTAGTAATTTGAGTGAATTTTAGCACTTCACGAAAAATATTATGCTCTATTTGGTTGACATCCTGAACAATTTCCCGTTTAGAATAATTTAATACAATATTATTATCAGGCCTTGGATTTATGATAAGGTAAATATACTTATTTATGGTAGCACTAAGAACAAGGCCACCATGTTTTATGTAATAACCCTCAAAATCGGTTCCACCACCAAAAAAACTCACTCTTAAAGGTGTTTGACTAATTATCATTGTTATATCCCTCACCGACAGCAACTTTACTGAACATCTGAAAATTAGCACTCCGCTCGAAATAATGTTTCAAAGTGGACGTCATAAGATGGTCAAGCATTAAATGAATATCTTCAACTTTTTGCATATCATGTATACGAACATGAATATAATGCTTTACAATTTTTTTGATTTTTCCACCGTCATAGCCCACTAAACCAATGGTTTCGACTCCATTTTTATTAGCATATTCAATGGCCGTGATTGCATTTTTTGAATTACCGCTACCGGAAATAGCAATGACAAGATCGTTTGGGGTTAAAAAATTTTTTAACTGTTCTTTAAATACATCATTAAAACTTAAATCGTTTGCAATTGCCAATAAAGATGGAATATTATCATTTAAACAGTAAAAACGGAATTTTTTATCAGAGTTTTCACATAATCCTTTATTAAAGTCATTAGCAAAGTGAGATGCTGTTGAAGCACTGCCACCATTACCAAAGATATAAATTGACCCACCCCTGACATAAACTTCGATTAGTCTCTCAATTACAGTATTTATTTCCTGAATATTTATATTATCTATAACTTCTTTTAAATTATCCAGATAGCTTTCAATATCCAATTTAAACATTAGATTATTCTTATTGGCTGTTGACATTGGAAAGACTCCTTTCTCTGAAAAATAAATCATTTATTCCTCAACTTTTTAAACTCCACATTCAGCCTGTTATGAGCTTCATAAAACTTTTCACCATGGTCATGATGACCATTCCATATTTCAGGAGTCCATCCGTAAGGATGGTCATGGAAAACTTCACATACCTCTCCCCAATCGATATCTCCCTCTCCGACCTGCAATCCCTCGCTATCGATACCTATGCAATCTGAATAATGTAGATGTTTTACAATGGGTTTTACTTTTTTCATGTATTCCAGAAAACTTTTGCCTGTATGGTTTGTATATAGCTTTGCATGGCAAAGATCCAGGCACATGCTATAGTTATGGGTTGTACAAAAATTGTACATATCCTCGGCATCCATAAACGAATTATTTACACCTTGGTTTGCTGACCAATCTTTGCCAAGAAACCATGCGAAAGAAAGCATATTTTCCACTAAAACCTCAAGCCCGCTGGAATCTAGCTTTCGCAGTGAATCTGCAAAAAGGGCGTATTGCTTTTCCGGGTTGTCTAGAAGATGGGGGAATGACATCGCACCAGGGTGCAAAATAAACTTCAAATCACCCATGCATTTTTTGAAGTGCAACTTCAGCTCTCTAGCTTTTTGCATTACCTTGTTAATGACATCAATGGAGAACTGTCGAAGGGACTCATCATAGGCGCAGAGATCCAACATTTTACCATCCGCATATTCGGGAAAATGTACCACCAAATCCAGATCGTAATCCTTCCAATGTTCAATTTTGTTCAAGTCACTGGCAGCATAATGTATTTCTACATAATCTACATTCCTGTCTTGAATGATTTCGTCAATATCTTTCAATCGGGCTACAACCCCTATTTTACCGGGAATATACGTTCTATCCTCATTGCTCCCTTTTTGCAGTAATCTACGGGTATGCCCTTTTGGATCTAACATATCACTGGTAAAAAGATAGTCTCCTTTGTGTAAATTGGCCGCTGTCTTCCTGCCAACTACATCATACCATTGCTTGGCGTTGATCCCCTTTGACGGAAGCTTCAACGTAAGATTGGTATGATCCAAAACTGTTCCTTCCGGGATATCCTCTTTTAGCACGATACTCTTGGAGAGTATTTCCTGATTTACCATTTCACCTCTTGATTCGTGTTTTATATCGGTGCCTAAAATAGTTTTTACTTGGTTGGCTTCCGTAATAAGCCGGGCGAAACTCCGGATATCCATAGAAGCCTTGTGCAGATCCCTGTCACCGTCGCGCAGATGGACATGCTTCTCGATCACCACTGCACCTAATGCACACGCGGACAAGATGGAGGTGTCTAAAACGTCATTACTAGAATATCCGACGCTACCGATATATTTGGTTAGCGACTGCATAGACCGCATATTGATAATGGTTTCAGGGGCAGGGTAAGCGCATATTGCATGCATCAGCACAATGTTGCCATGGTCTTCCACTTTGATATTCGAGCACAGCCTTTCTATTTGTTTGTCAGAGAGTCCACCCATTGAAATGTACAGCTTTCTGTAACCTTTAAGGACTTCCTCTATCAAAGGGATATTCATTGCATTCATGGAGTGTATTTTATAGTCCTGTATGCCAACCCTTCTAAAAAGTTCTAATGATTTAATATCCCAAGGTGTGGCAATAAAGTCCAGACCCAATTCATTACACCAGTCAAGAATTACTTTATACCCTTCCTCGGAAAACATAATTTCTCCGCTAAAAGGCAATTTCAATTCAAAGGACCATGCACGTTCAGTTTGAGAGGATTTATGAAATACACTTGAATGCACACTTTCCTCTAAAAAGTAATGATGAAATCTTACAGCGTCTACTTTAGCTTTTTTACATTCGTTCAAGAGTTCCCAGCAATACTCCAAATCGCCGTGGCAAGCTTTTGCAATTTCGGCTATGTAGTAAGTTTTTGATGTCATCTATCTTCCTTTCTAATAGTACTTTGTACTATGTTTATTCTGATATTTTCCTTTTAACCTGCTGACGCCAATAATTGAGAATGTCAAGCATGGTATCCTCAAATTTAATTCTAGGATTCCAGCCAGTAGCATTTTTAAATTTGGACACATCTGGAACCTGTAAAGTTACATCTGATTTACGTAACAAATTAGGGTCCACCACGATTTCGGGTTTCATATCAGTCATTGTTAGTAATGTATTAAGCATTTCTCCAATGGTACATGTATGGGTACCTGCTATATTATAGGCTTCACCAGGTGTACCTTTTTCTGTAAGCAGCCAGTATGCTTCAACCATATCTCTAATGTCAAGGAATGTACGGACGGAATCCATATTTC
Organism: Bacillota bacterium; assembly: GCA_023390335.1. Lineage (GTDB taxonomy): Bacteria > Bacillota > Clostridia > Acetivibrionales > DSM-1351 > Ruminiclostridium. Next base: position 67,075 of record JAEWCZ010000066.1, on the reverse strand, counting down.
CAACATGAATGGTATTATCTTTCTTTACACCCAACTCAATTTCTGCAATTTGCTTTGCAAATGCTGGTGCAACAAAAACCTGTTTGCTTCTGGGACCAGTATGGGTAAATGAGCGTGTTCTGACAATCTTTAATCCATATGTCTGATGATATTGGTAGGCTGTTAGATCCTCCGCCACCTTACTTACGCCGTATGGACTCTGTGGCCTAAAAGGAGTATTTTCATTAATGGGAAGGTCTTCTTCTTGCACCTGGCCGTATACTTCAGATGAAGTACATACATGAATTACAGGGTCGAGTCCTGTCTCCAAAACCGCTTCCAACAGGCTGATTGTTCCGAAAACATTTGCTCGCATTGTATCAAAAGGAGCTTTGAAACTCATGGGTACATAAGACTGAGCCGCAAGGTGAAAGATTTTATCCGGTTTTGCTTCTTTCACTGCCCGGTATATTGAGTGGGGATCGCCCAAATCAAAGTTTATCAAGTTTATTTTATCCATTATAGGATAAATATCCTCCAACGGGCTATTCCACCTTTTAAGACCAAAAACATTGACACCTTGCTTGTTTACAAGATATTCCGCTAAGTAGCTTCCTGCAAAACCTGTTATTCCAGTGATCATTACATTCATTAATGTTTTCTCCTTTCATAATTCCGTATTCATCGTAGTTATGTTGCTTCATAATTGACCTTGTTATGATTACAAAACCGAGAATCTTCATTCAAAGAAAAGTAATTGGAAAATCCCCCCAAACAGTACTTGACAGTTGGTAAATTTGTAGTACCATAGGGAATATTATTTTTGATTATACTCTCCAATATCTTGCCATCTTCACCGACAAGTCTTTTAATTTCATCCTCTGAAAAGGCTTCGTTAAATTTGACCTCTTTAATCATGCTAGTTTTAAACAACCATTCATTCATATCAACTGTTGCAACATTAAATATATTGTCTTCCTCAACATATCTATCAAACATTATCGGTGAGTTAAGTTTTAATATATTGTTTTTAATACACCAGTCATAAACATCATTTGTGGTATTTTTATCATAATGCCATGGATAAAAGCTACCGTCATAAAGCGTATTATCAGGATAAACTAGATAACGTAACGAATGAGCTGCAGAATATCCTTTTTCATTAATTACATTCAGCAATGATTGGATATGAATAGAATTGTATTCATTATCATCATCTAAAAAACCAACATACTTTTCTTCAATATTTGTGATTGCCATATTTCGTAATACTGCCATCTTTTGTTGAGTATGCTTTAATTCCAAATCGCTATACTTGACTAAAACAATATTGTCTTGTTCCTGGACGTGCTCATCCAAATAAGCCTTAACCTCCTCATCTTTATACCAAATATAATGAGTTATTAACAAATCACCCAATTGGCTCTTTACGCTATTAATGCAATTGACTATCAGATGCAATCGGTTAGCTAAAGTAAACGTGACAATAGCAATTTTATCCATTAACGACCATTCCTCCTAATTTATTTTTCATGAAATCATCTCCTTTTTTGTTTTCATATATAAAGAGATAATTCTTACTATAAAAGTAAAATAAAATTATACTTAAATAAAAATAACTTTTATGTAGTTGTATAAATACTGAAAAGGAGAATCCAAAAATTTTTCATTGAATTTGAGTAAAAAAGATGTGGCCATCAAAATTAAAACGGGTGACTAACTGTCCAAATAAATATAGCATTGATAGGGGAAGTAACCTATCTACCTTTGTTAGTGTGAAGATCTACAACCTCTGTTGAAACTGACTCGCCAAGACTTGTTAGTATGGATAAATGCATTAATTATAGTTCAATATCTTATTTCGTTTTACTAATAAATCCCGAAGATTATGTGTAAGTTTTTGTTTTAATTTCCATATGTTGACATTTATTGATATTATATTTATAATTATGTTTATATTCTGGAATATACCTCAAATTATTAAATAGGAGTAATATATGTCGAATAACCATTTAACCTTGTTAGAAAAACATAAAAATGATGGAGCTGACATCTCTTTACTCATTAAGAGATATGACCCACTTATTAGAAAATATAGTACTATTAATGGTTTTTTTTATGAAGATTTATATAATCAATTAGTGGAAGTTACAATCCGACTAATAAAAAAAGTAGAGATACAAAATTAGTAAGCAATTTCTAGACTTCTATATTGGGTAGTGTACAATGAACCCATAAAACTGACACGAGAATTTGCATGTTAAGTGTGTGATGAATAATGGAGACATGAAATTTTTTCCACTGGAGCAAAAAAGCACAGATAGTTGCAGAACAAGCATTAAAATCTTCATTTGTTCTGCCAACCGATGTCAGCCCATATTTTACTTTTGTTTCTATTATTAAATTTGTAGTAACTTTTGTGAAATGTTATGAGAATGAGAATACCGGCATTTTCCCCAGTCCAAACCGGTGGGAACGGTTTGGACTGGCAATCTAAATATCGGTTCAGAGATTAAATCTTAAATTAGAGTAGTTTTATATCTTCTGTTGGAAAGAAAGGTTTTTCTTATGTTGAAATACAAGGTACAAAACAAGTGATACCAAAAATACTCCGGCACACGAAACAAACATAACTTTATAATTCCAAGTTGATGCTATAACTCCGGCCAGCATAGGACCAATACCCTGTCCAAGGTCAGCTCCAATGTAGTATGTACTTGTGGCAACACCGCTTTTTTCTTCAGGAAGCATTTTTATACATTCAGCTTGGATAGTAGGCTGACCAGAACCTTGAGCAAAGGCCTTTAGTGCCGATGCTACCAAAATAATTGCAAGTGTCTGGGCGTATCCGATAAACATGGAAGCTATAAGCGCAAGAATGAATGAAGGGATAATTACAGTGGAAATTCCGTATTTGTCATAAATCTTGCCTGCAAAGGTTCTTACAAGAATCAAGCTGATTGCATTGACGGTGAAGTATAAACTTATATTTTTAATTCCTCTTTCATCTCCAAGGAGAACCAGGTAGGAACCTATTACACCATTAAGCATGGAAAAAACCGCTCCGAAAAATGCATAAGGCAATACTTTTATGGCAATAAAATCTGAGAAGTTAAGCTTTTCCTTTTGTTTTTTGAAACTTTCCTTTTTATTCACTGTATTCGGAAGCACGAACATCAATGCAGACACACAAATCATAATTATTCCTGCAATCATAAATGAAACCGATATACCATATTTTTCTCCTATGTATAGTCCAAGAGTGGGCCCTACTGCGGTAGCAATGATTTGCCCCAGCCCAAAATACCCTATACCTTCTCCTATTCTCTTTCTGGGAATAAACTTTGAGACCAGTGCAAGGTTGACTATACCGTTAACGGAAAAAGCCAGTGCATGGGTAACACGAAAGAAAATCAAGACAGATACATTCGTTGAAATCATATACCCTAAAAGAGAGAGGCCTATTAATGCTGTTGATACGATAAATACTATTTTTTTATTTAAACGATCTGCAATAATACCGGAAATCGGTCTTGCAAATAACGCCACAAAAGAAAACATGCCAACTATGACACCCGCAATAGGAAGTGATGACCCCAGTTTTACTGCATATTTTGTAAGAAGCGGCATTACCATATAAAAGCTGATGCCAACAAAAGTTCCCAAACATATTAATGTTATATATGGCACCGTCCACAGCTTTGAGCTTTCAACGGTGCCTGATTTTTCCTGTTCAATTAAGTCATTATCATTATTCATATTGATTTTTCTACCTCCATTGCTGTCTTTTTATTAATTGAAAATGCAAAAAAAGCCGAAGAATACCCTCCTTCGGCAGGAAAGGAATTCTTCGCCACCAAGGCAAAAGCACTAATGATAGGAAACAACAGTTTCCTCTTTATAAAATTCTTATATTAGGAATTAAGAACAGTTTTTTATAAAATAGCATGCTGCCCGCTATTAACGCGGGCAGCTCTCACGAAAAACAAAAGGTGTATCAATAATTTTGCGCACCGGTGCTGTACCGGGCATGTCCAGTGAATTTGCCATAAGAGTGATACATGTCCTCGCTATCTCTTCTGTAGGGTAGTTCACAGTTGTAATCGATGGATGATGAATCTCCAATGAATCATTGTTACCGTAAACAATTATCTCCATATCCTCCGGAATTCTAATTCCATGTTCACAGAAAACAGAGAGTGCTCCCAGTGCTAACGAGTCGTTTTGGATATATATTGCCGAAGGAAGTTTATTCTCCGCAATCAGCTTTTTAGCTGCAAGCTTTCCTTCTTCCACTTTGTTTGAAGGCGAATCTAATCCGCTGGTAATTAGTTTTGCTTCCATTTCCAAACTGCTACAGGTTTCCATAAACCCTGAGATTCTCTGATTTATAGTAATACTTGAATGTTTGTACACTGGTTGCATGACTCCCACAGATTTATGACCATGCCTGCTAAAAATACTGGCAATATCCGTTCCTATTTTCAAGTTATCCACCGATACTTGATGATATTGAGGAATGTCACCATATAGGAGAACTGTTGGAACCTGAATACTCGTATTAGTCAAGAATTCAATATCCTCTTTGGAAACAGGCGGTACAATAATGCCATTATAATAGTTCGCCGATAAAACAGGTTCCATTTTTTCCAGCTCACCATTTTTATATGGCAATATTGTAAACCGCATTTCTCTTACCTCTCCGCTAAAGGTCATATCCTGAAGCATATCGATAAAAGTATTTAGAAATTGTGAATGCTGCGCAGGCGACCAACATAGTGCAATCTCCGGCATATGTTGGATATTACGTAAACTTAATTTTCGTGCTGTCATATTGGGGATATACCCCATCTGGTTGGCAGCTTCCAATATCATTTTTTGTTTAACCTTGGAAATCCGCATTTTTTCAGCCCTGCCATTCAGTACAAAAGACACCGTACTGGCTGAGACTCCCACAGCATTCGCTATATCATAAATACTTACCATAATATCACCTGTATCCTATAACTATTTCATTCTCATCCCATTCATAGGTAGCATTCAAATTAGCTCCGGATGTTATTTTAACCATATAATCCAAAACCTCTTCCCCACCGGACTCACGGGTTACCACTTCAGGCACTCCTGCTTTGTTCACAATCATTGGAATAAAGCGGGTCTGCTTAATTATACCATCTTCTATTACACATTTAGCTATGATTGTATATATTGATTCCGGGTGGAATGGGTAAGTAGGATATTCCGGGTCTGGCACAAATCCAAACATTTCTATCCGCTTGCGCGCCCACTGCTCGGGATCAAAAACCTCGTTTCGAACTCCTTTATTAGCCCTAAAGTTTGGACTTAATGAAGGAACCCATGCAATAAAATTATTTAGTCCATGATAAATTGTCTTTCCTTTATACACTTCAATACCATGCAATATATGTGAGTGTGAACTAAAAATCACATCTGCTCCAGCATCAATAGCAGCATACGATACCACCTGCTCATAGTCGGCCAGTTTCACCGGCTTATGTACAATTCCCTTATGCAGGTATACAGCCAAAACATCGCATTGCTTACGCAATTCCCGTATGTCTTCCAACATGCTGTTGAATGATTCCGGTTCCGGGTAAGTATAGATTTTCGTCGGATTTCCTCCCGGATTAGCTACATCACCCAGTTCGTAATGTGTTACAATATCTACATTGGCACAACCGGGCTTTGTTTCAGTTGCTGACATAATCTTTGGCCCAGTACAATTATAACTGAGAACGCCAAGCCGAACGCCTTCTTTTTCAACAATTGCAGGTCTTTTAGCATGTTTGATGTTCAATCCGGCTCCGGTATAGGACACATTATTTTCCTCAAGCCAACCTAGAGTATCCTTCACACCGATATCTTTTGCGTCGTAAATATGGTTTCCCGCTAAAGAGAGAACATCAAACCTTCCCGACAGGGGAGTAAGATTCTTCAATTGGCGTTCTAAATCCGCAAGCTCTGGTGCTCTGTCGCTATATGGAACTTCAAGCTGGCCAAGTACAATATCAGCTTTCGTTATCTCGGTATCCACACTGGAAAAAAACTGTTCCGGGTCTTTACCAAGAATAATATCTCCTGTCGCAATTATAGTTAATTTTTTCATTGTAGTATATCTCCATTGCGTGCAGATGATTATACATGATTATATATCAAATTAATTTTCATTGCACGCTAAACAACAAATGTTGTTTTTTTATTTTAATTTATGGCATGCAACATAGTGCTCGTTTCCATAGTTCTTTATGGAAGGAACCTCTTTCCGACAAATATCCATTGCATAAGGACATCTGTCACTAAAGCAACATCCTGCAGGCCTGTTCATTAAGCTTTTAACTTCTCCATACAAAATAATTTTTTCACGCGTTAATTCAATTTCAGGGTCTGGTATGGGAACAGCCGCTAGTAATGCTTGTGTATACGGATGCATAGGGTTGCTATAAAGCTCTTCACAAGGCGCTGACTCTACGATTTTTCCCAGATACATAACTGCGATCGTATCACTTATATGCTTTACTACCGATAAATCATGGGCGATAAACAAATATGTTAATCCCAATTCCTGCTGCAGATCCTCCAGCAAGTTTATAATTTGTGCCTGTATGGATACATCCAGAGCTGATATAGGTTCATCACATACTATCAGATCGGGATTGCTTGCCAACGCACGTGCAATTCCCAAACGTTGCCGCTGACCTCCTGAAAACTCGTGAGCCACTCTGTTTTTTAGAGACGGCGATAATCCTACGAGTGTAAAAAGTTCATCAACCCTGCGGTCATATTCCTGTCCATTAGAAACAAGTTTATGGATTTTCAACGGCTCTCCCACGAGGCTTCCTGCACTTTTCCTTGGGTCTAACGAACTATAAGGATCTTGGAATATCATTTGAATTTTATGTCTTTGTTTGCGCAGTGCAGATGACTTGAGCACATTCAAATCAAGATTGTTAAATCTGATTTCACCCTCACTGTCATTAATTAAACGCACAATGCTTCTTGCAACAGTTGTCTTTCCGCAACCGGATTCGCCAACCAAACCAAAAGTTTCACCACGTCTTACTTTAAATGAAACCTTGTCTACTGCAGTAAGTTTCATAGATTTGGAACTCAGTATGCCATGTTTGATTGGGAAATGAACAGAGAGTTCATTGATTTCGAGTATATTTTCCTTAAGCGGCTCTCTGCCATCTATCCTGATGCAATCCTGATTGTTTTTATCTATCTCGTCAAGTTCCTCACGGCTCAGTAGACAAGCTGCAAAATGTCCATCTTCAGCAGATTCGGTCAAAGCCGGAATACCCTTACTAAAACACATGTCGCATTTATATTTGCATCTGGGAAGGAAAGGACAATGCTTTCCATCATCCAGTGGCATTTTAGCCGGAGCATCAATTGGCTGAAGTCTTCTTTCCTTGCTGTCATCCAACCTCGGAATGGCATTCAACAACCCTCTTGTATAAGGATGTGAAGGATGAGCAAAAATGTCCCGTGATAAGCCTGACTCTACAATCCTTCCGGCGTACATTACGTATATACGCTGAGCATAGCGGGCTACGATACCCAAATTGTGTGTAACGATTAGCAGAGAAGTACCATTTTGCTCTGATACGGTTTTCAAAAGTTCAAGGATTTGTGCCTGAGTGGTAACGTCCAATGCAGTTGTAGGTTCATCAGCTATTATAAGCTTTGGATTGCCGGCAATTGCAATGGCCACCATGATTCTCTGACGCATGCCCCCGGAAAATTGATGGGGGTAATCGCCCATTCTTTTTTCCGCATCAGGTATACCTACTTGACTTAAAAGACTAATAGCACGTTTTCTGGCATCCTTGTCGCTAACGCCGGTGTGGATTAGGATAGGCTCCATAAGTTGGCTGCCAATGGTTTTTACGGGGTTTAACGAGGTCATCGGTTCCTGGAATACCATCCCAATTTTTCCACCTCGTATTTTTCGCATTTCAGGGCCATTGGCCGAATATTTAAACACTTCTTCATCTTCAAGCATTACAGTTCCATTATCAATGTTCCCCGGCGGTGTTGAAATCAGCTGTAGAACAGCCAACTGGCTCACACTTTTGCCTGAACCGCTCTCACCAACAAAGCTGATTGTTTCGCCCTGATCTATATAATAGGATACGTCATTTACAGCTTTTGTAACAGAATCATCAATTCTAAACGAAACGCTCAAATTATTGACTTGTAGTAAATGTTTCATTTGCATCTCCTCATATAGAACCGCGTAAGCGCGGATCAAGTATATCTCTGAGACCATCTCCCAGAATATTGAATCCCAGCACAAGTAACATAATGCAGAGACCTGGCGCAAGTGCAAACACAGGATTTGTAATTAGTCTGCTATATCCTTCGTTTACCATAGCTCCCCAGGACGCCATGGGTGCCTTTACTCCCAGACCCAGAAAGCTTAAGCTTGCTTCGGCAAGAATTGTTCCACCGATATTCATTGTAAAAAGAACGATTATCGGAGATAAACAGTTAGGTAAAATATGAGAAAACATAATCCTGATACTGCTGGCTCCCAATACCCTTTCCGCATTTATATAATCGGAATTGCGTATGGCAAGTACCTGTGCACACATCAACCTTGTATATGTAGGTATAGTCGATAATCCCAAAATTACCATCAGACTCGCCATACCTGAACCAAAAATTATTCCAAGCCCCAATGAAAGCATGATAGCGGGTATGGACAATAATGCATCCATAACACGGGATATAACTGAATTTACTACCCCTCCTACATATCCCGCTACCAATCCCAGTATAATTCCGCAGCCTGCGGCAATCATAACTGCAACAAAACCAATTGACAGGGATGTTCTTGTTCCGTAAATCAGACGACTCAATACATCTCTTCCAAGTTCGTCATTTCCCAGAATATGCTCAGCAGAAGGTTTGGCAAATGACATGGCTAGGTTCTGCTTGTTCGGGTCATGCGGGCTGATATATGGTGCAAGCAGTGCAGTCAAAACAAATAATAAAACCAGAACTGTACCGAAAATAACAATCCTGCGTCCGAACAACCGCTTTAAAAATCTTGTGATACCGGACATGAATTGACTTGTCCCTCTCTTGTTCATATTACGACCTCCTACTGTATACGTATGCGTGGATCAATGTAGCCATAGGAAATATCAACGATGAGATTTGCTATACTCACTACGACGGCTACAATAAGAATACATGCTTGTGTTGTTGCAACATCCTTGCTAAGTACACTGGATACCAGCAATTGACCGGTTCCTGCAATACTGAATATAATTTCAACGGAAGTAGATCCTGAAACTACATTTCTAAAAGACATACCTGTTAATGTAACAATAGGTATCAAAGCATTTTTTAATGCATGTCCTGAAATTACTCTGGATTCTTTAACGCCCTTTGCTCTGGCTGTCCTAATATAATCCTGACGGATAACCTCCAGCATGCTTGACCTCATTTGACGTGTTGTTCCTGCAATAGCACCAACGCTCAATGCAAATAAGGGTAAAATTGTCTGCTTGATACTAGTTACAAAATTCTCTGTCGGAAATGTAAAACCATAGGAGGGAAGCCATTTAAGCTGCATTGCGAAAAGTGACATACCCAGTACAGCTAGCCAGAATAAAGGCATAACCGCACCCAGATTGGCCAGTAAGGTAATAATAGTATCTGTTAATTTTCCACGTTTTGTTGCTGAAAGAATTCCTAAAATAATGCCCACCGAAGTGCTTATTATTATTGACAATATTCCAAAATACATGGTAATTGGTAATCTTTCTTTAATAAGGTCTATAACAGGCATTCTGTACTTGTATGATTTTCCGAAATCACCCTCCAAGATGTTGCCGCACCAATTCACATACCTTACAAAAATCGGTTTATCAAGGCCCATCTCTTTATAAGCGATATCATACTGTTCCTGGGTGATATCACCGCCGAGCATCGCATACACAGGGTCTCCCGGCATAAGATAAGTCAGCAGGAATGTAAATATCGAAACGATAAATATAACAATAACTGATTGTATCAGTCTTTTAATAATAAATTGAGCCATTCTTCAATGTGCCCCCCATTCTGCAGGTTCTTAACTAATATCACTTATTATTGAAAATAGATTAACGAGGTTTCGAAGTATGAAGTCGACCGATACAGTTTCTAGGTTGCACCGGTCAACCCTCATATCATTTTTTTTGAAATATATCAATTATTTTTCTAATCGAACAAGCTCAGGTGTCCAGTGAGAGATATGATAATATCCTAAATGACTGTCCTTAACCTTATCAGTTGCATAAACCTGACTGCTAACTGAAGCAAATGGGATAAGCAGGCAGTACTCATCAATTACTTTCTTTGATAATTCTTTGCTTATTGCCACTTTCTCATCAAATGTCTTTGCTGCTAATGCAGAATCAATTAATTTCTTTATATCTGCAGGATGGATAACTCCACCAACACATCTAACGCCCTCATCTGTTAAAGTTCTGGCGTAAACCGGTGCAATATCTGCTTCTCCTCTACCAGCCCAACGCAAAATACCGTCCCATGTTCCCTTGATTCCGGTCATTTCATTCTCTTTTGCTGATTCGATAGGTATAATTTCCATCTTAATACCAACTTCTGCAAGATACGCCTGGGTAACTTCCATTAACTTAACATCACCTGAATTTACATAACCTTTGCAAGTAAATCCATTTGGATAACCGGCTTCTGCAAGCAATTGCTTTGCTTTTGCCACATCATAAGGATATCCTACAGTAGCCTCGTTATAAGACCATGATCCGGGAGGAGTCCATTGATTTGAGTATGCCCATCCAAGCTTTTTATTCATTGCAACAATTGCCTCTTTATCAATCGCATGAGCAATTGCCTGTCTAACCTTTAATTTATGGAAAGGTAGTGAAGGGTCATTACTTGTAGGCATCAAACCATTCATAATAGTTCCGCTTGTAAGAGGACGACTGATAGGAGCACGTCCGTCAACTTCCATTGCATCACTTACAGTACCGTCAACAGTAGCAACTACATCAATTTCTCCTGCTCTCATAGCAGAAACAATGGTTGTAGTATCTGGCATGAAAACAACTTCTATACCGTCAAGATAGGGTTGTCCCTTAACACGGTAGTCTTTATTTTTTTCAAAAACAATCTTAGCGTCACGTTCCCATTTAATAAATTTAAATGGTCCTGTTCCAACAGGGTTTCCAATTGCTGCATCTTTTCCGTTTGCTTTAAAGTAAGTAGGTGAAATGATTCTTCCTGCTGTAAACAATGCAGCATCTGCTATGGCATTATTCCATTTTGAAAGATGAAGTACCAATGTTAGTGGATCTTTAACCTCAATTTTGGAAACATCATTTATTTCACTACGTCCTGAAGCCTTAAATTCTTCAAAGTTCCACTTTACTGCTTCCGCATCGCATACAGTACCGTCGTGGAATTTTACATCTTTACGCAAGTTAATGGTTAATGTCAGTGCATCGGCATCCATTTTAAAACCCTCGGCCAAATATGGAACAAGAACACCTGATTCGTCGTATCTTCCCAAAGTTTCTAAAACCGCATCCATTACTTGATTTTCATAGTATGTAGTACTTCCTGCTGGATATCCTATACAATTGAATTTATCACCATATGCTATCCTTAAAACTCCACCTTGCTTATCACTTCCAGTTTCATTACCTGATGCTTGAGTGGACTCTTTAGCTGTACTGGTTGTGTCAGTCTCACTCCCAGACCCTGAACATGCTACACTCACTAATAAAAGTGATGTAATTACTAACAGGATAACTAATTTCATAAACTTTTTCATACTCGATTTTCCTCCTTGGATTGTTTGAGTAATTGGTTGACATAACATCCTGCTTGATTAATATTTAATATCTAGAATAAATTTGAGGCAAATAAGGCTATTTCACGTCTCACATCGTCACGGCAATCATAATGGACATCATGACCTGCATTATTGAAAATAATACATTTTGAATTTTTGATTACTTTTACCGGCCATAAAATATCTGTTACCGGCACCATTTTATCCATATAGGCGTTAATCATTAAAACAGGTATCTGAATTTTGGATAGATCCTGATAAACTTCCTCATCTGTCTTCAAGTATGAAAGTGGTTTTCTGGGATTAACACGGACTTCTTCAACTGTCCTTTCAAGTTCCCATTCATATCCTTTTTGAGCTTTCCTTTCAAATTCTGCCTTCAATTCCGGATTATCAGAAAATTTCTCCGCAAAGGCAAGAAAATACTTTTTAGTTGACTCAGCACGCTTTAGAGTTGCTTCAGGATCATCTGCTGACATAATGGTTTTGAGTCTTCCGGGAGAAGTTTCCCCGCCTTTTCTGGAATGAGGTCCGCCTACCAAAGCTGCAAAACCAACCAGAACTTCCGGATGCCTTAACGACAGATGCCAGCCTATACCTGCACCATGGGACTGTCCGGTATAAAGGAACTTTTCTATTCCCTTGCTTTTAGCAAATTCATACACGTCATCTGCCCAAATATTGTACCATTCACCGCCCAGATCTTCGGAAACATGTGTTGATTTTCCATAACCTCTGATTTGAATGGTAAAAACATGGAATCCTTCATCGGCCAGGTCCATTGGCCATCCTATTTCATCAGAATCAAAACCCATTTGGGAGGACAAAACATATTTATCTCCCGAACCATATTCATTGTAGTAGAGAGTTGCACCATTGACCGTTTGATACATTTTTTCACACTCCTGAATGTCCTTTGTTTTAAATTGTAGAATTTTATACTTTAACAATAGAACTACCGCAGTTTTATTCCATATTAACATTCGTCCGGCGCCATATTGTACAAATGAAACAGAATAAAATGTGCTATATCGGTTTAGCAATTAGCAAAACTAATACATTGATTTGCTTAATCGGTTTAGCTAATTGTAACACAAATATTTTATTATGTAAATATTTATTAAGAAAAAATACTAAAAATGAAACCTTCGGAGCATCTCATTTTTAAATCCTTTGTCTGAAAAAATAATCATACCTGAAAAGGTCAAGAATGCATATAACTCTGAAGTAGCCGCAGCCCATAATACCTGTGATATGCCAATTAAGTATAAAAGCAATGGCAAAAATCCCAGCAGAATAAGTGCAATGATGAAACCAACAAATTCCTTCCACAGCATCTTCTTTATAACGACAATAATCGTTATCAGAAATGTAGCGCCAATAATCAGAAACGGAAAAACGTAATTTACCGACCAGCGGTTACCTCCTTCCAACATATTTAATGTAAGCAGCATTCCTGTCAAGCCAAGAACTTGAATGATAATTTTTTGCCCCAAATGTACCTTTGATATAACTGTATGTCTTATCAGCAACCACCCATAAAGTACACAAGTTATAATATATAGGGACCACGCAGTATCTGTTGCCACAAAAAAATTAGTGAAAGCACAAATACTCATAACAGCTATAGCAATAAATGCAATCAACCTTGATAAAAGACGATTTGGTTGCCTGGTTTCGGTAGAAGAATAATGTGGGTACCAGGGTTTTTCTATTGTTGTGTCAGAGTTTGACAGATTTCTTTGGCAAAGTGGACATTTTGTATTTGTTGAATAAACTGAAACGCCACAGTTTGAACATTTTTTCATATTCGTACCCCCCAATTATTACTGACAATTTTCACTTCAAGGCCGCTATGTGATGTAAGCAAATGAAAAAATTCTTGTATTATTTCACTTTCTATGATATTTCTCGCAAAAGTAATTACAAGCTGATCATTGATGGAACAAACAGCACAATTAATGGGACTTTTATTCGTAGGATAGATGGTAGTTTCCATAGCATTAATATGATGTGCCATACTTTTGGGAAGTTTTATGTTTCCAATATTCGTGAGAGTAATCGTTTTAAGATTCTCTCCAAGATGATCAAATCCATACCGAATAGCTAACTCTTTCAGACCTATGGGGACAAGCCTTGAGGCCAGATTCTTTTCAAACTTCATACTTTCTGTTATAGTTTTTTCCAGATAATTTTTTGAAGTTCTCTCTTTCAACTGCTTTGAAACCTCATCCAGAATATCTACAAATTTCATATCTCCCGTAACTTTCATGCCTATATTTACTACAATAAAAAAATTGCGAAGACTTTTAGAAACAAATAACTTTCTGAGATTCACCGGTATGGTAATCATAATGGGTTTATGATATTCATCGGGAAGCATACTGGTATGGATAGCCCAGATAAGTAGAGCAGTAAGATATGCCGTTATTGTAACTCCATTCTGCTTGGCTATACTGTGTAGCTCTGATGCACTTACTAACCCATGTATAACATTGTGTCCATAAGGAACAAACCGTGAGCCTTGGATATGATATGCCTTCTGTTTTTGTTTTTCAGCTTTGTCTCTTGATACATAGTAAGTATCATAACTGTCCTTAGCCTCTGATCTACTGGAAAACGATTCAGGAAGCAAAATAAGTCCTTCATCGTCGGTAACTTTTTCTCCTATCATATTCAGATATTGAAATACTAGTGTTTTTAAAAACTCCAATGCTCCTGTGCCATCTGTTAGAGCATGAAATATTTCAACAGAAATTTTTTGACCGTAATATAGTACTCTTAATAGAAAACCATTGTTTTCTGTTATGGTAATAGGTGCGCAGGGATAATTTTTTTCCTCCATGATAAGCAATCGATTTTCATTGCCACTTAAAAAGCGCCAGAAAACACCATAGTTCAGCTTTACAGCCATCATAGGGAATCTTTCCATTACTGTATCAAGTGCCTGCTGCAATATAGACGGAGCAACCGTATTGTTCAGTATCATAGACACTCTGAATGTGGATGTATTTTGATTATTTGTAACAGCCGGAAATAATTTTCCCGCATGATCAAGCTTATACCATTTATCCATCGTTTAATCCTTCATTTTTTGTGATATTCTCATATTAATAAAAAAGCCATAATATCCTCTACTTCAGGGGCAATATATTTATCTCCCATAAATAATTTCATATCTGCCATTCCTTGAATTACCGAAAAAAACAAAAATGATAATTTATATGGATTACCCTGTTTAAATTCACCCAGTTCTTGACCTTTTTCAATTAACGAAGCAGTTTTGTCGAATAGCAATAAATCAGCCTTTTTAAAGTCCTCTATTTGAGGTAACGCTTCTTTCTCTAAAAAACAACGGGTTACCAGAAGAAAATAGTCAGACAACTCTTGGCTAGATTCAATATCTTCTAATAAACCAGATATCAATTTTGCAAAAGTTTGGACTGGAGAAATATCGGAATCATAGAATAGAATTGACTTTGACATTTCGGTTATGGTGTTGTTTAGTAATTCACCAAACAGTTCTTCCTTAGTTGAAAAATGGCGATAAATAAGTCCGGTACTAATGCCTGCAGTTTGTGCTATGTCCTTTATGCTGGTCAAAGAAAAACCTTTTCGAGCAAATAATCTAAGTCCGGCTTCCATAATTTTATCTTTGGTTGCCAATGACATTTTTTCATTTTGTTCATGTGTACGGGCCATGTGTTTACCCTTTCTCTTACATAATGAACTGAACCCAAATTCATTATATGTTTTTTCTCGTTAATTGTCAATAAAAAGGGCACCTCAATGGAGTTCCGAGTTTCTATTAGAATACTTAATAAAAAATAACATTATTGAAAAAAAAATATATTTATGATATTATTTGTCTATAATTGGCAACTAATGTAATAATATGTCATAGAGTAGTATTAAGGTATTTTTTTTACAAAACTATAAAAATTTAATAGAAGTGAGGTAACTTAAATGGAATTAGAACTTCAACAGCCGCCAATAAATTGTTATTTACATCATGCCTATACGCTAACTGTTGCAATGTCCCACAAAGATTTCTCTTCATGGTTTTTCAGTAACTATATACAATTAGAATTTAACTCACAGGTTAAGATTTTAAACTTTCTTACGTACCCAATATGTGGTACCACCGTTTTATGTCCATTACTGGATTACAGAATTTTGGATTTAGAATTTATATATAAATCCAATATTGACATCTTTGATTTTATAAAAACCAGTATAAATCTAGGATATTATGTAATTACTTATACTGATGAATTTTTTATACCGGGGAGATTAGCATATGTGAGGAAAGCACACTTCAGACATGATATTATGATCTATGGATATGATTTAGATAAGAGTACATTTAATGTAATAGGTTATAATGAAAATTTTAAATATACTCCCTCATGTGTTAGGTTTTCTGAATTTGAATCCAGCTTCTTAAATTCTATTGACAAAACCAATGATATTATATTAATAAAAGCAAAGGATAGTAAATCATATAACCCATCGTATGAATTCGATGTGGAAAATGTTAAAAACCTATTATCTGATTATTTGTTTTCTAAAAATACTTCAGCCAACTACCGTTCATTAGGTAAACCAAACGATTGTGCAAGCGGTATTTCAGTATATGGTGAGTTAATAAAACATTATGAGAGTATCCTAAAAAATGATAATAATGTAACATGTGATATTAAACATTTCCATTTGCTCTATGAACATAAAAAAGTTATGGTGTCTCGCTTGGAATACCTTATGGATAATAAATATATTGATAGGAGAGATGATTTAATTACTGTATTCCGTAATTTACAGAATGAAGCTTTAAATAAGCGAAATGTAGTAATGAAATATAATGCTACTAAAAACAAAGCGCAGTTAAACACTGTCATTGATTTTTTACATAGAATGTACGAAATTGAAAAGAAGGCAGTACAAGATTTATTAGACGCTTTAAATTAATCCTCAGTACATATGCAAAAAACGGGCTGTTGCAAAACATAAAATTTTTCTTTTTAACACCGATACTCCCGTATAAAATTATATCAATGATTGCTTCCAAGCTTACATTGATACAATTTATACTCGCGTACAGGTTAAAAGGATAAAAACTAATTTTGCAACAGCCCTTTATGTTGAATTTATAACATATTATTCTAATGTAAAGGAAGCCAAACTTGCACTGCCCGATCCTGCATATGAGAAGTATAATGCATTTACACCTTCCGGTATCTCAATATCAGCAGAATACTCCTTCCATATATTAGAAAATACTACAGGTATCTTTCCAAGAACCTCTCCGTTCCAGGCTGTTTTTATATGGAATTCACCGATGCAATATCCACGAACCTTGATTTTGACTTTCTTAATGCCCTTGCAGTCAAAATATTTGAACCCGGCTGTAGCAGAATCCTTCATATTAGCGATATAGCCTATCTCTTCATCCCCATCTCTTCCATCTTGAGTAATCTTCGGGAATTGATGATCCATCCATGCTCCGGTCCAATCTGTATAAACGGATTCTTCCTTGTAGAACAGATTACATGCCAGATATGCAGGGTATTCACCGTGTCCAGCAAGAGGCCCACCATTTAAGCCGCAAGAGGTCATCTCCGCCTGAGGAATCGAGCCATCTTCAAGTAATGTAATGGGTTCAGCACAGGCCTGACGGCTGAAATTCGTACCATTGGTGTGTCTATGATAAAAAATGTACCACTTGTCATTTATTTCACAGATACTGCCATGGTTATTGGCACCATAAAACATTGGTTTTTGCGCCGGCTTGTAAGTATCAATATGAAGATCACTGTTGCTCACAATTACACCACGATAAACAAAGCCCTTTGTTGGATATTTGCTGGTAGCGTAACACAATTCATGATAAACAATGGAGGAATAAATAAAATAATAGGTATCTCCTCTCTTACGAATAGAAGGAGCTTCAAAGAACTCATGTCCTTCATATCCGCTGCCTGCACTGTAAGGCTCACTTGGTGCTATAAACACAGGGTTTTCTATTATCGTAAGCATATCTGCCCCAAGCACCGTTGCCATAGGACCTTTTCTTGATTTATCACCTTTTCCGCAAAAGCCGGTATACAGATAGGTTGTATCTCCTTCTGTCAACACACCGGGATCAAATTGTGGCTGATCGCCCTCTTTTTCACCAAGGCGTGTTCCATCGGCATAATGTACATATCCATAGAATTCATATTTGCCTGCAGGAGTATCACAAACTGCTACCGAAACAACGGAAACCTTATCAAGTACATAGTAAAGATAATAGCGTCCATCAGGTCCTTGAGTAACGTCAGGTGCATAAAGACACGCACTGCCGTCGGGATTCAGCGGATCATCTGTCTTTATATAAATGACACCTTCGTATCGCCAATCAGCCAACTCCTCAACAGGTGCCGACCAGCATACATAGTCATTCAAGCAGTATGCATGACCGTTAAAACGATCATGTGAGCCGTAGATATAGACTCTTCCATTAAAAACATGAGGTTCTGCATCAGGAATATATTCCCATGACGGGAGATATGGGTTTAAACCTTGCTTTTTCACCATCATTATTTACCTTCCTTTGCTATGATTTTTAATACTTATAATCTTTACATTTCGTTACAACATTATATAAGTAAGTGCTACTCTAGTTGATAATTTTAAATAATTGTAAAAACACTCGGAAGCTAATGTTAATATGCCGTGTGCTTTAGCTACACAGCTATATCAACAAAATTGTAAAATATTGAACCGGTTAAAACAATGATATATACTAAGATAAAATTGATTTATTCTAAGATTGGAGAAAGAAATGGCACATATATATTATGTGGAATACGATGCCACTCACTCTGAAAACTTTGTTTTTGATATGCCGGGAGGGCATGATTGTTGGCTGTTGGTACTTACACAGACTCCGGCGCAATTCTGGGTAGATGGACAAATGACAGAATACCCTGCAAACAGTGCAGTTCTATACCCTCCGCATCATAAAATACTTTATAGAGCCTGTTCAGACAGATATGCTAATGATTGGGTTCGATTTGATTCCGCTGAGCCATATCTTATTGAAGCTTCAATTCCTCTGGGCATTCCATTCCCATTGTCTGATCCGGGGTATTGCCACAAACTGTTTCAATTACTTGTAGCAGAAAATACTTTAAGCAACAGCTATAGGGAACTTACTATTGATTATTTGCTTAAATTATTATTTATCAAACTACACGAAGCCTCCACACACACTAAAAACTTCAGCCAGTTTCAGTCAATTTTGGAATTGCGCAGAAATATTCATAACAATCCGGGCTATAGTTGGAGTGTACCTGCTATGGCAGATAGCCTGCACTTAAGTCCAGGCTATCTGCAAGCATTATACAAATCAACTTTTGGTGTCTCCTGCATGAACGACGTAATAAACTGTCGTATTCGTTTTGCAAAAGATCAGCTAATCCACAGTCCACATACGATTGCAGAAATAGCGGTGCTTTGCGGATATAATAATGTAGAACATTTTGTCAGACAGTTTCATAAAATTACAGGCTGCACACCAAGTGCCTTCCGCAATTCAATAAAAAGCTAACACTAAATTTCTTTATCTATTTTATACTTTCGTAGAACGTAATTGAAAGACCACCTGCTTCACCACCGGGATCTGAGCTCAAATATAACTTTTGATTCAAGTAGGAGTATTTACTGTCGGCCCGAACTTCAAAAGTAGGTACAAGAGATCCAAATTGACCTCCATTTCTAACAATAATGATTTCTCCGTCATCGGTTTGCCAAAGATATCTGGCATCAATTGTCATAGGATTGGATAGGTTCTGATAATCAGCACCTGCCGGTAAAATCTTAGCTGTTAAATTTCCAGTCACAGTTCCTCCTGTTATAGGAATAATGTTTCTGCTCCCTCTCTTGCTTGCTCCTACCGATTGACTTGCCCCAAGACTGACTGCCTCTGTTATAAATTTATTACCGTTTCTCTCAGAAGATGCCTTTCTAAAGTCCCACGGCTGGTCTGGCACATCGCTGGGTTCAGTTACTACTACTGAATTCGTGGAATCCGGTGTGAAATTTAGGTTGGAAACGTCGTAAACACTAATCTTCATTGTTCCGGCGACCGGGTCTATAATACGTCTGCCTACATATTTACCGGAATTAAGCCAATTGTATGAGCTAGAATTTGGAGCCTCAAAATCCCACACCATCCTAACATCATTCTCATTTACGGCTGTTCCGGCACTTCTCAGATAAATATAACCGCCATCATTGGCTTTTATCATTAATAGTTGTTCTATTTCCATTGCACCATTTGAAAGAGTCAGCTGAAAATCAAGTCCTCCCGACATTACAGAACCTTGTATTTTAGTGCCGGTTATACTACCGTTTTGAACTACATAAACTTTTCTCTGTCCGTATTGGGTCTTTCCCAAATCATAACTATTCTGTAGCTTCATGGTAGTTTCAAAAACGAGTATTCCTTTTTCAGGCTGTGGTATTCCAGCAGCCATTCCACACGTCCATGATCCATGGGGAATAAGGATTTTACCGCTGCTATCAATAGCATCAGCAGGCAGTGTAGTAATTAAGCCCAAAAGATACTTTTTAAGTATAGCGTAATCAAGTGCATCAACAGTACCGTCACCTGTAACATCCGCAGCTGCGAGATTGGGCATAGTACTTGATTTACCTAAGAGATACGCCTTTAGTAATGCCAGATCCACCGAATCAACTGCATCGTCCATGTTAACATCACCATATTTAATATAACTGGTAGCCGTTGATGCCACTGAAGCTGTTTCCCCATCCATGGGTTCTACCATTTGCGCAGCAGCCACTGTTCCCGTGGTCATTGTCCCAACAACTATATTGCTAATCACAACCGTTAGCAATAATGCCTTTTTAAACATATAAATCCCCCTCTACCTCTAATTTTTATTAAAACACATCCCGTGCCAAGTGTTACGTTTATAAAGTTATTTCAATTTGATTTCCTTCAAATCCAACAATACAACTTTCGTAATAACCATCGCCTGTTATTCTTGGTTCACTAGTAACCTCAAACCCATCATTTTTTAATTTGTTTGTCAAGATATCAACCTTTTCCTTACTCCCAACGCTAATAGCTACATGAATATAACCGGTCCTGTTTAAGCATTTATCTATATCAGACATATCGGGGCTATTCATTATTTCTAGCCGTGCCCCATCGTCAAATTTCAAGAAGTATGACTTAAAACCCGTCTTTTCGTTATAATATTCATCGTTTGCTTTAGCATTAAAATATTTAATGAAAAAATCCTTTGCGTTTTCTAAATCATTTACATACAGTGCAACATGTTCAATCTTCATATCAATTCTCCAAAATTCAGATTTATCGGCTAAGTATTTCTTCTACCGATACTTTTATTAAAATATTATCCTATTATTGGTAAATAGTAAATGTTTTTGGAAATGGAGTATATGTGAATAAGAAATGGGGCTGTTGCAAAATTTTGCAACAACCCCATTAAATTTTATACTCTGATGTTTTCTATATCCCGCTTAACAGATTTTTCTTAAACAGTGCCAAATCGATTGCATCGATTACACCATCCTTACTCAGGTCACCCGCTTCAAGGTCATTTTCTACAGGGAAATCATCAATTAAACCGAGAAGGTACTTTTTCACCAGCGCATAGTCTGTTGCATCCACGCTACCATCTCCATTGACATCTCCTGTAAGTACAACAGGAGGTGTTACTCCGCCTGTAAACTGAAACCAGTTAAGGTTGAATATGTATCCGCTCCCTCCGGTATATTTAAGATACAAATTGTGTATTCCGCTGGCACCGCTGACAGTGCATGTAGCATCAGCCCAGGTCTGCCAACCTCCCGTGGATGTCACCGGACACGTTCCTACTAAAGGCCCTGTAATACTGTCCAGCCTTATTTCAATATTCCCTCCGCTGGCACCACTGGCTACTCTGGCTTTGAAACCTGTAACTCCATTTTTGAAATCAAAATTGTTGTAAACTGTGTAATCTCCATTTTCAATATATCCTACGTCCTGACCGCCTTCGCTGCAGTTTTCAGTTTGAACTCCAGATTGTGAGGAGAAACTTTCAGCTTCAATTTGTGAAGCCGAACCGCTAACTCTTAGCAGCGAATTCGATTCACCTATCTTAGTACCTGACGAATCAACTACAAATAATTTGTATGTCCCTGCTGTTTCAGGTGTTACAATTGATGTAGCAGTTCCTGAAGCCTTGGTCATAGTTGGCCCAGCAACAAATTTTGTTGTTCCTGAAGGGGCAAACCATACTGTATTTGCTGCATTACCACTGCTTCTTATGTTCAAATTAGATCCACATTTTGTGGCACAGCTTGCAGGGAATACATAGTCCTGAACAGGGAACAAATTACTTGGAAGAATACTTCTGTATGCTTCCTGAACTCCTGCGTTCAAAGCTATATTGTACTGTGCTAAAGGCCATACATTATCCGAAACTACAATAGGTGTATCAATTGTACTGCTTGGAGGGTTTTTACCCATTTTATTAACCGTCGCATAGGTTCTAAGTATTGTTAGGTCGTGTTTTTGTCCGTAATCCTCACAGTTAATTGTATATGTTACACCCGGACTTATATCAAGTACATTATCATTTTCAGTTATGTATGCACTTCCTTCATCATTATGCAAACCGTAAGTAGGTCCAGTTGAATTATCGGGAATGCCCTTGACATAATTCTCATTTATTGTCGTATAAGGCATTTGCCCTATTGTATATATTGCTCCGCTGTCATGGAGTCTGTTTAATGCATTATATATACGATTATTATTTATTACGTTGTCCTTACAGGTATTTGAGTCAAGGAAATTACACCATCCCCACCCTAGTGTGATACCATTATAACCGGTAGTATGGACTGTGTTATTCGTAACTTTGAGCTTGTTTACAAAGAATGCCGTTACACCGGCGCATCCCCCGAATCCGGGAGCAGTACTGCAATCCCACAGCATATTATTGTTTATTACAACATTGGTACAAATACCTTCTACACCCGGAGCATACTTCTGGTGTTCTCCGCCGTCTCCTAAATATACATGTTGTGGATGGCCTACCGTGATACCACTTGATGTGATGTCGTAAATGTAATTACCTATGAGATTTGAATTTATAACATCGTTTACCATGGTAATTCCGTCAGCAGCACTGTGCTTTATAACATTTCCTGTAAAGTTGATTGAATCACTGCTGCTTACGCTTATCATACCCGGATATGTATCCAGAAGAGTGTATTTGGTGTCATGCCAATTACCATTATAATATGCTATAAATCCGTCTGCACTCTGGCAAGTTGTTCTTCCGTATGAATCCCCTACTTTAATAAGATTCCAATCAGTATTTGCAAAGGTAATGCCCTGGAAGGTTATATTCTTGACTCTGTTTGTGTTTGATTTCCCTGAAATGTCAATCAGCTTCTCTAAAACAGGGGCCTCAACATCGGCAGTTGCCATGTCCTCACCTTGGCGAGCATAATAATAAAGAGTTTTTGTAGTTTTGTTAAAATAGAATTGTCCCGGTGAATTCAAAAACTCAAATGCATTGTAAATTGTATGAGTACTGGTAGTGGTGAAAGCTGCACCCCAACCGGGAAGTTGCGCTATTGCTCCATAGGGCTGCTGTAAAAGAAGTACTCTGGAAGTACCAGAGGTAATAACATCCCTTGTACAAACAATATTTTCGTTCCAAGTTGAACCATTTACTATTTCAAGGTCGTCCTTATTGCTTGTGATTTCAGGTACATCAGATGTGTTGTACTTTACTCCGTCACTATTGCTGCCGCTTGTCCAAGCCCAGCTAGCCTGTCCTTTTGTAACTGTGTAAGTTCCATACCCGCCTTGAGCTTTCACGGTTTTTTTGGTCATTTGAGCTCTCTTGTCATTTACAAAAAGATATCTCAATTTGGTACTGCGGTTCAAGGTAGCCTTATATATATTGCCATTATATTGAGTCCACCCTGTAACCTTTGTTGCACCGTTTAAAACAGGCTTTTCACCCTGATACGCTTGGTAAAATATCCTGAATCCGTTTGTACCTGAATCCTCAGGCCCAAAAGTAACGGTACTGGCTAAGCGATAGTCTCCCCCTCTTAAATAAACATAAATGTCACCGGTCATATTTTGGTTTATGGTACGTACTACATCTCTGGCTTTTGTGATTGTCTGAAATGGTTGGTCAATTGTTCCGGGGTTACTGTCACTTCCGGTTGGTGATACGTAATAGACTGCCTGCGTTGCAGCAGAAACAGCCATTGGTGATACTGTAATAGTGATAATACTGCATAACACAATTACGAAAGAAAGAATTAATGATAAAAACCTCTTTGGTGCCTTGTTTTTTTGCATACTTGTCCTCCTTTTTTTAATTAAATTAAAATAATTGAAATAGTGACCTAAAAATATATAGACATTGATTATTTATTGAAAGATGTGAAGAATAGAAGTAAAATGAAAAAAATGTTAGCATAACTATATTCATTATATATTGTATATAGTCCCCATTAAATATAAATCTTTTTGATATTGGTATATTATTTTTTTAAATAACAAAACGCCCATTAAGATACATTTTTAATCTTAATGAGCGTTTATTTAGAAATTTTCTTCTAAAGCTGTCCTGACCCTGTCAAACTCGGGAATTGAAGGTATTGCCCCTTTTTTCTCTGTACTCATTGCAGCAGCTATATTTGCCATTAGTACAATTTCTGAAAGACTTTCTTCTGAAATTTCATCAACATTTGCACCACTATTTAATAATCCAAATATAAGGGTTCCCCAAAAAGTATCTCCCGCACCTGTTGTATCCGCCACATTCGCCGGATACTCCGGGAAAGAACCCATATACTTCTCTGTTGTGTAAACACAACCTTGAGGGCCCATTGTTATGGCTACAAAGCTAAGATCATATTTTAGTAATTCCTTCAAACAATCCTCAAGCAAGGTTTTTCCTGTAACCATTTGTGCTTCTTCAAGAGAAAATTTTGCAATATTGGCATACTTCAGACCGGATTTCATTGCTGATATTGCATTATCCTTGTTATCCCATAAGAGTTCTCTGTAATTTGGGTCAAAGGATATTATTTTTCCACATGACTTTGCAAATTCAAGTGCTTTCATTGTTGCAGAAAGTGAAGGCTCATGAGTCATTGATAATGTACCGAAATGAAATATCTTACATTCCTTAATAAGCTCTAAATCAATTTCCTCTTCTGAAAGACAAGTATCAGCACCATGATTTCTATAAAAACTAAAGCTTCTGTCCCCCTTATCGTCCAGGGTAACAAACGCTAAGGTTGTATTGTGTTTTGAGTCTGAAACGAGATTTCTGCAATCTATTGAAAGACCTAAAAGCTGTTTTCTTAAAAACTCTCCAAATACATCATTTCCTACCTTACCAATAAAAGCACATTTAATTCCAAATTTGGATAGTACAGCTAATACATTAGCCGGAGCCCCACCCGGATTCTGTTCAAAACGTTTTACCGAATCATCATTGGAACGAACCTGTGTAAAATCTATAAGAAGCTCACCAAGAGCTACAACGTCAATCATATTTCACCCTCTTTCAATAAGTATTATAATATATCCAATAAAGTCTTCATAGCAATATCTTTAGATTTTTCCAATTAAACTTTTAGCGAACTGCGGAAACCTCTTGAAGAATAGTAAGAGTCTGCTCCATTGTGGTATACGAAGACAGTATCATAACGGCGATCACAAAAAATAGCACCTCCTAGTTTTCTTATAGGATCAGGTGTTTTCACCCAACTTGATGTTTTAATATCAAAATTCCCGAGCTGTTGTAGCACTCGGTATTGTTCTTCCGTTAAAAGCTCAGTCCCCATTTCGGCAGCCATATCAACAGCATTGTTTTCAGGTTTATTTGCTTTTCTTGATTCTAGTGCTTCACGGTCGTAGCAAACACTTCTGCGTTCTTTTGGACTTTCTGCTGAACAATCATAAAAGCTATATTCATCCGTATTTTTATCATAACCAACAACGTCCGGTTCACCACCGGTTCTTTCCATTTCACTAAGTGACCACAGTTTTTCAGTATTAGCTTCCAACTTTGCTTGTATGCTAGCCCATTCAATATTTTCATGGCGGTTCATATTCTTCTCAAAACGAGCTTTCAATTCCTTTAGCAGTTTCTCGCTCTGTTCCGGTAATAACTCTCTTTTTACATTTGTCATAGTAAAACCTCCTAATGAAATTTTTCGAAATTTTATATAATCTCTTTATTCTTACCCATAATAATACTATTACCCATTTTTTTAAGTCTCTAAAATAATTATTGACTCCCCACAATAACATATGTTACTATTAACCTATGTTATTAATAAACGAGGTGTAATTATGTCAATACAATTAGCAATTTTAGGAATACTTAGTTGGAAACCTGCAACAGGATATGAATTAAAAAAGATTTTTGAAGATTCCTCCTTCATGTATTGGTCGGGTAACAATAATCAAATATATAAAGCTCTAACCCATCTGGAAGACGAAGGTTTTGTTACAAATGAAGTGATTCATCAAGAAAACTCTCCTTCAAAGAAAATATATACTATAACAGATGAAGGACTTAAAGAACTAAAAAATTGGCTTTTGTCCTCGCCGGAGGCTCCTGAGATAAAGAAGACATTTTTGGTACAGTTTGCATGGTCAGATATGTTAAATAATGACGAGTTAAATGAATTACTCTCAAAATATGAAAATGAAATCAAGCTGCAATTAATTATGCAGAAAGAAAAATATAGACGATCAGTTCATTCCCCTAATAGAAGCGCTAGAGAAAGCTTATTATGGGAAATGATTTCAGAAAATATTGTTTCAACTTATAAAAATGAACTTAACTGGGTTCATGAAACGCGAAAGAAGTTGTTTGAAAATGAAGTTAAGGAGGAAAAAGAAAAAATGAATTATCAAATTAGAGAAATAGGAAGCAAAAAGTATATTGAAGTGGTTTCTACTGCTGAACCTGTAAGCTCAGAAAATGATGCACTTGATATGATAGCTTTATGCTGGGAACATGAGGCAAATGCACTTATGATACACTATGAAACCTTGTCAGAAGATTTCTTTAAACTTAAAACAAAAGTAGCCGGTAATATTATTCAGAAATTTGTAAACTATGGCATAAAAGCTGCTGCTATTGTTCCTCAGGAGACAATTCAAAAAGGCAGATTTAAGGAAATGGCCCTGGAAACAAACAAAGGTAACCATTTTAGGTTGTATGAAAGTAAAGAAGAAGCAGAAATATGGCTATTAAAATAAATTAAGAAAGGTAATATACCGTGGAAAACTTATACAAAACAGAAGCAGGCAAACGAGAAGTTATGGAACAATACAAAAAAATACTGGCTAACTGGCCAGTGGAAAATCAACAATACGAAATTGAGACAAGTTTTGGAGCAACTTTTATAATAGAGTCCGGGTCAAAGGAGAATCCTCCTCTGCTTCTCCTACACGGTAGTGTATCTAATTCTTACACTTGGTACAATGAAGTAGCTACTCTTTCAAAAACCCACAATGTCTATGCAATAGATATTATTGGAGAAGCAGGATTATCAGCGCCAAGCCGGCCAAGCTACCAAAGTGGTGCATATGCTTTATGGTTGAACGAAACAATAAATGGACTTGGTTTAAACTCTTGTTCAATTATAGCTATGTCATTAGGGGGCTGGATGGCATTGAGTTTCGCTACCTCCTATCCCGAAAAAGTAGACAATTTAGTTTTGCTTTGTCCAGGCGGTCTTGCCCCTGAAAAATTCAGTTTCCTCCTGAAAGCAATCTTTTTCTCACTTTTGGGAAAATGGGGTCAGCTACAAACACTAAAATTAGTGGGTGGCGGTAATATTAATTCATCATCGTTATCTCAGCTGGGAGAAGATTTTGCATTCTCATCACTTACGTTCAAGTATTTCAAGCCGAGAACAGGAACAATGCCTCTCTTTAGTGATCAGTTACTTAGCAAATTGACTATGCCTATACTCATGCTTTTTGGCGATTGTGATCAATTAATTCCTGCTAAAAAGAGTATCCAGCGACTTAGTCAATTTGCACAACAAGCTAAAATCGAACTACTGCCTGCTATCGGCCATCTGATTGTCAACCAAGCAGACAGGGTAATTAAATTTTTGAAAAACAATGTGTAAAGTACACGGCGATTAAGGTTAGCTTATTCCTTAATCGCCGTGTTTATTTTTTTCCACTTTCTAATTTTTGTACGAAATGACTTGAACGGTGCCACAGTATTGATGTGTACCCACTTCCATACAGGCCATTTGGATGGAGTTGAGGATGCCCATTTTCTAATATCTTGAGTGAAGAGTTCTTCATCAGAAAAACTATCTACCCAAGTAATAACTTGCTCTACAGAGGTTGAAAATAGTTCTTTCAATTGAATCAACGAACAATAATTGTACTTCTCATAAAAACTTTCATATAAACCTCCAAGTTGATTCCACTTGTATTCAGCAGTTGGAGTAATTACTTTTTTACCGTCAAGTTCAGCTTTATCCCAACTTAAAAGTAAGTTCATCCATCCAAGCTGATATGCTATCATCTGGGCAGGAGTACGATCTACACCGTCTATTAGTTTATTTTTTTCTTCTTCGTCTATTAAATCAAATTCATCAATAAAAGGCTTGGATGTTTTTTTAATTTCAGCAATTAAATCTTGTTTATTGGAATACATGAGGACCTCTGCTTTATGGGGTGGATTTTAGTCTGTTATATATTCTGGTAATTGTAATTATAACTCCTATTAAGAAAATCACAAATAGAAATATCATAGCAGCCGGCCAAAGACCGAAAGCATCTTTGATTGTAGAACTATTATTTTGCAGGCTCGGAACTATAAAAAACAACCATCCTATAAACAAGACCGGGATTACTTGGGGTATCAGGCGAAGATAATATCTCCAAGCAGGATGCTGTTTACGTCTATTTGCCCATTTCTTACTCCCCCAAATACCTTTAATACCTAATATCAAGTATATTATTGTAAACAAACCGAGGGATAAATCTATTATTTTTGGTATAGGAGCTTTAGAAACAGGTATGTGTCCTTCGGTCAATTGAATAATTCCGGAACTTATTTCATAAGAATGTTCAAAAGTAGTTGTAAAGCTATTTAGTATTACAGCCACAGCGTATCCACTGGAAGGTACAATATCCTGTTGTGCTTGGACAGTAGATAATGCCCCACTGTGAGAAATACGTGCCGGTTTAACATTTGGAGAACTTATAGACCAGCCCAGACCATATTTGGGGCTTCCGGGTTGAGGCGAATAAGACTCTTTCAGTAATGACTTTGATAGTAACCTTTGTCCATTGACAATTGCGCCCTTATTAGTATGCATGGAAAGCCATTTTCCCATATCAGACGCGGTTGAAACTACTCCTCCTGAACCTGCAAACATTTGTTCAAGCTCCGACCATGGAAGTGCGGTACCGTATGCGGTAACATATCCTTGAGATAAACCTTTTACTGGGTCGCCTGAGTTAATAGCTGACAGCGTATCCTCCATCCCCAATGGAGAAAATATCTTTTGTTTAAGATATTGAGGAAATTCCATACCACTGGTTACTTCAATCAACCTGGCAAGTATCCAATAATTTGCATTACTATACGAATATTTTGTTCCCGGTTGCCACATGAGTTTCCAGTCGTGTAGTCGACTGACACCTGCTTTTATAGTATTTGCAGGTGGTACAATTGTGGGACTGGGAACCCCGGAGGTATGACTTAACAAATGTCTAATGGTGACGCTTTGCAATCTGGTATCATCCATTGTAAGTTCCGGCAAATACTTTACAACCGGGTCGTCCAGTTTAAACTTCCCCTCTTCAACCAATTGTAAAACTGCAAATGCAGTAAAGGATTTGGAAACTGAACCTATTCGCATTAATGACTTTTCTGTTAAAGGTCTACCTTCAGAATCATGTCCATATCCTTTTTCGTACACTAATTGGCCATCTTTTACTATTACAATGGATACTCCCGGAAGTCCGTTACGTTCCATATATTTGGTCACAAATTCATCAATATTTGCCTTTGTTATAACAGTATTAGCATTAGCTGACAAAGGGCAAATAACTATTGTAATTAAATATATTGTTAACATAAAAACAATGTATAATCTTTTTCTCATTTTAATCTCCCGTCCCATAAATTTTGAAAGTTATATCTATAATTAGAAATGAATCCTCGACGTGTGCTTTAATCTCACCCTTCATTTTTGTCACCAAGTTTTTAACAATAGCCAAACCCAATCCCGTAGTTTTCTTAGTTCTGGACTTATCAGCAGTATAAAAGCGCTTAAACAAATCATCAACATCTAAACTGTCTATATTTGGTACATTATTTCTAAAGCTAATGCTTACCTGTTGCCCTTCCTCTTTTACCAAAACAGATATGCCACCCATACCATGGTTTAAGTAGTTCTTTATCAGATTCTGAAAAACTCTTTTTAAGGCATCCTTTTCCGCAAGAATGTAAATAGGTTTTGAAGGTATTTGGATACTCGGCTCTTCACCTTTTGACAGGAAATCATAATAGAACAGAGTAATCACGTCTGTCAAAACATTGCTCACACTAGTTTTTTTTAGCTGCAATTTGTATTCTTCGGACTCAGTTCTGGTAAATTCAAAAAAATCGTCAAGCATTTTAATCAAAGTATCAATGCGCCCTTTGATTATACTGTAATATTCGGGTTTCTTTTCTGCCGGGGTTTTCTCTGATTCCAACATCTGAACATATCCTGAAATAGATGTAAGCGGTGTTCTTAAATCATGGGATATGTTGGTTATCTCCTCTTTAAATTCTTGCTGAGCCTTTGAAATGGCAGCTTTTTCGGTTTTATAAAAGTCAATTATATGATTTAATTGAGTCGCCAGTTCATTAGTTTCCTTGGTTTTAAGTTGAAGGTTTATTTTCATATTTGTTTCATTATCTCGAATAAACTTAAGTTTTAATGCAATGTATCTAATCTGTCTTTTGTATAGGAAAATATAGGCGGATAGTATGACTATGACTAATAAAAGTATTAAAATAATTAACCAAAGCATAAAATCCACCTCCAATCTATTTGATATCCTGCTTTTTAAAAGCAAATCCCCCTACACCCGAACACAAGATAAGATAGGCTAAACCTGCTGCAATTGCTATCCATATATCAACTATTTGCGGGCACGGCATTGCAGTAGGCGAGAAATTCATAAGCAGCAGAACTCTTCCCAAATAGCCATTCCCAACTATTGATCCCAAGGAGCCTAGTATTAAGCTGAAGAATATGGTAAAAGCCATTGTGCCTCCAATATTCTTAATTAAAAATGCCAGCATCAGAAATATTGAACCATAAGCCGTATATAACAGGGCTTGGATTAAAAGCATGCGGAAAAGCAGCAGTATATCTAACATTGAGAAAGAACCATATATGCCAAAAACAAAAACTGATGTAATAACAGTAAATAATATTGCAACAAGCATCAATAAAATAGAACCAACGGCTACTGTGACTAACTTTGACATATAAATTTTTGTACGGCTGAAACCCAACGAGACAGAATCTTTTATTGTTCCCATGTTGTACTCACTTGTTATAAGCATTGTAATAAATATGGCTTGCAGCACAGGCATAAAGTATGGAAGAAATGCTTTTTCTTTAAAAATCATATATATCCAGTGGAAGGTACTTGGACTGAGTTGCTCTTTTATATGTGAAGAGGAGCCAAAGTCTATTATGATATAGGCTACAACTGCTGCAAGTATCCCTAAACAAATGTAAAAGGACTTGCAACGCCTTAATTTATAAAAATCTGCTGCTAGTAAATTAAGCATTATTATTACCTCCCATCAATTTCATAAAATAATCTTCCAAGTCATTACCTTTGGATTCAATTGAATATATTTTTACATTACTTTTTGCAAGTTCAAGGCAGATTTCGCCTGACATATCAATTAAATCATAAAGTTTAATTACGTTATGAGGCTGCACTTCAAAATTTGTCGTTTTAAATATGTCTTCCAGAATAAAAGAAGCCACTGAACTGTCACTTACCTTTAACCTCAGATATTTTCTGCATTTTTGCTCCAATTCCTTTGCTGTGAATTCCTCTACTAGCGTACCATTATTAATTACTCCATAGCGTGTAGCCAATTTAGAAAGTTCACCTAATATGTGGCTTGAAATTAGTATTGTTATCCCCTGTTCTTCATTGAGTCTTTTTAAAAGCTTTCTCATCTCCACAATGCCCTCGGGGTCAAGTCCGTTTATAGGTTCATCAAGTATAAGAAAATCAGGATTTCCAAGCAGTGCAAGAGCTAACCCCAGACGTTGCCTCATCCCTAATGAAAAGTTCTTAACCTTTTTCTTACCCACCTCTGATAATTCTACTGTTTCCAATATGCTGTTTATAACTTTTTTATCGGGTGTTCCCAGTAACTTACCTCGGAGTTCCATATTCTCATGCGCAGTAAAATCAGTATATAAAGCAGGATGCTCAATTATGCTGCCTATTCGGGGCAAGCCTGCTTTAATATTTTTCCCGGCATTATGTGAGAACAATTCTATTTCACCGCTTGTTGGTGTAACAAGACCTGTAAGCATTCTGATGGTTGTTGTTTTACCGGCACCGTTCCTGCCAATAAAACCATATATATCTCCCTTTTTAATTTTCATATTTAAATTACTAACGGAAGTAACTTCTCCGTATTTCTTTGTAAGTCCAAAGGTTTGTAAAATATATTCAGCCAACTTAAGCACTCCCTTTCTTTAGATTATGACCTTATTATGATGTGTAGGGTTTAAAAATCAATAAAATAAGTCTAAAGAAAGTCTAAAGTTTATTCGCTCATCTTGAAGCCTATTCCCCAGACAGTTTGTATGTATTCTTCCGAAGGGTTTGCTTTTGCAAGCTTTAAGCGAATATTGCTAATATGGACGTTTATAGTATTCTCATCTCCAAAAAACTCATCATTCCATACATGCTCGTATATATTTGATTTGCTGAAAACCTTTTTAGGGTATTTCATCAATAACTCAAGAATTAAAAATTCCCGTTTAGTAAGGGTTACAGGGGTTTGTCCAACCAGTACCGAGTAGGTTTCTGTATTTATTGATACATCTTTATAGGTTAATTTATTTTTTTCAACGGGAGTGCTTGAAAACCGGGTATGCCTTCGCAGCTGTGCTTCAATTCTGGCAAGCAGCTCTTCATTATTAAAGGGCTTTACAATATAGTCGTCAGCGCCTGATTTTAACAAATTTATTGTGGAATCCTTATCGCTCTTTGCCGAAAGCCCGATAACGGGTACATTACTATGTTTTCTGATTTCCATTAGCACCATCTCTCCTGCCAACCCCGGGAGCATAAGGTCTAAAAGTACCAAATCTATTTTTTCGTCAAATACCATCAAGGCTTCAGTACCTGAATAAGCCGTCTTTGCACTATAGCCATTCTGTTTGAGCAAGTCACAAATCATATTGCTAATATCTGCATCATCTTCTATAACCAATACTATATTCCTATCATCCATTTGCGCTAACACCTGCCTAAATCAATTTATGTATTAAGCTACTTACATAGTTTATCAATATTTTAAGCTATTACTCCTCATTTACCCTAAAGGCTTTTAAGCAGCATTATTATAACATATCTTCTTGTAATGACCCTAGTCTAGCCTTTTTTTAGATTGTATGTTATATTTTTTGAGGAAGCAGTTATGTCATATTATAAAGGCGTGAAAATATGTATATTGATAAAAAAAGCCCTATTCCGGCTTATTATCAGCTAAAAAACAAAATTATCGAAAAGATAAACAGCGGAGAGTATGCAGAAAATTCTCTCATTCCATCTGAGAGAGAGTTGAGCGATTCTTTAGGCATCAGTCGTATGACTGTGCGTCAGGCATTAACACAATTGGTACAGGAAGGCACGTTGTACAGGGAAAAAGGTAAAGGAACCTTTGTTTCAAAATCAAAAATTGCACAGAGAAACATTGCCAGCTTTTCTCAAACTGTCAGAAACAAGGGAATGCTGCCAACAACGAAGGTTCTTAAGCTTGAAAAGATACAAGCACCGGATAATATAAAAGAAATACTGGAGCTTGAAGACAAGGATCTTGTTTATAATGTTAAAAGATTGAGATTTGCCAATGATATACCCGTAGCAATAGAAGAGAATTTTATCCCGGAAAAGTACTGCCCCAACTTAGATATACATGATTTGACAGAGTCTCTGTACAAGGTATTGACAGAAGAATATTCTTATAATATTGATTACCTTGAAAATGTCATAGAGGCGGCTAAAGCCTCAGTTGAAGATAAGGAACTGCTGAAAATTGCCTCCGGAACTCCTGTTTTAAAAATTAGTGCAGTTATGCATACTGATTCCAACCTGAAATTACTTTATGAAGACTCTAAATACCGTTCTGATGAATATAAATATAATGTCTTGGTTTATAATAATAAAAACCCTCTATAGTAGCAGTACTCGCCACCTATAGAGGTTGGAGCAAATAAAATTAGCTTGACTTTATATAGGTCAAATGCTAAATTATTATTTACTGGTATATACCTCTATACATATACACAATTATACGATTAATAATACATAAGATTGCGAGGAATAGTTATGACAAATATAACGCAAATGTGGCAAGAAATACTGGAACAACCAAGCGTTTTAGAAAGGTGTAAGAGTTCAAGCGAAACTGTTATCTCAAACATAACTGAGCACTTGAAAAAACAACATATTGACTCTGTGGTAATTGCAGCAAGAGGTACTTCAGATCATGCAGGAGTATATGCAAAATATATTATAGAATATGCTCTGGAAATACCGGTGGCATTGGCTGCGCCTTCAATATTTACTACTTACGGCAGGAATTTAAATATGAAAAACAGCCTAGTAATAGGAATCTCCCAGTCCGGTAAGGCTGCTGACGTACTTGAGGTTATAAAAAGTGCAAATAAATGTGGAGCAACAACTATCAGTATCACTAATGATACTCAGTCTCCCCTGGCTGCTGAATCAAGGTTTCATCTTTACTGCAATGCAGGGCTTGAAAAAAGTGTAGCTGCAACAAAAACATTTACATCTCAGCTATACCTTATAGCTTTACTGGTTGCCGCATGGTCCGGTAATGAGGTTATGAAGGAGGAGCTGTCTCGTATTCCTCAAAACATTACCAAAGTCATTGAAACTTCTGCCGAGCATATTAAAAATAAGGCTGAACGTTATCTATACATGAATGAATGTTTTATTCTTACCAGAGGTATGAATTATTCAATAGCCCTTGAAGCGGCACTCAAAATCCAAGAAACCTCTTATGTGCGCGCAAAAGCTTATGCAGTATCGGACTTTCACCACGGCCCATTTGCCATGATTGACAAGGATATGCCGGTTTTTGTATATGCACCGGAAGGTCCTGCTTTAAAGGATATCATTGAAATGATTAACAAACTGAAGGAGTGTCAAGCAGAAATTATAGTCATTTCTAATAATAAGGAAGTACTGGAAATGGGTAACT
Source organism: Bacillota bacterium (assembly GCA_023390335.1). Lineage (GTDB taxonomy): Bacteria > Bacillota > Clostridia > Acetivibrionales > DSM-1351 > Ruminiclostridium. Next base: position 31,654 of record JAEWCZ010000066.1, on the reverse strand, counting down.
GTTCCTTTGAAATTCCACAAACTGATAACGATATGATTTCCCCGTTCTATAATGTAGTTATAGCCCAGATGTTTGCATGTAACCTATCGTTGACAAAGGGCTTGAATCCAGATTGCCCCAGAGGTCTTAATAAAGTAACAATTACTAAGTAATAGGAGACATATATGGATTATATAAGCCCTAAATTTATTCCAGTTTTAGATAAAGATTTCCGTCCTGCTTCTCTTGAAAATCGTGTCTTTCTTAATGCTGTGAAAGCAACCGGCAAAGCAGTTCCTGTTATAATCGGGATTGAGCGCAGCAACGGTCTCATCTCCAGATACAGTACTCAGATTTTCGACGACACCTCAGAAATGGCTGAGGCAAATTTCAAGTATGTGGAGCGTTTAGTCAAGTCCCTCCTGTGGATATGGGGAGGCTGGAAGATTATAATCGGAGGGCCTTCATATATAGGCGAATATATAAAAAAAGTATATAGTCCCGGCGGAAAAAGAGAATTCGATGCAGATGTTATGAGCCGAATATATGAAAAACAGTTTACTGTAGAGATAACTGATTGTGAAAAAGTTCAGGAGGCTAAAGAAAGTACAAAGTCCATAGGACGCCACCAAAACGGTTGTCGTATAGGTCTTGACGCGGGAGGCAGCGGACTCAAAGTATCAACTGTAATAAACGGAGAAGTCGTGCACACTGAGAAAATTCTCTGGCAACCCAAGGTTAATAGTAACCCTGATTATCATTATAACGAGATTTTAAAAGCTTTGAAATCTGCTGCCGCCTGTTTACCCCGTGTAGATGCAGTTGGTGTCAGCTCTGCAGGTATTTTCATCAATAACCGCATTATGATTTCTTCTCTTTTTCTAGAGGTTCCCCATGAGCTTTTTGAAAAGAAGGTACGCAATATGTTTCTTGATATTCAAGAAAAGTTGGGCTCGATACCACTGGAAGTTGCAAATGACGGCGATGTTACAGCTCTGGCAGGAGCGATGCAGTTGAATGATACCAGAATTTTGGGAATTTCTATGGGTACAAGTGAAGCAGGTGGTTACATTGATTCAAACGGAAATATTACAGGCTGGTTGAATGAACTGGCCTTCGTTCCTGTAGACTACAATACCAAAGCGATTGCTGATGAATGGTCGGGAGATTATGGCTGCGGAGTCAAGTATTTATCTCAGGATTCGGTTATCAAGCTCGCCTCCAATGCAGGAATTGTCTTTGATGAAAAAATGACTCCCGCTACTATGTTCAGAGCAGTACAAGACTTGCTCTCCAGCGGTGACCAACGTGCAAGAGATATCTTTGAAGCAATAGGTATTTATCTGGGCTACACAATCGCCCATTATGCTGATTTTTATGATATAAAACACGTACTTGTACTTGGCGGTGTAACGTCAGAAGCTGGAGGAAATATTATTCTGAGCACAGCAAGGAAGGTGTTGGACATAGAATTCCCGGAATTGGCTTCTGAGATATCTCTACATCTGCCGGATGAATCAAACAGAGGTGTGGGCCAGTCAATTACCGCTGCAAGTCTGCCTGAGATATTATAAATGCATATAGGAGAGTGATATAAATGAAATTAAAAAATGAGGGTGCTGAGTTCTACGTGCCTGATAACAAGCAATTAGATGAAGCTATCAGCAGAACTACACATATGGCTATCTCCGCACATCAGGATGATATTGAATTTATGGCGCAGGATGGTATTCTTGAATGCTTCGGCAAGGAAGATAAGTGGTTTTGTTCCGTAGTTGTAACAAACGGCGCAGGCAGCCCAAGGGATGGTCTATATGCCGAATTTACCGATGAACAAATGCAAACAGTAAGGAAGTTGGAACAGAAAAAAGCTGCCTTTGTAGGGGAATATGGAGCCTTGGCACTTCTTGACTATCCAAGTGCTGATGTAAAAAACCCCAAGAATACAGATATAGTTAGCGAACTAAAAGATTTAATCTCTACTGCCAAGCCAAAGGTTATTTATACCCACAACCTTGCAGATAAGCACGACACCCATTTAGGTGTTGTTACAAAGGTTATACACGCTTTAAGAGAGCTACCTGCTGATGTTCAACCCGAAAAACTGTATGGCTGTGAGGTATGGAGAAGCCTTGACTGGGTGAATGATGAAGAAAAGGCGGTATTTGACGTTTCTGCACACCCGAATATAGCAGCCTCACTTCTTGGTGTATTTGACTCACAAATATGTGGCGGAAAGAGATATGATTTAGCCACAACAGGCAGAAGACTAGCCAATGCAACGTATTTTGCTTCACACGGAACAGATAGAGCTTCTTCTCTCATGTATGCAATGGATTTGACTCCTTTAATTCAAAATCCAAACATGGACATAATGGATTATATCTTTGGATATATTGACAGATTTAAAGGAGATGTTAAAAACAGACTTTCAAACGTACTTTATTAATAAATACCCAAAAGAGTTCCATACAAAAAAATCCTCTAACTGAATATTTAAAGTCAGTTGGAGGATTTTTTTCTAAAGTTGCTTGATATACTCTTTTAAATTGATTACAGTACCATCAAGCCTTGATTTTTCTGCTGCGAAAGACATTAAATGGCTCTGAACGGAATTTTTAGCAGAAGTAAGGCCGTTATTATTATTTTCTCTGATTAAATTAATAAAATCAGCCATAAGCCTTTCATCGCCACCTCCATGTCCATGTATATCAACACCAACATTGAGGTCAATAGTTATTCTTTTTGAAGTTCCAAACTCAATTATCTCTATCTGGTTCTTCTCCATGTGACCTCTTATCTCACCTTTTGTGCCCATAAGCTTTATAGTTCTGCCCATTTCGTTTGTAAAGGCACACATAGTAAATGCAGCGGTAACACCATTTTCAAACTCCATATTGACTACCTGATGATCCACCACATCGTTATCACAGTAGTAAACACATCTGCCATAAGGCCCGAACTTTAATGCCTTGAGCCTGCCTTCAATACTTAGATCAGTAGAAATAACAGATGTAGGCCAATCTGTCTTTTCCGTTAGATAGATTTTAGGAGCATAGTATGGGCATTCCTTTTCAGAAGGACACCCTTGCATACATCTTTCGGGGGCTCCTTCGGGAGCATTCTCCTTATTAAAGTGAGTAAGTTCTCCGAAAGAAGACAGCCTAGCGCAATCAGACCCGGCTAACCAAAGTATAATATCCATGTCATGGCAGGATTTTGCCAGAATCATAGGACTGGATTCTTCAGCTTTACGCCAGTTACCTCTTACGTAGCTGTGAGCCTGATGCCAATAGCCCACATTTTCATTGTGCTGAATTGAAATCAGCTTACCAATACTTCCTTTATCTATAAGTTCCTTAATTGTTGAAAAGAACGGGGTGTATCTTAATACATGGCAAATCAATAATATTTTATTATACCTTTGAGCACAATTTCCAATTTGAATGCATTCGGCAGCATCAACCGACATAGGCTTTTCAAGCATAACATGATAACCTTTTTCCAGTGCCAGCATTGCCGGTTCAAGATGCATTCTGTCCTGTGTGCAAATCAAGATTCCATCGGCCAATTTTGGTTTATCCAGCAAGTTTTTATAATCTGCAAAACAGCAATCCTCACTAATGCCATACTGCCTTCTGAAAGCTTCTCTTTTCTCACTGTCAGGTTCCGCTACCGCAACAAATTCAACTTCGTGTGGTTTGTTATGTGCATAAGGAGCATAAGAGTGCATTCCTCTATCTCCCGCACCTATTAGTGCTAAAGAAATTTTTTTCATGTACATTCACCTCTATATATTAAAATCAACCTTTTAAGCCTGTCGTCGCAATTCCTTGTACAAAATATTTCTGATACTTGAGGAATAGTAATAATACAGGTAACGTTGTTAAAATTACTCCTGCCATTACGAGATTAGGACGAGTAAAGAACTGATCATTAACTGTTCTCAAACCAACAACAAGTAAATATTTAGACTTGTCACTAATAAACGTTGCAGGGACAAGATATGAGTTCCATGTTGAAGTAAAATTCAATATTACTATAGTGGTTATTATATTTCCTGAAAGCGGTACTATGATCTTAAAGAAGGTCTTTGCTTTGTTAAGTCCGTCAATACTAGCTGCTTCCTCAATTTCTTTAGGAATGGTCAGGAAAAATTGTCTAGCCATGAATATGTATAAACAATTGTATATAAACGGCAAAATTAGTCCTGTTAATGTATTATGTAAATGTAATTTTGCAATCATAATATACATAGGTGTTATTATCAATTGGAAGGGGATCATCATACTGGCAAGAACCAATATAAAGATTAGCTTTTTCCCCGGAAAATTGAACTTTGCCAGTGCATAGCCTGCCATAGTGTTTAAAACAACATTGCCTAATACAGTTAAAACTGTAACAATGGCTGTGTTAAAGAACCATTGAACTACTTCTGTCTTCTGGAACAGAGTAATATAATTATTTAAATTAAGTTTATTAAGTGATACAACTTTGTCTACATACTGTAATGGTAATAGCGATGTATACAGTGCATAAAAAAGTGGCAGCAAAAAAATTAATGATAATATTCCCAGTAAAATATATAACAAAGATTTTGATAATTTTCTCATATTATTTTCCCCTTACTCTTCGCCGCTATCATCAAGAAGCTTTTTCTGAACCATAGTAATTATAAAAATTACAAGAAACAATAGTATTGCCACTGCACTACCATAGCCCATGTCCCAGTTTTTGAAAGATTGTACATAGAAGTAGGATACCAAGGTACTTGTTGCACCGGCCGGCGAACCTAACGGCTGATTCTGGGCAACAGCAGCAACCTGATCAAATACTTGAAGTGCTTGAATCATTCCAAAAGTTAGATTTAAAAATACAACAGGTTTAAGCATTGGTAAAGTTATATAGAAGAATCTCTTGAAAGAAGTAGCTCCATCAACCTTAGCTGATTCGTTTAACTCTGCGGGTATTGTCTGTAGTCCTGCTAAGAATATAACTATATAAAATCCGATTTGCTGCCAAACATATATAAGTACTATAAACGGCAACGACAATTTAAAATCAGCGTACCAAGTAGTATTTTCAAGACCAAACAAAGAAAAAAACTTAGTGATAGGTGTTCCCATTACAAAAAAATACATAAATACTGTAGTAACTGCTATACTTGAAACAACATATGGTGTATAAAATATAGTACGAAATGCGCCCTTACATTTAATGTTCAGATTCAACGCCATTGCTAATAGCAATGCTATTATACTCTGAACCGGAACTGCTACAAAAGCAATAATCAAAGTATGTTTTAACGCCTGATAAAAGTCAACTTCAGTTAAGGCCTTAACAAAATTCTGGATTCCTACAAATTGGTTTTGAGACACTTGAACAAAGCTGTATTGATAAAAACTGATAACAAATGATTGTATAGTGGGTATTAAAAACCATATCAACCATAGCAGTATAACAGGTAGAAGAAATAAATATGCAGTAATAGTCTCTTCCCTTTTACTTCTTGATTTTGACCTTACTGATTTTTGCAAAACAATCAACTCCATTCATTACGGATAATATAGTATTTAATAGAACAGGAGAGCTTAAGCTCTCCTATCCGTTTTTTATATCAGAATAATTTATTTGAATAAAGCCTGAACATCTTTTACAATATCCGCACCGGTCTTTTTGCTATCCTTTGCGTATATTGCTTCGTCAAAGCCCTTTATAAGTGCTTCTGAGAATTTCTGTCCGGCAGCCGGATATGCAAATGGTTGTGCGTATGCAAGAACAGGTTTCAAATCTTTAACAATAGGGTCATTTGCAAAGTACTCATCACTTATAGCAATACTGCTAGGTGGTGCTCCAGCATCTTTTACAACTGTCTGCTGAACTTCGTCTCTCACGAGATATGACGCTATTTTAGCTGCTACTGCAGGATCTTTGGCTGTTTTTAAAACTCCTATTGCAATTGAATGTAATGTACTTCCGTTAGTTGTTCCTTTTGGTAATGGTATCATTTTATAATTTATATCAGGAGCCATTTCTTTAAGTGTTGCAATATACCAGGTTCCGCCTGTAGACATTGCGCACTTTCCTTTTGCAAATACTTCTCCGTCCCAGCTAAGACCGGCTTGTTTAGGAGTAATTGCAACTCCTTCCTTATACATATCTATCAAATACTGTAGTGCCTGTGCATTCTGAGGAGTATCAATAGTCTTACCGAAGCCCCAACCACCGCCAAATGACAGAGCGTATTGTGTTAAATGGAACTCAGCATCAGGAATACAAATACCTTTTACTCCGTCTTTTGTTAAAGCTTTAGCCGCTACCTTAACATCATCAAGAGTCTTTGGAAGTTCTTTCAGACCAGCTGCATTCCACATATCCATATTGATTATAAATGCTTCAGGCTGTGCAGTAAGAGGAATACCATATAGTTTTCCATCTATTTTCCATGCATCAACTGCCTGTTTCTGTATTTTAGATAAATCAACCAAGGATTCATCTAATGGAAGCATAAGTCCGTTAGATATAAAATCCAAATATTTTTCATTTGTCATTGCCGCTAAATCCGGTGCTGTACCAGCAGCAACTTGTGCCGGAAGGTTATCCCAGTAATCTTTGTCTGTAGGGTACATCATAGGTTCTACTTTAACTCCGGGAATTACTTTTTCAATACCTTCACATGCTTTCTCATAGGTTGAAGTATATTGCTCTGAGAAGTATCCCACCTTATAAGTTACTTCTTTTACCGGTTCAGTAGATGTAGCCGCTGCTGATTTATCTGACGGCTGTTTTGAATCTGATGAACCGCAACCCGATAAACCCATAGAAACAACCAAACTGGATGCAACCAGTAAGCCTATTGCCTTATGAAACTTCTTCATTGTTAATCCTCCCTTATTTCTCTAAATATTTTGCAAGATTTCACGCTTCTCTTAAATTATATCTTTTATAGTTTTTTATAAAATTTATAAGCTTGTCATTTTGTTATTAAATTTAAAAGGTATAAAAGTATATAGAAATAGCCTTGATTAATAAAAATGTACTTTTGTTAATATAATTGTCATAACATTTTATTACGGTATTCTGACGGGGTACAGTTAGCTAGCTTTTTAAATACAATATTATAGTGCATATGATTTTTATACCCTACTTTTTCAGCTATTTCATAGTTTTTTAATGTAGTTGTCCTTAAAAGTTCTTTTGCCTTTTCCACACGTTTTATATTAATATAGTTGGATACTGTCATATTCATTTCTTTATTAAATAATCTGCTGATATAGCTTTCACTTACCTTAAGATAATCACTAAGTAGTTTAAGGCTTATATCCTTTTCATAATTTTTATTAATATATGTTACTACCTCTCTAACTAAATAGTTGTTCAATTCAATTGATGATTCCCTTAAAAAGTTAGTTCTTTCCTTCAAGTTATTTAAATAGTTATTTACATCTTTAAGGCTCTCCCATAATTCTTCATTAACCAATGAACTTTCGTTCTCTAAGTACTTGTTTGTTAATGAATATAGGCTTCCTGACAAAACGGTTTTTAATAATTTTATGTCAACATATTTGTTTGTTTTCAATTGCCCCAAAATGTTGATTAAATAATCCAAAGCGTATTCAAAGCTAATTTTTTCTCCCAATATTTCTTCAATGCTAATAAATGAATTTACATAAAACGGATTTTTAAAATCAATTTCACGTACAAAAAAATAATAATTCTCCGGATACAAAAATTTTTGAGTGAGTGCTGCTAAAGCCTTTTCAAAGGCCTTCCCGGTATTATTTAAACCATTGTACATTTCACTTACGGCAAAGGTTAATTCAATATTTAAATATTTCTTAAATGTATTTTGAAATCTCTTTATCAACGTAATTGTATTCTGGTAGATATTTTGTTCACTTGCTCCTTCAATATTACTAAGTAAAAGAGCATAGAGATTGTCTTCCTTTATTACAAATTCACTTTCCTTTACATTGCTTAACAATTCTTTTGAAATATTCTCAATTGATACTTGTAAAAGCTCTTTTTCATAGCTGTTATATCTGTTTAGTACTTCTTTATATTTGTCCGCTTCAAACAGAATACAAATTATCTTCTTACCTTTGAGCTTAAGTCCCATGGCATTTATATGATTTGTTAATTCATGCTCCTGAAACTGATAACCCTTTAATAGTTTACATAAAAAATCATTCTTTTCATATTTTGATTCTCTCTCAGACTTGGTATTTGCAATTTCTGAGTCATTTTTGTTACGCTCGGCTTTAATAGTCTCTTTAACGTCTTTTAGTATATTAACAATACTTTCGGGCTCTATTTGATGCTTCAGAATATAGTCTACTGCCCCATAGCGCATTGCTTCTTTTACATATTCAAACTCATCATGGCAGCTGAGAACGATAACCTTACATTCTTCCTTCCTTCTCCTAAGTTCTTTTAAAACTTCTATTCCATTCATAATCGGCATATTAATATCCAATAACAATAAATCAGGCTTTAACTCAGTTACCATATTCACTGTTTTTTCACCGTTATCTGCTTCACCGACAATAACAATGTTTTCTCTTTCCCAGTTTATTGAAGACTTAAGTCCCGCTCTTACAAGCATTTCATCATCAGCAATGAGAATCTTCATTTTGTTCCTCCCTTGTTACTAAAATGGCTGGAATTTCAACGTGTACTCTGCTATATTTACCTGTCTCTTGTGGTATCTCTACGCCGTAGGATTCTCCAAACTCTAGCTTTATCCTTTTGTTTACATTATAAAGTCCAATTTTGCTAAACTTCTTTTTTGAACTGTATTCTTCGCTATGAAGTATTTTCCTTATGGTTTCCTGATCTATTCCTTTGCCATTATCTATAACGTCATATATTATTCTGTCGTCTTTTTTAACAATAGTAATGCTAATTACTCCATTAGCTGACAAATCCTCAAATCCGTGTATAATAGCATTTTCAACAATTGGCTGTAATAGAAATTTTAGCGTCATGCACTTTAGTGCTTCGTCATCTACTTTATATTCGACTGAGAACTTATCATTGAATCTTAAGTTCATAATATCAATATAATAATTTAGCTGCTCAAGTTCTTTCTTGATGCTTATCAAATTATCAGTATTTTTTGATGCAAAGGTTAGCAGTTGAATTAATGAGCCTAATGCATTTACAATCCCGGTAGAGCCCTGTATTTTAGCCATCCACTTTATTGTGTTCAAGGTGTTGTAAAGAAAGTGCGGACTTATTTGTGCTTGCAGAGCAATGATTTCTGCATTTCTTTTTTCTGTTTCCTGTTCATATATTTTTTGAATTAGTTTCCTCGTTTGAGCTATCATTCTATTGAAACCGGAGCTTAGTTCACCTATTTCTCCTCCCGAAATAGACGAAGTAACGTTTAGATCTCCATTTTCAACGGATACCATGGATTTTTTAAGCATTAACACCGGTTTTGTAATACCGGTAGCAATGATAGTTGATACACTTAAAGCCAGTAATATCAACACAATACAAAGAAGTACGGTTATATCTCTTATGTTATATATTTCGCTAAACAATTCATCCTTTGGAGTTATACTGACCACTCTCCATTGGTATAATTCAGAGGTAGCAATATTCAAATAAACATCCTCACCGTCGATTATTGTTTCGGTGGAACCATCTTGGTTAATGACTTTAGAAAATCCGGGTATAGTGCTGATATTTTCACCGGAAACACCTATTCCGCTACCGTAAATTATATTGTTTTTGTCATCAATTACCGCAAATTTACTTTTGGGTGTGAGTGATATGTCCTTCCACAGTGTCATAATCCTGTCAGCTTTTACGTTTAAAACAGTTACTCCGTAGCTTTTATTAGTGTACGGATCTACAATGCTTCTTCCCACTGAAATAACATACTCACCTTCCGGCTGAAGAAAATCCCTGTGAATACCAAATATTACAGCTTTTGCTTCAGCTTTTAAAATATCCTCATACCATTTTTGTGTTTTATCAGGATAACTAATGGTATATTTGGGTATTATGCTTACATTAAAAACATAATCTATATTGTTTGGAACAACCGTAACGGAGCCTATGTATTCATTCATATAGAATACACCCTTATAAAGGGATGCATTAGCATCTTCGACATCGCTTAAAATTTCAACAAATCTGTTTTCGGATTTACTGTAATCCTTACGAATAATACTGCTGACTGTATCATCCAGACTGGGAAACTCAGATATTTTTGATAAACTGGTTAAGAAATTATCGATATTTTTTACAATCTGTGCATTGCTTTCCTGTGAACTTATAACAACTTTTTCATATAAAGTATTTGAAAAATAATAATACGAGTAAAAGCCTAGAATTATCAAGGGAATTACAATTAGTAGGATATATGAGAAAAGCAGTTTTTTCTTTAAACTCAAGTTTCTATAAAAAGGATTACTTAGAACGTTTTTCATGAACCATTACCCCAATAAGCTAATTTAGAAGTGAAATACTTGCATATCACACGTAGTATAACACATCAAACTGTCTCTGACTAGTTTTACATAATTCAGTTAATTGCAAACAACCTGAGTCCTAAAATATAGAACTCAGGTTGAGTATTGGGGTAGATTTTACTACTATATTCTTCTTCCTGCATGGTACCCTTCATGAATTGCCTGAATGACTTTTCTTGCCTTCACTGCATCTCCGACAGGAATAGCAGGGATACCCATTTCATTTAACTCGTTTAATAATTCTCTATCTGCTTTCATTCCCAGAGCCGCAACTACTGCATCTCCTTCGATTACTACTTCCGCACCATTGTGGTTACATACAACCTTATTGCAGCCAATCTCTTCAATTGCGTGGCTTACTCTCATCTCAATCCCAAGTTCCGCCAATTTCCCCTGTACAACCCACTGTGAGAACGTCTCTACCTCAGGCACGGCACTTGGTAATCTATCAATTAATACTACTTTTTTATTAAATACCTCTGCCAAATGCATAGCAACTTCTGCTCCTACAAGCCCTGCACCACAGACTAAAACCTTCTCTCCTTCAGGAACCTTGCCATCTAATACTTCTAGAGCACCAAAAACTCCTTCTTGCTCTATACCTTTGATTTTTGGCATAAAGGGCTTTGCTCCTGTAGCAACGATGACAGTATCAGGCTTTTCTTCTTTTACCTTATCTGCTGTCATGCTGACCCCTGTAACTACCTTTACATTTTGTCTTTCTAACTCAGTAATCTGCCATTGCATGAAATGATAATAATCTTTTTTGAAGTCAGGAATAGAAAGATATTTTAACATTCCTCCGAGGGACTCTGATTTTTCATATATAGTTACCTCATGTCCTCTTGAAGCGGCTACAATGGCTGCTTCCATACCTGCAGGCCCTCCGCCTACAACCATTACTTTTTTTGATTTTTTTGCATCTCTCATTTTGGTAAAGCATTCGTGCTCTTTTCCTGCTTCTGGGTTAACAGCACAGTCCAGAGCCTTGTAACTTAATACTGAACCTAAACACTCATTACAGCGTACACATCTTCTGATTTCTTCCGGCTTGTTCTGAGCTACCTTGTTTGCATAGTCAGGGTCTGCAATACTTTGGCGTCCCAAGGAAACCAAATCTCCCTTACCTGATGCAATTACGTCTTCTGCCATTTCAGGAGAGATTCCACATACAGCAATGACGGGAACTGTTACACTCTTTTTGATTCCTTCTGCCAATCTGATGAGATTTCCTCTTGGCACATATATAGGAGGTACCCATACTCCGATACTTACCCCATGGCTAAGATTTTTTCCCTCAGAAGATTCTTTTCCCGTTAGAACATTCATAAAATCTTCCATTCTTGAATCCCAAGTTCCAGCAGTTACGTGGATTGCATCGGCTCCTTCTTGTTCTGCCCATTTTGCAAATTCCATAGCCTCTTCCAGAGTTATTCCTCCGGGTGCATGTTCTTCGGCAGATAATCTGTAAATCAGAGGGAAATCCTTGCCTGCATGTTCTTTGATGGATTTGATTACTTCAAGGGCAAATCTTGCTCTGTTTCTCAAGCTTCCGCCGTATTCATCGGTTCTTCTGTTGGTATAACCTGATAAAAACTGTAGTGGCATATATCCGTGAGCGCCATGGAGTTCAACAGCATCAAAACCGGCCATTCTTGCTCTTTGTGCTGCTAGCCCATAGGCTTTTACCAGTTCCTTTATTTCTTCTATTGTCATTTCTCTTGGCTTATCTTCCGGTAATAGTGCTGTTGCAACACCGGATGGACAGTAAGGCTGTAAACCTGAAACTGATTGACTTGCAAAGCATCCTCCATGAGCTAACTGAAGTGCAATTTTCGCTCCTCCTGAGTGTGCAGCAGCAGCTACTCTTGATAAACCCGGAACGAAGCCAAGGTTTGTAAGCTCCATTTCTCCTGCGATAACTCTTCCTCTTGCTTCAGGACAGCATACCTCTGTTATAATCAGACCCACGCCTCCATCTGCTCTTCTTTGATAGTAATCAACAATAATATCAGATACTGTTCCGTCTAATGCCGCTAAGTTTGTTCCCATTCCCGGCATAATCATTCTATTCTTTAATTCCATACTGCCTATGTGTATTGGTTTAACTAATTGTTCAAATGCCATTACTATCTACCTCCGCTAATTTTTTTGTTTTATTAGGTTACACTTAAATAGTTCGACAAAAAATTATCAAAGTCTTTTGGTTATACTCAAAAGATATTAATGGAGTTTTTGTGCATTTGAACAAATGCAAATTAGCTGATTAAATCCATAATCCTCAAGGTTAAATTCATATGCAGTAGTATCAATGGGTTATCAAAGTCATCTTCGATGATTTGCCTTATTCTTCCCAACCGGTAATTGATGGTATTTCTATGAACATAGAGTGCTTCTGCTGTTTCTGTCGGGTTTTGATTGTGCTGAAAATAAGCCTTTATAGTTTCGATATATTCTGTATCATTTTCTTCATCTTCTTTTAAAAGCTTTATAACATTTCTGCTATAGTGTTTTTGTACTTCATCTTTATTAATCCCAATCATTAAGTTTAAAAAATCAAATAGTGCGATTTCACTATAATCAATCCTCTGTTTATCTTTGTAGTAGGATAGGGACTGTGATATCTTTATTGCTTTTTTTGATTCTTCAAAGCTCTTAGAAATATCCAAGAACTGTTCCACCGTTCTGCCAACTCCCGCTTGAAGGTTATTTACCTTACAATAATTCACAATTCCTTTTTCCAGCAAGCCTTTATATTCCTCTTTTTTATTAAAATTTGCAATTATATAAAGATTCCTCAAGCTCAAATTCCACTTACTTGAAGGTGCATAATGTTGAATTGTGTTTAATATTCCTTCCAGATAGTCCCCAATGTATTCCTCTTTATTTTTACAACTAATATTTATTACCACAAAATACTTTTTGGGGTTCCAATTAATTGAGGAGGCTCGATCCACGGCCATTTTTTCATTGATAACGACACCATTTAGCAAATCGCTTATAAATTCCTTAGATAAGTGCTCTCTTGCCCTGGATACTGCATTTTCCTCTGTTAATTTGGCTCCGATAAGCTCTGCAATCATTCTTAGTATTTGCAAATCTGTGTCAGTTATCTTTTTGTTGTATTCCAAAAGAGCAATATAGCCTTTTACTTCTTCTTCTGACTTTACCTTTACTACTGCTCTTCTTACATGCATTGAAAACTCTTCACCTTCCGCAAACAAAGGGTATTCCGACTTATTCAGTCGATCCCAAAACCCATTTCGTTGTAAAATATTCACTATTTCAGAAGGACAATAGTCGTTGTAAACAATCTTGTTCCAAATAGGATCGTTTATTTCTACTCCCTTGGAATAGCTAAACACCTTAAAACTGGCATCGGTTATAATCATTGGGTTGCCGATTACCTTGTAAGCAATGCTCTCAATGTCACTGATATCTGCCCCCTTTGTCAGCATATTCACAAGGGTTATGTAATCCTTGTAAATCAGATGATGCAGATATCTTGCTTCGTCTTTTATTGCGTTTTCTATTTTTTGATGAAGTAATTTTCCCTTTATTGGTTTTGTAACAAGAAGAATCCCTATGTCAAAGCGCATTTTAATTAATGTGCTCTTTAAGTCATTCAACTTCTGAATATCTTCACCACATAGGATGACAGAATTCTTAAAGTTGGACATTTTTTCAATAGAAAAGGTTGAAATATCCAATATATTGATATTGTCTTGGTCACTCTTTGCAGAGGGCATGGTTCCATAGAAGGAAGAAACAACATATTCAGGTATTCTAGTTTTGTCTCCATAGAGTTCGTAGGAAAGTTCTAGTTCTTGTAACAGGTTCAGTAAATTGATCAAATTCTTCACTCCTTGGTAATAGTATTTACGTGTTCATGCTATTTATAATAAGCTATAAAATCCTCTTTAGATAGTCCAAGTGAAAAAAATGCCGGCTTGCTTTCGCAAACCGGCATTTTTTCAGCTTTTTTAACTTTTATTAACCCTCTGCAGGGAATTTTGTTATAGAGCCAATGAGATATTGCTTCATAACAGCAAAATCTAATGCATCTACTGTTCCACTTTTATTTACATCTGCAGCAACCAAACCATTTTCAGAAGGGAATTTGGTTATTGAGCCTAGCAGATATTGTTTTAGAAGTGAATAATCTATAGCGTCTACACTTCCGCTGCCATCAAGGTCACCATATTTTATTGTTGGTGTAGGAGATGTAGCGAGAGCTGCTTGCACTGCATAATAAGCTGGTTTTGGATTATAGCTTTTATCAAAGAGTAAAGCATTATCTCTTCCTGAGAATGTTCCAGGTACCCAGGAATATTTATCTGTGAAGCCCCAGAATTGGATAGCCTTTACAGCAGGCTGTGCCATACATTTTTCAATGATATTCTTATAGTAGCTGGCTTGTTTTTCAAGTTCAGTCGAATTAGTATTGCTGGATACACGTACATCCATCTCGGTTACATATATCTCAAGGCCTAAATCTGCAAAACGTTGCATATTCTTAGCGAAGTCATTATAGTCAATTGCGTATTGTATATCTAGGTGCATCTGGAACCCAATACCGTCTACAGGTATACCACGGCTCTTAAAGTCTTTGAGCATCTCATAGGCAGCGTTGGACTTAGGACCGGTATACTCAAGATTGTAATCATTGTATACTAGCTTAGCAGAAGGGTCAGCCGCACGAGCACGTATAAATGCTTTTTCGATAAAGCTCTTACCCATTGTTCTATACCAGAAGGAATTTCTGTAGCTTCCGCTGTCTTCAAAAACTTCATTAGCTACGTCCCAAATAGGAATCTGGCCTTTATAATGTCCCATAACCTTGTCAATATGATTGTTCAAGGCAGACTCCATTGCGCTGGCACTTAGATTCTGTAACCAACTTGGAGCTTGATTGTGCCAAACAAACGTATGTCCGTGAACCTTATATTTGTTAGTATTCGCCCAATTCAGGAGTTTATCTGCTTCGCCAAAGTTAAAACTATTTTGTGAAGGTTCTAAAGCATCCCATTTCATACAATTTTCAGCAGTTACCAGATTAAATTCTGGAGTGGCAGTGTTGAAAAATGTGGAATCATTGTTTAAAAAACCACTAGAAAATTCGGTTCCTACCATAACCCTGCTTTGAACATCCTTTAACCTTGTACCTGTTGGAGTAGCCGCATTAACTGTCACTGAACCAACCATTAGCGTTGTCAGTAAAACAGAAAGAGCCACTGATAAAGATTTAAAACTGTTTTTTTTCATAAATCTACTCTCCTCTTTTTATAATTTAGTACTTTGCAGATACTATATCTGCCCTTGCTAATCAGTGCTAGATTTCAGTTAATAGTCAATTGAATTTACGCTGTCGTTGGCTGCATAGGCTACTCTTAAGTTTAGTGATATTACGCCGGTACTAAAATCAGCACCCTTTACCCTTATGTAGTCACCAGTTTTATATATTATTTAAATTAGACTGATAAACTTACATACCTTACAAACTTCACCTCCATCCCCAGCAATTTTTATATTCAAATTTGAGATAGACAAAAGAATAGGTTAACCGGCAGTATCCCGAATCCCTTTGCTTCTCATTTTTGAAACACATGTGACGATACCGGACTCACTATGCTGCAGCCTCGTAAATTCTTGTCCCTTACTTCCGGATCGTTTCTCTTATAATTTATGTATAGCCATAAATGGTTCAATTACTATACCTTATTGAATATTCTGTTTTTGTTGTATTGGATATTCTCTGCGATTAAGAAAAGTGACTATAACGATAAAAGTTTGTATAGTTAATTATTAGTCTTTTTATAAAGTAACTATATTATACCATATATGGGTGTAATATTTAAATTATCCAATTAGTTTTTTTGTGAATTAATATGACATTAATTTTATGAAATGATATTCATTATTTTCACTCAAAAAAAAGAGTGCCACTCCCTACTTAAAAGTAGTTTTGCGGCACTCCCTTGTTTACAAAAACATGTACTATAAAAAGCTGTGGGTTGGATGATTCAAGCGGCAAGAATGATGGGGCTTTTATCTATCAGTCAACGTCCACCCAATTCCCACCGATTTTATTACTTGCCAGACAAGCGTGGATAAATTTTACGCCTGAGATACCATCGTCTATGGATGGAAAATCATAATCATATTTGTTAAATTCTTCGCCATTGAGTTTTTTCAAGATTGCGTTTACCCACACTTTGTAGATATTTGCAAATGCTTCATACAGTCCCTCCGGATGACCAGACGGAATGCGGCTCAGTTGTGCTGCTCTTGCCGATACATATGACATTCCCCGGTTATAAATCTGAGTTGGCTGTCCTTTTGGTGTCACCGAAAGGATATTTGGGTTCTCCTGTATCCATTCTATCGAGCCCTTTGTTCCAAATATGCGTACCACAAGTCCATTCATATGTCCAACACAAACTTGAGATGAAGAGAACACGCCGTGTGATCCATTATCAAACTCTACAAGAATATTGGCATTCAAATCAAGGGGCTGTCCGAAATAGTCCATTTTTGCTGCTACTTTTTTCACTTTCAAGCCTGTAATGTAAGAAACCGTATGTTCAATGTGTGTGCCAATGTCACCTACACAGTTAGAGCCGCCCGATGCCTCCGGGTCTGTCCTCCAGACGGATAGTTTGTTCATGGTGTTGTCACCGGCACCAATATCATCAATTAGCCATTCCTGCAAATATTCAGCATTAACATTGATGATGTCACCAATAAAGCCTTGTTCAACAAGTTCTTTTGCTTCTTTCACCATGTTGTTACCTGAATAAGAGTAGTTAACAGCAAATAAAAGTCCTTTTTCATTTGCAATTTTTTTCAGTTCCTCGGCTTCGCCCACTTCAAAAGAAAGCGGTTTTTCACATAGTACGTTGATACCATGTAAAAGGAAAGTTTTTGCGACATTATAGTGCATATTGTTTGGTGTTGTAATTGTCACAAAATTGATACCATCTTCTCTTGAGCTTTCTTTTGCTGCCATTTCTATATAGTCCTTGTATATTCTATCTGATTCCAATCCAAGGAATTCACCACATTCCTTATTGGGTTCCGGCTTAGAACTAAAGCATCCCGCTACCAGCTGGGCTCTTCCATCAAAGGAAGCAGCTACTCTATGAACACCGCCGATAAAAGCATTCAAATGTCCGCCGACCATACCATAATTCAATCGCTTTATCATACAAGCCTCCTAATTTGCGATAGCTTCATCAAACTTTATATTCGATGGTTCAAAATCAATTTTTCTAACAAATGCAGCTGCCTCAGCTGCACCATATTCTCTGTCCATTCCGGAATCTTCCCATTCCACAGACAGAGGGCCCTTATATCCGACTTTGTTCAACACACGTATAATACTTTCGAAATCCACATCACCGTGTCCCAAAGACCGGAAGTTCCAACCCCTGTTTAGCTCTCCAAAATCTACATGAG
This sequence comes from Bacillota bacterium, assembly GCA_023390335.1. Taxonomy (GTDB): domain Bacteria; phylum Bacillota; class Clostridia; order Acetivibrionales; family DSM-1351; genus Ruminiclostridium. Next base: position 13,733 of record JAEWCZ010000066.1, on the reverse strand, counting down.
AGCCAAGCAAACCATTTCTGCCGTCAAGCGTTACTGCTGCATCCTTCATATGAACATGATAAACACGGTCTGCAAAGTCCATCAAAAAAAGTTCCGGTTTAAGACCTTGCCAGATCAGATGGCTTGGATCAAAATTCAACCCAAATTCAGGTCTGTCAACAAACTTTTCCAACAACCTTTTTGTAGAATAATAATCAAAAGCAATCTCGGCAGGATGTACCTCCAATGCAAATTGAATACCTAATTCCTTGAAAACATCCAGTATTGGCGACCAAAGATCATAAATCTCCTGGTAGCCAGCTTCTATAATAGCTTCTGTTGTCTGAGGAAAGCTATACATGTATTTCCAAATCGGTGAACCTGTAAAACCGGTAACTACTTTGCAGCCAAGCTTCTTTGCTGCAATAGCAGCATATTTCATATTGGTAACCGCCCATTCACGAATTGCCTTAGGATTGTCAGCAAGTTCAACAGGTGCAAAATTATTCAAGCGAGGGTCATTATAATCGCCTACACATTGCCCGATAATATGTGTTGCCAGAGCATATACCTTAAGATCATACTGATTGAGTAGTTTTTTGATGTCCTCTACATACTGATCATCATCTACTGCTTTTTTTAAATTCAGGTGGTTACCCCAGCAGGCAAGCTCAAGTCCGTCATAGCCCATAGCTTTCGCTTTCTGGCACATGGTTTCCATTTCAAGATCTGCCCATTGACAGGTCATAAGAGTCAACAATCTTCCCATAGTTCTATCCTCCTGCTCTATCGATTTTTGTTGGGTGATAAATATTCTTCAAATTTACTAAACATTCATAAATTTTGAAGGAAAAGGCGTTTTGATTAAAAATCAAAACACCTTTTCCAGTTAAACTCCTAAGTTATCCCATATAAGCTGCTTTTTTAGGACATTCAATTTCACATGCATAACAATCAAAGCATTTTTCCTTGTCAACTTCCATGTGCTTTTCACCCTTTGAAATAGCTCCAACAGGACAGAATTTTACACAAATACCACAGTTACTGCAATCATCATCTATAACTCTAGCCATAGTATATTTTCTCCTCTCAATATTTAAACCGTTTCATTTCGGTTATTCATTATCATATCTCTCAATTAAGTATGTTTTGCCTTGAGTTTTCCTTCAGCTTTGATCATATCCACATACTCAGTTGTGTAGTGCTTGTCATATGTAGCGCAGCCACAATTGTGTTGACGAATGAGTAACTCTACACAATGGTCGCAAAGGGTACACCAGTGTACTTCCTTATCCTTGTCTTCAATCATCTTTGCAGGCAGATAAGGATCAGCGAATGCCTGACGGCCAATAGCAACTGCATCCACTACACCTTCCTTGATATTTTTATTGCCCCAGAAGCGAAGTGTATTCTTTTCTTGCTTTACAGCGCAGAAGGGTTGCTTACCATCACGGAATATGGAATATGCTGAACCCATTACAACGGTTTCCGGCTTCAAATTATCTCTACATACCTTCTGGAAGTAGAAGTGCAGGTAAGCATAATCAGGTGTGCGGCGGTCAGGATGAGCAAGATCCAATGTATGGGATGGTGAACCCGCTGATTGTAAAATGTAATGTGCTCCATGGGCTTCCAAGGTTTTGACGAGATCAATTGATTCTGTTAAATCCATACAAGCACTGTCTGGGCCCATTGTGCCTACACCACCCGGGAAACCTTCATACATGGAAATTTTGGATCCAAGAATAAAGTTATCATCGCCCACAGCAATACGTACACGGTCATAAATATCAACAGCAAACTGTCTTCTGTTTTCCCAAGCTCCGCCATATTTCCAGTTATCTTTATTGAATGGACGTAAGATTTGTGTACCAAGGTAACCATGGCAAAGTTTCAGGTCAACACCATCAGCTCCAACCTCATATGCATATCTGGCTCCAAGGACATAATCCTTGATAACTTGTTCGATTTCAGTCTCTCTAACAAGCTTGGCATCCTCATATCCCGCAAGTGGCTCTTCGGTGACACGGATTCTTTGTGAATACACATTATTGCTTATTTCACCTGAGTGTGTAATTTGGAACAAGAAAATGGTTTCCGGGTTAATCGCCTTGAGGTGACTAACAAATTTCTTCAATGCAGGCAGATTGTGTTCCTTAATAGAAAGCTGATTTTTACGTGCAATGTAATCATACTGTGGTGTAATAGCCTCTAAAACAACTACACCCGCTTTGCCTTTGAAGTAATCTTCATAACGTTTGTAGGTTAAAGGGCTTGGGTCACCATTTGGCAGTGCGTCGCAACATTCCATAGCATTGATAACAATACGATTTGGCGCTACCTTATTTCCGATTTTTAGCGGTGTAAATAATAATTCACTCATGTCATTTCCTCCACAGATTATTTTTTTTATTAAAAATTTTTATTAATGCTTTGCCATATACTCATCAACTGCTTTGTCAAATGCCTCATATTTCACCCTGTTCTTGTCATAACTTTCTTCGTAATAGGACAGCTTCCATTCGAAAATATTATTAGCACGTTGCTCCATGTAGGTGTCAAGTACCCAGGATATGCCCTTGTCTGTATTCGTTGCATCAAGAATAAGGGAAGGTGTAATTTGAATTAACTTTTCGTACCGCTCTTTTGAAAAATACTTTACAATTTGCTGTACGCATAGGTCAGCGCTTAGGGAAGGAGGATTTGGAACAGAAATTGCAAGGGTTCCGTCTTTCATCGCATCCCAGCCAGTGTCTTTACCATTGTTTGAAACAACAACTACACCATCTTTTCCGTCATCCGGATATTGCTTGATTGGGATGTTACGTTCTTTAAGAACCTGAATCACACCGAATGCAGTTTCGTCATTTGCAGCAAAGACCACATCAAATTTTTCTCCGGAATCGATTAATGCTTCCATTATCGGAACAGTTTTTTCTTTCTGCCACTCGCCACTTGCCAAAACCTTTAACGGTGTCATACCAGCTTCTTCAAGAGCCATTGCAAAACCAACCACTTCGCCTTCGGCCATTCTCTGACCCAGCTGACCAGGGATTGTTACACATTTGGCTTTGGGATATTTTTCGCTTATCCATTTCCCGGCCATATAACCCATCATTACAAAGCTATCAGTTACATGTCCCTGAATGTCAGATCCAGCTTGCAATTCAGGCTTTCCGCCAACATAAAAGATCGGAACACCGGCACTATTTGCAGCTGCAATAGCAGCAGAGCTGCCTGCGGTATTTGCACTTATAACTGCAATTGCATCAACGCCTGCAGATATCATATCCTGAACATTAGCCAACTCTTTTTCTGCACTATATGCAGAGTTCAATTCAACCACATTCATGCCATAGGATTTCGCAACTGCTGTAAATGCATTACCGAAAGCAGCATAATAGTCATCAGGTCCAGCATTTATAAAGGCTAATTTCTTGTTTTTCAGGTCTACTACAGTATTTGTCGCCGTATCCCCAGCCGTTGTTGCTGCATCTGTAACAGTAGCTGCTGTTGTCCCAGATGCTGGACCATTGGATGAACATGCACTCATGGACAATACCATGACAAGCACCATAAATATTGTTGCAAATTTTTTCATTGTTTCCCTCCTTCATAACCTATAGGATATTTTCATGAACTCATTAAAAATTTTTTATGCTATACTTTTCTGATTTGGTCTTTGTTTTGACTTTTTTTTCAATCCGCTATAGTATCCAATGAAAACAGATAAAACAATTAATCCTCCTTTCATAACATATTGATAATAAGGATTGACTCCCAAAATGTTTAGCGCATTTGAGATACAGCCAAGCAAGACGACACCAATCAAAGCTCCCCAAACATTTCCCTTCCCGCCGGACATTGCAGTTCCTCCGACAACAACTGAAGCTATTACATCAATTTCTTTTCCTTGACCCATGTTTGGACCACCCGTACTCAATCTGGAAATCATAATCATTGATGCAATGGAAATAAAAAACCCATTCAATCCATAAACCCATAATTTGAAATTTTTTACGCCGATACCGGCTAAGAATGCAGCACTTTCATTTCCACCCACAAAGTAAAGACGACGGCCGAACTTAGTATACTTAATCGCTAACCATATGATGACCGTCAGTAATATGTAAAAAATAACGGATGAAAATATTTTAAAGTTGCTTGTTATACTGATTGAGGTTTTGCCTATAAATTCAAATTTATTACCAATGCTAATCTCTCGGCCATTTGTAATTAGATAGATAAAACCTTGATATATACTCATAAATCCTAATGACACAATAAATGATTCCAGTTTGGTACGAGATATAATCAAACCCATCAGCAGCTCACAACCGATAGCCGTGAACATACCTATTAGCACAATAGCCCATATTGGTAAGTGACCCGCTTTTATCATAGAAGCCATCATCACACCGATAAAGCCCATCAGCTGGCCAACCGAAAGATCAATTCCACCCATCAGCATGACAAGAGTCATACCAATTGCGAGAATGCCTGTGATGGATACCTGCTGCATAACACTTGAAATATTTCTTGATGACAGAAAAGCAAGATCCTTGAATACCATTCCTCTTGCAAAAAAGAATTCAGCGAGGACAACCAAAATAATCACAAGCAGTAATACAAATAAGATGGATGAATTTTCATGATGCATCAGCTTTTGGATCAGAGTATTTTCTCGCTTTTTTTCATTGCCTAAGTCCTTTTTAATCATCACTACCACCACCTATTGAAAATTTTAAAATGTTTTCTTCTGTCATTTCATTTTTGGAGATATTGGCAACAATTCTCCCCTTGCGCATAACCAAAACACGATCACTCATTGCAATTAATTCAGGCATATCAGAAGAAATCATTATGATACTTTTTCCTTCCTTAAGCAGCTGTGTCATGATTTTATATATTTCTTCTTTTGCACCAATATCAATACCTCGGGTAGGCTCATCAAAAATGTAGATGCTGCCATTGGTTGCAAACCATTTTGCAAGAACTACCTTCTGTTGATTACCACCGGAGAGTAGACCCACCTTCTGATAAACCGTCGGAGATACCACATTCATGCTCCTGCAATATTTTTGTGCAACCTTTAAGTCATCAGATGGCTTTACAATTCGCTTACTGTTTTTTGAATACATGGCGATATTGGAATTACTTAGAATAGAATGCTCTAGAGATAAACCGGTTGATTGTCTGTCTTCAGTAATAAAACACATACCGTTCAGAATAGCATCTATAGGAGAATCAATTTGAACATGTTTCCCGTCTATTTTAATACTGCCTGCATCAGCCTTTTTGACGCCGAATAAAAGCTCTGCCAGTTCAGATCTCCCCGATCCAACCATACCCGAGAAACCAACTAATTCACCCTCACGAACTTCAAAAGAAACATCATGGACCCCGTTTCCCGAGAAATCAATCGCTTCAAATTTGATGTCTCCGACATCTACCTTTTCACGGTTAAAAAAGGAACATACATCACGCCCGACCATGTCATTGATTAAGGTACATTCATCTAAATCTTTTATATCGTAAGTATTAATTTTCATACCGTCACGAATAACAGTGACGCGATCAGCAATTTCAAATACTTCCTCAAGATGGTGAGAAATATAGATAAAACTGATTCCCTCGCTGGAGAGTTTCTTGACAATATCCAGAAGATTTTTGATTTCCGACTGACTAAATGATGCTGTTGGTTCATCAAGAATAATTACTTTTGATTCTTTTATGAATGCTCTTGCAACCTCAATGGTTTTTTGTTCACCACTTCCAAGTTGTCCAACAATATCAAATGGTGAAATAGTAGAATTTAAAAACTCTAATATCTCCCTAGTCTTCTGTACCATTTCAGATTTCTTGAGTAATCCGCCTTTCGTATATTCATTTCCTGCAAATAGATTTTCGTACACGCTCAATAGCGGAAACAAATTATGCTCCTGATAGATGGTTTGTACACCCAGTTCCATTGCTAAATGAGGTGTATTATTGTAAACAACCTCTCCATCAATACGTATTGTTCCGCTATCTGGTAAATGTGCTCCTGAAAGTATTTTAATTAAAGTCGATTTCCCAGCACCATTTTCGCCGCAAATACAATGCACTTCTCCTTTCCTCACATCAAAACACAGGTTATCAAAAACTTTTACACCCGGGAATGACTTTGAAATACCGTCCATCTCCAGTATCATTTTGCTTTGCATTGTCACTTACACCTCCCCCTGAATAATATATAAATTATCAAATGTAATCTTTTGCATCCTAGATCAAATATCTGATTGAGAAATGATGCATTTTAGTACTTCTGCTTAAATTTCGATTGGCTATATGCTTATTATTATGCAATATGCACAATTTAGCTATCCCAATAATGTAATAGAGAAATACCAGTAAACTCTAGTATCGAAGTATACCTTCTCAAGTTATTTTCCATTAATATAATAATTTTGTATTTTTTACCTATTTACACGTTAGACAGGGAGGTATATAAAAAAATAGCGTCCGAATATAATTCGAACGCTATTTTTAAAATTTTTTCAGATTTAGACTTTTTCGTCATTGTTTCTAGTGCATTTCATTTACATATTCATTTCAATGTATCTTTGTAAATTTACTTCTGAACTTAGGCTTAGTTTTTTACGTATATTGGTACGGTGAAAGTCTACTGCCTTTTTTGTTATCTGCAACTGATCAGCAATCTCTTTACTTAACTTATTCTCACCGATTAATTTAGCTACCTGCATTTCCTTCGGTGATAGTCGATCAAACAGATATTCTTTCTTCTCAGTGATTGTCTGTGTCGATAAATCCAATTGACGTTTAACAATGTTCATGGCTTCTGCATCTAATACATTTTCTAAATACCGCAAAACCGGCTGAATAATGCGATCAATGTTGGCAGCAAAATTACGTTCCATTAGTTCTTTTTCTTTTCGCTTTTCTTCAAGAAAGCCTAACAGAAGTTTATTTTGACTTTCGATAAGCTCTGAAGAGAGCTCTAGGTGTTTGAATTTGCTGATGTCTCGAATATATTCAATGGCAAGAATAACTTCGTTGTCATTATCAAGTATAGGGGTGCAATAAATTTGTTGCCATCCAAAAGAAGACTTGTTATTTTCAAACGGAACTACACCTGTAGTTGGATTTTTATCCTTTATCGCCTTCAAAACAGGACAGTTATCGCATGGTTCTGATCGATGATGGTAGACTGCATAGCACTTTCGCCCTTTCGTGGGTACATAGTCAGGATACCAACACAAGATTGTCGGGTTGATGTATATAATGTTTAAATCCTTATCCAAGAAGCAAATGCCATCCTGCACAAGTGTTAACAAACTTGTTAACAAACCATCACTCAGATTTTCCATGAGACTATCCATTTTAAATTTTTGAGGTTCAGGGATTTTTACCCAATCTTGATTTTCAGACATCATTGATTTATCCTCCGGATATAGTGTTAATATACTCAATGTTATCGCTATCCATGTCAGATAACGCAATCACTGTTTAATTTGAAATGCTACATTGATATTTTTGGATTTTATATATTAAATCTATAATTTCTTCAGAATCATTAATATGTTAAAGCACTAGCAAGACTACCATTTACGGTATTCACTGCAATTTTGCTATTGAGCAATCAAGTATGAAGCGAATTATGTCGAGAACCATTGGCTTGGAAATCTTTAGGAAGTTTTTATCATTTATTTAAAAACTATATATACTTAATAATACACCAATAAACGGCGAATGTAAATTGCTGTTTATTTATGTAGTTTTCTGTCGAAATAAATATACTACAGAATTAGCAAAAGTTTAAGCACTTGCACTGATCGCTATAGTAAATATTTTTTCGATCAAGGACAATGCTCCCCTATATCCGATATTCGCTCTTGATAAAACCACTTCATAGGATGCCGGGAAGCCAATTTCAACAATATTCGCTCCAAGCTGCTTTGCAACATCTCTGTCCCACGTTGTTCCCAAAATAATTGCAGGTTTTTCCTCAGAATTGATAAGGGCTTGCTCAACTAAATAACCGTCTTCTAAAAAAAGAGGTGTTACGCTAACATCATCTGCAATGTTTATAAATTCTTTTCTGATACTGTCCCTATATTCTTCAGGAGGATTTTCCGTTATTATTTGTTTAACCGGAATCAATCCCAGCTGATTTACAAGAAATTTTGTGACAGCCAGATTATAGCTACTTTCGCCCACAACAGCAAATTTTGATGGAACACCCCACCAATATTCTGCATAGAAATCAGAAAAATCTTCCAAATATTTATAATAAAGTTTCTCTTCCTTTTGTATGAACTGTTTTGTTTTTTTCAGATTTAAGCCTGCAAAATCCGATACTTTGCATAAGAAATCAGAAGTTGCTTTCGCTCCAATAGGGATTGCGGGTATATGTAAAAAAGGTTGCCCATATTTTTTCTCAAGATGCTCTGCTGTACTAAGTCCAAGCCAGGTTGATATAACAAGATTAAATTGTGCCTTAGGGATTTCTCTCCATTCCTCAACACCTTTTGAGTCATGCCCAAATAAAATATTAACTTCAAGGCCTATCCCTTCAAGAATACGTTTAATCTCAGAAAGATCCCCCCTCCAGTATGGGTTTTGATATGGAATTTCTGTCCAAACATTAACCACATTCTTTTGCTTTGGTCCATTGTAAGCACCGACGTATTGGTCAATGATTGCTTTTGTAACCAATTCATGCCCTGTATAGTTATTCCCCTTGAAGCCACCTGTCTCAGCGTAAACAATGGGAACACCTTTTTCTTGAAATTTTGATACGACTGACGGTACATCATCACCAACAAGGTCAGGTATACATCCTGTGAGTACCACAAATAAATCTGCATCAATTACCTTTATTGAAGCTTGTATAAGTTCTTTAAGCCTCTCATTTCCTCCAAATACCACTTCGTTTTCTGAGGCATTAAGACTGGGTGGAACAGCTCCGCCTCCATAACCGCCTCCCTGAAATCCGTTGTAAAAAGCAAGACTAACATACTGCTTATCTGCGCAACCCGGTCCGCAATGAGTTATAGGAACTACTCTGGGAATTGCACTTGCTGTATACATAGCGCCAATAGCACAGCCATAACGTGGACGACTGATGGAATTTGTTTTCTGAGCTTCGTAGGAATTTTCAATCTGTGTCATTTTTTACCTCCGCAATTAATCTTGATATATAATATCTGGGTTTTTAGCAAGGATATATGGATCATCCTGGCTTAGCCACCACTTTGTATAGGGCAGCTTAATATGCTGTGCCAAATCTTCGTGAAATTTCTTTCTTTTTAAAATAGCTAATATTGCTTCGCCTAAGTTTACAATTCCCTCATAACCTACTGCAATATGTTCATCCCCAAGAGGAGCAGCTGGAATACCAAGACGTGATGCAAGAGGTGCAAGCCCGTTATGTCTTATTAATAAAAAGTCAGGCTTGGCTTTCTTCAGTAGAGCATAGAGCTGATGCTGTTGTCTATTGCTGACACTGAAATTTTCCACATTTCCATAGTTATTAACAAGAAAGGCTAAAGAGTCTTGTATAGGATCTTCGCTGTCATAGATTGGATCGTGGTGGAATACCAATGAGCCGTTCACTTCAATACCAAGCTCTCTTAGTACTGAAATCAGTCCATGGGAATAGGCAGAACCTGTTGCTACATATCCTTTGATACCTTTTAGTTTTTTCTTTAGCTCTTCAATTTTGGGCGTTACACGCTCACGCTCTTTTTTTATGTAGGCTTCACAAAGCTCCTCACGATGGGTGATTTTTGCTATGCCCCTAAGCCAGGCATCGGTTCCGGCAAAGCCATAAGGTTGTGGAGCTTTTAATTCAGGAACACCAAAATTTTGTTCCAGTCCCTGAGCCATATACGAGGAAAGCGTATTACAAAAGCCAACTGTCACAGCCGCCTCTGACATTTGTGCCAAATCTTCAACCGTCGCCAAATCTACAACATAATTTACACGCAAATTTAGTTCCTTAAGCATTGGTGTAAATACATCTGAACCCCAAAGATTGATTACATTCACCAAATCTTCCTGCTTATTGGGATTCTTCTTTACTATATCTCTTAAAATACCGTGTTGAGTGGCATCAAATCCTGTACTCCAATGTTTTGAGCGGAAACCTTCACAATGAAGGGGAATTATAGGAATTCCGAACTTCTGGGAATACTCCGCTGCAACGCTGTCAACATCATCACCAATAATGCCGGTAGCACATGCTGTTCCAATGAAAATTGCATCGGGCTTATATCTCTCCCAAACATCCCGAGTAGTCTGTTCTAGCTTTCCAATTCCCCCAAAAACCATATCACCTTCAATCAAGTTTGTAGAAACAATTTTAAGATTTTCTACAGGAAGGCCTCTCATAGCAAGCCCATTACGATATATTGAATTATAAATCGTTTGGCTTACTGCACAACCAATAGGTGAATGCTGAATCAACACGGCACCTCTCACATTTCCAGCCTGACATTCCACCATTTGTTCACTGCAAACAGAGCCTTGTGTAAAGGGCCCTTTAATTTCACAAAGCTTACAACCATTGCCTTTTTTACCGCTACAACCAAGAACGGAATATCCTGATTCCTCTACCAATTTTGAAGCTTCACCGTCCCAACCGATGATGGTGCCAAGACGTTGTTCACGGCTTACAACAGTAGTGGTGGCTAAGTTAATTTTACCCATTGCTTCACTCCTTTTATTTTTTATACTTCATCTTCCCTAATAAAAAAGACCATTTCCTTTTTTTGCTGAAATTCAGCAAAATATAGAAACAGTCTCTAATTCGTTTAGTAAACAAGTTTAGTTTTATTTATTATAAATGTTATTTCCTTCCATGTCAATAGGAATACTATGATATATATTTAATCTCAACCTATCTTACCCAAATACCCCTACCATTAGTTCCGGCAAATATATTAGAACCGCTTATGCAAAAGGAATATACATCAATATTTTCTAATCCTGAATTCCCTGTTTTCCAGCTTTTCCCCCCGTTAGTGGAAATAAAAACACCACCGCCATAAGTTCCAGCAATGATTGTTTTACCACTTGCTGCTAAGCAATCAATTTTGGGGTTTGTCAGACCTGAATTAACCTCTTTCCAACTTGCGCCATTGTCATTAGAACGAAAAACACCACTGTCAGGAGTTCCAGCATAGATATTTGTACCGCTGGTAGCAAGAGAAAATATCTGAGTATTTGTTAAACCTGAATTGGCCTCGTTCCAGCTTGCTCCATTGTCATTGGAAATAAAAATACCATTACCAAAAGTTCCAGCAATGAGATTATTACCGCTAACGGCAATAGATCCAACATTAGGGTTTGGTAGACCTGAATTAACCGGATTCCAGCTTGTACCGTTGTCTGTAGAAAGAAAAACACCACCGCCTAAAGTTCCGGCAAAGATATTCGTACCACTGACTGTAAGAGAGTAGACATATTTGTTTGTCAAACCGGAATTGACTTCTCTCCAGCTTGTACCATTGTTAGTTGAAAGAAAAACGCCTCCACCGTTAGTTCCAGCAAAGAGGTTGGTACCATTGACAGCAAGTGAGAATACATAAGGGTTAGTCAAACCAGAATTAATTTGTACCCAATCTTCACCATTATTGTTAGATAAAAATACACCTGCACCATTGGTTCCGGCAAATATAGACGTTTCTTTCATGGTTATAGAACCAACATGAGTATTTGTCAAACCTGAATTGACCCCTTTCCAACTTGCACCATTATCAGTGGAAAGAAATATACCCCCACCATTGGTGCCCGCAAATATGTTCTTGTCATGTGCGGCAAGAGAGAATACATATTTGTTTGACAAACCAGAATTAACTGCATTCCAGCTTATTCCGTTATCAGTAGAAAGGAAAATACCATCATCTGTACCAGCAAAGATATTATTATCACTGGTGGCAAGAGAATATATATGGTTGTTTGTCAAACCTGAGTTAACCGCATTCCAGCTATGACCATTATCGGTGGAAGCAAAAACACCTCCGCCATAAGTTCCTGCAAATATTGTTGTTCCATTCACCGTTATAGAATTGATTTGTTTGGTTGTCAGACCTGAATTAACCGGGCTCCAGCTTTCACCGTTGTTGGTAGAAAGAAAAATACCGCCATCCTCAGTTCCGGCAAAGATATTACTGCCACTTATAGCCAAAGAATTAACACTAATATATGATAAACCAGAATTTACTGGTTTCCAATTCGCTCCATTGTCTGTAGAAAGAAAAACACCGCTACTGGTCCCTGCAAAAACATTTGTACCACTGGCAGCAAGGGAAAGTACAATAGTATTTTGTATGTCTGAATTGTTCAAGTTCCAGCTTACGCCGTTATTATTTGAAGTATAAACACCACCGTTGGTTCCTGCAATGATGTTTGTGCCGCTAATAGCTAATGAATATACATTTTTACTTGTTAATCCATCATTTACATCGTTCCAACTTGTGCCATTGTTGGTTGAGTGAAAAACACCATTTCCTTCTGTCCCGACAAAGATATCCTTACCCTCAATTGCAAAGCAATGTATGTACCCACCGTAAGGTCCGTTGGTTTGTACCCATGGTTCAGATGATGCCTTTTTAGGAATAAATATTATTATGGACACAATCAATAACAGAGCTATGAGTCCAAGAAAAGACTTAAGTAAGGTTCGGTTAATCTTCTTCATGTTTTTCTCCTCCGATAATAGTCAAACAAAAGCCGCCCGTAATAAACAGGCGACTTTTGAGACTATTTCATTTTTTAATATTGCGCGAAACCAAGCCCACGGTTTTTCAGATTCTGAACGATAGTAGGAATAGCCGCGTTAGTTGTTGCGTAAGCATCATGCATCAATGCATTGCCATTAGCATTCAAGTTATTGCAAGCGTTAATGATGGATTGTGTGCTTGCTCCGTTCCAGTCCTGAGTGTCAACGTTAGGTGATACTACTGTCAAACCCAGTGCTGAACAAGCCTGTTGAATTGTGGAGTTGCTCTCAAGATAAGGTAATCTAATCTTTGTAGGAGCAGGTTTTCCAGCGCTTACGATAGCTTGATTACATTGCTGCAAGTCATTATAAACCTGTTGATAGCTCCAGCTGGTCATATGAGAGTGAGTCCAGCTATGGTTTTGCAGACTGAATCCTGAATTTTTATAAGCATCCCAACCAGTTGAGTTACTGCTTATTCTATTACCCCATACAAATAAAGTAGCTTTGCTGGCTCCTGCACTTTTTAGTGCATTTATAAGAGTAGCTGAGTTGCTGTTATTTGGGCCATCATCAAAGCAAAGATAAACATTACCATTTGTTCCGCCTGTATTTCCACCAGTATCTCCGCCTGTTGAGCCTGAACCTCCGACTGTCAAAGTACCAACGTTAGCTGTACCACTTGTACATATGATATATACATTGTGACTTCCGCTTACACTGCTTAGTGTACAACTTTGGTTTGTATAAGTATCCCATCCGCCAGTTGAGTTGAAATTAAGTGAACCGATTTGTGTTCCGTAATAATTGTCAATAACTACTTTGTAGCTACCGCTTTGTGCAGATGCAAGATTGAAGTTTAAGTAGGTTGCACCTGAAAGATTAACGTTGTCAAACTCTATCCAATCGCCTACTTTCCAACCACCTACAGCACCTGTCCATACGTTTAGGCTGCTGGTGCGGTTGTTGCACTGCCATGAATTCAAGTTAATGTTACTTCCAGTATTTCCGCCTGTATCTCCGCCAC
>JAEWCZ010000097.1 GCA_023390335.1 Bacillota bacterium | reverse complement strand
TGTTATTGATTACGGAATAACCTGTAAAATTTGCAAGTTCCACACCCTCCGTGGTTCTTATGGCAGTTGTGCCACCTGTATAATCCACCGTCACAGTTTCACCCGTATATATCGGGCGTTCTAATATTAGCAACACGTCATTTGTCGTTACGTTAGGATAATACAGCACATTTGTCACATTGACCTTGCCTTCCGGCGTATTGACTGTAAAATTAGTTTCCGTATCTGCCGAGTCTGCCATAAAATGGTCAAAGTTTAGCCGGATCGAGCCTCCATCTGTATTAACCGCCGCAAAAGCAATCACAGGTGCGGTAGGAGATGTTCCGTCCTCTGCGAAGATTGCTCCTGTAAATATTGTCGTTATCATCGCCATAGTCACCAAGATGCTGAGTAATTTCTTAATTACTATACTTTTATTCATATAGTTGACCTCCCTTAAGTATAATTCTACAAATATAGGTAAAAAATTTCCTTATAATTTCCAATTATTTTATTAGTATTATTCGACGTGATTTTTATAAAATCCTTTATTTGGTAATAATTACACTTTAAGGCTACAGCAATAATTCGTACTACCTTTTAGGATTGGGCGAGATTGGGATGATAGAAGTTTTGAATATGGTTAATTACAGCTAAAATACTTTTGTAGCGGTATTAGAATGATTCTTGATATATAAACGTTGTGTACTCTTTCGTGTTATGTCATTTTGTTTAATTTTTCTCAATTGTTGAGATAATAAAACTTCCCATAGTTGCAATTGCTAGAATAATGCCAAGATATCCTTCAAGGCCCAATTCGGCACCTATATAAAATCCAAAGACACCTGCCAATATAGTTAAAATAAATGCCGTAAATGCTTTCATGATCAATCACCCCTTGAAATTATTTAAAAATACGTTTTGAGCAAAATTAGTTACCTATTTACTTTTTAATTAAACTATTACTTTGACCAGTATAGGGACAATAGGAAGTACAATCATTATCATATGTATTCATTTAATAAGACAGAAAATCTATCAATATCCTTTTTTATTTGAACTGGTACTCGTATTGGAAAATGTATGTATTGTTCTAACTCTTTTCTAAGTATAAAAGGAGTTGAACCACTATGAAATAAACACTCTGCATTAATTCTGTTCCTCGTTTTACCATTTTCATCATCTTGGTATATGTCACTTATGCATTTGAGTATTGCATAAGCACCACTTAACACTTCTGGATTTTGCTTTCCAACGACAAGTACAATAATATCACTTGGAACCATTTTCGAATGTGCATAAAAACTGTCTTTTTCTCCAATTGAGAAATCAAAAATATTCCAGTCACCTTTTGGATTGATAGAACCACAAAAATAATTCAATCTCATACCTCCTCGGATTTTACTTTATACTTTCAATTTTATATAACTACTTACAAAGGTTTTATGCTTTCAATTATTAGCCTAGGAAATTCACCCTACCTCCGGAATATCAATAACTTTTTCTATTGTTTCCCATCAATAGCTCCAAACTCTATCGGTTCTTGTAATTTCGAAGTTTTTATCATTTCTGATACAAATTGTATAAATGCTTCAATATAATCAGATACACTAAATATCTTTTTTTCATAATTATTCATCTACATTGCCTCACTATATATATTAGTTACCAAGTTGTTGTTTGATAGCTATTTATTCCAACACATTCACATTATTAGTCTTTTCTAATCACAATCAATTAATTCGTCTGTTACATCATCAATCTTTTTATTAATATTGGTGGCAGTTTCTTCTATATAATTTTGAATGACATATAAAATCTCATTATAGCAATTCAGAACTTCTAGTATCCGTTTTGATACAGTTTCTTCTGGGAATATTACATCACTATTGTGTACGATTATATTGCGAAATTTAAATTGATCCGCTATCTGTTCTCTCAAAGTTAAAGAAATAACTTGTTTCTTTTTACATAAGTAATTTAGTAATCCTCTAATATTATTTTTTAAAAGATTTACTTTTTCATTTTCAGTTTCATTAGAGCAAAGAACTGCTAACTCAAACATTGCATGATGAAGTTCTTGCCATATAGTTATGAATTGTGAAAAGATTTTATTAACTCCACTTGCAGCATTCTCTGCCACTGTTTCTTTTTCTTCCTCCGAAACTTCAATTTTGTCAAGACTGTCAATAGCGTTTAGTATTATAGGCTTTATTTCGTTAACTATCCTATTTATTTCTAAACTATCATTCTTCGTAATAAATTTATTATGAGCTACTTTGTTTCTAAGTTCATACAATCGTTCCCACCTTGTCCTCAGAAAATCTGCTTCACACTCGACAATAGGTTTAAAATATCGTTCCCAATTAGATTTTGGTATTAACAATTTTAAATCGTTGAAATTTATCTGGGTTATATCTTGAGAAGACTTTATATTTTCATAAATAGGTTTTAAATTTACTAACGTATATTCTTTAAATAGTATTTTGGCAAGTTGTATAAAGTCCACTTCGTATAAATAGTTCTGTGTACTTGTATCTTCTTTATTTCTTACTGATTCTGCCACTTCTTTAGGAATTGTTTCTTTTGTCCAGCCAATGCCCACGTTGGTTAACATAAACTTTGTTATAAGTTTACGCATTAAATTTTCAATTTCGTATATAGTCGGATAAGAAATTTCAGAATAATATTTACTTACATCATCCCAAATAATCTGAGGTGCACGGTTTGTTACTTTATGAAATATTGTTCTTACCACTTTTAATAGTTCTTCAAATTTATCTAAATCGTCGCTGTAACTATTAGTAATTCGTATGTGATAATACTTATTAGCATCGTTAATTGTCTCTCCATATTGAATTTCAAAATCGTACGAAATTCCTTTAAATGTTATTTTACTAGCATTTACTTGAATTTGATCATTTGCCATAATCAAATTATTCAAGCTTACTACACTATTACATAATATAGAATCATGTTCAATTATTAGAAGAAATTCAACTCGATGGCTCATATATTAACCTCCTTACAAAAAATGATTTTCGTTTATACTTCAAAGCTTGCTTTATTCAACTGTAATTTAATCAAGTAAAATTACTACATTAACTAACTTCCCAATCTATCCACACCCACCATTAACTTATATTCTACTAAATCTAAACCTAATCATAGCAATTATTGTCATCACGCCCTTTTATTTGTCGGCACAGACTTACCCATGTTCGAACCATGCCATAGACTCCCTAACATACACCCACTAACCATTACTGCATAAATAAACATACATTCTTTTTCAGTAACCCAAGTTAAATGGATAAGTTCCTTGGGGCTGCCTGTGACCTCACCCCCGGTTCATTTTTCTTAAAAATTATACTTTCAATCGAATTTGTGCACAAAAAACCCCGTAGCCCCTTGAATGGGGTACGGGGAGAACATTTTCAATATTACTCTCAAACTCTGTGTAGGTATTATTCTACTGGAAGCTTTTCAATAATCCCTAAAAGGAATTTTTTCAAATTAGCAACGTCAATAGCATCTACCGCGCCATCCTGGTTTAAATCTCCGGTTATATTCCAGTCCTTGTTTTGCATTGCATTCTCATATCCAAGCAGATATTTTTTAATTGCTGCGTAATCAGTTGCATCCACTTCCCCATCCCCAGTAACATCTCCATATACGTATATACTTTGTTTATTGTCAAATAGTGTTTTCACTTCATCAGCATTCAGAGCCTTATTATAGATTCTGAAATCATCAACAAACCCATCCAGGTATGGATCATGCTCAAACTGAGATTTCCCTATATAGTTTTTGGTTGAGTTTCCTAAACTTGATGGTTTTAATGTCATGTTGTCGTTCCTTCCAACTTCTACACCATCCACGTATAGAATACCTGTATTCTCAGAAAGCGTAACAGTTATATTCTTCCAGGAATCTGTCACTAATACAGGTGCATTTATTTGCTCCTCATAATTATTGCCGTTTGTAGTAATTGCAAATTTAAGTTTATTGTCGCCACTTTCAGGAGCTAAGAACATGTATGAATTTGTTCCTGTTCCAAAATCAAATATCCTTGCCCATTGACTTATAGTATTCAGCTTTACCCATGCAGAAATTGTAACATCATTTACATTTCTCAATATTCCGGATGGCATGCTTACGTAGCCGCTTGTCCCATCTAAAGAAACAGCATTTCCGTTTTGTCCTTCTGCCCATACAGCTCCTCCATTTAATTGTGCATTATTACTTAAAATGGATGAGTCATTTACAGTTGTTCCGCTTAATTCATCAAATTTATAATATGTTAATAATGGAAGTGTACCTACCGGGTTTACTGTTATTGTAACAGTATCTGAGGATGACAATGTTCCATCGCTTGCTGTAAGCTTAAACACATAAGTACCTGCTACTGATACCGTGGCATTAGTATTTAATGATTTTTCATCCTCAAATGTAGCCGTACCTGGTCCGCTTTGCAAGCTCCATGTAGTACTTAGATTAGATCCAATTGGTAGACCATCGTCGCTAGCCTTTCCACTGAGCCTTATACTAGAGGGTAATGTAAATACACTATCAGCTCCTGAATCAACAACAGGTGCAGTATTGGTAGCTGCTGTTCCACAATCCAAAGTAAAGGTCATAGCAGTTCCTACATCACCAATATTTTTAATTTTTAGACCTGAGGATTCTCCACTCCACCACTTTGAATTCGGGGTGGTTGAATCATCAAAAGCTGTCTTATATCCGGAATGGAATAAATCGTTAGAACTGTACCTGTATATATTCTTTTCTAATTCGTAAAGACCGTCTGCCTGTTCTACGGATACTTGATAATGTCTTGAATATGTCATTTGGTTGTAGTCGTTTACTCCATTCTCGTCCACGTGCCATATTAGCAGACCTTCATCCGGCATATTCGTGTATCTTCCTGTCTTCTTGATGTTCTCTATAAGAAAATATTCATTTGGTTTACTTCCATTCCATCGGTATACTGTTTGTGTTGCCTTAGGTTCTACATATGTAGTGATAGTGGAGCCTTTAGGATAGTTATTCATGCTTACAGTACTATTCCATCCACTAATAATGTTCCTGCAGTATGGGTCTGGAGGCGCAGGATTTTTGGGATTTAAGGAACCGCTCATCAGTGAATAATCTCCACACCCACAGGAATCACCATCATAATCATATAAATCAGGATAGTCGCAAACTAAATGTCCATTTTCATGACAAATTGTATAAATTGACAGTTCGTTTCCTATCTCTGACATTTCATACATTTGAACCTTTACTCCATCAGCATTGAATGTATACGGAAGCCAGCCCTGATGTGGCCATATTCCTCTTCCCCAATTCTGAGCAATATCACCTGCATATAGAAAATTTACAGCAAGAACATATTTTTGTGAATTGGTTGTTAATGTTGAAAAGTTAAAGCCAGTAGAATCCAGCCAATTTAAAGCCTCATTTGCAAGTTCAAGAGCTCCGCTGTAGTCTTCACTGGAATCGTAATAGGATTTCGGATGCTTGGCCGTATAGAAGCCTGTTATAGAATTTGTATAAGTCATTTTTCCACCAGAAACATCATAATAGAAGTCTCTAATAGAACCATTATTTCCATATCCCGTGTATCCAACCTTATTGAACATGTCATCAATCGCTGCCTTGGAAATACTGCTGGTTACATCCGGAAAATTAATCAATATTGTAAGTCCGATAACATTCCCCTGTGGAGGAGCCGACAGAGAAGATGCTGATAAACTAGGACTGCTTCTTTGTATTCTAGGGTCCTGCGATTCTTGTTGTGGCAAAAGCATATTCTTTACGTTATTTCTTTTTTGGGCAATTGCTTCACTTTTTATTTCCAAATGCTTTTGACGTTTTCCTTCATTTGTACTTTGGATAGTTGCACTTTGTACGAGCGCATTGTCTACTCCTTTATAGATTTCCCCTGATGAAACAAGTTCGGTTTGATCGCTATTTAAAGAAGCGTAACAAATCCATCCTGTTTCAGGGTCACGGCATAGGGTATAGCCATCTGGACTTTCAACATGTTGGTAGTATTCATCACCTGTTACCTTTGCAGTAACTACGGAATTGTCAGGTTGTTTAAATTCAATAGTCCTATTAATGTATGGTGCAGCATATACCCCTGTACCTAAAAATAAAATTATACATGTAAAAACAGTGGCCACTAAAGTCTTTTTAACTATTTCTCTCAATATAAACCCCCCTCGGATTATTTTTTTGTAAGGTTTGTTGATATACTTACAGTTATAAACTCCACTTTTTCAACTTTATGTAAACACTTAATCCCTTATAGTTTAATCTAATGCTTTGTCATAAGAGAATCAGTGACTAATATCAAGTCTATAAATTACAGGGCAGCTGTATCTGCTCATACTGTTGAACTAACCGTTTTGCTTTATAAAAAATATTGGGTATTATTTTAAGATGTGTTTTGGTAGATATATCGAGTATGTAATTCAACACAAAATTCATATAAATATTCAAAAAGTCCTCTTACAAGTCTTCCATATAAATAACAATTCCACCATATTATAGAAATGTGAAGTATATGTATTTTATGTGTTGGTTTAGATAAATTCAGATTGATATTTATAGGGAGGAGCGTAAGATGTCATATTTAAAGAGTCTCATCATTTATCATTTCTACAGGTTTTGCTCGTTTATCAAAAAAGCAACTGTAACTAATACCACCTTTTTCTATTATTGGCGACTTTTCAAATTCCTACTGCATTAGTCCTGTTTATACATTCTTTTTGTAAATTATACCTTATTAGGTATAATTTTTCAACACTTCAGTTCTGTTTCCATCTTCTTTTTCTCATCGATGCGCTTTCATGTATGTCCATCCCTAATTTTATCCTTCAGGTAATTTACTTCTGTGGGTTTACAAGTATGGCATTTCTGTGTCTTTCTAAAAGACACAGAAAAAAAAGATATTGTAATTTCTGAATGTCTACATGGCTTATATTTAATTTGTTTACACTATTATTAGCTATACACTCAGTAATAATAATTTTCACTTCTTTACAGGTATCACAACATCCCCGACATGTATTTCTTTTAAACCGTCAAGGTTAATAGTCTTTGGATACCACGAAATAATATTACCTTTCTCGTCAAGTTGACAATCCATCTTTTTGGATACTGTTCCATTTTCGTAAATAAGTTGTGTAAATATACCGTAGTAAGTACCACTTTCGGTGTTAACATTACTTAAAGGATCTTTAGGCATCCCAGAATCACTTAGTGTTGTAGTATTTACAATCATTAACATGTCGGTTAATGTAACACTATTTATATGAAGCTTCTTCCCACACATTGATATTGTGTTATTAACATTTGGATTAGTAGCTGTTAAACTATTATCTTTATTTTTTAATAATTCAAACTGGAGATTCCAATTTCCGTACAGCATTTCATCGTTAAACTGAACACCTTCTACTCGTGATTGATTACAAATCAAATTATGAATTTTAATCGTAGCTTTCTGACTATGTTTATCAGAATTAGAAAATGCCCATGTATAGTAACAATATAAGGTCTTACAATCATCTGATAATTCGCTATAGATTCCCATTAATGAAATCTCCTTATTATCGCAAATTATCTTATTTTTATAAGGATTTAAGGAGTTACCAAACTTTTCTCCATTATCCTTTGAAAATGCCAAAAGAACGACTGCTGTATTTTTAGATACATGAGAAGATATAATTTTCATTGTTATTCCATTATCATGAACAGATTTCCCAATAAGATGAGTTTCTTCATTTTTAATACGAAGTTTTTCTGACAACATATACCTTAAGTCAGGAGATACCGCATAGACTGCTGCATTAGCAACACACAATATTAGAAATACAGCTGCAATCCTTGTTACCTTGTAGCTCAATTTTAATTTCTTTTTTCTTTTTACTAAAGTGTTTTGTTCATATGTATCCCAATTAATTATTTTTTCTAACAATTCCTCTTTACTCAGCAACTGACTATTTTCAAGCCCAGCGTCTCTAAAGTTCTTTCCTTCCATACTTACTATCCTCCTTATATATTTTTTTTACCTCTTCGATTGTTCTATAAACTCTATGAACTATAGTTGAATTACTACATTTAAGTAAATTTGCACATTCCTTAAAGGTTAATCCTTGAACATAATGTAATAGAAAAGCACGATAAGTTAATTCATCTTTTTTACGAATAAAATCCCATATTAAATCTATTAATTCTGAGTCAAACTCATCGTCTATATTTAGCAAATTAAATGAAAGCGATGCTATATCTACACCGTTTATTTCACCATTGGAGAATGTTGAGACAAATCTCTTCTGGTACTTAACAAACCCATAATATCGACCAATTTCATGTCTTGCAGAGGTATAAAGAATTTTCAAAGCTTGTTCCGTTGGAATGACACCCCTATTATTCATCCGACGGTAAAGTGATGTGTATACTGTTTGCAGTACATCATTTGTATCATGTATATTCTTAATTTTACTTATTACATAATTCAAAATGGAGCTGTGTGTTTCATTATAAATTTTCGAAAATTGTTGATTTAATTCATCCATAACACTCCCTCCTTTCCCGGCAATATTATTTACTTATATTGATTAATATTAATTTGCCTATATACCTAACATAAGTCATAAATATACCAGATTTTGCCAAATACAGAAATATTTTTATTATACACAAATGTTTCTTACTTATATTTATTTAAATTTTCAAGCTGTATACCGTCGGGTGTGTCACCCGACTATTCCTGCCGCCGTACACATCTGCCCCAAAAAGGTGCGGTTTTTTGTATGTAAATCGGGGGATTCTCCCCCATGCCCACTGTTTTTCCAGAGTAAAACTCTGAAAAATGGTTCTGATAAAAGAAATATTTTCGAGTAATTTTCATATTCACCTCAATATTTTTAAGAAGGCTGCCGGAATCATAACTCCAACAACCTTCCGTAATGTTTATAAAGTTGCCTCAAGTTCTTCATTGTTTCCTGCTATGATTTTTCAATTGTATTTCATCGGAATACACCCTCATCGTGTATCCAGTTTTTTGTAGTCCGAACTTATTATAAAAGAAAAAGACTTTTTCATTTCCGTTAGTTATGTGAACATCAATAAAATTAGCTTGTTTGTTTTTTGCCCAAGAAAGTATTTCATCCATAAGTAAATATCCATAGCCTTTACCTCTTTCAGGTGCATCAATAAATATATCTTCTATAAAGGCTTCATTGTCTTTGTTTAGTGTCACAGCGGCAAATCCTATGATTTGTGCATCAACTTCAATAAAAAAAACACATCCATCTATACCACTACACATGAATTGTGTAAACTCATCTACTCCAACTGACAAAAATCTATCAGAATGATATCCACCTAAATTATAATGAAATTCCTGTTGTCTCTGAATAATATCCTTTAACCTATGGTATTCCTTTAGTTTTAATTGTTGCACTACCATTTAATCAACTCCTTTGGTGAAATAATTATTAAACATTGCTATCCCATCTTTTTCAAATTCAAACCCTTCATAAAAAGCTCTAGTTTCATTATCTTTGGTTAATATTTTTCTAAAGTGCTTATACTTTTCAGAAAATTCAGACATCATGTACTTTCCTAATCCTTTGTGCTGATATTCAGAAATTACAAGCAAATATGTAAGAAATACGTTGATACTCTTAACCATTTAAATTTTCCTTCCAAATAGTTTTTAAGAAAATAAAAATGACAGCTATTTTTTAGCTGCCCCCATGCTTATATATCCAATACTGTCATATCCTGATCCAATAATATCTTTTACTTATATCATAATTTTATATTATTTCTATCTAATAATGAACTTATTTGTTCTGTAAGACCATAGCGTTTCAAATTAACCTCTTTACTTGATAGTTCAATTTCTTCAAAAATATTAATAGGAGTGACTATAAGTGAGTTTAATATTACGAGTATTTCATTCCTTTTTAAATCTATTAAATCCATTTTACTAAGCGTATATTTTATGTTATTTATAAGATCACTTTGTGTTTTTATTTTTCCAGTTAACATATCATATAATGCTCTTGCTGGTAAAAAAGTTGTTTCATCGTTTTTGGGGTAAAACCTTTCAAAGAATTCAATTAACTCTATGGTATGTTTCTTAACCTCTACTAATAACTTCGGTATTTCCTTTAAAACAGTAACAAACTTTTCAGTCTTAAAATCATATATTGTAGGTACTTGCAATAGAAGATTTCCAGTTCGTGAATAGGTAGCTCCAGTTCTTATAGCTGCTTGTATATCATCTATTGCCCCACATAATTCTTTTAAGTATAATTCCAAAATACAAGGGATTTCGAATGCAGGTCTTCTAAATACATTAATTAACTTATTAAAATTTTCATAATCTTCTCTCTCAACTATCTGTTCTTGAGATAAATTTGTATATCTAGGCATTGGTTTATCTCTTAATAATGAAATCAAAACATTTAAAGATTTATTGTAAATATAATCATCAGTAAAATCTATATAATTTAATCTAGCAATAGATAAAGGTACTCTGCAATTTTCCCTTAAAATTGGGATTATTAACCGCTCTGATGCATTTGGATCTCTATAAATAGCCATTGTCCTCTCAAAATCTGTCCATTTTGATTTCAAAAACTCTTGAGTTATTATTAAACCTACAAAGCGGCTAGTACTTAACGCATCCTCTAATTCATTTGGAATACTACTTCCTGGTATAATATCCCATCTATCAAAAAAAACTTTTAACCGTCTCCCATCATTGTCAGATTCTATAGAACTTGCTAGTTGTTCAGTCCAATCTTTATCTGCATTATTGTAACTGAGAAAAATGTCATGTTTGTATTTCACAAGCAACACCCCTATAGAAGATTAAATTATATGCCAATATTATACAGTCCATACATAACATATACAAGTAATATCTTTTATTAAGCTCCAATATTTAATTATCTATTTTAACCGTATGTGCGGCCTATGAAAGATTGCAAAAAAACTCAACTTTAGATTTAAATTTAACGGAATTTCATTATGTCAAACAATTTATCAAGTGATTGTGTGCTACCTTTAAACAAAGGCCATCGCCACTTGCATTAAGCAAATTCACCCCCTGAAATCCACAGCTATCTGTATAATGTTTTGAAACACGCTTAACTGTCATCATCAAATGAATTAATGTTTCCTCATCACAATCTAATATATTAGCAGAATGTTTTTTCGGAATAACAACTGTATGACCGTCTACATCATTTGCAATATCCAAAAAAGCAACTGTATACTTATCCTCATATATTTTACGACTTGGTATTTCACCATTGACTATTCCACAAAAAATACAGTTCATGTTTCACCTCATTTTGCGATGTTAACTTTCTTCATAAAAAAGCACATTCGGACTGAATGTGCGGTAATAATTAATAGTGTTGTTTTAACCTAAAAGTTTCTCCGAAAATATTTTACTCATCGGAATTTTATTCATAGTATAAATAGATATAGTATCAAGAACAAATTCCTGTTCTATTTTGGTTTTCATTATCGCCTTTACCTCATAGTCAGATACGGGTGACTTACTTCTAATTGTACAATGAGGTTTATACGGAAATTGACAATATTTAAATTTAATCCCTGACTTATTTATTTGCTCATGTAATTCGACAAAACCTTCTTCATCTCTTAGTGTTAATACGAAAATATCTGTACCAGGAAATCTAAGCACATCTTTAAAAGAAGTTTTTATAGGTTTTGTTCTTAATGCAATATGTTGTAGTGTTTTTTTCACAAATTCTTCATCTTGGCCTTGTTCAATCACGCCGTTTCCACTAGAACCGGCAACGGTTATTTCTACGGGAAGTGAAGCTCTAAAACCATCATTGTAATACTTTCGTAGGCTGGTTATTATTTCATTAATAGGACTTGGTACATCAAGAACAATATATGTATCATATTCAAAATTCATTTATATTTACCCATTTTTACTTTTCCCATTTGTATTACCGTAATATTTAATTTTCAGCATGTTTGAAGTTTTTATCCTTCTTATCTTTTATTGGTGCTATGCTACCTTGAGTAATCTCTTTAAGTTTTGAATTGGCATTATAGACATATTCATAATAGTAAATAACATTTGGTTCATCATCAAATATTACACTAATAGCGTACGGTCCTCCATAAGAATGATTTTTTCTATAAAAAACGTCCAATTTATACTCTTCTTCTTTATAACCCTTTGCTGTCAGATATGTCACAGCTTTTTGCTTAACGGAATCTACAAGATCTACATTACTTTCTATTGAAGATTCGGTACAGGCAACTATTAAAATACTAATTGTAAAAATTGTAACTAATATTACTGCTTTTTTTAAAAGTCCCATAAAGGTATCTCCTTGAATAAACATTACGTCTATTTTTACCAATAAAGTGATTCAATCATTTAATAAAATGGCAAATATCAAGTATTATATTTCCTTTATAATCAGGGTTTGTAAATCTCGGAGAACAATATCTCTCAAAGAACCACCATGCGTTATTCGCATCTGGTATAATCTTGAATCCCTCATCCATTAATTTCTTTGAGCATTCAGCCTCTCTGCCATAAACTTCGCCTTCCTTACCATAAACCCAGCAAACACCCAATTGACTTTCAGGAAAATCAATATATTCAAATCCATCAGGAGCTAGCGTTGTTTCTGGAGTAAATAAACCTATCCAATATTCAAACGGTTGCCCGTCCTTCCAACGCATCAACCCAATATAGTCCGTAATTTCATCATAATTTAGGTTAATACTTTTACTTATTTGGTTTGAAATAGTACTGAACCAATTTTGTTTAAACCATTCACCCCATTTTGCACTAAAATTACCACTAATGCGATCGTTATCAGTGTATTTCTTGCCTATGAACCTCATTGCTGGAACACTCTGTTTATATGCTTTTATAACCTCAGCCATTATTCACAATCCCCTCGATTTAATTAATGTCAATATGTACTTTCTATCCCTACCGCTTTCATTTTGCGGTATTTAGGAAAACCTATATTTTGGTTGTCAACTTTAGAGTAATTAAATTAGCGAATTATTTATCTTCATTAATATCATCTGAATTTACCTTTTTAAGGTTAAATTCCTTAATTATATCTTCTTTAATTTCATATAGTGCCTCTTTAACAGCCATTTTCACAGCACCTAAAATTATACAAAATAAAGCGAATCCCCCTATTATCAATACAATTAACTCCATTTAGTACTCCTCCTACAATCAAGCTTCATATAACCTAATAATACTATATATGTAACTTATATACAATTAACTGTTACTGCCTATTCAGTTTTTCAAGCAATACATTTTACTGTTTTGTTGTCTGTAATATCATTGGTACTATCACATTTTTCAATCCATATCGCTTCCCATACACTGAGGGATTCTTCGATGGTACTATCCAAGTTCTTCCCATCTTACATGGTCTTCACTCATATACCTCTTTATATCATACAATATTCATTTTGCGTACTCAATTTGGATATGAAAAAACCGCAATATAAGTTCATTTACTGAATATGCGGTAATATAATGATTCTTGATATATAAAGGTAGTGAATTATAATAACAAATTACCATTAGTGGCAATTATGCCCTTGATTCGATGATCATACTCAATGAAATCATAATTCCAAAGCTTTCCTCCTGCATTTTTTAAAATCAATGCTCCAGCTGATTGACCTTCCATACTACATTGAAAATCTAAAAAAGCATCAATTCTTCCTCTTGCAATATTGCAAAGAGTTAAAGCAGGTGAAATAAGCGGCATCCCTTTTTTGGAGTTATCAAACAAGTGTTTCCATTTCTCGTAATAGCTGTTTATATATGTATAATTCGCACTGAATCCAAAGGAGATCAAGCTATCTTCAATATTTTTTGTGTTTGATACTCTTATAACTTCCCCATTTAAATAAGATTTCCCATCTTGTATTGATGAAAAATAATATTCATTAGAAAGTGGGTTCTAAACATGTCCTTCTGAAATCACACCATTAATCTCAAGTGATAAAGATATAGAAAAGTATGGAACACCAAACACAAAATTCGCTGTTCCATCAATTGGGTCAATTATCCATCTCTTTTCACCCGAACTACTAATTTCACCTTTTTCTTCAGAAAATATGGAATATTCCGGGTATTCATTTATTAAACTTTTTACGAGAATATCTTCAATTTTTATATCGCTTGTTGTTATTAAATCAAACTTTTCTTTTAATGAACTACCTTTTAATTCATAAGACTCTTTCTTTAATACTGCTCCTGCTTCATACAATAACTCTTTAATCATATTCAAGTCCTTTATTCCTTATAGTAGTTCCCCTATTATCAAAAACCATAGAAATCTACATTTACAAATAATACTACATCTGGCATGTTTCTATGTCAAGTTTCACTCATTACCGCACTATTCAATTATCAATGTACAAGTCTGGTTCGTGATAGACTATTTTTGTGTATATTCATGACCACACGTAAAACGTGTGGCATATTTTGCAGTTGCATTCTTATTTTTTCCTACTGTGTCCACATAAAATCCCTCGCACCAAAAATGTCAATTCCCGTATTTATACTTTAAGTTAGCGTGACTCACATACTATAAAAATTGTAAAAGTGTTACAATCACGATAAATTGGTTGAAAAAGGGCAAAACTGCCATACGAGAGATACATATACAATGTTTTGCTGAGTAAATAGCATAATTTGTAATAATAGCCAATATGTACTTGATTTTTTGCCTTTTTATTATAGAATAAAATGGATGGTAATGATAAGCCAGTAGGTATTTTAAGGGGGGGACTTTTATGAAGATTAAATTGATATCAAAGAAAATAAGTTTGGCAATGGTGGTTTTTGTTTTATTAGCTAGTATTTTTACGTCAACAAATGCATCGGCACTTGAATCATATAATTCGATAAAATATGGTGATGTAGACGGGGATGGTCAGATCAATTCGATAGATTTTGCACAAATAAAGAAATATTTGTTGGGAAATGTTACCCTAACAGAAGAGGCTTTTAAGGCAGCGGATGTAAACGGAGATAGTTTAGTTGATGCAATTGACTTTGCTATATATAAACAGTTTTTATTAGGAATAATATCTGTGTTTCCTGCTGATAATCTGCCTCAAACTCCAATTATACCTACGTTTAAAGATGTATCAGTGCATGATCCTTCAGTAATCAAGACAAATGGAACTTATTATGTTATTGGTTCGCATCTAGCCTCTGCAAAAACTAATGACTTAATGCAATGGCAACAAATTTCTTCAAGCGTGAGTAACACAAATCCTTTAATACCGAATGTATTTACAGAATTAAAACAATCATTTGACTGGGCGCAAACCCAAACAATGTGGGCAGGCGATATAGCTCAGCTTCAGGATGGGAAATTTTACATGTATTATTGCCTATGTAAAGGTGATTCTCCAAGGTCTACTCTTGGTCTGGCGGTATCGGATAGTGTAACTGGTCCTTATAAAGATGCAGGCATTTTATTGAAATCTGGAATGAATGGAACAAGTGAGGCTGGAACAGTTTATAATGCTACGAGAGATCCTAATACTGTTGACCCTGATACATTCTTTGATAAAAACGGAAATCTGTGGATGGTTTACGGATCGTATTCAGGAGGTATCTTCATTATGAAGATGGATCCTAAAACAGGGAAACCATATTCGGGTCAAGGCTATGGAAAGAAATTGTTAGGAGGAAATCACAGTAGGATTGAAGCTCCTTATATGTTATATAGTCCTCAATCGGATTATTATTACTTGTTTTTAAGTTTTGGAGGTCTCGATTCTACTGGTGGGTATAATATTAGGGTTGCACGCTCTAAAAACCCTGACGGTCCTTTTGTAGATGCGACAGGAAAAAATATGATTGACTGTTATGGCGCTGCTGGCACACTCTTTGATGATAGATCTATCGAACCTTTTGGTGTGAAAGTTATGGGAAATTTCAAGTTTACTGAAAGTGGAGTAGGTTATGTTTCTCCAGGTCATAATTCAGCATATTACGATGCAGAGACGAAAAAGTATTATCTTATTTTCCACACAAGATTTCCCGGTCAGGGAGAACTTCATCAGGTGCGAGTGCATCAAATGTTTATAAATGAGGATGGATGGCCTGTTGTTGCACCACATCGCTATGGTGGTGAAACTATTGTAAAATATATTGCAGACGAAGTTTACGGAGACTATGCTTTTATTAATCATGGTAATGAAATTAGTTCAGCCATTAAAAACTCTGTAAAAATAACACTAAATAAAGACGGTACAATTTCTGGAAGTGTAAATGGAAAATGGCAGTTAAGTGGCGAGAACATTGTATTAACTGTAAATGGAGTTGATTATTCGGGTATTGTGCTAAGACAATGGGAGAATGGTCTCAAAAAATTTGTTATGACGTTCAGTGCAATAGCTAAAAATGGCAATGTTGCAATTTGGGGAAGTAAAATTAATTAATCAACTTTGTAGAGTAGATTAGTGGGAAAATTAATTCTTTTTCCCACTTTCCCCTGCATCAAACTGTGCATACGGTTTTGTCGCACACGCTTTCCGATATTCTTCTTCCTTCAGCATTCGCTAAACTGCAAGTTTTTGTAATCCATTGTCGTAGATGATTTTCTGAATCTTTGAAATGCCTGCATTCTTTAATCCGTAATAGTTTCTCATTCCGATTATCTTCAGATTTAGAATTTCTATCATTTTGTGTACGTCCAGCAACAACGTTGACCTGCTGGCGAATACAACTTTAATATTCTCCCTCATTCAGAAAATCAAAGCCTTCCTTTCCATCCCACATGCTTGTTAATTTGGTCTTTTCAGAATGTAGTTCTAGTTCTAATCTTTCCATCCATAATGGATGTTACAGTTTTAAGTGCATGCTCTGCATCCTTCTTTGTCTTGCATATTACTACAAAATCGTCACAGTACCTTATGGGCTTTCCAAGGTGTTTCTAGTGGTATTCCCACTTACAGTCCAGATAATGAAGATATATATTTGCCAAAAGTGGTGATATTACGCCACCTTGAGGACTCCCAAGGTCACTCTGTGCATATTCTCCATTTTCCATTACTCAGCCTTTAACCCTTTCCATTTTTAGAATCTTTCTGTCTGATATCCTTTGTTTCACCATCAGCATCCACTATCCACAAACCCTTTTTGGCAGTATCCTTACGAATCCTGTCCAAGGCTAGATGTGCACTCCTTTTAGGTCTGAACCCATAGGAGCATTCTTTAAGTCAGCTTCAAATATTGGCTCGATTACTATCTTTACCGACATCTATGCTATATCTGGAGTTATGTTAAAATTCAATCCTTACCGCACTATTCAATTATCAATGTTCAAGTCTGGTTCGTGTTAGACTAACATCCCGTTCTAACTGCATAAAAAATACCGCTGTTCAGTTTTGAAGTGCGGCAGTGATTGATACTTATAATATAAATTAGACAGTTAAAATTTTACTAAATTCTTATACTTTTTAAATTCTCCAATATACCATTTCCTCATCCCTAGATATTTCCTGCATTCCTAATTTTTCAAGGATCTTTGCAGATGTAATATTATTTATTAAACAGCTTGCTGTAATATATTTTACTTCTTGTTGTGAAAATGCCCAGTCAGTAAGTTTTTTTGCAGCCTCAAATCCATACCCTCTTCTCTGTTCTTTCTCAATAATGGAATATCCAATATCAACTTCACCATTAGCATTAGGCTTACCTTTAAACCCTGCATCACCAATAACAGCCATATCATCTTGTTTTATAATCATCCAAGATTCAAATCCAGTTGGTTCTTTTACTAATTCTAGATTTTTTATAATCTTGGGTAATGTTTCAATACTTTCATTATCAGGCCAGTCTTTATCAGGTTTAATCCCCAAGCTTTCTAGTACATCAAAATTTCCTTCTAAAATAGAAGTTGCAATAGCAAGTGTAAAAGGGATAAAAATTAACCTTTCAGAAAAAATCCGTTCAATACTCATTTTCTTATGTACCTTTCGTTAAAATTCATTTAATTTAGTATATTATCTTGTCTTATCAGCATTTAAGAAATGTAACAAGCCTGATTACATTAAATACTACATATGGAATATAGTTGAGTCAAGTCTAAATCTAATACCACAATATTCAGTTTTCAAAGTTCATTTTGCATCACTATCTATTCATTTTGCGTACGAACTTATATCCGATCTATAAAACTTTATTTACATGACCTTTATCTATTAAGTATACATCACCTATGTATATAGTGTTATCTCCCTCGCATATGATGGCACTATCATCACACAACCCAAACAATGGATACTTTTCAGAAACCATTAGCAACTCTTCTGTTACATTATCTTTATCAAAATGGGGTTCAACGGAAAATTCAACTAGTCCAAGTGCTTCATAAATTAGCAGGTCATTATGCCCGCAGGTTAATGTACATACAGCCGTTTTTGCCATATTTATGGAACCAGCACTAATTCCTATTATCACACCTTTATGTTCTTTTATACATGGTATCAGCCCGTAAGATTCAAAATAAGCAAACTGGGTAGGTGTATCACCGCCAGCGAGCCATAAAACATCTGCATTTCTAATAATATCTTGTGCGGTTTCTTTTGACATTCTACTATCTATTACATTTACACTATCAAATACTATTCCGCAGTTTAAAAACATTTTTAAAAAGTGGTTACAATACCAATCCGTTTTTTTATGTATATTTTCAAATTCAGAGGCAACAAAAACAAATTTCATACCTGTTTTTAAATGTTTTTTGAACAACCTACACAAATCATCAGTAAACCCATTAGGAAACCCGCTTGTAAGGATTTTAACCATCTTATATCTTCCTTTCAAATGTTTTTTATAAAAACCTAATACAAACCTTATTTAAATTAATTGATTTAATAATACCATATTAGTTATATTTATATGACAAGTTTCACTCCTTACCTAATTTGCTTCGCAATAGAATAATTTTGTTCAATAAAAAAGCACATTCTTTAATTGAATGTGCGGTACTTATTGTTATTCTTTATAAGATTAAGACTTATTTTTTGACTTTGAACGTAATATCAAGGATATTATAAAGCATAGAATACTTGGTGGCAAAAATATTATTCCATGAATTATAT
>JAEWCZ010000091.1 GCA_023390335.1 Bacillota bacterium | reverse complement strand
GAAGAAAGAATAGACCAAATCAAGTTGTTAAGTGAGGAAGAGGAAGAAGAAATAATAGAAAAGCAAAGTGGAGAGACTGTTGAATATCCAAGAGATAAGTGTATACATAATATGTTTGAGGAGCAAGTAGAAAGGACACCATATAGAATAGCAGTTGAGTTCGAAGACCAGAAATTAACTTATAAAGAGTTAAATGAGAAATCAAATCAGCTGGCTCATTATTTACAGGAAAACGGAGTTGGCCCTAATATTGCAGTAGGATTATATACCGAAAGATCATTAGAGATGATTATAGGTCTGTTGGGAATTCTAAAAGCTGGCGGAGCATACGTTCCTTTGGATCCATTATTCCCAAAAGAGAGACTTTTATATATTATTAATGAAACAAAAATGTCAATAATAGTTACAAATAAAAGTGAAGAGGATGATTTACTAAAAAACAAGAAAATTATATGTTTATCAAATGTGAACGAAAATATTCAGATGTGTAAAGCACAAAATCTGAATAAAAGAGTAAAAACAAATAATTTAGCATATATAATATTTACATCCGGTTCAACAGGTAATCCAAAAGGAGTGAGAATAACTCATAATAGCCTAACCAATTTTCTTGTTTCAATGAAAGAAAAACCCGGAATAAAACCAGAAGACAGGTTATTGGCAATAACGACTATATCATTTGATATCGCGGCGTTGGAGATATATCTACCGCTAATAACAGGGAGTAGATTAATAGTAGCATGCCGTGAAACAGTGTTAGATGGTAATTTATTATCAAAAACAATAAAAGAATCAAAGATAACAATATTGCAGGCGACACCAAGTAGTTGGCAGATGCTTCTAGAATCTGATTGGGAAGGGGATTCAAATTTAAAGGCATTATGTGGAGGAGAAGCATTATCAAAAGGGCTAGCAGAAAAAATATTGAAAAAATGCGGAAGCTTATGGAATATGTATGGACCAACAGAAACTACGATCTGGTCAAGTATATATGAAGTAAAGAAAGAAATAAATGAAGTCAATGATGAAGTAGCAGTTTCAATAGGTAAACCCATAAATAATACACAATTTTATGTATTAGATAAAAACCTGCAAATGTTACCATATGGAGTAATAGGAGAGTTGTACATAGGAGGAGAAGGGGTATCCATAGGATACTATAATAGAGTGGAACTGACAGCAGAAAAGTTTATACCCGATCTATATGGAAAAGCACCAGGAAAATGTTTGTATAAGACAGGAGATCAGGTAAGATTATTAGAAAATGGAGAAGTAGAATTTCTAGGTCGAATGGATTATCAGGTAAAAATTAGAGGCTATAGGATAGAGCTAGGAGAAATAGAAAGAGTATTAGAATCAAACGAAGATATAAAACAAAGTGTAGTAATAGTAAAAGAAACAGAAAATAATAATAAACAATTAGTAGCATATATAGTAGCAACAAAAGCAAAGCAAATAAATGTAGAAGAATTAAGAGAATATGTTACTCAAAAACTGCCGTCATATATGGTGCCATCAATATATGTAATACTAGATGAAATGCCATTAACACCAAATTCAAAAATAGATCGAAAGCAATTACCGGAACCATTAGAATATGGTATAAGTACAACAAAAGAATATGTAGGAGCACAAACAGAAACTCAGATTAAATTATCTGAAATATGGACAAGCCTATTGGGACTAAAACAGGTTAGTATCAATGATAATTTTTTTGAGATAGGAGGGCATTCTCTTTTAGCTACACAACTAATTTCTAAAGTGCATAATGAATTTGATATGAGGATTCCATTTAATATCATTTTTCAATTTCCTACAGTAGAAGCATTAAGTAACTACATAGATAAATGTAAAAATGGAGAAATAATTGAAACAAAGTTTGATAACTTTGATCTAAATAAAGAAATTCAATTAGACAAAGAACTTGTTTTTCCTGTAAACTTCAAATTTGAAAATGATATAAAAAACATATTAGTTACTGGTGCAAATGGTTTTCTTGGTGTCTTTTTACTACTTGAATTACTTAATAACACAAAAGCGAATATTTACTGTTTAGTTAGAGCAAAAGATAATTCTCAGGCAAAAGAAAGAGTTATCAATTCTATAAAATCATATTCATTGTGGGAAGACAAGTTTGATTCCAGGATTATTGCGGTTGTTGGAGAATTAAGCAAGCCTAATCTAGGAATATATATAGAAGAATATAGTAATTTAATTAATTGTATAGATAAAATTTATCATAACGGTGCATATGTGAATTTTGTTTATCCTTATTCAAAACTAAAACCAGTTAATGTAACAGGGACACAAAACGTTCTAAAATTTGCAGCTGAAGGAAAAATAAAACCAATACATTATATTTCAACGCTATCAGTATTTACTTCTTCATTGTATAAGAATGAAGAGAAAATATTTGAAAGTGACCCCTTGCTCAATTTGCCTGATATTAACAATAATGGCTATTCTATAAGTAAATGGGTAGCAGATAAGATAATGTTAACAGCATCAAACAAAGGTTTTCCAATAACAATATACCGCTTACCCAGAATAACCGGGCATAGTATCTCAGGTGAAGCTAATCTTGATGATTTCTTTTCAAGAATGATAAAAGGATGTATACAATTGAAATCTGCTCCAGACCTTGATATTCGTATTGACATGACCCCGGTGGATTATGTGAGCAAAGCAATCGTGCATATTTCTGAAAAGGAACAATCTATTAATAATGTTTTTCATTTATTAAATCATAGTACGATATCGTTAAAAGATTTTATTAATCATATTAAATTGAAAGATTTTAAAATTGATATTTTGCCTTATAAAGAATGGAGATTAAAATTAATTCAAAATATAAGTGAAACAAAAGAGAATTCTTTATATCCGCTTATGCCAATATTTACTGAAGATAATAAATTTACAGATAAGAAAATATATTTTGACGATACTAATTCAAAAGAATTTTTGAAAGATACAGAAATTGGAAATCCAAAAGATATGTTAATTTTAATTGATACATATTTCTCATATTTTAAGAAGAAAGGGTTTTTATAATGAATTTACTTGAACGACTTCAAAAATTTAAACCCAGTGATATTTGGGAAAATAAAATATTTTTATATTTATTGATTGGATTGACAGTATGTCAAATGGGCAATGAAATAACAACATTAGCAGTATCTACTTTAGCAATAAATAAATTTGATGCTACTGCTGATATGGTTGGTTTTTTAAAAACAGTTGAAACACTACCATACTTATTTTTTGGCTTTTTAACCGGAGCAATTGTTGACAGGTTTGATCCTGTTAAAATTATGATAGGTTCTAATATTATTTGTTTTTTTTCGATTTTATCAATACCAATAGTTTATCAATACGAAATATTAGATATGAAATTTTTATACATAGTAATGACAATAATGGGGACTTTTACAGTGTTTTACACTATTTCCGGTATGTCATATATACCATTGATATTAAACAAAAACCATTTGCCTAATGGGAATTCAAAAACATCTATAAGCAAGTCGGGAACAAAAATGTTTGGTCCTGTATTTGCTGGATGGCTTATTGGATTAATTAGTGCAATAGTAACTATTTTGTTTAATGCCGTTAACTACTTAATTTCATGTTTCTTATTATTGAGGCTCAAAAGAAAGCCGGTAAAAAATAATAATAGCATAAATTTTAAAATAATTACTAGTGAAATAATAGAAGGATTAAAGTTTGTATTTACTGATCCAATTTTACGGTCTTTAGCTATTGTTACATCATTAATCAATTTGGGTTATTCAATGATGAATTCTGTTTTATTGATATTTGCTTATAATAAGTTGCATTTTTCACCAGCAGAAATAGGATTTGTTTTGGCTATTAGTGGTATGGGATTATTTGTTGGTGCGAGTATTGCTAAAAAAGTTTCTAAAAAGATTGGTTTTGGGAAATGTCTTTTTTTAACTAACCTACTTTTAGGTTTGGCTTTATCAATTATTCCAGTTTGTTTACTATTTTCACCAATTTATATTCTTACAATAATACTTTTTTTAATTGCTATTATAATGTCAATATTCGATATAAATCAACTTACTCTTAGACAGTTAATAACTCTATCAGAAATGCAAGGGAGGATGAATGCAAATATGAGAACCATTATATGGGGAACAGTACCAATTGGATCTTTACTAGGTGGAATTATAGCAGTGAATCTAGGATACATAAATACTTTTATAATCAGTGGATTAACAGTAATGTTAGGAGCTATTTTATTATTTATTTGTCCAGTTTACAAAATAAAAGAAATAATAGTTTAAATTTATATAAATTCTTAAAAAAATAATGAAGAGTGGGGGAAGATTTATGATCAATGAATTAACAATAATGCCAGGGATTAATAAATTAGGTGAGAAAGAAAGATTTGATAATATCACTTTTAAAGCAGGAGAAACAATTTCAGTAGTAGGACCCACAGGTAGCGGAAAGACAGCATTAATTACAGATATTGAGCTACTTGCACAAAAAGATACAGCTACAAAAAGAAAAATTTTTATAAATGGAAAAGCTCCTGATGATGAAACGCGTTTCAATCCTTCTTTAAAACCAATTGCAATGATAACTCAAAATACAAAATGTTTTGCAGATTTTACAGTTAGAGAATTCTTAAATACTCATATTAGAGCTAGAAAAATTAATGGTATAGGGTTAATTGAGGATACAATAGAACTTGCTAATAAATTTACAGGAGAAAAGATTAAGGAAGAATATAAGGTAACAACATTATCTGGAGGGCAAACGAGGTCTTTGTTAATAGCTGATGCAATTCTTATTGGGGCATCACCAATTATACTGTTAGATGAAATAGAAAATGCAGGTATATTTAAACAAGAAGTATTAAACATGATACATAATAAAAAAAAGATAATAATTTTTGTTACACATGATCCGGTAATAGCACTAAATACTCAGAAAAGAATTATTATGAGAAATGGCGCTGTAACGGAAGTTATACACCGTAACATTGTAGAAGAAGAAACTGTAAAAATTTTGTTGGAATTAGATGAGAGTCTGTCTAAAATTAGAGAAATGCTAAGAGTCGGTCAGATTATATCAAGTGAACATTTATGTTTTAATATAAAGAAGGGGGGATAAAAATGAAGTTAATAGTAATCGCAGGACCACCGTCAGCAGGTAAAACAGCATTAATAAAGCAAATTGTTAAAAATTTGAAGGATGAATTTTCTATTTCATTTCTAAAAATGGATGTTGTAAAAGCGTATGAAGACATAGAATTAAAAAATGAATTTAATATACATACTCGGAAAATTTATTCTGGAGATTTGTGTCCTGATCATGCTGAGGTTATGATTGTTGGTGAAACTATTGAATGGGCAGAAGAAAATGGCTCTGAACTTCTATTAATTGAAAGTGCAGGTTTATGTTTAAGGTGTTCACCATATCTTAATCAAGGAATGGGAATTGCTGTCTTGAGCTCTATATCCGGTATTCATGCACCAGAAAAAATGAGTACTATGATTGGTTTAGCCGATACAATAGTTGTAACAAAGACAGATCTTGTAAGTCAGGCTGAAAGAGAAGTTATGGCCCAAAAAATAAAGGAAGTACATTCTGGTATAAAATTAATTGAAACCAATGCGCTCCAGGGGACAGCGTTAAATCAATTATTTGATCTAATAAGAAATTCACAAGATATTGATAAAAATAATCTATATCTGAAGGGTAATCCTCCAATAGGTACATGTACAATCTGTATTGGAAAGAAGGATATTGGATGGCAAAATCACTTTGGTGTTGTTAAGAAACTTAGTGGTCAGATAGCAGATTATTTATATAGAGGTGAATAGAAATGGATGAAACAAAAATAATACTGCCTAAAAATAAAAACTGTGGTTTATGTGGGGAAAATTCCTGTGAAGAACTATTATCATTAATAAAAAGTGGTGTTAAAAAATCTGATGCTTGCCCTTTTTGTTATGAAAAAACTAAAAATTTGACTGAAGATATTTCTACTACAAACCATAAAGGTATTGATGTTTTTCAACACAACTATGATTTTTTGTTAAACCCTCTTCCAGGAGAAATTTCTGCAATTAAGATTGTATTACCTTTTAGAACTGATCTTGTTGAAAAATTGGATATTCAGAAGGATGATATAGTTGTGGGAAGACCAATGGGGGCTGGTTGTCCAATACCGCATGTATTAAAAGTCATTAAAGTAGAAGAATTAACAGGACTTATTTATTCATGGGTTGTAGGTCCGAAATTTTCAAGAGATAAAAAAGTTAAAGACGTTCAAGCATATCATATGATAGGATTTGAAGGAATAGCGTCAAATTGTAGCAAAGACATAGTGTGTGGTGCCCGATATACTTTTTTACCAGGTTTTTGTATGATGAATTTAAACCATACGGGCCTTGTAAATATGGTTTTGGAAAAAAGTTATGGTATGCATATCAGAATAGAGGATATAAGAATATTAGCTTCTATTTGATAGGCATCGAATACATGTAATTAAAAATAAGGTTAATAAAAAAACAAGTGTGTAAATGAAAGAGGTTCAACTCAGATATTTGACAGAGTTGAGCCTCATGTGCATTCTATTTATCTACTGCAAAGTTATGCGGCTCATCAACATAAAATTCCAAATATCCACAATTAGAACAGACCGCTAAGTTACAATCAGATTGAGCTTTCTTTAGAAATCCATCTTTTTTTGAAACGTGAGAAATATATTGCCCACTACCTGAAATATTTGCTTTACAATTTTCGATCATTTGATCTCCACAACGTAAACATTTCCTTGCCATCTTATTCAACTCCTTTTACTTGATATTCTACTATACTTTATTGCTAAAAATTAAATGTTATTAAATGCAAATCCTATTAATATATGTATATTATCTTTATTTTTAGAAAAGAGGTAATATATGAAGAGAATATATATTTTAATTCTATCAGCTGCTTTGTCATTTTTTCTATGCACAAATGTTGGGGCAGCTTCTATTGATTCAAAAATAACTGTTATACAAGCTAAGTATGAAAATTTACAGGAGCTTACAAGTTCAGATTATGATATAAATAATAACAATTTGCCGCTGTTGAAATTTCAAAAGGACGAAAAATATGGAGTTATAAATAAAGATGGGGTTATTATAGCAGATGCTATTTATGATTATATATCGGATTACTTTCATGGATTTATTATTGTTACCAAAGACGATAAGGAAGGCTTTATAGATGAAAACGGTAATAAAATTACTGACATAAAATATGATATGTATGGTGTAGGTAACTTTTTTGAAGGACTTGCAAGAGTGGAGTTTAATGGAAAATGGGGCTTTATAGACACTACAGGAAAAGAAGTCATACCATTAAAGTATGATAATGTGTTTAATTTTGTTGATGGTGTTGCACCCGTATGTGTTAATAGAAAATGGGGACTTATCGATAAGACAGGTAAAGAGATACTTGCCCCAAAATATGCACAGATTGGCTATGAAGCAGAAGGTATAGGTACTCTTGTAAGCTTTCGGGGTGGGATTGCTCAGGTAAAAGATTTTAACAATAAATGGGGGTATATTGATGAAACCGGCAAAGAAGTTGTTAAGCCTCAGTTTGATGAAGCATATGACTATAGAGACGGATTTGCTCCATTTATAAAAAATAAAAAAGTGGGGCTAGCAACTAAGGACGGGGTAGTACTCAATCCGATTTATGACAATATTTATGATTTTGGAAACAATGATATCACGTTCTTTTCACAAAGCAAAAAATTGGGTCTGATAAATAGAAACATGACTGTAGTAGCAAAGCCGCAATTCGATGCTGCCGGCACAATATCTGCCGAAGGTTATATTAAAGTAAAAAAAGGTAACAAATACGGTTTTATAAATAAAAACGGTAAAGAGATAATTAAGCCACAATATGATGGGGCAGGGTCATTTTGTAACGGGTTAGCACCGGTTGTTATAAAAGGAAAAGTAGGCTATATCAATATTAAGAATAAATTGGTTATCCCCGCTCAGTATGAAATAATGCGCACGGAAAATGGTAACGAGAATTTTGAGTTTGGTACAGCAGTTGTTTTAAAAGGTGGTAAGTACGGGATAATAGATAAAACTGGAAAATACTTAGCAAAACTTAAATATGATTTAATTCAACATTGTTACGAAAATCAATTGTATTTAGTAAAAG
The DNA here is from genome assembly GCA_023390335.1 of Bacillota bacterium. GTDB lineage: Bacteria > Bacillota > Clostridia > Acetivibrionales > DSM-1351 > Ruminiclostridium. The sequence continues at coordinate 172,809 of JAEWCZ010000091.1, read as the reverse complement.
AAAAAGGAAAATACGGAATCTTAGATAAAAACGGTATAGTTATTCTGAAACCAAACTTTACTCGAATCGATGTAATAAATAATATTATTTGTGCTGAAACAAATGGTTTTTCAAAACTATATAACCTTGACGGGAAAGCAATTACTCAACAAAGTTATAGAAATATGAACTTTGGATATTCTGACTCTCAAAAGTTCGAAATTTTTATTTTTGATGATAAAGGTAAGAAAGGTGCGCTAGTATATACCCTAGTATAATGATATTACTTATGGTTACTTTACATTTATATACAAAACTGACATGATCCACAAATTACTTCAAAATAATAAAAAATATTCCAATATTTTCATTATTTTCATTGACACGTCATTGACCTAATTGTATAATTATGTCAATTGGACCCTGTTTTTGTTTTAAAACCTTAAATTCAAATTTCATTTAGGGGGCGATAGATTTGGAAAGTGAAATTTTCCGATTTGTAGGTATCAGGCCTGCACAAAAAGTAATAAATTATAAGGACGGTTTGAAATATCTAAATTATACTCTAAATATTGATGACAACCTGACACATTCTATATCAAGTTTAAAAAACAGGTATCTCGCAGCAAGAAAAATTCGGTCGTACACCACTAAAATCCCACCTACTTTTTATGATATTATGCATTATATATATAGTCTGGCATCTAGTATACAGAAAAATGAATATATTGAAAAACTCATACATGATATAGATGCTATATTTATAGAAAAAGGGTATGCAAATAGCTCATTGGAGTTTAATTCATGGGTTAAGAATGAAGATACAGCAACGAATGAAAGTATTTACAGTATACTTTGGAAACAGCTACTTATGTTTGCCTATTGGACATATGACGATCCTCAGACTCATGAAAATGTAATTACCTCTCTAAGAGTACTAAATCTTATAGATTATTTAACAAACAATGATATCAAAACAAAGAATATTGAAGATATACATACAATTTTAAAAGCATCAGTTGTAATTCCAAAGCATTTTTTAAAGGATAAAGCATCAAATCCTTCCTTTAGTGAACATTTCAAAGTACTAGGCGTAGGCGACCTTAAAGTTGTCAAGCAGACGTTCAAAGCTGCTAAAATGGGTGATATAGCCTACATTGAAAATGTGCTAAAAGGTGAGCTTAGAGAGAGGGTTCACCGGAGACTTGACAGGACAGAAGATGTATCATTTCTAGAAACAGAAACAACAAAAGAGGATGAAAAAGATCTCCAAAACAGTGAAAGGTTCAGTCTTCAAAGAGAATCCCAAAGTATAATCTCCTCCAATACGGATTTTAGTGCAGGTTTAAGTGTATCCGCTTCTTACGGACAATTTGTTAAACTTACTGCAAACACAAATATATCACTCTCCGGTTCACAATCAGAAACAAACAGAATAGCTTCCGACTACTCCAGAGAAATAGTGTCACGTGCCGTCTCTAAAATAACGGAAAGAGTAAAGGAGTCCCGTAAAAGTACAACAATAAGCGAGATAGAAGAAAAAAATAACCACTCTTTCGATAACAAAACAGGTGCTGATAATGTGGTTGGTATATACAGATGGGTGGATAAGATTTACGAGGCGAAAATATTCAATTTTGGCAAGAGAATGCTTTATGAATTTATCGTTCCAGAGCCGGCTGCTTTTTACAACTTTATAAATAAGAAATCAAAGACTGAAATGAAAAACGGTGTAAAAATGCCCGATGCACTGAATATAACACATAGAGATATAACCGAGGACAATTTTAATAACTTTATACATCAATATAACGTTAAGGGAGTTACACCGCCGCCTGCTAAGCTTGTATCAATTGGAGAATCTTATGATATTCCTGCAGAACATCCAGCTATAGTAACTAATGTTACCAAAAAACTTAAAGTGCCGGATGGATACAAAGCTGTACGGGCATATGCCGGCGGAGGCGGTGTAGGTAGTAACAGTGATTTTCAGGTAGTGATAGGAAAAGTGTGGAGAGATAAACCCCAGCTTTTCGAAATAATGAACCTTGACGGTTATATAGGTGAAATACCTGTAGCAGTAATGATGAGAGATTACGCAGGAATTGCAATAAATATCGTAGTTGAGTGTGAGAGAACCCCGGAACTTTATGAAAGCTGGCAGATTAAAACGTACACAGCCATAATGGAAGCTTATGAAGCTCAGATGGCAGAATATCGCAAACAGCTCTCTGAATTGGAATACACCCAACCCGTTTATAGTAATCCAACAACAAATAGAGAAATAGAAAAGAAAGAATTGAAAAAGTGGTGTATTCACTTCCTGCGGGGAGAGGAATTTAATTTTAATGCATTCAACGAAACCGATTCAGAAATCGATATAAAACTAAACACTGTTCAGAAAATTGGTGAAAATGTGCAATTTTTTGAGCAGGCTTTTGAGTGGGAACAAATGTCGTATGTGTTCTATCCATATTTTTGGGGAAGAAATGAAGGATGGGATGACGCAATTAGAGACACTGAAGGCTCTGACCCACAATTCACAAAGTTCTTGCATGCAGGCGCAGCAAGGGTGATTGTCCCCGTACGACCAAATTATGAAGATGCACTGGCTTTCTTTGCTAACACCGGCAAGCTTTGGAATGGAGGAACTGTGCCTCTTATTGATGATGAACTTTATGTATCAATTATAGATGAGATAAAATCACAGACCAATGATACGGCAGAAGGCGAATTTACCGGTGAACAGTGGGAAGTTACAATTCCAACTTCATTAGTAATTCTTCAAAAGAGTGATGAACTGGAAGCTTAGGAATTCAATGAATTATAAACAACAGCCTTACAATAGGGAGGATACTTAAGTTGAGGATAATGAAGGAAGATATAGAATATCTGGCTTTTGAAGGCGGAGGAGGCTGTGGAAATGCTTTTATCGGAGCAATCAAGGCTTTAGAGGATATGAAAGTAATTCAGTATGAGAACTTCCGTCTTAAAAATATAAAAGGAGTAGCCGGTGCTTCAGCCGGCTCTATAACATCGCTCTTTCTGGCATGCGGATATAATTCCAGAGAGATAACAGACATTTTAAAGCTAGAGAACTTTAATAAATTCTTTGATGGACCGAATACAAATAAGCAGCCGTTTTTAATAAATAATAATAAAATGAGCAACGAGAGGTTTCTTGAAAGGCAAAAACAACGTTTAACAGGTCTGGGTGACATACACACCATGATATTAAACAGTCTAGGAATAAATGTATCCAGTAAAGTAAGGCCCTTTGAGTTGGGGGAATTTCAAGGAATTGGGATATTTTTAAATTCAATTATAGACAATGTAATTACAAATTTCGGTAAAAACAACCTGCCCGATGAAGTACTCCTTAGACTCAAAAAAGGGAAAAGAGATTTGGTTTACTGTCTTTATACCGACTTTGGAGTATTTACAGGAAATGAAATCAGAAACTTTTTTGATAAGTGGATAACTATGGCCAGGGTGAGAATTGAGGACCCTGATACGTATAAAAAAGCCAGTGTATCTGATTTATCCCGTATTTATGATAAGAGTAAGTCATCTATTGATTTTAAGATACGATATATGAACACTTCTATCGGGGATTTGGGTAAGTTGACTAAAATGAGGCTTGCATTTACAGGTACTAATATGCTGGATATGAAAAGTTACATATTCTCCAGCTTTGATGATTTGACAAATAAAATATCTGCAGCAGATATTGTCCGTATTTCAATGAGTATTCCATTTGCATATAAACCTATAATAATAGAACCCGAAGACTTGAAATATGTCTTTGGAAGTTCAGACTGGAAAAATCACAGAACACTGGTAGGGATTTGGGTAGATGGAGGGCTGACAAATAATATTCCCATAAATGCTTTCAAACAGTTTTCAAGCAACTCTACAAGGCAAAATACTTTTGGACTGAGGCTGAACATAGACAAACAAACATCGATATTAAACATTTTGGATTTTATAAAACAATATATGAGCCTACTTGGAGGCACCGGAGAGGCTCATATGTCAGAAACACAATATCTTTATGATAACTGTATTCAGCTGGATGCAAATCCCCTCAAACTTTTCAGCTTTACACCTGATCCAAAAGATTTTGACAAGGTCAACACCAAATCTTACTTGGATGTGGTAAAGTATTTTGAGTGCCAGAATGTGTGCAGCCCTGTCTGTGAGTTTTATTAAGAGATATTATTTATTTTTCTTATTTAGGGTTTTAGTTAAGAATATCCTGACTTAGAAGCCTTATCCAATTTTAATTTGTGGCTCATTCTCTGTCCAGTAAGCCACAAGACTCTTAGTTGTTCCTAAATTAATATCTACTGTAATCATGGAGTTACCTCTTTTATATGGCATAATATGTTAGAAATTAAGCTGTATTATAATAGAAAATATATTTACAAGAAAGAGAAATTTACGTATGATTTTCTTAAACGAATTGTTCCCAAAAAGGAGTAATAAATGGACACATTTAATTCTATAGAAACAGATAGATTATTAATTAGAATACTTAATATGAAAGATAAAAATGATTTTTTCCAATATCGTTCCATGCCTGAGATTTATCAATACCAAGCATGGAGGCCAAAGGGTATTGAGGAAATTGAAGAGTTTATAAATAAAAATATTTCGATATGCCCTAACACAAGAAATACATGGTTGCAACTGGCTGTGTGCTTAAAGGAAGGAAAAATGATAGGAGATATTGGAATTCATTTTCTAGATGATAATTATCAAACTGAAATTGGCTATACACTTTCTCCAGAATATCAAGGTAATGGGTATGCTGTGGAAGCAGTCAAAGCCGTAATTAATTATGCTTTTTCTGTATTAAAGAAACATAGAATTACTGCATCAGTTGATCCCGATAATTTTAAATCAATAAAGCTTCTTCAAAAAATCGGATTTAGAAAAGAAGCTCACTTTATTAAAAGTTTCAGGTTAGACAACCGATGGTATGATGACTGCATATATGCAATATTAGCAGAAGAGTGGCAATCTATTTAAACATTTAACATAAACTGCCATTATTGACGTTAACTGTATAAAGAGATATAATTTTATTATGATTAAATAATCAATCAATCAAAAGGATGTATGTAAATGGGAAGAAACATAGAAAAAAATACTCAGATAAAAGAAGAAAAAACTGAATTAATATTGAATGCAGCAGTTAAGACTTTTTCTGAAAAGGGATACGGTAGTACAAAAATAGCCGATATAGCGAAAGAAGCAGGTATAAGTCACGGTTTGGTTTACCAATATTTTAGTTCAAAGGAAGAGATATTTAAAATTCTCATTCAACGTTCATTGGAAATTACCAAAAGTACAGCAGAACAGAACTTAAGTATAAACGGTACGCCATTAGAAAAAATTGAAGCCCACGTAGATATGTATCTCAATTTTTTAAGAGAGCAAAGAGAAAAAAATGAAAAACCGTATTATTTTATGATAATGTACCAAGCTATAAATTTTGAAGGAATCTCTGAAGAAATTAAGAATATCGTAAATGAAAATCCAAACCCATTATATAATCTTATACGACCGTTAATAGTTCAAGGTCAACAAAAAGGGGAAATAATTGAGGGTGATCCTGGTATGCTTACGGAATTTCTTATGCAAATTATGTTGGGAATAGGTATTTCAAACAATACAACCAAATATAATGCACCTCTTCCCGATAAAGATTTAATAATGAGGATGTTAAAAAAATAACTTTTACTCAATATAGAGGGGGAAGTCATATGATAAAATTGGAAGGTAAAATTGCTGTAGTTACAGGCGGGGCATCGGGGATAGGAAAAGGAATAACAAAAAAACTGCTGGAAAATGGAGCGGAAGTTGTCATTGCTGATATTAACAAAGACAAGCTCGAAACTACAAAACTTGATTTTAGGAAAATGGGTTATGAGGTAGGATGCAAAACGGTTGACGTAACAAAAGAAGATGAAATAAAAAAATTGGCGGAGGATGTACTTGGAATTTATGGACAGATTAATATTCTCTGTAATAATGCAGGAGTAGGTTACAGTTCAGGTTTCTGTTGGGAAAATACAGAGGATGAATGGAACTGGATGATAAATACAAATCTAAAGAGTGTAATATATGGAATAAGAACTTTCGTTCCCATAATGCTGAAACAGGATAACGAGTGCCATATAATTAATACATCTTCTAATGCCGGAATTACAATTGGTGGAACAATGGCTATGTATAGTCTTACAAAACACGGTGTTGTCGCTCTGTCTGAATCGCTATATAACGAACTTAAATTAATTAACTCAAAAATTCATGTAAGTGTTTTATGCCCGGGTTTTGTGAGTTCAGACATTACAAATCCATATATACCGGAAACTGTTAAGGATAAATCAAACCCCGTCATTAACGAAAATACCGAGCTTTTCTTTAAAGCTTTTAATAATGCGATAAATAATGGAGTTACACCAGATGAAATTGGAGATAGTGTAATTAATGCAATAAAAAAAGGAGTATTTTACATACTATCAAGTGAGACAGACAAAAGTCTAGTAAAAGCACGCTTGGATAACATACTCGAATGTAAGAATCCTGATATCGTAGTTCCTGATGAGCTTCTAAAAGAAATAGCAAAGCTTACACAGGTATAAAAAGATTTTTTGTATTAAGCTGTTTCTGGGTGTAAAATAAATCTTAACCTTTACTTAACTGTATTTTAAATATTATTATTTGTAGCCAATTTAAATGAGGTGATAATTATGAAAGTCATGGTTGTAGAAGACGATTTATCGTTGCAAAAATCAATTAATTTAGGCCTTAAGAAACTTGGTTACGCGGTAGATATTGCTTCAGATGGTGAAGAAGCCTTACAGCTATTCGAGATTAATTTTTATGATGCTATTATTCTTGATTTAAATCTACCCCAAATTGATGGCATGGATGTCTTAAGAGAAATTCGTAAACATAATCAAGAAATTAAAGTGCTGATTCTGTCTGCACGTTCCCAGATTGAAGATAAAATCACAGGGCTAGACTGTGGAGCTAACGACTACATTGAGAAACCCTTTCATTTTAAAGAACTTGAAGCTAGACTGCGTGCACTACTGCGTCGAAAATTCATTTTGACCAATACTTTAATAATTTATGGTGACATAAAAATAGATACTGCAATGAAATGTGTTTATATTAGTGATAGGATGATCGATATAACAAAAAAGGAATATAGTATTCTTGAGTACCTGTTAATGCATGAAGGTAGGGTTGTGAGTGCTGAAGAGATTATAGAACATATGTGGGATAGTAAAACGGAATTGTTTTCAAATTCTTTTAAGGTGCACATTAGTTCACTGAAAAAGAAGTTGATGTATTATCTTGGGGAAAAAGAAGTTATTAAAAATGTTAGAGGAGTTGGATATTTCATTGCTAAGTTGGATGATTAAAAAATTTAATAGTATATCTCTACGGCTAAGGTTTACAATAATAATGGCAATGATATTAAGTATTTCATGTTTAGTGCTAATGCTAGCATCCATATTCACTGCTCAAAGAGTTTACGATTTACCTTCAGGAACTTCTTACCAGGGAATGCAAAGAGACAATGTCCCGACAATACCGGCTCTACCCCCATTGCCAAAACCACCGGAAGTGGATGAACTGGTGCGTACTAAGCAAAACAATGATTTTGCATATAAAGCTCTAATATTCAGTATTTTAGTTATCGTTTTTGGAACTGGCTTAACCTACATTATTTCAGGTAGAGCTTTGAAACCTGTTACTGATTTAAGCAAGAAAATCGAAGAAATTGACGAGAATAATTTATTCGTTCGGGTAGAGGTACCGGGGTCAAATGATGAAGTTTCTAGATTATCTGTCTCATTTAATAGCATGATAGGTAAATTAGAAAAGTCTTTTACGTGGCAAAAGAATTTTTCTGCAAATGTAGCTCATGAACTTAAAACTCCGATGACTGCGATGATTGCAGCTATTGAAGTACTACAACTTGATGAAACTCCCGACCTTTATCAATACAAAGAAACCATGGAAGATACACTGAAAAATGCTCAGCGACTCAATAATATAGTAAATGACCTCTTAAAATTAAATTCAGCTAAAGGCATATCCAGGTTTGAGAGGTTTGATGCGGGAAAAATGTTTGAGAACATTCTTCAAGAGCTTTCTCAGGATATTCAAAGCAAAGATATTCGGACAGAAAACAATGCTTTTGGGATATTGCTTAACGGTGAGAAAGATTTACTTTACAGAGCTTTTTTTAATTTAATTCACAATGCAATAAAATATAATAAAAGAAACGGATTGATAAAAATAACCGCAGCAGAAGATGCTCATACTACTACTATTTCTATTTATGATAATGGTATTGGTGTATCGGAGGAGCAAAGAGAAAAAATATTCGAGCCATTTTATTGTGTAGACAAGTCCCGCTCAAGAGAGCTTGGTGGAAGTGGACTCGGATTGTCTATTGTAAAATCGGTAATTGAAAAGCATGGAGGAGAAATTAAAATTGAAAGTGAGATAGGTATATCTACAACGATGATAGTCCTATTACCAAACAAAAATGAAACGACTTGCTGATATTTTCAGTAAGTCGTTTTTTAACCGTTATTTAACCTTCTAAGAATTATATTAAGAATATACTTTAATTCTTTTACGGAGGTATTCTTTAATGTTAAAGAGACTATCTATTTTATTAATATTTATAGTGATTACAATTGGAGGCTTTTTTGGTTCTCAAATAATGAGGCCATCAGCACCGCCAGCTGAATCAGATGCTGACTATCCTTCTTATCAACGAATGCTGGCTAATTTAGAAGCTATGACGTTGGAGCCTCACCCATCCGGGTCAAAAGAGATTGAAAGGGTGAGAACATATCTTTTGGCGCAAATTAATATAATGGGCTTGAACCCAACAATAGAGAGTGAAAAAATAACAATTAAGGATGTGTTTAACAGTCAAGAAGCTCGTTACGCTCGAAAAAATGGGTTGGAGCCTTTTATTCAGGAACCGCTTAATGAAGCAGCAAAAAAAGGAATAGAAGATACCATTAGACAAAAAGCAGTTTTCAACAAAAACGGCGAAGTGATATTAAAAAATATATTGGTAAAGCTGGATGTACCTGATACGGAACAAGGTGTTTTAATTGTATCTCATTACGATACAAAGAAGACCACTCCTGGTGCGGCTGATGATATGGTTTCTGTTAGTGCTATATTAGAAGCACTTCGGGAACAGTCAAAAAACCACTCCTTAAAGAATGACCTTTATTTTTTGTTCACAGATGGTGAAGAAGTAGGTACAATGGGTGCGGAAGCCTTTGTAAAATCTCATCCCGAGCTCAAAAGCACCATCAAGCTAGTAATTAACTTTGAAGCACGTGGGAATAGTGGCAGCCTGCTTATGTTTCAAACTTCCGGTGATAATTATAATCTGATGAGTTATTTTCAATCAGCTAGTTCACGCCCTCTGGCTTTTTCCTTTACAACCGCACTATATCGCAGGATGCCGAATGACACAGATTTGACACATTTTTTGGATGCGGGATATTCCGGAATTAATTATGCAGCGGTAGAGGGAGTAGAAACTTATCACAAGCTATCAGATAGCTTTGCAAATTTGAATCGTAGTACAGCATATAATTATTTGAAAACTGCATTAGAAATGGTCAGGTTTAGTGGGCAAGAGAAATTTCAGCAAACCGGCTCAAATTATGATGGTGTTTATTTTCCATTGTCTTCCGGCATGTTATTATTAATGAGCAACAGTACAGTATACTTTCTGTCAGGCTTTGCAATATTTTTAGCGTTACTCTGGTTGATTAATCTAATACGCATTGGCAAGGTTAAAATCCGCCAATTATTTGTTGAATCAGTATGGCTGATTGGAATTATGAGCGTTATTGCACTAGTGAGCTTTGGCTTTATTATATTATTGAAGCAAACAATGCATTTAAAGAACGAAAGTAATAATCTTGTAGTTTTACTGTGTTTAATGTTGGTCTTTAGTACAGGAACTTTTGCTTTATGTATTTTGCGGATGAGAAAAAAATCGGTTGCCCAAACAGTAGCTGGATTGTTGCCTGTCCAATTACTGTTGATTATTGTAACTACCTTATTTTTTAAGGAGATTAGTTATTTGTTTACATTACCCACATTAGCGGCTTTAGGTATTGGAATTTTTAATCAAAATAACATTGGTAGAATGATAATATCAACTATATTTGGCATAGGAATATTGCTTTTATATATACCGGTATGTTGGCTCATATTTGTACTGTTTATGCTGCCTATAACACCTCTCGTTGTGGCTTTGAGTGTAATACCGATTTCATTTATTGCAGCATTTTTTGGAGCTCAATATAAGTTGCCTAAAAATAATTTGACAGATTAATATGTATCTGTATCTTTCCTTATTTGCCTTTTCCTAAAATATGATATAATTGAACCTTGTGATAATGGGCAAGAATAGAATAGACCATAAATATGAAAAATAAATAATTATAAAGGATAAAGGTGTGAATCAAATGTCATTTAAAAATCCGGATAGATTAAAGAAAAAAAAGAATAAAGTTTGGAAAGATACCAGAGCCCCTAAGATTTCTCCTAAAGCTGTTAAGGATAAGAAGCCAAAAGAGAAATCATGATAAAGGAGATATTACAAAATGAACCCAGCTTTTAGTAATTATAAGTTGAGTAGTGAAATATTAAAAGCAGTAAACATGTTGAATTTTAAAAATCCGACCAAAGTTCAAGAAAAGGTTATACCGGCTGTTTTAGAGCAAAAGGACATTATAGTAAAATCTCAAACAGGAAGTGGAAAGACAGCTGCATTTGCAATTCCTATTTGTGAATTGGTAGAATGGGATGAAAATAAACCTCAGGCATTAGTGATTACACCCACAAGAGAACTTGCAATTCAGGTCAAGGAAGATATTTTTAATATAGGAAGATTTAAAAGGCTTAAAGTATCGGCGATTTACGGCAAGTCTCCTTTTTATAATCAGGAAAAAGAGCTCAAACAAAAAACACATGTGGTAGTTGGAACCCCGGGACGTATTATAGACCATCTTGAAAGAAATACATTTGATACATCAAAAATAAAGTATCTTGTAATAGATGAAGCTGACGAAATGCTTCATATGGGATTTATTGAACAAATAGAGACTATAGTATCAAGTCTGTCAGAGGAACGTGTAACGGTGCTATTGTCAGCCACAATGCCAAAAGATATTGAGTCTCTTTGCAACAAATACATGAAAGAGCCTATACGTGTTGAAATCGAGGAGCAAAATTCAACGGCAGAAAGGGTGCATCAGGAGAGATATGATGTAGAAAGAGTAAATAAGATAAACCTCTTAAGAGATATATCAATAGTAGAAAACCCTGATAGCTGTATAATATTTTGTAATACAAAGCATATGGTGGACGAGGTATATAATAAACTTTCTCTACTTAAATATTCTTGTGAGAAGATTCATGGCGGAATGGAGCAACGCGACAGATTACGGGTAATGGATAACTTCAAGCGGGGCTATTTCAGATATCTGATAGCTACAGATGTTGCAGCCAGAGGGATAGATATAGACAACATTTCACTGGTAATTAATTATGATATCCCACAAGACGGTGAAACTTATGTACACAGGATAGGAAGAACCGGGCGTATAGGCAGGGCTGGAAAGGCTATTACATTTGTAACAAAAGATGAGAGTAAGTATCTTAACGATATAAATCAATACATTGGAAAAGAAATATTGTTGAAGGAAATACCCGATAAAGAAACTGTGAATAATTTTAAGCAGGAATTTTCTGAGAAAATAGTTACTGCGCCTGACATTAAAGAGGCAAAAGGTGTGCAACTTAATAAAGAAATTATGAAGTTACATATCAATGCAGGCAAGAAAACAAAGATGAGACCTGTGGATATCGTAGGGACACTCTGCAATATAAAAGGCATGACAGCGGAAGATATAGGTATTATTAATATACTCGATGTATCTACCTTTGTAGAAATACTGAATAATAAAGGTGAGTTGATCTATAGGGAACTACAGAAAACACCTATAAAAGGAAGACTTCGCAAAGTAAGCAAAGTAGAGGATAGATAAAAAGATGATAGAATTAGGAAAAATTCAGAAGCTGCAAGTAATTAGAAAGACTAGTATTGGGGTTTATCTAAACTCGCAAAAAGACAAAAGTGAGAATGATATATTATTACCTAAAAGCCAAGTACCTCAAAATATTGAAATAGGCGATGAAGTTGAAGTTTTTGTTTATAAAGATTCACAAGACAGAATAATATCTACAGTAAATAAACCAAAGTTTACAATTGGGGAACTTGCAACTTTACAGGTTGTAGAAATTACAAATATCGGTGCTTTTTTAGATTGGGGCTTGGAGAAAGATTTATTTCTGCCTTACAGAGAACAGGTAGGTAAGGTTATAAAAGGAGAAAAATATCTGGTTGGACTATACGTAGACAGTAGTGACAGACTGTGTGCCACTATGAATATATATAATCTCCTTAGCGACACATCACCATACAAAGAAAAAGACATGGTTTACGGAACCATATACAACATTAGTAAATCAATGGGGGCTTTTGTTGCCGTAGATAATAAATTTCAAGGACTAATTCCTATTAAAGAGTTTTACGGAGACTACAAGGAAGGCGATCGCATTCAGGTTAGAGTAACGAAAGTAAGGCAAGACGGGAAGTTGGAATTGAGCTTGAGGAAAGAGGCTTATAATGAAATTGAGGGCGATGCCCAAAAAATCATGAATAAGTTGGAAGAAGGCAGCGGAACTCTTTTACTTAATGACAAAAGCTCTCCGGAAAGCATCAAAAATGAAATGAATATGAGTAAAGCTGCCTTTAAAAGAGCCGTCGGAAGACTTTTAAAAGAAGGAGCTATTGAAATTACAGACGAAGGTATCAGGAGAATGTGGTAAAAAAGTAACCAACATATTTGTTGGTTATTTTTTTTGTGCGAATGGTGGTGGGACTTGAATCCAAACGTTTTCCCTAAGTTTTATTTGCAAATGGATTTTAATAGGTAGTATTTGACTAAAATGTAAATTATTTATATAATTAACACGATTCACACTTTATATATTAGGGGAGAATACTATGGACGAAAGGGTTTTTCATAAACCTATAAAGCGGTCTCGAATGCGGTTATTCTTTGGGAAACGATATTACGTGCTTAAGAGGTATTTTAAATGGTTCTTCTCTGGTATAAATTACTCTAAGCATATATCTTGTTCACCTCACCCTTATTTGATTTTTACACATAATACCCCACTGATTCGAAAACTTCATGGGGTTGATTTAAATTTGCAATATAACAAAATCAACAACCTAAAAATCGCAATAAATAAGGTAAATGGAATCTGTATAAAGCCTGGTGAGATATTTTCTTACTGGAGATTAATAGGTAAACCGACTCGATGGAAGGGTTACAAGGAGGGATTAATTCTTAAGCCTGATGGAACCTTTGGTTCTGGTATTGGGGGCGGGTTATGCCAATTATCGAATTTGATATATTGGATGACGCTTTTTACGCCTCTGACAGTTGTTGAACGGTATAGGCACAGTCATGACATCTTCCCTGATTCTAATAGAACACAACCTTTTGGAAGCGGTGCTACATGTGTGTATAACTATTTGGATCTGCAAATATTTAATGGAACTGATTCAGAATATCAATTACTCGTACACACCACTACTGATGACCTTGTAGGAGAGTGGAGGTCTACTGAACCTGCAAAGTATCAATATGAAGTATATGAAAAAGAGCATTTCATCAGCAGTACATATTGGGGCGGATATATTAGAAACAATAAAATTTACAGGCGTATCTATGAGGCGGGAGAACTCATTGATAATGAATATGTAACAGAAAACCATGCGATAATGATGTATCAGCCATTATTATCGGGAGGGAATTAAAAAATGGTTACACTAATAGAAATATTTAAATCAACATGGTACATATTGGCCTTAGTGCTGGCAGCTAGTATACTCAAAATTTTCTTGCCAAAGATAAAAGGCTATTTTGGCGAAAAATCAGTTGCATTCTTTCTTTCCCGGCTTGATCCTGCAATGTATATAGTCATTAATAATATTATGCTGCAAGTCGGAAGCAGGACAACACAAATTGACCATGTTGTAGTTTCTAATTATGGAATATTTGTTATTGAAACAAAGAATTATCAAGGCTGGATTTTAGGAAATGAATTTGATGATTACTGGACTCAGGTGATTTATAAAAGAAAAGAGAAGTTACATAATCCAATAAAACAGAATTATGGCCATATTCAGGCTCTGAAGGAAATCCTAAGTGACTATACAGATGTTAGTTATATTTCTATAGTGGCTTTTACTACCAAAGCCGACCTGAAGGTCAAGGCAAATTCTGATGTTATTTATACAGTTAATTTGCCTAAAACTATCCGAAAATATAGTAATAACACTATCTCAGATTCTGTTAAGGAGCAGATATATGAAAAGCTACTTTCACTGAACATTGATAATAGAGAGAATCGGAAGGCACATGTTCAAACGATACACAATAATCTTGAGGACAAGCGTAAAAAAGTTGATGCCAATATATGCCCTAAATGCGGGGGAGAATTGGTACTGAGAAATGGTAAGTACGGTCAGTTCAAGGGGTGTAGCAATTTCCCTAAGTGCAGGTTTATTTCAAAATAGAGAATCTAATTGTGAAATAAAGGTCTATGTGTGACATGAGTGCAATTTTTCAAAACTGCGCGAATCGATCTTGTACAGACTGACGATGTCCTCCACGATTTGTTCATTTTCTTCCAGTACGATTGCATACACAAGATAATCATCCCACAATGCAACCTGTTCCTTTTTTGCTTCTGACAGCAGGCTGAACTCATGTATATAGCGAGCCAGACCGAAGATTTTTTCGGCTGTTTCATTGCCTAGTTCGGTACGCTCCCATACGGTACGGCTAAAACGCTCGTTGTACATCGACCATCGTGTAAGGAGATACATGGGCATGAAAAAAAGCAAGTCAATAACTAATAAGACAACAAATATTTCTAGCACTCCAATCAAAGAATCAAAATGCTCATAAAAGCTAGATCCAAGAAACCAACCCCATACGGCAAAACCGCAAATAAAAGAAAGAATACCAAGCAAGAGGGGTACGACTTTGGGTTTATTGCTTAATCCGGCCTTCTTCTTAATGTAACCTAATTTTTCAGCATCATTAAAACGGTTTTTCATCCATTGCAATAATAATTTCTTATTATTTAACTTGCCATTTTTGATAATATTCAGCAATTCAAACTCACCGTCGTCAAGATCCTGCATGTTTTCCGCAACAGCGATTATACCTCCCGTTTTGTTAAAGTGTATGACACCTTTGTTTTGCATCCTGAGCAATGTGGCCGCTATGTCTTTTTTGCCGTAAATATCCAAATCTATAAGAAGGCTTACAATCGCGGGGCTCAGTTCGCTCAGATTATCCCTATAATAGTCTAAATTCTGTACCGAAACAAATGTGGAATCGTCACGTATACGCTTAGCTTTGCCCTTTTGAAATCCCAGCACAGCACCCGTAATAACAAACGGGAACACAAGCATTGAGGGCACGAAAAACGCCATGCCCAACCCGATGATATAGACATCCGGATCAGTCCAATCATCAAATATGCCGATGGCAAAGCTAAACCACAAAGTAAAAGCATATAAAAAAGCAATGACTGCAAGAATAACCAGTATGTTGTTTCGCTTTTGCTTTTTAGTGAGTTTTGTTTTAAATCTTGATTTTGCCATTTGTTTTGCCCCTCGAAATTAAAAATTAACTTTTATATTGGCCTTTTTATCTTCAGTGACAATATAATATGATTCATCTTTAAAGTTAAATATTTTTGCGATAATGTTTGATGGAAACTGATTGATTTTATCTTTATAAATAAGTACCGTGTCATTATAAAACTGACGGGCATAAGCGATTTTATTTTCTGTTTCTTTTAAACCTAATTGCAACTCAATAAAACTTGTATCCGCTTTTAAATCAGGATAAGCTTCAGCCACAGCGAACAGGTTCGATAATTGCCTCGAGAGGAGGTCATTAGCAGTCATCGCCTGCCCCGGCGAAAGCGCATTAGCAAGTGCGCTCCTTGCGGCGGCAACCTCTTCAACGATTTCCTTTTCATGAGAAGCATACCCCTTAACCGTTTCCACTAGATTTGGTATCAGGTCAGCCCGGAGCATAAGCTGGACATCAATTTGAGCCCATTGCGTGTTTACCCGGTTGCGCCCCTTTATAAGCTTGTTATAGGTGCATATTATGTAGAAAACAAGTAGTACAACAATAAGAATAATAACGCCCCAAATAATATAATCTTTCATAACATTATTTCCCTTCTGGTTTCCCTTTAATAAGTGAATATCTGCCGGGCTGCTGATCAAATTGAAGTGTGTAATCTGCTCCCGGCTCTAATGATACCTTCATGGTCGAAATTTTTTGTCTTTTAAATTCCGGATCCTTGTTAACTGCCGGGACAACATGAATGTGTTCAAGGGTCAAAACATGCTCACCGGGCAGAATATACGTGCCCCCCGAGCCGTCATTAATTCCATTCTCAAAGCTTTTTACCTTGTTTCCGTCAGCTTTTTTTATTTTAACGCCCCAGAACTTTTGCTGAATAATCCAAATTGTTGCAGCATTAGGGTTCTCACTCTTGAATTTTTTCGCTGATTTATTCCCCGATTCCGGTTATTTTTCTGTTCCGGCAAAGCTATTGCATATATTATTGTCTAGCTTGAAACCAGCGGTTACATCAGAACCGTTTGAGCTTCTCCAAACATATCCTTTTGTTACCGGGCCTTTCTCAACTAATATTCCGTCAACGCCGCCTAAAAATTCTTTAAAATCATCATATGATATACCATCGCGAACTTTTGCTTTTAAGGTGTCTAAATCCTTGATTTTAACTTTGCTGTTCACAACATCTTCATTATCATAGAGCACTTTAACTGAGATAGATGCTGATGTATCATTCTGTCTGAATATTGCTGAAAAACCTCCGCTGCCAATGTCCCATATATAAGTGGCGTTATCAGACTGAACCTTACCTTCAGAACCAATTATTTCGTTTATTTTATCGAGTGAGTCGCCGACTTCAATCTTATTGATTAAATCCAAATACGCTTTATCACCGACATCAGAACCATTGGTGCTGTTGCTATTGTCATTGTTCGTATTGCCGCCGCAAGCAGCAAGTGAGAGTGCAAGAACGAGCGTAAGTATCAAGGTTAATAATTTATTCATAACTATTTGTAATTCCTCTCCGTTAAAAAATTTGATAACAAAAATATATCATTTAGTTCGCTAGAAATCAATCCTAAATTTCCCTAAATTTCCCCAAAAATCGCATTGGTATTTTCATTCCACACAATCATTTCCATTATCGCTCCATCCCCCTCACCCGAGACTTTCGCTGCGGCACCGATCTCAGTTCACTGACGATTTGCTCCGCTCTCCAGCGCACGGAGTACGCAGTCTCATACTGCGCTTTAAGTACGTCCTATTCGAGTTATACAATTCAAAGGGTGCAGCATTATTGTGTAAAAGTAAAAAAAGAGAAGACCTAAATCTTCTCTTTTTCGCAGTAATATATTATTTTAACATTAATTACTTCCTCAGTATTCCAAAAGGTTTTCCGGTTGGCAAAACCACCTTCCCAAGATGACCGTTGAATACGGCTGCGGCTGAACCATAGAAGGACAACAATGCAATAAAGAATTCTGACCAGGCTGCCAGTCTATGCATAAATTCTTCTGCAATTCCAAAGGTACTAAGTGACAAACCTATGAACAGGAAATCAATCAAAACTAAAATAAAGAATAGAACTTTATTGGTTTCAGTAGCCAATATTGTCATAAACAAAGTAAATATCAGGTAGCCTACAAAAGCAACACCCAGTTGGTTACCGTCTACATCAGAAGCCAGCTGCTCGCCGAAGAAGCCAAGCTTTATCAACCAGGAAAAAGCAACACCAAACCAGAACAGTGCGTAGCCTCCAAAAGCGGTAGCACCAAATACGTTATTACGTTTCGCATCTCCTATACACGCAAACAACTGAGCAAAGCCTCCTAAAAACAGAGCCCAGGGAATTACAAGAGATAAACCTTCAGTCCATCCGAGTTTTTGTGATGAAGCAACAAGTGTTACCATAGCCAAGCCAAAAAGACCGAGGGCAGAAGGATCTGCAAAAATTGTTTTGATTTCCTGTGGTTTCTGATCCATTAAATAAATTCCTCCATAAAATTAGTATGTGTATATGTGATTTAGACAAAAAAATAAAAACTCCATTTATTAATGGAGTTTTTATTTTTGGTGCGGACGGTGGGACTTGAACCCACACGGTCTCCCATACGCCCCTCAAACGTACGCGTCTGCCAGTTCCGCCACGACCGCATCTATTAAATTTCTGTGTTTTCGCTGCCGCATTCCGCATCAGCAAGTATGATTATACTAGCTACTATTAAGGTTGTCAATACAATATTATAAAAAAATCATAAATAATATTACCATAACATAATGTAAATAAATTATTTATTTTAGACAAAATGTGTTGAAGTGAAATGCTACGGCTGGTACAATACTATTTAATGACATAAATAAAAAGGAGAGTTATACGTGGGTCTATTTAGTGGAAATTACAATAAGCCGGGGCCTGGGGTTGAAAAAGACGAACCACCAAAACCGCGATTTTTTATATTTTTTGAGGTGTTAAAAAGGAAATTTTGGCATTTGATAAAGATTAACCTCTTGTATGTCCTATGCAATATACCTGCTTTGCTTTTAGCCTTTGCTGTTTCCTCGGTTTATTTGCAGAAAGTCAACTTAGATAATGGAGGATCAAACGATCTTTATTTCAGGTTGTTTGTCGCTGCCATAATGATGTTTTTGTCAGTAATAACAATCGGACCTGTACAAGCTGGTTTCACTTATATTTTGAGGAATTATTCAAGAGAAGAACATGCATTTATATGGTGGGATTTTAAGGATAATTTTATTAAGAATTTTAAGCAGGGCATGATTATCACAGGAATAGATTTAGTAGTTATGTATGTTCTTGGTATAGCATTAAATTTCTACATTTATTACCAAGGAATACTGTCAATAGCGGCTTCAGCCTTTGTATTTCTGTCTATAGTTATTTATTGCATAATGCATTTATATTTATATCCGATGTTGGTAACAGTAAAATTAAGCATAAAAAATCTTTATAAGAATGCATTTATATTTTCAATTTTAAAGTTGCTTCCCAACATGTTGTTTTTAGTTTTAAACATCTTAATAGCATATGCAACTTTTTACAACCCCTTAATAGGAGTAATTTTGTATTTGCTTATAATTCCTACCTTTGTTGGATTGATGAATAATTTCTTTGTTAATCCCGTAATAGCCAAATATGTTGTAGAACCTTTACAGCCGGCAGACGATGAATACGAAGATGAAGAAGATAATGAAGACAACGGTGAAGGTTTTTACAAAAAAGAATTGCCTGAGGGAAAAGAATAAATTAACCTAAAAAAAGAACATTATGCAAACATTAATTTTGCATAGTGTTCTTTTTTTTGTTATTCAAATAAAAACTATAAATTAAGGTAAATATAATTTAATGAAGATGCAAATATTGTTGCAAATAAATTGATATAAGAGAGAATATATGTCTAAGGAAATAGTCATATTAGTTGCTACTTGGATATTAATGATTACAACATTAATATTTTTTGTCCCCAAAAACAAAATAAGGCATGCGCAGGTTATATTCTTATTTAAACAGTTTATTACCTGGCTTTTTGGACTAATTGTGGTTGAAATGAGACTTATAAAGTATCCTGTAAGATTATTTTCCTATGCAAATAGGACAAGCTTTTCCTTTGAATACTTTATATATCCGTCAATCTGTGTTGTTTTTAATTTACATTACCCTAAAGGCAATAGTAAGATAAAGCAGTTTATGTACTTTTTTTATTACTGTACAGGAATGACAATTTTTGAGGTGTTATGTGAGACATATACTGACCTGATTGAATATACCCACTGGACTTGGTATTGGTCCTGGATTACATTTTATTTAACACTCTATCTTTCCAGAAAGTACTACCTTTGGTTTTTTAAAAGTAAAATAAAGATACACCCTTTTAAATAGCTCCTTGCATAACGGAGCTTTATTATTATTGGAATTTATAGCAATAATAAATTGGAGTAAATTCAAATCATTTACAATAATAGTAATCGTATGTATATTATTAGTAACAGATTTGTTTTTAGGAGGGGGAAAATATGATAAGGAAAATAACTGGTTTCTTTATTGTTATGCTTACTGTGCTTATATTAGGCACCTCAGTTGCTTTCGCTGATATTGGCATAATCAATAACGGAACAAATTTTGGAGGAGTACAGGCACACGGAGGGAGTATTATCAAGGTTGGCGATACATATTATTGGTATGGAGAAAACCGAGATACAAACAACTTGTTTGTATCTGTGAGGGTTTACTCATCCACCGATCTTGTGAACTGGGTAGACAGAGGAAATGCCTTATCCAATACGTCTGCGGCAGAGCTTAATTACTGTAATATTGAAAGACCTAAAGTTATGTACAACGCTTCAACTAATCAGTATGTAATGTGGATGCATTACGAAAACGGCAGGGACTATTCATTAGCAAGGGCAGCTGTAGCATACAGTACTAGCCCAACAGGGCCGTTTACTTATCGCGGAAGTTTCAGACCCAATAATAATATGTCAAGAGATTGTACTACCTTTGTGGACACGGATGGTACAGGATATTTTATCTCTGCTGCCAATGAAAATGCCGATTTGATAGTTTACAGACTTACGCAGGACTATAAGTCAATAGCTTCTCAAGTAGTAACTCTTTGGCCCGGACAACAAAGAGAAGCTCCGTGTATGTTTAAACGTGATAATACATATTATCTGATAACATCCGGTTGTACGGGATGGAGTCCAAACCAGCAGAAATACGCTGCTTCCTCATCAATATCCTCAGGGTGGACAGGTTTAGCAAACCTAGGTAATTCGACTTGCTACGATTCTCAGGGCGCATGTGTTTTTCCGGTAGGACAGAATTTTGTTTACCTTACAGATAGATGGGCAGGCGCATGGGGTGGAAAAGTCAGCGATTCTTCATACCTGATGATGCCTTTACTTATTAATGGTACAACAGTATCCTTAAACTACACTGATACTGTAAAGGTTGCTGCAGAATTTGGTGCTATTGCAAACGATTACAATAAATATACTTTTGAAGGAGTGCTGACAAACGCTGACCCGTATCAATGGAATGTAAGTCAACCATCATCAACAGATTTAAAAGTACTTTCGGTAGACGGAGATAAGGCTTTTCAAATGTCGGATAGTACAACAACCAACTATTGTTATGCCTACAAAGATTTTCCCGCAAAAAAAGGTATTGTTACATTTAATGTGAGCTTTAAATATGCCAATACTGGAAGATGGGATAGAATAAGATTGTACAATGGAACCAACATAGGAATAGACATAATTAATTTTGAAGAAGGGCTTGGTTGGCTAACAGGAACCTCAACAAAAAATGTGTTACAAGGAATTTCTGCAAACACATGGTATAACTTAAAAATTGTTGCCGACACCGCTACTCAGAAATTTGATGCATACATTAATGATATTCCTATTAAATCGGGTTGTCCATTTACAGGTTCTGTTGCTCAGTTTGACAGAATTGCGCTGGATACCGGAAACAGTTTTACAAATACAGCTGTATACGACGATATAATAATAAAGTAATGACAAGAACTGATTGTTGTACTATTAGTAATACAACAGTCAGTTCTTTTAATTTAAACTATATATTTGTTTTTTCATATAATATCTCTCCAATAATGGTGGCATACAGAGCACCTTCGCTTTTCTTTAGTCTTGTAAGCAAATCTTTTATAAATAAATTATCTTTACAAAGTCTTGCCTTCATGTTCCCTTTAATCGTTTCCAACCCGGAAGCCGCAGAATCATAATCTTTATAAACTGTTTCTTCCACTAAGTCAGAATAGACATAGGTATTAAGGGAATCTCCCTTTAATCTAATCCAGATTCCGCTGCTGTTATTTTCTATAAATTTTCCTTCACAAATAAGCCCGTCTTTTATATCTATATAGAAAAGCTTTTCATTTTCAGTAAAAATATTATTCATAATAACTATCCTCTCCATATTATTTTTATCAATATATATTATTCTTAATATATATAACTTTCTCATATTTTGAGTTTATTTGCAAAAATTACTTCGGATACCTTTTTTAAAATATTCTTATACTAACTACAACTAAAAAGAGATTAAGGTGAAGAATATGAGTAAAAAGAAAGGTTTTATAAAGACTCTGTTTTCTTATATAACGTATAAAGAAAAAAAACCTCTAAAACAATTTTATATTCCTGAAATAGATAATGAAGATACTAAAGCTGAGGAAGAAGAAAAAAATACTTCCATGAAACGAAAAAGCCCAAAAAACAGAAGGATAAAGAGGCCTGTTCCTGTTTCAGAATCAAGTAAAGAAAATAATACTGAATATGAAAAGGCTGACGATGAGAAAATATCCGTAAATATTGAAGAAAATATAAAGTATTTAAATCATAAATTTAATTCCCCTGTTAACAAGGATATTGTTATAAGGGAGTTGACAGTCGCAAAAAAATACAAAGCATTTATTGCATATATTGACGGAATGGTTGACAGGATAACAATAAACAACTTTATTTTAAGAGCATTAATGGTCAACGACGACAAATTCGATGAAGATTCCGATGATAAATGCAAGCTGGATTTTATATTGTCCAACATAGTGCAGACAAATCAGGCGAAAAAGGTAGACAGTCCTGATGAATTTATGTACGAAATCCTCTCAGGAAATACACTGTTGTATGTTGACGGGTGTGATTATTATATAACAAATGAAACAAAAGGCTATGACAAGAGGGGAGTAGAAAAACCTCTTATAGAAGGAGTAGTTCTTGGGGCGCAGGAAGCATTCAATGAAAATTTAAGAACAAACGTAACACTTATTAGAAAATTGATAAAGAATAATAACCTTACTACTGAATTTCTTAAGGTTGGAAATGTAAACAAACAGTTATGTGCCATTATATCAATAAATGGAATAACCAACCCTGCAATAGTACAAGAAGTAAAACGAAGAATAAAAAACATCAAGACCGATATGGTGCTAGGGGACGGTGTTCTGGAGCAATTTATTGAGGACAACCCATATTCAATTGTTCCGACAATATTAAGTACCGAAAGGCCTGACCGAGCTGCTGCACACATATTAGAAGGAAAGGTTGCAATACTTGTTGAAGGAGCACCCTTTGCAAAGATTGTTCCTATAACTCTCCCGACGCTTATGCACAGCCCGGAAGATGCATATATGAGATGGCCATATGGTACTTTAATAAGACTAATCAGGTTTGCAGCCGCGTTTATTGCTACGCTACTGCCTGGTCTTTATGTTGCAATTACCAATTTCCATCAGGAAATGATACCTACCGAGCTTCTTATTGCCATAGCAAAGGCAAAAGAGAATGTACCATTCCCGACAATAGTCGAAGTAGTATTAATGGAATTAGCCTTCGAACTTATAAGGGAGGCTGGAATAAGAATTCCGGGTATAATCGGTAACACACTGGGTATCATTGGTGCCTTGATTCTGGGGCAGGCAGCTGTTCAGGCAAATATTGTAAGTCCTGTTTTGATTATAGTTGTTTCCGTAACGGGACTTGGAAACTTTGCAATACCCAATTACAGTCTGGCATTAGCAGCGAGAGTAACTCGTTTCTGCTTTATTATTTTGGGAGCTCTACTTGGATTTTACGGAATAAGTATTGGAATTGCTTTGTTTGCTATACTTGTTACCAATATAAAATCATTTGGAGTGCCGTTTTTTGCTCCGATTGCACCAAAAACAAAAGAAAGCAGTGACTTATTCTTTAGAAAACCTGCTTGGCAGCAAATTTATAGACCGGATTACGTAAATGCATTAAAACAGAAAAGACAAGCCAAGATATCCAGACAGTGGTCTGAGGAAGAGCCGAAATACAGCTATGAAAGGGAGGAAGATGATGATTAAAGAAGGAAAATTCGGGACAGCGGAAGCAATTTACCTGATGACTCTTGTGATAGCATCAAAAACCTTTTATACAAGTATACGTGTTATGATAAAAACCACCGGTACGGCAGCATGGTACATGACGCTTGTATCGTGTATTACAACTATAATATTCTTCCTCATGATCTCCTTGGTTATGAAAAGATTTCCGGGCAAAAACCTGGTTGAAATATTTGAACTTGTTACTGGTAGATTTTTCGGAAAAATATTAACGCTTATATTCTCCGCATATTTTGTATATTATGCAGGTTCCAGTCTTAGGGAGTTTCTTGAAATGATTAAGGCGTATAATCTTCCATATACTCCGCCCAGCTTAATAATTATTGCTTTTATGGTTGTTGTTGTAGTTTTAGCGTATGTGGGGTTGGAGGGTATAGCCAGATTGGCGTCTGTTAGTTTTTATCCTATATTCATAGGATTAGCCATAATTATCTTTCTTGCATATCCTTATTATAATGTAAGAGCTATATTTCCAATTGGTGGCTATGGTATTGTAAAAACAATAAAATCAGGTATTTTCAGAAGCTCGGCATATAGTGAAGTAATTATATTGGCATTTATTATAAACTCAGTTAACGGTGTTAAGACATTTAAAAAAGTCGGAATATATAGCATTATCATCTCAGGAATTACTTTCTCTCTTACTGCATTATGCATTATTATGGCTTTTGACTACCCAATGGCAGGCGAAAATGTGTCCGATCTTTTTCAGTTGGCCAGAATCATATATTTTAGCAGGTTTTTCCAAAGAATTGAATCAATATTTCTTTTTATATGGATTATAGCATCGCTGATAACTGTGGGACTTGCATTTTATATTGCTATTAGTACTTTTTGCAAAGCATTTAAGATTAATAATCATAGACCTTTGATATTGCAATTTGCATTTTTAACATATATGGTGGCCCTTTTACCGGAAGGGCTTATAGATCTATCAAAGACAAATATCGTCTTTTTGCGTCAATATAGCATGACATTAATATATGGAATACCGATATTGGTTTTATTAATATCTGTAATATTCGGCAAGAAGGGGGATAAACAATGCGCAAAGTCAGTAAAGTAATCATTTTGGCAATGTTGTTTGTATATATTTTAACAGGCTGTACCCCAGACAGTGTAAATATAGATGATCAAGTATATGCAATAATGGTCGGCATTGACAAGGGAGTAGAAAATAAGATAAGGATGACTGTTCAGTTTCCTACGTATAAAGGTGGGGGAAGTGGTGGTTCCCCAGGTGCCGGAGGAGGCGGAGGAGGAAAAGAAGAGAAAGAATCCGGTCAGGTTGACGGAACGATTGTTACTACGGTAGAATGCTCAACTGTGATGGAAGGGATTAATTTACTTAGTACTTCAACTACCAGACATATATCTCTTGTACATTGCAAAGGTATTATTTTCTCCGAGGAATTGGCATATCAGGGAATAAACTATTACATGTCTGATTTCGCAAGGTTTAGAGAAACCAGACGTATTGCATCCATAGGTGTTTGCAGAGGAAAAGCAGAAGATTATATTATGGAAAATAAAACCCCTATAGGGGAGAACATTTCCAAGTCAATAGAACTTGCATTTGCACAATCAGAAAGTTCTGGCTTGTTTCCAAAGGTTACAAGATTTTACAAAGATACTATTTCACCTTACTCGCAGCCATATGCACTATACGTAGGGTTGAATAATTTTAAGAACCTTAAAAAAGAGACCAATGGAGAGCCTCCGCTAAAAACAGAGGAGCAGTTTTATCCCGGGGAAGTTCCTAAAAAAGGCGACATAAAGCAGGAAATGGTTGGAACGGCCGTGTTTAACGGCGACAAGCTGGCAGGTACTCTGAATGCGGATGAAACGCGTTATTTTATGATGGTAATAAACCAGTTCAAACATGGAATTTTGACTGTTGAGGACAAAAAGCATCCCGGAATGGCTATACCTTTTGATTTGCGTCCGGGAAGAAAACCCGACATCAAGGTAAGGTTTGACAAAAGTACACCTGTAATTGATATAAAACTTAATATTGAAGCTGACATAGTTGGTATTCAAAGCGGTATGCACTATGAAAGCATAGATAAGATTAATGAATTAAACGAATTATTAAAGGGTTCTATAAAAGACGGGGTAACAAAAACCATAGAAAAAGTTCAGAAACAAATGGGAACCGACATTTTCGGCTTTGGTTATTATGCTGCAGGCAAGTTTCTTACAATAGATGATTTTGAAAAATATAACTGGCTTTCACACTTTATTGATGCCAAGATAAATATTAATGTGAATACCAATATAAGAAGAACCGGACTTATAGCTGAGAGCATGCCGGTAAGATACCGTAATAAAACTGCAAAATAGGAGTAAGAGATATGATATATATAGTGATGTTTTTAATGCTTTTAAGCGGATATTATACATTTACTTTTGGTATTAGCCAGATAAAAAGGAAAAACATACTGGGAGGCATCAGTACTATTGTAGTTGCAGTACTAGGTACAATAGTTCCAATGGCCATTTTGTATATGAAAAATAATTAATACACATCTGTAAGTGGAGGTAATATGAGACAAAACAGAAAATGGATGAACTCTAAAGTTGCCATTACACGAAATAATCATGAGGCAATTGCTATAAAAGAAGCTCTGGAATTACTTCAGGTACTACCTGCAATAAGTACCAACGATGTTGTAGTTATAACGCCAAATTGGGTGAATAATAAGAAAAGTCCTGATTCAGGGGTAGTTGTGGGGCCAGATAGTTTAAGACAAATTATTTCCATGATAAAGCAAAGACAACCGAAAAGAATTGTAGTTGCAACCGGTACAGCAGATGGTGAGACGGTAGATGTAATGAACAATGTCGGGTTTGGAGAAGTAATAAGAGATGAAGGGGTAGAATTTATTGACCTTAATCATGGGCCATTTATACGGATAAACCTCAACCATTCAATTGTTACATCCACCGATATAAATAAGCTTCTGGAAGAAGTTACCATACTCATATCTTTTACACAGCTAAAACAGCATGAAGAAGCTACAATATCCGCTGCAATTAAAAATATAGCACTTGGATGGCCTCCGGCAGACGAGCATGGCCATCCAAAGAAAAATTGCGGAATCCATAAGGAACTTCATGGCTTCATATCAGCAATGGCGGAGCAAATACCTATCGATTTGTCAATAGTAAGTGCAAGTCCGGCAATGATTGGAACAGGTCCTACAAAAGGTATTGCTCGCCATACGGGACTTGTGGTTGCAGGATGCGATCCGGTAGCAACCGATACCGTGTCAGCACGGCTCTTAGGTTTCAAGCCTCAGGCAATACGATATTTATTTGAATGCAGCAATAAAAAAGTTGGCGAGAGTGATATTGAGAAAATCACTATTGAGGGAATACCGTTGGTAGAGGCAGAAAACATATTTAGTCAGGTGGCATACGGAGATGGTCTTTCGGTAGACAAAGGATAAAATAAAAAAAGGAGTTGCTATATGAAAAGTATAATACCCAATATATCAGTAGATAATTGCCAAGAAGCTATCGAATTCTACAAAAATGTTTTTGGCGGTGAACTAAAAAATGTTAAAATTGCGGATAAACAAGAAATGTTTAAAGGACATGAAGGTAAGGTAATGCATTCAGAACTTTATATGGGCGAAAATTGTGTTATTTATTTTACAGATATTTTCGGTGATAAGTCACAAGGTACCCAAATACAAATGATTTTAGGAATGGATTCAAAGCAGGAAATAGAGAAGGTTTATGCTGACCTGGTTAAGGAAGGTAAAGCAGAATATGAGCTTCAGAAAACCTTTTGGGGATCGTACCATGCTGTAGTAAAGGATAAGTACGGAGTAACTTGGGGGCTTGATTATCCTGAAAAAGACTGACAAGTAAATTGGAAAATAGTAAAACCCGAAAATTTTTTAAATTTTCGGGTTTTTTTAATAGTTTGTTCGTAAATTATTTAAATTCTTTTGCAAGAGCCTCAAAAGCCGGCAAAGAGTTTTTAATTGTTTCAAGGCTTACACAATACGCCAGTCTGAAATACCCCGGAGCTCCAAACCCTGAACCCGGTACAATAAGTAGATTATATTTTACAGCACGATTTTTAAACTCAACATCGTCAGGTATTAGGGCTTTAGGGAACAGATAAAAGGCTCCGTCAGGCTTAACACATTCATAGCCAAATTCAGTGAGACTGTTATACAATAAATCTCTTCTTTCTTTGTAAATATTTATGTCAACTGATGAATTGATAGATTTCGCGATAACCTTCTGGAAGAGAGCAGGGGCGTTAACAAAGCCTAGTACTCTATTGCAGTAAATAAGCCCGTTCATAAGGGTAGTTACGTCGTCTGCTTCGGGATTTGTAGCAATATATCCCATACGTTCACCGGGAAGTGATAATGATTTACTGAAACAATCAATCATTATTGCATTTTTGTATATGGTTAGAATATTTGGAATCTCAACATCATAAGCCAGTTTTCTATATGGTTCGTCAGATATAAGATAAATAGTATTTCCGTACTCCTTGCTCTTATCCTCTAAAACTTTTGCAATACTGCTCAAAATATCTCTTCCATAAACAACACCTGTAGGATTGTTAGGTGTATTTATAATAATTGCCTTGGTATTTGGAGTTATTTTTGCTCTCAAAAGCTCAGGGTCGGGAAGGAAAGTTTTGAAATCAGTATTGATGATTACTGTTTTTCCTCCATGGTTATCGATATAAGAGGTATACTCTACAAAGAACGGTGCAAATACTATTACTTCTTCACCTGGGTTAAGCAGTGTTTTAAGAACGACATTTAAAGCGCCACCTGCACCAACAGTCATAACGACATTATTAAAATTTAAATTCAGTCCTGTTTCGCTATTTATTTTCTGTGCGATTGTTTCCCTTACCTCAGGATATCCTGCATTATTCATGTATGCATGCATTTTTAGCTCACCGGAGCCTGCTAGCTCTCTGAGGGCAGATTTAACCTCGGCAGGAGGCTCCGGATCAGGATTACCCAGCGAAAAGTCATAAACTTTGTCAGCACCATAGATTTTTCTTAATTTTTCACCTTCCTCAAACATCGCTCGTATCATTGACGAATTAGCCAAATTATGGCTTATTTTTTTTGATATCATTTTAAATGAGTCCCCCAATCCTACTTACAAAGAATATTTTTATTATTAATTATTTTTATTACCATTTCTTCTTCAGGTGTAACATTAATAGTTTTAAAATTCTCATAAATAACCATTCCGGGTTTGGCGCCGGAAGGCTTTTTAACGTTTCTTACATTGGTATAGTCTACAGGAACGTTGTAAGACATTTTTGCACTGCTGTGATATGCTGCAAGGGTTGCTGCTTCAAGCAATGTAGAATCCGGAACAATGTTGCGTTCTGTCCTGATAATAACGTGTGAACCGGGTATGTCTTTTGTATGAAGCCATAAATCATTGGAAGCTGCTGTTTTTAGCGTAAGCAAGTCGTTTTGTTTATTATTTTTGCCTACCAAAATCTGAAATCCGTCGCTCGAAACAAATTCCAAAGGAGAAGACGGTTTATCCTGCTTTTTTCTGGCATTCTTCACTGATTGTCTGATGTATCCCTGGTCGATTAACTCCTGTCTTATTTCATCGATTTCCTGTCTTGAGCTACAATTTTCAAGCATAGCTAGAACGCTTTGAAGATACTCAAGCTCTGATAAAGTTTCCTCAAGCTGTTTGGTTACATTTAAATGAGTACTTTTTGCTTTTGAATACTGCTTGAAATATTTCTGAGCGTTATCCTGAGCAGATTTATACTCATTTAGAGGAATATCAATATATTCTTCATTTTCACTGTAATAGTTCAGAACTCTTACAGATTTCGCACCTTCAGGGATGCAGTATATATTTGCGGTAATCAACTCTCCGTATAGTTGAAGTTTATCTCTGTCCGCTATTTCTCTGAGTTTTTCATTAAACATTGAGGCCTTTTTCTGGCATCGTTCAATACCGTTTTTAACAACCTTTAAAACATCACCCATTTTCTGGCCCAGACGCTCATTGGTATCACGCAACATATAGTATTGGTCCAGGGCTGTGGACAAAAGGTCATAGCTTTTATAGAAAACCTCCTTAGAAGGTTCAAAACAATAAAAGTCAATTGGCCTCAACAAGCTTTTATCTTCATAAACAATACAGGGTGAGAAATTATTGCTTTTAATTTTGTCAATATAACTTGTAAGGGCAATCTTTATTTTTTCTTTATCAGAGTCAGTCAACTGATTTAAAGGAGTTTTTGGTTGAACTCCTGCAGCAGCACATATGTCTCGGCAAGTATAAGGACTGAAACCCTTGACAATATTTAAAATTAAACCTTCCAGATGTTTAGCCCCTTCAAGGTTTTCTTCATTGAAAATTTTATCAACTTTTATATGCTCAGGGAGCTCCTTGTTTTGAGCAGGAGGCAGGATGTAAAGCCTGGCAGGCATGACTTCTCTGACGCTGCTTATATCGCTGTCAACATGCTTAACGGAATCAATTATTTTGTTTTCGCTATTAAGTAGGATAATGTTACTGTACTTACCCATGATTTCTACAACAAGCTTCTTAACTGTAAGGTCTCCAAGCTCATTAACAGATTCTATATTTAATGTAATAACACGCTCATAATCATGGAAGCTTATATCCAAAAGTCTTCCGCCTGCAACATGTTTTCTCATAAGCATACAAAAAACAGGAGGAGCAGCAGGATTTTCTTTTTGCAAGGTTGTCAAATGAAGTCTAGGATTACTTGCATTTGCACTTGCAACAAGTCTGTGATTCTGACCTTTTGAACGTACCAATAAGACTATTTCATCGTTCTCAGGCTGGAATACCTTGTCTATTCTACCTCCTGAAAGTAAATCATTTAGTTCACTGACTATACATTTTGTTACTATTCCATCAAATGGCATTTTAAAGCTCCTGACATGCATATTTTAAATAAATGCAATTTGTAAAAAATAAAGCTGCAATAATTGCAACTTATTTTCCAAATTATAATTAGTATACCATTTTAATGGCTAATCGACTAGCTTTGTTTTTGATCCACCGAATCCACCGGCAGGCAGAAGCTCTGCTTGTCAGTACTTAGTACCATACTCGTTTCAATTTTGTTTACCCCCGGAAATGAAAGAAGAGTATCTATAAGGAAATCTCTGCAATCAGCCAAGTTGTGGGCAGCAATTTTAATAAGGTAATCCCAACTGCCTGTAATATTATAGCACTCAAGTATCTGAGGGGTCTCATTGATTTTGGACAAAAAAGCATTAGTTATGTCCCTGTTATGAGGTGAAAGGGTTACAAAGGTAAATGCTATTACTTCATAACCCAATTTTTTTTCGTCCATAACTGCTGCAAATTTTTTTATAACACCTATTTCCTTAAGTCTCTTGGTGCGACTAAGACAAGCAGAAGGAGAGAGACCCACCTTTTCGGCAAGATCTTTGTTTGAAATTACCGGGTCAGCCTGTATTATTTCAAGTATTTGTTTATCTAATTCATCAAAAGTAAATTGCATATTAACACCTCATTAAAAATATTAGCTACTACATAACAATATGGATAACACTGTTCATTAAAGCACAGTATTATCCATACTATTTAACATTATTAACCTTCCAAGGCTTGTTGTATGTCAGCTATAATATCTTCGACATTTTCAATACCTACGGAAAAACGTATAAGACCAGGATCAATTCCGGCTTGCACAAGCTGTTCATCACTTAATTGCCTGTGTGTAGAACTTGCAGGGTGCAGTACTGCCGTTCTGCAATCTGCCACATGAACAACTATAGCAGCAAGCTTTAACTTATCCATGAACTTAACTGCGCCTTCTCTGCCACCTTTAATTCTGAAGGAAACAACTCCGCTGCAGCCCTTTGGAAGATATTTTTCAGCAAGTAGGTGATAAGGGTCACTTGCCAGAGTAGGGTAGCTTACAGATACTACTTTATCACTTGTTGAAAGATATTCTGCTACTTTTTCGGCATTCTGGCAATGACGTTCCATTCTCAAATGAAGGGTTTCGAGTCCAAGATTCAGTAAAAATGCATTGTTTGCAGACATGTAGCAGCCATAGTCTCTAATAAGCTGTACTCTTGCTTTGGTTATGTATGCAGCTTTACCGCAGTCTCTTGTATAAACCATACCATGGTAAGTATCATCAGGTTCAGTCAAACCGGGGAATTTGCCATTTTCCCAGTTAAAGTTACCTGAGTCAACTATAACTCCGCCTACTGATACGGCATGTCCGTCCATGTACTTTGTAGTTGAATGAATTACAATATCCGCACCATATTCTATAGGTCTTAGTAGCAAAGGAGTAGCAAAGGTATTGTCAATAATAAGTGGAACATTATTTTTATGGGCTATTTTTGCAAACTTCTCTATATCAAGTACACTGATTTTAGGATTAGCAATAGATTCACCAAACAAAGCTTTTGTATTTGGCAGAAAAGCTTTTTGAATCTCTTCTTCGGAGCTGTCCTGGTCAACAAAGGTTACGCTTATGCCATGCTTTTTTAAGCTGGCACCGAAAAGATTTATTGTTCCTCCGTAAATAGTGCTGGAGCATACAAAATGGTCTCCTGCTTCACATATATTGAGAATGGATACCAAAGAGGCAGCTTGTCCAGAAGATGTACATAGAGCACCAATACCGCCTTCTAAAGCTGCAATCTTGTTTTCAACACATTCAACTGTAGGATTGCTGATTCTGGAATACATGTGCCCGGGAACTGATAAGTCAAAAAGCTTGGCAACATGTTCGGTAGAGTCATATTTATAGGTTGTACTTTGGTATATTGGAAGTACACGGGGTTGACCGTTTTCGGGTTTATAGCCTTCCTGAAGGCATTTAGTTTCAATTTTCCATGACATATAATCACCTCATATAAAATTAAACGAATTATCTCTAAAACGAATATTATTTTCTTATAACTAAAGAATATAAAATAGAATACATATTTGTCAAGATAGGTGTGAATATAATTTAATAAAAAAGAGAAAAAGGGACTGTCCAGCCCCTTAAAGTTACACTCTTATCTAAATTTTTCGATATCTTCTTCAGACATTTTACTGTCATCATAAGAATCTTCTCTAGAGTTACTTTGAAATTTTATTGGAATACTATTTATAATGCGCTCAAAAACAGTAAAAAGCGAATCGTCATCTATTTTTCTGTTTCTCATAGTTTATACCTCCGTTTGCCTTATTATGGCATATAATAAAGTGAATACCTTTAATAATATTTTGCTAGAAAAACATAAAGATATGCTTCCAGTAAAAAACTGACACAGTTAAAAAACTATGTCAGTTTAATCAATTAATAAATTATAAAGTTTTATTTATCTAAGCTGAAACTTCTTCTGATAATTTAACAAAATCGTCAGAATCAGAAGAAATGCTTCCAAATCTCAGCTTTGATACTACAAGGTTCAGTACAAGGAATCCTGTCATAATAGCAACTAAAACAATAATGTTCTTTGCCAAGAATCCATCATTTATACCTGAAATTATTTCTCTCATCGCATTAACTGAATATGTCATTGGCATAAACGGATTAAGTACATTGAAGAATCGTGGAACAAGTTCCATAGGAAAGGTTCCTCCGCAGGAAGTAAGCTGTAATATCAAAAGCAGAATTGCAATGAACTTTCCTACATCTTTTAACTGTACCAGTAAGAATCTCATAATTGATGTAAATGACAATGATATTATGAGACTTGTCAATACAAAAAGTCCTACATTGGTAACCTCTAGGTGCAGCGCTTTAAATATAACAATATCTAGAACAATCGCTTGGGCAATGCCTATCAAAGTATATGCAAAAAATCTTACAAATCCTTTTGATGACGAAGAAAATCTGCGGAATCTTACTTCATCATCCAGATAAATTGCAAAGAACATCAGCAATGCACCAACCCAAAGGGACAGAGATACAAAATATGGTGTAAAAGCGGTACCATAATCAGGGATACCATAAATCTTCTTTTCAGAAATTTTAACAGGATCTGCAGCATACTCTTTCAAACCTTCTGTTCCGTTCAAATTACCGTCGGCTTTGAGAAGGGAAGAGGACACACCGCTGCTGGCTTCTGTTACTCCGTCTTTAAGTTTGCCTAAACCATCCTGAATCTTTGTCTCACCGTCAAAAATAGCGCCAGAATTTTTTGATAATTCCTTACTACCGGCTGCAAGTGCAGAAACACCGCTTGAAAGTTTAGCAGCTCCTTCATTAACCGATGAAGCACCGGAAGCAAGCTCCTTTGATTTATCAGAGGCAGTTTTTATGCTACCGGCAGTTTCAAGGATACCCTGGTTAATCATAGGGTATGATTTATTCAACTTATTTGATCCTGTAGTAAGTTTATCTATACCTTGCGTTACAGAACCTAATTGTGTAGCCAACTGGGTAATTCCGCCTGCAATTTTGCCGGAACCTTCAGTAACCTGTTTTCCGGAAGCTGATAATTGCTCACCTGCACTTTTGAGCTGTTCAGGAACAGCCTTTGAGGCCTCCAGGGTAGCGATTATAGCCTTGAAATTCGGGTCTGTCATGGCTTCAGGATGACTTGCTACATATTTTTGAATAGAACCTGCCAAAACAGACTGAGCTTGAGAAACCTTGTTTACCGATTCAACATATTTGTCAACACCTGATGTATAGGCCTGCACTCCGCTAGTTAAGTCTGAGCTTCCTTTAGTCAACTGAGATATCTGGGGAGCAGCCTTGGTAATACCGGAATTCAACTGACTTAGACCTGAATTTAGATTTGACAGGCCTAACATAAAAGCATTTGAACCGCTAACCAAACCGTTAATTTTATCAGAACCACCTGATAAACTTTTGTAGAAAAGTTCTGCACCATCACTAAGCTGCTTTGAACCTTTTGCCAGAGTAGTAGAACCATTGTTGGCATCTGAGAGTCCGTTGTTAAGCTTATTAACACCATCGTTGAATTTTTTCTGACCATCTACAATTTTACTATTGCTGTCGTAAAGTAGTTCAGCTCCGTCTTTTATTTCCTTTAAGCCATTATCAAGTTCCTTGAGACTATTAGGAAGATCCTTTATCTGATCTAATAGGGTTCCGACGATTTCTTCAGAAATGGACTTTGAAACTTTATCTTTAAACTCTAATGTAACTCTGCTCAGCACTTGACTTGCAAGATAATTTCTCTTTTCATTAACGGTATATGTTAAATTACCTTGAGTCTTGTCGCTTTCGCCTG
Organism: Bacillota bacterium; assembly: GCA_023390335.1. Taxonomy (GTDB): domain Bacteria; phylum Bacillota; class Clostridia; order Acetivibrionales; family DSM-1351; genus Ruminiclostridium. Next base: position 137,352 of record JAEWCZ010000091.1, on the reverse strand, counting down.
CTGAAGAAATATTTTTTGAGAAATCACTGGGAATGTTAATCATTGCGTAATACTTTCTGTTTTCTAAACCGTCTTTTGCGTCAGATTCTGACGTAACAACCCATTTAAGATTTTTATCGTTTTTTAGATTATCTGTTATTTCTTTTCCCAGGTTTCTGTTCTCACCGCCGAAAGTTGCTCCATTATCTTGATTTACCACGGCTACGGGAAGCTTATCAAGTTTGCTGTATGGATCCCAAAAGGCATCAAGATAGAAAAAGCTGTATACCAGTGGGATTAAAATAACTGCAATGACTACGGCAAATTTCTTGTACTTTTTCAATGCTTCCATAAATTTTTACCTCCTTTTTTCTCTGAATAATTGTCCGTTTAAAATTTATTTCACCACCTCGAATATTGTAAATTAAAATAATTTGAAATTCAAAGCAATTCGACAAAAAAAACTACTTATTTTTAAACGAAAAAATATCATCAAAGTTTGAATTAAGTGATGAAAGTATATTAATCAGGGCTTTTCTTTCGTCTTCACTAAGTATACCGTATATTTTTTCAGCAAGTATATTTCTAATCATAATAATAGAATCAAAAACATCCTTCCCGGTTTCAGAAAGAGAAATAAAAACCTGCCTTCTGTCTTCCTTGTCACGTCTTCTAACGACATAACCCTTTTTAATAAGTCTGTCTACAGTCACTGTAGGAGTACCAAAAGTAACGCCTAAAGTATTTGCAATCTCTGACATTTTCTTATCTTCCTCACCGTGCCCTATAACAACAATTGTATTAATTTCTATAACAGTAAGATCGTCAAGTGTTTTACTAAAAAACTTTTTACTCTCTAGTTTATTATACTTATCGAAGAGCTTTCTAAATAGCTCATCCACAATAAGCAAACTGTTTTTTGTTTCCGAGTTCATAATCCTTAATCCTCACTTAATTTGAATTTCAAACTATTTTATTTTAATATACTACTGAACACTTAAAAAGTAAACTGGTTTAGAAAAAAAATATCACTAACAACTTACAAATTTTAGGATATGTGTTTACTTGAATACAAAATAATGGTAAAATACATATATATTTTACCAAAGAGAAGAAGTGGGGTTACATAATGCAAACAAACATTTTTACACTTAACAAAGAAGTCGAGTGTCTTAAGCAGCAGCTTTATGATTTGTTGGATAATGAACCATGGGCTAAACACGACATTCTTAGAATTAGTAAAAGATTAGACGACCTGATATTACAATTTTACAGCTTTAATTAGCAACTGCGATTAATTTCAATACATTCATGGATTACACATTCAATAAACGACCTTCTTTCAATTTCATTTATATGCACAAGGTTATTTTGGATATAGCTGATCTTAAGTTCAGTATTACTCTTAAAATCAGTTATATCTATTAATTTTTTTTTAAACACTTCAAGTAATAATTTAATAGTTAAAAGAGAACACTCAAACAAATCTTCGTTAAATACCTGACACATTTTTTGTTCCTCTCTATCTTTCGTAAAATGTTAATATTGTTTATATAATAAAAATAAAGCTATTTATATTATGTGTCAAATATTTCCTAATATATGCTGTTTTTTCTATTAAATTCTTTGGTATAATTCAAATATATCAACACCTTTTATTCAGTAAGGAATGGTAATATGTTAAAGATAAATATATTGGATGAAGATTTGCGGTTAAAAAGTATAAATTACGGGAGTATTAAAAATATTTATTCAATTTACGAAAATACAGACGGATTTAAATACGCAACCGGTGTTTATAGCTTTATAAGCTACGATACGTTTTCCTGTCAGCTTTTTAAGTTTATATCTCAGAATAACGTATTCTTTTTAGATATTTTTCTAGAAACAAAAGATTCTTTCAGTGTTGACAAATCGATAGGTCTAGTTAAAGGATCATTGTCTGTTGAGGAAAATGTTCTGTGGTTAAACTCAATGGCTATTGACTTACCGTACCAATCTAGAGGCTACGGTAAAAAGGTCATCAGTATTCTTGAGATTTATTTTAAGAATTCATACAATGTGAATACGATTTGCCTTTCAGTAAGCAAAAGTAATAATTTAGGTATAAAATTTTGGAAAAAATGTGGTTATACAGAACATGAATTTGAAACCTATAGTGATTTTCAAAAAATAACTGAACATGCCATGATCATGTGGAAGAAAGTGTAAGAAAACATTAATATTACAAAAATATTACCAAAAAGTTGCTGTATTATTACTAAAAGTTTGACAAACTGTAATAAATTAAATATAATAATAACGAAATTAATAAGCTGAATCCTCGAAAGAGGTACGGAGGAACCAAGATTTGGGGTTAATCCATTCTTTATTTTTTTATTGAATGGTAGGGAGGTCCTATTGCCCGAGCCCGTCAGCTAACTTCGGAAGCGCTACTATAGGAGGGGCCAATGACAGGTAAGATTACCAAGGTACTTGTCGGTTGTATTTTCGCCTTTTCATTTGTGTTAGTATGTTCTGTAGCAATGGCTGCTTCACAAGCAGGACAGATTCAGGGTACTAGTGTAAATGTAAGAAAAGACCCAAATACTTCAGCAAGTGTCATCACTAAGCTTTCAAATGAGAGAGTTGCAGTGCTTGATAAGTCTAGCGGTTGGTACAAGATTTCTTTTGAAGGAAAGACCGGTTGGGTAAGTAATGACTACATAAAGGTTCTGACCACAAAAGGAAGTATTAATGCTAATGGTGTCAATTTCAGAGAAAGTGCCAGTACAGACAGCAAAGTAATAAGTTCTCTTAAAAAGGGAACCAGCATACAAATACTGGATACATTAACTGAATGGCACAAGATTAAAGTAGGATCAAAGGTTGGATACGTTTCAAAGAAATTCGTTTCTTCAGCAGCGAATTCAACAAAAACTTCCCGTTCTACGGAAGCTGCAACATTTGTCGACGATGGGGATGATTCTCAAATCGGCAGAGTAATTGCATATGCAAAGCAGTTTATTGGTGTAAGGTATGTTTATGGTGGGAAAAGCCCTAGCGGCTTTGATTGCTCTGGCTTTGTAGGCTACGTATTCAAGAAGTTCGGTGTTAGCCTCAATAGTTCAGCATCTAGCATGTATTCAAATGGTGTAAGAGTTTCTAAGACAACTTTAAGAGCAGGTGACTTATTGTTCTTTGATGCATCTTCCAGAAAATCAGCTGGTGCTATAGACCATGTGGGTATTTACTTAGGTAACAACCAGTTTATCCACGCATCAACTTCCAAAGGAAAAGTGCTTATTCAGAGTTTATCTGAATATCGGGGAACTTACATTGGAGCAAAGAGAGTAATTTAAATCTTATCATAGACCAGAAAAACGTCTTGTTTGGACGTTTTTCTGGTCTATGTCAAATTTCTTTAATTTCATTATCTGAAAATTCAATAATAAAATTCAATAATATTGTAAAAAATCATGGAGGCTGATTTGAATATCAAAAGACCACTCTGTCTTTTTGCTGTGTCCTTTATTTTTGGGATACTCGTTATAAACGGTTTTGGATTAAATCGTTTTCTTATAATTTCTGCAATTATGCTCTTGGCTATAACCTATATTTTTAAAAAACTCGGTAATATTAAAAATATAATTTTTATAACACTTTCATTTTTTATAGCAGGTGGTATGCTTTTCTATAATGCAGAATATCGGTATACGGGGAGTTTTAACGAGCTTTACGATAATCCGATAGACCTGAAGGGTTATGTAACCAGTGAGATACAGGTCTCTGAAAATGGCAAATCAAGTTTTGTTTTTAAAATCGATTCGATTGCTTATAAAAATAAACCCCAAAAGGTTAATAAAAAAGTAATAGTATATGTAAACGAACCGAATAAAAAAGTAGCGTATAGAACAAAAATAGGTTTTACAGGGGTGGTTGAAAAGCCAAAGCCCGCAACCAACCCCGGAGGTTTTGATTATAGAAGATATCTTGCATCTATAGGAATTTCCGGACGGGTGTATTTATACAGTGCAGCAGATATTCAAGTTTCAGGTCAAAAGGGCGGAGGCTACTTATATAGAATTGGATATGCAATAAAAAATAAAGTTATTGACATAATCAGTTATTCTCTGGATAAAAACCAGGCAGGATTGTTGGAAGGTATGCTCATCGGCTATAAGGACGGATTAGATGAAAATGCCTTTACAGCATTCAGCAAAGCTGGATTAACCCACATCATGGTTGCCTCGGGAATGAATGTAGCATTTATCATTCTGCCATTTACTTTTATTTTCAAAAAGTTAAGATTGAGCAGTTTGAAAGCAAATATAATTACTATTTTTATACTTGTACTATTTGTATTTGTTACGGGATTTTCAGCTTCGGTAGTCAGAGCGGTTATAATGGGAATAATAATCTTGATAGGTAGAATTATTATGCGGGAGCCGGATATTTATACAAGTATTTCAGCAGCTGCCCTTATTTTACTGATTATCAATCCCTATACACTATTTGATATAGGATTTCAGCTTTCTTTTGGTGCAACACTATCCCTTGTCATGTTTTATCCTCAAATTAAATCCTTTACAGAATGTAAATATATCCCAGATGTAATTTCGGATACTCTTGCGGCAACAATCGCTGCTCAATTAGGAGTTATGCCTGTTACATTGTATTATTTTAACAACTTCTCAACCTTTTCTATTATTTCTAATATCCTTGTTGTGCCATTAGTTGAATTTGTAACAATAATAGGGTTTATTATGGTATTTACAGGTTTACTTAATATATATCTGGCGGTAATTATCGGATACATAAATAACACATTTCTGTCCTTTATATTGTTTGTTACAGAAGTAACTTCTAAAATACCTTTTTCGTTGTTAAAGCTACCTACGCCTACAATTGGAATGGTTTTGTTTTACTATTTATTTATAATTTATATGTTTAAAGGCAGAAATTATTTTAAGGCTAAAAAATACACAATGCACCTGAAAAGAGCAATTATTATCTTGATAATTATTATGTTTGGAGCTAAGGCGTTAATACCTAAACCACTTGAAATAACATTTTTGGATGTTGGACAAGGTGACAGCACATTTATAAGAACAGCTCATGGTACAAAAATACTTATCGACGGAGGCGGACGTGAAGCAAACTCTAAATCAGAGTTTGATATTGGTGAGTCAGTTATGGTACCATATATTCTTGATAGGGGTACGAAAAAAGTTGATATTGTCATTGCCTCCCACGGACACTCTGATCATACGGAGGGACTTGAGGCGGTGCTCAGAGAGCTGTCAGTGGGGACGGTTATAGTGCCTGAAACTGATGGACGAGGATTTGAGAAAATAAATAGTATTTGTAAAGGAAAAAATGTTTCAGTAATCAAATGTAAGCAAGGAGATAGAATAAACCTTGATAACGAAACAGTATTTGAAGTATTAAACCCTCTCCCTTATAAAATAGACAGCATTGCCCAAGAGGATTTAAATGAAAGTTCGTTAGTGCTAAAATTAGTTTATAAGAATGTAAAAGTTTTGTTTACAGGGGACAGCGGGATTCCATCAGAGGAGAGAATGTTAAAACAAGGTCTGGATTTAAAAGCGGACATGATAAAAGTAGGGCATCATGGTTCTCCTGGTTCGTCAAGCAAGGAGTACATAAAGACGATAAACCCGAAATATGCTGTTGTTTCTGTAGGGCGAAACAATTTCGGCCATCCAAGCCAATTTGTTATCGATTCATTTGAAGAGAAGGGAACAAAACTTTATAGAACAGATGAAAACGGAGCAGTTATTGCAACCAGCTATGGGAATGGGTTTAGCTTTAGAACAATGATACCTTAAAAATATAATAAAAAGAGGAAGAATATGAGTTTTGATATATTAAAAAAAGAATTAAAGGAAAATAAACTGCAAAATGTATACCTCTTTTATGGTCAGGAAGATTATCTTATAAAGTATTATATGAATGCTATAGCCAACCTGATTGTTAACGAAGAAACCAAGGATTTAAATTATATATATCTAGAAGGCAAAAAAGACACTGAAACTCTTATTGAAAACTGCGAGACTATGCCTATTTTCAGTGATAAAAAGCTTGTTATAGCCAGAAACTCCGGCTTTTTCAAGTCAAAAAAAGGTGGGGGTGAGGGTTCTGACAAGAAATCAGAAAACAATAAACTTGCAGACTATATTGATAATATTCCACCCTATACGTGTCTCATATTTGTGGAACAAGAAGTAGACAAGAGAATTAAACTTGTTAATACTATAAAGAAAAAAGGTCTTGTTGTAGAGTTCGATTATCAGAAGCCTGCTGATCTTGTAAAATGGGTAGCAAAGGTCTTTAAAAGCCATAAAAAAACAATAGACTCTATCGCAGCTTCATATATAGTTGAGAACAGCGAATATTCCATGGTGGAACTACTAAATGAAATTGACAAGATAGTTAATTTTATTGGAGATAAACAACAGATATCTATAGATGATGTTCAGTCCGTATGCACAAAAACCATAAAAAGCAGAATTTTTGATCTTACGGATGCCGTGGCTGAAGGTAACATTTCAAAAGCACTAATACTATTAAATGATATGGCTTCTTTGAAGGAACCAATGCAAAAAATAATGTATATGATTGTAAGACAGATAAGAATGGTTTACAGGATGAAATTACTGAAACAACAGGGTTTAAGAGAGGATGCGGCAGCAAAACAATTGGGATTAACACCTTTTGTAGCCTCTAAAGTTCTTGGATTAAGCAGGAATATGGACATAGGTATTTTGGAAAAAGCCATGTATTACAGCCTTGAACTGGATGAGTCCATAAAAACGGGGAAAATGACTGATAGAACAGCTATAGAGCTATTGATAGCTTCAATGAAGTAATAATAATATATGGGGGTCAGGTGGATTTGCAAAAGTGGATACTAAGAAATCCTAAGTTTGATTTCAAGAAAATGTCAAAGGAATTGGGAATTAGCGAACTTCTTTGCAGGATTATAGTAAACAGAGGTATAAAGGATATTGATGATGCCAGAAAATTTATCAAATCTGATAGTCGAGGATTGTATGATCCAAGGCAAATGAAGGATCTGGTAAAGGGCGTTTCAATTGTCAAAGAAAAAATAAAGCTCAATAAAAAAATTCGAATAATTGGCGACTACGATGTTGATGGGGTAGTAAGTACTTATATATTATATAAAGCCTTGGCTAGGTGCGGGGCAATTGTTGACTATGCTATTCCTCACAGGATACTGGATGGATACGGTATAAGTAACAGCTTGGTTGAAAATGCTTTAAATGAAGGGATTGATACTATTATTACCTGTGATAATGGTATTGCAGCAAAAGAACAGATACAATTTGCAAAAGAGTCCGGTTTAACAGTAATAGTTACAGATCACCATGATGTACCTGACTCTATACCTGAAGCAGATGCGATAATTGACAATAAGCAGGCAGATTGTCAGTATCCGTTTAAATTACTTTGCGGGGCAGGAGTGGCGTTTAAATTTATACAGGTGTTATATCAAGAAATGTGTATTCCTCGGGAGGAGGAATCCGAGTTTTATGAGTTTGTAGCAATTGCAACTGTTTGTGATGTAGTTGACCTGACTGATGAAAATAGGATTCTTGTAAGGAAGGGGCTTAATGTCATATCTGATACAAAAAATATCGGACTTAGTGCATTATTACAGAAAACCGGAATATTAGGAAAAAGCATAGGTGTATATCATCTTGGGTTCATAATAGGTCCGTGCATTAATGCTTCAGGCAGGTTGGACTGGGCTATGAAGGGACTGAAACTTTTGCTTACTAACGAGCAAACGGAAGCAGAGGTAATGGCAACTGAATTATATGAGCTGAATAATGAACGAAAATCCATGACTGTAAAAGGTGTGGAGGAGACTATTGAAACAATAGAAAACAGTGATTTAAAAAGCGACAAGGTTTTGGTTGTATATAAGCCGGAAATTCATGAAAGTATTGCTGGTATCATTGCCGGAAAGGTAAGAGAAAAATATAATGTTCCCACATTTATACTAACAAGCGGTGAGAATTGTGTAAAAGGCTCGGGCCGCTCTATAGAAGAATATAATATGTTCGAGGAGCTATCCAAGTGTAGAGAACTATTTACGAAATTCGGTGGACATCCAATGGCAGCCGGGTTTAGTCTGGAGGCTGACAAAGTTGAAGTTTTAAGGGAAAGAATAAATAGCATTACTACCCTTACAGACGAAGACCTTATTCCAAAAATATACATTGACGCGCGTATCCCGTTATCAGCTATAAATTTAAGAACGGCGGAAGAATTAAATTATTTGGAACCATACGGAAAAGGAAATTCGAAACCTCTTTTTGCTGAGAAGGATATATCCATAAAACGTGCTTCCGTATTCGGAAACGAAAGAAAGGTACTAAAGCTTAGATTGCAGGGTGGAAACAGTTTTCTTGACTGTATTTACTTCGGGAACATTGAGGAGTTCGACCAGTACGTTTCTCAAAAGTTTGGAGAGGCAGAATTGCAAAACATGTATGAAGGCCGTGTAAATAAAATAAAACTGGATATTATTTTCAACATTGATATAAATGAGTACAATGGATATAAAAATGTCCAGATTGTTTTACAATATTATAGGTAACAGGTTATGTGAAAATTAATTATTTACAGTTGTTTATTGTCGAACACTTATATTTTACCGGGAAACGTACACGATGTAGGTTTCCCTTTTTGCAAAATACAAATAGTCACAAAATTATTATACTAAAGTCAAAAGAATTTATATTGAGATGGAAACAGTTTACATTTTATAATGAGTTGAAATGGATTTTTAATCGATCTTTTCATTTTGCTCCTATTCTTTACACCTGTCTATTAAAAAAATTCCTTGTTCGAGTCGTGGTATTAGTCGTGGTATTAGTTATATTCAGGTAAAGTGCCTCGTTGGTTCGAAAAAAATTGAATTTATATAATTTAAGAAGGGAGGTTATTTAAGTAAAAATCGAATCATTTATACACTTCTCCAACTTTACATTAAAGTAAAATAAAGCCATTAAAGTAATTAATTAACTCATATTTATTTTTTTACTGTTAGTATAGGAGTCTATTTTATTGCTTCAATTTTTAAACCCAAATTTAAAAATTTTTAAGGAGGCTTATTTTATGTTTAAGAGAGTTAAAAAATTATCAGTTTTACTTGTGATTTGTATACTGGTATCAATGGCAGGCATTAATACTGTATTTGCCGATTATCCAATCTTTTACCAGCGCTATACGGCTGATCCGACCGGTATTGAGGCCAACGGCAGACTATATCTTTATTGTTCACATGATGTATATGATCCCAATAATCCGGGTTACAAAATGAATGATATAACATGTATATCCACAGATGATATGAAAAACTGGACGGATCACGGGGAAGTTTTTAAAGCATCTGGCTGGGCTTCATTGTCATGGGCTCCGACAGTTGTAGCAAGGAATAATAAGTATTATATGTATTTCGGTAATGGCGGTGGAAGTATAGGAGTTGCAGTGAGCGACAGTCCGGCCGGTCCTTTTAAGGATGCACTGGGAAAAGCACTTGTAACCGGAAGCACTCCTGGTGTAAATCCTCCTAATGGATTCTGGTGCTTTGATCCGGCCGCTTTTGTGGATGATGACGGACAAGCATATTTATATTTTGGCGGAAACGGCGAGGGTAATACAAGAGTAATAAAGCTTAACAGTGATATGATCAGTGTTAACGGTTCCGCATCACAGATTGTGGCACCGATTTTCTTTGAGGCTTCATTGCTTCACAAGTACAATGGAAAGTATTACTTCTCATATTCTACCGATTTTTCAAAGGGAGCTGCTACTATAGATTACATGATGAGTAGCAACCCAATGACAGGGTTCCAATACAAAGGAACTGTATTGGCTAATCCTCCTTCCAATGAAGGAAATAATAACCACCATTCAATATTCTCATTTAAAAATAACTGGTATATAGCTTATCACAACAGAGCGGTTGCTATAGCTAACGGTGCTGCAAGCGGTGATGCAAGAACATACCAGAGAAGTGTGTGTATAGATAAAATAACATACAATGCAGACGGAACAATGCAGAAGGTTAACATTACAACAGATGGTCTTACCCAACTGAAGTATGTAAACCCTTATGTTACTAATGAAGCGGAAACAATGGCTAAGGAAAGTGGCATAAACACTGAGGATTGCAGCGCGGGTGGCCGTGATGTTTGCAATATTGAGAATGGAGACTGGGTAAAGGTTAGAGGCGTTGATTTTGGTACTACCGGTGCGACATCATTCGATGCCAGTGTTGCATCAGCAACCAGTGGAGGTAGTATAGAAATCCGTCTTGACAGTGCTGATGGAAAACTTGTTGGTACCTGTAATGTCGCAGGAACCGGAGGTTGGCAGACTTGGACAACAAAATCCTGCACAGTCAGCGGTGCAACAGGGGTACATGACCTATATCTGAAATTTACAGGCGGAAGTGGGTATTTATTTAATGTAAATACATGGAAGTTCAATAGTCAAGCAAATAAAATTGTGTATGGAGATTTAGACGGAAGCGGAGACATAAATGCACTTGACTTTTCACTTATGAAGCAGTATATCCTCGGTTCAATAACCAAATTCCCTTCCGCCGATGGACTCACTGCTGCAGACTTGGACGGTAGTGGTGCAATAGATGCACTTGATTATGTACTCATGAAAGAGTATCTACTTGGGAAGAGAACGCAATTCCCAGTTGAAATAATTTAGTAGATACCAAGATGAAAAATCCCGAATGAAGTATTCCAATTGGGATTCTAAAAAAGGCTCAAAACACAGGCGAAATAATCCTGTATTTTGAGCCTTTTTGATAAATTTATATAAACAGCTTGGAATAGCTAGCTGGAATATATTGTAGGTAAATTATGGGATTATGCAATATTGATTAGTTCACTTCTTTGTGAGTGTGGAATGACTATTAAAATTTTTTTTGATTTAAATTATTTTGCTCACTATAATAATTAAGTGTTACAAAATAATGGAAACTTAAGTAGATTTTGCGATAAAATTATAAATTTTATCGTCTGAAAACAATTCATAATAATCTCTAAAATTATCAACATTAATCAGAATACCAAGGCTAAAGGTGTTGTGACTAGTGCTGAAAGGCAGTTGCAATATGGAATAGTGGCGCAGTAAATGTTAAACAATAATTTTATATATGAGGAGATAAAGACTATGGCATTTGTATATGAAAAAATTTCTGAATCGGATAGGGAATGGATAAATTCATTTGGCATTATAAGTATGTCCACAGGAGAACCTATTATGACACCTTACTGGGCAATAGATCGAGAAAGGGAAGTTTTCTTGGTAAGTATTGGCGGGGGACAAGGATTTTACACTTCCGAAGCTCCACAGTATTTTGCCATGGTATGGGGAAAAAATTTAATCAAACTGGCAACTTTTAGTGAAGGAGATGGAAAAATTAGTAGCGGTGTTAAAATGAGGTGGAAGATAACTCAAATAGATGCTCCTGAAAGCCTGCTAAATGTTAAAGGGGAGCTGATTGAACTAATAAAGGAAGCGATTGGTGCGTTGGGGATTGCGGGTAGAAATTGTGTTTCTAAGACTGATTTTGAATATATAGCGTCACCCCGGTTTATTAGGGAGGTGAAGAAATAATGATAACGACGACAGTATAAGATCGGGATCAGGAAATGACATAATATACTTAGGAGAAGGAAATGACTCTGTAGCGGCAGATGGAGGAAATGATGTAATAAATGGAGGAGCCGGAAACGACACAATGTATGGAAGTACAGGTAATGATAGCCTTATGGGAGATGAAGGAGATGATAACTTGTATGGAGAGACTGGTGATGACATAGTAGATGGGGGAGCTGGAAATGATACATTAGATGGAAACGGAAAGTATGTAGGCTATAAAGGTAATGGCAATGACACCTACATATTCGGCAGAGGGTATGGAGTAGATACAATAAAAGACACCGACACAACAGTTGGAAATCTGGATATCATAAGTATAAAAGATGATGTGCTGCCTAGCGATATAATAATCAAAAGGTACAGTAACGATTTGGAACTCAGCATTAACGGGACTACAGATAAACTGATAGTGAAGGATTACTTTAATCCGAATTATGGTAGCAACTATGACTCCACAAACATGGTGAACAAGATAGAGCAAATCCAGTTTGCAGACGGAACTGTGTGGGATGTGGCAGCTATAACACAACAGCCAATAGGTATTTGGGGAACAGAAGATGATGATAAGCTAAATGGTTTTAGTGACGGATTAAGCAGTTATAATGAGATACTCAAAGGCTTTGGAGGAAATGATATCATTTATGGTTATGACGGAAATGATAGCATAGATGGCGGAAATGGTGATGATAAGCTGTATGGAGGAAACGGTAATGATACCTTGGCAGGATATACCGGTACGGATTACATGGAAGGAAGCTCCGGCAACGACACCTACATATTTGGGTTGGGTGACGGAACTGATACCATATACGATTCTGATACAACCTCTGGTAACAAAGATACTGTGACATTTGGTGAAGAGCTACTAAAACTTATATTTACCCATGAGAGTAATAACCTGATGGTTTCTATAAATGGAACAACGGATACCATAACTATCAACTCATGGTATTCAGGTAGTTACAACCAGGTTGAAGAATTTAAAACTTCGGATGGTGGTATACTTAACAATACTCAGGTTGAACAACTTGTTCAGGCAATGGCAGCCTTTACCCAACAAAATGGAATGTCCTGGGAACAAGCTATCCAGGATAAACCTCAGGATGTACAAAATATACTATCTCAATTTTGGGTACATCAATCTGTATAAAGTATAGATAATATCATTTTTTATTATTGTATTAGAAATTACTTGCATGCCAGACATATGGAGTAACAAATGCTGGTATGCAAGTTTTTTAGGTTATTCCGAAAGCAAAAGTGGGATTTGATTAAGATTCATTTTTTTATTAACTAAAGAAAAAAGTCATGTAGTTCGAAAGGACAAAATATAATATTTTCCTACATTAAAATTATCCATCCTTGTAACTAAGAATTTATTTATTTATAATAATATTATGTATGATATAATATTTATTTATGAGAGGAGTTTACTATGAATTTTAAAGATAAACTCAGACATGTTATGGACTTTCCTAAGGAAGGAATCGATTTTATCGATATTACCACAGTTCTTCAGGATGCGGAGGCATTCAGAACGTGTATGGATTCCTTCAGGATACTGGCGGAAGAGATGGGAGATTTTGATGTTATTGTAGGTTCAGAGTCAAGAGGATTTATTTTTGGTGCACCCCTGGCATACCACATGAGTAAAGGCTTTGTTCCTGTAAGAAAGAAAGGAAAACTTCCATATAAAACCATACGTGAAGAATATGATTTGGAATACGGTAAAGATGTCCTTGAAATGCATGCAGATGCAGTCAAGCCGGGCCAGAGAGTATTAATCGTTGATGATCTTCTTGCAACAGGCGGAACAACTCAAGCTAATATTAGACTTATTGAAAAGCTGGGAGGAGAGGTTGCAGGCATAGTTTACTTTATTGAGATTGCGTCACTGAATGGAAGAGATAAGCTCAAAGGTTATAAAGTCGAATCCATAGTGAAGTTCTAACAAGATTAAATTTGTAATCCATTCGGGAGTCGTTTGGACAGGTGGAGGGACACATTGATAGACAGCTTTTCGGTACTCGTTGAGAAAGTAAAAAAATATGACTCTAGCTGCAACTTTGAAATGCTTGAAAAAGCATACTCTGTTTCGAAAGCAGCGCACATGGGTCAACAGAGAATATCAGGAGAGCCATACATTATTCATCCGGTTGAGGTCGCTATAATTCTTGCCGAGATGGAGCTGGATTGTACGGCGCTTGTTGCTGCCCTTTTACATGACACCATAGAAGATACAACATGTACTTACGATCAGCTGAAAGCTCAGTTTGGACAAGAAGTAGCAGAACTGGTGGATGGTGTAACCAAACTGGGAAAGATCCCGTTCACTACAAAAGAAGAGCAGCAGGTTGAGAATCTACGTAAAATGTTTTTAGCCATGGCTAAGGATATCAGGGTTATTATGATAAAACTTGCAGATCGGCTTCATAATATGAGAACCCTTAAGTACATGACTCAGGACAAACAGCTTGAAAAAGCAAGAGAAACCCTTGAGATATATGCTCCTCTTGCCCATAGGCTTGGTATTTCTAAAATTAAGTGGGAGCTTGAAGATATTTGTCTCAGATATCTCGATCCAAAGGGATACTACGATCTTGTTGAAAAAATTAATACAAAGCGAAAACAAAGAGAAGCATATATAACAATAATCATCGATACTCTACGAGAAAAAACAAATGAACTTGGAATAGAAAATGCACAAATAGATGGAAGACCAAAGCACTTCTACAGTATTTACAGAAAGATGGTAAAGCAAAACAAGACACTTGAACAAATATATGACTTGTTTGCTTTTAGAATAATTGTAAATTCAGTAAAAGATTGCTATGCCGTGCTAGGGCTTGTACATGAACTATACAAGCCCATGCCCGGCAGATTCAAAGATTATATTGCCATGCCAAAACCAAATATGTACCAATCTTTACATACCACATTAATTGGTCCAGAAGGACAACCTTTCGAGGTACAGATTAGAACGTGGGATATGCACAGGGTTGCAGAGGTTGGTATTGCGGCGCATTGGAAATATAAAGAAGGAATTAACAATGCAAAAGATTCGGACAATAAATTTGCATGGCTCAGGCAACTTCTGGAATGGCAGAAGGATACCAGAGACGAAAGCGAATTTATGGAAACCCTTAAGATTGACCTGTTTACCGACGAGGTATTTGTATTTACACCAAAAGGCGATGTTATAAATCTTCCTGTGGGGTCAACACCCGTAGATTTCGCCTATGCAATACACAGTGCAATCGGTAATAAAATGATAGGTGCCAAGATAAACGGTAAAATGGAACCTATAGATTACAAGCTGAAAAACGGCGATATAATAGATATTCTTACCTCATCAACAATTCATGGCCCTAGCAGGGATTGGCTCAAAATTGTTAAAAGCAGTCAGGCGAAAAGTAAGATTAATCAGTGGTTTAAAAAGGAAAAGCGTGAAGAAAATATTATCAGGGGCAAGGAAATGCTTGAGCGTGAGCTTAAAAAGCAAGGTTTGTCCTATACACAGCTATTTAGAACCGAATGGGTTGAAATTGTATTAAAAAAATACAATTTTGCATCTCAGGAAGATTTATATGCCGGAGTAGGGTATGGAGCAATTACGGCTAATAAGGTCATAATGAGACTCAAGGAAGAATTCAAAAAGACACTTAAGCCTGAAGAATTAGAAGAAATACTGGAAACAATAGCCCAGACCAAAAATGACAGAAAGAAAAAACACACTCTTGAAAGCGGTGTAGTAGTAAAGGGAATTGATAATTGTCTTGTACGTTTATCAAGATGCTGCAACCCTGTTCCAGGTGATGAGATAATAGGTTATATAACCAGGGGAAGAGGTGTTTCGGTTCACAGAAGCGACTGTATAAATATTTCTGCTGATCCGGAGGAAGAAGAAAGACTTATAGACGTTAAGTGGCGTAGCACAAATGACGTAGCTTATAAGGCAGATATAACCCTAATGGCTAATGATAGGACTTCTCTTCTACTGGATGTTACCAACTGTATCACAGAAGCAAAAATACCTATAAAGGCAGTCAATGCAAGGACCACCAAGGAACAAATTACTATTATAACTCTTACCCTTGAGATAACAAACACTGAGCAGCTTGAAAAAATAATTAAAAGACTGAGAAAAATAGACAGCGTATTTGACGTAACCAGAAACAAACAATAATCGGGGGTTATGTAAATGAGAGCAGTTGTTCAAAGAGTAAAGAAATCAACTGTTACTGTAAGTGAAAAGATTGCGGGAAGCATAGGTCAGGGCCTTATGGTCCTTCTTGGAGTTGGCAAGGAAGATGACGACCGTGATATAGAATATCTTTCAGAAAAGATACTAAATTTGCGTATTTTTATGGATGAAAACGGTAAGATGAATAAGTCACTGTTGGATATAGGCGGGCATATACTTGTCGTTTCACAGTTTACACTTTATGGGGATTGCAGGAAAGGTAGAAGACCCGGGTTTGACAAAGCTGCTAAACCGGAGATAGCTAAAGAACTGTATGAACATTTTGTTAACAAGTGCAGAGAAGCGGGTGTACTTACGGAAACAGGAATTTTTCAGGCAGATATGCTTGTTGATATAAGCAATGACGGTCCGGTTACACTTTTACTGGACAGTAAAAAGGAATTTTAGATTACGGAGGTTCAGAATATGTTTGTAAAACCAATAAATGGAGGGTTGTACGACTCTATTTCCTATCTGATTGGAAGCGGAAAAGAAGCTATTCTGGTAGATGCGGGAGTTCCCAGTGATAAGGTATTTGCTGCAGAAAAGGAATCCAACACAAGTATTAAGAAAATTATACTTACCCATGGGCATATTGACCATTTATTGTATGTTGATGATATAGCACAAAAAACAAATGCCAAGGTGTATATTCATATTGACGATGAACAGGCAATGACAGATGCAAGATTCAATGTATCTGCATTTACGGGAAAAGCCGCAACCTTTGAAAGCAAGTATGAAGTTCTTAGGGATGGAAACAATGTAAAATTAGGAGATCTGGAGTTTAAGGTAATTCATACTCCGGGACATACACCAGGCTCTATCTGTCTTCAGGTTGAAAACTTGCTTTTCTCCGGAGATACATTATTTAAGTATGGCTACGGTAGAGTGGATTTACCTAACGGTAGTTTTTCGGACATTTATAATTCAATTGTTGAGAAACTTTTCTTGTTGCCTGGTGAAACCATTGTTTACCCCGGTCATGGTGGGAGTACAACTATTATAAATGAAATTAGGAGTAATCCTATAAAAAATGCTGTTCAATGGTAAAAGAGGATAAAATGTTAATTTACAATAATGAGACAAAGTATTTTGATTATGAAATTGAGGATGTAACAAAATTATTTTTTGCTCAAAATGAAATAAAGAAATCCGATGAGCCTTGGGATGAGTGTTCCGGGGCATTTCTTTTCTGCTCTATGTCTTATAAGGATGGAGATAACTGCTTTAATATAAGCCTTAAGGCTAAGAATTTCAGCGAGCTTATAAGACTCCCGTGCACAGGAATAATTGATTCTTCTGATAAGCTTAAAGTAAAAGAGTTTAAGAGGCTACTAAAAAGAAAGCTGTTTTTATTGCTGACTCAATATACCGGCAAGGTTATTCCGTGGGGTATCCTGACAGGTATAAGGCCTGTTAAATTGGTAAATGAGTTAATTGACCGGAAGATGACAGAGAGCGATATTCTTTCTGTTTTACACAAGGATTATTTTGTAACGGAGAATAAAGCAAAGCTTCTATATGAAGTAGCAGTTAATCAGAGGGAATTGTTCACAGAGTCAAAGGGAAACAATATATCACTGTACATTGGTATTCCTTTTTGCCCTACCCGTTGTTTATATTGTTCCTTTAGTTCAAGTACTATAACGCAATATAAAAAAATGGTTGATGTATATGTAGATACACTTTTGAAGGAAATAAGGCACACTGCCTTACTTATGAAAGAAAAAGGATTGGTTGCTGAAAGCATATATATTGGAGGGGGTACACCAACTTCTCTGAATGAGCAGCAGCTAAGCCGTATGCTTAGTGGGATAGAAGAGTGTATTGATATGAAAAATCTTAGAGAATATACACTTGAGGCCGGTCGTCCAGATACCATAAATGTTGATAAGCTAAAGGTCATTAAAAACAGCCGGGTTTCACGAATTAGCATAAATCCTCAGACAATGAATGAAAAAACCCTTGTCAGAATAGGACGGCTACACAAACCGGAAGATGTGGAAAAGGCTTTTTACACAGCAAGGAATATGGGTTTTGACAATATAAATATGGATTTAATTTGCGGACTACCCGGAGAAGATGTTCAAATGTTCGATGCAACTTTAAAGAAAATAAAAGAGATGAATCCGGATAGCTTAACTGTTCATACGATGGCCATAAAAAGGGCCTCACAGCTGACAAAGGAAATGGGAAACTACAGTCTGGAAACCCAGTATGTTGATTCAGCCCAAATGGTTGATATGGCCCGGGCCAGTGCAAAAGAAATGGGGTTAAACCCCTATTACCTGTACAGACAGAAAAATATTCTGGGAAATTTGGAAAATGTAGGATATAGTCGACCTGGTATGGAGTGTTTGTATAATATACAAATCATGGAGGAGCGGCAGACGATTCTGGCTTGCGGCGCAGGAGCGGTTACGAAGGTAATTTTCCCTATGAACAGGATAGAAAGATCTTTTAACGTTAAAAGTGTTGAGGAATATATCGGTAGAATTGATGAAATGCTTGAACGAAAAGCCAATATTCTTGCTGAAGAAAATAATAAATATTGACAAGCTTAGATGTAAATTCTAAAATATATGTATGTAAATAGGGAAGTAGCCTTAAAAGGGAAGAGTAATTAGTACTGCTATTAAGGGAAAAGCTGTCATGGACTGAGAGCAGCTTATAGTAAGACTACTGAAAGACACCCTTTAGAGCATAGCTTAAGGGCTGATGAGAACACTCATCCGTTTTCCGCGTTAAGGAACTAAGTAGGTTCTATTTTAGAATCATTAGGGTGGCACCACGGGAAGTTCCTCTCGTCCCTTGTTGGGATACGGGAGGTTTTTTACTGTTCGTGGATAATCTTTCAATAGAAATTACATATTTCTTTTAATAATCAATTAATGTGTTAATAATTGGTAGTGTATTATACTTATGATAGGAGTTGTAACAATGGCAAAAGAAGTAATTACGCCCTCAATATTACCGGGTTTTATGGAATTATTGCCGGCTGATCAGATTGTTTTTAACAACATGCTGGATACCATTAAAAAAACATATGAAAAGTACGGTTTTATACCTGTTGATACACCCATGATTGAAAAATCAGAAGTTTTGCTGGCAAAAAGTGGCGGTGAAACAGAAAAGCAGGTATATAGGTTTAATAAGGGAGATAACGACTTATCTTTGAGATTTGACCTAACGGTTCCGCTTGCTAGGTACGTGTCACAGCATTTCGGAGAATTGACATTTCCATTCAAGAGGTATCATATCGGCAAGGTTTTTAGGGGTGAGAAGCCTCAAAAGGGCAGATTTAGAGAGTTTTATCAATGCGATATAGATATAATAGGAAATGAAAGTCTCAGCGTAATTAATGATGCTGAAATATTAAGCGTTATTTATTCAACTTTTAAGGCACTTGGATTTGATGATTTTACAATCAGGATAAATAACAGAAAAGTATTAAACGGTTTTTTTGAAGACCTTAAAGTATCAGATAAAACTGAAGTGTTACGAACTATAGATAAGCTTGAGAAGATAGGCAATGAAGCAGTTTTAAAAGAGCTTGAAGCTATAGGACTTTCCAAGGAAAATGCTCAAAGGGTTCTGGATTTTGTAGGAACTAAGGGTAGTTGCAGGGACATAATAAAAAATCTTAGAGAAATGAATATCCAGAATGAGATGTTTAATGAGGCTATAAATGAACTGGAATTAGTGGTTAATTACATAGATTCCTTCAAGGTTCCTTCGTCAAACTACACTATAGACCTTACTATTGCAAGAGGCTTGGACTATTATACAGGTACGATTTACGAAACTGTTCTTAATCAGTATCCGTCTATCGGAAGTGTATGTTCAGGCGGCAGATATGACAATCTTGCTCAAAAGTATACAACAAAAAAATTGCCGGGTGTAGGTATTTCCATAGGTCTTTCAAGGCTGTTTTATCAGCTCAGGGAAGCAGGAATTCTTGGAGAAATGAAAAGGGCTACGCTGTCAAAGATACTGGTAATACCAATGAACGGAACAATGGGAAATGCCTTGGAAATAGCAACAAAAATTAGGGATGAAGGCGTGTCTGCTGAAATATACTTTAATGAAGGAAAAATAGGAAAGAAGTTTTCATATGCCGATAAACTGGGTATACCTTATGTAATAGTTGTTGGTGAAGATGAGGTTACATCGGGAATTTATAAATTAAAGGACATGGCAACAGGAGATCAGACTGATATGACTGTTGAACAGATAATTGAAAAATTAAAAGCACAGGATAACATATAATCAGAAAAATTCTGATGGGAGGATAAACACATGGGAGAATCAATACATGGCTTGAAAAGAAGCCACAAATGTACAGAACTGAGCAGCTCAAATATAGGTGAGAAAGTAACTGTTATGGGTTGGGTTCAAAAACAAAGAAATTTGGGTAGCTTGGTTTTTATCGATTTAAGAGACAGAACAGGAATTGTTCAGCTGGTATTTACAGATAAAGACGGAGAAAT
The DNA here is from genome assembly GCA_023390335.1 of Bacillota bacterium. Classification (GTDB taxonomy): domain Bacteria; phylum Bacillota; class Clostridia; order Acetivibrionales; family DSM-1351; genus Ruminiclostridium. Next base: position 116,916 of record JAEWCZ010000091.1, on the reverse strand, counting down.
GTTTGAAAAAGCTAAAACAATAAGAAGCGAATTTGTAATAGCGACCGTAGGAACAGTTGCGGCTCGTTCGACCGAGGCAGTAAACAAAAAAATGGCCACAGGAGAAATTGAGATTATTGCCAGTGAATTGAGAATACTCAGCAGTTCTGAAACTCCGCCTATGTATATAGAGGAAAATTCAGAGGTTAACGAACAAACACGTCTTAAGTACAGATTTTTGGACTTAAGAAGACCTGATATGCAGAGAAATCTCATACTCAGACACAGAGTTGCAAAAGTGGCAAGAGACTATTATGACGAAAACGGATTTTTGGAAATCGAAACTCCTATATTGATAAAGAGTACACCGGAAGGTGCAAGAGACTATCTTGTACCTAGTAGAGTTCATCCCGGAAAGTTCTTCGCATTACCTCAGTCCCCACAGTTATACAAACAGTTATTGATGGTATCAGGCTATGACAGATACTTCCAGATTGCAAAATGTTTCAGGGACGAAGATTTAAGAGCTGACAGACAGCCTGAATTCACTCAGATAGATATTGAAATGTCATTTGTAAATGTTGATGATGTTCTTACGGTAAATGAAGGTTTTGTAAAGAAAGCCTTTAAGGAAGCTTTGGATATAGATGTTGAAACTCCGTTTCTTAGAATGCCTTATGCAGAAGCTATGGAGAGGTTTGGTTCAGATAAGCCGGATATCCGCTTTGGTATGGAGTTGGTAAATATGTCAGACATGGTTGCAAATTGCGGCTTTAAGGTGTTTACCGATGCAGTTGCCATGGGTGGCAGTGTAAGAGCAATAAATGCAAAGGGTTGTGCTAAATTCAGCAGAAAAGAAATAGATGCATTGGTAGAAGTAGTTAAGACTTACAAGGCAAAGGGAATGGCATGGATTTCTATTAGCTCGGAAAACGAGATAAAATCATCATTTGCAAAGTTTATGTCAGAAGATGAAATGAAAGCTATTCTGGATAGGGTTCAGGCTGAGGCAGGAGATTTAATATGTTTTGTAGCAGACAAGAATAATGTGGTTTTCGATGCACTAGGCCAGTTAAGACTTGAAATTGCAAGAAAGCTGGATATTCTTAATCCGGATGAATTTAAGTTCCTCTGGGTTACTGAATTCCCGTTATTCGAATATGATGAGGAAGAACAGAGATGGGCTGCAAAACACCATCCTTTTACAAGTCCTATGGATGAGGATTTAGAATATCTGGATACAGACCCGGGTAGAGTTCGCGCAAAGGCTTATGACATGGTTTTAAACGGTGTTGAGCTTGGTGGAGGAAGTATCAGAATTCATATACAGGAATTACAATCCAAGATGTTCAAAATGCTAGGGTTTTCAGAAGAGGACGCTAACAGAAAGTTTGGTTTCCTTCTGGAGGCATTCAAGTACGGAACTCCACCTCACGGGGGAATGGCATTTGGTCTTGACAGGCTCGTAATGCTTATGGCAAAGAGGAGCAGTATTAGAGACGTAATAGCTTTTCCGAAGGTACAGAATGCATCCGAACTGATGTCAAATGCACCAGACGTCGTTGATGAAAAACAAATGGAAGAATTGCATATAAATATAACAAAAGAATAATTAACTTAAAATTCTAATTTGGAGAGATTAGGTCTTAAATATGAAGAAAAAATATCATGTGGGGTTAGATGTTGGTTCAACCACGGTAAAAATGGCTGTACTGGATAAAGATAACAAAATGGTATATTCAAAATACCAAAGACATTATTCAGATATACGTAAAACTATATATGAGTTAATGAATGAAATGTGTAATTGTTTTTATCAGGAAGAATGTACGATGATGATAACCGGGTCTGGCGGATTGCTGGTTTCCCAGTGGTTGGGACTTGAATTTATTCAAGAGGTAATTGCAGGTTCGGAAGCAATTCAAACCGTCATTCCGCAAACAGATGTAGCTATAGAATTAGGTGGAGAAGATGCTAAAATCACATATTTCAGAGGTGGACTAGAACAGAGGATGAATGGTACCTGTGCAGGTGGTACAGGTGCTTTCATTGACCAGATGGCCTCCTTGCTGCAGACGGACGCAACAGGGCTTAATGAATTTGCCAAAAAAAGCAGAGTCATATATCCTATTGCAGCAAGGTGCGGTGTTTTTGCTAAGACGGATATACAACCACTGCTTAATGAAGGTGCTGCAAAGGAGGACATAGCCGCTTCCATATTTCAGGCTGTAGTAACCCAGACAATAAGCGGACTGGCATGCGGAAAACCGATAACTGGAAATATCGCGTTTTTGGGAGGTCCCCTTTATTTTCTCTCTGAGCTTAGAAAAAGGTTTGAGATAACACTTAATCTGAAACCTGAACAAGTTATTTTTCCAGAAAACTCACAGCTTTTTGTAGCAATAGGTGCTGCTCTGTCTTCAAAGGAATGTAAAATAACATCCTTTAAAGAGATAAAGAATAAACTTCCGGTTTTAAACACTATATCGGTACACGAGGTTGAGCGTTTAAAACCCCTATTTAATTCACAAAAAGAATTGGATGAATTCAGAAATAGACATGCCCAGCAATCAGTTTCCGTTAAACCACTTGAGAATTATAGGGGAGACTGTTTTCTTGGGATTGACGCCGGTTCTACAACAACAAAGGCTGTATTAATTAATGACGAAGGTGAACTACTTTATTCCTTCTATGGAAGTAATCAGGGAAGTCCTTTAAGTTCATCTGTAAAAATATTAAAAGATATCTATTCCAAATTGCCTGCAGATGCAAAGATTGTTAACTCCACCGTAACAGGTTATGGGGAAGGGTTAATAAAGGCAGGGTTAGGGATAGACATCGGTGAAATAGAGACAATTGCACATTACAAGGCTGCAGATTTCTTTCTGCCGGGAGTAGATTTTATTCTTGATATCGGCGGTCAGGATATGAAATGCCTAAAAATAAAAGATGGTGTAATAGACAGTATTATGTTAAACGAGGCATGTTCTTCGGGTTGCGGCTCTTTTATTGAGACTTTTGCAAAGTCACTGAATTTTTCAGTAGAGGAATTTGCGCAGCAAGCATTACTGGCTGAAAAGCCTGTTGACCTTGGTTCAAGATGTACCGTATTTATGAATTCCAGAGTTAAGCAGGCTCAAAAAGAAGGGGCTCAGGTTGGTGATATATCAGCGGGGTTATCCTATTCGGTAATAAAAAATGCACTGATGAAGGTTATCAAAATAAGAGACCCTAAGGAAATGGGCAAAAAGATAATAGTACAGGGAGGAACCTTCCTCAATGATGCTGTACTAAGAAGCTTTGAACTCATATCAGAGAGAGAGGCTGTAAGGCCTAATATAGCAGGATTAATGGGAGCTTTTGGAGCTGCTCTTATAGCAAGGGAAAGGTATACCGGGGAAAAGTCTACCATCCTTTCAAGAGAAAATATAGGAAACTTTGTTTTTGAAACTGAGCTTCAAAGATGTAAATCATGCAGTAATAATTGTCTTCTCACTATCAATCAATTCAGCGACGAAAGCAGATTTGTATCCGGAAACAGGTGCGAAAGAGGCGCGGGCATCGAAAGCACTACACAAGATGTACCAAATTTGTATGACTACAAATATAAAAGAATTTTCGGGTACAGGCAAAACAGTGACATTGTGCATAGTAGGGGAACAGTAGGTATACCGCGTGTTCTGAATATGTATGAGAACTTTCCCTTTTGGTTTACTTTCTTTGATGAATTGAAATTCAAGGTGGTATTGTCACCTCGTTCATCAAAGAAAATATATGAACTGGGTATTGAGACCATGCCATCGGAATCGGTTTGTTACCCGGCTAAACTTGTACATGGTCATATTATGAGTCTTATAAACCAAAAGGTTAACTATATTTTTTATCCTTCTTTACCTTATGAGAAGATTGAGGATAAAGAGGCCGACAATCATTATAACTGTCCGATTGTTACTTCATATCCGGAAGTAATTAAGAATAATATGGATATACTTCACTCAAGTGGAGTTAAATTCTTCAATCCATTTTTGCCATATGACAATAAAGAGAAACTCAAAGTACGCCTTTTCCAAGTACTGGGAAAGGAACTAGGTATCACTAAAACAGAAATTGAACAAGCAGTAGAAAAGGCATGGGCAGAAGAAGAAAAGGCTAGAGAAGACGTCAGGAAAAAAGGTGAAGAAACCCTTAAATATTTGCAGGATACCGGCAAAAAGGGTATAGTGCTTGCCGGAAGACCATATCATGTGGACCCTGAAATACATCATGGAATTCCTCAGATCATAACGTCTTTTGGTTTTGCAGTTCTTACGGAGGATTCTGTAGCTCACCTTGCTAAGACTGAGAGGCCACTTAGGGTTGTTGACCAGTGGAAATATCATTCACGTCTGTATGCAGCGGCAACAGTAGTAAAGTCGCACCCGGAACTTGAAATGATTCAACTGAATTCCTTCGGATGCGGACTGGATGCTGTTACAACTGATCAGGTTCAGGAAATACTTCATTCAAATGATGAAATATATACAGTTTTAAAAATAGATGAAGGAAATAATTTGGGAGCAGCTAAAATCAGAATCAGATCATTGGTTGCTGCAATTGAGGAAAGAGATAAGAAAACAGTCAAGCACGAGAATAAATCTGGTAGCTTTGAAAGAACAGTATTTACCGAAGAAATGAGGAAGACACATACTATTCTTGCACCGCAAATGTCACCAGTCCATTTTCAGTTTGTAGAGGCGGCTTTCAAAAAAGCCGGCTATAATATTGTTGTGCTTCAGGAACTTGATAATGAAGCCATTGAGGACGGACTGAAATATGTAAATAATGATGCATGCTACCCATCTATTATTGTTGTTGGACAGATTATTCATGCACTAAAATCAGGACAGTATGATCTTGATAATACTTCTGTTTTGATTACTCAGACAGGAGGAGGCTGCCGTGCTACAAATTATATAGGCTTCCTTAAAAAGGCTCTAGCAGAAGCAGGAATGAAACAAATTCCGGTTATATCACTAAATGCTCTTGGGTTGGAAAATCAGCCTGGATTTAAGATTTCATTGAAGTTGCTGGATCTTGCGTTAAAAGGGCTTGTTTACGGAGATCTGCTCATGAGGGTATTGTATAGGGTTAGACCTTATGAAAAAATACCAGATTCTGCAAATCAGTTGTATAGGAAATGGGCGGATATATGTATTAAATCTATATACGAAGATAAAAAAGGAAGCTTTAAAAGGAATATAAAGGCAATTATTAAGGACTTTGACGAATTGGAAATAAATGATATTGTAAAACCTAAGGTCGGCTTGGTTGGCGAAATTTTGGTTAAGTTCCACCCTGATGCAAATAATAATGTAGTCGATGTTGTGGAAAAAGAGGGTGCGGAAGCAGTAATGCCTGACCTCATTGACTTTTTCCTCTACTGTGCTTATGGCCCTAATTTCAAGCATAAGCACTTGGCAGGTTCCCTAAAGAGTAAGGCTGTGAACAACGCTGCCATAAGCGTAATAGAGCAGTATAGACGCCATTTGAAGAAATACCTTCGCAAAAGTAAGAGGTTTGATGCACCTCACTCAATATATCATCTTGCAAACAGTGCTTCGGAGATTCTTTCTCTGGGAAATCAGACAGGTGAGGGGTGGTTCCTGACAGCGGAGATGATTGAACTGATTAAGAGCGGAGCCGGAAATATTATATGTATGCAGCCTTTTGCCTGCCTTCCTAACCATGTTACGGGAAAAGGTATGATTAAGGAACTCAGAAGAAGATATCCTGAATCAAACATTGTAGCAGTTGATTATGACCCGGGTGCCAGTGAAGTTAATCAGCTTAACAGAATAAAGCTTATGATGTCGGTTGCATTTAAAAACATGAAAGGTGAGACTGCTTTGCAGGATGACTATCAGGCTCCCCAACAGGAGAAAAAGCAAGCGTAGCTTTCACCATAAGAAATCTTAGAAACACAAAAACTGTAGGATAGATGGCCTACAGTTTTTGTGTTTCTTGCCTTTTATTAAATTTTAAAGATTATTGCGCTTTAGGTATTACAACTGTAGCTTTAAAAAGGTCTCCGTCTATATTAATTGAAAAGCTTCCACCCTGGATTTCGGTAAGGCTTCTGGCAATTGAAAGACCGAGGCCGGAACCCTCACTGTTACGGGACGAGTCTCCACGCTTGAAGCGTTCCATAAGCTCATCTGCTGGAATATTCAATTCATATGCAGAAATATTTTTTATTGAAACAACTATGTTGTCGTTTACATCTGCAGTTTCAATATAAACTCTGGAGTTTGGCATGGCATACTTGAAAATATTTGAAATTAAGTTTTCTATAACCCTCCAAAGAAGCTTTCCGTCAGCTATGACAAGTAGTTTATCAGATGAAAAATTAGTCCTGAAATTCAGTCCTGATGCCTGAATTTTATCTGACAGTTCTCCAAGACCTTGATTTATTAAGGATACTATATTTATTTCTTCAGGGCTAACAGTTATACTTCCACTGGATGCTTTTGCTGCCTCAAATAAGTCTTCTGTCAATGTTTTAAGCCTTTGTGACTTGCTATCAATTATATCAAGATATTTTTGAGAGCTTTCAGAAGAAAGTCCTTCACTTTTTAATAAATCGACATAGGTAATTATAGAGGTTAAAGGAGTTTTAAGGTCATGAGAGACATTGGTAATCAACTCAGCTTTCATCCTCTCAGCCTTTACCTGACTGCTGACTGCGTGTTTCATACCATCAGATATACTGTCAATGGTTTCGGAAAGTTCTTTGAACTCGGGGATTCTTTGAGGAGGAATATTAGTTGACTGTTCCCCTGAGCGGATTCTTTTTGCTCCTTCCGTTATAACCTTCAGACTTTTAAAGGCCTTTAGTAGAAAATAGACTGATGTAGCATTAACACCAACTATCATAACCAGCCCAAGCAGTATGCCAAATGTGTCTGCAAACAATAGGGCTACGCCAACCAAGGTGGCAACAGCATATATTACAAAAATAAGGATTAATCTTAATGTTGCAGGACTGCTATCATATACAAAGAGAATTTTGTTTTTTATCCATACAAGAGTTTTATAAATAAGAGTACTTTTTATAACTTCACGCCGCTTAAATCTTCTTACAAACATAGTAATAAAAACGATTCCTGCAAGTGTTCCAATGAATACTGCAGAACCTACCAGAAGTGTTAACATATCTTCAATGTAGAAGGAACTTTTATATAGCATGTGCCTTCCATACTCAAAAACAGTTGCTATGCATAAAACTACGATACCTGATAAAACCACCAAGGCAACATCAAGATATATATCATCTATAGGAATAAGCAGGAGCCCGTCTCTACGTCTGCTTCTTCCCGCGGCATAAATAATATAGGAAAGGGCAATTAAAAAGACCACTATTCCGATTACAACAAATTTAATGCCTGTTAGACCTTCCTGAACATTTTTATTATAGGCTGACAGTGCTGCATCATATCGTTTCTGAGACAACCCCAGAAAGATAATAGTATCTGAGGGGATATTACCAGCATAAAGAAATTCATCAAGCTCCTTATTGGTACCTGCCTGCTTAAACTGGAAATTTACAGGGAGTGAATTGAAGAAATCTGCAACGTTAGTGTTACTGTTATTTGTTAACGTTACTACGCCATTTGTTCTAACAGCGTAATAGATTCCTTTAGTTGCCTTCAAGGTATCCAGTTTTACACGGTAATCTTCCAGCTGCTCCTTGATATAACCGGTTTCTATATCATATATCTTTGTTTTATACTCATTTTCTAATTTTTCAATTTCACTTTTTCTATCATCCAGAAATTTTTGTATTTCGGGATTTTTTTCATCCTGAGAGTCAAGGGTATCGTTAAAATCTTCTTTTCCGCTTGTATAATTGCCCAGCAATGAACCATAATAATCGTTTATTCGGTTAATCTCCATCTCTTTTTCACTCATGAGCTGGTCTTTTCTCTGGTTTAAAACATCCTTATCCAGACAAGCTCCTGATTTTATATTTTCTTCATTTTTATATTTAATGGATACATCATAAACCAGAGTATAAGTTTGAGATAGGATGTTCCTAAGATACATGCTGTTCTTAAAATCCTTACTCTGAATTCCGGTATCAAAATAAGGGGCCTTTTCCATCCCATATGCCGCTGTAAGCATTCCTGCAACACATACTATAACTGCCAAAGCTTTTAGCCAGGCAGAATATCTATATTTTTTCAATTTTATATCCAATTCCCCACACCACCTTTAAATATTTTGGCTCTTTCGGATTGATTTCAATTTTTTCGCGAATCCTTCTTATATGTACAGCAACTGTATTTTCCGGTGAAAAGGAGGGTTCGTTCCACACCTGCTCATATATCTGGTCAATTGAGAATACTTTCCCGGCATTTTCGCATAAAAATTTCAGAATTTTATATTCTACAGGTGTAAGCTTTACCGGTTTATCATCAACTTTTACTTCCTTTGCATCATCGTCAACAACAAGGCCTCCTGTTTTGAATACACCTGATTGTGCAACAAAGCTGCCCAATGATACATACCTTCTAAGTAGCGACTTTACTCTGGCAACGAGTTCAAGGGGATTGAAGGGTTTGGTTACATAATCATCCGCACCCATGGTTAAACCGATGATTTTGTCTGTGTCTTCTGATTTTGCACTTAACATTAAGACAGGAATATTGTATTTTTCACGAATTTTCATAGTGGCACGGATTCCATCCATTACAGGCATCATTATATCAATAATCACCAGATGTATTTCAGAATTATCAAAGGCCGAAAGAGCTTCGGCTCCGTTATATGCCTTATAAACACGATAACCTTCATTTTTCAGATATATCTCAATGGCATCCACAATTTCCTTATCATCATCACAAACAAGTATATTCACAAAAAACTACCTCCCAAAGTATGCTGCTAAAGTTGTTTTATAAGTTGAATTAATTCAACGCAAACATTATATCACATCCTTTTATTAGGTTTTTTAGACATGTAAAATTTAGCTATAATCTACATTACAAATAATAGCAGTACAATCTTACGGAACTATTGATAAAATTCTTAAGATATTCTTAACATGGAGGGGAGTTATATAAAAGGAGTGCCTTTACTGTATATTCACAGATAAAGGCACTCTTGGCTGGTTAGATATTCAAGTCGTATTTATAAAAATTATTAGTTGTATCGGCACTCATATCCTGTGATACATTTGTTCCATCAAGTAGAAGCTTATGACCGCAGCTTTCACATCTGAAAGTAAGTCCATTCAATCTGCTTATTTCTTCTTCAGGAAGGTTTAACAATACGCTTTCACAAATGCAGCATCTAATTGTGCAAAAATTCAAATTATCTTCCCCCATTTCAATTATATTCTATAAGGTATATTTAGAATTAACTATTTTTAGAACTTAATTCATATAAATAGTACTAAATTATATTACAATATTTCCCATAAATACGTTACAAATTTTGAAAATATGTACAAGCCAGTAATAATTTTATTTTATATGAATATAGTTTTTATAACCCGAAATTTATAAGGATTTTGTCGTTAGATATGGAGGTCAACGCTATGAGAGATACTATTTACGATAATACCTATCTGGAAGGAAATAAGGGTAATCTGACAAAACTACCTATAATCTTGTGTGCCATCGGTGGTATTGTACTGGGGGGATTAGCCTTTAGATTAGCAAACGGAAAGGTAAATATACCTATTGATTTTAAACAAGTTAATCCAAAGTCATCAGCATCAATAGAATCATCCGAAAATATAAAGGAGTTTGTTTTTAAGCTCTTTGGAATTGACCTGTACAATCCAATAACAATATTAAATACAAACTATCCATATTTTAAAATGTTTTATGAAAAAAAATATCAGCCGCCTGCCTCTGAAAAAGTGCAGCAGGAGATTAACAAAATTCAAGATGCACAGGCACAACCTATACAGCAACCGCAGTCAAGTGTAGCTCAGAAGCCTTTAGATACTCCCGCAGGACAATTAAAAGAGGCATCTAGCAGTATAACCTTTGAAGGGGATGTTGAAGAGTTTGATCAAAAAAATAATCCTATTGTTTCAAGTGGAAAAATTAATATTAAAAACGAAACTGGCTTTAAAATAGATATAAAAAAGCTACTCACTGAACCATTAAAACTTGCACCCAATAAAACAGGCCCTAAGATATTTATTTATCATACCCACACAACGGAGTGTTTTTTAAAGAGTGCCGATGAAATAGGCAAGAGCAACACCCCTTCAAGGACAACCAATAATAAATACAATGTTGTGAGGGTTGGGGATGCTTTGATAAATAATCTTAAAAAATATAATATAGGTGTTCTACATAATACAACCATACATGATGCCGATTACAACAGTTCCTATGTAAAGTCTCTTAATACGCTAACAGGCTATGTTGATAAATATCCTTCCCTTAAAATGGCCATAGACCTTCACCGTGACGCTGCAGGTGACGGGAAGCTGCGAGCAGTTAAGAAAATTAACGGCAAAAATGTTGCGGAAATAATGTTTGTTATTGGTACAGATGCCAAACTAAGCAATCCACGGTGGAAGGAGAACCTTAAACTTGCGATTAAAGTCCAAGCTAGACTGAACGAAATATGTCCTGGAATAGCAAAGCCAATTTACGTAAGCAAAAACAGGTACAACCAGCATTTAATGAACGGTTCAGTTATAGTTGAAATAGGAGGGGATGGAAACGTAATTGACGAATGTGTCCGGAGTACATCATATCTGGCAGAGGCTATAAATGATGTTATATTCAAAAAGAAATAGGGTTAAAATAACTTCGTATTGTTAAAAATAATAAAATAAGGGTTTATTCAAAATGGGTTTGAACCCGAAATAACAGAAAATATGGGGTTATATATGCCAAGGAAAACAAGATTTAAGCAAAGGAGATTGTACCGATTTAAAATTGCACTTGTATCATTATTATTTGTGCTGATAATTGTATTCGGACTTTTAGCAGTTGATTATAGTAAAAGTTATCTTTACTATGGTGAACCCAAAATAGAAATTCTGCAAATTACTTCTGTGAATCCTAATGTATATCGGATAACTTTTTTAAGCAATTATTTTGACCTTAATTTGAAATATTTAAAGGATAACGTCTTAAAAGTAAGAGCTTTTTTTATTACTGACCGATAGTGTAACCATATTGTTACCATTATGTAGTCCGTATCTGTTAAGCTACATTTAGATATTAACCAAAAAACAGAAAGGGTCTGACATAATGAAAAAAGCACTATTATTTGTTATAATTGTAACAATTGCATTAACTTTATTTCCAGCTGTTACAGGTGTTTCATCTGTTGACGCTGAATCAAAATCGTCTGTAAAAGTTGAGCCGGCAAAGATAGAAAAAATTGATGGTATCTGTTCCATCAAAATAATATATCCTGTTTTAAGCGGGTTTACTTCAGCTAAAGAAATCAATGATAAACTCCAAAATAAGAACCTTGATTCTATCGGATTTATCAGGAGAGAACAGGCATATTTGGATGAATACATAAAAGATATGCCCCCAAGAGAACAAAATCTTCCATTGGCGTCTATAGATTCATTATTTGATTACAACACAAGTGGTGATATCCTATCCTTAGTAACAAATACGTATGTATACACCGGTGGTGCTCATGGTATGACTACACTGGATTCCTATACTGTTAATACAAAAACAGGAGAAGTGTATTCTTTTAATTCATTGTTTAATACTAACACTAACTACAAGAAAGTTATTCTTGATAAGATTAAAAAGTCAATAGACAAAGAAAAGGATATGTATTTCGATGATGCAAAGACTACAGTAGATGAGGCAAAGAGCGATTACAAATTTTATATCGACGGAGACAGACTTGTAATATACTTTGGAGTATATGAATTAAGACCGTATGCAGGCGGAATATCCAGATTCATCCTTCCTGCCAAGGAGCTTAAAGGATTGCTGAAGGATGACGTCTATAGTCAGATGATAGATGCAAAACCTCTTGAGAAAATTAGACTAAACGGTACAAGCATGAAAACTCAGTTTAAAACGTTTGAAAAAGATTATGTATTAATGGTACCTCTGAAAACAGCTGCTGAAATCCTGGGCTACAAGGTAGGCTGGGATTCAAAAAAGGGAGCAAGCATAGCAGGTGGATATATTAAGAATAATGTAGACACATATTACACTACAAATTCTAAAAAAATAAAGCTTACTCCGGCTAAAATAGTAGGGAATGTAATGTATGTACCAATATCATACTTTTCAGAGGTTTTAAAAGAAGATGTAAGTTATGACGGAGAAGGAATAAGATTTTTCACTAAATCAACCGTAACACCAAGTCAGTTTGACGTACAGAGCACTGAGTTTATGAGAGCTGACAGTGCAAAAGAATGTGCGGATGTGTATGCAAAAGCTGTAAAGGAACGTAAAGGCGTAATTCAGTATGGCCTTATGTCACAAGCTTTAAGGGCTGCCTACAGAACCGGTTTTGAAGAAATGAACTGGGTAACCGGTGTCTCTAGTCCATGGGTTACATCATACAATGTTAAGGACAACGGCAACGGTACTTTTAAGATAACATTCCATTGGGCTACCTCTACGGGAAAGTCAGCTGACACAATAGTAACCTTATCCGTCAGCAAGGTGAAGGATCAGGAATACTTTGAGATTTCCGGTATTAAAGAGTAACTATTTTTAAGACTTAAGTTAAAAGCTATAGTCATCTGCAAAAAGTGGTGACTATAGCTTTATCTTTTTGGGACAATAAGTATAAAATCACTATATTGCACCTTTAAAAGTATATGGTATAATTAAATGCGCATAATCTGTTTATTTTGAATCAAAGCTTTGGAGGTAATAAATGCCTAGTGAACGACAGAAATATATAAGAAATTTTTGCATAATAGCACATATAGATCATGGTAAGTCAACCCTTGCAGACAGATTGCTGGAAAAAACCGGGGTTCTGACATCCAGAGAAATGCAGGAACAGGTTCTGGACAATATGGAGCTTGAAAGAGAACGTGGGATAACCATAAAGGCACAAGCGGTCAGAATGGTATATAAAGCGCCCGATGGTCATGAATATATTTATAATTTAATAGATACTCCCGGACATGTTGACTTTAACTATGAGGTATCAAGGAGTCTTGCGGCTTGCGAAGGTGCCATTCTGGTTGTTGATGCAGCACAGGGCATAGAAGCTCAGACCTTGGCAAATGTTTATCTTGCACTGGAACACAATCTGGAAATAATGCCTGTTATAAACAAAATCGATCTTCCAAGTGCACAGCCTGATGTTGTTAAGAAGGAAATAGAAGACGTTATAGGTCTTGATGCATCACAGGCACCAATGGTTTCTGCCAAGAACGGAATAAACATTGAAGAGGTTCTTGAGAAGATAGTGGATATGATTCCATGTCCTGATTCTGATGAAAATGCACCCCTTCGAGCTTTGATATTTGACTCCTTTTATGACAGTTACAAAGGCGTCATAGTTTATATGAGGGTCAAGGAAGGTACTGTTAGAACAGGTGACACCATTAAAATGATGTACACTAAAAAAGAATTTGTTGTCACCGAGTTGGGTTATTTAAAACCGGGAGGATTATCTCCTGCCAATGAACTCAAGGCCGGTGATGTAGGATATATAGCGGCAAGTATCAAAAATGTAAGGGATACCCGTGTAGGCGATACCATAACTCTCTCAGACAATCCAGCGAAGGAACCACTACCGGGATATAAAAAGGTAAATTCCATGGTATTCTGTGGTATTTATCCTGCTGACGGATCAAAATATGGCGATCTTCGTGATGCCTTGGAAAAGCTACAGTTAAATGATGCGGCCCTTACCTTTGAGCCTGAATCCTCTGTTGCTCTTGGGTTTGGTTTCAGATGTGGCTTTCTTGGACTACTTCATATGGAGATAATTCAGGAGAGGCTTGAAAGAGAATACAATTTTGACTTGGTAACAACTGCACCAAGTGTAATATACAAGGTTACAACTACAAACGGTGATGTAATTGAAATAGATAACCCTACAAATCTTCCGCCGGTTACCGAAATTGATATGATGGAGGAACCTGTAGTTAAAGCAACAATAATGGTGCCAACAGAATATGTAGGAAACATTATGGAGTTGGCTCAGGAGAGAAGAGGGTTATACAAGGATATGTCCTATATTGATGAGGGTAGGGCTATGCTTACCTATGAAATGCCTTTAAACGAAATAATATATGACTTCTTTGATGCCTTGAAATCGAGAACCAAAGGCTATGCATCCTTTGACTATGAACTTATAGGCTACAGGGAATCCGACCTTGTTAAGCTTGATATCATGTTAAACAGTGAGGTCGTTGATGCTCTGTCCTTTATTGTCCACCGAGAAAAATCTGTGACAAGAGGCAGGAGAATGGCGGAAAAACTAAAAGAATCAATACCGAGACAAATGTTTGAAATACCTATTCAGGCCTGTATCGGAGGAAAGATAATAGCACGTGAAACCGTTAAGGCATTCAGAAAAGACGTTCTGGCAAAATGTTACGGCGGTGACATAACCAGAAAGAGAAAACTCCTTGAAAAGCAAAAGGAAGGAAAGAAACGTATGCGTCAGGTAGGCTCCGTAGAAGTTCCACAGGAAGCATTCATGAGCGTGCTGAAGCTTGATTAAAAAATATAAAAAGTTTAAAAAGACTGTGCAGATAAATTTGCACAGTCTTTTATAAATTTTAAACCAAAATACCATTACCAAATATTCCGTAAAGCTATATCGAATAGTTTCTATACATAAGGTAAAAATAATTTCATTATCATATTTGGAACAAATAAATAAAAACAGTTCCATAGGCTCTCATTCAAATTTTGCAGTTTAATTGGACATACCAAAAGGTTATACAAAAACATTTTGAAAGGATGGATCTGATGAAAGCTGTGATTATGGCAGGTGGAGAGGGATCACGTCTAAGACCGCTGACCTGTAATAGGCCAAAACCTATGGTTCCAATTGCCAACAAGCCTGTAATGGAGCATATTATTGAGCTTTTGAAAAAATATGGGATCAAGGATATTGCGGTAACTTTGCAGTATATGCCGGAAAAAATAAAAGATTATTTCGGTGATGGAAGCGAGTACGGAGTTAACCTTAAATATTTTACAGAAGATGTTCCCCTTGGCACTGCCGGAAGCGTAAAAAATGCCGAGGAATTTTTGGATGAGACATTTATAGTTATAAGCGGAGATGCTCTGACAGATATTAATTTGGAAGAGGCACTTGAGTTTCACAAAAAGAACAGGTCTATTGCGACACTTGTTTTAAAGAAAGTTGAGTGTCCTATAGAATACGGAGTTGTTGTAACAGCTGCGGACGGAAAAATTAGAAGATTTCTTGAAAAACCAAGCTGGGGAGAGGTTTTTAGTGATACTGTAAACACAGGTATTTATGTCTTGTCCCCTGAGGTACTTAAATACTTCGAAAAAGGAGTTGTTTTTGATTTCAGTAAGGATTTATTCCCAATCCTTTTGAAAAAAGATGAGCCAATGTATGGTTTTGTAACTCAGGACTACTGGTGTGATATCGGTGACCTGGATGCCTACGTTGGAGTACACACCGATATTTTGGATAAAAAGGTTAACATAAGTATTAATGCCCGGGAAATAAGACAGGGAGTTTGGGTTTCGGAGGGAACGATAATATCAAAGGAAGCTGTAATAAAGCCTCCTGTATTAGTAGGTAAAAATTCAGTTATTAAGGACGGTAGTGTACTGGGTCAATATTCCGTAGTAGGGGCGGACTGTCATATTGGTGAAGGCAGCACCACCAAAAGGAGTATTCTGTGGAATGGCTGTATTTTGAAAAATAACGTACAGCTGAGAGGAAGCGTACTTTGCAGTAATGTAAAATGCAGGGAGAAAACAGCGGCTTTTGAAGGTACGGTTGTGGGCGAGAATTGCATTCTAGGTGAGAATTCCTTAATCAAACCAGGAATAAAAATCTGGCCTGAAAAGCACATTGACATGGGTACAGAAGTATGTTCAAACATTGTTTGGGGATCCAGATATTCAAAAAACCTTTTTGGAAACAGGGGAATTTCGGGTGAAATCAATGTAGATATTACACCTGAATTTGCGTCCAGATTGGCTGCAGCCTACGGCGCCGTATATAAAAAAGGTGCAGGATTGGCTGTCAGTTGTGATGAAGCAGATGCTTTGAAAATGATAAAAAATGCTTGTTTGTCAGGAGTGCTTTCAGCAGGTGCAGAGGTATATGATCTAGGAACATCTCTGTTGCCAGTTGTCAGGTCTGCCATACGCTATTATAATTTATCGGGTGGTATTCATATTTCGAAAGGAAATAAAAAAGGCAAAATTGTAATTGATATTTTGGATAATCTGGGAAGAAATATATCCAGAAATGAAGAACGGAAAATTGAAAACTGCTATATAAGGGAAGACTTTGCCAGATGCGAGGCAGATGAAATTAAAACAGTTATTAATGTTCCAGATCATAAGGTTTTCTATATGCGCAGTATAATAAACCATACGATATCGGAAAATCATGATTTGAAAATAGCTTTAATCGCTCCTTCCGGCGAGTTGAGGAATATGGTGTCTTCTATCTTAAAGGAGTTGAACTGCCGATATGAATTTGTTAATACAAAAGAAACCAAAAGAAAAAGCCTTTTTTCAGATCTGAAAACACTTTCGCATGTTGTGAAACATGGAGGCTTTGATGTGGGTGTTTATTTTGCAAACTCATATGATAAGATATTTCTTGTGGATACAAAGGGTAGAATAATAGCTGACGATTTGTATATGGCGCTTATTTCCTATATACATTTAAAATCAAAAGCCGGCAACAAGGTCATAGTTCCGTTGAATGCCAGCACTGTAATTGAAAAAATTGCAGGAGACAGTAAAGACAGGGTTGTAAGAACAAAAACATCAACAAAAGAGCTAATGAGCAGGATACTTGAGGACGAACATGACGAAAGTATGTTGGATTTCTTTGCAATGAATTTTGATCCCATAGAAGCATTTGTCAGAATAGTAGACTATATTGCGGTTAGTGAAACAAGCCTTGAAAGAATAGTAGACTGTATACCTGATTTTCATATTATAAAAAAAGAGGTAAACTGCTCATGGTCTGCAAAAGGAAAGGTCATTAGAGCAATTATTGAGGAAAACTCAAACAGTGTTGAAACAATTGAAGGAGTTAAAGTAGTGGGTGATAAGGGCTGGGTTCTCGTTTTGCCGGATGCAGAAAAGCCTGTTTGCAAAGTAATAGGAGAAGGTTATACCCAAGAATTTGCCCATGAATTAACAGATATTTTTGTAGATAAAGTAAAGTCAATCAGCCAAAACAAGATAACTTAAAAATTAAAGTGCATCTGAATCTTTAAGTTTCAGATGCATTTTTAAGTTAAGCAAAACTGCATAAGAGGTAGGATAATTACTAAGTATTATGTAAAATTACAAATATTATGGTAAAATATATCTAAACATGGGAACGGAGCTTATTATAATGAGAGTATTTTTCGCTATTGAGTTTGACAATGATATAAAAGATTATTTATATAAAATTCAGCAGGAAGTCAGACAGTATAGTGCCTCAGGGAATTTTTCCTTGAAGGAAAATTTTCATCTGACCTTGAGATTTATAGGTGAACAGAATATGGATCAGGTTGACAAACTAAAGCAGATATTAAGAGATACAGCCCAATTTCAGGAATTTCAACTAAAATTGGACAAAATGGGAAGTTTCAAAAAGGGAAACAGAAGTATAATATGGGTTGGCTTGGAAAAAAGTATACAGCTTCAACAGCTTTATAATAATATGGAAAATACCCTGTCTCAAAACGGATATCAAAAGGAAGAAAGAAGCTATAATCCTCACATAACTCTGGCTAGGGAAGTAAAAATAGTGGATTTTAGCAGTCTGGTTGAACAAACAGAAATTGAGAAGCTCATCGTGAAAGTTAAATCAATTTCCCTCATGGAAAGTAAACGTATTAATGACAAGCTTGCCTATATTCCGATGGAAAGGGCACAATTGCTGCTTAGCTGACACATTTATAAAAAGGTTACAGATTCGACTAATTGTATTCAAGTAAGTATAATGATAAAATATTACTCAAATAGCATTTTTAGCATTAGATATGGTTTACAAAAGAATACTTATACGGAGGTAAAAATGAAAAGAACAAATTTAGCAAAATGTGCAGTTCTCGTTTTTGTTCTCATTTTATGCACTGCAAATACCTTTGCAGCTGGAACTACGCTTAGGATAAACGAACAGGAACTATCTAGCGGAATAAAAACTATAGAGGGTAAGCAGTATATTTCCGTTGATGCTCTATCCTCCTATTTGGATGGGGTTACCGTAACACAGGGAAACAGTTCCATTGAAATAAATTCTTCAGATCGAATATCAAATGTAGTATCAAAAGTAAGTCCTTCGGTTGTTGGAATAATCGGAAAGTTGAAAGAAAGCAGTTACGAATATGATGAAACTTCAGACAATATCGTATTTGGAACAGGTGTTATATATCGCAGTAACGGTTACATAATAACAAATGCCCATGTAGTAAAAGATATGGAGAGCATTGTTGTAGTCCTTTCAAACAGTAAGGCATACAAGGCAAAGCTCAAGGCTATTGATGAAGATCTTGATCTGGCTGAGATAAAAATAGATAAGGGCGGTTTGCAGCCTGCAACTTTCGGAGATATTTCAAAAGTTGCTGTGGGTGATGAAGTTGTCGCAATTGGGACGCCGTTATCCTTCGGACTGAGAAATTCCGCTACAAGGGGAATAATAAGCGGGATGAATAGATCAGAAAACAGACAGTATAAATTTTTGCAGACCGACGCAGCTATAAATTCGGGAAACAGCGGCGGTCCATTAGTAAATATGAAAGGTGAAGTAGTAGGTATTAATTCATGGGTTTATGCAGGAATTGGTGTACAGGGTATGGGATTTTCAATACCTATTGATTCTGTAAAATATGCCATAGACCATTTTGAAAGGTTTGGAAAGATCAGACGTCCATACCTAGGTCTTGTCTTTTCTGACAGTATAACTTCAATATACGGTTTACCGAATACTACATCAGGGATAACTGTAAAAACAATTGAAAAGAACTCCCCTGCCCAGAAATATAATATAAAAGTTGACGATAGACTGATTTCCATAAATGGTGTCAAGGTCAACTCAACAACAGATTACAATGAAGAAATGAAGAAGTATCTGCCTGGTGACATTGCTGAAGTCAAACTACAGCGTGACAACAGGGAATTTAGTATTAATGTTACTTTTAAAGAAAAATAATAATAAATATAAGGGCGTGCAGATATGAAACAAAAGATATATATGAGTATACTAATTGTCGTGGCAATTTTTTTGACAAGCATTTCAGGTACATATGCAGCTGACGAGGATATGACTGTAATAGAATTACGGACAGGCATCAACCAGGTTTGTGTGGATGGAAATTATTCTAACATAACCGAAGCACCATATATTATTGACGGTGCTATTATGATGCCTCTGGAGTGGTTTGCATACACTATTGGTGCCGAAGTAATCCAAACCCCCGAGGGTAGTGAACGAGTGATTTACGGCGGAAATACCGCTGAGATAACTATAGGGCAAACTAAATACACATCAAACTATGAACAAAAGACTATGACGGTTGCTCCTCAAGAAAAAAACAAGAGTACAATGATTCCTGTAGATTTTATAACATCAAATTTTCCTGTAACTGTTACAAGTGATATTGATAGAGGGACAGTAAAAATTGTGCTTGAAGACGATGGTGCATTAAGCGATTTGTCATTCTTAACAGGTGGTATAAGTACACCTGAAATTGGAAACAGCTTTTTTGGATGGAGTCTCAGTGTACCATCCGGTTCAAGGGTTATTTCCAACAACTTTAAGTCTGACTTTATTCAGTTGACAAACGAGGGTAGAGGGCTGTATTTTGAAATTAGGGTCGAAGCTAAAAATGGAAGGTCATTATCACAGTATTCTAATACATTCAAGCTTGAGAACAGTACTGAAGAATCCAATTTGAACTTAAAAGCCAAAGTCCCATACTTTGAGTGTTCAGGTTTATCCGAATACGATGAACCCACAAGAACAATGATATACGATAAAGGTCAATATTTTTACTGTTTGACAATAGGCTGCTACGATGGTAGTGTGTCCTCCAAGCAGCTGATGTCCGATACGTATTACTCAGAGATAGTAAAATCCTTTAATCTTGATTATAAAGGCAATGTAAAAGGAGTACAGGATCTTTCAAAAGTGGTTAATGGTAAAGTTAGCTATTATAACTATATGACATTTCCATCCCGCAATAAGTATCTTTCATGGTCCATGGATATTCCTGCTAACTGGAATAATCTTCAGAGTTCAAGTAATCAGTTAACAACTTTTTTAGGACTTGATACAAAACACTATGTGCAGATTGCCGTAAACGTATTGGAAGAGATGACTCTGGATCAATATGTAGACAATATTAAAAAAGGCTATGACAAAAACTTCAGTTCAAAGGCATATACATTTTTTAGTACCGGAGAAAGTAATTTAGCCGGTACAACTGCAAAAAACCTAAAGTTCAAGATAAAACAGGGTGGTAAAAGCTACATCATTGAGGAATATTATTTACAGAAAGATTCATTTGTATATGAAATCTCTGTAAAACTCCCTGAATTAGAATATGCAAAAGCAAAAACTGAATATCTGAATACAGTTGAGAAAATAACATTCTACAGCGAAAATGGTGATAAGCTTCTTGACGAAATAATTGATTTTAATGATTCAAAAGAGGAGGACAGGGTATCTCCAAATGACAAACCCTTTAATTATGCAAATAAAGCCAATAAATGGAATTTGAAGATACCTGGCTACTGGACGGATTCAGATATGTTTAACATTACACAATTCAACAATCCCAATTCAAACGCATTTATAATGATTGAATCTATAACGAATAGTGCCGAAACCAAAAGCCTTCCGGACAAAGAAAAGTTTTATTTAAGCTCGATTATGGATGCAACGGGTTATAAACTCACCTCAAAGAGTACGACCTCTGACAAGGGAACAAAAGTCAGAAACTATACATACCGAGCTGAGGATGAAGAACAAGATTTGTACGGAACTGTGCAAATCCACATTTTTGAAAAAGGAAGCAAATCATATTTCTTTATGAGCTTCTTGCCGGACCTGACTGCAACTGATAAGGCAGTCAAGGAGATTAATGATATTTGGAAATCATTCACAGTCACAAAATAAAGGTGCAATATGAGAGACAGGATACAACCGTTGGCGTACAGAATGTCGCCAAGAACAATTGATGAATTTGCCGGACAAAAACATATAATCGGAAAAGACAAGATGCTCTACAGGATGATAAAGGCTGACAGAATCACCTCTATCATTTTATACGGCCCTCCGGGGACCGGCAAAACCTCTTTGGCAAGAATAATAGCAAATACTACTCAATCCAGCTTTGAAAAGCTGAATGCTGTTACATCCGGTGTAGCAGACATAAAAAGGATAGCTGCTGATACACAAAACACTATGTTAAATCCTAATGGAAGAACAGTACTGTTTATAGATGAGATTCATAGATTTAACAAAGCTCAACAGGACGCACTGCTTCCATTTGTTGAAGATGGCTCTATTGTACTTATTGGTGCCACTACGGAGAATCCTTTTTTTGAAGTAAATAAAGCATTAATATCAAGATCCACAGTATTTATGCTGAAACCTCTTGAAAGTGATGACATCAAAGAACTGCTTAAATATGCTCTAGAGGACAAAGAAAGAGGATTAGGAAACTATGATATTAATATTACAGATGAAGCGATGAATTACCTTTGTGAGGTTAGTTCCGGGGATGCCAGAACTGCATTAAATTCATTGGAGCTTGCAGTTCTTACCTCGGAGCTAGGTGAGGATGGCAAAATAGATATTGGAATTCATACAATAGAACAATGTGTTCAAAAAAAGGCTATACGCTTTGATAAAAACGGTGAAGAGCATTACGATAATATCAGTGCTTTTATAAAGTCCATGAGAGGGAGTAATCCCGATGCAGCTGTATTTTATTTGGCAAGGGCTCTTTATGCAGGTGAAGATGTTGAATTCCTTGCAAGGAGAATCATTATATGTGCCTCAGAAGACGTAGGTATGGCCAATCCCACAGCGTTACAGGTGGCAGTAGCTGCAGCTCAAGCAGTTAAAATGATAGGCATGCCGGAGTCTAGGATAATACTTGCCCATGCAGCCGTTACTGTGGCATGCAGTCCAAAGTCCAATTCTGCGTATATGGCAATAAACAAGGCATTATCAGACGTAGAATCAAAAAATACCGGAAGTGTTCCTATGCATTTGAGAAATGCTGCAGCAAAAGGGATGGAACAACTGGGGTATGGTATAGGGTATAAATATGCTCATGACTATAAAAACAACATAGTAAAACAGGAGTTTTTCCCTGAGGAAATGAAAGGAACAATATATTACAACCCGACTCAAAACGGGTATGAAGCCAGAATTAAAGAATGGCTTGAAAAATGGAGGTAAAAAATGGAGACTAGTACATTAAAAAGAGTTTTTGCATGGATATTACTGGCAGGTTTTGTACTTTTGCTGTTAAATATTGCAATATTCCATGTTTTAATCATTCCAAGCGTGGCAGTGTATGTGATAATAGCTATATTTTTTGTATTTTCCAGACCAAGGTTAGCGAGGGTAAACAAAAATATCGCTGAAACTGACCAACATAATGAAATAGAGCCGGAAGTTGAAAAAAATAAAGAAAACTAAGAATAATAATAAATCCACAGTAAATAATATCCTAGAATACATTATGGATATATTTGAGGTGGATTTATGATTGTTGCGGTTTCTTCAAATCTTTTGGATATTGCAGACGGGCTAAAAAAAAGGGGGTATACGGTGGTTGACCTGTATTCCTATAAAAAGCCTGTAGATGCTGTGGTTTATCAAGGAAAAAACTTTGATTTCTCGTCAATTACCGAAGATAACGTTAGTTCCAATGATGCTACAGGCAGTACAGGGTACGGCGTTTTTATAATATGCTCAAACGGCAAGAGTATTGATGAAATTGATTATATGCTCAAGACAAGGTGTTATAGTTCGTTTTTTTAGCCCAAATAAGACAATAAAAAAATTTACAGATACTTGCATTAACTTTGTTAATGTGTTAACATCTGATTAAATCATAGTAATTTAATTGGAATTAAGGTGATTAGCTTTTGAAAACAAGATTTTACAAAGCTGATTGCCTCAATTAATTTTTGTAAGGTACATGGAGGTTAAAGTGAAAGTATCAACAAAAGGAAGGTATGGGCTCAGGGCTATTGTTGATCTCGCTGCCCATGAAAGTGAAGGACAGGTTTCTTTGAAAAGTGTTGCTGAAAGGCAGAAACTTTCTGAAAACTATCTTGAACAGTTATTTTCGTCACTAAAAAAGTCGGGGCTTGTTAAAAGTATAAGGGGCGCTCAAGGCGGATACCTCTTGGCAAAATCGGCAGATAAAATAACCGTGGGTGATATTTTGAGGTCGCTTGAAGGAACATTGTGTCCGGTAGAGTGCATTGACCCGGATGTGCAAACCAGTTGTGACAGGGCAGATGAGTGCGTTACAGCGGATGTCTGGGCGAAAATACGTGATAAAATTAACGAGGTAGTTGATTCAATAACTCTAGCTGATCTTGTCTCTGATTTGGAGAATAAATCTAATAATGATTATATTTACTACATATAAGCTGTTTTTGTTGCTTCTTGCAGGGGTATAATTAAAATAAATACAATTTCACATATATAAAAGGGAGTGTTAGTGATGGAGGATAGAACAGTATACTTAGATCATTCTGCAACCACATATGTTAAACCTGAAGTATTTGAAGCTATGAAACCGTATTTTAGTGAACATTTTGGAAATGCTTCGTCTATATATAGTTTGGGACGTGACAGCAAGAAAGCTGTTGAAGAATCAAGAGAAAAGGTTGCAAAAGCAATAGGTGCAGAACCCAAAGAGATATACTTCACAGGCTCAGGGAGTGAAGCTGATAACTGGGCGCTAAAAGGAATAGCTGCTGCGTATAAGAAAAAGGGAAACCATATTATAACATCGGCTATTGAGCACCCGGCAATAATGAGTTCATGCAAATATCTGGAAGGTGAAGGCTTTGAAATAACATATCTTCCTGTAGATAGTGACGGACTTGTATCACCTGAACAGGTAAGAGATGCAATTAAGGAAAATACAATACTAATTAGCATAATGTTTGCAAATAATGAGATAGGTACCATTCAGCCAATAAAAGAAATCGGCGCTATCGCAAAGGAAAAGGGAGTTTTATTCCATACAGACGCTGTACAGGCAGTTGGAAATGTAAAGATAGATGTAAAAGATTTGAATATTGACCTTCTTTCATTATCAGGTCACAAATTCTACGGACCAAAGGGTATAGGAGCGTTGTATTTAAAGAAGGGCGTTAAGATTTCTTCCTTTATCCACGGGGGGCAGCAAGAGCGTGGAAAAAGAGCCAGTACAGAGAATGTTCCTGCAATAATAGGTTTGGGAAAAGCAATTGAACTGGCTTCTGAAAAATTAGATGAATACAACAAAAAACTAATAGAGCTCAGGGAAAAAACTATAGAGGGTCTGTTTGCAAAAGTTCCTTATATCAGGTTAAACGGACACAGACACAACAGACTGCCTGGCAACGTAAATATTTCATTTGAGTTTATAGAAGGAGAATCACTTCTTCTTATGCTTGATATGAAGGGAATATACGGTTCCAGCGGATCAGCCTGCTCATCAGGTTCACTTGATCCATCTCATGTCCTTTTAGCTATAGGTTTACCCCATGAAATTGCACATGGTTCACTTAGGCTTACTTTTGGAGATGAAAATACCCAGGAAGATGTTGATTATATACTCGAGGTAATACCTCAGATGGTTACAAAACTAAGAGATATGTCACCTCTTTGGGAAGCTGTAAAAGATAAAAAGTAAATTATATTATTATATAGAGAAAAGAGGTATATAAAAATGTATAGTGAAAAGGTTATGGACCATTTTTCAAATCCGAGAAATGTTGGGGAAATAGAAGATGCTAACGGTGTAGGTCAGGTTGGAAACCCGAAATGCGGGGATATAATGAAAATGTATCTTAAAATAGAAGATAATATAGTTGTTGATGCAAAATTTAAAACCTTTGGTTGCGGAGCCGCTGTTGCGACAAGCAGTATGGCAACTGAACTGGTTAAGGGTAAAACAGTTGAAGAAGCAATGAAAATTACTAATAAGGCTGTTGCAGAAGCTCTGGACGGACTACCTCCTGCAAAGATGCACTGTTCTAATCTTGCTGAAGAAGCAATAGCTGCTGCATTGGCAGACTACAGAAAGAGAAACGGATTAGTTGACCCAAACGAGGGCGAAGATTGTACAGGTGAATGTTCATGTTGCCACCACAGCCATGGACGTGAAGAAGACTTTGAAGACGAAGAATAGAATTTGTGCAGGAGATATATAATGGGTTCAAAAAAAGTAATGCTTGGTATGAGCGGCGGCGTTGACAGTTCTGTAGCTGCCGCCATTTTATTAAGACAGGGCTATGAGGTTATAGGTGTGACTCTGCAGATATGGCAAGACATGGATGAAGAAAGGCAGAAGTCGGAAGGCGGCTGCTGTTCACTTTCAGCAGTTGATGACGCCAGAAGGGTTGCTAATAAATTAGGTATACCATATTATGTTTTAAATTTTAAGGACATTTTTAATAAAACGGTTATTGAATATTTTAAAGAAGAATACTTCAAGGGAAGAACACCAAACCCGTGTATTGCATGTAACAGACATGTTAAGTGGCAGGCAATGCTGGACAAGGCTCTTTCCATGGGAATAGACTATATTGCCACAGGACATTATGCAAAAGTAATGCAAGATGCTGCAACTGGAAGATTTATTCTGAAAAAGTCCGTTACAGATAGAAAAGATCAGACATATGCACTGTATAATTTGACACAGCAGCAATTAAGCCATACGCTTATGCCGGTGGGTGATTATACAAAGGATGAAATCAGAGAGATTGCAAAGGAAATTGGGCTTTCTGTAGCAACAAAACCGGACAGTCAGGAAATTTGCTTTATACATGATAATGATTATGGCAAATTTCTAAGTGAGAACTGTGACAAGAAAATAGTTCCAGGTAAATTTGTTGATACAAAAGGAAATGTGTTGGGTAATCACAAAGGCATTGTTCATTACACGGTAGGACAAAGAAAAGGACTTGGTATAGCCTTTGGAAAACCAATGTTTGTGGTAGCTGTTAACCCTGAAAATAATACGGTTGTTCTTGGAGACGATAATGAGGTGTTTTCCGAAACCTTGACGGCATCAGACCTGAATTTTATATCCATTGAGAAACCAATAGATGGAATGAAGGTAAGTGCAAAGATCAGGTATTCGGCGAAGGAAGCACCCGCAACAATAACTGTAATTGACGAAAACAGGATAAGGGTTGTCTTTGATACACCTCAAAGAGCCATTACCCCAGGGCAATCAGTAGTATTCTATGACGGTGATGTAGTTGTAGGCGGCGGCACAATAGATTAACAATTAACATAATTCTATATTAAAAATCTTCTATCAATGCTCATTCTGGGGCAAGATAGAAGATTTTTTTGCATGTTATACAAAAACTGGATTGAATTTACATGATTATACTGGTAATATATGCATATTAATTGAAAATGGAGGAAAAAATGGGAAAAAATAAATTTAAATTCTTATTCCTTGCAATTGTTTTAATTACGGTATTTTTTCACGTAGACAATATCTATAGCGCTGATCACATTAATAAGGATACGACTATTCAATCTGTCGAAATTGATGCCGACAATGATAAAAGCCCTGAGTTTAAGGTATCTCTGTATAATACCCGATCAGATGTTAAATATGTAGCTCAGGCTCCGTATATTAATACATACAAATATATGACCTCTAAGATTTATAAATTGGTACAGTATAAAAATGGAAAGAAAACGGGATATGTTAATCTTACATTGAAAAGTTTAAGTGATAACAATAACTGGATGTTTTTTGTTAACTACTATTCGGACGAAGATAACATTAAGCTCAAATATGATATCATAGCATACACTAAGCAGACAAACGTGGATATACTGACTTTTCCCAATCAAAATGGCAAGTATGTTTTAAAAAGACAAAAAGCATCAAGCAAAGTAACACTCTCCAATAAAGTTACGTATCTGGAAAGTGCAAACCGCTATGTTAAGTTTGGTGAAACCATTGCGGCAAAAGGGCTAGGCTCCACAGTATGCGAAATATACAAGTACAAAGCAGATAACGTCCTGACAAAAACAAAAGACGGATACAACTCACAGGTAGTATTAAACTCAATTGCAAAAAGAGAAATCAGGGGAAACTGGCTATTATCCGTAAATCCTATGGTTGATTGGAGCCATAAAACCGCTTTTAATACGATGCTGAAAATGGATTTTGAAACGGGAACGATATTTTTTAGCGACGGGCTATACAGGGAAAACATGTCCAATTATGTTCCCAGGTCATCCAGCGTAAAAACCTATTTTAAGAATCCTTCAGGTCTTCAGGTAAGGGCATGCAAATGGGTATTGGATAAAGGAAGTCTCTTTAAAACAGTAGGGGTTTATTCAATGTATGCCTTTGCCGATTCCATAGGGAGCAAAGGCTACATACCAACACAGCCAATGTCTGAATGGCTCAAGAAGGATTTCGACATTAGTTACAATTTCTATGATACAAGGTTCAATTCAGATACCATGAATTCTCTAATATACATCTATCAGGATTATCCCGATAAATATGTACTAAATAAAATGAATAAATACATCTCTTTTTATAAAAAGTATTATAAGACAAAGCAGTATAAAGTAGGAAAAGCAATATTTGTCCCTGACTATATGGATATTAGTGGTAAAAATAAGATCAATCCAACCTCACTCAATCATTTTATTGCAGAAACTGAGGTAATGTTCCTGTATTATAATCTGACAGGCGATAAGGAAAGTCATAAGATTGCTTTAGAAATGCTTAATTCCATAAAGTTAACCAGCAACAAGTGGATACGTCCTAATGGTGATTTATGGTATAGAGTTACACCTGAAGGTGTTTACAAGACAAATGATTACCCGTTGGTTACATATAATGACCTTGTGTTTTTGAAACTTATTTTAAAAACAGTTGAAGGCAAAATTCCTGCCGAAATAGAAAAAATGTACCAAAATAAAGAAAAATGGGCAAAGAACCAAGGATTTCTTTGATACTGTTTATTTTCCAACATATATTTAGTTTATGTGCAGACATTAAATAAGTATTTGTTTTAAAAAGCAGGAGGAGGGATTTACTTTGCGTGAAGGATTAATTCCAACAGTACTAGGAACGGCTGTCACCGCAACAGGACTGGCAATGCGAGGTTATGACATGAAAAAACATGGCATGAAGAAGCGTGATACAGCAGTTGCAATAGGGGCAGGCGTTATTGGGTTTGGAGTAGCACATGTTGTACTGGGTTCCATAGACCTGATACACAAATAAATTAAAAAAAAGGGGTACTTTTTCAAGCACCCCTTTTTATCATATCTTTTCAAAGACAGGTTTTCTTTTTTCAAAATGAACCACATGTTTAAATCCAATACTTTTTAAATGTTCTAAGGCTTCGCTGAAACTATGCCCGAGATGTTCTGCAAAGTGCGAATCTGAACCCAGTGTAATAATTTCTCCGCCTAACTCAAAATAGCGTTTAAAAACATCATAACCCGGTATGGGGCACCCAAGATCGCTTCTTAACCCGGAAGTATTCAGCTCAATGCCTTTTTCCTTATTTATAACTGCTTTTAAAATCTCATCTATAATATCGCTGTAATCTTTGTACCTAAGAGGTTTATCTTCAAAATTACCGTATCGGGCAGCATAACCTATATGACCTATAACGTCATAGTTATCATATGCATTTACTGAACAAAGGATTTCTTGTAAATATCTTTCATATGCCTGCTGCTGTGTTTTTCCTGCAAAGAAGGCTCCGGTGTAAGGGTCCTTGTGTTCTATTATGTGTACGGAATTAATTATAAAGTCGAAATCATAACGATTCAATATATCATTAATTTTGTCAACCACATGAGGCTGAAAACCCATTTCAACGCCTATAAGTATATTGAGTTTTGATTTCCACTTATCTTTTAATTTGTTAAAAAAGGCAAAATATTCATTATAATCTATTAAAAAACTCTCATCAAAATCCGGGTAGTCATAATCAACATGGTCTGTGAAAACCAATCCTTCAAGCCCGATTTCAACTGCTCTTTTACAGGCCTCTTCAGCGTCCATACGTGAATCAGTGGAAAATTTTGAATGAATATGGTTGTCATGCATTGTAACTTTCTCCTTTGAAAAGTATAATAAAACTAAAATTAACCATCCTATAAAATATGATGCGTTATAAATATAATACTAATTAATATTATCTACATTTTAAACTAAAAGTCAAAAAAGAGAGAGGTATGTGTATGAATAAAGAAAAGAGTCAGGGTGAATTATTAGAAGAAAAGCTTACCTATAAACAAAAAAATGCTTGGGAGAATAGTGAAAAAGAGATTCAACAAGCTTTTGAATTATGCGATGAATATAAGACTTATCTTGATGAAGGAAAAACAGAACGAGAGTTCTGTTCAGTTGTTGAACGCCAATTAATTAAGTCCGGATATGAAAATCTGACTGAACTTATGAAAAAGGGAACAAAATTGAAACAAGGTGCCAAGGTTTACTACATAAACAAGGAGAAATCTGCAGTCTTTGCAGTAATCGGGCAAGAACCGCTGGTTCAAGGCATAAATATGGTAGGAGCACATATAGATTCTCCACGCCTTGACTTAAAGCCAAACCCAGTTTATGAAGATTCCGGTATGGTACTCCTGAAGACTCATTACTATGGTGGCATAAAAAAATATCAATGGGTAACCATTCCTTATGCATTACATGGTGTAGTTATTAAGTCGGATGGTACAAAGGTGGATATATGTATAGGTGAGGACGATAAAGACCCCGTATTTACAATTAGTGATTTGCTTCCTCATTTGGCTCAGGAGCAGATGCAGAAAAAAGCTACCGAGGTTGTTGAAGGGGAAAGCCTTAATGTATTAATTGGTTCAATACCTTTAAAGGATGATAAGGTTAAAGACAAAATTAAGCTGAATATATTAAAGCTTTTAAACGAAAAATATGGAATGGTGGAAGAAGATTTTATATCAGCAGAACTGGAGGCAGTACCTGCGTACAAGGCGAGGGATATTGGACTTGACAGGAGTATGATAGGAGCTTACGGCCAAGATGACAGGGTTTGTGCATTTACATGTGTTAAAGCAATGCTTAATCTTGATCAGCCTAAAAAAACTGCTTTGTGTATTCTCACGGACAAAGAAGAAATAGGCAGCATGGGAAATACCGGGGCACAGTCCAGTCTTCTCAAGAATTTTGTAGCAAAACTATTGTATTTGACATCAGATAATTATTCCGACATTTTAACAAATCAATGTCTGGAAAACTCAAAAATGCTTTCTGCCGATGTTAATGCTGCAGTTGACCCCACATATGCAAGTGTTAATGAAAAGTCAAATTCATCATACATGGGTAATGGTATAGTACTTCAAAAATACACAGGTTCAAGAGGTAAGTATGATGCAAGTGATGCCAATGCTGAATTTGTAGCCGAAATTAGAAACTTATTTAATAAGGAAGGCATTATATGGCATTTATCAGAAATGGGTAAAGTTGATTTGGGTGGTGGAGGAACTATCGCACAGCATGTTGCCAACCTCGGTGTAGATGTTCTTGATTGTGGAGTGCCAATACTATCAATGCACTCTCCAATGGAAATCTCAAGTAAGATAGATGTTTACATGAGTTACAAAGCTATGATAGTTTTCCTTGAAAGCAAATAACATTATTGGGAGATAAAGACATGATAAGATTCGGACCATCAGGAAATTCAGACAGCTTTTATGAAGAGGGATTCAAATCCTCAGTGCAAATGCCGGCTTGGCTTGCCTCGAAGGGCCTGAATGCATATGAGTACTCCTGTACAAAAGGAGTAAAGGTTGGAGAGGCAACTGCCAGAGAAATAGGACAACAGGCAGAAAGCAACAACATCTTTTTAAGCATCCATGCTCCGTATTATATTAACATGTCAAGTGAAGAAGAGGATAAAAGAGAAAATTCCAAGAGGTATATTATGGAAACCCTACAGGTTGCAAAATGGATGGGTGCCAAGAGAATAGTTGTTCATACAGGATCTACCAGCAAATTAGGCAGGGAAAAGTCACTTGAATTGGCGATACAGGTTCTTAAAGAGACTCTTCAAATGTCTGATGCCGCAGGTTTTGGTGATATCAGTATTTGCCCGGAGGTTTTGGGAAAGCACAACCAGTTGGGAACGCTTGAAGAAATAATGGAAATGTGTAAAATTGATGAAAGACTAATACCTACCATCGATTTTGGGCATGTTCATGCCAGAGGTTTGGGAATACTGAATTCCCAGGAAGATTTCGAAAAGGTTATTGATTTTATTGAAAATTCAATCGGTAAGGAAAGAACAAAAAGAATCCATTGCCATTTCAGCCGTATAGAGTTTTCCAAAGGCGGAGAAAAAAAGCACTGGAATTTTTCAGACAAGCAGTTTGGACCTGAATTTGAGCATCTTGCACCTATACTTGTTAACAGGGAAATGGAACCTGTAATTATTTGCGAATCAAGAGGAATGATGGCAGAGGATGCTATAGAAATGAAGGACATTTATTATGGCATATTGGAAAATCAAAACTTATTCTAAAGTAATATATAAGTGAGTGTCGCAAAATTAATTATATAACGGGAGTGCGACAGCTTTTATATAAAGAATTCGGGAGGTTGAAAATGAAAAAAGTACTTGTTTTAAACGGGCCTAATCTGAATATGTTAGGCATTAGAGAAAAGGCTGTTTATGGCAGTGAAACCCTACTGGATATTGCTCAAGAGGTTAATATCGTATCTCAGGAACTGGGATTGGAATCGGATTTTGTTCAATCAAACCATGAAGGAGAGATAATAGACAAACTTCACGCAGCACGTGGTGTATACGATGTTGTAATAATAAATGCAGGAGCATATACACATTACAGCATAGCGATCAGGGATGCTATAAAGGCAATAGAAATACCTACAATAGAGATACACCTTTCAAATATACATAGCAGGGAAGAGTTCAGGCATACATCAATGATAGCACCCGTTTGTGTAGGGCAGATATGCGGATTCGGAAAGAGGAGTTACATATTGGCACTTCATGCTGCGGCAAACATGTAGGTTATATATATATAATTAATAATAGGGATTTATGGAGGTAGTTAAATGGTTGACAAGCAAATATTATCAAATAGGTTGGACACTTTCAGAAAAGAACTAAAAAACCTGGGGCAGGATGGAGTATTGATTACAAAAAGAGAAAATTATATGTATCTTTCCGGCTTCTCAGGTACATCGGCAAACCTTGTAATTACAGAGAAAAAAGCATATCTGCTGACTGACTTTAGATATGTTGAACAATCGGCCAGACAGTCTCCATTGTTTGAAATAGTTCAGCATAAGCCTGATATAAAAGATACTATCCTTGAAATAATAAACTCTGAAGGGATTAAAAAGCTTGGGTTTGAAGACGAAAGCCTGACTTATTCAGAATACAAATTATTTAATGACAAATTCAAGGATTGCACGTTGGAGGGAATTGGTTCAGTAGTTGAAAGGTTGAGAAGTATAAAGGATTCCTTTGAAATAGAAACTATAAACAAAGCTGTCGAGATTGCAGATGGTGCATTCAATCATGTGCTTGGTATTATAAAGCCTGGTATAACTGAGTTGGACGTTGCTGCAGAACTTGAATATCAAATGAAAAAATTAGGGGCATCAGCTGCTTCCTTTGAAACAATTGTCGCATCAGGACTGAGGTCATCCATGCCTCATGGAGTAGCATCAGAAAAGAAACTTGAAATCGGTGATACAATCACAATGGATTTTGGTGCATTATATAATCATTATTGCTCTGATATAACAAGAACCGTTTTTCTTGGACAACCGGATAAAAAAATGATAGATATCTATAATATAGTTTTAGAGGCTCAGTTAACTTCTGAGAAAGGTGCAGTACAAGGCAAAACGGGAAGGGAAGTCGACAAAATAGCAAGGGATATTATTTATGGTAAGGGATTTGAAGGTAAATTCGGGCATGGACTTGGTCACGGATTAGGCCTTGAGATTCATGAAAATCCTCGACTTTCACCGGGAGGAGATAAAGTACTTGAAAACAATATGGCAGTTACCGTAGAACCGGGTATTTATGTTGAGGGCCTTGGAGGAGTAAGAATTGAGGATACCATTATAATCAGGGATGACACCCCTATTGTATTAACCCGTTCTACTAAGGACTTAATTATTTTATAAGCCAAAATTAGACTTTTTCGGTGTATTTATTGACTTTTATCATTAAATTGAAAATTTTTCTTGCCTAATAGAGAAAATTAATTTAATATAAACTAGGATAGTATTAAAGATAAAATAAAGTTTTATGCATTTTTATATTTATGGAGGTAAGGTATGATAGTAGCTGGAGATTTTAAAAATGGCGTAACATTTGAATTGGATAATAATATATTTCAGGTAGTTGAATTCCAACATGTAAAGCCGGGAAAAGGAGCTGCGTTCGTAAGAACAAGGTTAAAGAATATAATTACAGGTGCAACAGTTGAAAGAACTTTCAATCCGACAGATAAAATGCCAAAAGCTCATATCGAAAGAAAAGATATGCAGTATTTATATAATGATGGAGATTTATATTACTTTATGGATGTTGAATCCTTTGAACAGCTTCCTATAAACAAGGAAACAATTGGAAATACTCTTAATCTTGTTAAGGAAAATGATATTGTAAAGATTCTTTCACATAAAGGAAATGTTTTCGGTATCGAGCCTCCAACATTTGTAGAGCTTGAGGTAACTGAGACAGATCCCGGATTTAAGGGTGATACTGCTACCGGTGCAACAAAACCTGCTACAGTTGAAACTGGTTTTGTTATAAAAGTGCCCCTTTTTGTTAACACTGGAGATATAATAAGAATTGATACAAGAACAAATGAATACATGGAAAGAGTTAAATAATAAAATACCAAAGTGGTAATGAGGAGGTAATTATGAGCTATATAAGCGAACGTGTAGCATTCATTAAAGGTTTGGCAGAGGGTATGAATATTAATGATTCAACAAATGAAGGAAAACTGTTAAACGCTATAATCGATGTTCTGGATGATATTTCACTTGCAATTGAAGATATTGAGGAAATTCAGGATGATCTTGGTGAGCAAGTAGACAGCGTAGATGAGGATCTTGCTGAGATTGAAAAACTTATTTATGATGAGGATGACATTGAGTTTGAAGAAATTGAATGCCCTAACTGTGGAGAAAAGATTGACGTTGATCTTGAAATGATTGATGAAGATGCTGAAACCATAGAATGTCCGCATTGCCACGAGAAGATTGAACTGGAATGGGATTGTGAATGTGATGATGAATGTGGTTGCGGCTGCGGACATGATCATGATGAAGAGTAATTTTAAATAATAATTAATAAAAGCTTCCAACAATAAAAGTTGGAAGCTTTTTTATGTTTTCCTATTGACACAGGAATATTCAAGTTGTATTATTGTATTAAGTGATTAATACAATAATACAACTTGAAAGGAGAGTAATGAATGATAAATAGAAAACTAATCTTATTAATAATTGTCTCAACGATACTTTTATTAAGCGGATGTACTTACGGAAGCTATAGTACTTTTAAATCTACTGAGAAAAATACATCAAGCATGATGTCAATGAAGTATGAAAAGTTTAACGGATACAAAGCCACTTCTATTAAAGTAAAGGAAGGCAATCCGATTGACGTAAATGTTGACATTGTTTCTACCAAAGGAAAACTGGACATGTCCATTACAGATGAAAAGGGCCACAGTGTTTATGAAGGTAAGGATATACCCACATCCTCCTTTTCAGTAAAACTTGATAAGTCCGGGGACTACAAGCTGAAAGTCCAAGGAGAAAAACATTCCGGAAGCTATAAGATTACGTGGGGAAAGGAAAATTAAAATAATGGTAAATAAATGTAGAGGGAGGTGGGTTAATGGCAAACGATTTTTCGTCCAACGTTCCTATATATATACAAATAATGAATGAAATAAAGTTAAAGATTGTTTCAGGGATCTGGGAAGCAGGGCAAAGACTTCAATCTGTCAGGGAACTGGCTGTTGAATTTTCAGTTAATCCGAATACCATGCAGAAGGCCTTATCTGAACTTGAAAGAGAGGGTTTGCTGTATACCGAAAGAACATCGGGAAGATATGTCTCCCAGGACGAAGAAAAAATTAAAAAAGCACGGGATGAGATGGCCGAAGAGTATACCGGGAATTATTACAACCTGATGAAGAAGCTGGGTTATAAGAAAGAAGAAATAATATATGTAGTATCGAGCAGGTTAGCTGATATCGAAAAAGGAGGGCTCAAAAATGAGTAAGATAATAGAAATAAAGTCTCTGAATAAGAGGTATGGTTCCAAAATGGTCTTGGAAAATGTGTCTCTTTCATTGGAAAGTGGGACGATAGTTGGTCTTTTGGGGCCGAATGGATGTGGCAAGACATCTATGATAAAAATAATTGCGGGTCTTATAAAGGATTATGCAGGGCAGGTTCTTATTGACGGAAGAGCACCTGACGAATATACAAAATCTATTGTGTCCTATTTACCTGAAAAAACTTATCTTGGTGAAAATTTAAAAGCTAAGGAGGCTTTGGATTTTTTTGAGGATTTCTATTCTGACTTTGATAAGGAAAAGGCACAGCAACTGCTTTCTCAATTCAAGCTTGATCCAAATCAAAAGATTAAAAGTATGTCAAAGGGTATGCAGGAAAAAGTTCAGCTGATCCTTGTAATGTCAAGAAAAGCAAAGGTTTATTTACTGGATGAACCTCTGGGAGGACTAGATCCTGCATCACGTAAAGCAATGCTTGACATAATACTAAATAATTATTCTGAGGACGCAGTAGTACTTCTTTCAACTCACTTGATTAATGATGTTGAAAGAATATTTGACAGAGTAATTATGGTGGGAGAAAGAAAAATCTTGATTGATGATACGGTTGATAATATTCGCCAGAAAGAGGGCAAATCCGTAGAAGAACTTTTTGAGGAGGTGTTCAAATGTTAGGAAAATTATTTAAATATGAGGTTAAGGAAACATCAAGAATAATACCTTTCTTTTATGCAATAACAGCAGTTCTGGCAGTTTTGTCTCTGCTTGCGGGACAACTGGAGTTGGGGTGGTTCAAGGTAACATCTTCGTTGTTACTGCTGTTGGTTGGAATTGCAGTATTCGTTATAACTTTGGTAGTAATATGTATGAGATTTTATAAAAACTTATATTCAAATGAGGGATACCTGAGTTTTACATTACCGTTAAAGCCACACCTTCATCTAGTTTCAAAGGCAATTGTTTCATTTGTTTGGATGATACTGAGTGTTTTAGTATGCTTGGGAGCATTCTATGTAGCGCTTAAAGGATTTGGAGTTGATGGAAAAGTATGGTCTTCTGTTTGGGATGAAATTCAGAGATACGGAATGGAAAAGTATATATTTGTATTCATACCAATGGTGTGCTTTTCAATATTATACTTAATGAGCCAGATTTACTTTTCAATAACCATGGCAAATCGTCCTTCATTTCATAATGTGGGCCCGGCAGGAGCAGCAATTTTACTGTTCCTTGCTACTAATGTTGCACTAAAGATAGTAGAGACTATTCTTACAATAGTAATTCCTTTTTCACTCTCCGTCAGCCTGACAGGCAGTTTCGATATTTCTTTAACTACACAGAATATGGTTAGATATCTGATGGATAATCTAAACAACTACAACCAAAATCCTTCAAATATGGTTATTGGCCTGGGGGGATATGCATTCGATATTATAATGGTCTTTGTTCTCTTCTACATGACTGGCAGAATAATGAATAAGAAAGTTTCCTTAAGGTAACAGTAACTTAAAATTTCTAATCATGTTTTTAAAATACCCGATAGAGCTAACAAAAGTTCTATCGGGTGTTTTTTATTTATCTATTTTTAATTTTAGTAATAAAGTTGGACAAAGCCTAATATATATAATTAGATCAATTTCTTATATGACATTCAGGCAGTTACTTAACACGAGGCGTGTTAACTAAAGAAAAGCAAGGAGATGATTAACACATGACTACCGTACAATTTTCCGAAACAAAATCTATTGAAGGCGAAATACTGCCTTATCTCATTCCCAGTATCAGGGCTGTAATTCAAAACATACACTTTAATGAACTAAACAATCTGGAAGAAATAAGATTGCGGGCAGGAAAGCCCTTGATGGTTTTCTATAAAAATAAAGATTGGTTTGTAACCCGAGCTGGTGTACTGACACGCTCTTTAAGTGAAGCATATATCGTAGACCAAAAGGAAATAGTCAAAACATTGGAACTTATGAGTGAGAATTCCATTTACGCATATCAGGACGAAATAAGATCGGGTTATCTCACTTTGCGGGGAGGACACAGAATCGGCCTCAGCGGCAAGGTTGTACTTCAGGATGGAAAAATACGAAATATAAAGGATTTTAACGGGATAAACATACGTATAGCAAAAGAGGTAAAGGGATGTGCAAATCATATAATAAGGTACATAATCAAAAACAACTCAGACATATATAACACACTTATAGTGGGGCCCCCTCAATGCGGAAAAACCACTATACTCAGAGATTTAGCCAGAATGTTAAGCAGCGGAGATGCAGAGAATGAATTTAACGGAATGAAGGTTGGAATAGTTGATGAAAGATCTGAAATTGCTGCATGCTGCAAGGGTGTTCCTCAGAGTGATGTAGGGTATAGAACGGATGTAATGGATGGTTGTCCTAAAGCCTTAGGTATGGAAATGCTTTTAAGGAGTATGTCGCCAGGAATAATAATTACAGATGAAATAGGAACTCACGGTGACAGAGAAGCCGTACTAAAGGTATTAAACTCCGGTATCAAAATAATAGCTTCAGCACACGGTTATAACATAACAGAACTTAAAATGAGGGATGAACTCCTTTCTTTGATTAAATCTTCTGCATTTGAGAGGTATATAGTACTTAGTTCCAGAAATGGACCAGGCACGCTGGAAGAGGTTGTAGATGCAGGTATGACACCTATTTACCGGCTATCGTCGTGAAGGGAGAAATGAAATGATTATAAAAATTATCGGTTCAGTACTCCTTATATGTGCCACAAGCCTTATAGGTTTTGCTCTGGCAGCAGACTGTTCAAAGAGGCCAAAAGTGCTAAGAGAGCTTCAAGTATTGCTGCAAATGCTGGAGAATGAGATAAGCTATTTGTCAAATTTGTTGGCTCAGTCCTTTGAGAGAATATATACAAGCTCCAAAACTGATGCCTCACTAATCTTTAAGGAAGCGGCCGAAAATCTATCCTTGCCCGGGATAACGGCAGATATGGCATGGGAAAAGGCAGTTGAGAACACCTACTCAAAGCTGGGTTTAAATAAGGAAGATAAAGATATTCTGATTACCTTCGGTAAAATGCTTGGAAGTTCAGATCTGGAAGGCCAGATTAACAACATTAAGCTTGTCTCATCCCAACTAAAACTACAGGAAATTAAAGCAGAGCAGATGAAGCAAAAAAATGAAAAAATGTACAAAAGCCTTGGTGTATTAAGCGGACTGGCAATAGTAGTTGTATTATTTTAGGTACAAAGGAGTGAAGTTATATGGAAGTGGATCTCATATTTAAAATTGCAGCAATAGGCATATTAGTTTCGGTATTAAACCAGGTTTTAACCAGATGTGGAAGGGAAGAACAGGCTATGATGACCACCCTTGCAGGAATAGTAGTTGTTCTTTTAATGGTTTCAAAACAGATTGCAGGACTTTTTGAGGCAGTAAAAACCATGTTCCAGTTTTAACAAAAGCATTGTGGATACGAGGGTACATATGATATGGACATACTTCAGATTGTTTGTATTGGTATAGTTGCGGTAGCACTTTCATCTGTCATAAAAGCACAAAAACCGGAGCTTGCTTTGCAAGTAAGCATTATTACCGGGATTCTCATATTTATGCTAGTGGCAGTTAAGCTATCGGCAGTCATAGATTTTATAAAAACTTTTAGTCAGAAGGCTGATATAGACTCTACATATATTGCTATTCTGCTTAAAATAGTGGGAATAGCATATATTTCA
Organism: Bacillota bacterium; assembly: GCA_023390335.1. Classification (GTDB taxonomy): domain Bacteria; phylum Bacillota; class Clostridia; order Acetivibrionales; family DSM-1351; genus Ruminiclostridium. The sequence continues at coordinate 77,492 of JAEWCZ010000091.1, read as the reverse complement.
GAGTTTGGCGCAGAGGTTTGCAAAGATGCCGGAGAGTCGTCAATTGCATCTAAAATAGAACTAGCGGGTAAGGTTACCATAGTAGTTCTGGCAGTACCAATAATAACATCACTCCTGGACCTGGTAGTAAAACTGATGCCATAGCATGGTATCCGACATACATCACGTTAAACGGCTGCTTTCAGCCTTGGAGGAAATTTACCAATGAAATTAAAAAAACTTGTTTTTGCAGTTTTATTACTCATAACGATATTCTTTCCCATTTGCATACATGCAGAGACAATACAGCAAAATACTGACAGTGGTACAGAGAACGAAAAGATTCTTGACGATCAAATCAAGGATAATTCAAGTATTAGTGACAATGTAAGGAAATATTATGGAGAAGATTCACAAGAACTCTTTCCGGATTTTGACCCCGGGAAAATTGTTTCTCAGGCAGCAAAAGGAAATTTGAATTTCAGCTTCAAGGGAGTTATTAACAGAATAATCAGGTATCTTCTTAAGGAAGTCTTTTTAAATGCAGACATCTTAATAAAGATAATAATCCTTTGCATAATATGTGCAGTACTGAAAAACCTACAAAATTCATTTCTTAGTGAAAGTGTAGGTGAAATGGCTTTTTTCGTATGCTACATTGTATTGGTTTCGGTATTGATGGTTAGCTTTAGTACGGCTATGAAAATGTGTATGGATATCATTGATAATATGGTGTCTTTTATGCACTCCATTATACCTCTGCTAATTACACTTCTTGCAACATCAGGAAGTATTTCTTCGGCAGGTGTTTTCCAACCAGTATTGGTATTGTTGATTGAAATAGGGGCTACTGCAATTAAAAATTTCTTCATCCCTTTGATATTTTTTATGACCATGCTAAATATCGTAAATAATATTTCCGATAAAATTCAATTAACTAAGCTTGCAGGCTTTATGAAACAAATCTGTACCTGGGGGCTGGGGCTTATACTTACAATATTTATAGCAATAGTATCAATTCAGGGTTCAATGGGGGCAGTAGTAGACGGTGTGACAAGTAAAACAGCAAAATTTGCACTGGGGACATTTATCCCTGTAGTTGGAAAGTATCTGGCAGATGCAGCTGATACGGTAGTAGGCTGTACACTGGTAATTAAAAATGCATCGGGACTAATTGCAATGATAGGAATCTTGTTAATATGCCTTGCACCCCTTTTAAAAATACTTGCCATGGTTGTGTTGTACAAGCTGGCATGTGCGTTTGTGGAGCCTATATCTGATAAGAAAATCACAAATTGCCTTAATGATATGTCAAGTTCATTAACCTATATTTTAGGAGTAACAGCAGCTGTAGCAGTAATGTTTTTGATAGCGATAACAATTGTAATAAGTACAACAAATATGTCGGCAGCAATAAGGTAGGGGGAGGGCATTAAAATGCTTGAATTTTTAAGAAGCTGGATTATAAATATTGTAACAATCACAATCATTCTAGTTTTATTTGAAATAATAATGCCTTCGGGAAAAATAAAAAAAATAATAAGTCTTATAGCAGGGTTCATATTACTTATTGCCGTAATAAACCCGTTTTTAGCCCTTAAAAATAAGAATTTTGATCTTGGACAGAACGTGATATCGGATAGCATGTACATTGACAAAAATGAACTGGAAGCCAGCAGCAAACTCTTAAAGGACAAGCAGATGAAACAGGTATCACAGGTGTATAAGGAAAAAGTGATTAACAGCATACAGCAACAGGTGCAAAAAGTGGAAGGAGTCTCTCAAGCAAAAGCTGATATTGAAATCAACGAGGATTACTCTTCAAATAAATTCGGTGAAATAACCAAAGTAAATCTGCAAATAAAGCGTGGGAAAAAACAATCGGACAGTGTAAAAATAAATTCCGTAATGCCTGTTAAAAAGATTGATATTTCATTACCTTTTATAAAGGGAAAAAATAAAAAAGCAGTAGAAGCACCTGCAGATGATGAAAGTAAAAAAATAACCGAAAAGATAAAGCAGACCATAAATAAATCCTTTGAAATACAAAAGGACAGTATTATTGTTACAGTTAATTAATTTCTTTTGGATAACCTATAAATTTTCGGAATAAATGGTGCAGGAGGGAATATAAATGTATAAATTTAGTAAGCTTATAACGGATCTGAAAAAAAGAATAACTGCTGACGGGAGTAAAAAAATAATTCAAAACACCGTAATAGTTGCAATAATTGGAATAATATTACTCATTGCAGGCAGCGTATTTTTTCAAGGCACATCAAAGAAAAACGAGAAGGTTATCCCTCAGCCTAAAAACGGGACAGAGGCTGTGGAAACACTAAGCCAGAAGGAAGGTGAAACAAAGGATAAAATGGAAAAAAGTCTGGAATCTATCCTGTCCCAAATAAAAGGAGCGGGTAAGGTTAGTGTTATGGTGACTTTTTATTCCGGAAATGAATCCGTGCCGGCTTATAACACAAAAAACAGTACAAGCGACACCCAGGAGAAAGACAAGGAAGGAGGTACAAGGTCAGTTAAACAGTCAGACAGGGAAAATAATATTATTTTCGAAGAAAGCGACGGAGTAAAAAAACCATACATAACAAAGGAACTGCTCCCGAAAGTAAAAGGCGTTGTCATAGTTGCAGACGGTGCTGGAGATGTAGAAGTTAAAAGTAGTCTGGCAAAAGCAACAGAAGCGCTTTTTGAAGTGGCTTCACACAAGATACAGGTGTTTGAGAGAAATAAAAACTAATTTAAAAAAATAGAAATAAACTTAAATATACATGAATATACATAATGTGTGAGACGAGCAAAAATCCTTTAGGTGAAAAGCCAAGGAGAAAACAATAAACTAAAAGATTGTTAGGAGGGTCTATGTAATGAATTTTTTAAAAAGAAAACAAATAATTGTACTATCCCTTGTACTTATGCTGTTAGTGGCAGGCTATCTGCAGTACCACTACAACCAAACCTCACAATACAGCGAAGATGACTCCGCTCAATTTGGCGATGCAGTATATGTAGATAATCAGGATGCATCTGATAAGGGAAATATTGACACTGCAGCTGCCGGGGATGAAGAGAAGACAGCAACCGCTGGGAATGAAGAGAAAACAGCTACCGCATCAAAGGAAGCAAATAACTTTTTTGCCCAGGCAAAAATGGATAGGGATGTTACAAGAGACAAGGACATTGAAACAATGAAAGGTCTTTACCAAGATGATATGGCCAGCAAGGATGCAAAATCCAAGGCATATGAAAAAATGATGAAACTGGTTGAAACGTCTCAGAAAGAGGCCAATATTGAAACACTAATCAAAGAAAAAGGTTTTAATGATGTAGTAGCATTATTTTCTGATGACGGGAGTGTAGATGTTGTTGTAAAAGCTCCTGCAATATCAAAAGCTGACTGCGCTAAAATAGCTGACATAGTGGCAAGACAGGGAAATGTTCCTTTTGATAAAATTATAATCAAGAATATGTTCTAATTCTTGTATTTTTAAAATAAATCAGCTAAACATAGGTTATCTTGAAAAAGATAGCCTTTTTATTTTTTTATAAATTGTCGGGACAAGTAGCTACATTATTCCAGATGATTAGAAACCGCTGTTATTTAAAATACTAGTATAGATTGATAAAAAGGGATTGAAGTGATATAATTTTACAAGCTGTTATCCAGAAGAAATGGTAATATTGGTCTGACTGATATAATGGAGGTATATTATGGAAGAAAATAATATAATTGATGACTATGGTTCTGTAAAAATATCTGAAGAAGTTGTTGCCATTATTGCCGGAATTGCTGCGACTGATGTTCCAGGGGTAGCTGGTATGAGTGGTGGTATAGCAGGAGGAATCGCCGAGATCCTCGGAAGAAAGAACCTTTCAAAAGGTGTAAAAGTTGAGGTTGGGGAAAAAGAGGCAGCTATAGATTTATATATAATAGTAGAATACGGTGCAAGAATACCTGAGGTGGCATGGGATATACAGGACAAGGTTAAAAGCACAGTACAGGAAATGACAGGACTCAATGTTGTTGAGGTTAACATTCACATTCAGGGAGTTAACTTTGAGAAGGAGATAAAAAAGGATTCCGAAACTAAGTAGGGTATCAATTTAGGTGTTATTGGAAATAATTAAATAAAGTATATGAGAATGATTATTATCCAAACATTCTCATATACGTTTGATTTTTATACATAATTGAAATATAATGAAGTTAATTACCGAATTTATGGTATTGTTTGCTTAAAATAAAAGAATAGAGGTGAAGTTAATATGAACATAATTTTACGTGTACTATTAGCTGTATATGCATTTTTTCTAACAATTGCATCAATGTTCGCAATGCTTGTTACAATCAAGTCTGACATATTGTCAGAGGCTTATACATACTTATATAACGATGTATTGGGATATCGGAATCCATCCATTATAATGTTCATTGTTTCTTCAATATTTTTCTGTTTGAGTTTGACATTCCTTCTTTCCGGTTTTAAGCCTGAAGGAGATAAAAAAGCTATAACCAAATACAATAAAAACGGCGATATAAGAATTACTTTAAACTCAATTGAGAACATTGCATTGGCTACATCAAGAAAGCTCAATGGGATTCGTGATTCCAAGGCATTTGTTACAAAAGTAGGCGAAGGTGTAAGCATTACTGTGAAAGCAATTGTTCTTCCTGACATAAACATTCCCCTCCTGTCTGAAGATATGCAGCAAAAAGTAAAATCTGCTGTTGAGGACTGTACAGGAGTGCAAGTTGATAGTGTCAGAGTATTGGTGGAGAGCATTTTCACTGGTTACAAATCTGCAAGAGTTGAGTAACAATTGGAGGTGTTACCATGGATAAACAAGTATTAACCGAATTTTATAATCAGCACAAGGGCGAAATACTAGGGGCCGCAATTGGTTTTGCCATTGCAGTTGTTGTATTGCTTCTTGGATTATTAAAGGCATTATTTATAGTGTTGTGTGTAGTTTTTGGATTTTATGTTGGGAAAAAATTGTACCAGGACAAAGATTATATCAAGAATCTTCTGGACAGGATATTACCGCCTGGTACATACAGATAGACAGAAATAACTAAATTTGAGGAGGAATATCAATGGGACGCCGTGCATCCAGGGAATCTGCGATGAAACTGTTGTATCAATTGGAAATACAGAAAACTGACAGAGACGAACAAATTAACATGGCCCTGGAAGACGAAAGTTTAACTGAAAACGATAGGGAATATATTAAAGGAATCGTTGATGGGGTATACGAAAAAACACCGATATTAGACGGTATAATAGAAAAAAAAGCTACCGGATGGAAAATAAACCGTTTATCAAAAATAGATTTATCGGTTTTAAGGATAGGAATTTATGAAATATTGTACAGGGACGATATTCCATTTAGTGTTTCAGTAAATGAGGCAGTAGAATTGGCTAAAAAATATAGCAATGAGGATGCTGGAGCGTTTGTAAATGGTCTTTTGGCAAAGGTTTCAAAGAATGACCTGCCACAAGAAACGCCAGCAAGTGAAATTGATTCTGAATAATAGAATTTTTAAAGGGTAATGTGAACTTTTGCATTATCCTTTTTTGAGAATATAGGAGTTTTAAGTTTAATGAATAGAGTATATTCGGTTTCTGATATAAATAATTATATAAAGCAGCTTGTATCAAGCGACATAATATTATCGGATGTGTCTATAAGGGGTGAAATATCCAACTTCAAGCACCATTATACAGGCCACATGTATTTTACAATAAAGGACGAGAACAGCCTTTTGAAATGTGTTATGTTCAAGTCACAGGCCATTGCACTACGATTTGCTCCCGAAAATGGCATGAAGGTGATAGTATCCGGCTATATCTCTGTTTTTGAAAGAGACGGGCAGTATCAGCTCTATGTAAGCAACATGCAGCCTGATGGAGTGGGTGCTCTTCATATTGCCTTTGAACAGCTAAAAGAAAAGCTTCAGCGGGAGGGACTTTTTGACCCTGAGAATAAGAAAAGTATTCCTGTGCTTCCCGGAAGTATAGGGGTTGTTACTTCATCAACAGGGGCAGTTATCAAGGATATCATAAATGTTACCTATAGAAGAAACAGCAAAATGAAGCTGGTTCTGTATCCTGTAGCCGTACAGGGACCACAGGCAGCAGGGCAGATAGCCGAAGCAATAAAGCGGCTTAACGAACATAATAAGGTTGATGTAATTATTGTTGCCAGAGGCGGAGGTTCTTTGGAAGAACTGTGGGCATTCAATGAGGAAATTGTTGCCAGAAGTATATACGCATCAAGCATTCCCGTTATATCAGCAGTTGGACATGAAACAGATTTTACCATTTGTGATTTTGTATCTGATATGCGGGCACCAACTCCATCGGCCGCTGCTGAACTTGCAGTCCCTGATATAGAGGTTCTGTTATATAAACTGGAAAGCTACAATATAAGAATGAAAAACGCACTTGTAAAAAAAGTTACAACCTTGAGGAACCAGCTTCAAAAATTAAATTCAAGACCTTTGTTTACTCAGCCCTTTGACAGAGTCAACAAGCTAAGACAGGTCCTTGACAATTTAATAAAAAATTTAATAAGAGACAATCAATCGCAATTGAAAGACAAAAAATCTCAGTTTGGAATGCTTGTAGGTAAGCTTGATGCACTCAGTCCCTTAAAAATAATGGAACGTGGCTACAGTGTTGTAAAAAATTCTCAAGGACATATAGTAAGTAATGTAAAACAGGTTAATATAGGAGATAAATTGGAAATATTAATGAATGACGGATTGACCGAATGTGACGTTATATCTGTAAGAGAGGGAAAAATCAATGAGTAAAAATGTTAAAATTGAAAAAAGCTTTGAAGAAGCTATTGCAGAACTTGAACAGATTGTTTTAAAGCTTGAAAAGGGTGATACCACACTGGAAGAATCCATTACCAACTTTCAGCAGGGAATAGAATTGTCACGATATTGTACTGCCAAGCTTGACGATGCGGAAAAGCAAATAACTATGTTAATTCAGAATGAAGAGGGCAATTTGGAAGAAAAAGATTTTAACATATAATTTGGAGGAAATATGAATTTTAAGGAAAAAAACAATATATATGTGAATATGATTGAAGAGAGGCTTTATAATATTATTCCTGAAGTGAGCGAGTACTGTCCTGATATAAAAGAAGCCATGTCATATAGCCTCTTAGCCGGAGGCAAGAGGTTGAGGCCTTTATTGGCACTTGCTGTTGCAGAAATGTTTGATAAGTCTTTTGATGAGGTAATTAATTTCGGATGTGCGATTGAAATGATTCATACATATTCACTGATACACGATGATTTGCCGGCTATGGACAATGATGATTACAGAAGGGGAAAGCCTACGAACCATAAGGTGTTTGGTGAAGCCATGGCAATACTTGCGGGAGATGCACTTCTAAACATGGCTTATGAAACAATGATTAACGATGCAGCAGAATCAAAAAATATTGAAAAAATGCGTGCCGCCGGAATAGTTGCAAAGTATGCAGGGGCGTTAGGAATGGTAGGAGGTCAGGTAATTGATCTTCAATCAGAAGGTAAAACCATTGAACATGACAGGCTCAAAACGATGCACAAACTTAAAACAGGTGCGTTGATAAAAGCACCTGTGGAAGCTTCATCAGTAATTTGCGGAGCTAGTCAAAGGGAATTTGATCTTCTGTCAGGGTATGCTGCAAATTTAGGGTTAGCTTTTCAGATAAAGGACGATATTCTTGACATAGAAGGAACCGTTGAAAATATGGGAAAGAACCCGGGTAACGATTCTTCATGTAATAAATCAACTTACGTAACCATGTATGGTCTTGAAGAATCAAAAAAGCTTCTGCAAACAGTAACTCAAGAAGGTATTTCCTTTCTGGATGACTTCGGTGAAAAGGCACAGTTTTTGAAAGAACTTGCATTATTACTGGTCGTAAGGGACAGATAAGATAAATTTTGGGGAATAAGATTCTATTTGTTTATTAATGTTTTTATGTTATAATGTTGTTTCGATGACATTTATGTTATCCGAAATTATTACTATTGACAAAAAAACAGGGTGGCGCAGTATTCTAGTCAGTACTAATGGTTCTGAAGACGGGCCTAAAAATCCGTTTAAGGGCACATCGATGAAGTTCCTTGTGTCGGCTTGCTACGCCCAGTGGTGGGTTGATGCTGGGAGTTAAGGCTTAGGGGCGATCCGCAATGGCATGCGGGCGTTGACCCCTTTTCCGTGGAGACCCTTACTTGTGGAAGAAAAGTCAAGCTTTGCTTGCCACCTCGACTACGAAAAGGGATTAAACCTGTTATGCGGTATCTTTATGATGGCTGTGAACAGTGTAGCCTGCCTTGAGTGAAATCCGGTGAATAATGGATCAGGTGCTTCATGTATTGGCCGATATATAAGCATTATCGCTATTTGAAACCTTTTTTGCAAAAGAGGCTAGGAATCATTTTGACTGCCGGGGAAAACCCCTAGACTGTTCTTAATAGTGGTTTGTTGGGGATTAAAGTGTGGACTAAGTGGTAATCAGGCCCCGTGGACGGAGACGTACGGTGACGTGTTTAAAGGGAAACCACTGGTTTGGCGACATTCCAGCACGTGTCAGGGAAATCCTGCCTGACCTAAGCCGCAAAATTTACTCAATAAACTGCCACCTGTTTTTCTAATAAATTTGGAGGATTGGTGTGGAAGATAATTTTAAACATCCAGCCGATGAAAAGAAGGTTAAATTCAGGGCTAACGCAATTAGCTCTAAAAAAGAAACAAGAGTTTGGACACTTTCAATAACGGTAATCACTTTTTTCATTTCTATTTTTATGTCTTTTTTTTCCAATGAAACATTAGGTAATGCAACCACAGTTGTTTCATTTCTTATTGTTTTTGTTATAATAATTATCAGTATATTATTTGACCTTATAGGTACAGCTGCAACAGCAGCAGATGAGGCCCCGTTTCATTCCATGGCCTCAAGAAAATTATACGGTGCAAAACAGGCTGTAAAACTTATCAGAAATGCCGACAAGGTTTCAAATTTCTGCAACGATGTTGTAGGGGATATTTGCGGTGTAATAAGCGGTACGGCGGCTGCCTTTATAGTATACAAGTTTTCAGAGGGCGGCGGTATTGATGCACAAAACTCTATATTTGGACTTTGCATTACAGCAATGGTTGCATCTCTTACTGTAGGTGGAAAAGCACTAGGTAAATCCATAGCATTGCAGAATAGTAATTACATTATATATAAAGTAGCAGTTGTTATAAAATTTCTTTTTGGAAAATTAAATTTTAAAAAGAGAAAGAAATGGAATAATAAAAAAAAATGCACTAACAAGGGTACTATAAAGGAGTAATTCAAGTGGGGTATTTGGATAGTATAAACTCTCCTGAAGACATAGCAAAATTGGAGATTGAACAGTTAAAGGTTCTTGCGGAAGAAATCAGAACATTTCTTATATATAAAGTCTCAAAGACAGGGGGGCATTTGGCCTCAAATCTGGGTGTTGTCGAGTTGACCCTTGCCATCCATAATAACTTTAATTCTAATAAGGACAAGATTGTTTGGGACGTAGGCCATCAATCATATGTGCACAAGATACTGACAGGCCGAAAGGCAGATTTTGATACCTTGCGAAAACTCGGAGGTTTAGCCGGGTTTCCTAAAACCTGTGAAAGCGGACACGATTGTTTTAACACGGGACACAGCAGTACATCTATATCCGCAGCTCTGGGAATTGCCCGCGCAAGGGATATAAAGAAGGAAAACTACAGTGTAATGGCTGTAATAGGCGACGGAGCTATGACTGGCGGAATGGCCTATGAAGCTTTAAATGATGCCGGAAGGTCAACAAGTAACTTTATAGTAATACTTAATGACAACGAGATGTCCATAGCACAGAATGTAGGCGGGATGTCCAGATACTTAAGTAAACTGCGGACTGAACCTGTTTACACAAAGACAAAAGAAGATATAGATAATTTCTTGGATAAGATGCCGAATATTGGAAAAAGAGCCAGGAAAGCTGTAAGAAAATTAAAAAGCACAGTAAAATACCTAATTACGCCTGGAGTATTTTTTGAACAACTAGGTTATAAGTATTATGGACCTGTGGATGGGCATAGTCTTGATGAATTAAACAAAGCCTTGCAGGCTGCAAAAAAAATAAAAGGTCCAGTGCTTATTCATGTATGTACTCAGAAGGGAAAGGGTTATTCCTATGCCGAAGAAAGTCCGGATAGATTTCATGGAATAGCTCCTTTTGAGGTTGAGACGGGTGAAACGTACGGAAAGAAGTTACCTGACTATTCAGAAGTTTTCGGAGAAGCGGTTTTGGAAGCTGCCGAAAAAAATAACAGCGTGGTTGCAATATCAGCAGCAATGGCAAAGGGAACGGGGTTATTTAAATTCAGCACAACATATCCCCATAGGTTTTTTGATGTGGGAATTGCTGAACAACATGCGATTACCTCTGCTGCCGGAATGGCCATAAACGGTTTGATACCGGTTGTTGCTGTCTATTCATCTTTTTTGCAGAGAGCATATGACCAGTTGGTCCATGATATAGCATTGCAGAAGCTGCATGTAGTTATAGGTGTAGATAGAGCAGGGATTGTAGGTGAGGATGGAGAAACTCATCAGGGTGAATTTGATTTATCTTTTTTAAATCACATTCCTGATTTTACAATAATGGCTCCTGCCGATTATTATGAGCTTAAAGCAATGATTGATTATGCCATAAACAATCATAACGGTCCTATAGCTATCAGATATCCCAGAGGCAGGGGAAAGGATTTAATTAAAAAAGAAATACCTTTAGAACCCGGTAAGGGAGCAGTCCTCGAAGAGGGGCAGCAAGTGTGTATACTGGCTGTCGGTAGTATGGTTGAAACAGCTTTGCAAGTATCTGAAAAGTTGAAAGAGCAAGGTATTAGTGCAGGGGTTGTCAACGCCAGATTTATAAAGCCTTTGGATGAAGAGTTAATCAAGGAATGCGTAAATAGATATGAATATTTAGTAACAATGGAAGACAATTGTGTAACTGGGGGATTTGGCAGTAGAGTGCTTGATACCCTAAACAGACTTGATTATAGAACTCGATTACTTATAAAAGGCCTGCCAGAGCAGTTTATACCTCAGGGTTCAAGAGAAGAACTTCTGAAAAAACTTAGATTAGATACAGACTCTGTAACAAATGATATAATAGATATGTTAAAAAATACCACGTTATAATAAACTTTTGGAGGTATATTTTGGAAAAGGAAAGACTTGATGTACTACTTGTAAATAAAGGTTTTTTTGAGAGCCGTGAAAAATGCAAGAGTGCAATAATGGCCGGTCTTGTGTGGATTGATGGGATCAGGGAGGACAAGCCGGGAACAAAAGTTCCTGTTGAATGTGAGATTGAAATCAAGGAAAATGTCAATCCTTATGTGAGCAGGGGAGGATTAAAGCTTGCTAAAGCCATCAGTGCTTTTAATATAGATCTTGCAAATAAAACGTGCCTTGATATAGGTGCATCTACAGGTGGATTCACAGATTGTATGTTGAAAAATGGTGCAATAAAAGTAGTTGCTGTAGATGTTGGATATGGTCAACTGGCATGGGAACTGAGAAATGACCCAAGAGTTGTATGTATGGAACGTACAAATGTCAGGTATGTTAAGCCGGAGGATATTGGCTTTCCGTCTGATTTTGCATCCATTGATGTTTCATTTATATCGCTTACAAAGGTATTGCCGGCAGTTCTGGCACTTTTAAAGGACGAGGCTGAGTTGGTATGTCTCATAAAACCGCAGTTTGAGGCAGGACGTGAAAAGGTTGGCAAACACGGTGTAGTTCGAGACAGCGCTGTTCATAAGGAAGTTATATTTAACATAATTAATTTTGTTACTGCCAGCAATTTATTTATAAAAGAGTTATCTTATTCACCGATTAAAGGCCCTGAAGGCAATATAGAGTACTTATTGTATTCAACTAAAAAAGAGAATCAAGAGTCAATAGACATAAATAAACTTGTAGAAAGTGTGGTTTCTGAAGCACACGATACACTAGTAAAAAGCTGAATAATCTGATAAAGTGTAAAAAAGAAAATAACAATGTTACTGCACGGCTCATGGAGGCTGACGACTATGAAAAAAATCGGAATTATAACCAACAGAGAGAAAGACAAAGGTTTAGAATATACAAAACAATTGGTTGAAAGTATTGAAAAATATGGCGGACAAGCCGTATTACCTACTTATGACGGTTCTTTTGAAATGGATGATATTGACAACCATGTAGTTGAAATTTGTGATAATTGCGATATGATCATATGTCTAGGAGGAGACGGTACTTTTTTGAGAACAGCCAGAACTGCATATTTGTACGGCCTGCCTATGTTGGGAATTAACCTCGGGTCTCTAGGCTTTTTAACAGATGTTGAAAAAGGAGAAATAGAAAAAGCAGTAGAAAATATATTAAATGATAGGTACAGTTTGGAAGACAGAATAATGTTATCTTCCAAATTGTATAAAGACGGAAAGCTGGCTGCCCAAGACGTAGCAATTAATGATATAGTGATTTCAAGAGGGGGCATTCCGAGAATACTTCATCTTAGTACTTACATTGATAATAACCTTGTTGAGATGTATCCTGGAGACGGCATAGTGGTTGCTACTCCAACCGGTTCCACTGCTTATTCTTTATCGGCAGGAGGGCCTATAGTTGAGCCTACATCAGAACTGATTATAATAACTCCTATATGCCCGCATATTTTGTCATCAAGAGCATTAATTACATCGGATATGAGAAAGATAAAAATATGTGTATCACAGGGTTTTGAGCATAAAGCCATTGTAACTGTGGACGGGCAGAAAAATTTTGAAATAACAGGTGGAGATTATCTTGAAATAGAGAAAACAGGTAGTACTGTAAAAATAATCAGAGTAAATTCTAAAAACTTTTTTACCGTACTCAGAAGTAAAATTTACGAGAGAAAAGAGGAGTAAAATATGAAATATAATAGACATGCAAAAATTTTAGATATTATTGATAATAATGATATTGAAACACAAGAAGAACTTGCAGAAAGGCTGAAGCAACAGGGGATGGATGTAACTCAGGCTACAGTTTCCCGTGATATTAAGGAATTAAGGCTTATTAAGGTTATGACTCCTGAAGGCAAATATAAGTATTCTGCTTTTGCTCAGTCTGAAAATCAGGTTTCAAACAGGTTGATTACTATACTTACAGAAGCATATGTTTCCAGTGATTATGCAAACAATATAGTTGTTGTAAAGACACTGTCCGGAATGGCTCAGGCTGCTGGTTCTGCAATAGATTCACTTAAATGGACTGAAATATTGGGTACAATTGCCGGAGATGATACACTAATAATGGTTTGCAGGGCTGAAAAAATTGCTGAGGATATAGTTAATAAATTTAATAAAATGATAAAATCATAAATTATTTTTAAACAGGCGGGTGTTTTTGTATGTTGTTACAGCTCGATATCCAGAATATTGCACTTATTGATAAGATAAGTCTTGAAATTGCACCAGGATTGAATGTTCTTACAGGAGAAACCGGTGCAGGAAAGTCCATTCTTATTGACTCAATAAATGCTGTCCTCGGAGAACGTGTAAACAGGGACATAATAAGAAATGGTAAAGAAAAGGCATTTATTGAAGCTGTGTTCGAATATGACAGTACATATATAAATGACATTTTGAATGAACTGGGTATTGAACATGAGGATGGCAGCTTGATTCTGTCAAGGGAAATAAGTTTGAGCGGAAAGAATACATGCCGTATAAACGGACGGTTGGTAAATGTTTCAGTACTCAAACAGGTAGGGCAGCTTCTTTTGGATATTCACGGTCAACATGATAATCAATCTCTGCTTAAAACAGAATCACATATTGATTTGTTGGATGCTTTTGGCGGAGAAGTTATTCAAAAGATAAAGTCTGAGTATCACTGTCTTTTTGAGAACTATAAATCAGTAAAATCCAGACTTAAAGGCATTATCGGAGATAAGGGTGAAATTGAACGCAGGATGGATATGCTGAAATTTCAGATTGACGAGATAAAAAATGCCAAACTCAAGGAAGGCGAGGACGAAGATCTATTAAAAAGGAGACAATTACTCGCAAATTCTGAGAAAATAATGAATTCAATACATAGTTCTTATCAGTTGCTGAGTGATGGCGGTGACAACGGTAAATCAGCGTTATATAACATTAACAAGGCATTTGCTGAGCTCGCAGCCGTTCAGAAATATGATGAAGGGCTTATTCCATTGTCAGAAAAACTTGAATCAGTTGTTTACCAGCTTGAGGATATATGCGAGGACTTGAGGACAAGAAGGGATGAAGGTGATTTTGACCCCGATGAACTGTCCGTAATAGAAGAAAGACTCGATATCATTACCAGGGTAAAGAGGAAGTATGGAGCAGGTATCAGGGAAGCCTTGGATTTTCTAAAGAAGTCCCAGCTTGAATATGATGAATTGCTCCAAAGTGAAAGCCTTGCTGAAGACTTAAAAAAGCAACTGGTATCAATAACTCAAAAAATGCAGGAAACTGCTACTAATTTGCATAATCAGAGAGAAAAGGCAGCTCTGGTTCTTGAAAACAACATAACAGCTGAACTTGAAAATCTTGAAATGAAAAATGCTAGTTTCAAGGTTAACATTATAATGGACGAAACAAAGCATAATTTTACTAAAAACGGCTTGGATAATGTAGAATTTCTAATTTCAAGTAACGCGGGAGAACCGCTAAAGCCATTGAGTAGAATAGCTTCAGGTGGCGAAATGTCGAGAATAATGTTAGCCATAAAAACCATTCTTGCCAATGTGGACGCTATCCCAACACTGATATTTGATGAAATTGATACGGGAATAAGCGGAAAAGCAGCTCAAAAGGTTGGAGAAAAGCTGTCCTACATATCAAGAACCCATCAGGTTATCTGTGTAACTCACTTATCCCAGTTGGCTTGTATGGCCGATAATCACCTTTATATCGAAAAAAATTCAAACGGTGAAAGTACATATACTACTGTAAGAATTTTGGATTTAAAGGGCCGAATTCAGGAGATAGCAAGAATAATAGGAGGTTCTGACATAACTTCCATAGCATATAAGCATGCAGAGGAATTACTTCATTCTGCGGAAAATTTTAAGAAAAAATAACGATAGAAATCGTTTCCAAAAATCGAAAAGTCGCTAAACATGACAGATATGAGCTTTAATTACCTGTCATGTTTTTTTTTACTTGAATAATAAAAATGCATAAAGGTTAACTTATGATTATGATTTTGAGATCACGCTTTAATAGGCGTGATTTTATTATCCGCAAGCAGCCGTAAAGATATTTTAAATATCGGGAGAGTGAAAATAAATGCACTATATCAAATCAAATAAAAAAAAGCTGTTTGTACTATTATTTGTTTGTTTTTGTGTTATTACACTCAGTTACTTGCAAGCATTTTCCGTAATTCCAGAAAAGCTTATTCTTCTGGAGGGGGAAGAATATATTTACAATTTTAAAAGCTTCTATTTTGTAAATATAAAGGCCGATAACAGGGCAGTTTTAAAGCTTAATGATACTGATATAAAGGCTCAAGGGAATTACCTGGAATTAATTTCGCCTCTTTCTTTTAAAACACAAAAAAGAGGCTCGGTTAAACTTAATTTCAAAGCATTTGGAGTTATACCGTTAAAGACTATGCAAGTAGACATAATTCCTAGCAAAAAGCTTGCTGCATGCGGAAATACTATAGGGGTAAAAATTAAAATGGATGGTATTCTAGTAATTGGTTTGAGTGAGGTTGATAAACCTGACGGTACAAAGACTGCTCCTGCCAAGGATGGAGGAATTAAGACAGGAGATGTCATTTACGAAGTAAATAACAAAAAATTGTCAGGTATCAAAGATTTGATTAATCAGATTGATTGTAGTAAAGGAGACAAACTTACAATTAAATTCAAACGTGGAAATGAATTTATGAGTACTACTGTTAATCCAATAGAAGGTGTGAATGACAAAAAGTACCACATTGGATTATGGGTAAGAGACAGCACAGCCGGTATAGGAACTATGACATTTTATGATCCTGAAACTCATGGATTTGGTGCACTGGGGCATGGAATAACGGATGCTGACACCGGAACATTAATGCCCGTTAACAGCGGTGAAGTCATGGAATCAAATATTATTTCAGTTAGAAAAGGCGAGCAGGGAACACCGGGGGAACTTAAAGGCATATTTATGGAAAATAAGCCTCCGTTGGGAAATATATTTGCCAATGCCGAATGCGGAATTTATGGTCAAATGTTTGGAGATTTTCACATTGACAAAAACCGATTATATCCAATAGGCTTGCGAGGCCAAGTCAAAGTTGGACCTGCAACGATTTTGTCAAATATAGAAGGAAACAAGATTGAAGAGTTCAGTATAATGATTGAAAAGGTTTCAAGGCAGTCTTTCAGCGGGCCTAAAGGAATGGTTCTTAGAGTTACTGACAAGAAGCTATTGAATGCTACCGGAGGTATAGTGCAGGGCATGTCAGGCAGCCCAATAATACAAAACGGCAAATTAATCGGAGCTGTTACACATGTTTTGGTTAATGATCCTACAAGAGGCTACGGAATATTTGTAGAATGGATGTTAAAAAATATTTCCGAACCTCCTGCAAAGCAAGAAGCAGGATAAACTACAGATAAAATGTCAGCAAGTAACATAAATATAAATGAAAACATTATACTTATTCCTATTTTTGGGTAATAATATAATGTTTTTTATTTAAAATAAATTTTTGAAAATCTTACAAAGTGTGCTATAATATAAGTATCCGGCGGATTTTTCAAATTTCTAAAAAAATAAATCCTTGGCAATTGGTGTAAAAAACTTGAAATAATGTCGAGTTCAAAATATAATAGACACATGACATATAATGGAAAAATTAAAAACATGGGGGGTTTTCAGTTTGAGTAGTAAAAAAATAGAAGTTCTAATCGCAGATGATAACCGAGAATTTGGTGACATCTTATGCGAGTACTTATCCAACCAGGAGGATATTGAGGTTGTGGGTCTCGCAAGAGATGGATTCGAAGCAGTTGATTTGATCCTTCAAAATACTCCTGACATAGCAATTCTGGACATAATAATGCCGCATTTGGATGGATTGGGTGTTTTGGAAAAAATAGCTTCATCCAATCTTGAGAAAAAGCCATTATTTATTGTTCTTTCTGCCGTAGGACAGGATAAGATTACCCAACGCGCTTTATCATTAGGTGCGGAGTACTACATAGTGAAGCCATTTGATATGGATGTTCTTGTAAGCCGAATCAGACAACTTAAGGATAACACATATTTGCCTTCAGCTAGCACTTCCACATCAATGAATTCTTCCATATCGCAACATAAAAGTGATTCATTTATCAATGAAAAGAAGCCCGCACACATTAATAATACTTCAAGAAGTCTTGAAGTTGAAGTTACAAATGTCATGCATGAGATAGGAGTGCCTGCACACATTAAGGGTTACCAGTATTTGAGAGACGCAATAATGATGGTTGTTAAAGACCTTGACGTTATAAATTCTATTACAAAACTGTTATACCCCAGTATCGCAAAGGAATATAATACTACTCCGAGTAGAGTTGAAAGAGCAATACGCCACGCCATTGAAGTTGCATGGAGCAGAGGCCAGGTAGAGGCTATAGATGCACTGTTTGGTTATACAGTAAATATCGGCAAGGGAAAACCTACCAATTCAGAGTTTATTGCAATGATTGCCGATAAGCTGAGATTGGAATTGAAGGTTAGCTAAGAAAGACCTACAAGCAAATAAAAATCAAATGAACTTCTCGATGTTAGTCGAGGAGTTTTTTTGTGGTTTTTTCTGTAGCGGATAAAAGCCCTATGAAACAAATAATTCTGACATCTTATTGTTATAAATTACCATATACTATACAATATAGGAAATAAAGTTAATAGCGGAGGTTTCAGATGAATAGTTATATAAAGAACGTTAAAGATGATTTCTTAAAAACACATGAATTAACATTTCGGCGTATTTACCTATCAGATTCTGAAAATAAAGAAGTATTAAAGAAATATAAAAAAAATCCTGATGAAATAAGACAACTCTATAAAGTAGGAGAAGATACTGTTGGGAATATACGTTTCTATACTGAAATATCAGAAGAAGTTTCAGATAAAGAATTATCTGAGTATATATCTATAAAAGCTATTCAAAAACTTGATAGCATTGATAATAAGTTATCAACTATAAAAAATATTATGATATTCTGGTGTGTTCTTACTATTCTTGGTATTTTTTGCGCACTAATGGTTATAGGACGTTAATAATGATTAATCCTCTCTATTTATCTGATAAATTTCTACCTCTAAATAAGAGGTTTTTTATGTTTCCCAATATCCTGATTTTAATTTTTTGTTAACAATTTAAAATTTTTTACTTTTTCCATGCGGAATTGATATAATAAAATTGATTTTATTGATAAAAAATTAATACAAAAACAAGGAGTACTTATGAGTAGTAAAAGTAAAGTATTAATAGTTGACGATGATAGAAATATATGTGAATTGATAGGATTATACCTTGAAAAAGAAGGTTATGAAGTTCTCTATGCTTATAACGGACTTAGCGCTGTTGATACATTTAAAATACAGACTCCTAGCCTAGTAGTTCTGGATATTATGCTTCCAGGGATTGACGGATGGCAGGTATGCCGGGAAATAAGAAAGATAAGCTCCATACCTATTATTATGTTAACTGCAAAAGGTGAAACCTTTGACAAAGTCCTTGGGTTGGAGCTGGGAGCAGATGACTACATGGTTAAACCCTTTGAGCCTAAAGAGCTTGTTGCAAGGGTAAAGGCTGTATTAAGAAGATATGAGCATAAGGAAGTTGATACACTGGAAGTTGCATTCCCAAATCTGATTATAAATAAAAGCAATTATACAATCCGCCTCAAAGGCAACCTGATAGAACTTCCTCCAAAGGAACTGGAACTGTTGTTTTTCCTGGCATCAAACCCAAACAAGGTTTTTACTAGGGAGCAGTTGTTGGAACATGTATGGGGCTTTGATTTTTATGGAGATTCCAGAACTGTTGATGTTCATGTTAAGAGAGTTCGTGAAAAAATAGATCTGGAAGGTCAGCCTTGGCAGCTAAAAACCGTATGGGGTGTTGGCTATAAGTTTGAGGTGAGATAATGATCAGATTTAAAAAGACAATATTTCAGAAGCTCGTAGTGGTTTTTATAGGACTGCTTGTTTTAAGCTACGTAGTTACAGGTGGTTTTTTGTACTACTTTTTAAATGGTTTCGTTACAAGACAGCAGACTGATACTCTTCTTGAGAGTGCTAGAAATATTAAGGTCTTCTTCGACAATTATTACATGCCCAATAGAAGTAATCAGCTGGTTCAGGGAATTTTTAGACAAACATTGGAAATGTATAGCGTTTCAAGTAATTCTATTATTTGGATTGTTGATAATACAGGGCATGTGTTAATCACTGTACCCAGCGACGACCAGATGAGCGATGTACTTAAGAAGTACGTGGATGAAACAGGATATCCTAAGCTGCCGGATAAAAGACAGTATTTAAAGGTTATGAACAACGGTAAAGAATATAATACCGAACGAGGTAACTTTTTTGGATATTTTACTGATGAAGCTTTTAAAAAATACGGCAGTTCATGGCTTACAATTCAACTTCCATTTGAGGTGATTCCAATTAACGGGAAGCAGCAGACAATAGCGGCTGTTTACCTGCATACTCCGGTACCTGCAATTCAAAAAGTAAGAACCTCGGTATTCAGCCTGTTTCTTATATCAGGTGGAGTCGCCATAATTCTAGCAATAATTCTTGTTTATATATTTTCAATCAGATTTACACGTCCCTTAAAACAGATTAACAATGCCGCAAAAATAATTGCAGGGGGAGATTTTCAAAAAAGGCTTATTGTTAGTTCACAGGATGAAATCGGACAGCTTGCGGATAGTTTTAATCATATGGTTGAAGATTTGCAAAGGCTAGAAGAACTCAGAAGAGGATTTATTGCGAATGTTTCCCATGAACTACGAACGCCAATGACTTCCATAAGAGGTTTTATCGAAGGTATTCTTGACGGTACTATACCGCCTGATAAGCAAAAAGACTACCTAACGATTGTGCGTGATGAAACAAACAGGCTTAACAGATTGGTAAATGATCTTCTGGATCTGGCCAAAATGGAATCCGGTGAGTTGACGATATCTATGAAGCCTTTTGACATAAACGAGTTAGTCAGAATCTGTGTTATTAAGCTGGAAACATTAATTACCTCAAAGAATTTGGCAATTGAGGCAAATTTTGATACTGACAGCATGATGGTACTGGCTGATAAAGATTCCATTGAACGTGTTATTATAAATCTTTTACACAATGCCGTAAAATTTTCAAATGAAAATGGTAAGATAATTGTTGAAACTGCAAAGAATAAAGAGAAGGTTTATATATCAGTAAAAGATAACGGTATCGGAATAGATAATGATGATAAAAAAAGAATCTGGGACAGATTTTACAAATCAGATAAATCCAGAGGAAAGGATAAAACTGGCACCGGCCTAGGCTTAGCAATAGTTAAGAATATTATAACTGAACATAAGCAGGACATATGGGTGGAAAGTGAAATTGGTAAAGGGACAAAGTTTACGTTTGCACTTGATTATTATAAAAGTCACAATGAAGATTAACACTTTGTTCATACTTTTTTAAAAATACACCATTAAAATAAAACTATAGAAAAAGGAAGGGGAGACTTCATAATGATCGACGATAGAGACGATAAGATAAATGAAAATGGTTCCATTAGTGACCAGCCGCAAAATGATAATGGCACTTATGAAGTAAATAGCAATTACGAATCACAGGGGTCTGTAAATACAAATCAGGACGACAACACAAATAGCGGTAGCCAATATGAAACGATGAGTCCTGTAAGTGATAATAAGGAGCCGGTAGATAATATAGCCGGAGAAAATAATAATCAAGACACTGTTGCCGACAATTACAATTTTAACTCACAAGAATCACAACCTACGCAAGTGGTTGATACACCAGATTTAAGCGGAAAAGTTGACAATTGGGAAACGCAAGAAGAAGCGAATCCGGCATATAATAACTATTACAAGGAAAGCTATAAAAAAACAAATGCTAAAAAGTCAAATGCATGGAAATATGTATTGGTATCTGCTGTCAGTTCACTTGCTGGAGCAGCACTTCTTGCATTGTTAATGATTTTTATAGCACCTATTGTACAACCCCATGTAAAAGACTATCTTGGAAATAATTTTCCGGGTCTTAAAACAGAGAGTACTCAGCCAAAAGCTAGCGGTGAATTAAAGAGAGTCGAAATAGTACAAACCGGGGAATCAGCCGTAACTAGTGTTGCAGAAAAAGTTGGTCCGTCAGTAGTTGGTATTAAAACAACTTATCGGAATACCAATGAATTATTCGGAGTTCAGTCTGAGGGTGGTGAAGGTTCAGGAATAATAATAAGCGCGGATGGATACATCCTTACAAACCATCACGTAATAGAAGGTGCTTTGAATGATAAGACCAGAGGCATAAGAAATGACGCTAAAATTGAAGTGTTCCTCCCAAACAGAATTGACAAGCCATATTCTGCAACGGTTAAAGGCTACGATTCTAAAACAGACCTTGCTGTTTTAAAAATAAATGAGACAAATTTACCTGTTATAGAGTTTGGTAATTCAGATGACATTAAAATAGGTGAACCTGCCATTGCAATAGGCAATCCGGGTGGCCTTGAATACATGGGTTCTCTGACATACGGTGTAATTAGCGGACTAAACAGAACCGTTCAGTTGGATGGAGGAAAAAGAATAAGGCTTGTTCAGACAGATGCAGCCATAAACCCAGGAAACAGTGGTGGTGCATTGGTTAATATTAAGGGTCAGCTTATTGGAGTAAATACAGTCAAAATGGTTGCAACAGGATTTGAAGGACTTGGTTTTGCAATTCCAGTAAACGAAGCAAAAAGAATAGCAGATGAACTTATGACTAAAACCTACATTGCAAAACCTTATCTTGGAATTACAGTTAATGAGCAATACACCGAAGATATTGCAAAGGCAAATAATATGCCGGCAGGTGTATATGTGGCAGATGTTGAACTTTTTGGTGCAGCTGCTAAAGCAGGTATAATGCCAGGAGATGTAATAACCAAATTTAACAATAAAACAGTTAAATCCTATGATCAGCTTGAGGACATCAAGAATAAGATGAAACCCGGAGATGTGGTTAAAATCGAGATCTTCAGAGATGGAAATACAAAAACTGTTCAGGCAAAATTAGGTGAAACAAAGTAAATAACATTTATGTAGAAAGCTGTCTTGTGAACAATTTATTGTTTCATTGGGCAGCTTTCTTATTTTTATGTTTTTATAAAACTATAGGAAAATAAAAAAAAATTAAGGTAATAATTAAATTGTATTGCTAATAAGTAAAAAAAAATTTACAATTAGATATATAATCTAAGGATTTTTCTGGAATTATATAAAATGCTGGAGGCATATATGAACTTAAGCAAGTATCATTCACATCTAGTTAAAATAATTATATGCGCTATAGCTTTACCATGCTTTGTTTACGGAATTTTCATTAAGTCTATGGAACCGTTGGCTATAAGTGCTGGTTTAGGTATTGTTTTTTTAACATATGATATTTGTGAATATATTGTTATAGATAGAAAAAATCGAAAGAATATAGAGAAATATGGAAGTCTCCAGCAAAATGAATACCTTCATAATACAATAGCGGGAAAAAGCTACTTTAAGACTTTAAAACTTCTTGTGGAGAAACAAAACCAGTTGGAAGCTTTAAGTATTACTTCGGAAAAATTTAATTCAACAATTGAAATAGAAAATATAATTAAATATGTATACGATGTATTTAAAAAGTTTACAGGGTGTGACAGATGCCTTATTTGCTTCAAGGATATAAATTCTCAAGATATATATTGTAAATATGAATTGGGAGAAGAAGTGTTTGGAGAAGTAGGGAAATACTTTGATGAAGATTCTGTTGTAACACAATGTTTTAATACAAATTCAGTTGTGGTAAAATGTGCAATTGAAATCAAAAAAAGGGGCATATTGGGAGACAAGCTAGTAATACCACTTAACATATCAGATGAACAGTTAGGTGTTATTTTTCTTGAAACAAAAAACAAGAATTCATTTAAAAAAGTAAACCTTATCTTTCTTCAAAGTCTGGCAAATTATGCAGCGGTTGCCATGTATAAATCTCAACTAATAAATGATGTATATCTACAAAAGCAGGAAATAGAAGCCCTTTATGAGGAAACTGCTGCGGTAAACGACGATTTAAATGATAATATTGAAAGACTCAATAAAGCCAAAGATGAACTTCGCCAAAAAAATGAAGAACTATTAAAGTATTCTGAAAGCCTGAATACAGGATATATTCAAACTGTTATGTCTTTAGTAAATGCAATCGAGGCAAAGGATGCTTATACCAGCGGACATTGCCAACGAGTGATGGAAATTTCATGTGAGATTGCTGCTCGTATGAATCTGGATGAAGATGATATACAGGATTTAAGATATGCGGCTATTTTACACGATATAGGGAAGATAGGAGTATCGGCTTCAATTCTAAATAAATCGGACAGATTGACTGATTGTGAATATGAAGAAATAAAAAAGCATCCATTGATTTCATATAATATATTAAGAAATGTAGAATTTTTAAGAAACGGTTTAAAAGCAATTTTAGAGCACCACGAAAAGTATAATGGCGGGGGCTATCCTAATGGACTGAAGGGTGAAGAAATCAGTCTATTAGGAAGAATACTATGTATAGCCGATGCTTTTGATGCAATGACAAGTGACAGAACATACCGAAGGGGTATGACTATGGAAGTGGCAATTAATGAAATTGAGAGATGTAAGGGGATTCAGTTTGATCCAAGAATATCAGATCTATTTATTAATATGATTAAAGAGCTGATTAACAACTAGTATTTTGGAGGTATTAGGTGGAATTATTTAATAAAAAATTGAAAGTTCTTTTTGTATCCGCAGAAGTTGACCCGTTTGCAAAGACCGGGGGCTTAGCTGACGTTGCAGGTTCTCTCCCAAAGGAGTTAACTTTATTAGGGCAAGACGTAAGAGTACTCATGCCGCGATACAAAAGTATAGATACAGAGTTGGCTTATGTTACCGATTTTCCTGTTGAAATGGGCGATAGAAAAGAAACATGTGTAATCAAGGAAGGATGTATACCTGTTTCAGACTCAGAAGAAGTTAAGGTCTATTTTATAGAAAACTATCATTATTATTATAGAGATAGTATATATTGCTACCACGACGATGCACAAAGATTTATTTTGCTGTGCAAGGCAGCCCTTGAAATGTTGCCTTATATTGACTTCAAGCCAGATATTATTCATTGCAATGATTGGCATACAGGTCCTTTATGTTTGCTTCTGAAAGAGAAATATGCTAAGCAGGATTTTTATAAAGATATTGCTACGGTTTATACTATTCACAATCTTGAATATCAAGGGAATTTCGGTGCTGAAACATGTGGTTTTCTTAACGTGCAGGAAGACTTCTTTACTTATGAGAAAGCCGAGTTTTATGGTATGTTCAGCTTTATGAAATGTGGACTTGTATATTCTGATATAATAAATACTGTAAGCAAGCAGTATGCGCAGGAAATTCTTTCAACTGAATATGGTGAAAAAATGGAGGGTATACTTAATAACCGAAAAAAAGACCTTTTCGGTATTGTAAATGGTATATCATACGAGGAATTCGATCCCGGAAGAAATGAGGACTTGTATGAGTGCTTTGACTCTAAAACTCCATGGAATAAAAAAGAAAACAAGAGAAGTTTTCAGAAAGAATTCGGTTTAGCTCAAAGTAATGCGCCGCTATTGGCAATTATTACACGATTGACACGCCAGAAGGGGCTGGAATTGATTCTGGGATGTATAAACAGATTTATAAAAGAGAAGGATATACAGCTGGCTGTTCTTGGAATCGGGGATGAAGACTATCATAACTCATTTAAGGAACTTGAGAAAAAGTACCCCGAAAATGTAGCAGTTTTTTTGGAATTTAATCAAAAACTGGCTAAAAAGATATACGCTTCATCTGATATGTTCTTAATGCCTTCTCGTTTTGAACCGTGCGGCTTAGGACAGATTATTAGTTTCAGATACGGTACAATTCCTGTTGTAAGGGCTACAGGTGGACTTGCTGAAACTGTAATAGATTATGATCAGGATAGAAAAAACGGAAATGGATTTTCTTTTACAACATTTAACGAGAAAGAATTTGAGGATACGCTAAAAAGGGCAATACATGTTTATTATGAACAAACACAAGAGTGGGAAAAATTAGTTGTTAGAGCATTGAAAAGTGATTTTTCTTGGAAGAAGCCTTGTCTTAAATACTTAGAATTATATAAAATAGCTATAGAAAACAAAAATAGATAACATACAATAGAAGAGGGTATGACATTCGATGAATAAAAAGGAAAAGGCCCTGCAGATGATAGAAGTTCTTGACAAGCTGTACCCTGATGCGGAGTGCTCCCTAAAGTATGAGAATCCGCTTCAGCTTTTGATTTCTACTCAACTTGCAGCCCAGTGTACTGATGCAAGGGTAAATATTGTTGCGAAGGATTTATATACAAAGTATCCTACTGTAGAGGCATTTGCAAATGCAGATGTAAGGGAACTGGAAGAAGACATAAAATCGACGGGATTTTACAGGAACAAAGCAAAAAACATAATAGCTTGTTGTAAAATTATCACTGAAAAGTATAACGGTAAAATCCCCGACAATATGGAGGAACTTCTAGAATTGCCCGGAGTGGGGCGTAAGACAGCAAACCTTTACTTGTATGAAATACATGGTAAGCAGGGAGTAGTTGTTGATACCCATGCTAAAAGGCTGTCAAACAGGACAGGACTAACCAAGAATGAAGATCCTGAGAAGATAGAATATGATTTGCAAAAAATAATTCCTCAAAGTAGATGGGCAGATTTTTGCCATAAGTTGGTTTTCCATGGCAGAGCTGTGTGCAATGCAAGAAAACCTGAATGTGAAAAGTGTGAGATAAATCATTTATGCAGTTATTATGCTAAGAAATAGGGTCAGGACTGTTTTTATACATGGGGGTAAGGTATGCCTGGTAAACAGAAGATAACAAAAACTAAAGTAGAAACTTTCAATGAAGAAGATTTGATATTTGCTCTTGATATTGGAACAAGAACTGTTATAGGTATAGTAGGGGTTTATGAAAAGGAGTGCTTCAGGGTTGTTGCGGCTGAAATATGTGAACACAAAAGTCGTGCGATGCTTGACGGACAAATACATGATATAGAAAAGGTTGCCGAAGTAATAACACAAGTAAAAGAACGACTGGAGAAGATGCTTGGGGTAACTTTAACAAAAGTAGCTATAGCAGCTGCTGGAAGGGTTCTGAAAACAAGTCAGATAAAACTGGAATACGATATTGAACAGGGACGCGAAATAACATCGGAAATTGTTGGCAGTCTGGAGGTTGATGCTATTCAGAATGCTCAATTTAAGCTTGATAACGAGATATCCAATGAAGAAAAAATGACCTTTTATTGTGTAGGGTATAGTGTTGTAAACTATTTTCTGAATGGGTATGTTATTTCATCTCTCGTAGGGCACAAAGGGAAAAAAATCGGGGTGGAAGTACTGGCTACTTTTCTGCCTCATGTTGTAGTAGACAGCTTGTACACGGTTATGTCAAAGGTTGGACTTGAGGTAATAAGTCTGACCCTTGAGCCTATAGCTGCTATTAACGTAACTATCCCAAAGGATTTAAGACTTTTAAATCTTGTTTTAGTTGATATCGGTGCCGGAACATCGGATATAGCTATAACAAGAGACGGCTCCGTGGTGGCGTATGGCATGGTTCCAATAGCTGGAGATGAAATTACCGAAAAAATTGCGCAGGAGTTTTTGGTGGATTTCAATACAGCTGAAAAAATAAAAATATCTATTTCATCGGGTACAGAAAATATCAAGTATACAGATATACTCGGGAATAAATATGAGGTTACACATCAAAAGGCTATAGAAATAATAACGCCTTCTATAGACTTTTTAGCAGGTAGTATATGTGAAAAAATATTGGAATTTAATCAGAAGGCTCCCAATGCGGTGTTTCTCATTGGAGGTGGAAGCCAGATACCTGGACTCACAACCAGGATAGCTGAAGGACTAAGTCTTCCTGATAACAGGGTTGCAGTAAGGGGGAGGGATGTAATACAAAACATAAAGACCAAGATTAAAAAACTAACAGGGCCTGAATCAATCACACCTTTTGGTATAGCAATGATGGCACATTTACAAAAAGGCCAGGACTTTATGACTGTCACTGTAAACGAAAATAAAATTAAGCTCTTCAATTCCAAGAAGCTAAGCGTATCAGATGCTTTAGTATTAATAGGATATAATCCTGATAAACTAATAGGAAGATCAGGAAAGGGGTTGAAGTTTACACTTAATGATAAAGATATAAGTGTAAAGGGTGAACATGGAATGGCTGCTGAAATTTTCGTTAACAATGAGCCGGCAAGTCTTGAAACTAGAATAAATAATAATGATTCCATATATATAAAGCCTTCATACAATGGTATGGACGCTGAAAAAAAAGTAGCCGATTATATTAAACACCCAAGAGGAATTACTGTCTTTTTGAACGAGGATAGGATAGAACTAGTGCCATATTGTTCAATTAATGGGCAGGTATGCAGCATAGATACACTAATAAAAAATGGTGATAGGGTTCAAATAGAGGAAATAATAACACTGAAGGACTTTATAACAAAATTTGAGCTTGGACTTGAAAGCTGCTTCTTGCAAGTAAATGGGGAAATCGGCAGTTCAGAATACATGCTAAAGGACAATGACAGGATTAACAATTCAGAACATGTGGAATCTAACGTGCTACCTGTTCTTGCTGGGGAGGAGTTAGATGAACAAGAGGAATACGATACCGATTCTGTACAGATAAACCAATTTCAGCAGGACTATATGGAAAACAACAATGTTCCTGGTCCTGAAAATGGATTTGTAATTTATGTAAACGCTGAAAGAATCGCATTAAAAGAAAACAAGCAGTATATTTTTGTGGATATTTTCAACTATATTAATTTTGATTTGTCAGTACCTAAAGGAAATATTGTTTTAAAATTAAATGGAAGTCAGGCAAATTTTACCGATATGATTTCTCCGGGAGACAATATAGAAATTTATTGGGAGAATATGCAATTGTAGTTAGAAAGGAAATATATGAATAAAATACAAAAATATGAAAAGGTTATGATTAACCTTTATTGGGTATTTATTGTATTACTGTTTTCTGCATTGATTTTCAAGCAGGAACTTTATACTGATGCTAATGTTCATTTAAATAAGCAAATTTTTCTCGCAGTATTTATAGTGTCAATTATGGCGCTGAATATTGTTAAATTTATATTGATGAAAAATGTAAATTTGTATTCAGATAAAGTATTTGACATATTCAGGACAATTGAAGTTTTCCTGATTTCAGTATTCTTATTGCCATTCTCGGATGGTATAGAGTACCTTTCTCTTGTCGTGCCTTTGTTTTTTATAAGCATTCACAAAGGTAAAAAGTTAACCTACACTTTATTGGGATTTAGTGCGGTAATCAAAGTATTATATATATTCACGTTATATGGCATACAAGAACCTTTTGATGGAACAAAAGTAGTCTACAACCTTTTCAGGATTATGTGTATATACATATTACTCCTTTGCATATTTAGTATAAGCGCTAGAACCTATTCTGAGAACTTAAAAAATGAACAGGAGAATAGCCGGTTGATTGTTGAATTAGGTGAAAAGTATGAGCAGCTTGCTTCTGCTAAGGATAAAATAAAGAATCAATATGAAAAGCTCAAGGACACAAATTTTAAGCTTGAAGATACAAATAAGAGGCTCACATCTAGTATTGCAGAGTTTTATACGCTTCAACAAGTGAGTGAGGCTATAGGTTCCATTCTGGATATAAACGAATTACTTAATTTTGTTAACGATGTAATAATAGGTGTAATGGGCGTAAACTATTCTACTATATTATTGTTTGACCAGAAGAA
This sequence comes from Bacillota bacterium, assembly GCA_023390335.1. Lineage (GTDB taxonomy): Bacteria > Bacillota > Clostridia > Acetivibrionales > DSM-1351 > Ruminiclostridium. Next base: position 48,278 of record JAEWCZ010000091.1, on the reverse strand, counting down.
AAACAGACTAAAAGTACAGTTCACAAATATCACCAATAAAGAGGAGCTTGCGATTTTAGCAGATAACGTCAATTGTGAGCTTCTGCTTGATATATTGCAAAATGAAAAGCCATTGATAGAAAATATGGTTGATCCTGATAAATACGATTTTATTCAAACAAGACAGATAGGTTCCTTTATGTGTGTGCCTTTGAGCTTGAAATCCAGAAAGTTTGGGCTCACACTTATTGAACACCGGAATAACAATACATTTAATACCGAAAACCTAAGGTTGCTTACAACAATGGGAAAACAGGTAAGTATGGCAATTGAAAATGCGGAGCTTTACGCTAACCTTCAGGAAATGGCTACAGTTGATGGTTTGACAGGAGTTTACAACCGTGTCTATTTCCATGAAAGATTTGAAGCTGAATTTAAGATGGCGGAGGAAAAAGGATACAATTTATCCCTGGTAATTCTTGATATTGACTTTTTCAAAATATTTAATGATACTTATGGTCATCTATTTGGAGATGTAGTCCTTAAAGAAGTAGCACAAACTGTAAAAAATAATCTGCGGGGAACCGATACTATTGCTAGATTCGGGGGAGAAGAGTTTGTACTTATACTACCTCGGACATCAATACAGCAGGCCCATGAAAAAGTTGAGTTTTTAAGAACCAAGATTGCTGGTAATGTTATAAAAGATAATTTAATATCAGCTTCTGTTACTGCAAGCTTTGGAATAGCGTGCTACCCTGAAACTTCTTCCAATCAGGTTGGATTAATAAGAGATGCAGACAATGCACTTTACAAGGCAAAGGAAAATGGAAGGAATTGTATCATGATTGCTCCAAAGGTGAGTTAATTCACTTTTAACGAATTTACCATTTTCCAAAACATGTCATAGTCTTCATCTGTATAAATTTTTTCAGGTATATAAAAACTGATTCTATATAGTCTTGAATCCTTTAAGAGGAATACTTCAAGTGTTTTGTAATTTTCTTTGGCGCCTTTTACTGTGTACTCCCAGAAATATCCCTTAATTTTATTGACTTCGATTTCTTTGGAGTTGAAATTGATAAAATCGGCCAAGGAATTTTCTTTTGATTCCTCTAAAAATTTACTGAGATCATAAGGCAGATTCCACACCTGCACAAACCCTGTAAAGGAATTATCGTTTTTATTCTGAAAATCTACATGATATAGTATTTCACTGCCCGGAAAAGCTTGCTGATGCAGCTTGAAATTTGAAGGGTAGCTAAAATGGAATTTATCTTCAGGGGACTTATAATCAATAAAACTCTTATATTTACTGTTGCTTGCCTGTATATATGGAGTGGATGCAGGGTCGCTAGCATAGACATTTTTAATTGAGAAATCCATTGGATAGGAAAATGAGATTTGGCTGTTAACAGTTATTGTATAATAAGAGTTTTCTTTAAAAATGATATAGACAAAAGAAATAATACTCACAGAGAATACAATAAATGCTATTAACAGTATATGTTTTTTTTTCATATGACCACTCCCATTAAAAAAATAGCTTATCCGTATATATCTATTCACTATAATAGAGATTTAGACAACTTTTTTAAGGTAAGAATTTGTATTTACTATCACGAAAGTACTTTTTACAGAATATGATAGATAGTAAGAGCTATTCAGGGGGAGTGTAACTATGAAAATAGTAGTCGTAAAAATGCCTAAGTTCTTTGGAAACATATTAAAGAAGGTATTTAAAATAGGCTAAAACTACTGATAAGGAAGTAATGAAAAATATAAAAATAAAAAAGCGTCTCATAACGCTTTTTTATTTTTAGAAATTTAACGTAATCAAATTATATAGCTCTGGTAACTTTGTTTGAACGAAGACACCTTGTGCATATGTTAACTGATTTTGGTGTGCCATTATCAATTATCTTTATTTTTCTTACATTAGGTTTCCATGTACGGCTAGTAGCATTTAATGCATGGCTTCTGTTGTTACCAAAAGTAGTTGCTTTACTGCATACTTCACACTTTGCCATATATAACACCTCCTTTTATTATTGGAGAATTTTATTTTCTCATATTTCGGCATCAAGCAATAACTATTTTAACACACAAAAGCCATAAACTGCAAGTCTTTTTAATTTAAAAGTAATAGCATTTAAAATGGATAATAAGAGATACTTGTTTACAGGCAATATACAGGACCATGTACCCTTTTTCTATGTCGAAAAATATGGTACAATTTACTTTACATAGCAGAAAACTTAACTGGGATATTTGTAGTGTAATTTACAAAAGAGGTTGTAATGAAAAAAATAACAATTAACGATTTAAAACAAAAATCAATCAGATATATAAAGGGCGTTGGTGAATCACGGGAGTCACTATTTAATAAATTGGAAATTAACAATATTTTTGATTTGTTAACGTATTATCCCAGGGATTATGAAGACAGAAGCACTATAAAGAATATAGCCGATCTTCAGAATGGTATTCCCTGTTCCTTTGAAGGAACTATTGTATCCAACGTAAGCGTCACCAGACCCAAAAGAGGTATGACGATATCAAAAGTATCAATAGAGGACAGCACCGGTAAGATTTCGGCAATTTGGTTCAATCAACCCTATGTAAAGAACTCTTTGACTATTGGAGAAAACTATATATTTTTCGGAAAAGCAGAACGAAATTTAAATAAACTCCAAATTGTAAACCCAGTTTTTGAAAAAACAGGTAACAAAGACATGAAAAAAAGTCTTAAAATACTTCCGGTATATTCTTCTACAAAGGATTTAGGACAAAATATTATAAGATCGGTTGTATATGAGACAATAAAGGGAATAAATGATTTTGAGCTGGAAGATATGCTCCCTTTACCTGTTAGAGAAAAGTATAAGCTTGCTGACAAAACTTTTTCAATAAAACAAATACATTTTCCGGCTTCCGCCCAGGATGTTGAACAGGCGAGGTTCAGATTAGCTTTTGAAGAACTTTTTATGCTCCAATTGGGGCTTTTATCGTACAAGAGCCTTGCAACCGATATGAGAGTAGGTATAAAATATACTCACATAGACGAAATGGAAAGTTTGATAAAATTCCTCCCTTTTCAGCTTACAAATGCTCAGAAAAAGGTTTTCAGGGAAGTAGAAAAGGACATGGAAAGTTCTCGTGTAATGAACAGGCTTGTGCAGGGTGATGTAGGTTCAGGAAAGACAATGATTGCAGTTTTGGCGTTATTTAAAGCAGTTAAGTGCGGATACCAGGGTGCTTTGATGGTACCTACTGAAATATTGGCAGAACAGCATTTTAAATCCATAAGGAGCATGTTTGACAGTTTTGGTATATCAGTTGAATTACTGTCCAGCAGTTTGACTAAAAAGCAGAAGCAGCTGATAGTAGAAGAACTGAAAGAAGGAAAAACAGACGTAATTATTGGTACTCATGCACTTATTGAGGATTATGTAGAATTTAAACGACTGGGTCTTGTTATTACTGATGAACAGCACAGATTCGGAGTTCGCCAAAGAACCATATTGACAGAGAAAGGTCAAAATCCTGATGTGTTGGTTATGACTGCAACTCCAATTCCTCGAACTCTGGCACTGATTTTATATGGGGATCTGGATATATCAATAATAGATGAACTTCCACCCGGCAGAAAACCGATTAAAACATACTCTGTAAAAGAAACCATGAGAGAGAGGATTAACAAATTTGTAAGGGAAAAAGTACAAGAGGGAAGACAGGTATATATAGTTTGTCCTCTTGTTGAGGAATCCGAAGAGATTGAGGCTAAATCTGCTGTGGTTACTGCAGAAGATATAAGCAAAAGTGTATTCAGTGATTTAAATGTAGGAATAATTCACGGAAAAATGAAATCATCTGAAAAAGAAGATATAATGAAAAAATTCATTTCGGGTGAAATCAGTATTCTTGTTTCAACAACTATAATAGAGGTCGGCGTAAATGTTCCTAATGCTACCGTAATGATAATAGAAAATGCTGAAAGATTTGGTTTGGCTCAATTGCATCAATTAAGAGGTAGAGTAGGCCGAGGAGATGAGCAATCCTTCTGTATTTTATTTAACCAATCAAATTCAAAGGTTTCAAAAGAAAGAATGAGTATTATGACTCACTCGAATGATGGTTTTGTAATTTCGGAAAAAGACTTGGAAATAAGGGGGCCAGGTGAATTTTTTGGTACAAAGCAGCACGGGCTTCCTGAATTAAAAATAGCGAATCTTTATAAGGACATGGAAATTTTAAAGCAGGCTCAGGATAGTGCAATGGAGATAATCGAGGCTGATCCGGGGCTTATGGAACATACTGAATTGAAAAAATACCTTGCCGTGTATTTTGGCGATAAGGTTACATTATCATAATAGAGGTTAGGTGTGATAGCGTGTTAAGAGTAGTATCAGGAAGTGCAAAAGGTTTAAAGTTACTTACATTGGAAGGTATGAACACAAGGCCTACAACAGACAGGGTAAAAGAAAATTTATTTAATATAATAGCACCGTATATACCCGGTTCAAATGTACTGGATTTGTTCGCCGGAACCGGAAGTCTTGGAATTGAAGCCTTGAGCAGAGGTGCAAACAGTGCTGTATTTTGTGATCAGAATGAACAAAGTACAGACATTATAAATAAAAACTTACAGCATACAAAATTGGTGGACAAATCGGAGGTTTTTTTGGGAGAAGCACAATTAATACTGAAAAAACTCTCCCAACTAAGTAAAAAGTTTGATATAATTTTTTTAGATCCTCCGTATAAGAAAGATATTGTACCAGAAATTTTACAAAATCTAGAAAAGTATGGAGTTCTGGATGAAAAAGTTTTGATATCTGTCGAAACAGATATTGAAGATCCTCTGCCAACCGAGACAGGAACACTTTGTGTATCCAGGCAGCAGATTTATGGAAAAACTAAATTAACTTTTTACAAAAGAATTTAAATTTCAAGGATGATAAAATAATGAACACATTTATATATCCCGGAAGTTTTGATCCTGTTACAAACGGTCATTTAGATATAATAGAGAGAGCTTCAAAAATTTGTGACAAACTTATTGTTGCAGTTTTAATAAACCATAGCAAAAATCCTCTCTTTTCTATTGAAGAAAGGGTTAACTTATTAAAAAAGGTAGTTAAGGATAGTACGAATGTAGAAATTGAATGCTTTTCTGGATTACTGGTTGACTTTGTAAAGGAAAAAAACGCAAATGTAATAATTAAAGGCCTACGGGCTGTATCTGATTTTGAGTATGAGCTACAGATGGCATTGTTGAACAAAAATCAGGCGCCTGACATTGAAACACTCTTTATGATGTCAAGTATAAACTATTCTTTCTTAAGCTCAAGTATGGTAAAAGAACTAGCCAGACATGGAGGAAATATAAATGGCCTGGTACCTGAATGTATAGAAAAAGACATTATTGATAAATTTAAACTCAAATAACCCGGGGAGGTTTATGATATGGAAATTTTAACTATACTGGAAACGTTGGAGGAACTTGTTGAGAAAAGTCCAAGTGTACCGTTCTCAGGAAAATGCCTTCTGGATAGAGAAGAAATACTTGAAATAATTAAAGAGATGCGACTCAAGCTACCGGACGATATAAAGCAGGCAAAATGGGTCAAGGAAGAACGACAGAGAATTTTGCTGGAAGCACAGAGGGAAGCAAATAATATAATGAAGGATGCTGAAAATAAAATTGCATCTCTTGTTGACGAGCATGAAATAACCAAAAAAGCTTATGAGCAATCAAATGAAATTATTGCTGCTGCACAGAAAAATGCCAGAGAAGTACGTTTGGGTGCCAGGGAGTACGCCGATGGTGTTCTTAATAAAGTAGAGGACATACTTTCTGAAGCTGCTGAGGTTATCAGGACGAATAGGGAAGAACTAAAATAAATTTTTCCTGGATGCAAAAGCAGTTGTACATAAATAAATAACGGAAATTAACAGCATTACAACCGAAATTGATAAGACTGAGCGAACAGAGGATTGTAATATGCTCTTCCAGTTGTCGGAAAATACGTTTTCTGAATTGGCAAATACAGAAGATGTTTTGTGAATGAAACTGCTGAATAATCTATAACCTATGAAAGTATATATGCAGGAAATAATTCCTTGCAGGGCTTTGCCTATAACATACGGCTTAGCACTAATATCAGACCCGTTTATTACACTTAAAACTTGAGCATGAACCGAAAGACCTGCCCAACCTATAATCAGGCTGACCGTGCAAAGTTTTATAATCAAATCAACATTTGCTAAGTTAATAAGGTTTGCACCGGTAGTTATTTCAAAGAAACCGCAAAAAATACCTTCTAATATTTTCGGCCCCAGACCCAATTTACCAAGTAAAGCAGGGGCTGTACTGCATACCCATCCGCTAACTCCACTTGAAATCAGAATATTAATTAATACTGAAAAAAATATGATAAAACCTCCTATAGCTAAGATAGTGGATATGGAGTTCTTTACACATTCACCAAAAAGAATGTACGGATTTATATCAGAGTTTTTAAGCTTTTTAAGTTCAATTCTAATTTTTTGTGATAGCTTTAAACAAGGTTTTTTGGCACTTTTCTCAGCACGTTTGTAGTATCTGAAAATAAATCCAACTGTAAGGCAGGCAGCAACATGACTAATATATAGAAGATAGCCCACCGCCGGCATATTGAACATTCCCACAGCCACAGCTCCCATAATAAACAGGGGTCCTGAATTATTAGTAAAGGTCAAAAGTCGTTCGGCCTCAGTTTTAGATATCAGGTTCTGACGTTTCAAATCGCTTGTAATAGAAGCACCTATTGGATAGCCGCTTACAATACCCATAGCAAGTGCAAAAGAACCACACCCGGGTATATTAAAAAGCGGGCGCATTACCGGTTCCATAATGATGCCTGCAAACCCTATGAAGCCGGAGCGGTTTAACAGTTGAGAAGCCACAAAAAATGGAAAAAGCGATGGAAAAACTACCTCTAGCCATAGGTGAATACCTTTTAGAGCTGAAGAGACAGCCGTCTTTGGAAAAGCTATCAAAGATATAATAAATAATATAGCACAAAGAGGTAAAAAGATTCTTTTTATATATTGAAAAACTTTACTTTTATTGCACAAATAAAAGGTTATAGCAAAGGCAATAAATGACGAAAATAGAAAATAGTTCATATTAAAATGGTACCGTACCCATCAGAATGTCCTTTTCTAATATATACCTGTACCATTTATATTATAACCGCAAATTAAAAAGCCGTTATTTTCATGAGTAGAAAACAACGGCTTTTCTTATAAAAAATTAATTATTTTACTATCTGTGTCCAACCAAAAGTATCTTCAAGCTCTCCGCTTTGAATTCCGGTGATTGTGTCGTATACCTGTTGAGCTACAGGTCCTATTTTTCCACCGTTTACAGTTATAGCATTTCCGTCCCAGTTGAATTCGCCTATAGGTGAAATAACAGCTGCTGTACCTGTACCGAATGCCTCATCCAGTTTTCCTGCCGCATGTGCATCATAAAGCTCCTGAATTGATATTCTGCGTTCAGTAACTTTTAATCCTGATTTTTTCAGCAGTTCAATAGTTGACATACGAGTAATACCCGGAAGAATTGAGCCTTCAAGGGATGGAGTTATAATTTCCCCGTCTATCTTGAAGAATACATTCATTGTTCCTACTTCTTCTATATATTTCTTTTCAATACCATCAAGCCAAAGAACCTGAGTATATCCGGAATGCTTTGCTTCAACCTGAGCTTTAAGACTGGATGCATAGTTAGCAACTGTTTTTGCAAAACCGAGTCCACCCTTTACTGCGCGAACATAGTTGCTTTCAACATATATTTTTACAGGGTTCATGCCTTCCTTATAATAAGCTCCAACAGGTGAAAGAATTACTATAAACTTGTAAGTATCTGAAGGTCTTACACCCAAGAATGGATCTGTTGCAATTATAAACGGACGTATGTACAAAGATGTGCCCGGAACATCAGGAATCCAGTCTGAATCAACGTTAACAAGTTCTTTAATAGCTTGTACACAAAAGTCCTCATCAATTCTAGGTATTACAAGACGGTCGTTGGAACTGTTTACTCTTGCCATGTTTTTATCTGGTCTAAAAAGTAGAATATGTCCGTTAGTAGCTTTATATGCTTTTAAACCTTCAAAAATAGCTTGACCATAATGAAGTACCATTGAAGCGGGGTCCATTTCAAGAGGGGCATAAGGCACTATTCTTGGGTCATGCCAGCCTTTGCCTTCGGTATAATCCATAATGAACATATGGTCGGTAAAATATGTTCCAAATCCTAAATTGTTCTGATCAGGTTTTTGTTTAGGATTTGTAGTTTTGGTAATAGAAATATTCATTTTCGTATTACTCCCTTCTCTATGTTTTTTTAGCAAAACTTGATAATTTATAAGAAAGTATCAATCAATTTATGTGAAAATTCTAGATTTATTATGCTACTTTTCAATTGAAAAGTCCATAGGAAAAGGGAATTTAGTTAAGCACATTGCTAAAATGATGTTATTAAGCAGAATTTTGTGGTATATTTATACAGTAATTCAATGTATTATTCATTTCATTCAGCTTTGATTATCCATAAAGGGGGACATATATGAAAAATGACAAGATTGGAATGATTACAAGAACTGCGGTTCTTCTTGCTGTTGTAGTTGCGGTGCAGATGGTCGGGAGATTCCTTCCTTTTAACAATTTTATAGTTGGCCCAATGGTCAATTTGTGTATTCTGGTAGCCGCAATGACTGCCGGGATTGGGGGCGGAGTAGCAATTGCTGTATTATCTCCGTTTACATCACTAATAAACAATCATGCTCCACTGGCGGCAGCATTGCTATTGTATGCGCCTGTAATATCAGTAGCAAACCTTATATTTGTGATAGTATTTTACTTCTTGTATAACAAAAACAAATATGCAGGAGTTATTTTAGGTTCCATTTTAAAGTTTGGGTTTTTGTATGGATCAATTAATTTATTCTTGAATATTTTTGAATTTCCAAAGTTTGCTCAGAGACTTTTAGGGATGTTCAGTTGGCCGCAGCTAGTAACAGCATTGATAGGAGGTTTCATTGCAATACCGGTAATTATCAGGATAAGGAAAGTTATACATAATCAATAAAACAAATTTTTAGGCTGTGCCTTTGAAGAGAGACAACTTCAAGGGTACAGCTTTTTTTATTATATCAAATTGGATGGGTGTGAAATATATGAATTGGATGTTTTTCCTAAACAGGTTTTGAATTATAATGAAATTGGAGCCTACCAATTTTGGAAAACGGAGGAAAATATAAAATAAAAAATATATTTGCAATGTGAGGTGGTAAAAATGGATATTACAATAAACAGAGAATCGAAAACTCCCATATACCTTCAGATTAAAAAACAGCTAGAACATCAGATTGCAGTTGGCAAGCTACCTGCAAATTTTATTCTACCTGCGGAAAGGACATTGAGTACGAAGCTTGGTGTAAACAGAAGTACGGTTGTTAAAGCGTATATGGAGCTTAAAGCCGACGGACTAGTTGAGTCGCGAATCGGGAGCGGAACTGTAGTTCTTGCACCACTGACAAAGGATATTGATCAGGAGAAAATGTACATACCGCCATTAAGGTGGGGACAGTTTGAAAGTAAGAGATTTGCAAAATCAGGAGAGCAAACAATCAATAACATATTATCAGTATTTGAAAAAGAAAGAATAATCTCCTTTGCATCGGGAATTTCTTCAGAAGATGCATGCAATATCAATCTTATGAAAAATCTGCAAACACAGACAATAGAAAAATACAGGGAAAAGCTGTTTATGCCTACTCCGGTTGATGGAAGTATTGAATTAAAAACGGCAATCAAGGCATATATACAGGAAAAAAGTATTAATGCCGGAACAAAACAGATAATGGTTACATCAGGATCACAGCAGTCTATTGAGTTCTTTGCTCGGACGATAATAGAACCGGGTGACGTTGTACTGGTGGAGGAACCTACATATATAGGTGCTATACAAGCATTTGAAAACTATGATGCAAAAATTATAGGCATACCAATGGATGATCATGGAATAAGGCTGGATATTCTGGAATCCTGTCTTATAAAGTACCGACCTAAATTTATATATACTCAGCCTAATTTTCATAATCCAACGGGAGTATCAATGAGCCTTGAAAGAAGAAAAGGGCTTCTGAAGCTTGCATATTATTATAATTTGCCGATTCTTGAAGATGACCCTTATGGCGAATTATATTACAGTGGCAACTACCCGATTCCTTCCTTGAAAAGCTTGGACAATAACGATTATGTGGTTTACCTCAGCTCGTTTTCTAAAACAATTTCCTTCAGTCTGAGAGTAGGTTTTGTTGTGGCGAGTGAGAATGTTATCAGCCGATTTATTCAGTTTAAACAGATTACAGACATACAGACAAGTACATATTCTCAGTTAGTTATTAATGAATTTTTAAGAGGTGGTCATATGGGGCCTCATTTAGATTATTTAAGAAAAATATATAAGTACAAAAGAGATTTGATGTTAAGTGAATTAAACAAAGTTAGTGTTGACGGTATGACAATATCCGTACCAAATGGAGGATATTTTATATGGCTCAAGCTTCCAGATTATATATGCATGAATGAATTTGTCAAAAGCTTGGCCGACAAAGGTGTTGTGGTTATGCTGGGGGATATATTCTATCCGGGTTATAGTATAGAAGGTAACTATATAAGGCTTAATTTTTCGTATCCCAGTGAAAAGGACATAAAAGAAGGCGTTTCTATTTTAAAGAATTGCATAAAGAAGTACTCCCCCGGAAGCTTAAAAAAGAAATATGCATTTGAAGCAGAGCTTAATCCGTTTTTATAAATTGTAATAAAAGGAGGGAATTTAATGATAGATAATACGTTTGCGAGGAGAGCTCGCACACTTAAGGCATCGGAAGTAAGGGAACTCCTGAAATTAACTGATTCGCAGGATATAATATCTTTTGGAGGTGGTCTTCCGGCTGAGGAGACCTTTCCTGTAGATGAAATGAAAATACTATGCCATGAGGTATTATCCTTAAATGGAGCTAAAACAATGCAGTATGCAGTCTCAGAAGGATATCATGAACTACATAAAATTATTGCAGAGCTGATGAGAGAAAAGGGAATAGATGCAGAACCTGGCTATATTCTGGTAACATCAGGTTCTCAACAAGGTTTAGATCTTACAGCTAAGGTTTTTCTGGATGAGGGAGATATTGTTCTCTGTGAGAGTCCTACTTATCTTTCTGCTATTAATGCATTTAACCCGTTTTACCCTAAATATATTGAAATAGAAATGGACGAAGAAGGTTTAATAATTAAAGACTTAAAGAAGAAGGTAAAAGAAAACAAAAACATAAAATTTTTGTACACTATACCGGACTACCAGAACCCTACGGGAAGGAGGATGAGTCTGGAGCGTCGCAAGGCTCTTATTGATGTTGCAAATAATTTTGGCTTGATTATAGTGGAGGACAATCCATATAGTGAACTGTGCTATGATGGGAATAATTTACCCCCTTTAAAAAGCTTTGATACAGAAGAACGAGTTGTATATCTAAGTACTTTCTCAAAAACAGTTTGCCCCGGTTTCAGGGTTGGTTGGGTGAGTGCGTCGAAAGAAATCTTAAAAAAATATATTCTCCTAAAACAGGGGACAGATCTACATACCAATTTTTTTACGCAAATGCTTATTGCGCGGTATATCGAAAAATACGACATTAAAGCTCATATCAAAGATAATATATCGATTTATAAAAAGCGTAAAGACACAATGATAGATTCGATAAAAAAATATTTTCCCAAGGAAATATCCTACACAAATCCACAGGGGGGAATGTTTTTGTGGGTGACTCTACCCGAGAGAATGTCAAGCAGGGAGCTTTTAATTAATGCAATGAAAAGAGGAGTGGCATTTGTGCAGGGGAGTGCCTTTTATCCGGGGGGCGGACATGAAAATACAATGAGACTTAACTTTTCGGGACTTACAGAGGATAAAATTATTAAGGGAATTAAAATATTGGGAGAGCTTCTTACTGAGGAACTAAAGAAATATTAGTTACATACATTATAATAAACCATCAAAATAGTTGAGGTATATTATGATTTATCTAGATAATGCTGCTACTTCCTTTCCTAAACCAGAAGCTGTATATATTGAAATGGATAAATGTTCGAGAACCTACTGTGCCAACCCGGGCAGAGGTAGTCATACAATGTCGGTTGCCAGCGCAGCAACTGTAACTACTACCCGTGAACGTATAGCAAACCTGTTAAATATAGAGGACAATCTGAATATAAGTTTCACAAAAAACGCAACAGAGGCCTTGAATATAGCAATCTGCGGAAGCCTTTCGCGCGGGGATCACGTAATTACAACCTGTATGGAACATAATTCAGTAATCAGACCCTTAAAAACACTTGAAAAGTATGGAGGAGTTAAACTTACAATTGTGGAGGGTGACAGGCTCGGCCTAGTTGATCCACAAGATATCAGGAAAAGTATAAATAAAAGAACAAAATTAATTATATGCACGCTTTCCTCAAATGTTAATGGTATTATTATGCCTGTAGAGGAGATTGGCAAAATAGCCATGGATCATGGCATAATGTATCTGATAGATGCATCACAAGGACTTGGAAGTATAGAATTAGATATAAACCGGGTTCATGCCAATATGGTTGCTTTTCCCGGACATAAAGGGCTTCTTGGCCCGCAGGGGACTGGAGGACTATATGTATCACCTACGATACAGTTAAGGCCGTTAATGAGAGGTGGTACAGGCAGTAGGTCTGAATTGCTGTACCAGCCAGAAATAATGCCTGATAAACTTGAGAGCGGAACTCTTAATACGCCGGGTATCGCAGGACTTGGGGCAGGATTGGAGTTTATTCAAAAAAACGGTATTGATAAAATTCGTAAAAAAAAGGATGAACTGACAATCAGACTTTTTGATGGTATATCCCGTATTAACAATATAAAGATGTTTAGTCCCGAAAGAGTTGAAGAAAACAGTGGAATTGTAGCTTTTAACTTCGAGGGGGTGGATTCGACAGAAATCAGCTATCAGCTTGACAAGCAGTATAAAATCGAATGTAGAGCAGGTCTCCATTGTGCTCCGTTGGCACATTCACATTTTAGAACATTAAATTCCGGAATAGTTAGATTGAGTGTAGGGTGTTTTAATACAAATGCTGAAGTAGACTTTGTAATACAATCAATAAATATGATAGCTAAAGGTTATTAAAATTAATGAAATTGATTCAAATATTAATATAATTAATAAATGAATCAAAATAATTAAATTTTTATAGACAAATGTATATATGTAGGTGTATAATTTACCTATAATAAAGACGGAGGTTAAAAGTATATGGATGATAAAACTAAAAGAATTATAACTATAATAGTAGCGATATTTTTGCTCATAATGGCGGTTAGCATAGTAGGTTTTATACTAAAACAATTAATACCATTAGCAATTCTTGTTATTGCCGGATATATAGTTTATAGATTAATTGGTAAGAAAGGTCGACGCTATTAATCTTGTGTATTTAAATAAGATACTACTCAAACTTAGCCTTGGTTTTAACCAGAGGCTATTTTTTTCGCTATAAAATACCGATATATTATTTGGATATTGTGGGTAAGGCGGGTTTTATAATGATATATAAGGTTTTGAGAATTTCTCCAGTTATTAAGGTGCACCGTAACAAAAAAAGGACAACTAATAATAATATAAAAACAAAGGGGAAGAGTAGTGTGAATTTTAAAATCACGTTAAAATTAGTAAATAAGAAGAAATAGTTTTGATATACATTTATTTCCATTACATTTATTGCACTTCTTGTGTTATACTAGTATTTCATACAAGACTTGAAGGGATGAATAATATGGTAGAATTCTGCAAGTGTGGGTCAATGATTATTAATGGAAGTTGTAGTAACAAACATTGTAGTACAAATTTGGGCAAGCTTTTGCAAGCAAAAGCCAAAAAAGCAGGGCGCGCTAAGGCTGCAACAGCTGCTGCTTTAATAAATACAACACCAAAGATTACTAAAGTACCAAAAGCTTCCAAATGTGTTACGTATCATATAAGTGAATTACAACCCAAAGAAGAATAAAAAAAACCGGATTGCTCATATGCATTCCGGTTTTTTTCTTGTCTTTACAAAGATTTAAATTGCAAAAAAAAACATCTCTCATGCAGCAACAAGTAATTTCAAATCAAATATTATTAGACGTTATAAAGTCAGATTTAAAAATTATCGTAAAATTATCGTAATGTTATAAAAAAATAAGCAGCCTTCAATTTCTGAAAGCTGCTTATTTACTATGGTCGGAATGACGTGACTTGAACACGCGACCTCTTGCACCCCAAGCAAGCACTCTAGCCAAACTGAGCTACATCCCGATAACGCGAAACTTATTATAGCACACATAATATGTAATGTAAATACTTTAACTAGTACATTTTCATGATTTGTACGAAACTTTTTACAAATACCTTTTTATTTTTCTGAATCCTCGAAATTCAGTATATTGGAATAAGATAAAGGAGTAACGGTAACTACTTTCATAGTAGTTACCGTTACTCCTTCGTTTTTAACAGTGCTCGATCAATACAATTAGCTAAGCTTTCTTTCCTTTATCTTTTCAAAATATTTTTTAGTTTCCACTGCAACGACACCATTTAATGCTATCAGTGCAATCAGGTTTGGAAAGGCCATCAATCCGTTGAAAATATCTGATATATTCCAAACGATTTCGATTGTCATAAAGGGGCCTGCAAAAACAGCCAGAATATACAACCAACGGAAAACTTTAACTGCCTTCATATTACCGTTTGTCAGATATTCCATACAGCGTTCACTGTAATAATTCCAGCCAATAATCGTTGTAAAAGCAAAGAATACTAGGCTTATCATCAGAATAAAGGAACCCAGTGTCGGTGCAAAACCGAAACCTGATTTAAACGCGTTCTGTGTTACAGCGGCACCTTTAAGACCTATGTTCCATGAACCTGTGGTAATAATACAGAGACCTGTCATTGTACAGATAATAATTGTATCAACAAAAGTTCCAGTCATTGAAACCAGACCTTGACGTACGGGTTCATGTGTTTTAGCTGCTGCTGCTGCAATAGGGGCGCTACCCAAGCCGGATTCGTTTGAGAAAATACCGCGGGCAATACCCATTCTCATAGAATTAAGCATTGAGCTTATTCCGACACCTAGTGCTCCGCCACCCACAGCTTTAAGCCCGAATGCACCTTGGAAAACCTGAACAAAAGCATCGGGAATAGCCTTTATATTTACAAAAACAACTATGAGTGTAGCTATAACATAAAAAATTGCCATAAAAGGAACTATTATTTCTGATACACTTGCTATTCTTTTTAAACCGCCGATAATAACCAATCCTGCACATAAAGTAACAATAACAGCAGTTAATACTATTGACCATGAATAACTTCTTCCCATAATAGATATTGTATGCAAATTTTTCGGATCAAAATAATTATGTACTGCATCAGAAATACCATTAATCTGCACAAAGGTTCCGATACCCATGAGTCCGGCAGCAGCTCCGAAAAATGAGAAAGCCTTCGCAAGCCAGCCCCATCTCTTACCCATACCGTTTCGAATGTAGTAGAATGGCCCGCCTAAAACGTGCCCGTTTTCGTCAATGGTACGGTATTTTATAGCCAGAAGTCCTTCGGTATACTTTGTAGCCATACCGAAAAACGCTGCGATCCACATCCAGAATAAAGCGCCGGGTCCGCCTGCGACGATTGCAGTTGCAACACCTACGATATTTCCTGTACCGATTGTGGCAGAAAGTGCTGTACAAAGCGCGCCAAAGCTGGATACTTCACCTTTCCCACCTTCTTCATTCTTAACCATATACTTTAGTGCACGGGGCAGATGCCTTACTTGTAGCATACCGGTTCTTACTGTGAGTAAAATTCCAACGAGCAGTACTAAGATAATTAATGGTAGTCCCCATACGATACCATCGAACCAAGAAATGAAACTACTGATTTTTTCTAACATTATTTTTAACCAATCCCTTCTTGAATTTTTTGAACAACAAAAAAGCCAAAACGTTTGTTTTGGCTCTCCAAGAGAAAGACGTTAAGCTATAAAGCTCTGTCCTTTTGCCTGAGAGACCGGCAATGTAAAAACCACTGCCTTGCACCTTCGGCGCCCATACCTGGGACTCTCCAGAGAGCTGTTTATGCATAAAAAGTCGAATTTATGCATAAACACGCATAAATAATTTATCATATTTTTGAAGATAGTGCAATTATGTAATTGCAAAATTTAACTAGGAAATTTATACAATAGATTTAAATAGAGTTTGAGTATAAACATAACTTGTTATATAATAATAAAACATTCAAATTTTGTTAAACTTGAGAGAACAGAAGGGGATTTTTAATGAACGCATTAGCTGTGGGACTTGGCGGGTTTATTGGAGCAGTGTCCAGATATTTTGTATCAACGTTTATAAACAAGATTAATACATGTGGGTTTCCTATTGCTACTCTAATTATTAATATACTAGGTTCTTTTTTGATAGGATTATTAACACAACTTCTATTGGGTTTGTGGCCTGATAATAAAAAACTTCAGTTGTTTTTAACTACTGGCATTTTAGGTGGGTTTACAACATTTTCAACCTTTAGTCTTGAAACAGTTAACCTTTTTCAGAACGGAAAAGCAGTTTTTGGTGTAGTAAATATTGTGTTAAGCGTAGCATTTTGCCTTGCGGGGGTTGTCCTGGGCAAAATGCTAGCTAAAACAATTTCGAGTATATGATTTTTTATAAAAGGGATTTTAAGGCAGTCTCAAGCACCTTTCCCACTGAATCATTTATTACAAGGTCAGCCCTGGAATCATAGGGAGTAGAGCTTTTATTGACAAGAATGAGTTTTTTACCTCTAAAGTAATCGATAAGTCCTGCAGCGGGATAGACAACCAGCGAGGTTCCGCCAATAACAAGAACATCGGCATTCTTTATAGCACCTATCGCACCGTTTACAACACTATCGTCAAGGGCTTCCTCGTACAGAACAACATCAGGCTTTACAACGCAGCCGCATTTGTTACAATGGGGAGTACCTTTTGCATTAACGATATAATCTAAGTCATAAAAAGTGCGACATTTGGAACAATAATTTCTGTGAACCGAGCCATGCAATTCGTAAACTCTCTTACTGCCTGCCAGTTGGTGAAGGCCGTCTATGTTCTGAGTTACAACAGCTTTAAGCCTCCCGGTTTCCTCAAGTTTTGCGAGAGCAAAATGTCCTGCATTTGGTTTTGCATCTCTGCATATCATTTTGGTTTTATAATATTTATAAAACTCATCGGTATGAGAAATAAAGAAGCTGTGGGAAAGCATTGTTTCCGGTGAGTATTGTGAACCGTCAGAGGTCATATAAAGACCATTTTCGGACCGGAAATCAGGTATACCCGATTCGGTACTCATTCCTGCTCCTCCAAAAAATACAATGTTGTCAGCATTTTTAAAAATATCAGTCAATAATTCAACCTTCATAAGAACATCTCCATCTTTAATTATACTAATTATTATTGCATATTTTCCCAAATAATCAAAGGCTACCAAATAAAAATAAATAGAACAAATGTTCTTGAATTATTAAGAAAACATATATATAATGAAAATAATAAAAACCTTTGAGGTATGTTTTATGGAGGAAGAAAAATGCCGAACCTTTTCGATGATTTATATGTGAGAGAAATTAAGCTAAGAGAGCATATTTCATCCGAGCAAAGCTATGTTTTTTCCCTTCCGATTGTCAAAAATCTCGAACCTTTACGTATAAATAAGAAGGTAACCTTTTTTGTAGGTGAAAACGGCACGGGAAAGTCAACTTTACTTGAGGCTATTGCCGTAAATTTAGGGTTTAATCCGGAGGGTGGAACTAGAAATTTCAATTTTTCTTCAGTAGAAACACACTCTACTTTATATAAAAATCTCACTGTTGTAAGGGGCATAAAGAGACCGAAAGATGGGTTTTTCCTTAGAGCGGAAAGTTTTTATAATGTTGCAAGTGAGATTGACAGGCTTGATAAGGCTGCGCCAAATCCATTCATACACATATATGGTGGAAAATCCCTTCATAGTCAGTCACATGGAGAAAGCTTTATGTCACTAGTATTGAATAGGTTTGGAGGAAATAGCCTGTACGTCCTTGATGAACCAGAGGCTGCGCTGTCTCCAACCAGGCAGATGACATTGCTGGTTCGTATAAATGAGCTTGTGAAGCAAAACTGTCAGTTTATTATAGCAACCCATTCACCTATTCTACTGGCCTATCCCGATGCAGATATTTTCACACTGAATGAAAATGGCATTAAATTGACGCAATATGAGGAGACGGAGCATTATGTTGTAACCAGACAATTCCTCAACAATCCGCAAAAAATGATTCGGTATTTATTTGACTCAGAATAAACAGTACTATCTCAGAACTCTTCACGGCGTCTTTGCTTTCTCAATTCACAGCGTTTTCGGGCCGCTTCCCATTCTATTTTTTCGTCTTCAGTTTCCAAGATTATTCCGGGAACTGGAACGGGGAGGTCGTTTTTATCCAATGCAACAAGAACCAGGTACGCCCTGTTTATCATACGACGGGTTCCGTTTAGTTCCTCGACAAAGGTGTCTACCCTAACTTCCATTGATGTTTTTCCTACAAAAGTTATCTGTCCCAGTAAAAATATAGTACTGTTGACGTAGGCGGGCGCTTTAAATTGCAAGTTGTCTATGGAGGCTGTAGTAACGTTACAGCCGGAATGTCTTCTTGCAACAACAGCTGCAACAACATCAATCCATTCCATAAGCTTGCCGCCAAAAAGACGGTTAAAACCGTTTATATGTTCAGGCATAAGTATTTGAATTTGTTCAGTTCTTGAATCTGATACTTTTCTACTTTTTAACTTTTCCATATTGATCAACCTCCAATATATATTAACTACTAATATTATTTATTTTATAATAACGTCTATTGATAACATTATAACTTAATTCGGTAATGATAGTATTGGCATTATTCATCAAAATTACCTTTGTGTGATATAATTTATCATTAGATTTTTTCTTAAATTGGTGGTTTCAATTTCAGAAACTGTGGTATAACAGTAGTAATCTATAATATTTTTATTATTAAACAGGAGGTAACTTAAATTGAGTAATTTAAAAGGTACTAAGACAGAAGCAAATCTTATGGCTGCATTTGCAGGTGAATCGCAGGCAAGAAACAAGTATACATACTACGCATCAAAAGCAAAGAAAGAGGGCTATGAACAGATAGCGGCGTTATTTACTGAAACAGCTAATAATGAAAAAGAGCATGCAAAAATATGGTTTAAGCTTTTACATGACGGTATAGGCGATACTGCTACTAATCTCAAGGATGCTGCAAATGGTGAGCATTATGAATGGACTGATATGTACGTTCAATTTGCTAAAGAAGCAAAAGAAGAGGGATTTGATAAGATAGCATATCTATTTGAGGCTGTAGCAAAAATAGAAAAAGAACATGAGGAGAGATATCTGGCACTTCTGAAAAATGTTGAAGGTAATGCGGTATTTATCAAAGGTGAAAAAGTAATATGGCAGTGCGCAAACTGCGGACACATTCATGTAGGAGACAAGGCTCCTCAAGTATGCCCTGTATGCGACCATCCTCAAGCATACTTTCAAATACTTGCAAAAAACTATTAATTAACATTATTTACTACCCTAATTAAATAATATTAAAATAATAATGGTGAAAAATAAGAAAAAATACTTTGAGGTGATTTATTTGAAACGTATTTTATCTTATTTTTTAGCAATTACATTATTATTGCCGGGCTTTATAAATTACGCAGTTTTAAAGAACGGAAGTGTAGATGTAGTAAATAGACAAATTAACCTCCAAGCACAGGCTGACGGAGGAATAGAAATTGTTGCAAGAAGACCGTATATCAGACGCGGAGAAATGGGAGTACTTGCAATAAGGGTAACGCCCGGCTCCAATTGTAGGATTATTGCATCATATAAAATGAACGGAAGAGATTATTCTAGTGTAAGAAATTTAGTTTCAGGTAAGGATGGAAATGTTTTGTGCACCTGGAAAGTGGACGAAAAAACGGATACCGGGACTTACAATATCGAAATAACCTGCGGCCCTAGCAGGGTTGTAACGACTTATACTGTACAATAAGTAGAAAAGGCTTCATTCACTCGGCTGGATGAAGCCTTTTACAATTAATTTGCCCAATTGCTAAAAAACTGTATAATTTAATTAGATTATATAAATTTTATTAGGAAGTAACTTATATGGAACTAATTGATTTATCCCATGAAATATTTAATAATATGCCTGTTTACCCCGGTGATGATCCTGTGAGATTATGTCATACTCACGAGTTTTCCAGAGACCATTATAATAATTATTGGTTGGAAACAGGTATGCACGTTGGAACGCATGTTGATGGGGCAATGCACATGACTGATACCCATGATTATATATGTAATTACCCTCTGGAAAAATTTTATGGCGCAGCTTGCATAATACATACTAATGGTAAAAACGTTTTGGAAGCAGAAAATAGTCATTTGAAAATTTTGAAAGCAAAGGATATAGTGCTTGTTCATACAGAAATGGATAAATTTTACGGACAGGAAACCTATTTTAAAGATCATCCTGTGCTAAGTATGACATTTTGCGAAATGTTAGTGGAATATGGAATTAAATTAGTGGGAATTGATGCACCTTCACCTGATAGATATCCTTTTGAGATACACAAATATTTGCTTGGCAAAGGTATTCTGCTAGTTGAAAATCTTACCAACTTGGATAAAATTCCGGCGAATGCTGACTTTGAAGTAATGACATTCCCTTTAAAGATGAAGGCTGATTCGTGTATGGTCAGGGCTGTTGCAAAAATACTTTAGTAGCATTAATTTACATACAAGAGGAGCATTTAATAATGTACTATGTCTATATTTTGCAATGTGCGGACAAAACGCTGTATACAGGGTATACAGATGATTTGCAAAAAAGAATAAAAGTTCATAACCGGGGGAAGGGCGCAAAATATACTAGAGCGAGGTTGCCTGTAACACTTGTGTATTTCGAAGAGGCTGAAACCAAATCTATGGCCTTATCAAGAGAATACAGCATCAAAAAAATGAACAGAAGGCAAAAAGAAACACTAATTTATGCTCAAATGGATTGAATAGAATTATTTTAACAAGATTAACAAGAAAAAACCGTTTGATTACTCAAACGGTTTTTGGTGCGCCATCAGGGATTCGAACCCGGGACACCCTGATTAAGAGTCAGGTGCTCTACCAACTGAGCTAATGGCGCATATTTAATTTAGAACCTGTCTTGCTCGAACACTTTTATATTATAAGAGCAATAGTCAATAATGTCAACAACAAAATCCTTATTTTTCAGGGAAAATATAGAATTCCCCTTATTATAGTGTTAAGACAATAATTTCCACTTAAACCACAATATTTTACAATAGATATTTACAAAAGTGTATTAAAATGGTAATATTGTCTTGTAAATGATTACATAAATTTACCAATTGTGAATGCAATTTAAGCTTGAACTATTTGTGGTAGTGCTTTAAGAAGTTTTTTCTGATTATATTCATCTAGAGAATTAGAAAAATTTCTTATTTAATATCGAACAAAAATCTTCACGAAACAACAATATTTTACATGATATATATTTACAAATATGTGTAAAAGTGATATTATGATTTGGAAACAAGTTCAATTGTTTTTATACTCGGGGGATTGAGAGGGATTGGCATTCTGGAACATGGTTATTTAATTTTAATCTATATAACAATATTTTTCACAAATTAGCAAAAAAATACAACAAAATATTTACAAAAATACATAAATATGATAACATAGTTTAGTAGAGTCAATACGTAATCAATTATAAAGGAGGTGAAGAGATCAGATTTTAATTAAAAATACGTTTTGTATCCGTAGATTATATTATAAGGGATTTATTACATCGCACGTTATATTGAACACTTCTTCTACAATTTTACTTAATTCTAAATTACACCACAAAATTAATTATATTTATTGCACCTTATTGTATTGTTACCTTCACAAATCTGTTCTAACAAAAGATAATATTCAACTAGTATGTAGGTAGGTAGTAGAACACTATTTTTTAGGAGGATTATAGTATAGGTAGGTTAAATAAGAAAGTTTAGAACTAATTTACGCAATTTGAATGGGTTTTACAAGCTTGTTTGCAGACTCAACAACTTACGCAGCAACTGATTACTGGCAAAACTAGATAGATGGTGGAGGAACAGTAAATGTTACTAACGAATCTGGTGAAAATTATAGTTGTTATTTGGCGCAATTGAGGAAACTTCGTTTTAGAAAAGGATGGAATTATGGAACTGCAAATAAAGTTTGTAACTACAATGTAGATATTTTTGCACCCTTCGGTAATGGATATTTAAGTTTTTATGAATGGACAAAAAACTATCGAATGCTATATTGTTGATACATGGGGCACTTATAGACCTTCTGGTACATACAAAGGTTCTGTAACAAGTGACGGTGGTACATATAACATATATACAACTCAAAGATATAATACTCCTTCTATTTATAGTACTCAGACTTTTACCGATTTCTGGAGCGTTAGACAATCAAAGAGACCAACTGGACAAAACGTTCAGATTAACTTCGCAAACATGTAAATGCATGAAGAAGTAAAGGAATGAATTTTGAAAGCAGCTGGTCATATTAAGCATTATTCGTAGAAGGATATCAAAGTAGCGGAAGTGCTAACGTAACAGTATGGTAAAAAGATCATTAGGCCAATAAAGAATTTTATCGCTTGGTAAATAGGGTATACCGGTTGTACCATTCACTGACTTATGTAACAAAAAATTACTTACCTACATATTAATTGAATATTATCTTTCAATAGAGTAAAATGGAACAGGATCTACGGTTCCTAAAAATTGGATATAGGCACATAAGTGTTCTGATCCAGTTAAATAGTCCAAAAGTGAGGGGCCGTTCCTAAAGGAGCGGCCTTCGGTTTTCGCAGGGACTAAATTTATAGGACTTTACGGTCTATAATTTTTATTATTTAAAGGAGACATACACATGAAAAAGCTATTAATTTTCCTTTTAATTGGAATGATGGTTACTATTAGCGCATGCTCGCAAGATAAGCCTAGTGTTCCAGAAAATGTTAAAAAAGAACTGTCTGATAATTTTGTATTAGTCAAAGGGGGGGCTTCTAAGAATAAAAAGTCACACCTTTATGGGAAAAATGTAAAAGTTTCTGACTTTTATATTGGAAAATACGAAGTTACTCAGAAAGAATGGAATAATGTAATGACGAGCAATCCTTCAAAATATAAAGGTGATAATTTACCGGTAGAAATGGTAGACTGGTATGAATGTATTGAATACTGCAATAAAAGGAGTATAAAAGAAGGGTTGGAGCCGTATTACAACATAGATAAGAATAAAAAAGACCCGGACAATATAAGTGATATAGATAATATAAAATGGACGGTGACTATAAATCCAAAAGCTAATGGCTACCGATTACCTACAGAAATAGAGTGGGAATATGCCGCAAGTGGAGGCCAGGATAGTAAAAATTATACATACAGTGGAAGTGATAAGGTAGATGACGTAGCATGGTACTGGATAAACTCCGGTGAAAAAAAATTAGATGGAGAGTGGCGTTTGCAAAAGGTAGAAGGTAATAAAAATCAAACAAAAGCTGTTGGCTCTAAAAAACCAAATGAGTTAGGGATTTACGATATGTCCGGTAATGTAAGAGAGTGGTGTTGGAACTGGTACGGAGACGCTCTGGACAGTAAAAAAGGTGCTCTCAGGGTTTGGAGAGGCGGCTGCTGGCTTGGTGATGAAATGGCCTGTCAAGTGTCATACAGAGGGAATTTTGACGCTAATGGCAAAGGATATGATCAAGGTTTACGTTTATGCCTTAACAAATAATTATAAAAAGTTATAGAGAGCTAAAAAGGCTCTCTATAACTTTTTTATAATTTAAGAATTTGCAGCCAAACAAAAACCGCTTATCCTTAGAGATAAGCGGTTTTTGTCTGGTGCGCCATCAGGGATTCGAACCCGGGACACCCTGATTAAGAGTCAGGTGCTCTACCAACTGAGCTAATGGCGCATATTTAATTAAAGACTTGCCGTCCGAACACTTTTACATTATAAAAGCTGTTATTATTATTGTCAACACTTAATTTTGAAAAATATGATTAATTTTTTAAATTAATTGACAACATTTTTTACTAATATTTATATATTATGATATATTTTTATATTATTTCTTGTAGGAAAAAAAGATATTAGGTAAAATATACTATAGTGTAAAAATATTCACCTGCCGTTTGCAGGATAATATGTAGATTGGACAAAATCATGAGAAGCTATAAACATAAATCTGTACAGATGAATGAAATAATTACAAAAACAATTAAATCACTTGAAACAGGAAAGAACGAGATTGTTGAAATTGCCGAGAATTCCAGGAAAGAATGCAAGAGACTTGAAGAAGAATTGATAACTTTAAAAAAACAGGTTTTTGAGATCGTTAGTGTTATTGAAAATCTGGAACATGACCTTAAACTAAGCAAAAAGAAACTCTATGATGTTAATAAGGCCTTTAATAGTTATAGTCAGAATGAACTTGCTCAGGCTTACCAGACAGCGGACAATATAAGGGTTGAACTTGCAGTAAGGCGCGAGCAGGAGACTTTTCTCATTAGAAGAAGAAACGATCTTGAAATAAGGATCAAGGATTGTATAAAAACTCTGGAAAGGGCAGATAGTCTTATAGGACATGTGGGTATCGCGCTGGACTATCTTAGCGGCGATTTGCAAAATGCAGGTGAGCAGTTGGACAATTTGCAGCAGAGGCAATTTCTTGGGATAAAGATCATTGAGGCTCAAGAGGAAGAACGCAAAAGAGTAGCCAGAGAAATACATGATGGTCCTGCACAATCCATGTCAAATATTGTTATTAAAGCAGAAATTTGTGAACGCCTTATGGACAAAGATATAGATGATGCAAGAAAAGAGCTGCAGAATCTTAAAAAAGTTATGAGAGATAGTCTCCAGGAAGTTAGAAAGATTATTTACAACCTGAGACCAATGGCTCTTGATGATTTAGGTTTGTTACCTACTTTGGAGCGTTATGTAATTTCATTCAAAGAAGAAACAGGGATAGATGTTCAACTTAGATCTAGAGCCATTAATGAAGAAATTAAACCTGTTATATCGCTTGCTGTGTTCAGAATTGTACAGGAAGCTTTGAATAATGTACTTAAACACGCTCAAGCGAAAAGAGTTTCAATTCTTTTGGAGCTTGTCAACAAAAAATTGAATATAATTATTGCTGATAATGGTGTAGGATTTAACACAGAAGATGTCAAAAGTATTGAGCCTGATAGCACTGGCGGATTTGGACTTTTTAGCATGAAGGAGAGGGTTGCCTTGCTTGAAGGAGAGGTTGATATAGTATCACAGATAGGGGTAGGAACAAAAATTACGATTCACATACCATTATTGGATGAAGGGGAGGACTCTCAGAAATGAATAAAATTAGGGTAATGATTGCGGACGACCATGCTATGGTTCGACAAGGATTAAAAACTATCCTTGAGTTGGAGGAAGATATATGTGTGGTTTCGCAGGCTTCTAATGGTGAAGAAGCCGTAGCTATGGCCAAAAAGGTAGGGCCTGATATTATCCTGATGGATATAAATATGCCTGTTATAAACGGCCTTCAGGCAATTAAAATGTTGAAGCAAGAGCCTGTAAATTACAAGATAATTGTATTGACACTGCACCAGGACAGAGAATATCTGTTTAAAACGTTGCAGCTTGGATGTGAAGGATATGTTTTAAAGGATGCAGAATCATCAGTATTGATAGAGGCAATAAGAAATGTTTACCGTGACCAAACATACATACAACCTAACATGACAGGAGAACTTGTAAAAGAGTTTAACAGAGTAACATTGTATGAACAGGATAAATCCATTGTAAATAATCTCACCAATCGTGAAGTGGAAGTTTTAAAACTTATAGCAGAGGGAATGATTAACAAGGAAATTGCAAAAACCCTTTTTATAAGCGAAAAGACCGTTAAAAATCATATATCAAATATATTCAAAAAGCTTGACGTAAACGATAGAACTCAGGCAGCTATTTATGCATTTAAACATAACATAAAAGTGTAAAAAGTATTGACACTTAGTTTGCCGACATAGTATTATATTAATAATTTCCAATAAAAACATTGCTGTGAATGGGAATAGTAAACTGTACATAAGTCCGTAGAGAGCTGTCGGTTGGTGGAAAGACAGTGGCTTTGAAGGTTGAAGCTCGCCCTGGAGCATTTTTGGCTGAAAGAAGTAGGCTGAAACGGTAATCACCGTTATATGATACAAAGAGAATTTCTATAAAGGAATTAACTTGAGTGGTACCGCGGAAACATAGCTTTTCGTCTCATGAATACGAGACGAAAGGCTTTTTTATTTTTATTAAACATTTTATGAATATGGTTACAATTTAACTTGGAGGTGTTGGTTGTGGAAAAACTTATAGAGATTACTGTTGGTAGTTTGCTAGATGATATGGCAAATAGATATCCCGATCATGATTGTGCATTATATACAGACCGTCCATTCAGAAAAACTTATTCTGAATTTAACGCACTTTGTAATAAAGTTGCAAAGAGTTTCCTCAAAATGGGAATAAAAAAGGGCGATCATGTTGCAATTTGGGCAACAAATGTACCGGAATGGCTTATTACACTGTTTGCCTCAGCAAAGATAGGAGCTGTTCTTGTTACTGTTAATACAAATTATAAAATTTTTGAGCTTGAATATTTGCTAAAACAGTCGGATACAAATACACTAGTTCTTATAGATGGTTTCAAGGATTCAAATTACATACAGATTATAAACGAACTATGTCCTGATTTAAAGAACTCCGAACCTGGAAATTTTCATAATGAGAACTTACCTTTCCTAAAAAACATTATAAGTGTCAGCACAGAGAAACATCCCGGGATGTTCAGTTGGGATGATATTATCGATTTTGGCAGTGATATATCCGACGAAGAACTTTATTCCATAAGTAAAAATTTGGATTGTCATGATGTCATAAATATGCAGTACACTTCAGGAACCACAGGTTTTCCTAAAGGTGTAATGCTCACACATTATAATATTATAAATAACGGTATGTGCATAGGCGACTGTATGCATTTTACTCATGAAGACAGATTGTGTATTCCTGTTCCGTTCTTCCATTGCTTTGGACTGGTTCTTGCAATAATGGCCTGCGTGACTCACGGAACAACAATGGTTCCCGTTGATTATTATTCACCATTAAAAGTAATGAATGCGATTCAGAGCGAGCGCTGTACAGCAGTGCATGGTGTTCCTACAATGTACATAGCGATGCTTGAACATGCTGATTTTTATAAATTTGATTTTTCTTCTTTAAGAACAGGAATTATGTCCGGTTCACCATGTCCTATAAAGGTTATGGAAGCGGTTGTTGAAAAAATGAATATGAAGGATATAACCATTCCTTATGGTCAGACAGAAGCTTCGCCTGTTTGTACACAAACCAGAATAGGCGATAGCCTTGAACTTAGGGTTTCTACTGTGGGCCGTGCACTTCCATTCATCGAATGTAAGATAGTTGATCCTGAAACGAATCAGGATCTCCCGGACGGTGTTCCCGGAGAATTTGTTGCCAGAGGCTACAACGTTATGAAGGGTTATTACAAGATGCCGGAAGCTACCGCCCAAGCAATAGATGCTGACGGATGGCTCCACACAGGCGATTTGGCTACAAGGGATGAAAACGGATACTACAAGATTACGGGCAGAATAAAGGATATGATTATCAGAGGTGGAGAAAATATCTATCCTAAGGAAATAGAAGAATTCTTATATACTTTGCCGGAAATTAAGGACGTACAGGTAATTGGAGTTCCCTCCAAGATATACGGCGAAGAAATAATGGCCTGTGTTATACTGAAAGAGGGTTGCAGCTTAACAGAAGAACAAGTTAAAGAGGCAGTAAAAGCTAATATGGCAAGACATAAAACACCTAAATACGTTGGTTTTATGGATAGTTTTCCAATGACGGCAAGCGGCAAGATTCAGAAGTACAAAATGAGGGAAAATGCTATTGCCCAACTAGGTCTTGAGGATGAAGCGGCAATAGAGACAGCATAATTTTTAGAGATGTATTTACATATTTAAGAACATTTACAAATACCATAATGAATATTATAATAATATACAAGTAATTAATTGCCAGTTTAAATACTGGCAATTTTTGTATATGGAGGTATATATGTCTTTTTTATATGATATAGGAAAAAGAGTACTGGTGTTTGACGGATCTATGGGGATTATGCTTCAAAGTAAAGGGCTTGAAGTGGGAACTTGTCCTGAAGAGTGGAATATTACTCACCCTGACAAGGTTAAGGAAATATATACGGCATACCGTGATGCGGGAGCGAATGTAATTCAGTCTAATACTTTTCAATCAAATATTATGAAGCTTTCCGAATATGGCTTGCAGGACAAGCATTATGATATTAATTGTTCAGGTGTTCGTCTAGCAAAGGAAGTAATGGGTGATAATGGATATGTAGCTGCTTCTATTGGTCCTTTAGGTAAGCTACTGGAGCCTTTTGGAGAATTAACCTTTGAGCAGGCATACAATACATTCAAGAAGCAGGTAATTGCAGTGACTGTCGGAGGTGCTGATATTATAAGCTTTGAAACCTTTACAGATGTAAGTGAAATGCGGATTGCGCTTATGGCTGCTAAGGAAAATTGCAATTTGCCTGTTATTTGTTCTATTTCATATGAGCAGAATGGAAGAACGCTGATGGGTTCAGACCCTGCTATTTGTGCTTGTATTCTACACTCACTGGGAGCTGATATGATTGGTACAAATTGTTCTTTCGGACCGGAATACATGATAAAGGTTGCTGAAAGCTATGGAAAGACAGGGCTAAAATTCAGTATAAAACCCAATGCCGGGATACCTCAAACAATAGACGGAAAATTGGTTTACGATGAAACTCCTGAAAAATTTGCATGTTATGCACAGGAATTTATAAAAAACGGAGCTAGACTTGTTGGAGGGTGCTGTGGAACAAGGCCTGAGTTTATTTCGCAGATTTCAAAGGCTGTTAAAGAGTGTGATGCTGTGAAGTTGCCCGTAAATGTTGATTATATTACATCAGCTTCCAAAGCTGTTTCTTTTTCTGATATAAAACAAGCAGACATTGGATGGGTAGATATTAATAAAGAAGAAACTCTGAAAAATGACCTTTTGGCAGGCGATACTTCTTCCATAACAGACATAGCAATGGACTTGATGGAAGAGGATTACGGATTGATAGCTATCAATATGGACATACCGGAAGCAGACGTACTGCTATTATCTAAAGTAGTTGCGGAAGCACAGACTTATCTTAAACAGCCATTTATATTTAAATCAGACAATCCTAAGTCAATAGAGGCTGCCCTGAGAATATACAAAGGCAGGGCAGGGGTAATTACAAAGGCTTCTGGCTTTATGGATGAAATACTTTGTAAATATGGAGCTGTAAATGTTGGAGGATTTTTTATAAATGAAAAGTAATTTATTTAATTCCCTTATCAGATATCTTGTGGAAAAGGATTACTACCACCTTATTGCCGCTGACAATCAAATGCCTGATTTATCTAAAGGTATTGCAAGTATGATAAAAGAGATTCAGGGAACTTCTGTATTTGTTGAAATCATAGACGGGGAGAGGTATGGAACTGACCAGATTAGGAATATCATGTTGAACGGTGCAGCAATGCTTAATAATATACAAGGCAGCAACGCATACATTTTCAAGGTATTTTTGTTTGAAAGCACACCTGATTTGGAAAAGGTTGAAATTATAAAGCAAGGTCAGTTGGATATTACCACTGAGAAACGCTTTATGAAATGTATTTCTGTTAATTTGGCTACAAAGCAAGTCGATAAATATTTTAGTGTACCGGCTTTTGATGCCGGATTGGTAAGGTCTTGTAAACGATTTTTTTCAAAGGGTTTAGAAAGAAGAGAAACCAGTTATCAGGATATAGAAGGCATTATTGAAAATAGAAAAAAGGACTTTGAGATACAATTCAAGGCAGACAAGCCTTGGCTCACATATGTCATTATTGCGTTAAATATACTAATGTATGGTTTGTTGCAGCTTGTGTCCATGAGAACCGGAACATCCTATCAACAACAGCTAGAACCCTTTGGGGCCAAAGTAAATAATTTAATTATGGAAGGGCAGTACTGGAGATTTATAACCCCTATGTTTCTGCATTCTGATATTGTCCACTTGGCTGTTAACTGCTATTCACTGTATATTATAGGGATGCAGGTAGAAAGGATATTTGGTAGGGGAAGGTTTCTGGTAATTTATTTTGTGTCGGGTTTTATTGGCTCGGCAGCAAGCTTTGCCTTTTCTCTGAATTCCTCTGTAGGGGCATCAGGCGCAATATTTGGTTTGGTAGGTGCCATGCTGTACTTTTCGCTGCGACGTCCTGCTCTTTTAAAAAGCAGTTATGGTGCAAATCTTGTTACTATGATTATAATAAATATTGCTTATGGTTTTATGAACAGGCGAATAGACAACCATGCACACATTGGAGGTTTGGTGGGAGGATTCCTGACTACCGGAGCAGTGTATTTGGCTAAGGAAAGAAATGTAAAAGGAGCAATAAATAAAGCCATAGCTATTTTACTTGTCGCAGCGGTTGCAATTGGAACATTATTTTATGGGTTTAACAATGATATTAATGTACTTTCGCCCAAGCTTGCTGCCCTTGAACAGTTCGATATTCAGAGTAACTGGCCAGAATCTGAAAAAAAGGCCGAGGAAATTCTAGGTTTGAATACTCTGGATAAAGATACAAAGATTCCAGTGCTATGGTCATTAATTAGAGCCGAAGTAAGTCAGGGGAAATTTGATGAAGGTATTGAGAATTCAAAGATTTTGATGAAATTGAGTCCGGCTGATGGACATTATCTTCTTGGAGTTATCTACTATAATACAAAACAATTTGATAAAGCTAAGGAAGAGCTTGAACAAGCCAGAAAATCAGGGTCGGCAAATACTGATACTATAAATAAAATTCTTTCTAGTATTGAAAACAGTAAATAAAAGATTAAGCAAAGAGGGGTTGTTTTTTTAAAAAACAACCCCTAAATATATGTTTTTATATCATTTCTGCAAAGTACCTGTGAAAACTAAGGTCATTTGTCAGTTCAGGATGAAAGGAAGTGGCAAGCATATTTTTCTGTCTGCATGCAACTATATTTCCGTCTACCCGAAGGAGAACCTCAACTTGTGGCGCCACATTAATCACGTAGGGTGCTCTGATAAAAACCAAAGGAATTTTTTCAGAGGAAAGAGCCGGCATGGAAACCTCTGTTGTAAAGCTATCCAGCTGCCTTCCATACCCATTTCTGACAACATTTATGTCCATTACTTCTAAATGACGCCGATGGTCATTTGTGATCTCTTTTGCAAGAATAATCATGCCCGCGCAGGTTCCCCATACAGGCATCCCTGAATTTATTCTTGTTTTTAGTGGTTCTGTTAGGTTAAAATCACAAATAAGCCTACCGATTGCAGTACTTTCACCACCGGGAATAATAAGTCCGTCTATTGTATTAATATCTTCTTTATATTTTACGCTGCAGGGCTCTACATTTGGTATTTTGGATAACTTATCCAAATGTTCCGAGATAGCACCCTGCAAGCCCAAGACACCTATTTTTTTCATTGTTCGTTCCTCTCTGTGAGATTACCATCCTCTTGAGGCATACAGACTGTTGCCTGCTAACTCTCTCACGTCTATGGAATCCATAGCAGTACCAAGCTCTTCAGAAACTTCTGCAATGATTTGAGGATCATTGTAGTATGTTGTGGCCTTTACTATTGCCTGAGCTCTTTTTGCAGGATCCGAAGACTTAAATATTCCTGAACCAACGAATACACCGTCGCATCCAAGCTGCATCATCAAAGCGGCATCTGCAGGAGTAGCTATTCCGCCAGCTGCAAAGTTAATAACTGGAAGTTTACCGTTTTCATGAACATATAACACAAGGTCATACGGAGCTCCGAATTCTTTGGCTATGGTCATGAGTTCCTGCTTGGATGCACTTTGAACTTTTCTTATTTCTGTTGTAACAGTTCTCATGTGCCTTACTGCTTCTACAACGTTTCCTGTACCAGCTTCACCTTTTGTTCTTATCATTGAAGCACCTTCACCGATTCTTCTCAGGGCTTCTCCGAGATTCTTTGCGCCGCATACAAACGGAACTTTAAAGGTATGCTTATCTATGTGGAATTCTTCATCAGCCGGGGTTAAAACCTCGCTTTCATCTATATAGTCGATTGAAAGGGCTTCAAGTACCTGTGCTTCAACAAAATGTCCTATTCTTACCTTAGCCATTACAGGAATTGATACTGCTTTTTGTATTTCTTTTATCATTTGGGGATCGGACATTCTAGCAACTCCTCCGGCTTTTCTTATATCGGAAGGAACTCTTTCAAGAGCCATTACGGCAACAGCGCCCGCTTTTTGTGCAATTTCGGCTTCCTTTGCATTTACGACATCCATTATTACTCCGCCTTTGAGCATTTGTGCAAGATTTTTGTTTAGTTCATATCTCTCATTCATATTATATACCCCTTTACTTTTATTTAAATATAAAATATACTAATTGTACCGATACACTTACGTGGATTCTCGGATAAATTTCGTACATTTAAACACAAATAAATTTAAATGTCAATACATAGTTTTTTACTTATAAAATGATATATGACGGTGAAATATGATGCTATTAAATAAAGTACTTATGCAATAATAGTAATTGGAGGGCATATGAAAATTGTATCGATACAATTTATAGATGATGGTCAACCTAAATACTTACAGTTGTTTAACTTTATAAAGGAATGGATTTCACAGGGCGAAATGAAGCCGGGTGAACGCCTTCCCGCAATAAGGAATCTGGCTTTGCAACTGGGTGTAAACACAAGCACAGTTGTAAATGCATATAAACAGCTAGAAAGCAACAGCTATATAACAGCAAAAAAAGGTAGCGGTTATTTTGTCTCGGCTACTAAGAGCGGAACCCAGGATACAAATTTTTCCGGTGATCCGGGGTTGTACAAGGATGCCTCTGTCATAAACTTTGCTAATGCAACACCACATCCGTCTATTTTTCCCATTGAATCCTTTAAAGCATGCATAAATGAGGTGCTGGAGAGAGATAAAGGCTTTGCTTTCGGGTACGACGAGAGTAACGGCTATAGACCTTTGAGACAGTCTATTCTTGCTTATTTTAGCCGAGAATATTCTATTTCAGTTGAAAATGAGAGCTTTCTTCAGATAGTTTCAGGTGCACAGCAGGGGATAGATATTATCGGAAAATCGCTTTTAAACCCCGGCGATTATGTAATTACTGAAACTCCTACTTATGATGGTGCTATTGCGGCTTTTAAGTCAAGAGGTGCAAGGATCATAAGTGTAAATATGGAGAAAGATGGAATAGACATGGAAGAACTTGAAAAAAAGGTTCGTATATGCAAACCCAAACTTGTGTATGTCATGACAAGGTATCAGAACCCTACTACGGTCTGTTATAGTCAGCAAAAACTTGAAAGACTGATGCTTATGGCTAAAGAGAATAACTTTTATATTGTTGAAGATGATTCTATGTCGGAATTGTACTTTGAAAAGGAAAAACCTATGGCTCTAAAGGCTCTGGATAAAAGCAACGAGTATGTAATTTATTTAAAAAGTTTTTCAAAAATCCTTATGCCTGGATTAAGAGTAGGGAGCATGGTTATACCTACAAATTTAATTGATGATTTTACAAAAATAAAGCATACAAGTGACATTTCTTCCTCCGGCTTAATACAAAGATCTCTTGACTTATATTTCAGAAGTGAAAAATGGGATGAACATTTGCACTACATGAAGGAAATATACAGAGGCAGATTTGAGTTTATGCTTGCCGGATTGGACAGATTAGGAAAGTACGGAATAAAGTATGAAAAGCCGGGTGGAGGGTTGTATTTCTGGGTAAAGCTGCCACGGCATTTGTCTTCAGATTCCTTTTTTAAGAAGTGTAGTAACAATGGCCTTGTATTTATTCCCTCGGGGATATTCTATGATAATATGCACAAAAAAAGCGACGATTATATAAGGCTTAGTTTTGCATCAGCAGGCATCGACCAGATAAGAGAGGGTATGGCCATTTTGGAAAAGTGCCTTACAAGTTGATCAGGAGGAGTAATTCAGCCTCCTGAATCTTCCAAACAACTTGTTCCTGTAATATTTGTTATAGGTACTTTGATTTAAACCATAATCAATCAATACGGGGACATCATTAACGATTCCCCAGCTTGATGCCCTTTTCAGGTCTCCGCTGCCTATATTGTGATTTTCCAGGTCTTCCTCCATTAGAGGATTTTTCATGAGTTCATCAAAACTACGTACTTTATAATATCTTAATACAATTCTTATATCAGTAATTCTCTTGGCTTTTACCATTATTAAGTATCTATAATTTTCAGATGCGGCAACTACTTCAGCAAAAAAATTAGATTTGTGTGTCATATAGCTTTTTTGCTCAATCTGATTCTGCATTATCCCTCGAACATCTTTTGCCACTTTAATAACATAACCGTTGCCTAAGTCATAGACGTTTCGGCAGGAACCTGAACCTAAGCGATTATACTTATTATTTTTTAGATTATGAATTAATTCATCAAAGTCAAAATGCATATTTTGCTCCTAAATATTTAGATACATTACAGTTTATTCTGAGGAATTGATTATGTGATTTTTAATAATAAGAGAGTCTATAAATGGTAAAAATTAAAATAGTAGCCTTGACGACTGAAGGATAGTTGATGTATTATTAGTTTAATATAACGAGGCAATAATGTTCCCCAATTCTGTAGGTGGTGGGTACCGTTTTAGTTTTCAGGCGGTGAGCACATGTATCCCGCCTCGTTGAAACGCAGCTGAGGTAAGAAAATTTTTCTATAGCCAAAAATTTTCTCTGAATTAATGCGTTTTAATATTCTAAATATGATGATTGGAAAGAGTAGAAAGCAGTTGGCTTTACAGAGAGCGGAAGCTTGGTGGAATTTCCGCAGGTTCAAGCTTTTGAAAATCATCCATGAGTTGCAGCCTGAAATTCAATAAAACTGTATTGAAGTAGGGTGTGCCGGTGATGAGCCGTTATAAAACGAAGTGATTATTGTCATGTTATTATTTTTCATGCTACAAAATAATTTGGGTGGTACCGCGAAATAGCCTCGTCCCTTTGATGGAACGGGGCTTTATTATATTTAAGAATAATTAATTTACTATATTTAACCGGAGGTAATAGAAATGGCAGAAGATTATGGAAAATCTTTAAATCTACCACAAACTGACTTTCCCATGAGGGCAAACCTCCCTCAAAGGGAACCTGAATTCCTAAAAAAATGGGAAGACATGGATATTTATAATAAGCAATTGAAAAAAGCAGAAGGAAAGCCTTCCTTTATACTTCATGACGGCCCGCCTTACGCAAATGGAGGTATCCACCTTGGAACCACGTTAAATAAGGTTTTAAAGGATATCGTTGTCAAGTATAAAAGTATGTCAGGCTACTATACTCCATATGTTCCTGGCTGGGATACACACGGACTTCCCATTGAACAGAGAGCCATCAAGGAATTGGGATTAAAGAGACATGAAGTAGGCCCTGTTGTTTTCAGAGAGGCCTGTGAAGGCTTTGCCATGAAGTATTTGGATATACAGAGAGAATCTTTCAAACGACTTGGTGTAAGGGCTGACTGGGAGCATCCTTATGTAACTCTGAAACCTGAGTTTGAAGCAAAACAGATTGAAGTATTTGGCGAAATGGCTAAGAATGGTCATATATACAAGGGATTAAAACCTGTTTACTGGTGTCCTGAATGTGAAACCGCTCTTGCTGAAGCCGAAATCGAGTATGCGGACGATACTACCGTTTCAATATATGTAAAGTTCCAGGTAAGAGATGATAAAGGTGTATTTGAAGGCGTTGCACCAAAGGAAAAGATTAACTTTGTAATATGGACAACAACTACATGGACTCTGCCTGCAAACCTTGCAATTTGTTTGAATGAATCTTTTGAATATTCTGTTGTAAAGGCTAATGATGAATATTATGTTTTAGCTTCAGAACTTGTTGAAAATACCATGAAGGCTGCATCTATAACAGAATATGAAACTGTTGCAAAATTCAAAGGAAGCGAACTGGAAGGAATTCTTTGCAAGCACCCATTCTTGGACAGGGATTCAATAGTTATTCTTGGAGACCATGTTACTCTTGAAGCAGGTACAGGCTGTGTTCATACTGCTCCTGGACATGGTGCGGAAGACTTTCTTGTATGCCAGAAGTACAAAATTCCAGTATTGGTTCCTGTTGATAGCAAGGGCTTCCTGACTAAAGAAGCAGGCCCATTTGCGGGAATGTTCTATAAGAAATCAAATCCTGCAATTATAGAAAAATTGACTGAGGATGGCAGACTTTTAGCTTCCGAAAAGATTACCCACCAATATCCACATTGCTGGAGATGTAAAGACCCAATTATATTCCGTGCTACCGAACAATGGTTTGCATCAATTGACGGGTTCAGACAAGAAGCATTGAAAGCAATCAAAGACGTTAAATGGATTCCTGAATGGGGAGAAGAAAGAATTACCAACATGGTAAGGGATAGAGGAGACTGGTGTATTTCCAGACAGCGTATCTGGGGTGTGCCGATTCCGATATTCTACTGTAAAGACTGTGGTAAGGAATTAATAACAAATGAATCCATAAAGGCTGTGGCTGACCTTTTCAGAGAAAAGGGCTCAAATGCATGGTATGCAATGGACGCTTCCGAGATTCTTCCAAAGGAAACTAAATGTGAATGCGGACACCATGAATTTACAAAAGAAACAGATATAATGGACGTTTGGTTTGATTCAGGTTCCAGCCACGTAGCAGTTCTGGAAAACAGAGAAGGATTATCTTGGCCGGCAGACCTGTACCTTGAAGGTAATGACCAACACAGAGGATGGTTCCAGTCATCACTTCTTACATCTGTTGCTACTAAGGGAAATGCACCTTACAGAAAGGTACTGACACACGGCTATGTTGTTGATGGTGAAGGACGTAAAATGTCAAAGTCACTTGGAAACGGTATTGACCCTGCAGATGTTATTAAGGAGTACGGAGCAGATATACTAAGACTTTGGGTTGCTTCTTCCGATTACACAACTGATATAAGAATTTCAAAGGATCTATTGAAGCAGTTATCAGAGGTTTACAGAAAGATAAGGAATACTGCAAGATATATTCTTGGTAATATAAATGATTTTAACCCAGACACAGATAGTGTTGATTACAATGAACTTAATGAACTGGACAAATGGGCATTGAGCAGAATGAATAACTTAATTAAGAAGGTTAATGAAGCTTATGAAACATATGAGTTCCATTTGATGTTCCATGCTATACACAATTTCTGTGTTGTTGATATGAGTAACTTCTATTTGGATATTATAAAGGATAGACTTTACACTTCAAAGCCTGATTCAAAGGAAAGAAGGGCAGCTCAGACTGTAATGTATGAAATCCTTCATAACCTTGTTAGAATGCTGACTCCAGTTCTTGCATTTACTACTGAAGAAATCTGGCAGTACATGCCTCACAGAGCAGATGATGATACTGAAAGTATTCAGTTGAATAGCTGGCCACAGGTAAATGAAAAGTATGTAAATACAGAACTGTCAGAAAAGTGGGAAAAGATATTCGAGCTCAGGTCAGATGTTTCAAAGGCGCTGGAAATAGCAAGGGCAAACAAGACAATCGGACATTCTCTTAATGCAAAAGTAACTCTGTATGCAGACGGAGAAAATCTTGAGTTTATTAAGAGTATTGAAAACGACCTTGTTACAATATTTATAGTTTCAGATGTTGACATTAAAAATCTTGCTGATGCTCTAGCTACTGCCCAAAAGGGAGAGGAAATGCCGGGAATAAAAGTTTCTGTTGAACAGGCACCGGGAGATAAATGTGAAAGATGCTGGATGTTCAGTGAGTTTGTAGGCAAGGACGAAAAACACCCTACACTTTGTAAGAGATGTGCTGACGTAGTAGGTTAAAAGTAAGCATATCAGATTTGGGAGACGTATTATGATTAGACATACTGTAAATCTAAAGGAAAGAAGTTATCCTATTTGTATTGCAACAGACTTTCAGGAACTTGGGAAAATTGTTCTATCGTTCAGGCAGGGAAACAAAGCTCTGTTGGTTACCGACGGGAATGTTGATAATTACTATTCCGATCAATGTATTAAAGTACTGCAAGACAGCGGAATAGAGGTTAACAAGCACGTTCTGGAGCCCGGTGAGAATAATAAGACACTTGAGGCAGTTTATGGTATATATAATAAGATGGTAGAGTGCAAGCTCGACAGAAGCAGCATTGTGCTGGCACTTGGAGGCGGTGTAGTTGGTGATATAACCGGCTTTGCCGCTGCCACCTATATGAGAGGAATCAGCTTTGTTCAGATACCAACAACGTTATTAGCTCAGGCAGATAGTAGCGTTGGGGGTAAAACCGGGGTTGATTTCAATGGACATAAGAATATTGTAGGCTCATTTTATCAGCCTAAGGCAGTGTTTATTAATGTCAATACTATTAAGACATTGCCTAAGAAAGAGATTTCTGCCGGCCTTGCCGAAGTAATCAAACATGGTTTGATTATGGATGAAGAGTACTGTGAATATATTAACTACAATGCTGATAAGATTTTCAAATTTGAAGAAAATGTACTCCAATACTTGGCTAAAAAGAACTGTTCCATAAAGGGATATGTTGTTGAACAGGACGAAAAAGAGGATGATTTAAGAGCTATTCTGAATTTTGGCCACACAATCGGTCATGCCATTGAAACAGTTGAAAATTTCAGGCTTTTGCATGGTGAATGTGTGTCTATAGGAATAGTTGGAGCATATAAAATGGCTCAATACATGGAAATTCTCAATGAGCAAGTAGTTAATCAGGTTAAAGCCATTCTTGTTAAACTTGGATTACCTGTTTCTCTGCCCGGTTTGGACGTTGAAAGGGTATACAACCAGATATTTTATGATAAAAAAGTAAAAGACAATAGGCTAAAATTTGTTTTACC
The DNA here is from genome assembly GCA_023390335.1 of Bacillota bacterium. Lineage (GTDB taxonomy): Bacteria > Bacillota > Clostridia > Acetivibrionales > DSM-1351 > Ruminiclostridium. The sequence goes on along the minus strand of JAEWCZ010000091.1, from coordinate 8,891 downwards.
TCGTAGAATAGGAGAGGTGTTCCAATGTACTATTGAAGACAGCGATCTTATTAAAAAGGTGCTTTCAGATTTGGCAAATTAATATTTTAAATTTTAAATTAAGCATATTAACCGTTTTGATTTGACAACGGTTAGTATGCTTTTTTGTATATTTTAGAAAAATTTCTTACGAATAAATAAAGCTAAACAGAACAACCATAATTATATTGAAAAGTTTTTAATTGTTTTCATGTGGAGGGAGTACTAATAAAAATATGGCCAACAACAATCATTTAATTAGTGAACTGTCCAAAAAAGTTGATAATATGTCCCTTAAGATGGAGAAGATGAAATTCGTGGATTACGTTTATTATCTTGAACATCCTAGAAAAATGTTATGGGCCAATTTTGTAAGCGGTTTGGCTAGAGGCTTTGGGATAGCTATTGGGTTTACTATTCTCGGGGCCATTGCCATTTACTTCCTAAATATTATTGTAAAAATAAATCTTCCGTACATCGGACAATTTATAAGTGATATAGTCAAGATTGTGCAAAGCAGCAGTAGAAATGTTAGATGACAGATGAACATAGGAGGAATCATATGGACAAGAATCAGCTGTTGCATTACAAAGATAAGCTTAAAACGGAAGCCAAAAGGGCAGACACTGCACTGGAACAAATGAGGGATATGGACGAAGGGGAAATGAGTAATAATACTCCTTCGGAGTTGTCAAATTATGATAATCATCCTGCAGAATTGGGAAGCGAGCTATACACATTGGAGATGAATCTGGCTCTTAAAGTCCATGAGCAGACAAAACTTAATGATATAAAGCTTGCACTGAAAAAAATAGATAATGGGACCTATGGTGTTTGTGAAAACTGTAAAAAGGAAATAAATCCGGAAAGGCTGGAAGTTATGCCGACTGCAAGGTTTTGCATGGAATGTCAGGAGGATAAAGAGGCCGAAGAGATTAACACACCGGATCAACAGTATGACGAAATTTTTGACAACCCTTTTGGCCGAAAATACTTGAATAAGCAAGAAGATGATGAGTTTGAAGGTCTGGATCAATTTGATGATCTTCTCAAATACGGAAGTGCAGATACCCCTCAAGATATGTCAGGTTATGCAGATTATGAAGAATTTTATACAAATGAAATTGATAATCAGGGATATGTAGAAGAAACAGACAAAATTTCAAATCAGCAATATAAGAATCAACTTCCTTAAGACCAGACTTCCCACGTGAATTTGTCATGTGGGAAGTTGCATTTTTTGAAGTTTTTTCTAGTTAAATGTTGATTTTTTACAAATAAAACCATATTATATTTTATAGTTCAGATAAAATATAATTTTGGTGAGGTCATATGATTAATTATAATAAATACCTTTTAATAAGCGATTTAGATGGTACTTTGATAAACTCTCAGCATTTCATATCCCAGGAGAATTTAGACGCTATTAGCAATTTTATAAAAAATGGTGGGAGCTTTGCTATTGCCACAGGACGTTCAAAGGACAATATACGTCCCTACATAGAAAATTTAACTCTGAATGGCCCATGTATCCTATATAACGGAGGAGGTATTTACAATTTTCAAGAGGAAAGATTTTTAGCTACTGAACTTATGGATAAGAGTGTAGTTGAGCAATATATTATTTATTGCATGAAAAACCATAAAAACATGGTGGTTGAAATATTTACACCTGACATGTTGTACATAATAACTCCTGACCATATACGGGAACCATATGTTGAAAGGGAGAAACAAGTATACTTAAGAACCACACTTGATGAGGTCATGAAAATGGACTGGATTAAGGTACTTATGTATGACAGTCCGGAAAGCCTGCAAAAAGCCTATAGTATGTTGGAAAATTATAATTTTCTTGATAAGGTGGATAGTTTTTTTTCACAGGTATTTTATCTTGAGCTTATTAAGAAAGGCGTTTCGAAGGGGTCTGCTTTGGCGAGATTAAAAAATTCGCACCAGTATAAGGATAAAATCATTATCGCAGTAGGTGATTACGATAATGATGTTGAAATAATAAGATTGGCTGATGTTGGAATTGCAGTCGGTAATGCCAGAGAGTGTGTTAAGGCTGTTGCTGATATAGTGACTGTGAGTAATGACGAAAATGCTTTGCAAGATATAATTTATAATATAATACCTTCTTTAACTGAGAAGGAAAAAATATAAAATAATTGAATTAAAAGGAATTTAGTGCTAATATATAGAGTGCAAGAAGATAATAGCATGTATGCTGGTATAGCACAGTCGGTAGTGCAGCTGATTCGTAATCAGCAGGTCAGCGGTTCGATTCCGCTTACCAGCTCCAAGAAAATCACCTATTTCAATGCATAGGTGGTTTTTTATTATAATAAAAATCCCTAAAAATCATACTAAATTTTAACGGTAACTAACAAAAAACTAACACGTAACTAACAAGCTTTAATACTATTTATAGTTTATTTATGGCCTTTCTAAGTTCATCTAAATCGGTGTGAGTATAAATATCAGTAGTAGTTGCATAACTGCTATGTCCAATAAGTTTTTGAATTGATTTTGTATTAGCTTTGGCTTTAGATAGTATAGTTGCAAAAGTATGTCGGCAACAATGAGGATCTAATATTCTTACATTAATACTTTACCTGCATCGGTTTTTATTCCACCTGTCAAAAGTAGAAGCTCAGAAATACGCATACCTGTATAAATCAGTATTAAAATTGTATCAATCCATTCAACGCCTCTAAGTGCTGCCCTGTTATAGCTTTTATTTCAATATCTGTAAATGCTTCTCTGGTTGTCTTTTCTCCTCTTGATACTTTTATTTTTTTGCCTAGATTATTATCGACAATATCATTATCTTAGGCATAATCATATAATTGACCGACAAGGAGTTTAATGTTATTAATTGTAGAAAAACTCAGTTCCGCCTCTCAGCCATCCTCACAGATACCTCCTATCTGTAAGATTTTCTTCCCTAGCTGTTTTGCAAGTTCTTTTGATGCAACATATCCTTTGTTATTTCTCCATCCTCTTCAAACATCCAAACTGGAAATTGAGTAAGGAAGAGGTTAAAACACTGATTTTGAAAAAACAGAAACTGCGTAAACGAATAAAGGCAATCAACGAATTAATAAAGGCAAATGAAAAGGGCAAAAGCGAGTACTTTTCAAAAGGGAACTACGGTACATGTAGTAGACAATAGCAAAAGATTGCGACTGTAAGAAAGTTGAATCTTGAGAACTGAATAGTGCGGTACTTGTTCAATATAAATACATTGATCTAATTAATTCCAAAGATAGTATAGATATAATGAGTTTTTGCATATAAGGCAGAATTGTTTCATTATGTGAAATTAAAATAATTCATATTAAAAACTATTGACTTTGACGTCGTGTCGTCCTTTATACTAAAATGGAAGGAGATGAACGCATGGGTTTAATGACAATCAGCGAAGTGTCAAAAAGCTTAAATATTTCAACAAGAACGCTTCGTTATTATGAGCAATTAGAACTAATACAGAGCCAAAAGAAAGAGGATTATGCTTATCGTACATATGATGAAGTTACCATAAGACGTCTGCAACAGGTTATTGTTCTACGCAAATTGCGTATCCCCTTAAAACAGATAAAATCTATTTTTCAAAACACAAAGCAATCGCTCATAGTTGAAATATTCCAAGAAAGTATTGCTCAGCTTGATATCGAGATTACCGCTCTCACCACAATAAAAACTATTTTAAAATCGTTAGTTGCTCGTTTAACTGAGAGTGAGGAAATTTATGTTAAGTTGGACTTACTCCATGATAATGACATCTTAAAGATTGTTGAGCCTTTACTTCTTACCAAGATAAACTTTAAGGAGGAAAAGGCAATGGAAGAACTAAACAAAGCCAACGAAAATTTGAACAAATTACATGATAAGGAGGTAAGAATCATCTATTTACCGCCTGCTACGGTAGCAAGTATTCATTGCATAGGTGGTGTTCCTGAGATTGAAAGTGGGAATTTACTACACCATTTTATCAGAGAAACAAAACTGTATGAAATGAAACCTGATTTTAGGCATTTTGGTTTTAACAACCCAAACGGCAATATGCCAGATGGGAGTGATCATGGATATGAAAGATGGGTTACAATTCCAGATGAGTATGAACTAAAGCCACCCTTTACTAAAAAGCAATTTGCAGGAGGATTATATTGTGCTTATATGATTCCTATGGGTTCTTTTGATGAATGGTTAAAACTATATGAGTGGGCACAGAATAACGATAAGTACACATTGAATTTTAAGGATCAAATTGTAGAGAGAGAGTGCATAGAGGAACATCTTAATTATATAAATAAGTTTATGCTTTCTCCCGATGACGTTACCATTCAAATAGACTTGCTCTTACCCATAATTGAGAAAAAAGCAACAGCAGAATGAAACATTGGGTTTATGAGGGTACTTTAATTCGTTATTTTTTATATAACGTGATTTAAATATCAGCCATTAAATTGTACAAATTAACAAAAAATTGAATACAATACCAAGAATCAAAACCGCACATTCAGTAAAATGAGTTGCGGTTTTTTGCGCCATATTTTAGTTCGCAATATAGCGGGAATGCGAGTAACAAATTTGAACATTACCAACTGAATAGTGCGGTAAGGATTGATACTTGACAGAGTAATGTTGCAGATATAGTATTATTTGTAATAAAGTTGCTTTGAAGGTAGAGTTGTAAAATATCATAAAAGTATTAGAAAGGATGAATAAATGATCCAAAAACAGATTAAAGCTATTATATTAATAGCTATTTTGTTTCTAAGCGGTAGTTTTGTTACATTTATCGGGTTCTTTAAAGGACGTGACATAGCCATAAGTGTATCAAGAACTAAAGGTGCAACTGGATGGACGACATCACAAGAATTAATGACAAGTTGTACATACTTCCCAATAGTTATAGGCGTGTCCATAATAATACTGTCTTTTATGCTTTCTACTGTTTTATTTATGCAATGGATTAACAAATCAAATTAACTCATAATCTTTATAATTCAAGAATCATTCCATTACCGCACATTCAATTAAAGAATGTGCTTTTTTATTGAACAAAATTAGTCTATAGCGACTAAATATGATCTTTGAAAATTGAATATTGCGGTAGTGGTTAAGAATTGTTACACTTAAGACAAGGGATTTGTGAGGTGAATAAAAATGGAGAATCCGATAATCGAAAACTTTGGAGAAATGGTTCATGATAATACAATCAAAGGTTATTCTGTAGATTTTGTAAACGAAACACTTCAAATGGTTACTGAAAATGAAGATAAAAAAACAATATTAATTACATTTAATGGTTTATTAGCTCATTCATTTGAAAATGTTATCAACTGCAATATAATTTTAGATTTATACCAACTATCAATTATAGACTATGTAAATGAAAATACTGATTCCATAAATGAAAGCCTTAAGTATTGCTTTCCTTCTATGAAATCAAGAAATAGCCAAGAGTTGGAGAAAGAATTGATTGATAACGCTTACAAATTGTTTGAATTTAATGCTTCAATTGGATTAGTAGGATATGTAATTGCTAAAAATTTAACCATTGAACCTGGAAAAAGGTAAATTTTAATACAGAATTAATCAATCACCACCGCACATTCAGTTAAATGAAATGCGGTTTTTTATTGCCTATTTTAGGGCGTAAAATAATTTTAATATTCTAATCAATGTGAGTAGTTGGCAGATGTCAGCTACTTGTTTATTTTGTGGTTACAAAAAGTATTATTATATTGATATCTTTAAAAGTTTGAGATGAATGCTGGAATACAGACGATAAATCATTGACATAAAAGAAGGATGAAAAGATTATGGAAAAAATATTATTTTAATATCTCTTGGTCATAGATAAAGTAGAGTTTTCTCAAACGTTATCTAGTTGTCACTTGAATATCAAGTGATAACACTTGCTAAACTGCATTCCGTACTTAGAGAATAATGACTTGATATAATCGCCATAGACCAACAATAACATATACATAGACATTTCACCTCCTCAAGTAAAGATGACCAGTAAATATTATATTCACAAAAATTAATTATATTAGGGATTACCTTACTTCAGTTCAAACGGATAATATCATTCATCATAAATAGCATGAATGTATTAAACCTACATCGTACCTACCTAATTGCCGTTTACTTGATTATAAGGAAAATTAATGTTAAAATTTAACATATTCTATAATAATACAAGTATGTAAAATTTTGGAGGAAAGCAAATGAAACGAAAAATAGGTCTTGCCAGTTTAATATTGATTATTGTTGTTGTTATATTTGTAAAATATTTTATAAGCGATGGCATATCCACAAGTTCTAAATTAAAAGAAGAAGTTACTGCATCTTATGGGATTAATGTTGATTCATTAAAGTATGATGGTGATATTATTTCTGCAAATGTTATTTACAATAATGGACCTATTGATTGTGAAGTTGGTATTATAATTTTTGTTAATGGAATATCACAACCTTACTATACTGATAAACATGAAGAAGCATATTTGATTCCATATAAATTAACTAAAAATACTAATAAAACTATCAAAATAAATTTTAAACCTAAAGTTGGTGCAAAAGACAAAAAACTTTCAATAGAAATTGGTAGTATGCTAAATCCATCCTATACATCAGATAAATTCTATGGAAATAACCAAAAGGTATTTTTTTTAGAACCATATACCTTAACATGTAAGAATGATAGTAATAATAATATAGTGTTTTTTGATGACTTTAAATTAAATAGAATTAAAGAAGAGTCAAAAAATAACCTAAATTTTAACGTGTTACAGGGAAATAAAGTAGTTAATAAAATAAAAATTAATAATAATAGGCTTAAATGTACTATTAGCTTATATGGAAAAGAAGAACAATATATTTTATCAGCTTACATAAACCATAAAATAGTACCTTTGTTTTCAGGCCTATATTATGCAAAGATAGATTCTACTAAAGAAAATACATCAACTATACCAATTGACTTTAATATTTCAGGTGTAAACTTAAATAAATACAACAGTTTTTATATTATTGCTATACCAACTAAAAGTAATGATAGAGCTAATAAAATAGATACTATTTTGATAGAAAAATAATCATAAAGATCACCTTTAATTTGTAACAAAATGTAATATATGTTACAATATGGTAAATGGCAGAGAATATAAGGAGGTATTTTACATGAAGAAGAAAATTATAGCTATTATTTTATCCTTTTCCCTTTTGATTTCGTTAAATTCATTTACTGCTTTTGCGACATCAAGTTCAACAAGTGCTGGATCATATGGAACACTTAGAGGAGTCTCATCAGGCGGTGGACAAGATGTTCTAATAGATACATATATTAGTAATCCAGCACACCTTTATATGCACTCTTCTATTGTGCATAATGATACTGGGGCGTATGTTGGTACTCCAGCTTATACTGAAGAGTATAATACAACTCATATATATGATGATATAGATTTGTCTCATTGGACATCAAGTTTTACGAGCAATCATACATATGCTATGTACACTACTCACGAATTGATAGGTTCGTCAAATTATGTAGTTTATACAGTAGCTACAGGTTCATATACGCCTTGATTATAAATTAATGTTATTAAATTTTTTTATCTCTGCCATATAAAGGCGTTTTGCTAAACTACTGAGTATCTTGTTCAGTAGAACCGCCAGATCCGGTGTGGCGAGAGCCACTTTTCCGGACTAGCGGAGCTGCAATTGTTAACTGTTAATATTAAAATAACCCCAAAAAATTGAGACTGTAAATGACTAAATAATATCTTTAAACTTATTGGAGAAAGTGTGAAAACAAAGTAAACTCACAATACCTAGTGGAGAGTATTTAGAGATAATAGTTTATCACTTTTTTTGTTGTCTAAAAACAAGAACAAAGGGCAAATATGTACTTCCAGAAGGTCAAAAAAGTTTACGGTGCTGGCGAACCCCAAAAAACGCTTGGTAATAAGTTTTTTTTGGGATTTCCTTCCATAAGCCATTATGTGCTTTAATTTATGCAAGGGAAATTTTATGGAAATCAGGTGATGGAATATGATGATGGTTAATGCAAAAACAATGGCAAAAATAATGGATCTTAGTGAGCAGCGAATTAATCAGCTCGTATCCGAGGGTGTAATCGGGAAAGAACCTGATGGCCAATACAATTTTATGCAAGTCATAGTTGACTATTATAAAAATAAAAGCGGATTGAAGCAGGTATTAATTATGACCAAGAACATGCTATGCTCGAAAAGATTAAAAGAGAAACTGCTGAAATTGAGCTTGCAGAACTTAAAGGTGAGGTTCACAGGGCAGAGGATGTAGTTATAGCAGATGAAATTGACGGCTTTCCTGCAAGTGCCGGTACTAAAGGTGACCCTTTGGAACTGGCTGACAAGCGAACTATAACTTTTCCTAATCGAAAGAAAATTAAAGTTTCTATACCCCATTGAAAGGAGTTGCAAGGATTGAGGAAGAGTACTTAAAGGGTACTCAGGAGAAACCTTTTGTAGACACAAAGTTAAGAGGAAATTATGAATTTTGTTTCTCAAATTGGGATGGAGAGAGATATCCCAATGTAGAATGTATTCTTTTCGTGTTGTAGTATAACTCAAAAAGACTCCATTACTGCATTATCGTAAGGGTTTCCTTTACGGCTATTGCTATGTTTAGCGCCATACTTTGAGAGAATAGCCCTGAATTTACCACCAGTATACTGAGAACATTGGTCGGTATGAACAATTAATTCTGCATTAGGACGTTCTTTCCCATAAGCTTGTAAAAATGCGTCAATTACTAAAGTATCTTTCATTTTGTTACTCATTGACCATCCAACAACTTTTCTAGAGAAT
>JAEWCZ010000068.1 GCA_023390335.1 Bacillota bacterium | reverse complement strand
TGAAGGGCTGAGCTACCAGACTGGATTCATTGAGCCAATCAAATAGATTGACATTGTTATGGCTGCATAGGTACAGCATCATATGGAATCACCTGACTTTCTATTGTTGTTTTTGCCGGACTATCTAAGTGTACCGGCTTATTGTCATAGGGCTTATTTATAAAATACAGGACTATAAAAATAATGCTGAGTGCTGCGTAGAACAGCAACTAAAGCACTTTGTTTGTGCTATTTTTCAAGTTTCTCCCTCCTAATTTAAGCTTACAACCAACACCTTTGAAATATTATCCGGATATGACCAATCTCTGGCCACTATACTGTAGCTACCGGAATTAAGGTTACTGAAAGTATATGTCTTTTCAAATGTTCCAGCCCAGGTTATACCACCATCATTGCTTACCTCGTATCCCTTTGATATTGACTTTATATTGACTTTTATATTGCCTTCACCAGATGTTGATTTACAATTAAAACTGACCCCAGATTTACAAATAAAATTGACCCCCTGAAAATACAAATGTATCCTATTCACATATTAAAGTATGCGGAGGGATGGATGGGGTGAGAGATGTGCAGGATTGGATAACAGCGAAACGGTTATTCAAAAGAGGGGTAAAAATAAAACATAGCTAAGCAATTGAAGATCTCAAAGAATACTGTAAAAAGTCTATTGAAGCATGATACTGAGCCTAAATATAAGAGGAGCCTTTATCCATCAATAATTGACCCTTTCAAAGAACAGATAAGAGTTTGGTTTTTAAGTGCCGAATACAATTTTATTGGGACAAGGATATATAAAGAGCTTCTTAAAGTTGGATATAAAGGCAGTATTGTACCAGTATACAGGTTTTTGAAAACCCTGAATGAAGAAAAAAGTAAAATATCAAAAAAAGCAACGGTAAGGATAGAAACACCTCCCGGAGACCAGGCTCAGTTTGATTGGTCTCCATATAAGATGGTCATTGATAACGAAATAAAAGAGGTTTACTGCTTTACAATGGTTTTATGTGCATGCAGGATGAAGGCAATAGTATTTTCACTTACTTGTAATGCAGAAGCCATATATGAAGCGATACAAGAACTGTTCGAGGATCTGGGAGGAGTAACACAGGAACTAATTATTGATAATCCTAAAGCACTTGTAATTGAAAATGAGGTGCAAGTGAACCAAAATTCAATCTTAATGCACTAAGGCTTGCCGCCTCTCTGGGTACAGAGCTGAATCCCTGTAATCCATATAGAGCAAGGACTAAAGGAAAAATTGAAAAGCCGTATCAATATATAGAAGAACAATTCATCAAGGGTAATACTTTCAAAAACATGACAGAACTTAATATCGCTGGTAAAAAGTTTATACGGGATTGGTGCAAGCAAATTCACGGGACTACAAAGAGAATTCCGGAAGAATTTTTTAAGGAAGAGCAGCCCTACCTCCTTCCTTTACCAAAGAATAGGTTCATAAATGAATCTTTGTCAAAAAGAAGTGTAAGCCTTGATTCTCTGGTAAGCATAAATACAAACAAATACAGTGTACCTGTCCGATATGTAGGTAAGGAAGTTCAGTACAGGGTAATATACGGCTATAAAATTGAAATTTATGATATGAAAATGAACCTTATTGATGTTCCTGAAATAATCCAAGGGAGAAAATGAAGTATTGAGAATAGATGACCATTACCTCCCAATATCAAACAAGGTACCAAAATCAATTCCTGAAATCAAGCGCCAGTTTGAAAGAACCTTCAAGTGCGGTGAGATATACCTTGAAATGGCTTCAAAGTCCCTGCAGCAGCCAAGTTATCATGCACGTCAGATACTAAAACTGAAGGAATTATATACAGTCGAAAGCCTTGATAAAATTCTTGACTATTGCGTTAAGAGCAGTATATATGACATAGAAGCAATAAAGGAAGTTCTGAAGGATAAATATATAGATATCGTTTTAGGAGACCAAACCAGTAAGGCCGCTACCTCCTCAGGCGCTAAGAATTCATTGGTAAGAGGCCTATCATATTACGAAGGAGGGGGCAAAATTGAGTGTAAATCCTGAAATTAACACAGACGACAAGTACATAGAATCCACATTAAAGGCATTCAAACTAGTAGATATGAAGAACTGCTACAACGAACTGATAGAGACAGCAATATCAAAAAGTCTGGGATACAAAGAGTTCCTGGTCAGCCTTTTGAATGCTGAATTAGAAGGGAAAAAGAAAAGACGAACACATAGGAACATTAAAGCTGCCTGTTTCGAAGGTATTAAGACCATAGAAGATTATGACTTCAGCTTTCATAAGTACCAGAACATGCAAAAGATAAAAGAACTATCTACACTACAATTTTTGAGCAGGAATGAAAACATAATATTTATAGGCAAGACAGGAGTAGAAAAAAGTTATATAGCGACTGGTATTGGAATGAAAGCCTGTGAGGCAGGGAAAAAGGTTCTTTTTTTGAACGCATTGGAACTTATCAATAATCTTTCGAAATCTGCAAGTGAAGGAACTCTTAAAGAATCCCTTGTGAAGCTTTCAAAAATTGACCTTATCATAATTGATGAACTGGGATACTTGAAGATGGATAAAGAAAAGGAAAGTATATTTTTTCAATTAGTCCGTAGTAGGTATGAGAAAAAGTCAATCATAATCACAACCAACCTTGAACTTAGAGAATGGGATGAAGTCTTCACAAGCCAGCTTGCAGCGACTGCTATCCTAGACAGACTTGTTCACCACTCCCATATAGTGCGTATGGGCATTGAAGATACTGACGATAGCTACAGAATAAAAGGAAAACGCAAGGAGGAAAATCCGTGAGTGAAAAAATAAAACGTATTAGAAATATCGATTTCAAAGCATTCGTTGATATATTTAACACATATGGAAAGAAAGTAGCTGAAAAACATGTTTCAGAAACATACGGCGTAAGATATGATACTATCGTCAAACGACTGCGACGGGATTCGGAATACATATTTGACCAAAGCAGGGATAGGTATATTTTCAAATCAGGTCTTAGCCCTGAAAGTACGTTTTTAACTGTTGAAGAACTGTGTAAAAGCGAAAAGCCTAAGCACCAACAAAATAGCGAAATGAACTGGGATGAGATTATTACGAACCTAATTAAGGAGAAATTCTTCGAAATTAGTAAGTATGTTACATTGGAAAACAGTAGCAGAAAATTTATTCTGAAGCTTGATGCTGCAAAAAGCGCAGGCTATAAAATTGAATATGTATAAGGGTCAATTTTAGATGTAAATCCTGTTGTTTTACATAGAGTATTTCGGAAATATGCTTAAATTCTACTTTCCAAGGTCTAAGGGGTCAGTTTTAAGTGTAAAAAGTTTAAAAAAGGGGTCAATTTTACTTGACAATCTACACACGTTTCTTAGGAGGCAGTCCGTCTTCAATCCTTGCTGTACTTTTATTGTATCGATTAATCCAATTCTTTATTTGCACTTTATTTAGATTTAGCTCATCTGCTATTTCTTGTCGCGTTTACCTGCTTTCCGCAGTTCTAATATGCGCCACTCCATCTCTCGAATATTTGTCCATTGTCTTTTAATATGAAAACCCCCAATCGTAGTTTCTATTTTCCTACAATTGGGGGTCTTTTTGCAATGTCCGTTTTTATGGTTCAGTACACACTTTACCAAGGCTCATGGTACTGTCCTTATAAACTTTCCTCCAAATATATTTGCACAATACACCCAAATAGGTTAGTAACCTTTATACTTTACTAAAAACTCTACAAAAGGCATATTAAGTAAATCATTAATAATATCTTCGTCTGATTCCCACCAAGTGTCTGCAATATAATGTTTACTATCGGCATAATACCATGGCACAAGAGATTCACTTCCAATTGATAGGTCTTTTATCAAGTGGAAGATATCAATATGCTCTGAAAGCTTTACAGACATATCATCTTTCAATCTATATGCAATATGGAAGAAATCGTTATCCTTTCCAGTCTGTAAAACTTCCTTATACTTCGTATATAGCATAGATGTTTCAAGCTCATTTTCATCAAAGTCCTCTTTTAACAACTCATTCATGACTCTTTTAAGTCCATGGAATAAAATAAATTCTTTCGCATTAGAAAATTCATTATCGGATGTCATTAAAATAAACCTTGAAGAAATCTCCGATCTCGTTGTAATTTTATTTCTAACTACAATCCTTTGTATTTCCATTTATTCTAATCCCCCCATGTTATATGTACTCTAAAATCTTGGCTTTTACTGTAAATGTTTATGTGGTCTATTGCTTGCTCACTTCCTTTAATTGGATGACTATCAAAATGCCAACCTTCCTTACCTCTGCTTCCTGCAACTTCCTGTTTGAAACTTGAAAATTTGGTCCGAACAAATTCTAATGCTTGTGCTTTAGTGTCAAAATGTATATCGCTATCACTTAGAACTTTTAAGTATAACTTATTCATTGCTTGGGGAGTCATAAATGCTTTACAGCTATTGTGTACCAGTATACTTTGCTTTGAAACAAAGTATGTATGCCAATCCTCAACCTCAAAGTTATACACTTTTATCGGCTGTGCCAGTAATTCATTTTCTATCGCTGTTACTGTCACAATTTCACCTGAATACAGTAACAACTTATTTCCAACTACCAATGAACCTGCTTCAACCCACCCCTTACCTATGACCCAGAACGGATGTGTAGGAGTAGCTTTTATTTCAGTGCCATCCACATGAACATGAACAAGTTTATTAGTTTCCTTAACAAACACATTCTTAACTGTCTTAAGCCCTTTTTCGTCTGTTTCTGGATTTTCAGAGTATACTTTATCCCCAATTCTGATATCCTTTATAGGTTTGTAGCCTTCATTTGTGCTAATTAATGTATCGCCTGTGAAACATAAGCCTTCTGCAAATTTAGCAATTTTAGCTCCTGCTTTTGTAGCAGATAATGCTTTAATAAGTTTTGCCGCACCTGCTCCAGTCAAAGCCATTGCAATATCAGTGATAATTCCACCTGCGTGAATACCAAACTCACGTACTTCTGCATCTGTTGCACTATGCCACGGTGAAATGACATCTGCATTTTGCAATACATATTTATAATTACCAATTAAGCCGTCTAATCCAGCCTCTGCAAGCTGACTTAATGTCATACCTCCAGACATAAGGGATTTTACCATATTGAATATAGCAATAGGAGATTTTATCATACCCATTAAACTATCGCCTATACCAGTACCAATACCACCAAGTAGATTATCGGTCTGAGTTAAGTAGTTCATATGTCCTGTTGGGTCTATGTACATTATTGGATTATTAGAGGCATATGTATACAAATTCAAACTCAACGGGTCTTGGTCTTTACCCCAGTAGCTGTCCTCGGAAATGAAACGTCCGATGGACGGCGAGTAATATCTCGCTCTTAAATAGTACGTGCCTGTCTCGTCATCCCAATATTCGGAACAGTAGCGGAATCTATTTGTATCCGCTGGGTCAATATTTTTCTCTACACCAAATGCATCATAGTCATAGTTCTTTATAACACTTCCAGATGTATCAGTCAACTGGGTTACGTCACCGTGACCATTGAACAGGTAAAACTTTTTATTTGCAAGTTCGTCCTCAGCATATATTAGATTTATTCCACGAACGTATTTGTTTTTTATGTTTCCTGATTCATCCGTTTCTAGGGCTATCTGGTCGCCGTCCCAAATCTGATTTGTAACTGAACCGTTTACATTTTTTGATGTTCTTAGGCCGGTACCGTCATATGAGTATTCTGCCATTACGTCCCCTGTACTGGTTTTTATCAGCTGATTAAAGCCATCGTACTCATTTAATGTTAAATCCGTGGTTTCTTGTTCTTCACCTGTTGATAAGCTAACCTCTGTTGTTTGACCCTGTATAGTTGGTGATATCTTCTCTGTTGTTTTGCAAATCGTGTTTCCGTTATTGTCATAGTTATATCTTGTAATATTCAACTCAGAATTTTCTTCTGTAGTCTCAGCAAGTAACTTGTTACTTTTATCGTAGGTATAATTGGTCTCAGACTTCCCGTTTATCGTCATTGATTTACGATTGTTACTGTCATCGTAAGCATACGACACAGTAGGTTCATCTGAAGGAATTTCATTTGTCAATCTTCCCAAGCCATCATATTTATATGATGTAGTTTTTCCTTTATTATCAGTTTTTGACGCCTGATTACCGTCAAGATAGTACTTATAAATGAAGCTTGATAAAAGAGTCCCATTCTTGGTGTTTGTAATGGAATCCAACTTGTTAGCAACATTATACGTATACGTTGTTTTATTTCCGTTTGAATAGGTTAATGTCTGTCTGTTTCCATTTGCATCATACTCGTAAGTTGCAGTTAATACCCCGTTTTCGTATACCTTTTCCAGTCTATTCATATTGTCATATGTATAAGTTGTATTTGTTTTTACTATCCCGTTTTGTTTTATAACTAAAGATTTTCGGTTATTAGCCGCGTCATAAGTATACTCCTTTTGAATTTCATTTGACGAAACTTCTTTTACTAACCGACCCAAATCATCATAAAAATACTTTGTACTGGTGCCTCCACCATTCATCTCTTTCTTTTTACCGGTCAAAGTATAAGTGTATGTATATGATGCATTTAGCGATGGTTTTTCCGTATTCTCAACTGATTTTGTCAGTAATCTTCCATCTCCATCATATGTCATATTTATTAAACTACCGTTTTTATCTTTCTTTTGTAGCTGATTCCCATTTAAATCATATGAATAAATTTCAGAATTTCCATTTGGGTCTGTCATTTTTACAAGGTTATTAAATCTGTCGTATTCATATTTATTAGTTGAAAAACTTTCATCATCAGAAGACAGATCGTCCAATCCCTTAATATTTAAGCTACTGCTGAGTCCCGTATACATCCTAAGTTTATTTCCTGTAGGATCATAGTAGTACTGAGTATAGTTTTCAGGAGAATTATTTTCATACTTAGTAACATTAGTAAGCATATTACGAGAATCATAGTCATATCTGGTCTCTGAAAAAGTCAGTGTTTCGCCCGGTTTGCTATTACTTATCATATCGCACAGCAAATTTCCATTTTCATCATAATAATGCTTTTTTATAGTAGAGTACAAGGTTCCATTTTCATTTTGAAATGGCACTGTTTCTTTAATTAATCTTCCCAGGCTATCATATTCGTAGTATGTACAATAGTCACCTGTGAGACTAGTCCAAGCCAATCTTCCAAGTGTGTCATATCCTGCTCTTGAATAGGTTCCATCTATGTTTGTGGTCATTATTACATTTCCTGCATGATCATAGTCAAATTTAGTTGTGTATTCGCGATTTAGATATACTTCCGGCTCATCATATGCACGGGCAGTTTTTTCAGTTATTTTATTACCTACATAGTCATACTTAAAAGTATCCAAGTATTCTGCTCCATTGTGTACATTACCCTGTTTTACTAATCTGCCCGTCTTATCTGTATATGTAACTGATATTATTGAAGGTGAATTCGCATCTCCCATTACAGTTTTGGTCACTTTTGTATAGCTACCATTTTCACTTGCATCATTATATGTATATGATTCTTTATCAATTACAACGTTGGACTGATCTGTAGTTTCCTTTTCAGCTAATTTGCCGTCGCTTAAATAATTATAAGTTATGATTCTGTATGATGGACTTGAATTCCGATTATTCTCGGCTTTTAGTTTCATTTCACTGTCATAAGTATATTGATTAAGAAACTCTCCCGAACTGAAGTCTTGCTCGCTCTCAAGATTTCCAAGTTTATCGAAATTATACTTAATCTTAGTACCTTTTTCATCAGTAACTATTGTACTATTTTCTGAACTACTTGTAGTATAAGACCATGATTTATAACTTGCATCAGGATGTGTTTCCTTTATAACCCTATTTAGTTTGTCAAATTCATACTTAGTCGGGTTTCCATTTTTAGCATCAAAGCTTTCTACAATATTTCCATACCAATCATACTTATATGTTTCCTGAACTGTTGATCCTGGTCCATTATTTTCGACCGGATCAATATCTTTGACGTCAGCCCATATACGTGTCAAATATACTCCGTTAAACTTTCCATTTCTATCAGTCTGATTGTCACTGTAGTCATATTTTGTAGATACTGAAGTTACACCGTCATCCCAAAATCTTTTTTCTTCTTTAACATTTCCGTAAACATCATAATCATAGTATGTTTTACTTTTTAAGACTCCATTTAGATAAATCTTTTTCCATTGAACAGCCTTATTGTCACTAGTAGGTGTATATTCCTCTTTTATTGTTATTGCGGCATCTTGGTTGTATTCTTTAGATAAAGTATAGTGATATGTACCATACGTAAAAGTTACTTTATGTTTATTATCTAAAGGCATATTATTATTATCTCTTGTTGCCTGACAATCCCAGTATCCTACCAAATCCCTATAGCCTGACGAATCATACTGATAGTTTTCATTTTTCTGCATGAATTCATTTGTGGCCTTATTGAATATTTTATTACACGTATTTAATAACAACCTGGTTACAGGGTCATATTCATTTATTGTTTCATTCTTATGATCCGCACCCTCCCTTAGTATATTTAGCGGTAACAGTTTTTTATTGTATGTATAGATTTCACTGTTATTCAAATTGTCAACTATCTGTGTTTTATATGTATAGGTATCAGGAATAGCTGCATCACTGCGATAATTCGGATAACCGTCATATTCTCCTGTATTGCCGTATAGGTAATTTAATTTTCTGTATTTTAACTTTTCTCCGTCATTTTTCGAGTCAAATCTTTCAGAAAGCTTATAGGCTTCCATTACACCATCGGTGCCGCAATTCTTTGTTACTTTTGAATATGCATAACAAGTTTCTCCGGCAGTTGGAGAAATTACTTTTGTAAGACACGCAAACTGATTTGCAATTCCACTACTGATACTTTTACTAAGTAAGTCCACTTTTGCAGAATTAATTGTATATTTATATGTTGTCTGTCTGTTAAGAGGGTCTATAACATTATCTAAAATGTAATCATTTGAATATCCTGAAAGAGCAGTCTTGTTATATTTGACAGTTCTATTATTGGCTGAGTTTATCGCATCATTAACTGTCACAAGTACTTGACTTTTAGTGTAACTAATATTAACCTCTCTTCCGACACTATCAATTATTTTATTTACAATCGGATAGCCAGTCGTGGAAGTATCATGCTGAAATTTGATTTCATTGTTGTACCTGTCTTTTATTCCCAAAAGTCTTCCATCATTTCCAAAGTACGTTTTCCTTCCATCCTTTTGTTCAAGCACATAATATGAAGATGCTTGTCCATTACTATATGTCTGATTATCTTTGTTCAACTTCATATCAATCAACGGATAATTTTTTAAGTGAGATTGCCCAGTGCTCGATCCGAAATCGATCTGCCATGTTCCCACACTCCCATAGTTTAGATATAGGTAACCACTCATATTTTCAATGTATGGAAGGTCAAACGCCCAACCCGCACCTAACGATGAATACTTTTCATTGCTTGTCACATTATTAAAATTATTAGAATAATAGTAATCTGTGCATGCCTGTACATAATACGCTTTTGGACTTCCGGCAGAGTAAGAGGTTACATCGTAAACGTATGACCCATGCCTTGTACTATAATACTCACTTCCATATTCATCTGGAATAGAATTAAAAATACTTGAAACATTTTGTGCATCGGAATAACTTTCTGCAAATAATGTATCTGAGGAAGCTACATAGCTTGATACTACAATACCATTAACACATGTATATACTGTTACTTTAGTATCAATGCTATACCCTGCAAGTACATTTCCATATACAGGGGACGATGTTACATACGGCTCATACAAAGTACTATTATTCTGAGTATAGTACCTTGTCAGAGAGAAATCTAAACCATTTCTCCCTTGTAAGCTTATATCAGTTTGCTTTAAGGTAATGGCACCCGTGGATGTATCAATATCTTCATTATAGGCATTACTAATAGAATATGGAGGCGTTATACCTTCCTTTAATATGGAGCGGGCATAGCCTAGTCCGTTATATTCTCCACTTTTATCTTGTACTTCCTCAGCAAATACAAAATTAAAACCGGATAATAGGATAAATATAAAACTAAAAATGGATATAAAAATTGTTTTTAATTTCATTTTGCCTCCTCCTTAAGTATATTTTCAACTGCACTCCATTTCTTTTCTTTGCTTTTTAGTTCCAAAACATGCTTAAGAGAAGAATTAAATTTTTGAGTCAGACTTTTGGCATATCCTATTTCAATAATATTTTGCATTCCATACTTTTTAGCTAACTTAATATCGTCATCGCTTATATTATTCTTTTCCTTGGCAGTACTTTCTATTTCCACCTGGCTCTTTTGAGTATCTACTTTCTTCAATTCAGCTTGATGTTCTTCCCAATACTGCTTATCAAGTTCATCATAGGTCTTGCCTGATTCCATATCACTAATTATCAGATTAGTATCCTTTCCGTAATTAAGAGAAAGAATATTTATTTGACTTACCTGTTCCTTTGACAACTTTTTATTTTTCATAGCGTCTGCTTCAGCATTTAATGATTTTAATTCATTACCCTTAGTTGTAGAACCTAAGAGATCAATTTCGATATCATCCCATGATTTGTCGGTTGGAACTAGGGTGTTACCTTTGTGACTATATTTTAACTTTAGGATATCTTCTATAGGTTTGTGACTTGAATTGGACAGTTTTTCTGCTTTTTCTATATCATTAAGGCTATACCCACTGTCGTATAATTCACTCAATCTTTCTTTAGTTAAGGTAGTAGCCTTGTTTTTATCTATTTTTTTTAAAGATTCCTTCCATTTATCATAGTTTGAACTGTCAAGTTTGCTTGATATATTAAGTGAAGCCAATGAATCAGCTTTCTCCTTCTCTTTGTTACCATTTGATTGAGACATTGCATATATAGCCGCAGTACTGATTATTCCAAGTATAATAATACATATACCAATTCTTATAAATGTTTTCGCTTTTCTCATTTTATACTGACCTCCATTTTCCATTGCTTCATTTTTTAATTTGCATCAAAATGCAATACAACGTTACCGTTAACAGCAGCTTTAAGAGTTATGATATTTAATATCCCTGACCAGCTTTTGTCAACAGGTATGGGTTTATCAACAATAAACCTTATCATACCAGGGGAATTTTCTAAGACTGTTATTCCGGTATCAGCTATAGTTCCGATTCCTTTTTCCTTAACAAATGTAAATTTGCTTAAATCAGATACGGCACTTATCTCATTAATATTGGTCATTGGAGTCCTACCTTACAGTTTAATTCAACTTGTCCACTAACTATAGGCTTAAATTCTATAACGTTAATTGTACCTGACCAAGTTTTATCTTTGGGAATAGGTTTATCAACAGTGAATTTTATGATACCAGGACCATTTTGAATAATAGTTATTGTAGTACCTGAAATGACCCCTAAATTTAATTCTTTGACAAATGTCATTTTACATAAATCTATGCTATTTATATCATTCGGATTATATGTAATAGTAAAGATTTTACCCGTAATGTTATTCATGTTTTTTAGCCGTAAAACTAAGTTAAATGCGGCTCCTGTATTACAGGTTACTGTGCATGTTGTATTAATTTGCGTAAATGGTATACCAAATGAATACTTAGCGTATTCACAATAATATTTTTCACCAATTCCCAGTTGACCATAATAGTTATATCCCCACGCATTAACCGTTCCATCATTTTTCAAGGCCAAACTATGATCACTCCCACCAGAAATAACATTAATATTGTTAAGTCCACTTATTTGCATAAAGTTTTTATTACTAATTGTCGTACCATTTCCTAACTGACCATATTGATTACTTCCACATGCCCAAACTGTTCCATCATTTCTTAATGCAAAACTTCGAGAATTTTGTCCATAGATGGCCTTTATTTCACTCAATCCGTTTACTTTCATGGCTGTACTAGTATTTATTGTCGTACCATTACCCAACTGACTCGAACCATTTAAGCCCCATGACCACACAGATCCATCGTTCATCAATGCCAAACTATGATGGCTCCCTGCTGAAATGGCAGTTATTCCATTCAATCCACTTACTTGCACCGCCGTTGTCCTTTCTGATATTGTTCCGTCACCTAGCTGGCCGTAAGCGTTATATCCCCATGCCCAGACAGTTCCGTCATTTTTGAGTGCTAGACTATGAGAGCTTCCAGCAGAAATGGCCACTATTCCACTCAATCCACTTACTTGTATTGCTATTTTTTTTGATGTTGTCGTTCCATCACCTAGCTGACCTTTAGAGTTATTTCCCCATGCCCAGACAGTTCCGTCATTTTTGAGCGCTAGACTATGAGAGCTTCCAGCAGAAATGGCCTCTATTCCACTCAATCCACTTACTTGTATTGCTATTTTTTTTGATGTTGTCGTTCCATCACCTAGCTGACCATTAGAGTTATTTCCCCATGCCCAGGCAGTTCCGTCATTTTTGAGTGCTAGACTATGAGAACTTCCAGCAGAAATGTCCACTATTCCACTCAATCCACTTAATTGCACTGCTGTTGCCCTTGTATCATTTGTTCCATCACCTAGTTGACCTTCAGAGTTATTTCCCCA
This sequence comes from Bacillota bacterium, assembly GCA_023390335.1. Taxonomy (GTDB): domain Bacteria; phylum Bacillota; class Clostridia; order Acetivibrionales; family DSM-1351; genus Ruminiclostridium. Next base: position 6,683 of record JAEWCZ010000068.1, on the reverse strand, counting down.
CGCCCAGATAGTCCCATCATTCTTCAGTGCTAAGCTATGCTCACTCCCACCAGATATAGCTGTGATGCCATTAAGTTCATTTACTTGTATGGCCATTGTTTTTATCAATGTGGTCCCATCTCCTAGTTGGCCACATGTGTTACTCCCCCATGCATACACTGTCCCATCATTCTTCAACGCTAAACTGTGGAAATTTCCCCCACTAAAGGCCGTGATTCCATTCAAACCTATTACTTGTGTTACCGTTGGCCTAAAAATTTTCGTACCACCACCTAGTTGACCATAAGAATTATTTCCCCACATCCACAACGTACCGTCATTTTTCAAGGCAGAGCTATTAAATGCTGACCCCGAGATGGCTATTATTCCACTTAATCCACTTACCTGCTCCGCCGTTAACCTACCTGATGTGATTAATCCGTCACCTAGTTGACCATCTGAATTCAATCCCCATGTCCATACTGTTCCGTTATTCTTCAATGCTATGCTATGAGATCCTCCAGCAGCGATGGACGATACTCCACTCAAATTACTTACTTGCATCGGTCCATAACTTGTTTCTGTTGTTCCGATACCTAACTGCCCATAATAATTATCACCCCACGCCCATACTGTTCCGTCATTCTTAAGTGCTAAACTATGGTTTTGTCCACTTGCTATAGCTGTTATTCCCCTCAAACCAGCTACTTGAACCACCGTCAGTCTTGGTGGTAAATTTGGTCCTATTCCATCACCCAACTGACCCTTATAATTATCACCCCACGCCCACACTGTTCCGTCATTTTTCAATGCTAAGCTATGAGAATTTCCAGCAGCGATGGCCGTTATTCCACTTAACCCGTTTACCTTGACTGGTGAAGTTCTACCTATTGTCGTTCCATCACCCAGTTGTCCGACACCATTCCACCCCCAAGTCCACACCGTTCCGTCATTCTTCAAGGCCAAGCTATGTTGTTCGCCAATTGCAATTTCCTTTATTCCATTCAATCCAATAACCTGCACAGGTGAAGTTCTGTTCGTTGTCGTTCCGTCACCTAGCTGACCATAAGTATTAAGTCCAAATGCCCAAACTGTACCATCAAGCATTAGTGCTAAGCTGTGCATTCCTCCCGCAGCAACCTTAACAAACTGACCTTCTGTTGTATTTGTGGAATACAAGTTTATATCTCCTGTGCCTCCTTGATTTGCAACATTATTTTGTGTTACTAATGTATCTGATAAACTTATAATTTCGTCATTTGTAATATTGTCTACCGCATATTTACAATTTATTTTAGAACTGCCATTTACCTTTCCTGACAAGCTAAGCAAATGCTCTGAGCAAGTGATAATTCTATCCTTCAACTCAACTGCACATAAAGTGTTTTCTCTACTAAGCAAAATTGCTGCCTCACCTGATACAAAAGCCGAAGCCATGGATGTACCGCTACTTTCTCCATATGTATTATCAGCTAATGTACTTAGAATTCCTTCTCCTGGCGCAGCGACATCTACATTGTTTTCTCCATAATTCGAGAAGCTAGAAATGTTTCCATATTGGTTAACAGATGTAACAGAAATAATATTTGAACAATTAAAAGATGCTGGGTAAACAAGGTTATTATCGATATTTGTATTACTGTTTCCTGCTGAACATACAAATAGCATACTCGAATTAGATATTACTTCCTTCAGTGCCATATTATTAACAGTACTTCCCCAACTACAATTGACAATTTTTACCCCCATGCTCTCAGCATATTGGATAGCATTTATAATATTACTTGTATGTGCTTTACCGTTATTGAATACCTTCAATGACATTATATTAGCTGAGGGAGCCACACCAGCTATTCCTTTACTATTATCTTTCACTGCTGCAATGATTCCAGCAATATGTGTACCATGGTTTTCATTAGATATATTGTTATTATCATAGGTTACATTGCAATTTTCGATAAAATTCCAACCATTTGAATCATCAATTTTACCATTACCATCATCATCAATGCCATTTTCAGAGATTTCTCCATTATTTGACCATATGTTTCCTACCAAATCTTCATGTGTAATATCAATCCCAGTATCAATTATTGCAACTGTTACACCTTTCCCAGTTGAATTTTTCCACGCTTCAGTAACACCAGCATCACACAAATATGTTTCTTGACCTTCAGTTGTATTTTCCAGTTTTACAAAATCAATATCATTTGCAAGTTTCTCTAATATATATGGATCAACATTTACTGGTACATCGTTCGATAATATCTTGTCTTTTAAATCCTGCATTGGAGTATTTATTAGAAATTCCTTTAGTTTAGGATTATTTTCAAAAACCTCTCTCCAGTGTGGAAATATTCTTTCCAATTTATCCAATATTAATAATCCATCGGAGTTTTCAATTATATTTGTATTGTTATTTTCCAATCCCCATTGATTGTTATAATATGGATCATTTGCGGAAAGACTTATCTGGTAGTCTGGTTGTATGTACTCAATTCCACTATCTAAATTATTTTTTACTAATTCTAAAGTAAAATCCTTAAGTTTCTCCTTTTTATTTAAATGAATAATATCAATATCTTTAAAATCGTTATTATTTAAGTCATTACTTTTACTTTTTCCAACTATTTTTATTTTTTCCAAGACTTTATTAGCTTTATTTTTAAAATCTTTATTTTTATATTTGATAATATATCTATCTGTTTCAAAATTAGGATCGCCGTTTTTTATTATGGTTGATTCCTTCACAGTAATTTCGGAATCAGTAAGATTTATTTGCTCTGGAATCCCAGTTGAAGTTGTTGAAAGTTCTATAGTTTGAGTATCAATTGCACTAGTAGTTATCTCCAAAACATTACTTTCAGCAATCACTTTACCTGCATCATCTTTTGCTTTAACAATATATTTATACTTTGTTTCAGGCTTAAGTTTTGAATCAGAATATGTAAAGCTGGTTAAGTTTTTTATAAGGTTGTCATCTCGATAAATATCGTATGATTTTGCTTTATCGTTGTTATTACTGCTTGTCCACACCAATTCTACAGAATTAAACGTAATACCAATTTTTTCAAGAGACAGCTGTGGTAAAGATAATTCAATAACTACATTTTCTGTTTCTGCCGCCGCATATGTGGCTGGCATTAAAATACTTTGAATCATAAAAAAAGCAACCAATGCAAGTGAAATACATTTTAATTTTTTATGCATAAGAACCTCTTCCTAATAATTTACTTATTTTATTACACAAATTAATATTAATAATTGTTAACACATTATCTATCCGGTATTAATTTCATTTTCTGCTTTCTCACCCAATTTTTTTACACTACTTCCTACGTCATCTTATTTTGAACCAATTCTTTTATCCGATACTCTCAGAGCACTAAGATCACATGATTTCATACTACCCCCCCATTCAATCATGTGATCTTAGTGCATCAGATGGGAGGAAGCTCCCTGACAGTGCTTATTCCACGGTTACAAAACTACTTAATTTTTATCCTATCTAAAACCTTAGAGATTTTTGGATAAACATTGTTTATAAAACTATTTTTAATACTAGGGTCATTTTTTAAGGCTGTTATTCCGGTATTGACTATAGTTCCGTTTCTTTTTTCCTTAACAAAAGTAAATTTGCTTAAATTAGATACGGCTCTTATCTTGTCAGTGTTATATGTAATAGTAAAAGAGCGTTTTGTAAAATCATTTATGTTTGTGATTTAAGAACAAGATTAAATTCTCTATCTTTTATACATACCACTCTACAAGATGCCGAAATGAGAGTAACTCCGTTAGTATTATCAAATGAGTATTCAGCATAATCGTAATACCCTCTACCTCCATTGCCAACTGTCCATAATCATTCCAACCCCATGTGAAAACTGTGCCTTCATTACTTAATGCTACGCTATTGCTTATGAATATTGTTTGACTCAATGCGTCTACCCGCCTATCTATTATAGAGGATTCAGGTGTTGTTGAGGAACCTGAAACAAAAACTAACCCCATTGGCAATTGCTCCATCACTTAGTGCAAGGCTATTACTTCAGCCCATAGTGATATCTTTTACCTCACTCAATCTGCTTGCCTGTATAGCTATTGTCGTTTTGTCTTGCGGCTTAACATTAGATTAACAGTTTCCCCATACCCAAACTGTCCCGTCACTCTCTAATGCAAGAGTGTGGTTTTTCCTTCGGAAACTTTATTTATTGGACCTTCTATTTTTTATAAATATAAATTATCCCCATGGGAACTTGAATCAAGCGCTTAAGTATCTATAGCATCGTATCAAGTAGTTCTTCATCAAAGTCAGAGTATTTTTTTCTGTTAAGTTTTTACATCCTCAGTTTTCAGTCTTGCTTCAGCAACAGGTTTTTTCTACAGGAGTATCATTAATGGCTGTGCAGTTCAGGTATTAGTTGCTTCAGTTTTGTTTGTGCAATCGTTCTTGTTTTCCATTGGTTGTAGCACAAAATACATTACTTTCTGAAACTATTATTACATACATTTTTAGCCTTAATTTTATACTGATAGGTGTATCGAAAACTTTGGACTGACTTAAAAATCTTTCATTTTGATAAATATCGTATGATACACCAGTAGTACTCTTATTTTAGTCCACACGAATTCAACGCTTGTGTCGGTAACATTAATTGTTGAAAGTGATAGAATTGGAACTGAAATTTCCATAACTAAACTATCCTTTTGCTTTGCATAAACAGCTGTAAACAAAGTAGTTTGAATCATGAATAAGAAGTAAAAAAGTTGAAAACAATTTTACCTTTTTACAAAAATATACTCCTTTCGAAATATTAACAGATAATATGTTTTTCCATTGTATCATTCGTTTGGGATTTATGTCAATTTTTACAATATAATACTATACTATTAATATTTATTTTTTTAATTGTATATTTTAACTACAATTAGCGTTGTATATTTTTTCAAGGTTATGATAACTATTTATATTTGCATAAATATATATACTTTCTTATTCAGTAACCCTAGTTAAATGGATAAGTTCCTGGGGGGTCGCCCATGACCTCCCCCCGGTTCATTTTTCTTAAATATATTTAGATTTTGGCAGTGGAATTTTTTATTAAGGGACTCAAACCAATATGATACTTTGTTTTTTGTACTATTTATGTGTTTACTTAGTTTAAAGCGGCTGGCAGTGGTTTCTGTAGTTTCATTAAAAATATGTACATCTCTCAAGTCATCAATTGTATTTGCCTTTGGTTCTTCAAAGGAATTGCTTTTATCGTCTTTATATTCTCTGTTATCCTGCTCCTTTTTAGTTATGGAGGGCGTGCATGCACGAGCCGGTTCATTAGCTTCAGGTACTGAAAAAGAAATATCATCTTGGAGTGTTTCACACATTTCAACTTTGTCTTGTTCAACTTTGTTTTCAGCTTCACTTTTTGATACTTCTTCAAAATTACAAGGAACTATTTTATATAAATTTGAGGTTTGACCTCCGTCCTTCCTGAATCGTGGAGACCGTTCAACTGCTCCGTATTTGCACAGCTCTCTCATGGCCCTCTTTATTGTTGAAATTGATTTACCTACTATCTGAGCGATTCTGTTCAGCGATGGAAAACAGGTTTGATTAGTATTATCAGCGTGTTTGCACAGACAAAGATATACAAATCTTGCACTTTGGGATACGATACTTCCTTTAAAACAAATACTGTCAAATGCCTCATTCATGTACATTTTCATATAAGCCTCCATTTTTTCTGTTGTAATTGATAAGGCTCCATGAAGTTTTATTCATGGAGCCTTGATAAATTAAAAAAGTTTAACCATATTATCGTTTGTTTTCTCTGTGATATATTCCTGAAGTATTCTTTTGAATACTTCACTATTTACATTCTCTGCGAACATATCAGGAGTATATTCGGTAAAATATACGCTGACATACTTATTCCCGAACAAGTCCGCCAAGTGAGCTTTTTCCTTCTCCGGTGTGAATGACAGACAAAGATTTATTTTGTGGCAACCGTACTTTTGAAGCAACTCTATTTTTTCCTTTATCTCATACAGCTCATATGGCTTGCTTGTACCACAGAGTATTGCTACATTGCAATTCTTTGTAAATTCTAATGCTACTTCACTGCTTTCATCTTGTACAACCCTGCTCATATCATTTATTATAAAGTTTACTTCTTCAGGTATCTCACCTTTAAAATACACTACCCCCTCACGTTCAAAGCGGTTTTCTGTGACGGCTATAAAACCGGGTGTAGAGTTCATTATCTTTTCCAGATGCCCAAGTTCACCCTTCAATTCCACCCAGGATACCGTTGCACCGATAGAATTGAGATAAGCAGCCATATTTATACTGAGTGTTGTTGCTCCTGCTCTCGGGTAAGCGTTTATTACAGCCACCATGACTTTTGAGTATGGGAATATGTACTCTTTTTTAGTCTCACCTTTTTGAAAAGCTTCGTTTATATCGGTTGTGGTACTTGGAGGAATTTTTGTGTTCTCCCGGCCTTTTTCTTCGGTATCTAAGAATTGCTGTGTGTATTTTAATCCAGCGGTTACCTGTGTTTTAAACCGGGAGATATCATCTTCCGGATTTTCTGTTATTACGGGCACATCTCCAAAAGTTTTAATAACCTCCTGCAATGCTTTTGTCTTATTCCCTATATCAACATAAAGGAACTTTATCTTTGGGTTCATTATATGTATACTTT
>JAEWCZ010000095.1 GCA_023390335.1 Bacillota bacterium | reverse complement strand
CCTCAAACATATTATGTATACACTTATCTCTTGGATATTCAACAGTCTCTCCACTTTGCTTTTCTATTATTTCTTCTTCCTCTTCCTCACTTAACAACTTGATTTGGTCTATTCTTTCTTCCGGTTTGTTTATTACGCTTTCCAGAATTCTTTCGTAATGCTTCATTATCCTTTTTATTGTGGCTTCTTCAAATATATCTGTATTGTATTCTAAATTCCCTGTTAACCCTTTTTCTGTCTCAATAAATGTTAATGTAATATCAAACTTTGATGTTGTATGCTCTGATTCTATTCGGCTTATTTCTACCCCTTCAAGACTAAATTCTTCCATGCTTTGGTTCTGTAATATAAACATTACTTGAAACAATGGTGAATAGCTTAAGCTTCTTTCCGGCTGTACCTTCTCTACTATTTGTTCAAACGGTATATCTTGATTGCTATATGCTTCTATTGTTGTGTTCTTTACTCTTTCAACCAATTCTTTAAAGCTTATTTCACCGCTAACTTCTGTTCTTAATACTAAAGTGTTTACAAAGAAACCTACCAAGGCTTCTATCTTACTATGTTTTCTATTTGCTACCGGGGTTCCTACTACTATGTCTGTCTGGTTACTATAACGGTATAACAGTATTTTAAATACTGCTAGTAATGTCATAAATAATGTGGCATTATTTGAAGTACCTAATTGTTTTATTTTCTCCGTTTTCCATTTCTCTATTTGGAAAATTTTCATTTTCCCGTTATAGCTTTGTATTTTAGGACGTGTTTTATCTAACGGTAATTCAATTACCGCAGGGCATCCTGCTAGTTTTTGTTTCCAGTAGCTTATTTGTTTTTCGGATATTTCTCCTTTTATCCATTCTCTCTGCCAAATTGCATAATCTGCATATTGTACCGGTAAGTCGCTAAGTGGCGATGGTTTATTATTGAGAAATGCATTATAAATTATTGATAATTCTTTTATTAACAATCCTAGTGACCAACCATCTACTATTATATGGTGTATGGTTATAAGTAGTATATTTTGCTTATCATTTAAATTTACTAATGTAACTCTAAGTAATGGTCCTATACTCAAGTCAAAATTATATGATGTTTCTTCATGAATTATTTGTTTTATTTGGTTTTCCTGATTTTCTTTATCCATTTCTCTAAGATCAATTACCGGAATGGACAGCAGCAACTCATTATGTACTACCTGTATAGGTTTATTATTTTTTGTTATAAAAGTTGTTCTTAAAACCTCATGTCTTCTTATTATTTCATTAAAGCTCTTCTCCAAGATAGGAACTGAAATATCTCCTTCTAATTTCATTGCACTTGAAATATTATATGCCCCTGAAAATTGTTCTAATTGTTCTAAAAACCACAAGCGCTCTTGTGAAAAAGATAATTCTATATCTTGTGTTCTTGGATAAACAGGAATATCATAATTTTTAGCTGCAGCATCTTGTTCTAATGAATCCAGATATTTGCTTAAATCTGAAATGTTCGGTGATTCAAAAATCTTTTGTAAGGATATATCAAATTGAAAAACATCCCTGATTCTAGAAATCAGCTGTGTAGCTAAAAGAGAATGTCCTCCTATCTCAAAAAAATTATCATTAATACTAACCTGTTTTAGTCCTAATAGGTTTGTCCATATTTCAGATAATTTGATCTGAGTTTCTGTTTGTGCTCCTACAAATTCTTTTATTGTACTTATACCATATTCCAATGGATCTGGTAGCTGCTTTCGATCTATTTTTGAATTTGGTGTTAATGGCATTTCATCTAGTATTACATAAATTGATGGTGCCATATATGACGGCAGTTTTTGTGTAACATATTCCCTTAATTCTTCTACATTTATTTGCTTTGCTTTTGTTGGTACTACATATGCTACTAATTGTTTATTATTTACTGTTTCATTTACTATTACTACACTTTGTTTTATATCTTCGTTTGATTCTAATACCCTTTCTATTTCTCCCAGCTCTACCCTATAGCCTCTAATTTTAATTTGAAAATCTTTACGATTTATAAATTCGATATTTCCATCTTCTAAATATTTAGCATAGTCTCCGGTTTTGTACAAACGGGCTCCTGGTGTTGTATTAAATGGGTTTGGAATAAATCGTTCTGCAGTTAATTCTGGACGATTGTGATAACCTCGAGTAAGTCCTATTCCTCCAACTAAAATTTCTCCAGGAATGCCAGTTGGCCTCAGTTCCAAATTTTCATCAACTATGTATACTTCATAATTGGGTACAGAAGTTCCAATAGGGGTATTTTTTTCAGGATCAACACATTTGTCGAATTTATAAAACGTACAACATATCGTTGTCTCGGTTGGTCCATAGCCATTAATTATATATAATTGATTACTCAAATTTCTAAAACGTTGTAATAATTTTTGCTTGATAGGTTCGACCCCAACAAGCATACGCTTAAGATACAAAGGAAACGATTTATTTTCAAATTTCTCTATAATATCAGATAAAAGGAATGGGGGAATATAGGTAGAATTTATATTATTATCATAAATATAATCAACAAATTTATCAGCTATTGTGAATAAATCAGGATCCATAATATGCAATATTCCTCCGAAACAAAGGTTAGAGAATATTTCCCAGACAGAAACATCAAAGGTAAAAGAGGTTATTAAAGTTCCTGATAGTGTGTTCTCCATAGGCGCAATACTATTAAAAGCATATAGCATAGAAATTACATTATGGTGTGTTACTAAAACACCCTTCGGAGTTCCTGCTGATCCTGATGTATATATAAGATATGCTATGTTTTTTGAATTAATATTTATGTTTATATTTTCAGTTTTATACTTTGATATATGGTTAAAATCTTTTACAAAATTAATAGCCTCAATATCATTATCTAGCCAATCTTCTGTAGTCGATTGATTTAATATTATTACTTTTATTCCCGTATCTCTTTTTAGAAAAACTTTGAAATCTTTTGGGTGTTTGGGATCAATTGGAACATAAGCTCCTCCCGCCTTTAAAATACCTATTATCGCTATAATTTGTTCGATTGATCTACTTATACAAATACCTACAAGAGATTCTTTTTTTACACCTTTTTCAATTAAACAATATGCTAATTGATTTGCTTTTTCATTTAATTCTTTATAAGTAATACTTCTATTATTATGAACAATTGCACATTTATCTGGGGTTATTTTAGCTTGTTGTTCAATCAGATGATGCAAACAAGTATTATCAGGTAAATTACAGGTTTTTGTATTACAATCCTTTATAAAATATTCTTTTTCTTTCTCTGTTAGTAATGATAATTTATAAATTCTTTCATTAGATTTTTTTGTAGCTTCTTCTAATAATTTATTGTAATGTTTTATTAACTTTAGAATAGTTTTTTGTTCAAACAAATCAGTATTATATTCAAGTTCCCCTTTTAGTCCGTCATTTGTTTCATAAATAGCAAGGTTAAGATCAAATTTTGAGGTGGTATGCTCTAATTCCATTTGACTTATTTTTAAACCTAATAAAGAGAAATTTTCTACAGGATAATTTTGCAAACCAAACATTACTTGAAAAAAGGGTGAATAACTTAGATTTCTTTCTGGTTGAAGTTTTTCAACTAAGTATTCAAACGGAATATCTTGATTTGTATATGCTTCAATTGTTGTATTTTTAATTCTTTTTAACAAGTCCTTAAATGTTATATTACCACTCAATTCTGTCCTTAAAACTAAAGTATTAACAAAATAGCCAACCATAGATTCTAAATCTTTTTCATTCCTATTAGCTATTGGAGTGCCAATTAGAATATCAGTTTGATTAGTATATTTATAAAGCAATAGTTTAAATACAGCAAGTAATGTCATGAATAGAGTTACATTATTATCTCTACTTACTTTATTTAATTCATTTAATAATTGATTATTAATAAAAAAAGTCTCTTTTCTACCATTAAATGTTTGGATTTTTGGGCGAATATGGTCTGTTGGAAGAGTCAACAAATTTGTACAACCTTTCAACTTGTTTTTCCAGTAATCTAATTGCTTATTAAGGTTGTCTCCAACTAACCAATTTCTTTGCCAAATCGCATAATCAATATATTGAGTTTTTAAAGATGGTAAGGTTAAGAGTTTTCCTGTTATAAAAGAATTATAAATAGTTGATAATTCTTTTATAAGTAATTTCATAGACCACCCATCAAATATTATGTGATGAATTGTTATAACCAGAACATATAAATTTTGATTTAATTTAAGTAATGTTACTTTTAATAAAGGCCCTGTTTCCAAATTAAATTTATACTTTGATTCCTGCTGTGCTATTTCGGATACAGATTTTTCTTGTTCTTCTATATTAATGCCTTGTATCTCCAACTGTTGAGTTGAAAATGCGATATCATCGTTTATTATTTGTGAAGGTGAGCCATTTTTAGATACAAATGTAGTCCGTAAAATTTCATGCCGTTTTATTATTTCTTTTAAACTTTTTTCTAAAAAATTCGAATTCACTTCACCTGCAATTTTAAAACATCCACTAATATTATAGGTCGTGTTAATCTCTTTCCATTGATCCAAAAACCAGAGTCTTTGTTGAGCAAAAGATAAAGGATAAAATTTTTGATCTCTTGCCACTAATTTTATTTGTTCCTTATTGTCATGCTTTAATAAACTAAATTCTTTTAAGAAATTTATAATTTCACTTTTTCTCTCTATTATTTGAGATTTTAGATCATTATTTAACACATCTTTTGGAGCTTTTATTTTCAAGTTCCCATCAAAAATTGTTATGTATATATGTAGTTTATTTAAATCTTTTAAGAATTCCTCTATTAATTTCATAAAACCAACTCCTCATGATCATCTGATAAATTATTCGAATAAGAATTCTGTATATTTGAGGATAATAAAGTTTTCTCAATATAATCTGCCAATTCTTTAATTGTAGGCTTCTCAAAGAAAATTCGGATAGGAATAATAATGTTATATTTATTATTAATTCTGGAAGCAATTTGTGTCGCGGTTAAAGAATGAACCCCTATTTCAAAATAATTATCAGAAATAGAAATCTTGTCTTTTTGTAATATTTCTTCTATTATTGAAGCTATAGAACATTCAATCTCGTTATTAGGTTTTTCATATTTCTTTTTTCCTAGATTTTCTATATTGTGTTTCGGCGATGGTAGCGCAAATCTATTTATTTTTCCATTTGGAGTCAAAGGCATTTCTTGGATGATAATAATGGCCGAAGGAATCATATAATCGGGTAGTCTATTTTTCAAAAAAGACTTAAGTTGTTCTGAAGTAAAATTTTCTTTTTCAGGAACTACATATGAAATTAAATATTTTTGATCTTTATTATTATAAACTATTGTTACAGCATTTTTTATATTCTGTGATTCTTTAATAACAGAATCTATTTCTTCCAATTCAATTCTGAATCCTCTTATTTTTACTTGATGATCAAGTCGTCCAAGAAATTCTATATTTCCATCAGGTAGTAATCTTGCCAGATCACCAGATTTATATATTTTTATATTATTTATTTCAACAAATTTTTCGTTTGTTTGTTTTTCATTATTTAGATATCCTGCGCCTACTCCCTCACCGGCAATACATAATTCTCCCGGAATTCCGATAGGTAGAAAATTATGATTTTTATCAAGAATCATTATTCTGGCATTATTTATTGGTTTTCCAATAGAAACGTTTCTTTCTAAATATTCCTGTGGATTATCAACATTATAATAAGAACATACACTTGTTGTTTCAGTCGGACCATACAAATTGATTATTTTCGCTTTGAAGTATGGTGATTGTATCCATTTTTTCATTTTTGTAATGGATAAAGCTTCTCCACCTAAGAAAATATATCTTAGGGAATTTAATCTTATATATGCATTTTCCTGATCGATAATTGCATAGACCATACTTGGCGTGCAATTTAACCAAGTTATCTTCTTCTCAGAAATGGTATTTAATATGTATTCAGGATCAAATAATTCTGACCCACAAAGATTTAAAATACCTCCAGTCATCAATGGTCCAAATATATTTTTTTGTGTCAAATCAAAATTTAATGATGTTATTAGTAAATCTTTATCATCTTCAATCAACTTATATTCATTTATAAACCAGTGCATTAAATTTACAAATCCTTTATGATAAACACCAGCAGCTTTTGGATTACCGGTAGAACCGGATGTAAATATTATATAAAGCAAATTATCCGGAGTTACATTAGATCTTGGATTACTAATATTTAATTTTCTATCGATTTTATCCCAATCACTATCAACGCAAATTGTTGTTATATTCTCAATTGACAAATTATTTATCAATTTCTTTTGAGTTAATAAAATTGAAATTTGGGTTTTCTCGATCATATATTCTAGACGCTGTTTGGGGTTATTGATATCCAAAGGAACGTATGCTCCGCCAGCTTTTAGAATTCCCAACAGACCTATAATCATCTCTAATGATCTTTCGGTATATAATCCCACTGCAATATCAGGGCCAACTCCGTTTTCCTGTAAATAATGAGCCAGCTGATTTGATTTCTCATTTAACTCTTTATAAGTTAATTTCTGGTCTCCGAACTCAACTGCTATCCTATCCGGTGTCCTTTCTGCTTGCTCCTCAAACATATTATGTATACACTTATCTCTTGGATATTCAACAGTCTCTCCACTTTGCTTTTCTATTATTTCTTCTTCCTCTTCCTCACTTAACAACTTGATTTGGTCTATTCTTTCTTC
>JAEWCZ010000056.1 GCA_023390335.1 Bacillota bacterium | reverse complement strand
GGCGCATGAAAGGACTGATTATCACCCTGTTTTCGCTATTATTGGACGAAGAGATTATCACCTGTTCCAGTGAAGACGATGTCTGCAGTAATTCTGAAATTACGCAGATTGAATCTGTGCTCAAAGTTATGGCCGAGCATCCGGAAGCGAAGCTTAGTATGAAGGATGCTGCAATGCTCGCAGGTATGAGTTATTATTGCTTCTGCCGCACATTTACAAGGGTACTGGGACATAGCTTTATCGAACATCAGAATAAGCTGCGTGTCTGCAGGGCAGAAGAGTTTCTGCGTGATACGGATAAGAGTATTGCTGAAATCGCAGAGGCTTTGAACTTTGCAACTTTAAGCTATTTCAACCATACTTTTAAAAAATACAGCGGAATCGGTCCCAATGATTATCGCAAAAATGTTATTGCAAAATAAAGCCAAAACTTGGCGCTCTCGTTTTCTCGACCCACATGCCAAGAACATCCCGCACGCTATTCATCTTTACGCCGATGGCAACATACACCGCCTTCTTCACAATCTGGCACTCTGCTGAGGGAAAGTTACAGAGTTACCGAAAAGAGAATTTGAATTGCTCTATAAATTACTTTCCTATCCGGGGCAAATCTTTACAAAAAACCAGCTGCTTGATGATATCTGGGAATTTGATTCAGACAGCAGTGAAGATACCATAAAAACGCATATTAGCAGATTGAGAAATGTAGGAGTGTTTATGGCAACGATGCGGCTGATGCTACTGCATACCGGCAAGGGCCGGAACGTTGGCACGGCGATCAGCGATATTATTGATTACGCGGAAAACCCAGAGAAAACGGATTACGGCAGGCTCATCACCGGCTATGAATGCGACAGCCGGACAGCCGACGCCGAGTTCCTTTTTTCCAAACGGCAGTATGCCACGTTCACCGACAGCTTTTTCGAGCGGATAACGGTGCAGAAGCCGCAATACAGGCGGGAGGAACGGCCTCCCGCCGCGCCGAAAGGCCATCCTGACCATCCACATGACTGTTACCGCGACCTTATTAACATGCCGAAAGTCTACAAGCCGGAGCGATAACGTTCCGGCTTGCTGTTTATATTAATCGGCATTATTGATGCTCACGTCCCCATTTGCACATTGCATCCATAATCGGGATTAGGGATTCTCCTTTGGTAGAAAGGGTGTATTCCACCTTTGGCGGTATCTGTGGGTATTCTTTGCGCACAATCAACCGTCTGCTTCCATCTCTTTCAGTTGAACACTCAGTGTTTTGTAGGTAATCGATCCAATCATTCTATGCAATTCATTATAGCGAACCACTTTATGATGAGACAGCAGATAGAGTATAATCATCTTCCATTTGCCGCCTATAATGCTTAGTGTGTAACCGTATGAAGTGTCCGATATTTTTGTATAGCCATCTAAATTTTCCATTTATACTTCCCTCTAAGATAGTATGCGTCAATAAAGTGCATGCTTGTATGTTAATTTGTATTATTATACAATAAAGGACAGCAGAGTGCAATTCACAATGCAACGTCTGACAGAAGTCCACAGCAAGCATATGAATTAGGAAAAATCTATAAACATGGAGGTCTTACACATGAATGAAGTGCTGAACGCAATGGAAAAAAGAAGAGGTATCCGCAAATACTAGCCCGACTCCGTGCCGAGGAAAATCATCAACAATATCACTCGGGCGGGTACCTATGCCGCCAACGGGTTGGACAGGCAATCGGCCATCATGGTCACCGATTATATTGTAACTATTAACATTATCAGAAAGGTTGTGAGCAGTTTGAGTGTAAAAAATGTAATACTAGCCAATATTGATAATACTCCGACTAAACACGAGAAGCATGAGAGTTATGAATTTCTTAAACATTTAATTGTTTCTAATCAGGCAGAAAATCAATGTACTATAGCCTTTATGGAGATCCCGCCACAAAAGTCGGCATATCCGTATCATTTTCATGCGGCTATTACAGAAGTCTTTTATATCATAGATGGCAATGGGAAAATTGAAACTCCAGACGGCGACAAAGAAGTTACCAAAGGGGATGTCATTGTTTTTCCACAGGGAAAAGAGGGCGCGCATCGAATTTTAAACACATCTGAATCAGAGATGCTCATATATCTGGATTATGATACCACTGCTACAGCAGATGTTGTGTCTTATCCCCACTCAAGGAAAATCGGCTTTATCGTTGATGGTCAGCCGGATGCAATTTTTGAATCTTCAAATAATGTAGATTATTACAAAGGTGAATAGCATTCTAAAATAGAAGGGCGTCAATTTGCTTGGCAGCTCGAAAGTGATTGTGGATTTCGCATTGTGTCTACATAATGTGAATCCTGAATACCGATTGATACGCCCCTCGCCCAAAATCCCGCCGATTTTGACGAGCTCCTGAAGTTCTTGCGAGACGCCGGATAGAAATCAAGCCAAGGAAATTTCCCGCCCTGCGCGGGAAAAATCAGAAGCGGTTATCCGGTTGGATACGCTGGGCAGCGGTTACAGTGAAGCGGAGCTTCGGGCGTTCTTTCCAGTGAAAAAGCACATCAGCCGTGCAAAAAATTATCCGGCCCGTGCCGGATAAAAAGGTCAATCTGTTGGTAGATATTCAGGCCAAACTCCGTGCCGGAAAGGGTGTCGGTTACGAACGTTGGGCCAAGGTGTTCAACCTCAAGCAGATGGCACAGAAACAGTTACCCCCCGGCTCTGCCGGGGGGTAACTGTTTTAAACTATCCCATTGTTGCAGCGGAAAGCGAAGCGTACTGGCCATTGGATTTTCCAGTGGGTAGAAGCCGTAGCTGGAAAACCTCGCAGCTAATCGCACGGAAAATTCAGATAAATGTATTCGCAATAGAATAAGCCTATACACTATAGCAATTTGTGCCCGGAAGCGCATACACATCCGCTTTGAGGCCAAAAAATATAATGTGTATTTACGCTAAATGTATAAATTAATCGCCAAAAGTATATTTAAAATGTTATATTAGTGTTAATTTAATTAGGGGATTAAGATACACTACACGGTTTGACATCTGTACTAAAAAAATATATTGTATTGGTGGTGTATGAAGTGTATAATCTCCGTAAAAAGGGGGCTTACAGTCATGCAAACAAACAAAGAACGAATTTTTGAGTTCGTTCAGATGTACTTTACTGGGGACTCAAGTAACGGCGTATCGACCAATTACATCGCCATGGCTCTGAATATGCAGCGTACCAATGTCAGCAGCATCCTCAGCACGCTGATCGTCGAGGGGAAAATCCAAAAGACGAACGGCAGGCCTGTTCTTTACTACATAGAAGGGGAGAATTCCGATACTTCAGACACATGCTTCTCCAATATGGTTGGATATGACGGGAGCCTGAAGCGCGCGGTGCAATTGGCAAAGGCAGCCGTATTGTATCCACAGAAGAGCCTGCCTGCCGCGCTTCTCGGCGCCCATGGAACTGGTAAAAAGTTTCTTGCAATGCTGATGCACAAATTCGCGGTGGAAAGCGGTGTTTTATTGCCGGACGCCGTGTATGTGGTTTTTGATTGCAAAAATTATGCTGAGAATGAACAGATGGCAATTGACGAGCTCTTTGGCGACGGTGACAACAAAGGTTTCTTCTCGGGTGCACGGCATGGTGTGCTCTATATCGACAACGCACATTTGCTGAGCGCAAGGGTAAGAAATTTACTGATTTCTCATATTGACGAAACAATACAGAGCAATGGAGAAGAAAAGTACAGCCCGATGGTGATTGTCGGATGCGACAATAAAAACCGTGTGGCCTGCGACGATTTTTCTGCCAGCCTTCCCATCGTCATTGAGCTTCCTTTGCTCAGTGAAAGACCCATGTCGGAGCGGATGGAGCTTATCCGAAATTTTCTAACGCTGGAATCCGCGCGCCTGAAAAAAAATCTGCGCGTCGATGCCGAATTGCTGCGGTGCCTGCTGCTGTATGACTGCGAAGCCAATTGCCTGCAGCTCAAGGGGGATATCAAAATTGGGTGTGCCAACGCCTATGTGCGGGAGCATAATAGTTCGGCTGATACTTACCAATTATTTGTGGGGGACTTCGGACACCATGTGCGCAAAGGCTTTCTGAAATACAAGGCGCACCGGGAAGAAATTGAGCAGCTGATCTCCTCGGATTACGATTATTCCTTCAGCGAGGCTCACATGGAAATGAGCGCCATCAATCGGGAAAAACTGACGTACACAAATATGTACGACAAGCTTGAAAAGAAGGCTGCGGAACTGACGGCCCGGGGGTTGGAAGACGATGACGTTAATCTGATTTTAAGCACCGATGTGGAAACAATGTTTCAAACCTATCGAAATGAGCTTTCCAAGCAGATTGTTAACAAAGAGCAACTGTCCATGCTGGTGGACAAGCGTATCATGCACATGGTTGAGACTTTTTTGGATGAAGCCTCACTGAAACTGGAGAGAATTTTCCCAAACACAGTGTTCTATGGTTTATGTTTGCATCTGAACGCTGCGGTAAACCGCCCGGAGTTTGATAAGAAGATTCCGCCGAAACAGATTGCCGAGATCGTCGAGAATTTTAGGGCCGAATATTCACTCAGCCTGCAATTCGCCACAAAGCTGAAACAGGAGTTTGGCACGGAGTTACCTCTTGACGAGATTGTGTTTCTGACCACTTTCATCTGCTATCGAATACCGGCCGCAGATACCGTCAATAAACCGGTCGTGCTGTTCGCATTTTATGGGGAAGGTGTGGCCAACTCTATCGCCAGTACAGTTGCAAGTCTCACGCAGCTTGACAATGTCTTTGCGTTTGAGCTCGTTTTTGAAAAGAAGCCGGAGGAAGTCTATGATTCCTTGAAACAGTACATATCGTCCATACATCGGGGCAAAGGCGTCATTGTAGTTTACGATAACTCTTTTCTCGAGGAGATGCTGTTATCTATAGAGGAAGAATTGCGAATTGTCATCCGGCAGCGATCCATTCCTATCACAACCATTGGCATTGAACTTGCACGGAAGGCGGCAGTCGACGAAAATATTGACACCGTCTACCAAAGTGCCATGAGAGGCCTGGATACCCACACTGTAGAATCACGCAGAACGATTGTCACCCTGTGCTCTACAGGCGAGGGCGGCGCCAAAACGATAAAAGATTATCTTGAGCGTTACGGCCAGGTGGAAGATATGGAGATTATTCCGCTCGCCATTTCCGATAAGGAACGGCTGCGGGAAGAGCTTGTTAAAATTATGAATATCAGTGTCATCCACCGCGTTATCGGAACCTACGACCCCAAACTGTTTGCCCTGCCATTCCTTCCGATCAGCGATGTACTCGGTGTGGAAAAAGAAAAATTGCCGGCTCTGCTCCGCGTAAACAGAGAAGAAAATCACACCGTCAACTATGACGAAGTTTACCTCTATTTGGAGGAACAGTTCGAACATATCAAAACAGCAAAACTGAAAAAGGTGCTGCCACAGGTGATTTCCCAGATCAACGAAAAAATTTGCAAGCTTTCGCTGGATTCCGAGGTGGGACTTTTTGTTCACATGGCGTGCTGTATTGATAAAATCTGCGGCCATGCGTCTACGCCGGTAAATGTCCGGCGCGAAAGTATCATCGAAAAATACAATCAGCAGTATAAAGAACTTCTGAAATTGCTTAAACCGCTGGAAAAGGCTTTTAACATCATATTTAACGATGATGAAGCGGCAAACATTCTAACCATTATCTATCAATTGTAAAGGAGATTACATATGCAGGACAATGAAAAGCTTGAAGAAATCGCGATGATGATCATTGCAAATTCCGGAGCGGCACGGTCGAACTCTTTCGGTGCGCTTGGGGAGGCAAAAAAAGGCAATTACAACACTGCAGACAAGCTGTTGAGTGATGCGGATGATTATCTTCACACAGCCCATGAATCCCACCGCGAGCTGCTCAAAATGGATTCAAAAGGTGAGGTGGAGAACATGAGTGTGCTGCTTGCCCACGCGCAGGACCACTTAATGAGCAGCACGCTCGCGGAAGAACTGATAAAAGAGATTATTCTTTTATATAAAAACAAAAAGGAGGTAGAGTTGTAATGGAAAGAAAGATTCTGCTCATTTGTGCAGGCGGTCTGTCAACCAGCATTCTGATGAAAAAGATGGAGAAGTACGCCCAGGAGAATGATTTTACGCTGAAAATTGAGGCTGTGGGTATGTCGGCCTATGAAGACGTCTATAAAAATTATGACGTTATCCTGCTCGGGCCACAAGTTTCCTACAAAAAAGCCGAAATTCAGGCAGGTACCCATTTACCGGTAGATGTTATCGCTCCGTACGACTACGCGATCGGAAATGCAGCAAACATCTTTAAACAGTTAGATCAAATTTATCCGAAGAAGTAATTAATAATTTAGGAGGAAAAGTTGTATGGATAAGCTTTATGAAAGCAAGTTTATGAAGGCTCTGCAGCATTTTGGCGAAAAGATTGGAAGTAATAAGGTTCTCTCGGCGATCTCCGGCGGAATGATGGCTTGTATGAGTGTTATTCTCGTTGGTGCATTTTTTCAAATCTTCGCCATTATACCAACCACACTCAAATGGTGCACCGCAGACAGCGCATTCTATAAATTTTGTATGACCCCTTATAATATGACCATGGGCCTGATTTCTGTTGTAATTGCGTTCACGGCTGCTTATAGTTATGCGAAAAGCTTGGGTATGAAAACAATGGTAAACGGTATCAACTCTATGCTGCTGTTTCTGATGGTAGCAGCGCCAGCAACAACCGTCACACTGGCTGGCGGCAAGACAACCTTTACCGGTCTTGACACGAGTGCACTTGGCGGAGTTGGCTTGTTTACAGCCCTGATTGTTGCCATTCTCTCTGTCAGAATTACATATTTTTTCGAAAAGCGTAATATTATTATAAAAATGCCGGATGTGGTTCCGCAGTTCTTACAGGATTCCTTTTCGTCCTTAATTCCTTTAGTAGCTAACGTGCTGATTTGGCACGGTCTCAACACTCTTGTCGTCAGCGCTTTCTCCGTTACACTGCCTATGGCTATTTCAAATATTCTGGCAATGCCTCTTGGCGCCCTCACCAGCGTACCGGGCATAATACTTTGCTTGTTTATTGCCACTTTCCTGTGGAGTTTTGGTATTCACGGTTCCATGGTTGTCTTCACGGCTTTAATGCCTGCTTTGATCCAGTATGTTACAAGCAACGGAGCTCTCGTAGCAGCCGGCAAACCGGCGGTATTCGCTCCTATTGCAATTTGGAGCGCTATAGCCTGCTGCGGCGGTACCGGCAATACGCTGTCTTTGGCTGTCATGGGCTTGCGTTCTAAATCTGAACAGATCAAAGCCATCAGCAAAGTGGCTTTGGTGCCCGGAATTTTCAACATTAATGAACCGGTTGCGTTTGGTCTTCCCATTATGTACAACCCCATTTTGGCTATTCCGTACATCCTTAATACACTTATCATTGCGCTGTTAATGTGGGGCGGTTATGCAATCGGTTTCTTTAAACCGAACTATGTGTTGATTATGTCGGCGATGCCGATCGGCGTCGGAGAGTTTCTCGGTAGCATGGCATGGCAAAACATTTTAATACCTGTGATTGCCTTTATTGTGAGCTTCATTATCTATCGGCCGTTCTTCAAAGTGTATGAAAAGCAGCTCGTGGTTAAGGAAACGGCTGCCAAAAAAGCAGAGGCTAATGAAGTAAACGCATAAATAATAATTATCCCTCTTTACTGCTCTGCGCGGCAGCAAATCCAGCGCAGTTCTATAAGCAGTATGGAGGTAACAAGGAGAAAAAATGAAAGCATTTCCGAAAGAATTTTTTTGGGGCGGCGCCACAGCGGCCAACCAGTGTGAGGGCGCGTGGAATGAAGGCGGGAAAGGCCCCTCCATCGCCGACCATATGACCGGCGGAACGAAAACCTCACCCCGCAGATTCACCCCTGCGCTGGAGGAAGGTGCCTTTTACCCCAGCCACGAAGCAATTGATTTTTATCACCATTACAAAGAGGATATCGCTCTTTTCGCTGAAATGGGATTTAAAATGTTCCGCATGTCCATTGCATGGAGCCGAATTTACCCAAACGGTGACGATGCAGTCCCAAACAAAGAGGGAATCGACTTTTACCGCAGCGTGTTCGAGGAATGCCAAAAGAACGGAATTGAGCCGCTGGTTACCATTTCACACTATGAAATGCCGCATCATTTGTGCGAAGCCTACAACGGTTGGGCAGATCGCCGTGTGATTGACTTTTACCTTAATTATTGCAAAACCATCTTTACAGAGTTCAAAGGCCTCGTAAAATACTGGCTTACTTTCAACGAGATCAACGTAATGACGTACGAATTCGGAGGTCTGATGGGAGGCGGAATCCTGCCAAAAGAAAATTCTGACCTATTGAATTTTGCGGAGAACGGCAAAAACAGCCAGGGAAATGCCAACATCCGTTTCAACGCTCTTCATCACCAATTTGTCGCAAGCGCAAAAGCGGTGAAACTGGCACACGAAATCGACCATGAAAACCATGTTGGCGGTATGATTGCCGGCATGTGTTCTTACCCGTACAGCTGCAATCCCGACGATCAGATTGCTGCTCAGCAGAAAATGAATATTGAAAACTGGCTGTGTGGCGACGTGCAGGTACGGGGTGAGTATCCGTATTTTGCAAAGCGTTATTTCGACGAGAAAGGCATCAAAATTGAATTTGCTGACGGAGATATCGAAGCGCTGAAAAACGGCTGTGTGGATTTTTATTCCTTAAGTTATTACGGCTCCGGATGCGTTAGTACAGATCCTGATGTGCTGAAAACAGCAGCCGGCAACCTGATGATGGGAGTGAAAAATCCCTACCTCAAGGCCAGCGAGTGGGGTTGGACGATCGATTCAAAGGGACTGCGCTACTTCTTGAACGAGATTTATGCGCGCTACCGTATCCCGATAATGGTTGTGGAAAATGGCCTTGGCGCCAGCGACGTGGTGGAAGCGGACGGCAGTATTCATGATGACTACCGTATTGATTATCTGCGGCAACACGTAGAACAGATGGCCGAAGCAATTGCGGAAGGGGTGGACCTGATCGCCTACACGCCTTGGGGCTGTATCGACCTTGTGAGCGCCAGCACCGGTGAAATGAAAAAGCGCTACGGCATGATATATGTGGACAAGGACAACGACGGCAACGGAACACTGAACCGCAGCCGGAAGGACTCATTCTACTGGTATAAAAAATGCATCGCCAGTAACGGTACGGAAATTTAAGTTCCATCAATCTTACTTCTCTCCAACCTAACCGGAGAGAAGTAAGATTTCTTCATAAAAAACTTCACAGAGAGAGGGATCATTATGGTCAGCGAGCAAACAGTAATTGTAAATAAAACCGGCCTTCATGCACGTCCGGCTTCAACCTTTGTGCTAAAAGCCAAGGAATTCCAGAGCAAGATCACTATTCGGAGTCTTGAAGGGGATGGAGGCGCGGTCAATGCCAAATCCATTGTACTTTTGCTGTCCCAAGGTATGGGACAGGGTACAAAAGTGGAAATTGCCGCGGAGGGACCGGATGAGAGGCAGGCGGTAAATACTTTAGTCTCTTTGATGGAGACGGGCTTTGGCGAATAGACCGTATGAGGAAGCTAAGGCTTATTGCGATTGATCTTGATGGAACCGTAATCAATGGCAGTCAGGAGAATATCACACCGCGTACGCTTACGGTGTTCGAACGGGCACATAGTTTAGGCTGTATGATTGCTATTTCCACAGGACGCGCCGTCTCCATGGTACCCAAATCTATCAAAACGCTGCCTTTTGTCGATTACCTGATCACATCAAATGGCGCATGCATCCGACGCACGCGTGACAGCGCCGTTCTGCACCACGCCTTCCTTGACCGGCCTGCTGTGTGGGAGATCGTATCGGCGGCAAAAAAACAAAGGGCTGCTTTTAATGTCTTCTTTGAGGACCACGCCGTGTTTGAGATGAAATCTTTTTCATATATGCTGGCAGGCATCAAGCATATTAGATGGAAAGACCGCAGGCAGCTTAGGGAAGCGCGCCGGAGCATCCGCTCTGTTTTTTCTATAGAACGCGAATTGCGGCGCAATCCGGCGCCAATCGAAAAGATGGGGTGCAGCTTCCGCAGTTATGCCGAGAGCGAACAAGCCTTGTACGCCATTCGTACAAATGGAAATGTCAATGCGGTGCGGGCCTTGGAAAATGAACTGGAAATCACCGCGCGAGGTGTGAGCAAGGGCGCGGCGCTCCGCGCGCTTTGCGGCTTACTCCACTTGGAAGCAAGCGAAGTGGCGGCTTTTGGCGACAGCGGCAACGATTTGTCCATGCGGAAATCCGCGGGCTGCTTTGTAGCGATGGGCAACGCGACGTCGGAAGTGAAAATCGCAGCCGATTTCGTCACCGGAACCGTGAGCGAGGATGGCGTGGCGCAGTGGCTTGAGCAGTACCTGCTCCGACAATATCTGGAGGAATAGTATGATTTTAAAGGGAAATCCGGTTTCACCCGGTATCGCAGTGGGCAAGGCATACCTCTACAAGACATTCTCCTGCGACGTATCAGCAACCTATTTTGATAAAGGACAAGAAAAAAATTACCTCGGCGTTTTTGAAACAACGCTAACAGAAGCACACCGTGAACTGGATGCAGTCATTGCGTCCTTTGCCGCAAAAGACGCGGATAAGGCGAAAATATTCGAAGCACACCGGGAAATACTCGACGATGAGGAGATGCTCGGCATGATTCGCGAGGCTATTGCCAGTGAACGCAAGTTCCCGGACTATGCCGTTGCGAGTGTATACGATGAGTTCATTGAAATTCTCAGCAAGGCGAAGGATCCGCTGATTGCCGCACGTACGGCGGATTTGTGTGATGTTCGCAACCGCTTATTGCGTATCTTGAAAGGCGAAAAGGAGAAAAACTTATCTCACCTGCCCAAAAATACTATTGTGGTAGCACACGATTTGCTGCCCAGCGATACGGCCATGCTTGACCGTGAGTATGTGGCAGGAATTATGGCGGAGGCAGGCGGGACTACTTCACACACCGCCATTCTCGCTCGGACTTATAAAATTCCGGCCATCCTCGGCGTGTCGGGGGCTATGGAAACGATCGCCGATGCAGATCTGCTGGCACTGGATGCCGTCGGCGGAGAAATAACCGTGAATCCCGATGAACAGGCGCTTGAGCAGTACAGAAAAAAAGCCGATGATTTCCAAAAGCAACAGGAAGCGGCAGAAAAATATCTGAACCGGCTCGCAATCACCGCAGACGGACAGCGGATTGAAGTTGGCATTAATATCGGATCCGATCAGTTTAACATTCCTTCTGAAAATTACGATTTCGTGGGCTTATTCCGCACTGAGTTTTTATATATGGAAAGCGATCATCTGCCGACGGAAGAGGAGCAGTTCGTTTCCTACAAGCGCGTTCTGGAAAACGCGAGTGGTAAAACCGTGACCCTGCGCACGCTCGACATCGGCGGCGACAAAACGCTGCAATATATGCAGCTGCCAAAGGAAGAGAATCCTTTTCTAGGCAAGCGGGCGCTGCGGCTGTGTTTTGATCATCCTGACATCTTTCCCACACAGCTGCGCGCCGCACTCCGCGCATCTGCCTTTGGCCCACTTCAGCTGATGTTTCCGATGGTAGGCAGTATCGACGATATCCGTCGCGCGAAGACGGCGGTGGAAACCGCGAAAGAACAGTTGCGCACGGAAGGAAAGGCGTTCAACGAACAAATCAAACTGGGCGTTATGATAGAAATCCCCTCCCTTGCCGCGATTGCAGACCTTGTGGCCCGGGAAGTGGATTTCGCGAGCGTAGGCACCAACGACCTGACACAGTATCTCTGCGCTGTTGACCGCATGAATTCGGAAGTCTCCGGCTATTACCAGGGCCTAGGCCCGGCGATGCTTCGGACACTCGGTTTTATTTTTGAGCAGTTTAACGCGCAGGGAAAGCCGGTGTCCGTGTGCGGCGAGCTTGCGGGTAGCCCTGAAGCCGCTGTGGTGATGGTTGGTCTTGGCCTGCGCAAACTCAGCATGAGTGAAGCCAATTTGGCACGTGTGAAAGCGACAATTGCCGGGATAACATTGGATAAAACCCGTGAATTAGGAGCTGTCTGCAAGAAACTTTCAACGGAAGCCGAGGTTAAAGCGTATCTTAAAAAAGTATTTTCATGGGTCTGATAACTTATCTACAATAATAACGAAATCCGTTTTGCTCCATATCGGCTGTTGTTTATATAAAATATGTCCTCAATCATTTTGGCCAAAGCTTCATTTCAATGGTTCGTTTGCTCTTTTTGCGCTGTAAAAAACCATGTCAGTTTGGATGTAAGACTGAGTATTTTGTAGGTCCCTTGATATTGCATTGCCGCGGTTCTCTTTAAGAAAATATGAAGCTGTGACATGGCGAATCGCAAACGGCAAATCCAGCTCAAGCCTTATACGGGTATGTTACGAGCCAGCGTATAAAGACGCTGGCTCGTAACATACCCGTATAAATTTTGGCGTATTTTAAGATTTATTATTTCAGGTGTTCGATTGACCCTTCATGAAAGGATCTTTCTACGGGACACCTATCGAGTCCACTCAAAAATTTTCCAAAATGTTAAGTTTTCAATGCTCTTCATTACCAAGGGGTCAGAAGAGGTCATCTTCTGCATGATTGCCCGTGATCGGCTCTTTAACGCCCGAACTTTCATGCCGACACAATGGAAGGAGCAGTTGGTGCAAGCCTCCAAATTGCTTGATGCCCACAATTTTGATCTGGATCAATTTTTTGCCCATGGGGAAACTGATTATGGTCCAAGGAACATCTGATCCCTTGGTAACGGCAAAGGAATCAGTCCAGGGTATGTGTTCCGTTGGATAGCCGAAGCTGCATCCATGTAAAAACTATTTAAAGATCGGTTTGGACATAAGAATGCTGCTTTGCATGGACGTCTTAAACCAAAAGGCTATTCATATCAGAAACAAGTTGATGAAATAAGCTTTATTATATTAACACTTCATAAAAGATACCGTATTTTGAGCCAAAGCTTATTTGATCTTTGGCCCAAAACATCTAACTGAAAAATTTGCCCAGAACAGCCAAATACGGTTTTACGGACTGAACTGCAAAGGGTGATAAAAATTGCCAAGTCCGATATCAAAAGCAGTATCCTTTTTATAAAAACTTTCGGGCTATAATTTATTCGGTTACCATTAAGCCTGCTTTTCCGTCCGATGCTGTCGACGGTACTGCTTTGCCGGAACACCTGCCCGTTTTTTGAAGGCCCTGCAAAAATAGTTGTAATCGGAAAAGCCTACTTTTTCTGAAATTTCCTCAACGGATAAATCTGTTGTTTGCAGGTATTCTTTCGCTTTTTGGATTCGTGACTGGCGGATATACTCGGCAATACTCATCCCAAGATATTGAGCGGACAAATTATATAATTTGCTACGACTGATTGCGAATTCCTTACATAAGTCATCAATTGACATGAATTCTTGGATATTTTTTTGGATGTAACGGTTTAGCTGGTTTATAAATCGCTCATTTTCCTGAGATACCAATTCCTTGTAAACCATATACAGAGTGCAAGCCTCCAATATCGTAGCGGCGGCCTGAATCTGCTGTTCTGTTTTAAAAATGATTTGATGAAAACATTGTTCATAAGACGCATTATATACGTTGTATTGTTGGCAGATGGCGCGCAAGGTGCGGCAAAGCCTTTCTGGATCATCGCAGTCAGATATCTGGCCAAACATAATGTAGCCGATGACTATTCCATTGTTTTTAATTGGTGCGGTCGCCTCTACCAACCCCGCGTGGCAGTGATATATGATCAATTCACCGCTTTTTCGACAATGTTTGAAGGATGATATATTACTCTGTTTGCAATAGGCTTGTGTCTGTAAGTTATTCTGCATTCGGGCACAAAATGCGCAGTGCCCTTGGGGATAAGAAAATATTTCGACATAATTGATGTCGAACACAACAATCTTGATTCCGGTCAAAGTATTGAAGGCTTGCATCATTTCCTCAAGTTTTTCCTGTTTTAACTCCATATCAATCCATCACTTCCAAGTAAGCTTCATGTTAGAATAAATTCATTATATAAAGAACAGGAAATTTGTAAATACTTTTGGACATTTTTACAGTTTTTTATACGCATATGCCTATTATGTCAGTTGCTTTTTCTATACAATACAACTATCAAATGTTTTTAAAATCTCCCTAAATTATGAAAGAGAAAATATAAATTTTTGGACAATAGATGGAGGAAATGATTTTGCGGAAAACTTATGAGAGAATTACTTTCGCTATATTTGTTGGGAATCGGGGATTTATGCCCGCCGAACTGCTGCACGATGGCCGGGAAGAAATGAAAAAAGCCATCACCGATGCCGGATTCGATTATATTATTATGGATGAAAATGCCACACGGTACGGCGCGGTTGAAACTCGGGATGAAGGCATTCAATATGCTCAGTGGCTTAGGAGCCATACCAGAGAGTACGACGGCGTCATTTGTTGCATGCCTATCTTCATCGATGAAATTGGTGCGGCAACCGCTTTGCAGGATGCGGGTGTACCCATTCTGATGCAGGCATATCCAGACGAAATCGGCCAAATGGACTTTCAGCATCGTCGAGACGCATTTTGCGGCAAGTTCAGTGTAACGGATGTATTTACCCAATACGGTATCCCATTTACGGTACTCAAGCCTCACGTCGTGCATCCTCTCAGACCAGCCTTTACCGAAAATCTGCACGATTTTGCCGCTGTTTGCCGTATTGTCAATGGGATGAAACGATTCAATCTGGGCTGCTTGGGTGCCCGAACCACTGCTTTCAAAACCGTACGGTTTGACGAAACCACTATACAGCGTTATGGCATCAACGTAGAAAGTTTTGACCTTTCCGAACTGATTTTCAAAGTGCAGAACTTGACTGATGACGATGCCAAGGTATTGGCGAAGGAAAACGTTTTGGTACACTACACGGATTTTTCGCTGGTGCCCGGGGGTAATCGTAAGACCTTGGCAAAAATCAGTTGCGTAATCGATGAGTACATCGAGAATTATCATCTGGATGCTATTACGATCCGGTGTTGGAATGAGCTGGAGACAATTCTTCGCGTGTGCCCCTGCGTATTGCTGAGTGAGTTGAATGACCGTGGCATTGTCGCTTCCTGCGAAATCGATCTGTGCAGCGCCATAACGATGCGCGCGATGAACCTTGCTTCCGGTAAGCCCGCTACCGTCCTCGACTGGAATAACAACTATGGCGATGATCCGAACAAGGTGATTCTGTTCCATTGTGGTCCCGTGGCCCAAAGCCTGATGACAGAAAAAGGCACTGTCACCGAACATAAAATGTTCGCCAAAGGTGACCCCGGTTCCGGATGGGGTACCAATGAAGGCCGCATCAAGACAATGCCCGTCACCATTTCCAATTGCCAGACAAAAGATGGTAAACTGATCGTTTACACCAGCGAAGGAGAGATTACCGCTGATCCTATCGAACAGGGATATTTCGGCTGTGCCGGCGTCGCCAGAATTCCCGATCTGCAGAATAAGCTAATTCGCTTGGCCCGCGACGGTTTCAAGCATCATACCTCTATCGGTGTGGGCCATATAAAGGAGGCGCTGGACGAGGCGTTCCATACCTATCTCCACTATGACACAGTCAACATCGACGATTGAAAGAAGGTTCACTATGTTTCTTGCGGGCTTAGATATCGGTACTACTGGCTGCAAAGTAACCGTTTATGATGAAAATGGTGTCTACTACGACCGTATCTATCATGATTACCCAGTCCTCCGTACATATTCTGAGCATGAAGTAGATGTGACTGCCATTTGGGCAGCGGTTAAAATCGTCCTGAGAAAGGCCGCAAATAAGTACCCAAAAATTGGTGGAGTTGGTGTGACGAGCTTTGGAGAGACCTTTGTTCTGCTGGATAAAGACAACGAGCCGCTCTGTCCGGCAATGCTGTATACGGATCCACGCGGTGCGGAAGAGTGCGGGGAACTGGTACAGAAGCTGGGCAGCGGCAGATTGATTCAAATTACAGGATTAAAACCGCACCCCATGTACAGTATGCCGAAGCTGATGTGGATCAAAAAACACAGTCCTGAGCTTTATTCGCGCGTGACGCATGTATTCCTGATCGAAGATTATATTGTTTATATGCTGACGGGTAAAAATCAGATTGACTATTCTCTGGCGACACGCACAATGGCGTTCGACATTCATGAATTAAAATGGAGCGCTGATGTATTCGAAGCGGCAGATGTCGATCCCGCGGTGTTCTCAAAACCAGTGCCCACTGGCACCAGCGCAGGAGAATTCAGACCTTCGCTGACGGCTGAGTTGGGGTTGCCCCGCAATGTGATTGCTGTTTCCGTCAGCCACGATCAGGTGGCTGCCGCTATCGGCAGCGGTGTTTTTGATGATAGCTGTGCGGTAAATGGCTCGGGTACGGTGGAATGCATCACTCCCGTTTTTGAACATGCGGATGCCAAGATTATGGCGGAAAGCAACTATTCGATTGTCCCTTACATTATCCCCGGCAAATATGTCTGTTATTCTTTTTCCTATACCGGCGGTGCGATTATAAAATGGTTTGCTGACAATCTTGCGGGATACGCGGCGGAGGAGGCAAAAGCTCATGGCCGCAGTATCTATGCTGAGCTGGAGGATAACTGGAACAATCAGCCCACCGGGCTGTTGGTGCTGCCGCATTTCGCAGGCGCTGCAACGCCGTATATGGACGCCGGGTCCAAAGGAGCCATCGTCGGCCTTACAGTAGCCAACACGCAGAACGACATTCATTTGGCTATCATGGAGGGCATCTGTTACGAGATGCTTCTCAATATTGAGCGGCTACGTGAAGCGGGTATTGAAATCAGGCAATTGCGGGCTACGGGCGGTGGGGCCAACAGTCGCGTCTGGCTGCAGATGAAGGCCGACATCTTAAACATACCGGTTACAGCGTTGCGTTCCGCCGAAGCCGGAGCGGCGGGGAGTGCCATGCTGGTCGGTATTGCGCTGGGCGTTTTCTGTGATTTGCGTGAAGCCGCATCCGTAATCGTTACTGAACGGAAAACCTACCTGCCCAGGCCGGATGTTCATCAAAAATATCAAAGTTGCTTTGAACGCTATAAAAAGCTGTATAACGCGATTCGGCCGCTTGTGTAAGGAGGTGTGTTTATGAATTCGTATCTTGGCCATGAAACGCAGCTGGCGCGCGTGGAAGAACATCGTCTGGTAGGTGGAAAAGGCGATGGGATGCGCCTTTTTGAAATGAATAACGGCCGCGGCCTGCAGTTGACTGTCTCGGCGGATCGCTGCGCAGATATTTCTCGCCTTGCGTTTCGAGGCGTAAATATGAGCTATTTTTCTCCATGCGGCTATGTGTCCCCCACCTATTATGACTGTGTCGGCACCGGCTTTTTAAAAAGCTTTACCGCCGGGTTTCTGACAACCAGTGGGCTGCAATCGGTAGGAAACCCCTGCACCGATCAGGGCGAAGCTCTTCCCCTGCACGGAAGCATCGCGAACACGCCCGCCGAGCATGTGCTTTGGTCAAAAAATGAAAAAGTCCTGCGGTTGGAAGCGGATGTAAATGATGAGGGGATGTTCACACGAAAGCTGCGGCTGCACCGCTGCATTGAAGTATATCTGGACAAAAACGAGTTTTCTGTCACGGATGAGATCATGAACGAAGGTGATACGCGCACGCCGGTAGAACTGCTTTATCACATGAATATGGGGTATCCTCTGCTGGATGAAGACAGCCTGGTTTACATTTCTTCGGAGAGTGTCTCGCCGCGTAACGAACACGCTGCGGAAGATATTGCAAACTGGATGCACATGGAAAAGCCTCAACCCGGTTATGAAGAGCGTTGCTATTACCATACTTGCCATAGAAAAGGAATAGCTGCTATCTATCAGCCAGAACTTGGTCAGGGTCTGGCCATCCATTATGATCCCGCCGTTCTGGACTGTTTCACCGAGTGGAAAATGATGGGCGTGCGTGATTATGTTTTGGGATTGGAGCCGGGGAATTGTTATCCGGATGGCCGGGACGTAATGAGAGAAAAGGGAATCTTGAAATATGCGGAACCCGGCACAAGTCTGAAATATTCAGTCAAGGTTCACATGTTGACAAGTGAAACAGAATTTTTTCAATTAAAGGAGTAAAAAATGCTTGTAACATTAAACAAAGTTTTACAGTATGCGGAAGAACACAACAATGCGATGGGCGCATTCAATACGCCTAATCTGGAATGCATGCTGGCTGTGATAAGGGCTGCGGAAAAGCTGAACATACCGGTGATTATCAGCCATGCCGAACTTCATGAGCCGGTAGCTCCGCTGAGTGTGATCGGCCCAGTCATGCTGTTAATGGCTCAAAGAGCAAAGGTGCCGGTCTGTGTCCATCTGGATCACTGCGAGCATCTGGACTATATGCAGCAGGCGTTGGACATGGGTTTTACCGGTGTAATGTACGATGGCAGCGCACTGCCTTATGACGCGAATGTTGTCAATACCAGGAAAGCGGTGGCAATGGCAAAGAAAACCGATGCAAGTGTCGAAGCGGAAATCGGTACGCTGGCAACCCGTGAAGGCGGCGCTAATTCCGGGGGGCCTGTGTACACTGATCCGGATCTTGCAAAGGAGTTTGTGGATGAAACCGGCATCGACGCCCTTGCTCCCAGTTTCGGTACGGCGCACGGCATCTATAAGGCAAAACCCAAACTTGATTTCGAGCGTGTTGCAAAAATCAAGGAACTGGTCGGTTTGCCCCTGGTAATGCATGGGGGCAGCGGCTGCAGTGAAGAAGACTACCTTAACGCGATCAAAAATGGAGTCCGGAAAATCAACTACTACAGCTATATGTCTCGGGAAGGCGTTTTCGCCGCAAAAAAGCTGTTGGCTGAACGAGACATGACGTTTTTCCATGATGTGGCCGACGAGGCTGCGAAAGCGATGCAGGCCGATGTGGAACGTGCCATGAAAATATTCACGGTACAGTAAATGGAAAGTTGTTGGCTGATGCATGGCGAAAAAGGTGCTGCCTTTATCCGACGAGCTATCGGCGTGCAACAAGGTTCTGTTTTATATGGATTGTTTCGTAATTCTATGATTGCCAAACATAAAATTATAAATAACGCTTTGACAGATAAGCGTTAAAAATACGAAGGAGGTTTTTTGCAATGGATCTCCGCTGAATGGATCTTTCGTATCTGATACAAGAGTTTCCTGTTGTATAAAATCGTCTTATTTTAAAGCTGAAGAGGTATTGCGATGCTTTACCAAGAGAAATTGGAGATAGAGAATACTTTAAATTATGATGACTTTTGCTGTTTTATTTATAGTAGTGATCATACATTCTTCGGAAATCATTTCCATCCTTATTATGAAATTATATATATCACAAAAAATAGCGAGTTACTTACTTTGGACGGCAGGTCTCGCCTTTGCAGTCAAGGCGATCTGATGTTTGTACCATCCCTTATTCCTCATTCTATCTCGCCAATCTCAAATGAAATGACCGAGCACATCATACTGCAGGTAAGTAATAGCTTTTTAAAAAGCACCGG
>JAEWCZ010000003.1 GCA_023390335.1 Bacillota bacterium | reverse complement strand
AGGACGGAAAGAATCAGTACACCTATGATGCCTTTCATCGGACAAGCAGGGTGGAAACCTTTGACGGAAACATCCAGATCAACCGCTATGATGCGGAAGGGTTACGCCATGAGATGGAGGAGAACGGCAATCTGGTGCAGTTCATTTTCAGGGGAACTGAGGTCGCAGCCGAAGAAAACAAAGGAGAAACCAAACGTTATATTCGTTCTGATGTCCTGTTAGCTTCCGACGCGGAGAGCGCAAGGATCTACTACCATTATGCAAGCGATGAACTGGGGAGTATCACCCATGTGACAGAGGGAGAGGAAGTCCTCAACCAGTATGAATATGACGCATGGGGAAATGTGACGGAAAGCCAGGAAAATGCAGAAAACCGTTTTAAGTTTAACGGACAGCAGTTCGATTCTATCAGCCAGCAGTATTACTTAAGAGCCAGATACTATAATCCGGTCATTGGACGCT
The DNA here is from genome assembly GCA_023390335.1 of Bacillota bacterium. Taxonomy (GTDB): domain Bacteria; phylum Bacillota; class Clostridia; order Acetivibrionales; family DSM-1351; genus Ruminiclostridium. Next base: position 4,075 of record JAEWCZ010000003.1, on the reverse strand, counting down.
TCACTCAGGAGGATACCTACCGGGGAGATGGGCTGAATCTGTATGCATACTGTGTCAATAATCCAGTGTATTATGTGGACCCTAGTGGGAACATGTGCAAAACTGCCAGAGATAGAATTATAGAAAGTATGGATAAAGGAACAGCAACTGCAAAGGAACAGGGGAATTTAGCTGCATACTTAAGAAATAAGGTAAACAAAGGAGAAAAATTAATACCGGCGGAGCAGGAAGCTGCTAAAAAACTTAATATTAATATTAACAATAAAGGTTCGGGCAGTGTAACATCAGGTAAAACTAAACTTGAGAGAGTCGTAGGGGATCCTGGGCAGTCGAAAATTTATCGTGTAATTAGACCAGATGAAAACCCTCAGAATGGTTTGACAGCTAAAAATCCGCAAAGAGGAATGACTGTTGAAGGTCATATAACATCTGGGAGTAGAAACAAAGGTTCACAATTTATTTCAACTACAACTGATATAAATATTGCTAATAAATGGGCAAAAAAGACAGGTAACAAAATTGTTGAAATAAATATTTCAAAAATTCCTAATGATGTTAAAATATATGATTTATCAACAGACATAGGGCGTAACACATTATTGAAAGGCTCCACTGCAAAGGGCCTTGCGAAAGGCTCATCTGAAGTGCTTTTAGAAGGGTACATACCAAGTGGTGCCTTAAGTATATTGAAATAAGATAAGGAGATGACATTTTAATAGAGTTTTCAATTGTTAAATTAATTTTGAAACTAAATGTAACTATACACTTCAACAAATGACTTAAATAATTATTGAAAATCACCAAAATATATAGAGAGGATGAGCTATACGATGAATAATAAAGTTATGACTTTAGAAAAATTACTTTTATCTGAAGATGGAATTTTGGTTTTACTTAGATTAGGCGATGGCTTAAATATAGATAAGGTAGATTCAATTTGTAAATTATTAAAAGAACTATCAATTGATTGGGAGCAATGTGATTTCATTCCAAGAAAGGCAGTGGATTTGTTTGTTGATTTTTATCCAGCAATGGAATCAGTATGTAGCTTATATTCTGAAGAAGAGCAAACAATAATAATGGATGCAGCGGATAAAATTATGGATTTAATAAGGGAATGTATAAAATGTAATTAACTTATAGAACTACGGGTTGTTTATTTTGTGGATTTACTTGTTGTTTTTTACGGGGCCATTTATGATTCCGTGACGAGAAACCAATCGCTATATCCATTCCGATGTCCTGTTAGTTTCCGATGCAAGCGGTGAGCTGGGGAGTATCACCCATGTGACAGAGAGAGAGGAAGTCCTCAACCAGTATGAATATGACGCATGGGGAAATATAACGGAAAGCCGGGAAAAGGCAGAAAACCGTTTTAAGTTTAACGGACAGCAGTTCGATTCTATCAGCCAGCAGTATTACCTGAGAGCCAGATACTATAATCCGGTCATTGGACGCTTCACCCAGGAAGATACCTACCGGGGAGATGGCCTGAATCTGTATGCATACTGTGCCAATAACCCAGTGTATTATGTGGATCCCAGCGGAAACATTTGTAAAAAAGCTGCCGATAGAATCATGTCTCTTATGGACGAGGGGCGGATTAAAGGCAAAAACAAACGGCAGTTTGAATCATACTTGCGGAATAAGTTAAATAATGGAGGATTGAATCCGGCAGAGCAAGAAGTTGCTAATAAACTTAATATTGACAATAAGGGGGTAAGTAATCCTAATAAATATTGTCTAAGCGGAGAAGAACATTATGAAAGTCTTAATGATTTATTTGGAGCAGATAATGTTAAATGGGAGACTAAAGCTAGCAAATATGATAATGCAGTGTTTGCAGATGATGAAAAATTAGTATCGCATTATTGGAAACATCGTAATGAATTTGGAGCATATTCACTTGATGACTATTTAAATCAAGCAAGAGATGTTATGAATAATGGCTACGAAGTAAATTATCCGTATAAAGGTGAAATAAGAACAGGTTTTCTGGAGTATTATGGTACTAGCCAAAAAAATGGAGCTAAATTTGCATTTGTTGGAACCAATAATGAAGGTTTTATAACTACTTTCCATACTGAGAGTGGTAAAACTTTTTGGAAGATGTTAAATGGAGAAAATATAAAGATTATTAATCCAAAATAAGGGGAGAAAATTCAATGAAATATAATTGCGTGATTAAGGAAATTGAAGATGATGAGGAAGTAACAATCCAGATTGAAGGAGTAACTATTACAGGTTTTGTAAATATGGGAATTAGTATACCGATAGATGAGGAAGCAGAAGTTGAAATAGAACTTTATGATGATATTGAGATAGAAGAAGCTAATATATATGAGAAAAGTATATTAAGTAAAGGCACTTATTCATATTCAATATTCGGTATTCTTGATATTGACAATGGAATTATCAGTTCAATATTAGATTTTGCGATTGATAGGGAATGTTTATATGAATATGGATTTCTTGATGGAAAATATGTTGAAGTAAAAGTCGGACGACTAGATTTATGTTTTGATTAGTAATAATCAGCTAACTTCATAAATATGGTTATAGTGACTGTATAAAAAATATATAAGTGATAAATTTGCTTAAAATAACGATAAAATAGAAAAGAAGAAACTTCAATTCAAATTCTGTAGTAAGTTGAGTAAAAAAATATACTATAAAAACAACAAACAGCCATCAAAAAGAGGATTAAATGCAATTGTCAATAGAAAAATAGGACCTTTTGTAAAAACTTCTTTTGATGTCTGATTCAAGCAAATAACAAAATTCCAATAGATGCTGTAAAGGTATCTGTTGGAATTTTTCTTTCTAAGGTCTAACTTTGGATATAATAGGACATAGCTTGGTACACGGTAATTTAAGGATGCCTTGAAACATTTCAGGGTATATAAATAATAAATAAAAGAGCCTGTGTGGTTTTATCCGATTTTATTCAGACCATAAAAGCGGTGATTATTAGTTTAAGCGGTTATGTATGATACTGTGTGTATAAACCGCTTATTTTTTATGTGTCTACAGATATACAAAGTCTTTTGTACACAGTGAAATCGCTGTAATCTAAGTAATATAAAGGGATACATCGGTTTATAGTAGCGACTTTATGTGTAAGCCATTCTACATTGTACACTAAGCGAGCTCTATGCCACCTAGTTTTAGTACACTCCAAAAACTAGCAGGGTCTATATCATTAAGCCAGCACTCCAAATTGCTGATATTTAGCCTCTTAGCATACTCAATACTTTCTGATAAAATAGTGGTAACTGGTGATAAAAGGCTAGTTGCCACTAAAAAATTTATATATATAGTTTCAGCCCCAAGGGGGCAGTTAAAGCTGATGAATATATTGATTTGTACCATGGAACTTCTTCCGAAGTTGCCGAGGCAATACGTAATGGAGGTATAGACTTATCAAAATCAAGAATAAAGTTAGACTTTGGTAAGGGATTCTATACTACCAATAATGAAGCACAAGCAATCAAATGGTCACAACGAAGTTTAGATGGCGGTGATGTACTGAAATTCAGTGTGCCGAAGTCTGAGTTTGAAAATCTTAATGGTCTGAAATTTAGTGAAGGTTCAACTGAATGGGAAGAGTTTGTAAGAAATAATCGTCTTGGTAATCAATTGCATGATTATGATTATGTTGAAGGACCGATGTTACTTAACAAACCTAGAAATTTCCTCAATGGACAATCACCAGTAAGCGGAGGACATCAAATGTCATTCCATAGTAAAGATGCTGTGCAAAGGCTTATGAAATATCTAAAAAATAATAGTTAAAATTAAGACGAAAGGAACTTACAAAATGAATAATTTTGAATTTGTAACTGATGAAGAATCAGAAGAATTTTGTATTGAAATTGCTAAAAAAATGATAGAGCTTTTTGGAATTTCAATGGATGAAGCAATGGGGCGTATAAATAGATGTTGGATGGGCTTAGAGATAGTTGGAGATGACCTAATATATCATGAAGATGAAGAGTACTGGGCTAAAAATATATATTACGGGAAGAATTCATTTTGGTGGTTAAAAGAAGGAAGTGAAGATTTAAAACCACTT